>NZ_LNYE01000022.1:272259-290100 GCF_001467695.1 Legionella gratiana
AGATAGGCGAATTTAGCCGGAAACCGGTCAATAATTAAAAACTACATAACGAGGGATTAAATGAATAAAACGACGATTTGGAGAGTATAAAATAGACATTTTCTAGCTGAGACTAGGTTACTACTCTTTAAGGGTAAAAGTCAATCTTCCTCTTTCCTACCGCAATAACATTCCTTAAGAGTTTCTCTAAGACTTGCTGAAGCAACATGAGGATTTTTAAGACGCTGCTTTAGTACTTTTTTAAAGTGCTCTTGTAAATTTTTTGCTAACTTTTTCCATTCTTTCAAGGCAGGTGGGTGAAAATGCAGTTCATAAATCATCTGTATCAGCTTTGATAGAGGTAAATGGTTTTGATAATCTTTGTGCCACTATATTTTCTAATTCTTTCTCATCCACTAAATCCATGAGAATTTCATAGGTTTCAACTGGAATTAAATAAGCAGCTGCTGTATTGTGATTAAGAATTATTTTAATCAATCAGTATGATGATATCATACTTAAATTGTTAGACCGAGTCTTAAGTAATGATGCACTATTTCTATAAAACAAAACGCTGCTTGAGCGTCAGGCTTTGTGAGGAAATAGCTTGTTCAATAAGGGATGTATCAAGGCAAAGGGATGAATGGGATGACAGAACGATGGTTTGAGAAAGCACCTGCAGATATTGCTTCTCATTTTAAAACAGACTTGAGTTTTGGTTTAGCGGATAGCAAAGCAAAACACCGATTAAAAGAAGTAGGCCCTAACTTACTGAGTCAACAAAAAAGAACAACCCCTTTTGCCATTTTTTTGCAGCAATTTGGCAGTGTGGTGATTTGGGTACTTTTAGGTGCTGTGGTTGTTTCTTTTTTATTGAATGAAAAGGTCGATGCTATTGCCATTTTTGCTATTGTTATTTTAAACGCCATCATTGGCTTTGTTTTAGAATATCGTGCCGATCGTGCCATGCTTGCTCTTCAACAAATGGCTGCTCCTAAAGCAACCGTTTTACGTGATGGTCATGCGAAAAGTATTGTTGCGTCGGATATCGTACCAGGCGATATTATTCTTTTTGAAAGTGGTGATTTAATCGCTGCCGATGCGCGTCTTATTGAATTGTCAGCCCTTAAAATCAATGAGGCCCCGCTGACGGGGGAATCCCTTCCAGTTGCTAAACATCTTGATCTTTGTCCTAGAGAAACTCCACTGGCTGATCGCAAAAATATGGTGTTTATGGGCACCTCCATTGCCGATGGCACAGGCAGAGCGCTTGTTGTAGCGACCGGCATGCAAACAGAAATGGGTCATATTGCCAAAATGCTGGGTGAAGCCTCTCGTGATGAAACGCCTTTACAGAAAAAACTCAATCAAGTGGGTTCCCGCCTATTATGGCTTTGCTTTTTCATTGTCATTACCATTTTTGGCTTAGGTCTCTTACGTAATATCCCTATGTTTAGCTTATTTATGAGTTCAGTCAGTCTTGCAGTGGCTGCAATTCCTGAAGGCTTACCTGCTGTAGTTACAGTGGCTTTAGCGCTTGGGGTGCAGCGTATGGTGCGACGTGCTGTACTGGTAAGACGACTTGCAGCGGTAGAAACACTCGGCTGTTTGCAAGTCATTTGCACTGATAAAACAGGAACGTTGACAGTCGGGGAAATGACGGCGCGTAAGCTTGTGACAGTTGAAGATGTATATAGTATTCATGGAGAAGGTTACAGCCTCTCAGGAGGATTTTCGGTTCAAGGTCAAGAAATTAATGCGTTAGAAGACAAGTTGCTGCAAACCGTTTTACGAGTGATGGTGGCTTGCAACAATGCTGAATTTAATCAGCAAGATGGGCAAGTGGTAGTCGTGGGGGACCCAACCGAAGTGGCACTTTTGGTTGCCGCAGCCAAAGGAGGTATCTTGAGAGGGGAACTGCAATCCTCTTATCCTCGCATCAAAGAGTTGCCTTTTAGTTCAGAGCGCAAACGCATGAGCGTCATATGTCAACAAGACAAGGAACATATTGCTTTTGTCAAAGGGGCACCAGAAATCATTTTAGAGCGCTGTACTCATATTAAGACGAAAAGTGGCATTAAAAAATTAACACTGAATGATATGACGCGCATGAAACAATCATGTGAGCTCATGGCGAGTGAAGCATTGCGACTATTAGCCTTTGCTGAGCGCTCATTAGAATCTGGGTTGTTAGAAAAAGAAGAGGATGAAATTGAAAATAATCTAGTCTTCTTGGGTCTTATTGGCCTGCAAGACCCCCCTCATGCGAGTAGTAAGGAGTCCATCAGTCGCTGTAAAAAGGCAGGTATTAAACCCGTCATGATTACAGGAGACCATCCTGATACGGCTAGAGCCATTGCTCAGGAACTTGGCATTTTGGGAGCAAGTGACCGATTGCTCACTGGCAATGAACTTGAAAACATGTCAGAGGAAGAGTTTAACCATTGTGTCAAAAACATTGCAGTCTATGCTCGGGTGACCGCGGAACATAAATTAAAAATCGTGCGCGCCTGGAAAAAACAGAATAAGGTGGTTGCGATGACAGGTGATGGAGTCAATGATGCCCCAGCTTTAAAAGAAGCCTCCGTGGGCATTGCGATGGGGAAAACGGGGACTGCGGTCACTAAAGAAGCCTCCGACATCATTATCATGGACAATAATTTCACCTCGATTGTGGCGGGCATTGAAGAGGGACGTACGATTTACGACAACATTGCTAAAACACTTGCTTATTTATTAGCAGGAAATAGTGGTGAATTGCTGGTCGTTTTTATCGCACTTTTAATTGGCTGGCCATTGCCTTTACTTCCTATCCAATTATTATGGATTAACCTAATCACGGATGGTTTACCGGCCATTGCTTTAGCAACGGATATGTCAGAACCAGGGATTTTGAATCGCCCACCCAGAGCCACGCAAAAATCCATGATGGATGTTGCGTTTTTCAAACGAGTTACGTTTATTGGTTGCTTAACGGCTTTGGTAACACTGGGTGTTTTTGCTTATGAATACTTAATGGATAGGGATTTAATTCAAGCTCAAGATGCGGCGTTTTCTGTCTTAGTGACTGCAGAGCTTTTGCGGGCCTTTGGTGCACGTAGTGATACCAAGACTATTTGGCAAGTCGGATTGTTTTCTAATTTACGACTCTTTTTTATTGTGAGTATCAGTTTTTCATTGCAGATCGCGATTCATCACGTTCCCATACTGCGGGAATTATTTGGCATTGGGCCAGTTTCATTCACTCAGTGTCTTTCTTGGGTTCTTTTAGGTATGCTGCCTTTGTTGGTCATAGAAGGTCGGAAATGGTTAAGGAAAGCACCCAATGACCATTTGTGAAGCTCAGGGTGGGATGAGAGAGTTGACCAAGGCACGTTTTACTCATCCTATTGTGGCTGCAAAAGCAGGTAAAGTTTCTCTCATTGATAATCGAAGGCTTGCCAAACTCGCAAAGCTTGCTGGTGCGCCTAAATCGAAATCGGCTGGTATCGATCTCCATGTCCATGTTGGCGAATCCGTTGAAAAAGGTGAGTCTTTATTTACGATTCATTCGGAGTCATCAGGGGAGTTCCATTACGCCTGTGATGTTTTACGTGACAAACAAGACGTCATTCTTTTAGGAGAAAGCTCTTGAAGCCCTTGTTATTTTCATTATTTGATTCTTCAGAAATCGCCAGACGATTACAAGAAGTCCTGCAAGTGGACGTGGGAGATGTGACTTTTCATCGCTTTCCAGATACGGAGTGGTACTTAAAAATCAATTCAGAGGTTAACAATCGCAGTCTTATGGTGGTGGACAGCTTAAACAAGCCGGATGAAAAAATACTGCCTTTGTTGTTTTTTGCCAAAACGGCTCAAGAGTTAGGGGCTCGAAAAGTTGGCTTGATTGCTCCTTATCTTTCCTATTTACGTCAAGATAAACGCTTTCATCAGGGAGAGGGGATTACCTCGCGTTATTTTGCACAGATGTTATCCAGTTCATTCGATTGGTTGATGACCATTGATCCGCATTTGCACCGCTACCATTCATTAGATGAAATCTACTCGATCCCCACTTTTGTTTTGCATGCCACATCGATGATTGCCACATGGATTAAACATCATGTTCCTAAGCCAATTCTTATTGGTCCTGATATGGAAAGTGAGCAGTGGGTTGCCGATATTGCAGAAACAGGCTCTGTTCCTTATGTAATTTTGGAAAAGATTCGGCGTGGTGATAAAGAAGTGACTATTTCAGTACCCACTATTCCTGAGCTCGAATCCTCGACACTCGTGCTCGTCGATGACATCATTTCCACCGCCAGAACCATGGTGGAGACGGTGAAGCAGTTACAACAGGCAGGGGTTAAGTCTGTCGTTTGTATTGGTGTGCATGCGCTGTTTGCAGAAGATGCTTATTCTCTATTATCTAGGATGGAAGGGGTGCAAGTCATCACGTGTAATACCATTCATCATGTCACCAATGCGATTGATGTGAGTGATTTGGTTGTGGAAGTTCTAGTCAAAAACAAACTGGCTGCTTTAAAAAGTAAACATAAATGAATTGATTATTAACGCTTATCATGATTCTGATAAAAAAATAGAAAGATGAAAAATGATAATTTTATCTGCTATAAACTAGCAACGAGGTGAATGTAATGATTCACCGACTTCAGCCCGGGTAGATACTTAGAAATAAAGATAGATTAGTGGAGAACATTTAGCCTCCAACGGATAGGTATGTTTCGCTACGGAATTTGTCTTCATTTTTTAACGAAATATTCTGAATCAGGTAATTTTAAGTCTTGCTCAGATGATCCGGTCGGTCAAATATAATCCAAATTCGATCTGGTTCGGGCTATGCCACCGATTTTTCGGATAGGCTCTTATATAAAATTTTCGACAGAACCCGTTTATGAGTTGGATTCAGTTTTAATATAACGCCGAAAATCTTTGCGCTCCTCTTCTGATACGACTAAAAGCAGTGTTTCTTCGAGCGCCGTCTCAGTATGCGTTTCTCCCGGCTCAACGAAGTAATATCCACCTTCAGTGATCACGTGTACATCGTCTCCTTGGGCTTGTACCTCCATTTTACCATGCATGACGAACACTTGAACCCAATAATCGTGGTGGTGTATCGGAATCTGCATCCCTTTAGGCATACGGAAAAAACCAGAGCGAACATTGTAATTTCCTTCCCATAGACGGCATGCTTCCATTGCAACGCCTCGGACATCAATTTGTTGCCATTGCTGATCTTCTATCGTTACATATTTTGTCAAGTGCATTTTTCCTGTTATGATTCACTTTCTTTCTATTATTTTGGCTCATGATATTGTATTTTTCAATCGCTGCGCGCCAAGGAAGGCTGAAAGCCGAGGCGCGTAGTCCCTGAGAGATCCTCACAAAATTTAATCACAGCAGAGGGTCTCCATGTTGTGCTTGAATAGCGCATTGATAAAGCATCATTAACAAATTTTGAAAGCTCTCTTGAGTCAAAAGAAGCGTTTTTTTCAAAACTTGTTTTCCGAGGAAAACGGTGGATAAAGCGGAGGTGGATTTAGCAGAATGCGCTTGAAAATCAGAAGCTTTGCCTATTGATTTAATATGAAGCCCTGCAAGCCAAGCAACAAAATAGCAATAGCAGCCACCAATAATAAGATATTCATTGGGGAGATTGGGTTAGGTTGTGTTCTATCGGTTGGTGTATCGACAGTGATCAAGACATTGAAAAAAAAGCGGTCAATCTGATTAAGGTGAATTGGGAGAAGTTAAAGAATACTAACCATGCAGAACAAAAAATATTATTGTTATCCGTTGCTTTGGAGCTTGATGAACAATGGTCTTTTGTTGGCAATAAATCGAATCAACGTTGGTTATGGCTTGCTCTGAATCATTATAACAGTGAAGTACTTGCCTATACCTTTGGTGATCGAACAGATGAGGCTTATAATCGGCTCAAACAACTTCTCAGACCATTTAATATAACAAAATATTTCACGGATGGTCTTGGAGCTTATCAACGATTATTACCTTATGAGCTGCATGAAGAAGGTAAGTGAAATACCCAAAAAATAGAAAGAAAGTTCTTAACGCTACGAACCCGTATCAAACGCTTGGCTAGAAAAACGATTTGCTTCTCAAAATCTGAACTGATGCATGACACCATTATTGGTCTATTTATTAACAGATTCGAATTTCAGAGAAATGTATGATCAACAAATTAAACGCACCACCGAACAATTCGGTCTATATAGCTGAAATCTGTCCGAAATTTAATATTCTGTAAATTAATATTTTTTTGTAATGGAGCCCGAAAGACCATTTCTCAACTAACTCTAATGCATAGGCAACAGTAAAACAGGTTGTTTTTCTAATTTTCTTTCATCTTTCAGAGAATAACAGTTTTTTCCAATTGACCTTTAGAAGATTGCAGGCTTTTTTTAATCGTAGTAATGACCGGGCCAACAGTCACTGATAGTCTTGATAATACCCTCGCTGTATCACCAGACCCATTGAGCGTCATGTCGACAATACGATCTTTAACGCCTCGCTCGCAGACTTTATGACGATGAGTCAATTGAACGTCTTGCTACAATTTGAAAACTGACGCCGATAGCGTTTCTCCGGTTTGAGATTTTCCGTATTTGACTACTTTAACACTATTGCATTCGACACAGCTCATTTCAATAATCGCCACAAATTCATACTTCAGAAAAAATGTCGAATAGTACTGCATCAACAGTTTTAGAACACTACCTTACTAGGAAGAACAAAGACTATTCCCATAACTCATACAAAGATCATTCCGACTTAATTTTGCACCGTTATACTAAAAATTAACTAGATAAGTAACTATGCGAGATTATCATGTATACCAAAGTGCAATTTAATGAGGAAGAGTTAAACCACAAGAAAATAAGAGTTACTGATCAAAACCTCAAAGACATTTTAGATTGGAAAACTACTAAAATAAAACTTTCACGTGTGGATACCCCTGTAAAAGTTACAGATATTAATCAATCGAGAATAGGTAATTGTTATATGCTTGCTGCATTGGGTAGTATTCTAGAAAAAGACACTGAATATTTGAATAAGATATTAAAATACGATGTTCTTAATAAAACGGTTGAAATTTCTTTAAGAGAAAATCAAGAGGTTTGGACCTATGTATTGGATGCCACTAAAATAGATTCTTTGGAGGCTAATGATCATACTCATGCAGCTATTTTTTTATTAGAGAAAGCTTACGCTTTACATCGAGTATTAACTGGAGAAGCTTATGCTATACGTCAGCAGAATAATAAAAACAGTCTGAAAGAAAAAGAACATGATTTTAGTCTTAATGTAGAGCAAGTTAGAGAAGGAAAAATAGTTTCGTCCTTCGAAAATTTTAAAATACACTCACAAAGTTTTGAGGATGCATTAAACCAAGGTCATCCACGTGACGTTTATCAGCATTTAGGATTATCTGCTGATACAGAGGCTCTGGCAAAACCTGAAGATCCGTTTAAAAAAATTATTGCATTGAGGTCTTCATTAAATGTTATCAGATCTGGGAAAGAGGATTATATTGATATGAATCGAGAAGATCTTTTCAATCAAAATTTTAACTCGGTAATAGATCGTTTTTCATTCACACTCAATTTAAACGATTCAGAAAAAGAGAGCCTCAAGCAAAATTTTTTAAAACTTATTGAGCTACCAAAGCAGGATAGAGAATCCATTGTAGATGAAATAAAGAAACATTTAACTAATCTCATTGATAGCCCCAAAGCTCTTATAGTTGAACGCGCCACTGAATTTGTAACATCCTTATTTACTCAAGAACTTGATATTAAATCAATTGCAGCACGCTTAATTAGGACTATTCCACAAAAAAGAGGTTTCGCACTCTATACAACAGAGCAAGAGGAACTTTTTAAAAAAATTTCCGAAAATTTAACTCAAAACAAGCTGGTAAGTGTTGAATCAAAAGAGACAATAGGTAAATCCTCAGAAAACTCAGCAACAACTGGGGTGGGTGAGCCTATTTCAAAAGGCTTAGTTGGGAAACATGCATATCATGTGCTTGATAGCTATCAACGTGATGGACTTAAATTTCTTTTAATAAGAAACCCTTGGGGGCACACAGTAAGGGATTATCAATGGAAAAAAAAGCAAATTGGCAATCAAACGGTGTCTTTTTTATCTGCTCATGCCAAGACTAATCTTGATTCTAAATCTAAAGAAAAATCTCATGGCCTAGGTGAGATCACAAACTCTGCACGGTTGTTGGACGATAAAAAATTTGAAAAAGAATACAAAAAAAATGGGTATTTTGAGGTAGAGTTAACGGATTTTACAAAACGGTTTTGGGGACTTACGATAACCAAAAATCCATTGGATATAAAAGTTGAAACTAATAATACTTCAAAGTTTAATAATTTTAAGAGTGAATATCAGCAAGCTCGAAAAGCTAAGATTTTAGAGCAGCTAAGACAAGAAATTATAGAAATTGATTCCCCAGAGGATTTAGATCAATTTAAACAAAGCTTAAAAGATAGAAGTGAGTTTAAGGTATTAAAAACAGGACAAGGAACAATCACTAAAATTATGAACTTAAAAACTTCTTCCGTAGAAGCATTAGAAGATATCCTTAACCAAAAAGAAAGAAGTTTTGATAGCATGAGTCCTAATTTTAAAAAATAACTTGTGGCGCTCCAAATTATAGGGAATTAATTAATGAATGCCGCGAATGTATTACATCGAAATGTCTCACTTATACCGCTTCCATTTAAAGCCATTTCAATAATTTTTTCTTTCACGTCTCGCAGACATCCTTTATTTTCATAAGAAAGAATAAATGTATTTTTTGAGCATGCTTCATTCTTGCATTCATACCTTTGCTTTCCCTGGCGGTTTAATCCAAATTTAACCACTGCTTTTGTCATGCATAACGGGCAAAGAACTTCCACTGATGCCATTGCGTTTCTATCCTTGAATGAAAACGCAACCTTAACATATCAATTCTTTTAGATCATTACCTATGTAAGTTAGAAACAAGTGAGCAGATGCTCTTCGGGGAACATCTGAGAAGTAAAGGTTACCCTAATAAAAGATCAACCGAGTTTTTATAGGCCTGCTCTTCTTTTAATGCGGGCGCTCTTTCAGCCATAATTTTAGACGTTAATTCGACGGGCATTTGACTAAAAAAAGAGTTTGGGTTTGTTCTAGCGGATTGTCGTATTAAAACACCCAAAGTTTCCAGACGGGCTTGCGAAGCAAGAGTTACGCTTTTAACTAGACTTATATCTTGTCTTTTGACGCAGTCAATTTCTTTTCCAGTTGTTGAGTTAAAAATGTGAATGTACCCCTTCACAGCGACCGCAAGAAGACCATTGGGCAATTCTTCGATATCTCTTATATCTCTATTAAGGGATATACGAATTTCTGATTTGTTTGGATTTTTGATTATACATACAAATGGATAACATCTAACTGTTCCTCCATTAGTTAAATTTAAAATAGTCGCGTCAAGTTTGCTTTTGATTCTCATAATAAATTCTCAAGGTAAATTAATTTAATTTTCAAATTCAAAAAAAAGAATGGTTTTCTTTCTAATTTTTTGTCTGACGATGAACCCGTTTATTAATTAAATCTAGGGAAACCCAGTTCTCGCAAAATTCCTCTCGAGAAGACTCATTCACAGGATAGGATAATATAAGAACCTTAAATAATTATTAAAATTGTACATTGCTTACATCGATGCGCACACGGCCTACGTACTTCAATTTTTGACCAAGCTGAGCAAATGTTCTAAAAAAAAATTATCCCATCCTCCAATTTTTCGTTTACCTTTAATACTCGCTTTTCTAGAAACAGCCCATTGCCCAAAGCCATATTGCTCCCAATGCCTTTGGAGCGAAATAATTTTTTCATCAATTAGTTCATTTGAGACTACGCCGCACTTGTTTGTCTTGCCATAGAGCACGTAAAAGTAATGTATCTGCTGCAGTTGGTCTACGGAGCTGAAGGTGCATAGTCTCTACAATGCCACCACTTTTATAGATTTCATACCAGAATAACTCGGTGCCATCAGAGGTTTGTTTTGTACCTCTATAATCAAAACCAGATTTTTGTAATACTTTTTGGGAAGCTGTTTGATTTGGATAAGTGGCTGCAACAAGTTTATTAATTAATAAGTGTTGAAACCCCCAATGGACTAGAGCTTTTGTTAATTCAGTAGCATAGCCTTTTCCCCAGAACTTTTTGTGTAAATGATAATGGATTTCAATTTCGGGCTGAGTGTCATCAAATAACAATGAAACAAGCCTGCTTCTCCGACAAAACTTCCGCTTTCTTTTTCGAATACCAAATAAAATCCTAGGCCATGTTTTTTATGATAGGATATAGCAAAGTTCAAATAGTCCTGTACTTGCTCTTTTGTTTGAGCCCCACCTTCGCCAGTGTACTGCATTACTTCAAAATCAGAGCGCAATGTTACTAACGTATCTAAATCACATAACTTTGGTACCCTAAGGACGAGTCGTTCTGTTTCTAAAAAAATACTCATTTTATTTCTCACTTAATTAGAGCCTAACTAAGATCTAACTTGTTTTACACAATGTTATCCACTGATTTTGGGGATAACTTCAGAAGATGGCTCGTAATAGCGATTAATGAACAGCTCTTTATATTTTTTTCAAATGGTTCTTCTATTTTATTCATTATAGCCGGATTTAAAAATCGGAGGCTTGTACGCCCGTTGTATAAGCAATCAAGTTGCCATAATCTTTTCGAGAAAAACTAACTAAGGAGAAGAAATTATCTTCGGCTTTGTGAAATTTAATTATTTCGTTATTCATTCTGGGACAGCAACCCTATAGTAATCATGCCTTTTTCTTCTTCGCTACGGTTAGGATATTCAGGCTTTTTTCTGCCACAAAATCATTTCTATCCATATTATATTGCCCAATGACTTGAAACCCATTGTGCTCAAGCATTGTCTGCAATTCTTCGGCAGTATAAATTTGCAGGCTGAAGCTGTTTGTGTGTATTTCTGGCTCACCTTTTTCTTTCCAAAGATGGCCCAGAATAGGGCGTCTTTAACGCAGTAGAATAATTGAGTCTAGACGGTTTATTAAAGTAATAGAAATAAATATGTCTCTATTTCGGCACATCTTATACTATAATTCGCGACCAATGATAGACGAATATAGGGCATGTGGTGAAACAGCTTGAGTCTTTAGCAGCAACCCCAAAACCAATGGTCATTAAATCACTGGAGTTATCCGATATTCTTTTTCTGGACGATGCTTTTCAAAATGCGAATTGGCCAAAACCAGCGTCCTTATTTGAAGCTTATTACCAAGAGCAACAGAACGCTGAGCGAGTCATATGGTTGCCTATATCCAAGGACAGGTTGCCGGCTATGTTACTCTAAAATGGGTCTCACACTATGAGTCTTTTGCTCATCAAGGAATTCCTGAAATTATGGACTTAAATGTATTACCTGTTTTTCGCAAGCTTGGAGTGGCAAGTGCTTTGTTAACAATGGCTGAAGAAAAAGCATCAAGTCAACATGAGCATGTAGGCATTGGTGTTGGGTTATATGGAGGCGCTGATGGAGGATATGGACAAGCACAACGGCTTTATGTCAATCGAGGTTATATTCCTGATGGTTTGGGGGTTACCTATGATTATAAACCAACCATACCAGGGCAAAAATATTCATTGGATGATGATTTAATTTTATGGTTTACCAAAAAACGAAACAAAAATTTGCCTGTAAATCGGGATGTTGTGCCTAAAAGTGAAAAAAATCACCTTGATGTATATTTGCCAAATAGCAACTATAAGTTGGAGCTCAATGCCAAAGATTCATTTAAATTATCGATCAAAAATTGTTTGAGTTTAATAAATCGTGCGTCCCTTCGACACAAAAACCAGAGCTAATTGATATAAACGTTACCATCAAAAAGGCTGATGAGATAATCGCCGGTATTTGTTCTGAGGTATATACCTGGAAGATTCTTTACATTAGTGTCTTTTTTGTTGAGGAACAATATCGCAATCAAGGTTTGGGTACAATTTTACTCAATAAAGTTGAAGATGAAGCAAAACAATTGGGGGGTACTTTAATTCATCTTGACCTTTGATTTTCAAGCAAAAGATTTTTATCTCAAACAGGGATATGAAGAGTTTGGTATTCTAGAAGATTGTCCAAAAGGTCATAAGCGTTATTATATGAAGAAGGTGCTATGAGTTTGATAAAAAAAGGGAAATATCGCCATTATAAAGGTAAGCTGTATGAGGTAATTGATATTGCCAAACATTCAGAGAGTTTGGAAGAAATGGTGGTTTATAGAGCACTATACGGTGATTTTGGGCTATGGGTTCGGCCTCTTAATATGTTCATGGAAGAAATTGAGATAAATGGTGAGATCCGAAAAAGATTTGAGTTAATAGAATGAATCTCAATTGGTTAGGATTGAAAATAAGCAAAATAAAATCTATCGGTTACATGAACCAGTAAGACTGAATATTAATTTCGGAGAGCGGAGGCCAAGTGCCAAAAAATATTTTTATCGTTCTCTACTTTTTCCCAGTTTACAATGGGTTTCGTATTTTGGTTAAACAAAATGCCGTTTTCACACATCCACGAAAGTTGATTAATTAGAGCGTAAACAGTAATTAATTGTTGCTCTGAGTCAGTTAATTCCAGCTCTTTAATAAGCGCGTTACAATAAAATTCGCCATGGGATGTCTCATACCAACTTAATTTAATCCGCCCTAAAGCCTCGAGAGGATCACCTTGTGTTAATCCATCTAAATCAACCAGCCCATTAAACCGTCTTTTGTAAATCATGACATTTTTTGAGGAAATGTCGCCATAGTACATAGTTGGCTTTAATGAATCGAAGTAGGGTTTGTAATTATGATAAACTTCAATTGCACTATGCTCTATTTGTTGAGTCATTATCCCTGTTAAACGTCCATGTTCAATTGATTCTTGGATCCATAGTTTCATGCGTTCCGACCAACTATCACTGACATCGTTATTACCACCCCAAATTACCCCAAACTGTGCGGTGACGGATAATGTCTTCACTTTGCGAAAAATGGTGGCAATTTCATGAGCCAGCATCAAAAGCTCAGAATGATTTAACGATTCAATCACAAGACCTAAATCCTTTCCTTTTATTTCATTTTGGATTTGATAACAAAGAGGGACAAGAGTCTGATTATAGTCAGAAGCCAAAATATCCGGTACTTTAATACCTAGTTTTTTAAACTCCGGTATATGAACTTCAGAGCCGCGTAAATATTTATCTGTAGTACTCAAACGAATAATGATATTCCGATCGTTTAAAGTGATACGATAAACTTCGTTACAAATACCAATTTTTATGCGGCTTATTTTTTTTGGTAATTCTTCAAAGTGATGCTCAACAATAATGTTGATCATATTCCTATGGGATTGTTGTGAGTAGTTCATAAAATAAGAGAAGTTTTTTCGATTACCTAGTTTATATTAATTACAATTAATCCACATCTGACTATACATTATATTCCAATAATTGTTTCGTAAAAATAACGTTCAAGAGTTGGGTAGCGAAATGGTGAAATAGTAATTTTTACTAAAATTAGTAAAAAAGGTAAAAAAATGACAAAAATAAACAGATTCAGTATAGATAAGAATTCAACCAGGGCATTTTTGAAGTGGGCAGGTGGGAAGTATCAGAAAATAGATGAGATTCGTGCTAGTCTCCCGAAAGGGCCATGAGTGGTTCGGGTAACTGTTATGACAATGCAGTCATGGAAAGTTTCTATCATACTTTGAAAGTCGAAATCATTTATGGAGAACAATATAAAACTAGAAAAGAAGCTCAATTAGCTCTATTCGATTACATTGAAGTGTTTTACAATCGTAAGCGCATCCATTCAACTTTAGGGTTCCAGACCCTGAATGACTTTGAGGCGGTTGCATAATGTTGGTGTCCGGTTTTTCGGGGAAAGATCACTACTTTATTAGGTGGGTTTTGTGGATGATTAATAGGCAGTTCACTGGTATATGTGCTGAGTCGTTGCTTATACAAAAATAAGCTCTATGTGATTATTGAAAAAGCGTGACTAATACATCGATTTTAAAAAAGTGATTAATTTGCGCTTTTTTAAAGCAAGTTGGTGGTTCACATTTTCTATTATCTCAGTTTTAATGGATTAGACTTTTATAGATTTTTTTACTTGCATAATTATTACTAAAATATATATCATTTAACTTCTGTTTGAAAATCAGTTTTTCATAAACTTTTAACTAATAGATCTAATCTTTTAACTCTTAATAGAAAAGGACCTAAGAGATGAAAAAATTTCTACTTGCCGTACCATTATCCTTTGTATCCATGGTATCCAATGCCGGGCTTTCGTTATTTGATAATGTTTTGCTCTTTTATAGCGGTCCTGCTAAAAAAAACACTCACAAGCTTCCTGAAATTTTTAAAAGTGTTTGTGCTCAAGCTCCTACGGGGGCATGTACGCCAACAACTACAATACCTATGACAAATGCAAAAACAGGAAGGATTGTCGGAGAAATTTATGTTTGGACAAAAGATGGCACAACTGGTTCTTTTGGAACTAGTTGTTTTACGGAACTCATTGAATATAAGTTAATAGGTGGTTCTATTTATACTATAGGGAAAACAAATGGAACCTGCGGTGCAGCTGTTGATCCCAGTTTAGTACCTGTCCCTTCCTCCGGTCCCAGTGATCCTATAGTGATTGTTGGTGGTGGTTCCGGTAAAATCGTTGATGCAACCGGATTCTATTTTTATTTGAAGGATGGAAAATATGTTGATAGAACGTATGTAGGTCTTGGTGTAGATGCTAGTGGAGTACCTGAAATTAAGAATTATAGTGGTTTGTATTTTCAACTAATGCCAAAGTTCAGAAAAGTTTCTGATAATCCTGCATCATAGACAATGACCATATCCCATATGCACCTTCTGGAGTTATATGGGATATTGGTGGTGCTTTCTGTATAGCGGGAAAAGCATTATAGTTTTGAATTAATGACCGCGCTCCTTTTCTGCTACCTGCAAAACATGTTTTGAAAAACATATCTGGTCTATATTAATGCAATCGTCCCGCCTTAGAAGATTGCCCGGCAATCCAATGTGATTGAATTGCAATGGAGTGAAGTGGATTTAGAAAGGAGGCATGCACTGGTGCATCCTGATGAATCTAAGACAAAGAAGGCTATTCCTGTTCCTTTAAATGCTCAGGCAATGGAGATATTGGAGAAACAGAAGGCGATCATCCTACTTATGTTTTTACTTACATGGGTAGAACCGTTCGTAAGTGCAGTACACGTGCCTGACATAACGCTTTGAGTCGAGCAAGAATCAAAGATTTTAAATGGCATGATTTCGTCACCGCAACTTGGTTTCTAAGACAAACTTCGAGTTAAGATCCAGGATTATATGGCGCGCTCGGAGGGACTCGAACCCCCGACACCTTGGTTCGAAACCTGATGCTCTAGTTTTAAATTCGTTATAAATCAATACGTTGTGAAGCGTCAAATTCACCAGGAACTGCCTAAAGCTGCCTATTACAGCATAGTGCCGTCACAGTTGAGACACGTTTTGGTCACAGAAAAAAATTAACCGTTTTGGTTTAAATAAAATCAAATGGAGGTTTTTGAATATTTCATTTACAAGGCGCTAATTTTTTCTATTGCACTCAAAACAATATTTCTAGAGCGTTCAAGCCGAGCGATTGCTTTTATTGCTTCTAACCATTTAGGATCTTCGATGAGCTTTTTAAAGTATCCTGAAATAAATTGGACAACATCTTTCGGTGAGTTCATTATTTCTACTAATAATTCAGGTCTGCCATTGATAACATTGATGATATCTTCCAAATCTTTACAATCCCAATAATCATTATTCTTATAGGCTCTATCAGTGAATGCCTCAAGCTTTGTGGCAATGAAATAGACTGCGTTGAGTATTTTAATTTTTTTGTCTTTAATTTGAATCTCAAGTGCATTGTCAAAACCCGCCTGATACCAATTTGAATTGATTCCTTGTAAAGCACCATCGGTATACATGACATCAATCATAAAATCATCTAATACATATCTGCAATTGATATTCCCATCCGGCTTAAAACCTAAGCTTTCCAGTTTTTTCTGTAAAGAGTAATGGGTAACAATATCTGTTTTTCCTAAATCCAGAGCGACATCAATATCATAGGTTGGTCGTACATCATCTTCTATTAAATCAGTTATCAATAGCCCAACGATTCGGCCACCGACATAAACAACTTGCTCATTTAGATCTTTTAGAAGAGTCGCTGCTTGATACAGTGCTTCCTTATTTTGTTTAACTCTTACTGATTCCATACAAAATGTTCCAATAGTTCTTTTGCAATTTTATTTTCTCGCTTTCCACCTAATCTAATCAGATCAAGTGCACTGATAATGGCATAAAAATTCTCATCAGGGCTTCTATCCAATGCATTGGGTAATGTTTTGTATATCGGTGTTAAGGCAAGACCTTTTGTATCACCATTAATATAGGGCCATACATAGGGCTCTTCACTCATGATTAATTTTTTAAAATGAGGGGAGCTATAGACCGCTGGCATGCCGCGCGTTGCTATATTAATTTCCGCTGGAAAATGATACTTCACACTATGGACAAAAAATTCCATAAGCTCGTGCTTATGTAATTCAATGCTATCATCCGAATAACGCGTTAAAAGTTTCGTAGCCTCTAGCCTTTTAATACTTTTAGTCACTTCAGATTGGCTTATATAAAGCTCATGAGCTATGCTTTTAAACTCAATTTTTTCTTTATTATTATTTTTTAAAAGCAATTTAATGAGAATAGCTATGTCTTGCCCTTTAAGCATGAAAAGCTCCGGTCTATTTTAATGGAATTATAGCATGCTGGTTTCCGATTTCCAAATTGGAAACTGGAAATTTATTAATAGCAAATAATAAGCTTCAATATACCCTCAAAAAAATACCAACGCTTTTATAGCACTATTTAATGGTTAGCAAATTTGTAAGGGCTATAATTAGTACTGCAGGGTACTCCTGTTCGACCAGTTACTCAACCACATCTCGCCAAGGGGAAGAAGATGAGGAGCAGGTTAATTAATTTGTTAGATACTCATAAAATTGGTAATGAAGTCAATATATTCTTGTAAAATATCCCTCTGAACACCAATTCCAACTTTTATTAAGTTGTTTTTATTATCAATTACAGTTTCAAGTCTTCCTTTTTTTAGTTTATTTACATCATTTAGTGATAGCACTTCATTGGAGTGCGCTCCTCTGTTACGAACAACGGAGACAGCATCAAAAAAACTTTGCCATTGTTGTTTAGTATTTTTATCAACTCGAGTATTCATAATCTTATCAGCATAATACCTTACATTTCTTGTTCTTATATTTTTTAGGCAGCACTTGCTTTCTTTACATTTATGCGCTTTTTCTTCACTGATTAAATCTTTATCTCTGCAATATTTTTTCAAATCTTCTTCAAAACAAGCATTTGACTCAACACAAAAGGATCTATTCCTACTTTTTAGAAAAACAGTTTGAAATAACTTTATTGTGCCATAGTCAAGAATTGTGTTCTTGATTAGTGCCCCCGGATTTGGGGATGAGCCAATTAAATTGGCGCGCTCGGAGGGACTCGAACCCCCGACACCTTGGTTCGAAGCCAAGTACTCTATCCAGCTGAGCTACGAGCGCAGTAAGGTCATGATCTGATTTTTTTACATTTTTTCTGGTTGCTGGTTTAGACCAGAATGGTGGGCCGTATAGGATTCGAACCTATGACACAGAGGTTAAAAGCCTCCTGCTCTACCACCTGAGCTAACGGCCCT
>NZ_LNYE01000022.1:290256-318047 GCF_001467695.1 Legionella gratiana
CTCGAATCATACCGGAATAGTATAGAATTTCAAGTCTTTTTATCATGTTTCTCGTATTTTTATCATTTTTATAGCTGTTGTTTTGTTTTGAGGATTTAAGAATTAGAGAAAACTGGACAATGTCATTAGTTTTTGATTTGAAAAATAGATGTTTTTTTCAGAAGCTAAAATCGTGCAATTGTGCATTTTAAGTCGATTTGCTAGAGTTTCTACCTTGTGGCTTGCGGTAATGAGTAAGATAACGTCCGAACCTAAAGCGCCACAACCTTTTATTGCGAGTATTTCTTTATATTCTTTAAGTCGATTCATCAAATTTAAACTATGTTTAGCGACTAAATTTAATTCAACTAATTTTTTATGGTAATCATTGATAGTTGTAATTAACTTTGTAGCGCTAGCTTGATCAAATGCCAGCCTAGCTTCATCAACTAAAGCAGATAAATAATCAATCTGATCGGGTAAGGTAGTGGTTTGTAGATGATGATGTGTTGCAAGTTTTACTCCTGTATGAATAAGAAGGAATGACAGATCTCGGAAGGGCCATCCATAAGATTGAATTATTTTTTTTTGTTTATTAACATAAACACAACCTTGTTGTGCTTGCGCAATGACATCATACCCACTTGGCTTTAATCCCGTTCCTGTCCATGACACTTTATAATAAGCATCGAGCATGTTATCTAAATTAGATTTCTTTGCTTTAAGAAAGCAGCTTGCTAAATAACTCGCTAAAAATTGCGCACTTGATGCACCTAAACCACCTTGTCCTTCATACGGATCGTTCCAGAGTAGGGATTGATCCAATTGTTGCTGTTGCCACCAGATTCCAGCCGGAGATTTTGGATGAATTTCTGATAAATTGTTGTTCTTAGGCGTTATGCTAAGCTCAAAACAAGGATATGTAGTTAGAAGAATCGCTGACGCTTCAGCTAATGCAGCATATTCGCCTAATAAAAACGTTTTTGCAGGAATTAGCCATTTCATACTGCAATTGGAGTTTGTCTGATTTTGGCTAGCAGATCATGAGCATTATGCAAGCTGATTCTTTTATGTAGAGCGAGCCATTTTTGTAAATGCTCTTTAAGAAGGGGCATTTCACTTTCATTCGCTCCTGCAGCCAAGAGCAAGTTATCAATATGTAGTTTCATATGACCTTGAATAATGCCTTCAGTGCATAATGCTTTGATAGCACCTAAATTTTGTACAAGGCCTACTGCGGCAATAACTTGGGATAATTGGTTTGCAGAAGAAATATTCATCATTCTTAAACACATTTGAGCAGTGGGATGCAGCGACGTAACACCGCCTATAGTACCTACTACAATAGGTGCAGTAAGTTGGCCAGTGAGGATGCCATCTTCGTAACGCCAACGCGTGATTGCCTGATATTGTCCGTCACGAGCTGCATAAGCATGTACTCCTGCTTCCACTGCTCGCCAATCGTTGCCTGTTGCGATTAAGACAGGATCAATACCATTCATTACTCCTTTATTATGTGTGGCGGCTCTATAGGGATCCATTTCAGCAAAAAGAGAAGCTTCTTGGAGTTTTTGACCAAGTACAGGGTCAATTTTATGAATGATTACTTGAGCAGTAGTTAGCTTTTGATCATTTAAGTTGGATAGAATGCACATGGTGACTTCTTCACCGGTTAACTGTTCTATAGGTGACTTTAAGTATTCAAGTACTTGATTAATGACATTTGCACCCATCGCATCGCAGCTATTCATTGTTAAATGGATGACCGCCATTTCTTGGCCATCTTCTCGCTTGAGCAGACGTAGCTGCAGATCGACAACACCTCCACCACGTTTTACCATATTCTCTGCTACATCTTTATTTGCTTTGCTAATCAGGTATGCGCGATTTTCATAAAAAATTTGAGAAAATTTGTTAAAATCTTTAACTTTTGCTAATTGAATTTGACCTAAAATGCATTCACCTTGTACCCGTGTTTTTATTTCACCGCATTGTCGAATCCATTTAGCTGATTTGGATAAAGCAGCAATAATTGACGTTTCTTCAACAGCCATAGGAATAACATAATCTTGTCCATTAATATTGAAGTTAGTTGCTACACCTAAAGGAAGTTGAAAGTAGCCTATAACATTTTCAATAAGTTTATCTGCTAAGTTTAAATCTTTTATCCCACCGTTTTTAAGAAAAGCAATATCTTCTGCTGTGATTGCTCCCAGATCGAGCAAACGTTTAAAGCGCTCTTCACGAGAAAGTTTTGAGAATCCACGAAATAATTCATCAGTATTAGAAGATAAAGGCATGCTTTCTCCTTTGGTTAGCCGGCATTAACGCCAAGTTTAATAAGGTCGTTTTTGCGTTGTTCAAAGTGGCTGTAGTCGTCTTGCATACCTATATTTTTACGTCTTGCGAAAAATGAACTAATTTTATCATAAAATAGGGAAGCAAACTACTTAAAACTCATCGCTTATATGATTTAGTTGTATTATAGCCTAGATTTTTTTGTTTAAAAAATATCAAATGAAGTTCTTTAGAGTCCCATAATGACAACCCATAAAATGTTTTTATTTTAATTTTATGGTGTTTTTTTTGTGTTTAGTGTAGATTAATCGCTCTTGCTGATTTGGATTAAGGGAGATGTAATGGGAAAACGAACTCAAGCTGAAATGAAATCTTTTTTGTTGGCTGAAAAAAGACGATTAGAAGTTATTGCTCAATTAAAGAAATGTGAATCCTATGAGGAATTTTCCAAAAATTTAAAAAAATACGAAGAAAAGAAAGGAAAAAATTTTTTTGTTATTTCTTCCAAATTAAACGAGTATCATGTGCAAAGACTAAAAAAATTGGATGAAGAGATAAACCAATTAAAAGAGAAACTCAAGAAACAATTTCCTTCACCTTCGGAACAAGTAAAGTTGCAAACATCTCCGACAAGTGTTGAAGCTGTTTCCTCTCCTAAACAGTTATTTGTTGCATTGACGATTTCTCAGGAAACTAAAGCGCACTTAGTAAGTAATCAAATAGAAAACACATTGTGCGTAGAAAATTCTGAAACTCATTATGAAGGGAGTCGGCAGAGAGATTCTAAAGATTTTGTTTCGAGTGCTGAAGAAGGTATGCAAGAATACTTTGTGGAGCTACGAACTAAAAGAGAAAGAGAAACCCATCTTTTACAAGTTAAAGCTCAATTACGGATTCTTAAGCTAAAACAGGAAGAACTTGAGGCTAACTATCAAGAAAATCTGAGTAAAGGAAAACAGGAGCAAGCTGACAAATATCAAAAAGCTTCTGAGGCCGCGAAAAGTATTTATCACGAAATTTCGCTTTTATCTACACAATATATTCAAGATGGAAATTTAGATGCTTTTAAAAGCAATAGCCAAAGCCTTCTAAAAGAGGATAATGAGAATGTAAAAATATTGCAGGAACATCGAGGCTGGAAATCGTTTTTGGCTAATTTAGCAGCACTTATTTTTACCGCTGGACTTGCTCAAGCAGGCTATTCTATATATAAAGGACAACTTTCATGGCTTAAGCCTGCAACTGATGCTGGTCAAAAGGTTGAAAATCTATGTACATCAATTAATACCATTGCTCTGACTGTTTAAGATTCAACCTTAAAAAAATTACTTCGCCAGACTGCAGTAAAGCAGTTTATTGGCGAAGTTAGAATCTAGTATCCATTGATTGCTATAAACTATCAGAATGGCCAAGTATTGTGGTAGTATAAGCCATAGCTTTTGCTCTTCTAGAATATTCGTATTCTTCTTGGGATTATTTTAATATATAACTATGGTAAAAAATAGCGCACAAATCACTTTTGATGAGGAACATATCAGATTTCACTGTACTGGCGTTTGGTCTGTTTTACAAATTGATAATTTGGTGCAGCGATTTAGTGCTGGTGAGTTACCTAAAACAGAAAAAGTAACGATCAGTGGGGAAAGGATTAGTCATTTTGATAGTGCAGGTGCTTTAGCTTTGATGAAGTGTATTGATAAGCTGGAGCAGCGAGAAAACCAAGTTGAATTAACCGATTTTACTGAGAGGCAACAACAACTTTTGGAGCTCATTAAATCAAAGAAAGATATTTTAGGCTACCATATTCCTTCTGTTCCAAAAGAAAATGTATTTTATCAACTGGGTAAAGAATCAGAGAATAAATTTCGTCAAGTTGATGGTCTTCTTGTTTTAGTTGGTGATTTAACTACAAAAATAATTGAAGCATTTGGTAATTGGCGACGATTTCAATTACCAAGTATCATTTCAAATATTTATACTACTGGAGTAACTGCTTTACCTATTCTTGCTCTACTTTCGTTCCTCATTGGGGTTGTTTTAGCGTATCAGATGGGGCTACAGTTACAAACATATGGAGCTAACAGTTTCATTGCTTATCTGTCTGGGATGGCTATTTTTCGTGAATTTGCTCCGTTGATTACAGCAATTATTGTTGCTGGACGAACTAGCTCGGCTTTTACAGCACAAATTGGTAGTATGAAATTGAATGAAGAAGTAGATGCTCTTCTTACTATGGGGCTTTCCCCCACAGAGCTATTAGTACTTCCTAAGGTTATTGGATTATTGATTGCATTTCCTTTATTGATTTTTTGGTCTGATGTTTTTAGTATTTTAGGCTCTATGATTATGTCCAATAATATGTTAGGCATCAATTTTATTGATTTTTTGCAACGCTTAAAAGACACCGTTGGACTTTCACAGTTGAATTTAGGGCTTTATAAAGCGCCAGCTTTTGCTTTATTAATTGCTTTGGTAGGATGTTTCCAGGGGTTTAAAGTTGAAGCAGGAACAGAAAAAAATATTGGAAGCCAGACAACTAAAAGCGTAGTTCAAGCACTATTTCTGATTATTATTGCTGATGCAATTTATTCAGTTATTTATAGCCGGATGCATTGGTAAATGAGTGAATCCATTATCGAAATTCAAGGACTTAAAAATTATCTTGGTGGTCAATGGGTACACTCTGGTGTTGATTTGACGGTACAAAAAGGAGAAATCCTAGCTATTATTGGCGGTTCTGGAAGTGGAAAAACAACAATATTGCGTAGTGTACTAATGCTTATGAAGCCGACAGCAGGTAACATTAAAGTATTTGGTCAAGATATTAGTCATCTTGATGCTCAAGAATCACTTTCGCTTCGTCGTCGTTGGGGAATGCTTTTTCAACATAGTGCATTATTTTCATCGATGACTGTACTCGAAAATGTCATGTTTCCAATGCAAGAGTTTACTAATCTTGAACATGAATTTATGTATGAATTGGCTTTGTTAAAAATTGCCTTAGTAGGGCTGCCTAAAGAAGCTGCAGGGAAATTACCTTCAGAATTGAGCGGAGGAATGCAGAGAAGGGCTGCTGCAGCGCGTGCTATTGCTATGGATCCGGAACTACTATTCCTGGATGAACCTACTACAGGTTTGGACCCTCTTAGTGCACGATTGTTTGATGATTTAATTGTTTTTTTAAGAGATTCATTAAAGCTTACTATAGTTATGGTAAGTCATGATATAGAATCCTTAAAAAGGACCACAGATCGCGTGGCGTTTATTGGCGAGGGAAAAGTTCTAAGTATTGAACCTATCAAAGAATTAATGAAAAATAAGCATAAAATAATCGCAGATTATTTTAGCAAAGTGTAACCGGAGATAATTTATTTGGAAACGAAAACCAATTATACCATAGTGGGTGTGGTAGTACTCATATTGCTGGTGGGGCTTATAACTACAATGCTGTGGTTGTCCATTGGTTTTAATCAAAAAAAATTTATTACCTATACAGTTTTTATGCATGAGGCTGCTTCAGGTCTCACTCAGGATGCACCAGTGAAATACAACGGAGTGCAGGTGGGTAATGTTAAAGAAATAAAATTAAATCAAAATGATCCTAGGCAGGTTGAAATTTTATTAAGCATTGAAGAAGGAACACCTATCACTACAAGTACTTTTGCCACTTTAAATTCTCAAGGAATTACTGGTGTAACTTATATTGGTTTGAGTGCAAGTACTTCTAATTTAACTCCTCTTAAAAAAATGCCTGGAGAACCTTATCCTGTTATTCCTACAAAGCCCTCTGTTTTTAACCAATTGGACAGTATTTTAAAAAAAGTATCGGAAGATATGAGTACTGTAACTACTGAAGCACAACGTATATTTAATGAAGAAAACGCAAAACATATAAAACAAATACTTTCAAATATCGATGATTTTTCTAAGGATCTTGCACGTAATGGTAAAAATGTGAATGTTTTTATGGATAATCTCGCCAAAACCAGTCGTGATTTTCCACGCATGCTTGACGAGTTGAGAGTAGGAATTTCTAAGTTCAATCTTATGGCAGAGAGTTTGAGTACAGCCGGGAATAGCGTGTCAAAAACAATGAAATCAGGAAAAAATACACTCGATAAAATCTCCCAGGAATCACTTCCACCGGCAACTATTTTGCTACGTCGTTTGAATGCAATTTCGGCTAATCTCGAAAAGGTGAGCAGTGAAATGCGGCAAAATCCTGCTGTGGTGATTCGTGGAAGTAAACCTCCACAACCTGGGCCTGGAGAATAAATAATGAAAAAACTGGCTGTTTTTTTTGTGAGTATAAGTGTTGTAATGCTAAGTGCATGTTCACCAGTTAAAATGCCTGTAAAAGATCAATACCAATTAAGTGCCTATAGTTCAAAGCAATTGGTCAAAAAAAACTTGCCTATTACGTTGTTAGTTACAGCTCCTGATGCTGCGGGTGGTTATCAAACGGAACAGATGCTTTATATAAAAAAACCTTACGAGCTTGAAGCTTTTGCAAAAAATGCGTGGGTAAATCCTCCAGCAGATATGCTCTATCCTTTAATTTTACAAAGCCTACAAAAAACCAACCTTTTTGAAGCGGTTACTTCTAATGCTTATGCTTTAGGTGCAGATTATCGATTGGATACTCAACTTCTTTCATTAAATCAAAACTTTCTTAAAAAACCCAGTATTATTGAGTTTTCAGTCAAGATAGTTTTAACTCATGTTAGTGATAATAAAATATTATCCTCGCGCATTATTAACTTAAGGATCCCATGCCCAAGTGACACACCTTATGGGGGTGTTATTGCAGCGAATAAAGCAACACAACAATTTACGGCAGAACTAGCTCATTTTGTAGTATCTCACATAGAGCATTAGAAGAATGAATCAGCTAAATGTGCAAGGGAATTACTGTAGCCAAAAAATAAAAAGGATTGTACAATGTGCCTCCATAAGCCCTTCATGGGACATTGACTAATAATAAAAAGAACAGAGGAGATTGAGGATGAAAGCCAGATCATTATGTAAATTAGGTCTGCTTGTAGCGAGCGTTGTTTTAGTGGCTGCTTGTTCTAAAGCACCAGGTAGTGCTGATGGAGCTGCCTTAGCTGAAGGTGGGGCTTCTGCTCAAGGTTTGGGGCAATTTACTCATTTTGCTGGTCAAGAACCAGGGGAATCTTACACCACTCAGGCACCTCATAATCAATTATATTTATTCTCTTACGATGATAGTAATTTAGCTCCAAAATATTTGCCATCTGTTAATGCACAGGCAGAATACTTGAAGACACATCCTGGTGCTCGCGTATTATTGGCTGGACACACTGATGAGCGCGGAAGCCGTGAATATAACGTAGCTCTTGGTGAGCGTCGTGCAAATACTGTAGCTGATATTTTACGTATGGCTGGTGTTAATCGACAACAAATACGTGTTGTGAGCTATGGTAAAGAGCGTCCAATTAATTTAGGACATGATGAAGCGTCACATGCACAAAACCGACGCGTGGAATTTACTTATGAGGCAACAAGATGATTTATTGCAAAAAACACATTATCGCTGCAGGTTTTATGCTCATGATCCCTTTGACGGGCTGGTCAGAAGCTCCTGTGGTTGATGATAGTGAAAATTTTGCGATTATTGAGGGACAACAGGCGCAAGAGGCGCCTGTTGTTGGTTCTAAATATGAAGATCCTCAATTTGAAAATGGGTTTGATGTGGCGCAAAAAGAGGATTACTCTTTTAATAATACTCAGGATGATGGTCCCGCGCTTGCCAAAGATGATCATCCAAATGACTCAGAAAATAATATTACTGATAATGCAAAACTAATTGATAAAATTCAAAGCTTGCAACAAGAAATACAAGAATTGCGAGGTCAATTGGAAGTACAAGCTCATGATTTAAAGTTATTACAGCAACAACAAGTTGCTTTTTATAAAGATTTAGATGCACGCTTAAGCGGAAGCAGTCCTAAGTCGGTATCAAATAAACCGACAATAGATCTTGATGTGGGTTCGAAAGAATCAATTTCTAAAACTAATGCACCTGCAGCCAAAACTGAAACGAATAAAATGGCGACGACTCCAGTTTCGGATCCTGTTTCTCGTGCAAATCCAGCTGACGAACAAATTAGTTATTTAGCTGCTTATGAATTAATAAAAAATAAGCGTTATGATGATGCTATAACAGCAATGAATGTTTTTGTGCAAAAATATCCTAAAGGTGGTTATACTGCTAATGCCCAATATTGGCTGGGAGAACTTTATTTAGTTAAAAAGGATTACACAAAGGCGATTGAGCATTTTGATACAGTTTTACAACAATTTCCTACCTCAAGTAAGTCTGCTGCGAGCATGTTAAAAGTTGGCTATGCTTATGCAGAACAGGGTAATAAGCAAGAAGCGAAAAAATTCCTGCAACAGGTAGTTAGGGCCTATCCTAATACGCCTACAGCACAACTAGCGAGTACAAAATTACGTACAATATGAATATAAAGAATTTAAGTAGTAAAATAAGGACTGCACAGAATTGGTAGCTTATATATAGTTTATGTAGGGGCTGTTGGCAATTCATTCTGTTCTCCTACATCCCGTGCTTAATGTGTGGGATCCAAACGGTGTGAATCTATTTGAACCAGCATTAGGTTCTGATAATTATTGGATGCCGCGAACAAGTTGGGGCACGTAGACGGTGAGGATGAATTATCAACACGCCCAAATACCCAAGGAGAAATATTTATGTATTGGCTTGCTCATGCTCCAGCTAATATTGCTTTGATCAAATATATGGGGAAAAAAGATGAAAGCTCCAATGCCCCAGATAACTCTTCATTATCCTACACATTGAATGATCTTATCAGCACAGTAAGGCTTGAAAAATTAAGTTCAAAAAAGGACATTTGGGAGCCTCTGATTGTGCCTGGGGGAATTGGTGAATTGGTTATATCTCAAGAAGGACAAAAAAAATTCCTTGATCATTTGACGCGAATAAAGAAGTACTTTGATTATGAAGGTGGCTTTTTAGTACAGTCATGCAATAATTTTCCTCATAGTAGTGGAATGGCCAGTTCTGCTTCAAGCTTTGCAGCATTGACGCGCTGTGCTTCGATTGCTTTGAGTGAACTTACTCAGAAACCCATGCCTTCTATAGATGAGCAAGCACAATTAAGTCGGTTAGGCTCTGGATCTTCTTGTCGATCTTTTTATTCTCCTTGGGCTTTATGGCAAGAGAATAAAGTGGAGGCTATAGATTTACCCTATCAACAGTTGCTTTATCAAGGTATTGTGGTGAGTAATAAAAAAAAGGAAGTGTCTTCTAGTGAGGCACACAAACGTGTAAAAGCAAGTCCATTTTATGCAACCCGCACGCAAGAAGCTGAAGAAAATTTAAAACTTTTATTAACCGCATTGATGTCCAAAGACTGGTGTTCCGCTTATCATATATGCTGGCGAGAATTTCAAAACATGCATCGCTTATTTCATACCTGTGAGCCGCCTTTTTCTTACATGACAGAAAATAGCGTAGACTTGTTGCATCACTTGGAAGATTTCTGGGATAAAAAAGGTGATGGTCCTATAATCACAATGGATGCGGGACCAAATATTCATTTGTTGTATCGGCCAGAGCAACAGGAATTGGCGCGAGAATTCAAACGTGATTATTTAGTGGGCAATTATGACGTTCTTTAATTTTGAAACTACAACCTATGGTAAATGGATTCTGGCCGGTGAACATGCAGTGGTGAGAGGGCATCCTGCTTTGGTCTTTCCTCTTAAGGAGAAAAAGCTAACCTTACATTATTCTGCTTCAGCCCCGTCTTTAGGTGCAGATTATGCGGGTAGTAGTGGTCCAGACATGCATCTTTTATTTTGGAGTGTTTTGGAACATGGTATGCAATTATTGGGACGCTCTATAAATCAATTAGGAGGGTATTTTCATTTAGACAGTACCATTCCAGTAGGAACAGGAATGGGTGCTTCTGCTGCTCTTTGTGTTGCGATGAGCCGCTGGTTTTGCGCTCAGAAAATGTTAGATTTAAGCCAATGTACTGTTTTTGCTAAAGAATTAGAACATTTATTTCATGGGAAAAGCAGCGGATTAGATATTGCAGGTGTTGCTGCAGAAGGTGGTATTTATTTTAAAGCAGGTACTATAATACCCTTACAACAAAAAATCCACCCAAAGTTTTTTTTATCTTCTTGTAAACAAATCGGAATTACTTCTCATTGTATTAATCAAGTACAGAGTTTGTGGGATAAAAATTCCAAGTTAGCAGAACAAATTGATAATCAAATGGTTGAGGCAGTTGAAGAGGCAAAAAAGGCTTTAGAGCGCGATAAAGTAGACTCAGTATTTTTTTTAACCCAAGCGATTGAAAAAGCCGGCGATTGTTTTTTTCAATGGGATCTCGTGAGCGAGAGTTTGCAGCAGCATATGAATCGGTTAATCGCAGAAGGCGCATTAGCTGTCAAACCTACAGGTTCTGGTGGAGGAGGCTATGTGTTGAGTCTTTGGGATAAACAACCACCCGAGTATCTGGAGTTGCTCAGCGCTTAACAGCTGTGCCACAGTAAAAAGCAAAATTTTGAGAAGCTCTAATCAATAAAATGATAATACACTTCATTTTCTTTGATCATGCCTAGCTCATATCGTGCTTGTTCTTCTAGAGCTTGCTCACCACTTTTCAGTTCTTTTATATCTGCTTCAAGCGATTGATTACGTGTTGCTAATTTATTATTTTCCTGTTCATGGGCAGCAAGCTTTGTTTGCAGGTTATGCCACTGAATTAAATTACCATCACCTAGCCATAGTTTGTGCTGTAAAATAACTAACGAAACAATCAAAATAATAAACAGTGGGCGCATAAGTTTCGCTTAATTAATAGGTATCCTTTGCTCATTGTATTACTATATTGCAATGTGGAGCAATATCTGCTTGAGGAATTTATTAAGTCTTTTTGAATGGCATTGGTGGAGTTTAAGAATCTGAATGGATCATCAATAGGGATAATATTAATTTTAACTCACTCAATGAACAGAGCGTCCTCAGAGATTAATCTTTGAGGACATCCATCCTTGTTGAAAATAATAAGATCAAATGTGTTTACGCAAAACACTAAGCTCATCCGTTAATTGATCTATTTTTTCTAATAACTCTAACACAAGTGCTACTCCAGGTAGATTAACTCCTAAATCATGATGTAGGCGAAATGCAGATTCAATTTTTCGTAAATCTTTTTGATTTAATTTAAGTTGTTCTGTTTTGGAGGTTTTGCTCGAAAATATACCGTATTCAACCATTTCCAGTAATAATTCTCTAGGAATTTGATATTTTTGACAGACTTCATTAAATGAAATAGTAGCTGTTTCCTCAACAAGAACACCTATTATCGTATTGTTTTGCTTCATGCTTATACTCCCATCTTCGCACGTGGATTAAAAGGCATTACCTCTGCCATTCTTTTATAAAGCTCAGTTGCGGCTTCGGTAGTTGGTGGAGGAGTAATAATTTTTAAAAGTACGTACTGATGCCCAGGTATCGTACCAGGTAAACCACGATTTTTAAGTCGTAATTTTTGTCCCCCTTGTGAGTTAGGTGGAATTTTTAAGTCAATTTTTCCTCCCAGTGTTGGTACGACCACTGTTGTTCCTAAAGCGGCCTCCCAAGGAGTAATTGGAAGTGTGAGATAGATATCACTATCGATAACATCAAAAAGAGGGTGCTTTTCAACATGGACAGTTAAGTAAATATCGCCACGAAGTCCTCCATGCATTCCAGGTGCACCTTGTCCCGCTAACCGGATCTGTTGACCTGATTTTACTCCAGAAGGAATTTTAACTTTTAAAGTTTGCATGTTAATTTTTGAATCTTGTTCCATGGGAACTTGTAGGTTTTTTATTGTTCCAGTAAATGCTTCTTCGAGACTGATACTGATTTTTCCGTGGTAATCATGTCCGGCCATAGGTTGTTGGCTATAGCGAGAATGACCAAATAATGTTTCGAATAAATCTTCGTTAAAATTGCCCCTATAAAATTGCTCGGCTTCTTCAGGACGCCAATGGGTGTATTGTGCTTTCTGATTAAAGTTTCTACTTTTTTGGTATTTATCGTATTCTGCTCTTTTTGCAGGATCTTTTAATACTTCATAAGCCTCGCCCATTTCTTTAAAGCGCTCTTCAGCGTCGGGCTCTTTACTTATATCAGGGTGATATTTGCGGGCAAGTTTTCGATAGGCCATTTTGATGTCCTTTTCGGATGCATCTTCGCTAACCCCCATTATTTTGTAATAGTCTTTATCCATGTTCTTATCTTCTCATATTGTTTGTTGCGTTATTTTTAATTATTTTTGTAACACATATGTTCCTGGTGCATCAGGTAGTTCTTTATCTAGTTTAGGTGGTCTAACCTGCTTGGAGTGGGATTGCTTTACCAACCAATGATGCAAAGCAAGCCACCAGGAACCGGATTTGTTTTCAGCTAATTGCAGCCAATTTTTAGGAGAGATATAGGATGCTTCTTTTTCTTGTTCACGAATAAAATAATTACTCCCCTTATGTCCAGGCTCACTAACGATCCCGGCATTATGTCCTCCATTAGCCAGCACAAAAGTTATGTTGCCTTTAATCATCAAATGAATTTTATATACTGACTCCCAAGGGCTCACATGGTCTCTTTCGGTGCTCACTACAAAAGAGGGGAGTTTAATATTTTCAGCAGCTATGTTTTTTCCTTCGACAGTAAATCGTCCTTCGGAAAAGTCATTATTAAGGAATAGTTTTTCAAGATATTCGCTATGCATTTTATAGGGCATGCGTGTTGCATCCGCATTCCAGGCGAGTAATGGAATCATTCCTCTTTGTGTGCCATGCATGTAGTCCTGTACCATTTTGGACCAAATAAGATCGTAAGAGCGAAGCATTTGAAAGCTCCCGGCCATTTGTCTTGTATCTAAATATCCTTTTTCCCACATCACATTTTCTAGAAAAGAGACTTGGCTATTGTTAATAAAAAGTAATAATTCCCCAGCATCGGCAAAATCTCCTTGAGCTGCAAGAAGGGAAAGACTTTTAATACGATCATCTTGATCTTTTGCCATTACCGCGGTTGTAATCATTGCTAAAGTTCCACCAAGACAATAACCCATTAAATGAATTTTAGTATTAGGTAATAGGGTGGATATTTTATTGATAGCAGCCATAGCCCCTGATCTGTAATAGTCATCGATTCGGAGGTTTCTATCTTTAGAATCTGGATTTAACCAGGAAACAATAAACACGGTATGTCCTTGTTGTACTAACCAATTTACTAAAGAGTTTTCAGGAAGAAGATCAAGAATGTAATATTTCATGATCCAGGCAGGCAGTATTAATAAGGGTTCTTTATATACTTTTTTTGTTTGAGCTTCGTATTGAATAAGTTCCATTAAATGATTTTTGTAGATTACTTTACCTTTAGTGATCGCAACTTGTTTTCCAGGTGTAAAGTTTTCAACTCCGGCAGGAGGGACTCCAGTTAATTTTTCAATGATATCTTGAAATGCCAATTGTGATCCACGGATTAAGTTTTCTCCATTTTTGTTGAGTGTTTCTTGGAACAAGTCGGGGTTTGTAAAAATAAAGTTAGAAGGTGATAATGCATCGAGAAGTTGTTTTGTTCTAAATGAAACAATACGTCTATTAGGATCATTTAATCCGGGAATTTCACTGACTGATTTTAAACTCCAATCTTCTAGTTGCAGGAATAATTCAGCCCACATGCGCCAGGGGAATAGGCTCCAATTTTCTGTGTGAAATCGAACGTCTTGACCATTTCCAGGGGTATCATAATTGGAAAGCTTATTAATTAAATCAGAAAAATGCAGTAAGGGATAGAGACTAAGTTTTAAAAATGTACCTGGAGCTTGTGCCAGTTGTGTTCCCCATGAAAAATAAGAAGTGGCTGTAGCAGCTGGGCTAATGCTTGCAGTGAGTTTGCCTAAGTTAGCCTGGTAATATTTATTAATTAAATCAAAAATATCACTTTTTTCAGGATCCTCTTTATACTGATGAGTCGTTGTTTTTTCATGTTGGTTATCTACGTTTAATTTTGATTTATTTTCTGAGGAAATAGATTGAGCTGTTTTTTTCATGGCTTTAGTCTCACCATAGTATTTTTAAAAAATAGTATAGCAGTGATACGATTTTTATTTGTATATTAACCCGTTAAAGTTCATACTATTCGCGTAAGATACTAGGCTAGAAGAGAGTAATTCTTTTACTATGTGAATTTATATTGAGAGTTGGAGCAATGATGCATAAATATTTACTAAATGTACTGGTAATTTTTTCTCTATTTTCATTAGTTGGTTGTCAGTCAAATCGAGCTACTGACGGCTTATTTAGTCCTTTGGCACCTTTAGTTACTCCAAGTGCTAATTTGGCACAAACAGTACAAGATGCTTTAATGCGTAATGATGATCCTGCTATTGCACAAGTACATGTTCAAACACGACAAGATGTTGTTATTTTATCGGGCTATGTTAAAAAAATTCGCCAAAGTGATGTAGCAGAGCAGATTGCTCGCCAGGTTCCTGGTGTTCGTGCCGTAGAAAATAACATTATTATTCGTCCTTGAGTTTTCATGCCTCCATTTGTACTATATTTAAGAAAAAGGTTAAGTATAAATGGAGAATAAAATGGCTGACCTCATTCATAATGCCTTGCCTACCCCAAGGCGTGAAATTATCTATATTCATCCTGAAGATTCAGTAAAAAAATGTGTTAATTTGATGACAGAGATGGATATAGGTGCCTTGGTTGTAGTGGATAATGACAATCAATTAATTGGCATCGTTAGTGAGAGAGATATAGTCCGTTCTTGTTTGCAGAAATGTGTTAATTTGGATACAGCCAGAGTTGCGGACGTAGTATATAAAGGCGTCACTATTCTAAGTACTAATGATCACATAGAAAAAGCGATGCAAGTTATAACAGCAACAAAAAGAAGGCATGTGTTAATTCGTGATGAAAACAATGAGTTTATTGCTATTTTATCGATTGGGGACTTGCTTTATCATTTGCTAGAAGATAAGACTAGAGTTATAGAGCAACTCGAAAATTATATTCATACTTATTAGCAGAGTTTGCATTAGAATGTTATAGTATTTTCATTTTATTGCATCTCACTTCTATGAAAACATTATTTAGATTGTTGTTTGCTTTCTTTATAATTGGTGCTTCTGCGAGGGCAGCCGATTTATCGCCCTCATGGTATTCTAAGAGCACTGATAACAAGGTTATTATTAACGTAGAATTATTTCTTTCTTCTACCTGCCCTCATTGCAAAAAAGCAGATGCATTTTTTCTTGATCTTGAAAAAAAATCTCCTGAGCTTCATGTTCAACGCAATTTTATTAATCAGGATAAAAATGCATTAATTCGCTTTAGTCAATTATTAAATGCGCAACAAATGGATGATTTTGCGGTTCCTTCAATCTATTTTTGCGATTCGCGATGGGTTGGTTTTGATTCTGCTGCAACTACGGGAAAAGATGTGTTCGATGCAATTCAGTATTGCAAACAACAAATTGAACATAAAGGAAGTTTAACAAAATCAACAGTGGATACACTGAGGCATTGGGCTAATGCAAATCAATTTACTAGTGGAATGATAGAAAAGCCATCGGCATTAAATTATACGGTTACTATAGCTTTTATGGATTCCTTTAATCCGTGTGCTTTTTTTTGCTTTTCAGGATTCCTTGCTTTTCTTTTAATCGCTGAACAGCGAAAAAAACAGATTATTGCCAGCCTATTATTTATTTCTTCTATAGTAATAGTCCATTATTTTCAACAAGTATATACCGGTAATTATTTTAATTTGCTCCCGTGGTTACGTATTCCCGCTGTATTATTGGGATTGATGACGATTTATTTTGTGATACAACATCGCAAAAAACAGTCCGATGATGCTTTATATTTTTTATTAGCATTTTTCTTAGGATTAATAACTACAGTTTATCAGCAAACTTGCGTCATGAACTGGGCTACCATTTTTGAGCAGTGGTTAAATAATCAACATTTCTCTAATTGGCAAACTAATTTATATCAGTTGCTTTATCAAGGAATGTACATACTTCCTTTAGTAGTGATCTTATGCATTTATTTGGTTTTATTGAACATAAAGCGTTTTGCTGCATTAAGGACGAAATTTGCCAACATTGGTTTATTGTTTCTGATTGCCATTGCGCTGTGTTTAATTGTATATCCTTTTATATTGTCTAACTTCACGATCTCTCTGATGACGTTACTTATTTTAGTTGTTTGTGGCTTCTTTATAAATTTGACTTGATCTTATTTTGATGATTTGGGATTATCAACATTCTGTTTGGTACGCATTTGCTACAATTTTAAAAATCTTAGAAAAAGATCACGTTCGCGTACAGGTTAATGCATCAAATACAGTTTAAGTAGCTGTTTTATTTTTAGGTGAAAACATGAGTAAGCCCATTAATATTCCCGTTGTTGTTGAAAGCGGACAAAAATATAAGACATCTCATGGCGTATCAGCAATCAAAGATGGTGTCAAATCAACCGGGCAAGTTTATGAGCGTTTACCTAAGCCCAAATGGTTACGTGTCGTGAATCAAATCACTCCCGCTTATAACCAAGTAAAAGAACAGGTTCAAAAACATCGTTTAGCTACAGTGTGTGAAGAAGCAAAATGTCCTAACATAGCTGAGTGTTGGTCACATGGAACTGCAACAATTATGTTAATGGGGGCGGTGTGTACCCGTGCGTGTCGTTTTTGCTCAGTAGATACCGGAAATCCGCATGGTTGGTTAGATCCACAAGAACCTGAAAATACGGCAAATACTGTTGCTTTAATGAATCTTGACTATGTAGTTTTGACTTCAGTAAACCGAGATGACTTACCTGATGGTGGTGCTAATCATTATGCGCAAACAATACGTGCTATAAAAAAGCGTTCACCAAAAACTAAAGTTGAAGCGTTGACTCCCGATTTTCAAGGAGTAGAACAAGATATTGCTTTATTATTGGATAGTGGTGTTGATGTATTTGCACAAAATGTAGAAACAGTAGAACGATTGACCCACCCTGTGCGTGACAATAGAGCAGGTTACACGCAAACATTGAATGTACTTGCATTTGCCAAACATTATCGACCTGATGTATTAACGAAAACGAGTTTGATGTTAGGCTTAGGTGAAAGTGATGAGGAAATTGTGCAAACGATGGATGATTTACGTGCTCATCAGGTAGATATTCTTACTCTAGGACAATATTTACAACCCACAAAGAATCATTTGCCAATCGCTCGTTATGTAACTCCTGAAACGTTTGCTGAATTAAGACAGATCGGATTAAAGAAAGGTTTTTTTGAGGTAGCTTCTGGGCCTTTAGTCCGCTCAAGTTATCGTGCTGATAGAATATTTAAACACGATAATTTAGGCTTGGATATATAGGGGCACGCCCTATATATTGTTATTAGATTGTATATGTAATGCTTGATGTTGCTTCATTCTCAACAATGGAGATATCTTCTCGCTGACGATTATGTCTAAATAAAGGTAGAGAATGGTTAACCGGTTCTTGTAACTGCTGCTGTTCTTTTTCATGCTTAACTTAAAATAATACCTCTTTTTCTCATTTTCTTTTGTAAGAAATAGGCGCAAAGATACATTATTGCTCCTAATCCCATCGCGCTAATGCCTAAAACTAAATAATAGTTTTCGTAATAGGGTAGGCTTTCTAGAGCAGAGTGAATGGTGTTAGGTATCGCAACCCAAGCAGCAATTCTACCTGAGATAGTATGAGCTAACGAACTTGCAAGATACCAAACACCCATGGCAAAAGCGATGGAATTTTGATCACAGTATAATCCCACCATACTTAGTCCAATGGCACTAACCCATAATTCTGCAATAGAAATAAGAATATAAGTCAGTGCGATGTAATTGCCGTTTATGATCCCATTATCTGAGCCATAAGCAGCAAAAGCCATTACTAAAAGAGCAATACCTGAAAGCAAAGTACCAGAGGCGAATTGGTAGGAAATCGTGAAGCGAGGAAATAGCTTATAAAGGCGTGGAAGTTGACTGCCTATAGCTAAGATGAGCAATGGGTTAAGTATTTGGTAATGGGCAGGAGAAACAGTTAAACCAAACATATTATGATCGGAATTATTTTCAGCAAATAAAATTAGAGTACTGTTCATTTGGTTATAGATAACAAAAAATACCACAGCTTCAACAATCAGTAAGAGTGCAATTAATTGCTTATGGCGCACAATACCCTTGAGCGATAGCGTCTTTTTTAAAAACCATATAATTCCAATAATACAACCTAATGCAATAATAGTACCTGCTATATAAACATGAGAATAAGCAAATAAAGTCAGCAAATAGATAACAACTATATAGGTTGTTAAACGAAATACTCCTGCTTTGGAGAATTTAGTTTGATCTTTTCCCCAAATAACATTCTCATAAATGGAGTAGCGTTTGGCAAAATTTAGAGCAGCAATCGATTTTCCTATAAATGCTACAGTGAGGATGGAAAGCGGCCCATAACGACTTTCAAAAAGCAATGGGGCAATTAAAGTGGCTAATAATGCGCCCACATTAATCGCAATATAATAATAAGTCATAGCAGATTTTGCTTTAATTGCGTCATCTGAATAAATATGAGAAACCATACTTGAAGCGGTTCCCATTAAGAGTGAGTTGGTTGCTGGTATAAAGGCATATGCGGCAATAAAAAAAGTATCTCCAAGAGAACTCACTGTATAGCCACTGATCATAATGAGTAAGTAGGCAGTAGCCAGCATGATACTACCAAGAAGAATGGATCGCCTAATCCCGACTACAGTATCTGCCATATATCCACCCAACATAGGCATTAAATAACCCATTGCATGGGCAACGCCAATGAAGGCATAAGCCTTAGCTTGGCTGTAACCTAATCCTTGGGACAATACAGGACGTGTTAAAAATAAAACTAATATGGTATTGAGGGCGTATACGGAAAATTGGCTCCAAAAGGTAATAAATATGATGTTATTGGCTTGTTTTTGTCGTAAGGCCAATTCAGGCAAATAATTTTTCACTTCTTGAGAAATCATTGCTCGAACCTCATCCTATGAAAAATAATTATCAGACTATCATTTTTTGGCAAGAACAACATCAATTATATGGGTATCATGATAGGGAAAAGTAAAAATTTTACTAAATAAACGCTTCACTCGTTGAATTAAAAATATTTTTGGCAGCATGCGAATGGATAAGGTATTGAGAAACCATGTTCCTTCAATACCAAAATGTGCTAACTCATCAATGGTATTTAAAGTTATAGGTATTTCCAGGCGCTGATGAGCAATGACTTCAAATTGATTCTGTTTGAATGCAAGCATTAATTCATCATTGTTTGCTGCAACGGTGGTATTTTTTACAATAGATTTGTAATAGTGCCCAACAACACTACTTAAAATCGAACCTTTACTAATAAACTCGGCTAAACATTGTTGAGCGACAGGAAATGAATCATAAGTTGTTGTGATCATTGAAAAATGGCCATTAGCTCGGGTTAATAATTTGGCTTCATTAAATAATACTTTGATTGGAATATAGGCATTAATGAAATGTGCCAGAATCAAATCCTGACTGTGGGGTGGCAAGAATTTATTTGCTTGCACGGCACTACCTTCAATAGTGATTAAAGATAGTGCTTCACGAGCACGCTTTAACATTTCCGAAGAAACATCGATTCCTGTAAATTCTGCTTGTGGCATAATTTGCTGAAGTTTTTTGAGAAATGTGCCATCTCCAACACCTAAATCAAGAACTTTATAATGAGGTTTCATCCCCAAATAAAAGTGCTTCATTTGTTCAATTGCTGTTTGTTGGCTCTGGCTAATCGCTCCAAAGCGATTGGCTATTACATAATTTTCAGCGATGTCGTTATACATGGCCTTTAAGGACATGCAAAATTCCAGTTTTAAAAAAGGGTTTGGTTAGTATATCTCTAAATTAGGGAAGTTGGCGACAGGTGATTTAGGAAAATTATCTTAATTTGGTGTAATTATTTGTTATCATAGCACTAAGTTAGTTTTCAGGTAGAATTATGTCAAAAATATTAGTTACCGGTGCGACTGGATTTGTAGGAAGAAAATTAGTACCCGCCCTGATCCGTTCAGGTTATGGGGTGCGATGCGCTGTATCTAAAAAGGTAGATTGGCTTGAAGCCGAACAAGTCATAATGAATCGATTAGAGTTCGAGACTGACTGGAGTAAGGCACTCATAGGTATTGATGTTGTCATCCATTTGGCAGCCAGGGTCCACATTATGAAGGAAAAGGCAGAATCAGCTCTAGATGAATATTACAAAATCAATACTGTTGCAACAAAAAATCTTGCTGAACAAGCGGCCAAGCATCAGGTCAAACGTTTTATATTTTTAAGCTCTATTAAAGTTAATGGAGAGTTAACAGTGGAGGGGGCGCCTTTTTCTGAAGAAACTAAGGCTGAACCAGAAGATCCTTATGGGAAAAGTAAGTTTTATGCGGAGCAACATTTACAGGAAATTAGTCAAAAAACACTCATGGAAGTAGTTGTAGTTAGACCCCCTTTAATTTATGGTCCTGGGGTTAAAGCTAATTTTTTGAAAATGTTACAGTTAGTCAGAAAAAAAGTACCATTACCTTTTGCTAAAGTTCAAAATAAGCGCCATTTTATCTATATAGAGAATTTAATTTCTGCCTTATGCCTTTTAGTGACTCATCCTGCAGCAGCTAATCAAACTTATTTGGTGGCAGATGATGACTCATTTTCTGTGCCGCATTTGCTGCAACTTATTGCTAAAGAGATGAACATTAAAATTTGGTTACTCCCTTTTCCTGTTTCTTTAATGATGTATACTTTTCAGTTTCTTGGTATGCGAAATCTTAATACCCGTTTGTTTTCTTCTTTAGAAATAGACAGTAATAAGATAAAATCACAATTAGGTTGGAACCCTCCTGTGAGCTCTGTCGAAGGATTAAAAAAAACTGTTGCATGGTATCAAAGTGAATTTAATTCTTAGTTTCTTTTCTTTAGTTTTTTCAATAATGTTGACGAAGGCATATTGTATTATTGCACAAGATACACTTCTTATGGACAAACCCAATAATCGATCAATGCATTCCGTGCCTACAGTTAGAGGAGGTGGGCTCATTTTTATTGGGTTGACGTTAATTTCGTTACCTATTCTTAGTTACATGACGCAGACATCTTTTGATGAGCAATTCATTTTTTTGCTCTGTATTTTTTTTCTTGCTGCAGTAAGCTTTTTGGATGATCTTTATCATTTGTCAGTAAAGATAAGATTTTTTAATCAATGTGGTATTGCTTTATTAGTTGCCATTTTTATGAGACCTGCACAGTTAGACTTGGGAGTCATGATTAATTATTCCTTTCTCATAATTCCGTTTATCTTTTTTACGGTTCTTTGGGCTATTAACCATTTTAATTTTATGGATGGAATTGATGGTTTTTGTGCGTCACAAGCCATTTTTTTATTAAGTGCTTATGCGGTTTTTTTTGGGATAAGTGACGCTACGTTCTATCAAGATTTTTGTTTTATTCTCATCTTTAGTCTTATAGGTTTTTTATTTTTCAATTTCCCACCCGCACGCTTGTTTATGGGGGATGTTGGAAGTGCCACCTTGGGATTGATTACTTTTTGTATTGCTTTAATGGCACAACAAAAGTTCCATATATCTATTTTATATTGGTTTATGCTAAACGGTTTGTTTCTTTTTGATGCGAGTGTTACTTTGATACGGAGAATACTTCATAAAGAAAATTGGTCTCATCCTCATAGAAAGCACGCATACCAAAGATTGAGACAATCGGGCGTCAAGGTTTCAACAATCTTATTAGGCCAATTGCTCATGAATGTTTCTTTTTTAATTTTAGTTTTATGCATTCAAATGCATCTCGTTCATTTTAGTTTCATAGTATTACAATTAGGTTTTATGCTGTTTATTTATTGTTTAATCGAAAAAAAATTACCCATGTATTCTACTGTTCCTCCATGAATTTACTTGAATAAATTTCTTATTAGAACAAAAAAAGAAGCATTTAAAAAGGGTTCTTAATACTTTGTTAAGAATCACAGTGTAAAATTAAATTCGTACGACAAGTATTGCTTTGTTTCTTAGTAGTTTCGTAGCTATCAAGAATACCATGGAAGTTCTGTGGAGGGATAGGTAGCTGCTTTGTTAGGGAGATTTTTATGTTAATTTTGACTCGGCGTATAGGTGAAACCTTAATTATCGGGGATGATGTAAATATTACCGTGCTCGGCGTAAAAGGAAATCAAGTTCGCTTAGGTATCAATGCGCCAAAAGATGTATCCGTCCACCGTGAAGAAATTTATTTGCGTATACAACAAGAAAAGCAATCAGATGAATCTGAAGAAACAGTATAAATTGATTTCCTCGCAGCTCATCCAGTCCCGAGTTCCATAAATAAACTTGGGACAAACCTTAAAATCATTGATTTTTGTAGATAACTTCTTATAATCCGCGCACAACTTCATGAAACTTTAATATGATTTTGTAAAACTTTTTATATTCTTACCTTTTTATTGTTCATGAAGCGATGTATCTCCAGATGAGAGGAAGTGTTTTTGACCCGATTCATCTTGCAGTATTAATTGACCTAGCGGATTAATTCCGCACGCGATACCAGTGAACGTATTTAAGGTCTGCATGACTTTGATGCGTTTTCCAAATAGATAATCTGCTTTGTTCCATTCATGCATAAAATGACTTAAATCATTATCAACGAATTGAATTAAATAGCGCTCTAAATGGGTGATAAGCTTTGCTAGCAAAAAATTACGATCAAAATGCTGCTGAGTGATTTCATATAAAGAACACCAAGGCTTATCAGGAAGAGAATATTTTTGTGTATCGGTATTAACGTTTAAGCCAATACCAATAATGACTTGGATAGTACTATTGGATTCTGTAATAATTTCAATCAAGCTGCCACATAATTTTTTATCATTCCATAAAATATCATTCGGCCATTTAATTTTGATATTCGATGATAATTCGAGCTCATTCAAAGTGGCTAAAACAGCTAGACTTGTTACTAGGCTTAATCCTGAGAGTTTCGTAAGGTCGTAGTTTAGATTCCAACGGCTAGAACAGTAAATATTTTCTCCAAAGGGAGAATACCATTGCCTACCAAATCGACCTCTGCCATGAGTTTGAATTTCAGCACAACAAATATCCACCATATTGGAGATAGGTAAATCTTTTAGATAACGATTTGTTGAGTCAATTGATGTAAATAGATGCAAATTAAATGGAGTCACTAATTTTTCCAATAAAAAGTACTCACTAATTTGTTGTTTGTCTAAAAGTATTAATTGATTAAGTAATTGGTACCCTTGATTGGGAAGTCGTTTTATAGGAATTCCTAATTCAATTAAATGGTTTATTTGTTTCCATATAGCCGATCGTGTAATACCCAAAACAGATCCTAATTCAGAACCGCTATGGCAGGAACCATCTCCAAGTAGCTGTAACAAAGTAAGTTGTGATGAAGTAAAATGCATATGAATCTATACCTGAAATATCAAAGAATCATTTTGTTGTAATTGTATCAATCCATGTCTGATCTCTCGTACTGTAGGATGATGACATAAGGCTCCACTGCATGCTATTTCAGGCATAAAGGAGCGTAATTGCCAAGTGACGTGATGCAATGGATCATCGACTAATTGTTTCGTAGGCATCGAAGTAGGAACGCTAAACTCTTTTGTTGGGTAAGAAAGCCCTAAACCGCATGCTTTAATGAACGCCTCTTTTTGTGCCCAAACATGAAAAAAAACAGCAGGTTTTAAGGCTTGAGGTATTTTAATAAACTCCTCATATTCTTGTTCGGAAAATAAATTTTTTGCTATTCCTTTATAAGGTCGGGCGGAATATTTTTCTATGTCAATTCCCATAGGAAATCCTTTCCCTACTGCCAAAAGAGCCAAATCGCCACTATGACTGAGATTAAATTGCAACTTTGCTGAATTGATCACTTCTGGTTTCCCATGCGCATTATAAGTAAACTTAATGGCTTCTGGATAAATGTTTAAGTACCGCGCTAAAATGATTCTCATGACTGCTCGAGCTGTAGAGAAACGCCGTTTGTGTCTACTGAAATGGAATCGATCAGCCCGCGCCTGTTCTTCTGAGTTTAGCAGTTGATGTGTATTTTTTAATTCATTTGCCAATGAAAATTGCCAAAGATCAATACGAGCTTCGTTTAAAATACAGTTTTGTGTGTTTAAAGGATTAAATTCAGTGATGATCATATTTTGTTAAAATCTGGCATCAATTAACGGTTACGGTTATCATATACCATGATATTTAATTCACCAAAAGGTATTGAATGAGCCGACAATTTTTGGATTTTGAGCAACCCATCGAAGAGTTAAACCAGAAAATTGAAGCACTTCGAATGGTTGGTAATGATAACGAAGTAAATTTAAGTGATGAAATAGTCCGACTTCAAACAAAATGTTCCGAGCTGACAGCGCAAGTTTTTTCTAATTTAGAACCATGGCAAATTGCTCAAATGGCAAGACACCCGCTTAGACCACAGACTACCGATTATATCGAGCGTATTTTTACTGATTTTCAGGAGCTACATGGGGATAGAAGCTGTTCTTCAGCTCCAGCAATTATTGGTGGCTTAGCACGTTTAAATGGTGAGCCAGTAATGGTGCTCGGTCATCAAAAAGGGAAACGTACTAAAGAAAAAGTATATCGAAATTTTGGAATGGCACGCCCAGAAGAATACCGAAAAGCGTTACGTTTGATGAATATGGCTGAGAAATTTAAGTTGCCTATTTTTACTTTTATAGATACAGCAGGAGCATATCCTGGAATAGGGGCTGAAGAGCGAAATCAGTCTGAAGCAATTGCGCGCAATCTTTTTGTAATGTCACGGCTTAAAACACCAATTCTCTGTGTGGTAACTGGAGAGGCTGGATCTGGAGGCGCATTGGCAATTGGTGTGGGAGACCGAGTATTAATGCTGCAATTTGGAATTTATTCAGTAATTTCTCCTGAAGGTTGTGCTTCAATTTTATGGAAAGATGCATCTAAGGCAAGTGAGGCTGCGCGTGCAATGAGAATTACTGCAGATAAAATTTTAGAAAATAAGTTAATTGATATCGTAGTTCCTGAACCGTTAGGAGGTGCTCATCGTAATGTTGATGAGATGGCTGCTCGCTTGAAAAGTATTTTGGTAAATGAGTTGCATGTTTTAAGAAAGATGCCTTTAGATCAATTAGTTGAAAGTAGATATCAAAAATTTATGGCTATGGGAGCATGTGATTAAAGCTTTATTAAGTTCAGAGTGGTCTTTACGTCTAAGTCAGTTCAATCAATTAATTGTTGGGTATAGTGGAGGGCTTGATTCGACCGTACTTTTGCATGTTCTTGCCTCTCACCCAAACTTATTAAAAAAGTTAGTTGCAGTACATATAAATCATGGTATTAATGCCAATGCTTCTGGTTGGCAAGAGCACTGCAAACAGTTTTGTCAGGAATGGGGTATTTTCTTTAGAACGCAATCAGTACAATTTGATCAATCAGCAAACATTGAGGAGAGAGCTCGAATAGCACGCTATTCAGTTTTTTCCTCTTTAGTAAATGAACAAGACTGCTTGATTTTAGGCCATCATTTGGATGATCAAGCCGAGACCGTCCTTCTGCAATTATTTCGAGGGGCAGGAGTTGATGGTTTAGCAGCTATGTCTGAGTTGACTCAATTTGGATTAGGATTGCTTGTTAGACCTTTTTTATACCATTCTCGTGAGCAATTGGAGCATTATGCATTTTTGCATCAATTAAGTTGGGTTGAAGATGAGAGCAATCATGACGTAACTTATTCTCGTAATTATTTGCGTCAAGAAATTATGCCTTTGTTGAAAAGTAAATGGCCTGGAGTTGTAGGGAAAATTGCACGCACGGCGAATCATTGCCAGCAAGCTAAAAGAAATTTAGATGTATTGGCAGCAAATGATCTGTCTTTGCAAGAAATAAATAAAGCATTAAAGCCCTTAACAGGCAATTCTTTGTCTATTGAAGCACTTAAGAGTTTGCATTTTGACCGAGTAGTAAATGTCCTAAGATTTTGGTTGAAAAATAATCAAATTCAATTGCCTTCAACTGTTACATTTCATCGTTTGATCCATGAAGTAATTTTTGCCAGTCAAGATGCTGCTCCTCTAGTTAGTTGGGGAACTATTTCGGTCCGTCGTTATCAAAATTATCTTTATTTAGATAAGAAAAGTAGACGTGAGTTACCCTCTTATATTGAATGGTCTGAGTTTCCTTTCCCATTAAATTTAAATAATCTGGAAATTAAGTTAATGGCAAAAAAGGCAAACCAAGGTTTAGTTATTCCACAAAATGCGACAATATCTATTCGATTTAGGCAGGGAGGAGAAGTATTTTTTTTGCACGGGCAGAGAAAGCGATTAAAAAAACTCTTTCAAGAGTGGGGAATACCTCCCTGGCTAAGAGAGAGAGTCCCCCTCGTTTATTTTGATAATACTCTAGCTGCGGTTGTGGGGTATGCGATGAGTGATTTATTTTTTACTCAAGATTCGTCTAATGCTTGGATTTTTAACCAATTGTCCTCATAGATAGTTTTAATTACAGAGTGTCTTTTCCATAGCAAGCAGCGTAAAGAATTCTCCTTTTAGGGTTGCTGTGGAGTAGCAGGGGTTTGTTGCTCTGCAGGCGCTTGTTGCTCTGCAGGCGCTTGTTGCTCTGCAGGCGCTTGCTGAACTGCAGGTGCTTGTTGTTCTGCAGGCGCTTGTTGCCCTGCAGGTGTTTGTTGTTCGACAGGCGCTTGTTGCACTGCAGGTGCTTGTTGTTCTGCAGGCGCTTGTTGTACTTCAGGTACTTGTTGCACTTCAGGCGCTTGTTGTGCTGCGGGTGCTTGCTGCTCTGCAGGTGTTTGTTGCACTTCAGGCGCTTGTTGTTCTGCGGGTGCTTGCTGCTCTGCAGGTGTTTGTTGCACTTCAGGTGCTTGTTGTTCTGCAGGTGCTTGTTGTTCTGCAGGTGCTTGTTGTTCTGCAGGTGCTTGTTGCACTTCAGGTGCTTGTTGCACTTCAGGTGCTTGTTGTTCTGCGGGCGCTTGCTGTTCCGCAGGTGTTTGTTGCTCTGCAGGTGCTTGTTGTTCTGCAGGTGCTTGTTGCACTTCAGGTGCTTGTTGCACTTCAGGCGCTTGTTCTTCTGCAGGTGCTTGTTGTTCTGCAGGTGCTTGTTGCACTTCAGGTGCTTGTTGCACTTCAGGCGCTTGTTGCACTTCAGGCGCTTGTTGTTCTGCGGGCACTTGCTGCTCTGCAGGTGCTTGTTGCACTTCAGGCGCTTGTTGTTCTGCAGGTGCTTGTTGTTCTGCGGGCGCTTGCTGCTCTGCAGGTGCTTGCTGCTCTGCAGGTGCTTGCTGCTCTGC
>NZ_LNYE01000022.1:318057-435802 GCF_001467695.1 Legionella gratiana
ATTTGTAAAATTTGAGGAAAAATATAATTCTTTCTACTATAATTTGTTAGATGACATGTGTACTTTTTTATCAGTTTTAAATCTGTATTTTCTACGATTTATTTATGTAATAAAACTTCAAACAAATGGTTATAAAGGGATTTTATTATTTAAATATAAGGAGATAATCATGGATCATAAAGCTATTAATGAATTAATCGAACGCGCAAAAAAGGACCCCAAATTTTTCCATTCTCTTGTCTTTGAACCCGAAAAGGTATTAGGTTCACTGGATAATTTGGATAGGCACAGTCGAGGAAGCATCGTATCAGCAAATGTAGAATCGCTTTTCGCAAATATACTTGGACTTGATGGTTGTGGTAACACTTGTTCTAGTAGTTGCGATAATACGTGTGGCCAAAGTTGCGGATATACAACAAACATTGCCTCAGTTGAAAAACTAAAAGGTGGCATTTATTTTTCTCATCTGAAAGATGCACTGGAAGGGTGTGGAAATACGTGTTCCAGCAGTTGTGATAATACCTGTGGCGAAAGCTGCGGATACACAACCAACCTCACGCTTGAAAGAGAGAAAATGACACGGGCAGCTGGTTCCTGGGAAGGCGGCTCCGCGTTAGAAGGTTGCGGTAATACGTGCAGCAGTAGCTGTGATAATACCTGTGGTCAAAGTTGCGGCTACACAACAAACTTCCAAGGAAAATTTGGCGGAGGTGGAGGCGTTCGTTAAAATCGAACGATATTAAACCTCTCTGGCAAGTCAAGGAATTGGCTTGCCAAAATCCCTTCCTAAGTAATCGTAATCAAGGAAGATATCATGGATAAAAAACAAATGACTCAATTGCTTGATCAGGCTAAAAAAGATCCTGAGTTTTTTCATAAACTGGTGTTTGAACCAGAACAGGTAATTAAAGAATTAAGGAAAAAAGATCGATCAAGTAATAAGATAATGCTGAATACGAACCTTCACACTATTGTGCAAAGGTTAATAGGTACTATTCCGTTAACAAGAGAAGATAGTAACAAAACCCCTTATTTTGATTGTCCACAAACTTGCGGAGAAACTTGCGCAGAAAATACTTGTGGCCCCACCTGTGCGTTCACGACAAATACTAAAGAAAGAATGCAAACTGCCGTGATGGAATCAGCGAGATTTAGTGGCGGCTATTTAATATGTGACGAAAATGTGACATGTTGTTGTACTAGTGGAACTTGTGGCAGCACTTGTGGCGGCAGTACTTGTGATGTGACTTGTTCAGGTGATAGCTGTGGTTCTACCTGTGGAGACAGTTGTGGTTACACCTCGCATCTCCAAATGCGGTAAACAAAATTTACGAATCCGTTAGGGAACAATTATGGCATATATTGAACACGTTAACGATCCTAATAATTTTTTAAATAACAGTGTAAAAGATGTTGATTATGCAGATTATCTACGCTCTTTGGCACTGGAGCCCGAATTACGTGGCCCTTGGGCATCTGTTGGCAAAACTGATCGAATACAAGGATGGAAATTACACATCTCCACAATACCCGGAGAGACAATTCAATTATTGAACTGCGTTATTCCTTGTCTTTTAAGGCATCAAGTGCCTTCTTTTAAAATTGCAAGAGATACGATGACTTTAGGCTACCTCAATGAAGGGGAGTTGGGCAGGACGCAAATAGGTAAATTTATGACGATTTACCCTCAGGATGACAAGCAGGCCGTACAATTAGCCCAAGAACTTGTTCCATTAACTCAAGGGATGCATGGCCCGCGCATTATCTCAGACATGCGATTGGGTGATATTGTTTATACGCGGTATGGCGGTTTTAATCCGATTATTAAACGAGATCGACTCGGATTAATACGACTTATGATCTATGCACCCGATCAATCACTACGAATCGATGAATACCAAGTTCCCTTCAAATGTCCTGAAGGTGTAGAAAACCCATTTAAAAATTGGCGACTTGAATTAACACAGAATGATGATTTATCTGAATCTTTGCACATTGTCGATGGAAAACCCACCAAATTATTTGGTCCTGGTTATTTAATTTTGGACATTCTGCGCGATCAACCCAAGGGGGGGGTTTATCAAGTATTGGATTTACGTTGCCAAAATTCTGTCGGATTAAAAATTCTTAAGCAAGGCAAACAATTCTGTATGACCGACCATTACAACAGAGATATGCGCACCCGGTTACAACGGCAGGCTGAACTGCACGCTAATCTTAGCCAATATCTTCCTATTCCTTCTGCAGATGCTTACTTTGAAGTCGAAGGAGATGGTTATTTACCACTAGAGTGGATTGAAGGAAAAAGCATTGAAACTTTCGCCGTGCAAACCTTAGATGGATCCAGCTTTGGCACTCTCCCACTTGATAAGAAAATGTTATTACTCAATTGGTGTCAAAAACTAATACGAGTTGTAAGTCAACTGCATAAGAAAGGCTATGTGCATCGGGACTTAACCGCATCCAATATTTGGCTTGCTGAGAATGGTGCACTTTATTTGCTTGATTTAGAGTTATGCCATGCTATAGATGACCCATCCCCTGCTTTTGGGCTCGGTACGGCTGGTTTTATGTCACCCCAACAAGCAAATCGAGAGGCTCCTGCCATAGCTGATGATTTATATGCTATTGGATGCCTGTTGTTGTTAGTATTAACAGGTATCGATCCCCGTCGTATTGTTCATCATAATGATGATCAATTGTTTGCTAGTTTACAAGAAATAACTCAAGGCGCCCCATTGCCGTTGCTGAAAATTATAATAGCTTGTATTAGTAATGATCCAACGATACGTCCTTCACTTGAAGTTATTTCGTCTGTGCTTACTCAGTCCATTTCGGATTTAAAGCCAAAACGTGCACCAACAAAAAGTCAGAAAGAAGCATTACTCACTCAAGAAGAACTCCAAGACCTATTAGTACAGGGTACTCGAGGTTTGTTGCAATCCGGCTCCATTCAATCTGAAACAGGGCTTTGGTTATCCATATCCCTAGAAAATGGAGCTCAACATCAGACAAAACACCGCTATACTCAGCAATATGAACACCGACGAAGTGCAAACCGCGGTGTGGCGGGTGTTGTTTATGCGTTGAGTCGTTTGGCTCAATTTGGATTTTTGCCTCAAGAAGGCCAGATACGAACTCAGCACGCTATAAAATGGTTAATTTCAAATCAATATACCGTCGATAGTGAATTACCTGGATTACACTTTGGTACAGCTGGAGTTGGTGTTGCTTTGACTGAGGCGATATCTACTGGTATTCAAACTTCCGATGAGTTGCTGATTAAAGTAATTCATACGTGTTTGGATAAAACTGTGGACTGGCCTGACATCACTCATGGTGCTGCAGGTCAAGGAATAGCAGCAATGTATTGTTTCGATCGCTTAGGCATACCGTCCTTTCAAAAAAATGTAGCGCAGTGTGTTGATTATTTAATTACAAGTCAGCGAGCTGATGGTTCTTGGATTATGCCAGAAGGTGTGCCTGGAATGTCAGGAGAAATTTTATCTGGTTTTGCTCATGGTGTTGCAGGCATCGCTTATTTTTTAGCTGAATTTTCTCGACGAGAAAATGACAATACCGGGTGGACAAGTACTTTACGCGCGATAAATTGGCTACAGCAACAGGCAATTCATCAGAAAATAGATAGGGACTCCGTACTAACATGGACCTACAGCACAAAAAATCCTGCTAGATGGCGCTGGTGGTGCCATGGTGGTCCAGGCATTGCATTAACTTTTTTACGGTTATATGAATTAACAGGTGAAATAGAGTATGCGAATTTAGTTCGCCAAATATTAAAAGTTCATCCTGTCAATTTGCGCTATCCTAATCTGAGTCAGTGTCATGGTTTAAGTGGATTAGGAGATATTTATTTGGAAGCGTTTCGTGTATTAGGTGATGAAGAATGGCTCGAAAGAGCAGCATTTTTAGCAAAATTTCTATTTGCAATGAAACAAACAACGGAAACCGGAGCATATTATTGGTTAACGGAAGACCCTCACGTGGCTACGGCGGATTTGATGGTAGGAAGTTCTGGCATTCTGCATTTTTTCTTACGATTACTCCATCAAGGCAAACAAATAGGAGTACCTTTATTGCTGAATCCAGCAAATAAATAAGGAGAACAATGATGAATAAATTACAGTTTGGTGAGTTTTGTTGGAGTGAATTAGCTACCTCTAATATCATAGCCGCAAAAGAGTTTTATCGGCATGTATTAGGTTGGCAATATACTGAAGAAGCCGTAGGCGATATGATCTACACGTTATTTAGAACGAGTACAGGTGATCAGTCGATAGGAGGGATTTGGGAAATACCCAAAGATCAACAAGATGAAATTCCACCTCATTGGATGGGGTATATTTTGGTAGAAAATATAGAAGACACATTGGCCAAAGCAATCAAACATGGCGCAACGGTAAAAGTACCGGTTACTAAAGTCAATGATTTTGGTCTATTTACAGTTGTCGCCGATCCAACTGGTGCTCATATCGCTTTTTGGCAAACAATAAAAAGTTAAAAAATCTACCCAATTATGAAAATACTCAAAAAATAATCTATTATATAATTAAATGTTGTAACTTTGATGTGTGTTGTATGTCTTTCAATATGTCTTTTAATAATAGATCTAATGAGTTCTATTCCCTTAATCAACTTGATGATAACACTAAAAAAATTATAATCGATATTATTAGTGGAGCTAAATCATCCCAATCTGATGCTTTAATTATTGCACAAAATGGTAAAATTTTAGGAGCGTATTTCTCAAGACCGCACGTAGGATCTATCGAGGCCATGTCTGTTACCAAGTCAATAGTTAGCCTGGGTATTGGGATATTATATGATGCAAAGTTGATTTCATTGGATGATCCGATTTTTCGGTTTTACCCGGAATGGAAGCAGGGAGAAAAGAAATTTATTACGGTTCAGCAATTACTGACGCATACTTCCGGTATTCAGGCTGATCCAACAACTAAAGAGATTTATGCTTCTCCAGATTTTGTGCAACTCGCATTAGCCGCAGAGCTCAGTAACCATCCTGGAGAAATGTTTTTCTATAATAACAAAGCAATCAACTTATTAGCTGGTATATTTAAAAAAATATCCGGCTTGTCTATGGATCACTTTATCGAAACAACATTATTTAAGCCCATAGGAATTACTGATTTTACCTGGATGAAAGATTCTGCTGGCAATCCTCATGGTATGTCAGGACTGCAAATTAAAGCAGAAGATTTGCTTAAAATTGGTGAATTGATACTTAATAACGGCATTTGGAACGGCAAGCGTATTATTAGCAAAGAATGGATTCAATTATCAATGAACCCAGAACCACTCTCTAATCGCATAGCAAATGGAATCTATTATATGTGCGGTTTGCTTTGGTGGGTAAAGACGCAACCAACGATGTATTTTGCTGAAGGATATCTAGGTCAATACCTTGTTATTATCCCTGAAAAAAATATGGTAGTAGTACGCCAGATACATGCAACGCAAAACATGCAAAAAAATACATTCCCTGATTTTTTTAACCTAGTGACACAATTAGCTGCTTAATTGCACTACCCAGCAATTGGGTCTATATTGGATAATAGACCCAAACATTAGGTTCAATATAAGTTCCCAGGTTATTCATATAATCCATTTTTACTGGAGTCAATGCTTCTTTTATCACATAGTCGCCATCATTAGGGAACTTGACTCCAGTCCATTGCTCCCACTGCTCTATGGTCGCTGTAATACAGGCTGAGCGATGACAGATATTTATAAGATGGGCCCCGAGAGAACAATGAGTTCTTAGCCAAGGATCAAAGATTAAGCCCTCTTTTTTCCATGTTATATATTGCTCTATTGGAATTAAGGGATACATGCTTTTTAAATTAGGTCTAGCAGGAACAATGAGCGACATTAAATCATGAGTAATCGCAACTCTTTTTAAATAGTGAAGAAGTATTTTGCTTATTCCTTGATTTCTATCAGCAGGGGCAACCGTAATTGAAAGAGCACCTAGGGTGTTTGCTGAGCGAATATTCTGTTCTCGCTTAAGTCCTGTATCCATTATCCAGTTTAATCCCTCATTGGGAAGTTCAGAAAATGAGTTAGTCCACGTTAAAGGTATGGAATTAGCTATACCAATAAGTTCTCTCTCTTCATTAAGCAAACTGATTTGAAAATCGGGATAGCGTTCATAAACTTTAAAAATAATCTCATCGGATAAGCGCAAAAAATCGGGCCAAACTTTTTTTCTCAACACACTTATTTTATCAAGTAAATTTAATTGCTCTTTGCCACTAATAATATATGTTTTTTCTTGCAGCGATCTATTGCTATTCATAACATACGCTCTGCCTGTGTCAATAATGCATTCCACCATTCAACCATTGCCTCAATGGCTTGATTTGCACCATGGGTTACTTTTATTTTTCGAATAACTTGCTTCTTACTTACTGTATTTGAGGAGTTATCTTCTGTTGCACAATTAACAAATTGGCCTAAGCCATCTTTATGTCCTTGCTCAACCCCATTTAAATGCATATCGTGAAACGCTTTTAATCGTGATTTCTCCCATTGCTTTGCTCTGCGATTTACTACTTCACGAGAAATATTAAGAAATACCTCATGTTCAAATATTGCTGCAGTTTCTGTTGCATACATTGCTCCTAAGGTACTGGAAGGACATGTAGAAATTAATTGCGCAATCGTATCAAAGAATTTTGTAGTAGGAAGAAATTCAACACGTTTATCGATATCAGTTCCTATTTCTGCGAGTGATCGTTTATAAAGAGCAGCATGGTTTTTTTCCTCATCCAAATTTCGTTGCAGCTCTTCGTAAACCCCTTGTTCTTGCAATAGCTTTGTCGTATCTGCAGCTGTAGATAAAAAACCTGTATTACGCGAAGAAAATTGATAATGCTCCATCATCAGCCACTCTAAAGCAGGCTCGGAAAATTTCTTCAAATTCAGTAGTTGGCTTTTTACTGTAGCAGTAAACTGCTCGTTGATATGGTCGATGATTCGGGTTAGTTGAGTCATAACAATGCATCCATAAAAGTTAACAACACGTTAAACCTTATTTGTTACTTCTGTTTGAAGCTTGATAACTAGAGCTATAAGCGCGAGGACTGATATAATCCATCTTCATTTTTCCTTGCTCATTTTTGGATTGAGCTCAATTATTGTTAAAATAAATATACATAGCTAGCTATTTAATAGTCAAGCATTATTTTGGGATACATCTTATATGCCTTTTAAAATTGATGAACATACAGGGATCTTAATCAAAAAAGCCGCTAGGCTTTTTGAGCAAGTAGCCAATAAAAATCTTGATAAACTTGGCGTCACTTACGCCCAAACCGTTTTTCTTGTACGTCTTTGGGAAAAAGACGGGCAAAACCAAATAGAACTCGCAAAAAGCGCAGGCTTAAAACAACCCAGTGTGGTTAGAATACTCGATCGTATGGAACGAGATAATTTGATTACTCGTGTTCGGAATAAAGAAGACAGGCGTGTATTCAATTTTTACCTTACCGAAAAAGCAAAAGACGCATGTAAGAAACTTGAAGATCACGCAAACGAGATGCATGGTATTGCCACTTTTGATGTTGCTCAAAAAGAAATAGAAGAATTAAATCAATTGATTACAAAAATTATTAGTAACTTACAAAATTTCTTGGAGAAATAATAAAAACTGATTCGTGAGTATTAGCTAAAATTCCAGGCAATTCAACAACGATTTATTAAAGAGGTTGCTTTTATTTGCAATTTATTTGCATGACCTATAATTATACTTAATTAATAAACAATAAATGGCCTGGAATTTAAAAATGGAAAACTTATGGGAAGAACAGTTATACAAACAGATGATAAATAAACTAGGTCCTAAGAAGGGAAAAAAATTTGCTGAAAAATACCTTCCTATTTTACCCATGAGTTATTGTGAGCAACACTCTGCTGATGAGGCATTAAGAGACCTCTTACAAATTGATACATTATCGTTACAAAATCCATTAATGATTGATTTTTTAGAATCACCACGTACTGAATTCCCTTTACACATTATGGTCTATCGCTATGGCAGCCCTATACCGCTATCTGATATTTTACCAATCATTGAAAACATGGGTCTGCGCACTTATACAGAACGACCTTATCGAATAGAAGTTGATCAAAATCAAGTGATTTGGATTAGTGATTTTAATGTCACTTATACTCGATCTAATGTACTTACCCTCGATAAAGTGAAAATTATATTTAATGAAGCTTTGATAAAAATTAGTACCGGTATTTGTGAAAACGATGGTTTCAATAAACTGATTTTAGCAGCAGAATTATCTTGGCGTGAGATTATTATCATTCGAGCATATGCAAAATACATGCAACAAACCGGGTTTCGCTTTAGCAAACAATATATCGAGAAAACCGTTGACACCTATGCGGTAATCGCCAAAAAGCTCATTCAACTTTTTTATTTAAAATTTAGTTTGAACCAAAATACTGCACTTCAAGAAGAAAAGATTGCCCTGGAGCATGAAATTCAAACCGATATTGATGCAATCAACAGCTTAGACGAAGATCATATTATTCGCTATTTTTGGTCTTTAATAAAAGCGACTTTACGTACAAATTATTTTCAGCTTAATTCTAAAGGGCAATTCAAGGAATACTTATCATTTAAACTTGATTCAACAAAAGTCCCTGATTTACCACCAGGGCAGCCTGTATATGAAATTTTTGTCTATTCTGCACGTTTTGAAGGGATTCATTTACGCAGCTCCAAAGTAGCACGTGGCGGTATTCGTTGGTCGGATCGTCCTGAAGACTTTCGTACGGAAGTTCTCGGACTTATGAAAGCTCAGAAAGTAAAAAATGCGGTAATTGTACCTTCTGGAGCTAAAGGAGGATTTGTCTTAAAAAAATCATTGCTTTTGCTTGATCGTGACCAGATAAAGCAAGAAGTAATTTATTGTTACCAATCTTTTATTAGAGGCTTACTTGACCTTACCGATAATCTTATTGATGATCGTATTGTTTCACCCCCAAATATCCTCTGCTATGATGATCCAGATCCTTATCTTGTAGTTGCTGCGGATAAAGGGACAGCAACATTTTCTGATATTGCTAATGGAATTGCCAAAGAATACAACTTTTGGCTTGGAGACGCTTTTGCTTCCGGTGGCTCTGCGGGATATGATCATAAAAAAATAGGAATTACCGCTCGTGGTGCCTGGGAATCAATCAAACGGCATTTTCGCGAACTGGATATTAACATCGAACAACAGGACTTTACTGTTGTTGGCATTGGCGATATGAGTGGTGATGTATTCGGAAATGGGCTAACGTATACCAATCATTGTCTCTTAATCGCGGCATTTGATCATCGCCATATTTTTCTTGATCCCACTCCAAATCCACTGCAATCTTTTACAGAGCGTATGCGCCTGTTTCAATTACCCACCTCCTCATGGGAAGACTACAATCCAAAACTTATTTCAAAAGGTGGTGGTATTTACAAACGAACAGTCAAATCGATCACCATTACTCCTGAAATAAAAAAAGCACTTGCGATTACCGATAATTCACTTACGCCCAATGAATTGATTCGAGCCCTATTAAAAGCACCTGTTGATTTATTATTTAATGGGGGTATTGGGACCTACGTTAAGGCCTCAACCGAATCACATGCTGATGTAGGAGACAAAACCAATGAATTTTGTCGTGTTAATGGAAATGAATTACGTTGTAAAATTGTAGGAGAAGGAGGAAACCTTGGTTTTACTCAACTAGGAAGAGTGGAATATGCGCTTAATGGCGGTCTGATCTATACAGATTCAATTGATAATTCAGCGGGCGTCAATTGTTCTGATCATGAGGTCAATATTAAAATTCTACTCAATCAGGAAATGAACCAAGGGAAACTTACTGAAAAAAAACGCAACCAACTACTCACTAAAATGACAGAAGAAGTCGCGAAACTCGTTTTGCACGATAATTATAATCAAGCACTGGTCTTAAGCTTTTCTGCGACGAATACCGCATCTTATAGTGGTTTATATCAAACATACATTAAAGAACTAGAAGCAGTAGTCCATTTAGACAGAAATGTTGAGTTTCTTCCTGATGATAAACGACTTTTGGAACGTAAAGCGTCTGGACAAGGGTTAACACGCCCTGAACTTTCCATTATTATGGCCTATACAAAAATTTATATTACCGGTGAATTATTAAAATCTAATTTACCTGATGATCCCTATTTTAACACCATACTTGAAACCGGTTTTCCTTCATTAATTAAAAAAAATTATGTAAAAGCAATGGAGAAACATCGATTACGCCGTGAGATTATCGCAACACAACTAAGCAATCAGATTGTGAATGCTGTGGGAATCACATTTATATATCGTTTACACATTGAAACCGGACAATCAATCGCAGATATTGCTCGTGCTTATACTATTGCTGCCAAAGCCTATCAAATAGAATCCCTACACCAATTGGTTGATTCACTTAATTATAAGTTACCTGTACAAACTCAATATGAATTGCTTCACCATATCCGACAATTAATGAATTTAGCAACTCGATGGTTTTTACATCATAGGCGTCTTGAAGGTAAAATAGGTCAAAATATAGCTCATTACAGCAAATCAATTAGCAAACTTGAACTATTAATCCCTGATTTAATGGCCGGGATTACCCGAGAGTATCTTGATAAAATAGTGGTCCAATTTTTAGATATAGGGTTACCTGAGAATGCTGCTCGAAAAATTGCTACGACTCGTGCAATGTATACATTGCTCAATATCATCGAAGTCGCTACCCAAAATAAATTCGATTTAAGAAGAACTGCAGAAGTTTATTTTAAAGTGGGCAGTAAATTTAGTTTAGTATGGTTTCGCGATCAAATAGGGAATGATTCTCAAGAAGGTCATTGGAATAATCTTGCTCGTTTATCCTTGCGCGATGAATTAGATAACCTGCAACGTCGATTAACCATTGTCATTTTAATTCATGATCAGAAAAATCTTGATGCTGAAGAACTGATTTCCTACTGGTTTACCAAAAACAAGTTTATTCAGCAACGCTGGGAACAATTGTTGGAAATGCTATTAGACAGCCCTAGCATTGACTATACTATATTCTTCATCGCCCTCCGCGAATTATCTACATTGATTAGCTCAGAAAAATAAGTGCCTATCTTTTGATATCAAATTATAAAAACAAAGCAATAGGACATTGTTTTTTTAGGCGTATTAATGTTACTTTGTCGTCTGAAATAAATAACATGAGTTAAATAATAGATTGCCAAGGAGTTTATGATGGACGAAGAAAAGAGAAAAAATGCCAAGAAGAAAATTGCCAATGCTAAGAATCTTCAACATTTTGCCTCAAAAGAAGCTATTGAAGAGTATCAAAAAGGCATTAATTTATTGTTACAAATTTCCATTAAACATTTAGAAGATATTAAAGCGATTGTTAGTGCTTATTATGATCTAGCCACCCTTTACTTTAATACAAAAAATTATGCAAATGCAGCTCGATGTTATGTAGAAGCGATAAACCAACTCCTATCAACTTCATTAGACGATGATGCTTATCGAAACTTAACTGAATTATACATTGATTTAGCAGATGCTTGTTATGAAATGATGAATCAAGTGGCCGGCGATGAGGCAATGACTAATGCAATAAAAGCATTTGGATTAATTCGACAGAAAACATTTGCAGAGCAACAAATTGGTGATCCAATCGCTCATTTCAATGAATTTCATGCTTATTATGAAAAAAAATTATCCACAAAATCATATCTAAAGTCGGCTAAATTTATAAATCATGAACGTTTGCTGGGTGAACAACAAGTTGCAAGGCACCAAGAACAAGCGCTTTTCGATCAGTTTGAAAGCATATCCCTTAGTGAAATAGAGCACATTGATCGCAGTCTTGAACAGATGTTATCTCAATTGTCTTTATCAGCAACGCCACCGACTTTTAGTCCGATTTCTCTAAATGAAACACCTACTGATAATGCTTATCGCGGAATGGCAATGCAATTTTTAAATTTGGCTAAATCTTATATTCAAAATAAACAAATTCCAGATGCAATTACCACCTATCAGCAAACAATTAAAGCGCTTAATGCCATCAAATTACCCCAAGAGAGCGACTATCAAATTATTCAAAGCCTAACACAACAAATAGAATACTTACAACGTAAGCCTAGTTCATCGCAATCTCATTCTTTTACACCCACACCTCAATCCCACCAAACACCTGCAACTACTACTGGAATAAACTTTTTTGATCGTAGAGCATATGAACCCTCATATGGAGCTGCGACACAGTTTCATTCTTTTAATGAAACAAATGAGGAAAAGGAAGAAGAATATGATGAACATAGAATGTGTCTATAAGACGTAATTCATCAATTCTATGCCCCGGTACATTATCTTGAGAAATACCGGGGAACTTTAATATATTAACTTCGAAGCCTCTACCTCAAATACTAAAGCGTTTATGAATTCACGCGCACTTGTCTTTCTGCATAATTGTGCGGATTGTCCCGACCACATAGACATAAAATCAATGTTTTGTTCTTCCTTTGCTTTTTTCCGCATTGCCGTTGTTAAGACATTTTGAATAGGATAGTTAAGAATATTCATGTTCTTCCTTAACCTGAAATCCATAAAAATATTTTACTCCATTAACATACAAGTGGTAACCTTTAACTTAGAAAAGCAGTTGGGTCTGTAGCGAGCATATTCCGTACCCATAGCTTGTACAGTAGGACTCAACTGCTTAACCTTACTGGAATTTATTTAATATACTGCAATGTCTACATGAGTTAGGAGAACACTATGAAAGCACAAACAATATCCTCTTTTGGCGATTGTTCCGTTTTTGAAACGATTGAACTTCCCAAACCTACAATTAAACCAGGTTATGTTTTGATTCGTGTTGAAGCAACTAGTGTTAATCCTGTTGATTGCAAGGTACGCGCTGGAAAATACAGTCAAATTTCTCCTCCATTTCCTGCAATTCTGCACAGTGATGTAGCCGGAATTATTGAAGAAGTTGGGGCCAATGTTACCGAATTTTCAGTAGGTGATGAAGTTTATGGATGCGCCGGTGGATTTAAAGAGGAAAGTGGTGCATTAGCCGAGTATATGCTTGCTGATGCACGATTAATTGCTAAAAAGCCTAAGACATTGAGCATGGTAGAAGCAGCTGCCTTACCCTTAGTTACTATCACCGCTTGGGAAGCATTGTTTGAAAAAATAAAAATTAAACCAGGGCAAAAAGTATTAATCCATGCTGGAGTTGGTGGAGTTGGACATATTGCCATTCAGTTAGCAAAATGGGCAGGTGCTGAAGTATATACCACTGTATCTTCTCTAGATAAAGCAGAAATTGCAAAATCGCTTGGAGCAAAAGAAGCCATTAATTATAGAGATGAATCGGTTCAAGATTATGTTGCTCGATTAACTCATGGTGTCGGATTTGATGTGGTTTTTGACACCGTTGGCGGAGACAACCTTAACCAATCATTAGCTGCAGTTTCTCTATATGGGAATGTAATCAGTATTCAGGCCTCAGCCATATACGATCTTTCACCCTTGCATGCAAAATCCGCCAGCTTACACGCTGTTTTTATGTTATTACCTTTGCTTCATAATCTACAGCGTGAACGTCATGGATCGATTTTAAAACAAATTGCAAGTCTTGTAGATGATGGTTATTTGAAACCACTTATCGATCCCCATCTTTTTTATTATGAGAATGTTGATAAAGCACATGCTTTACTTGAGTCAGGAAAAGCAATGGGTAAAGTTGTTGTACAAGCGTACTAAATAACGTGAGTTCGACATAAACGGCATAGAAATACCCTTTATGTCGCTACACGACCTTTAGACCCAATACGACGCATTTTAAGAGAGGGAGTTCGTGTTTCACAGTAAAGAATAGTACTTGCAACGACTGCAGCAGGCATGACTAAAATATTAATGATCGGTATAAGGCTTGCGAGATTAATAGAGCATCCTAATCCTAATGATCGCATTTTATTATGGGTAACTTCCTGCCGCATTTCTTTAAAACCCACTAAATTATTATCCATAGCAAAATCTTGATATTGAATACTTAACATCCATGCATTAAAAATAAACCATAACAAAGGATAAATTGGTTGTAATAAAGGGACAAAAAATAAAATACCAACCCCAAAAAAACGAGGGAGGAAATAGCCAAGAAATTCCATTTGACGTTTCAAACTGCGAAGAATCATTTTATATAAGGGTATTATTGGAATAACACTTCCATAAAGTAGGTGTTGTGTTTTCTCAGCCAATATGCCGTTTAAAGGAGCTGCTATTACATTAAAGACTGCAGTAAACAGAGATAGAAACATTAAGAAAAAACCAAGGATAAAAATAATAAAAAATAAGGTACTTAGAAAACTTAACCAAGATGGCAATTGATTCAGATAATGATATGAATAAGGAAGTAAATAATGATAGATTAAGTAAAAGAGCCCAGCGAACATTAAAAAATTCAGTACTAAGGGCAATATAATAAAACGCTTTAATCCTTGAGTAAAAAGGAGACGAATTCCTCGTAACAAATAAAATGCACCCTGCCAAAAATGCTTCATTCTTACCCTTAATATTTGTAAATTTTAGAGCAACCCACGTTAAATAGAACTACAAACTCTCTTTGTAACATCCTTGTTACAATTCAAAAACATCTTGTTATATTCCTGTTACATTCATTATTTAGACTGGGCATCGGATAATAATTGAAGAGGTATAAGAAATGATTATAAAAAAAATAGTGCTGTTGGGGGTCATAAGCGTAGCCACATTTCTTTCCACTTCAGCATTTGCTGATCATCATTTTCATCGCCATCATCCACGATTTAAATTTTTTCCTCACCACCATCGCCATCATCAAAAATCATGGAGAAACATTCACCGATGGACGCCACCTGGAAATTATATTGTAGTACCAAACAGAACTCCATATTCATACTATCATCATCATTACTAAAACTTGTTGACAATTTCATGCTACACCCCAAATTCTCGCGCGTTATATGCGCGGGAATCCAGTTTCAAATAAAAACAACTCGATATAAATCAACGCATTTCTTTGAAAAAATCTAAATATTTTTTGTGAATAAGCTATTTGTAATTCATAAAAAATAATAAAATTTCTTTTATTAGGGAGTGTCATAAAGCGCCGTACGTAGTTCAGGTATGCAAAAGTCAACCACCCCATTGTAAAAATTATTAGGATTTTGATGAAAATTTTTATACAAGTATGTATTTTTTTCCTGATCTTATCTGCTGGTATTTATTCTTTTCTAGCTCTATATATTATACGAAATGCCGAAAAAGATGAAAAAAAGCATGCCGATGTCATTTTAGTTCTTAGTACTAAAGCGTACCATGGCAATAAATACAATCCTTGCCTTGTAGCTCGTGTACAACATGCAGTTAATTTATATAAAACAGACTATGCACCTAAACTTCTTTTTTCAGGGGGAGGAAATATAATCAATGGAAAAAATGAAGCACAAGTAATGAAAGAAATTGCCTTACTATTAGGAGTTGCAGAAGAAGACATTCTGCTTGAATCTGCATCGATCTCTACATACGAAAATCTTTTATTCTCTGAAAAGATAGTAACAGCAAAACAGTTTAATTCCATTATTTTAGTGACTGAACCGTTTCACTCCCCAAGAGCCATTCTTGTAGCACAAAAAATTGGACTGCCAGTTTCTAGTTCTCCAGCAATACAAAGCATTTGTTGGCAAAATAGCAAGTATTTCTCCTCATACTTTCTTAGAGAGCCTCTTGCAATTATTTATTATAAAATGAAAAATCAATTATGATATAACAGAATCATAAACAATAAACCAATAAACCTAGAAAAAGCAAACTGAACTTTTCATTGACCTTAAATTAGTGCATAGGTATAGTTCCGTACCATTTAGGCAACCTTATTGGTTATTGTGTCTTCCTATTCTGCTCCTAAAAAAACTATAAATAAGTCGCATAAATGGACGTACCTTTTATCATTCGTCAGAAAATTACCGTTTAACGATCCGAAATAAAGCAAACACATCATGTCAAAATTCAAATAGATTTTTCTCATTCAAGATTACAAGAACCAGGTCACTTCACTTCTGAGGTATGCAGAATAAACTACTCAATTAACGTGAGTTCGATATAAAAGATCCAATAGAATAGCGCTACACGAACGTTACTTCAAATAAAGCAAGAGTCCCAAATTACGAGACCCTTGCCTCCCTAAGTTAAAAAATAAGTAGCTCTTAAGTCACTTATTTGCTCTTAGTACACGTTTCAGAACCAAGCTTGTTGTCTGATTGTAACGTCCAATTGGCTTGTAATGAGCCATCTGACTTCAACTCAAACAATTCAATTCCAATTGCATCAGGTTTTTTAGGATCCCAAAATGAAACTGAAATAGCATTAGGTAAACTTCCTACCATAACCCCAGTACCATAAAGAATAGGGTCCCCATTACTATCATTCCACTCAAAAGTATAAGTATCATTTCCCTTGGTTACTGAAAGAGAAGGGGCAGTTGTATTATTAGAAGAGTCTACTCGTTGGCATTGATAATCACCTTCAGCATTAGGAGTCGCTGTAGTACTTGAATTCGTTGCGGGAGTACTACTACTGGTTGATGTATTAAGATTATCCGAAGTGCTTGTAGTATCTGCGTAGGTTGTTAGGGTAGATAGAGATAATGCAGTAACTAAAACACTTTTCATTACAATTTTCATAATAAATTCCTTTTTTTCATATCTTATCTAGGAGCATCTTCGTTATTTAACGTCAGTTCGATATAAAAAATAAAGTGATTTTTATATCGAACCGCTTTTATTGAGAACTCACGTTATTTAGCTTTAGTGCACGTCTCGGTGCCCCCTTTATCTTTATTGCTTTCTGAAAAATAGCCATCTAAAGAGCCATCCGGTTTAATATTAAAAATTTGAACTGTAGTCACTGTTGGAGATTTGGGCTGCCAAAATATATAGCCAATAGCATTATCCATATTTTTATTCATTACGCCCTTGCCAATATAATATGGAAATACATTACCTGTAGGAATTCCTGAAATTTTGTATACATCTCCATTTTTTTTAAAAACGATAGTCTCTGTTCCATCATTAGGAGTAGAAGAAGGATCATGATAGGAACATTTATACGATCCAGAAATGTCAGGTACATCTGAATATACACTCGTTGAGGCAGCAAAAATACCAACCATGGTTGCTAACGAAATCTTACTTATAACTCTCATAAGAACTCCTTTTTCTTATCATTATTCAAATCCATACGCTGTAGTAAATAACGTGAGCTCGACATAAAAGGTTAGAAATGCCTTTTCTGTCGCTAAACGAACGTTATCCCGTAAAGCTTGTCCTCAGCGAAAGCGGGGATGCGCAGCATTTATATGGGATCTAGGTTCTAAATAAAAACAGTTCGATATAAAAAATCACTTTATTTTTTATATCGAACTCACGTTAAATATATGTTACGCCATATAGAAAAGCAAATTTCTCTACTTTCTTAGCTCACTAAAATGTTGATGAAACACTGAATTTCTTCTCTTGTTCTTCTAGTGACTCAATCAACTCCTTCAAGCGTCCTTGGTTTAAAGCCATCTTTTCAAAAAAACCTACATGCACAGGCCGACCACGAATAGAGTTTTTCCATTTTTCCGCTGCCTGACATTTTGTCTCCCCAGAAAGGGATAAAAAAGAATGTTTGGGACGAGGATCCTCGTGGCGTTGTTTAATATAGTTCTCTAAAGAAAATAGAGCGATTGCATTATGAACCAGCTTTGCTTCTTTGCTGGTCAGAGTCCGTATCTGTTTTTGAGCTGCAGCTGTAAAATCTAAAGCTGCGGTGTACGATTTATCTTTTTGAGTATCAAAATCAAGTTCTAATAGCTGCAGCGTTTCATCTAATAAAGTATCATTGTCTTTAGTCGGTTCCACTCTACTTTTCTGAATAAAAGGATAAATCCATCGACACTCGTTAGTCATATGAAGAAAATCCCCTCGTCGATTGGGAATTAAATGAGCAACAAGAGATAATGCATCAATCACTTTTAGAGATCGAGTATCTATATAATCTTCCTTATCATGAAAAAACGTAAGGCAATCTGCTGTTTTTTGAGTAAGTGTTTTGAAAAGTGCGAGTTCAGAACGTCGCTCTTCATCAGTGGTATGGTGACGAAAATAAATCAGATAAGGGATTAAATGAAGTTGCGCAACGGTACAATGTTTATAAATTAAATAAAAACTGGCTTGCAGTAAAAAAAGTATTTCTTTTAACTTCTGAGTTTCTTGTGGTCGTTTTGCAGAAAAACACTCATTCAAACGTAAAAGTGGATAGTTATTATCAAGCTCATCCATCCGTGCATAACCCGACATACGACTTGCACAAATCAATAAAGAGATAAGTTCGGTACTATTTAATACATTATCAGGAACGTTGTCATAGCGATTTTTTAATTCTCGAAATAAAATAGGATGATGAACGTCTCTCTCTAACAAACCTGCTTTAACCAATTGTTTTTGAAATGCAAGCAACGGAAGAACAAGAGTATCATTCTGCCAGTGCTCATGAGGTAAAAATTGAATGCTCCGGCTCCAAAATTCATTGATTGTTTTTTGAACATCAGACATCATCTCAGATGGAACATCATTTTCTTTATCATATATTTGCGCTATTTCTTTTAAACGTGTGACGAATCTCATGACTTTATTGGAATTTTTTTCCAAGGCAATTTTGTCTTCTAATTCATCAACCAGCCTTTTAAATTCGCTGACCTTCATCCTTTCACTCCATGTCAGATATGATAGTTAAGAGAAAAATATATGAGCTAAAACCTATGTATCCAGTAGGATTTATTTAACAAAAAAATCAATTAATTAACATTTTATCCAAACATATAACAGAATATTTATTTTAAATCTATAGCTGTGGGTGTCGAAAACTACAGAATTAACCTCAGCTCGATATAAAAAAATTATTTCTTATATCGAGCTGCTTTTATTTAGAAATAGATTCAGATCCTAAAAGCGAGCAGAAAAAACCATCGCTCTAGACGAAGTGTATTTCAACAATTATTATGGCTATACCCTTCTCTTTTTATAAATGATTAGGATCTGTTTACAATTCGCCCCTATTTCGTTTAAAGGACATGTACACCAATGTTTGATTTCACTGGAAGTTATACAGACCAATATCAACTCACTATGGCCCAAGTTTATTTTTTAAAAGGTCATGAAAACGCTACTGCAATTTTTGATTATTTTTTCAGAAAACTTCCACTCGGATCGGGATATGCAATTTTTGCCGGACTTACCGACTTTCTTAAAATACTAGAAAATTATCATTTTAATGAACGAGACATTTATTTTTTAAAAAGCAACGGAATGCATCCTAAGTTTCTTGATTATTTAAAGAATTTTCGTTTTCAAGGAACCATCTATGCTTCTTATGAAGGGGATTTAGTTTTTCCTACTCGTCCTGTAGTTTCTATAGAAGCCAATATTATTGAAGCTCAATTGATTGAAACCATTCTTTTAAATTTATTAAATTTTCAAACTCTTATCGCAACAAAAGCAAGTCGGATTCGACAAGTTGCAGGACAATGTCAGTTAATTGATTTTGGTTTGCGGCGAGCTCAAGGTCCCGGTGGCTATTATGCGAGCCGGGCTGCTATCCTTGGTGGCTTCGATTCTACGAGTAATGTACGTGTGGGACGTGATTATAATATTCCTATTTCAGGAACCATGGCTCATTCATTTATACAAAGTTATGACTGTGAACTATCCGCATTTCGTGATTTTGCTGAGATCTGGCCTGATAATTGTACACTACTCGTTGATACTTACAGCACTTTAGAAAGTGGTATTCCTAATGCAATTCGTGTAGGTAAAGAAATGGAACAACGTGGACAGCGTTTACAAGGGATACGATTAGATAGTGGTGACTTAGAAGACTTGGCTAAAAAATCTCGTCAAATGCTTAATGATGCAGGATTACATTATGTAAAAATTATCGCATCCAACCAGCTTGATGAAGAAAGAATAAAAAATCTTCGGGAACAAAATGCTCCTATCGACGCTTTTGGTGTAGGAACAAGTTTGGTTATAGGGGCACCAGATGCTGCTTTAGATGGGGTATACAAATTAGCTTTTATGGATGAAAAGCCACGAATTAAATTGTCAGAATCGATAAGTAAAATCACTTTACCTTACAAAAAACAAGTGTACAGACTATTGAATGACGATACTTTTTTAGGGGGAGACGTTGTTGCTCTAATGAATGAAACGGATTTAGGAAGCATTCACTCTCCTTTTAAACGCGAAACATTATTCGCTTTTAAACAGTATCAGCAAGAGCCATTACTTCATAAAGTCATGGAAAAGGGTAAATGCTTATTGCCCTTAAAAACGCTTCAAGAAATTGCGGAATACAGCAGTAAACGGTTACAAAAACTCCCTGAAGAATTCAAACGATTTGAAAACCCAAGCAATTATCAAGTGGGCTTAAGCAATCAATTGAATAAAAAGCGGAATCAATTAATTAAAGAATATAAAAAATAATCTATGAAAAAAATAAATAAGACTTTAATTATTACTGATGTGCAAAATGATTTTATGCCTGGTGGCCCACTTGCAGTATTACATGGAGACTCCATTATTCCTATCATTAATCAAGTACTTCCTAAATTTGACTTAATTGTTGCTACTCAAGACTGGCATCCTCAAAATCATAAAAGCTTTGCCTCCAATCATCCCGGTAAAAAACCTTTTGATAACATCATGTTGCATGGAGTAGAACAAATACTATGGCCTAACCACTGTATCCAAGGAACTTTTGGTGCAGAATTGCATCCTATGCTTGAAATAAAACCTATAGAAGCGATTTTTCGTAAAGGTATGAATCCTGAAGTAGATAGTTATAGTGTTTTTTACGACAACCAACATCAAATAAATACAGGATTAGTAGATTATCTTCATGGAAAAGGTGCCAAAGAACTTTATTTTTGTGGTTTATGTGCAGATATTTGTGTTTATTTTTCAATAAAAGATGCGCTTCATGAGGGTTTTAAATGCTATTTAATTGACGATGCTACTATGCCTCTTAACCAAAATAGCTTTAAAAAAATTAAAGCAGAACTTATTCATAGTGGTGTTACACTATTAAAGAGCAATGACATTTTACCTTGAATAATCCCCAAGAAAGCAGTTGACCTCTATTACGAAATCCAACTGCTTTTTTTAGGATAATAAGATGGCTCATAGTAAAACAGGAAAATCTGATGGAAATTCAGCACATTAAAAATGAAGTAAAACTCTTTTTACTCAAATCTTTTAGAATTAAGGATATTGGTTATTCAGATAATATTTTTGATACAGGCGCAATGCACTCTTTATTTTTTATTCAATTGTTAGTTTTTATAGAGAAGAAATATAAAATTGATCTTGAGGTCGGTGAATTTGATCCAAATCAGTTAACGAGTATTGATGCTATCGCGGGCTTTATTTCCAGTAAGCTATAATACTGTGATAAAGTTTGGCTCTATGAATAGTCAACTGCTTTTTTTAGGATACAGAGTGGGTGCAGGACATGAAACAAAAAAAACTTACTATTCTTGGTTCGGGTACAATGGGTTCAGGTATCGCACAACTTTTCGCGCAATGCGGATTTTTTGTCACCTTGATTGATAATCGCCAATCTCAATTAGATAAGGCAAAAACCACCATAGAAAAAAATTTACACTATCTCGTATTAATTCAAAATTTACCATCGAAACATTCTATTGAACCAATATTGGCATCAATTTCTTTTACAACAAAACTAGATGCACTCAAGCAATCCGAATACATCATTGAAAATATCCCTGAAAATTGGGAACAAAAAAAAACCTTATATCAGGAATTAAATGAACAATGCAGCTCAACCTGTATTTTTGGAGTAAACACATCCTCCATATCCATTACTAAAATAGCATCGCTCGTTGAGCACCCTCAACGCGTTATAGGTGTTCACTTTATGAACCCAGCACCAATAATGCCTATGGTAGAGGTAATTAAAGGATATCACACTGACGAATCAACAATAGAAAAAACCAGATCGTTACTTGATCAAGTACATAAAAAAATGATCGTAGTTAAAGATTCTGTTGGTTTTGTGAGCAATCGTGCAATGATGATTTTTATTAATGAAGCCATTTTTATGATCCAAGAAAACATTGCATCAATCGAAGACATCGATATTCTATTTAAGCAATGTTTTGGGCATAAAATGGGACCGCTGCATACTGCAGATTTAATTGGTTTAGATACGGTTCTCTATTCTTTAGAAACAATATATTCAGAGCTAAACGATCCGAAGTATAGGCCATGCTGGTTATTAAAAAATATGGTAGATGCAGGGCTTCTTGGACAAAAAACTAAAAAAGGATTTTATCAATATGAATAAGGAGAAGAATTTTGCCCAATTACCAACCTCGATATCTGAAACAACAACGATTCTTTAATCGATTCATAGAACATAATCTTCACCCCCATGCGAAAACTTTTGATAAAGAACAAAACATTCCGCGTCATTTTTTTTATACATTAGCCCAAAATGGTTTTTTAGGTGCTTGCATTCCTAAACGATTTGGTGGACAACAATGGGATGAATTGACTATTGGCATCATGCATGAATCATTTGCAAAAGAGCTTTGTTCCATGGCAAATATTTTAACAGTATTGGGCATGGTCAGTAAGTCACTCGTACAATTTGGTTCGGAAGTACAGAAACAAACCTGGTTACCCCGGATTGCATCAGGAGTAACCTTAGCTGCATTAGCTTTAACCGAACCTAATATTGGTAGTGATTTGGAACATGTTGAAACTCAGTTGTTGGATACAAATGGTGAATTTATTCTAACAGGAAGTAAAAAATACATTACCCTAGGACAAATTGCTGATTTGTTTTTAGTTTTAGCAAACTGCCAAGGACAACCAACTGCGATTTTAGTTGAAAAAAACACTCCAGGCTTAATTATTTCACCGATACCTAATTTTTTAGGTCTACGCTCTAATATGCTGGCAGAAATTTTTTTTGATAATTGCCGCATCCCTAAAACAAATCTATTAGGTAGTATTGGTATGGGTTTATCCTATGTTATTCAAGCGGCTTTAGACGAAGGACGCTATACAACAGCGTATGGATGTGTTGGTTTAGGACAAGCTTGCTTGGATGCAGTCCGCGATTACGCTCAAGAAAGAAAACAATTCGATCGTACCTTAGATGAGCATCAGTTAATTCAAAAAATGATAACTGAAATGGTTGTTCAGGTTAAAGCGGCCCGAGAATTGTGTTTTTATGCGGGAGAGCTTAGACAGCAAAAAAATCCAGCCTACATTGCTGAAACATTAGTGGCGAAATACGTTGCTTCAAAAATGGTTGTTTTTGTCTCTAATCATGCATTGCAAATATTTGGTGCAGCTGGCTTTAATGACACTTATCCTGTTGAACGATATTATAGAGATGCTAAAGTAATGGAGATCATCGAAGGAACCTCACAAATACACGAAATTCTCATTTCAAAGCTTTGCATCAATTAATAGAGAGTGTTTTTACAAAATGAAGTCATCTGATCAGTTCACAACAATTTGCTCCTTATTCGAAGAACAGGTAAAGCAATATCCAGAAAATACTGCTATTTATCTGGAGGATCGTCAAATTTCATATGATGCTTTTAATAAAAAAGCCAATCAATATGCAAGATATCTGCGCAGAAAAGGTCTGCCATTAAATGGAATTGTCGGCATTCAACTCATGCGTTCTTTTGAAATGCTTATGGCAATCTTTGCGGTCTTAAAGGCAGGAGGTGCCTATTTACCGTTGGATCCTCTAGCCCCTGCAATTAGAAATCAAACTATCCTCGAAGAGAGTCAAATAAAATTTCTAATTGTTGAAGATAATACATTATTGACAGCAAAATCGGGGTTAAATGATAAAGATAATCTTCAAATATTAAGCATCTGTGAAAATGTAAGCCATGAAAAATGCCATAATTTAAATGTGATCCGAGAAAAACAAGATTTAGCCTATGTGATGTATACATCAGGTACTACAGGAACACCTAAAGGGGTCATGATTTCACACCAGGCCCTAGTGAATCGAATTCTATGGATGCAAAACACTTTTCCATTACAAAGACACGACGTTGTATTTCATAAAACACACCCTTGTTTTGACATTTCTGTTTGGGAAACCTGTTGGTGGTCTGTTGTGGGAGCCGGGGTAGCTCTGTTACCACCTAGAAAAGAACATGATATTAAATTATTTATTCGTATGATTGAACAATATCAGTTGAACGTTATTCATTTTGTACCTTCTGTATTACGTATATTTTTAAATTATATCGAACAAGATTTTTCGTTGAGTCGCTTAAGATCTTTAAAGTATGTGTTTGCCAGTGGAGAGGCACTAGACGCGAGAAGCGTGAATTTATTTAATAAGCTATTTCAAGATCAAGAAGCATTATTGGTCAATTTATACGGTCCCACAGAAGCCACAATAGATGTTTCTTATTTTATTTGTGAAAAACACAAGCATTATCGCACTATTCCAATTGGAAAGCCCATCCAGAATATTCAACTTTTCGTGTTAGATGAACAGCTTCATTCAACCGGCTTTGAACCCGGAGAACTATTCATTTCTGGAGTTGGATTAGCTCAAGGTTATTTAAATAATTCAGCGCTTACTCAGACATCGTTTATAGACAATCCTTATCTTCCAGGAGAAAAAATGTATCGTACTGGAGATATAGTCTGTTGGAATAAGAAGAATGAATTAGTATTTTTAGGTCGCAAAGATGATCAGATAAAACTGCATGGTATACGTATTGAATTAGGAGAAATACACTATCATTTATTAGAACATCCCAATATTCAAGATGCAGTCGTTATCTGTGAAAAGGTGGATTTTCTTGATCATAGGATAGTCGCATTCTTAATTGCTAATGACCAACAAGTAGCGCTTAGCAGTGCTGAACTTAAATCATTTTTAAAAACTAGGATTCCAGATTATATGATTCCGGAGCATTACATATGGTTAAGTGCATTGCCTATAAAAGAAAATGGAAAAATAGATAAAGAGAAACTATTGAGTTTCATTTAGTCTAAGTAACCTCTAAGAAATGAGCGGGGTTGAATTAAATTAAAGAAAATGGCTTATACTTAAAATTAAAAGAGAGTTGCTGCAATAGAACATGTTCTCTGCATGAAATTGACAGAGAATGAGTATGCAACAAACACATCTTATGGCAATTGTTTTCAAATGGGTAAATTCAGACTGTTACTCACTTATATGCCATCTAGTTAGTGTCCATTAAATTGTTAGCACGATCAAAGAAATGGAGCCTTGAAATAATGAATGTAAATAACCACGCACACAAAGTTGCTATTGTAGGTATGGCTGTAAAATTTCCTGGAGCCAATGATCTTGATGAGTATTGGGATCTATTGAGGTCTGGAAAAGAAGCTGTAAGTAAATTTTCCGCAGAACAATTACAACGATCAGGTATTTCAGAACAATTAATCGCTGATCCCAATTACAAACCATACAGAGGAATATTAGATGACTTAGAATCATTTGATAGTCCTCCGTTTAAAAGTACCACCAAAAATTTTGAATTGTTAGGCGTTCAAGGCAAGGTTATGTCACATTTAACTTATCGTGCTTTGAGTACCATGAGAAGCCAGGTAAATAATGCAAATAACTTCATTAAAAATACGGCTGTGTATATTGGCGCAAATAATCAACCCGCTTCTCATTTCTTTGGAGCAGCGTACTACCAAGCTATTGATACTCAAAAAGCGATAGAAAGATATTATTCAAAAGTAATCGCACCTTATATTTCTTATCAATTTGGATTTCAAGGAAGTTCTATTGATTTATATACGGCGTGTTCCTCTTCTTTGACAGCGGTGATACAAAGTTGTCGAGAGTTAAATAGTTATCAATGTGATATGGCAATTGCAGGTGCGTGCTTAATCGATTTGCCTCAAGAAGTAGGATATGTGTATGAAGAGAACGGATTATTTTCTTCTGACGGCCATTGCCATTCTTTTGATGCTTCAGCATGCGGCACTTTATACTCAAATGGTGCTGGGGTGGTTGTTTTAAAACGACTTGAAGATGCAATTGCAGATAATGACCTAATCCACGCTGTTATTATCGGGGCTGCTATGAATAACGATGGTAATTCTTCAAAAGAAGGATTTATGGCCCCCGGGATTCATGGCCAATATAGTTGCTTGCAATCCGCCTGGAAAAATGCAGCTATTGAGCCAGGTGATCTTGATTATATTGCAGCCCATGGCGCCTCAACCAAATTAGGTGATGCAACCGAAATATATGCACTAAAAAAAGCATTCAAAGACGTTACCAAAACAAATCGTTGTCCAATAAGCTCCGTAATAAGTAATTTAGGTCATACGGGTATTGTATCCGGGATGGCCTCAATCATCAAAACCGTACTTATGCTCAAAAATAAAGCTATTGTCCCTTCAATTAACTTTGAAACTCCGAACCCAGATTTTATGTTGGACGACTCGCCTCTATATATTGCCACTCAATTTCAAGATTTTCCTGAACTAAAAAAACACTATTTAGCTGGTGTTTCTAGCTATGGTGCAGGTGGAAGTAACACCCATCTTGTTTTGCGCAGCTATGATGAAAACTAACGTCTGACAAACGTTCACAGAGTTTGTATATTCGGTCATTGCAAGCCTGGAAAATTTGAACTGTCATTATTTTACTAATCGATAAACAGCAGTTTGGCCTGCGAATAAAGAGTCTAGAGGGTGATGGACTTCTCAATACCGTCGCCTTCCGCAAAAGCAGAAGGTCTAAAAGTAACAAAGCTTGCTCTAACTTCACCTTGCAGTCATACCCTATTAGACCCCCTGCTTGCGCAGAGGGTGACGGACTTCTCAATACCGTCGCCTTCCACAAAAGCAGAAGGTCTAAAAGTAACAAAATTTTGCTCTAAACTTCACCTTGCAGCCATACGCTATTAGACAACCTCTTGATCATATCTCATCAAGAGACAGTTGCGAGCAACCAGGCTTGATTTTCTTTTTGTTTTTCAACAAAAACATTTTGGCTCATCTAATAGCCGTTTAAAAGGGAGGATGAATCCATATCATTGCTTACGAATTCGACTTCAAGGGTATAAAACGATTGAGTTTACCCGAATACAAATATTTAATTTCAGGTACTTCAATGATCGTCACTGTGGCATTATGAAAACCTACTTTGCTTAATCGTAAACGTATATTCTCTTGCAATTGGAGCTTATTTATAAAACCAGTGGTTACAACCCTAATATTAACCCCATCTATTGTTTGTTCGACCTGATATTCTTGAATATTTTTTTCGGTCAAAAGCGCTCCTAAGAAAAGTGAATGATGTACAAAAATATTGCCAGGATAATTAAAGTCACATCCAGGTCGACCTTTAGGTGCTTTTATAAGCTGGTGTTGGATGCCACAATCACAGGTTTTATTTAAAAATAAAATCTCATCTGAATTTTCATAGCGAATTAGTGGCAAAGTATAATTATACAAATTAGTTATATATACTTTGGAAGCCATAATTCCTTTCCCAACAGGGCGATTTTGTTCATCCAGAGGTTCAACAATGCATTGATCATCATTCAAATGCATCTCATCTGTATTTGCGCGACAATTTAACCCCACCATTCCCTCAGTACAGCCGAATACATTAAAAATATCCACGTTAGGCCAAGTTTCTTTAATTAAATCCAGGGTTTGTTCAAAAAGGGGTTCCCCACCAACAAAAATAAACTTAGGTTCAATTTTTATTTGCCCTTTTTGAATGAGTTGACATACTTTGTGAATATAGGAAGGAGAAGCGGTTAAGATATCAGGCATAATTTGATTGAGACGAGTAATGACTACATTTAATGGTGTTATAGCCATAGGCAGAAAATACATATTTTCATTGTATCGCTCAAAGGTTTTTGCTAAAGAATAAGCTGCAATTGCTGTGTTTGTTACAAACAAGCTAACAATTTTTGAATTGGCATTTAGTTTTGTAGTTACCATTTGCGTGCGTTCATAATTGTAGAGTGGATAGCGGATAAATGCAGTGCGAAATGTAATCCACTCATCCCAATCATAAATAAATACACCTCGTTTCCCACTACTTCCTCCAGTGGACACGACCTGATAATGGGAGAACAGATACAATGTGTCGATCTTATCATTTTTTTTACTCAGATGTTTTTCAATCAAAGCTAATGAAAGCTTAGGATTGGTGACAATTGCATCCCAATTTTCCATTAAAATGGTTTTATTTATAGTAGGAAGCTCCTCTAGTCGTTCTTTGGTAAAGTTCTCTATGTTGATTTTTGCTAGCGTTTTTTTATACCAAGGAGATTTTGATTTTGCATGCAGTAATAATGCTCTTAGTCTTTGATTGATTAGGTCTTCTAGTATTTCTTTGGAATAGTAGACGGCTTCTTGATGCTTTTGAAACTGTTTCTCGTAATCGTGAATGTGGTGCGCTATTAATTCAACTGGGGATATTGACCTATTATTCCTCTCATTGATTTGAGGAACCAAATGATTGAGTCTATTTATTAAAAAGCGTAAAAAAGACATATAATCACCTTTTGAGGTATATGATCCTAGTATAACGTGAATTCGATATAACTGTTTAAAAATTAATCTAAAAAAGATAATTCTAGAAAAATCAGTTGGGTCTGTAGCGAGCGAGTAACGTTCTGAAGATGCCTATTCGTTTATTCCTATATCCTTTTTGCATAGATCATATGATGATTAAAACCCAGATCCGCTAAAATTGGATTTCTATCGACTAAAGTGAGATAACCTTGTTTTTGTAAGTACAAATTAAGTTTTTCAACTCGATGTTCAATATCATGAATTTCAATACTTAACTGTTTAATTATAGAAAATTGCTCGGGTTTAATACTCTCTATAACCTCTACTTCAGCCCCCTCAACATCCACTTTTAAAAAATCAATATGATCTATATGATGTTGTTCGATAAAACGTCCTAACGAAGTCAACCTACATTTAACTTTAGTTTCTACTGTTTGCTTTCTATAGTTTCTTTTAATTAGGTAATTCCGTAAAAAGGGAAAAAACTTTAACTGATAATAGAGAAATTTATTTTGCCAAGGGAGTAGCTTTAATAAAGTATTATAATCCAATAAAGGTTGAAAATTTGAAATAATCTTATCTTGGGGTCTGTAAGTTGCGGTACCTACACTTTTTCCAAATAGAGTAAACTCAACGTCACAATCATAATCAACATGACTGATCCCTGTATTGTATAGGTGTATCTTATGCTTAAAACGCTCTAAATTTTTTTGCAAGCAAGAAAAAGTCATCGGAATAGGCTCAAAACAGTAGATCTCAGCATCATAATTACAATGTTGCAGGGCAAATAATGAAAAAATACCAATATTTGCCCCTACATCAACAATGATTGACCCAGGGTTTAAACTAAGAAAATCAAGCAAATAAGTATTTTGTGAAAAAACTTCATAGATTAATCCCTGAGTTTCCAGTTCATTTAAAAAATACAGATCTCCGATCACAAATTTTTTATGCGATATCTCAGGAAACATCACTATCCTCCTTATCATAAGGATACTTGGTCATTCCAGCTAAAATTAATCGCTCTCCAACATGAGGTGTTTTTCCATGCAGACAGGAATAATTATCGATAACCATAAGATCTCCTGGTTGCCAGGAAATTAAATGCGTATTTTTTTGAATGGCTTCAGCAATTAACAAAGATTCTTGTTTTGAAAAAGACGTACCATCTCCATAAAAAATCAAATAAGGATGGAAGTTATTTCGCAATAAAATAAAAGAAACAATCGGGTTTTTAATGATTGAATTAACATAATCACTAATACCATTACAATAATGAGTAAGCTGATTGGATTGATTGAACCATACTAATTCACCTGTTAGAGGATGCTTTCTACTGGCAGGAAGAAATACCTCTGTTACTAAATCATTTCCTTTCCATTTAAATTGTTGTTTCGTTTGCTGAAGTATCGTTTCAACCTTATTTTTTTCATGGGTATTAAATTCTTCCATCCATGTCTTAAATACAGGCGCTACGCCCAGTGATTGAATGATTTTATATTTTATTCCATAACTGTAAAAATGTCGGCGATATAAAACACCTTTTGACTGTAGTTTTTGTTGTAAAAATTCTGGAAGAGAAAGCCAAATTTGATGTCCATCAGCAAGCGAAGTACATCCTCCTTGTTCAGCCGCTTTAATGCAGTTAAAAAAAATATGAGTGGGAAACTCAGCGCTATAGGACTTTTCATTATGTAATGCAATAGGATAACTTGCAGGATAATTTGATGAAGTAGATATACCCTCTTGAATTTTTGTTCTTGGAACAGGACAAAAGTCATAATTATAATTTGCTCCTAAATCACAGGCTTGAATAGCCTTACTAAAGTGATCAGGGGTATTAATATTAAATCCACGAAAAATAATGGCATGATAATGAAGCAAATGCTCTTTGAATAAAGTATTTTCTTCTTTAAGAAACTGCACTAAACAGTTAATGTCTGCTGGTTTATCAGTTGTAGGTTGTATCATTAATGGTAATTTTTGCTTATTTAAAAAAGTATAACGGGGCTGATTATGCATCATAAAATCTCCCAATTACTTCTAGGTTAACCTTTTATGGAGTCAAAACGTTACCTGCAACTAACCTAATCTCCGATTTTGATGTTGCGGATAGACGTTCACCAGGTAAAATAATTCCAATTAAATTTAACGGATCCACCGCTGAAATAATTTGCGGTATTTCATTTATTTCTTCATTCCGTATAGCCCGTAGAGAGTCTACTGCATAAGGTAGTGCAAATTGTTCCCCTAAAAAGCCATCGACAAATCGTCCTCCACGTACCTCACCACGTAATTCAAGACGTCGCAAAAAAATTAATAAATCTCGCCAGCGCGGACTATTTTTTTCACGTACGAGCAAATCACGAAAGAGTACTCCGTAACGTTTTAATAACATCCAACATGCAGCCTCTACACGTTTTTCATAATCTTCTTGTGCATGAATATGCAATAAAGACCAGCGCCCCGTACTGAGTGGAAACAGAGATCTGCGTCGATGCCGACTACTGGATTTGCGTTTTGTACTCATCAAAGTCCGCACATTATCAAAACTATCTGCAGTTACCATTCCTGCTGCAACTAATTCCCATAAACCATTTTCCACTTCAATTTTCAAATTCCCTGTACCACGTACAATGTCCACATAAAATGAAGCTCCATATTTTTGCAAAAATCGATAAATATTGCGGGCTGGATAACTAAGACTCGTTATTTCCTCAATATTATCTATAGGTGTATGAGGTGGAATCCAATCAGCCTCTTCTCGAACAAAAAAAGTAATTGGTGCATTTCGGGTTGGTGCTAGGCGTCGAGATTTTTTGGTTTCTTCATCTGCAAGCACTACAGAAGGATGTTGTGATATTCGCCCCCACCCTACTAGGCCACTCATGCATAACTTATCGAGCATCAGCATGTCATAATCATGGACGCGCACAGGGAAAACATCGCTTTCCCAGGAACACGCAGCAAGTTCAAAGCCTTGTAGCTGCTTGATTACTGCCAGCAATCCTTGCTCACCTTTCATCTGATGACCTGGGCCTATGTGATGCCATTTCAGCAACCATGCCATAAATTGAGCTGGGCTAACGGGTTTGATTTGTTTGCGTAAAGAGTCAGTAGTAGCGCGATGAATACGCGCAAGTAATCGCCTTTCACACCATTCTCTTTCGCCCGCACACTCAGTACGAAAATGTCCACGTAACACATATCCACTTGCTTCTAATTTCAATAAAGCATGCGCGATATCTACTGGAGTGAGATGGAAACAATCGCTCAACTTCTTTTGAGTAATTGGACCTGTATGTAACAACCAACCCCGCAACGTTTTCAGTATGGCCTCCTCAAAGGAGCAGGGTTCTTCGCTGACATTTGCTACCTCATGAGCAAATGAGGCATCTGGAAAAATACAATGAAAAATCTTTCTTTTTTCTGTAGACACATAATAATTTTTACCAGCAACAGTAGCTAATACAGCTCGTCCTTCCTGTTGTAACTCACTAAAATATATTTTCCACTGTGGCAAAGTAGCTTGAAATTCAGTCACTTGAATGAGTTCTGGAAAAACAATAACTGTTTGCAACACATCCTGTAATTCATCTGCAGAACGAATATCAGGCCAAGCTTGTTCCTGAACCTCGGATACTGCTTTAGGATCGAGTTGTCCTACCTCTTCTAACAGGGACTCGGGTAATACGCGACGCATTTCAACTGCGCGTGAGCGCCGCTCCTCTAAAGGAGCATCATCCAAGAATGCATAAGGATTTGTATTTAAAATTTCATGAGAAAACACTGAGGGAACTGGTGTATCTACAGCGAGACAAGTAATATGCTGCGTTTCAATATCATGGATTACTTTTGTTACTCCATCAATATCCAAAGCATCCATTAAGATATCTTTCATGGTTTCTTCGATAAGCGGATGATCAGGCAACACTACATCGCGACCACCTAAATTATCCTGACAGGCCGCGGCATCTGGAAATACAGCAGCTAATAAATCATCAGCAAGCATACGTTGGATGTTAGGAGGAATTTTTTTGCCGCCTCGAAAACGTAATAATGATAATGAGCGCGTAGCCACTGCGCGAAAGCGTACACCGAGTAAAGGGGATTGCAATACTGCTTGGGTCACAACCTCTTTTAAAGTGTTTGTATGCAAAAAATGAAAGACATCCGATAAAGGAAAGCTATGTTGCTCCGTTAGGGAAATATTTACACCATTATCTGTGGCAGCCGCTTGTAGCTCAAAATTAAACGATCGGCAAAATTTCTTTCGTAAAGCCAATCCCCAAGCTTTGTTAATTCGCGCACCAAATGGCGCATGGATAATGAGTTGCATGCCGCCACTTTCATCAAAAAAACGTTCTGCTATTATTGTTTTCTGCGTGGGAACCGCGCCTAAAATTTGCCGACCTAAACGAACATACTCAAGCAACTGCTCCGCGGCAGAAACATCAAGGCCACAATAGTTCATTAACCATTGAATCGCTTTTTGTATTTGAGGAACATGTCTTGCATCAACAATTTGAGGTGTTTTTTCGGGTAACAGAGAACTAATTTTTTCTCGAAGTTGTGATACTTGCAGTGACAGTTCGATACTGCGCGCAGGGGCTTCTCCTAACCAAAAAGGAACACTGGGTGGTGCACCATGTGCATCTTCTACTAGCACGCGCCCCTTTTCAATACGCAGTACTTTCCAAGAATTTGTCCCTAGCAAAAAAATGTCCCCACGATTACTCTCTACTGCAAAATCTTCATCTAAAGTACCAACCATGACATTATCCGGCATCGCAATCACTGAAAACAAACCATTATCGGGAATTGCACCACCACTGGTGATTGCAGCCAAACGACTCCCTCGCCGTCCTTTAATAATATGATTCACCCGATCTCTATGAATATAGGCACCATAACGCCCACGTGATCCGGTAGTGCCTTCTGAGAGCATAGTGAGAATTTCATCAAATTTTTCTTGCGTCAAATGATGGTAAGGATAAGCATTTTTAAAATAGCGAAAAAGCAAATCCTCCACCCAATCCTGGGTGGCACAGGCAGCCACAATTTGTTGCGCTAAAATATCTAAGGGCTCTTCTGGAATAATTAACTGATCTAAATCTCCATGACGGATGGCATAAACTAGAGCCGCACATTCTAATAACTCATCACGTGTGGTGGCAAAAATACGCCCTGTTGAAATCGCTGCATGCCAATGTCCTGCTCTACCAATACGTTGTAATGCAGTAGCAATAGCTCGTGGAGATCCGATTTGGCATACTAAGTCAATATGACCAATATCAATTCCTAATTCTAATGAAGCTGTAGCAACCAGAACTTTTAACATACCATTCTTCAGTTGAGCTTCTGCATCAAGACGTAATTTCCGTGATAAACTACCGTGATGAGCTAATACCTTATTTTCACCTAAACGTTGTTCCAAATGATGGGCAACACGTTCCGCTAGTTTTCGTGTATTGACAAATACTAATGTAGCGCGATTTTCTTGGGCTAAAGCCGCAATTTTTTCATAAATCTCATCCCACATTTCATTGGAGGCAACGGCAGCTAATTCACTTTCGGGTAGAACAACTTGCAAATCTAATTGCCGTGTATGGCCAATGTTGACCAATTTCACTTGAGTCTTTTTAGAACCTACTAGAAAGTTTGCCACTTTTTCCAAAGGTTTTTGAGTAGCAGACAGGCCTATGCGGATAAATGATCTTGGGGTAAGTGCCTCTAAACGTTCTAAAGATAATGCGAGATGCGCACCTCGTTTGTTATTCGCTAAAGCATGAATTTCATCGACAATAACGGTATGAATGGCTGACATGTTCACCCGGCTTTTTTCAGCGGTTAACAGAATGTAAAAAGACTCTGGTGTAGTAATCAAAATATGTGGCGGTTTTTTGATCATTTTTTGTCGTTCGTTTGTTGTTGTATCCCCAGTTCTCACAGCCACGCGAATTTCAGGTAAAACAACGCCTCGCTCTTTGGCTAACTCACTAATTTCTTGTAAAGGTAACAGCAAATTCTTTTGTACGTCATTACTTAATGCCTTAAGTGGTGAAACATATAATACTTCAGTGATATCGTGTAAATTTCCTGCTACAGCTTTACGTATTAGACCGTCTAAGCAAGCTAAAAATGCAGCCAAAGTTTTACCCGAACCAGTCGGTGAAGAAATGAGTGTATCATGACCCGCTAAAATAAATGGCCATCCTTGTTCTTGTGGTTCAGTAGGTTTACCTACTTTTTGTACAAACCAATCTCGCACCAACCGATGAGCCCAAGAAAGGCTTTGATAATTTGATAAGTTCATGGGGTTTCATTATACCTAAGTAACTACACTAATAGTATAGGCAAGCTTACTTAGGGAAGCAGTGCATTATACCTATTTTTCTAGGTTTAAGTGTCTACTTATTTCTCTACGTCATGAGAATAAAGTTATTTTTAAATTTTTATCCTGGATAATCAATGCTAATATTTAGCAATAAAAATAAATAAAATCAAAAGGAACTATCTTATGAGTCGCATGCTTCTCTTTACTTCAGGACTCATTGTAATATGGATTATTGGTTATTTTCTCATTGTAGGAAGCCATGTATTAATTCCTTTTGTCATTGCCATTTTTATTTGGCATCTTCTTAATACCATTAGTAGTACAATTCAACGAATACCAATGGTAGGTACTCGGCTTCCTAGTTGGTTAAGTATGATTTTTGCTTTGGTAATTCTTGCTGTTTTTATTTTTATTTTTATGAACATCATTACGCATAACGTCAATAACGTCATTGCCGCATCCAATCGCTATCAAGAAAATTTATTAGCCATTTTTAGCAATATTGATAAAAAGCTCCATATTGAAATTTTATCGAGTCTGAATCAAATGATAAAATCACTTAATTTACAAACGGTTTTAATCAATGCTTATGGAGTATTCTCAACTCTTGCAAGTTCTACCGTACTCATCTTGTTGTACGTTGCATTTTTATTTGCGGAGCAATATTTTTTTCTCAAAAAAATCGATGCACTTTTTCCTTCTTTAGAAAATCGCATACTCGTCAACAACATCTTGAATCATATTGTAGTTAATACCCAAACTTATCTAGGATTAAAATCAATTTTGAGTATTATCACCGCCATTGCAAGTTGGATTATTATGAAATGGGTAGGACTTGATTTTGCAGAGTTTTGGGCACTTCTGATTTTCTTTCTCAACTTTATACCAAACATTGGCGCGATCATTGCAATTGCTTTTCCTGCTTCTTTAGCAATAGTACAATTCACTGGCTGGATTCCTTTCACAAAAATCATCTTTGGTTTAGGAACAGTACAATTTATTGTAGGAAATATAATTGAACCTCGTTACTTAAGTAATTCATTGAATTTAAGCCCGCTAGTAATCCTATTTGCCTTGGCCGTCTGGGGTGATATATGGGGACTACTAGGCATGTTTCTAGCGGTACCAATCACCGTAATGATGATGATTATCTTTGCTCATTTTGAAAAGACAAGGCCGATTGCTATTCTTTTATCTCGCGATGGCAATGTCTTTAGAACTTATGAATTATTGCCTGTAGAAAATCTACCTGACCAAAACTGGTCTCAATATTAAGCGCATCAGCACGCGCTCACATCAATGAGCGCGCTGCCACACGCAAGTTGGAAGGTAACAGGCCGTTTAACGACATAAAAGGCAATTCTATCCCTTTTACGTTATTTATTTTTTGATTCCCAAAATGCAACGTGCGCACCCGTCGGGTCTTTAATAATTGCAAAAAGCCCCATATCCCCTACATGAGTAACCCCTTTTATTTCTTGAGCACCATGCTGTTTTGCTTTTTCCAAAGTTTCTGCAACATTATTTACCAAAATATAAGCCATCCAATGTGGGGGAATCCTATTTTGTTGATCTTTAGGGATTTGCCATATACCTGCAATTTCTTGATCCCCTGATTGAACAAGAGTATACGTCATTTCTTCAGAATGAATTTCTTTATAGTGCCAACCTAATAATTGACTGTAAAATTCTTTGGATCTTTTTACATCAGCAGTAGCTAATTCGTTCCAACAAAATTGACCTATTGCATGTTGCGACATAATTATTTCCTTATATTATTTTTTAGAACCTTTGAATAATAGCTCAAATTTTAAGAGTGGAAAATCGAATTAAAATAATGAAGAAATAATTGGAACATAATAAGAACAAAGATAACTAAAGGAATCACTAAAGAATATGTACCCTTATTTATAGGTTTGGCTCCAGTGTTGACGTTTACATTCATACTGTTGAAATTTGTTGAATCATAAAAAGTATCTTTATCAACAATTATTGCTTGGGGCGGTAATTGTTCTGATTCAGTTTTTATACGATTATTTTTCTTTACTGCTGTGCCTATAGCTAAAAATTCGATTAAGCCATTACCCAATTGATAGACATACGTTTTAACTCCTACTACATCATCAGCACCTAGGGCTTGAGCTTCCTCATTGATTATTGCCAATGCATTTTCACGTGCATGATAAATCATACGCGTTAATTCATTAATTTCCCCACGAACAAATGCTTTAATTGTTGAAGTAATCCCACCAATTAATCCCAAAGAATAAACCGAAGTACCCAACAATAACTTCATGGGAGTATACCCCATATGCGCCATATTCCACATTTCAATATTAGTCATATCACTTGTTACTATATCGTTACCCGGTTCTCCTGTTAATTGAGGATTATGAGAAGCAGTTCCTATCATGAGCATTTCATTAACGCCTCCAAAAGGTAAAACCGTTGTTTTAATGCCAAGAACAGCATTAGCTTTATACTGTCTGGCATGTGTCATGATACGTGTTAAAGCTAAGTGCCTGGTTTTATTAAAAATATCAGAATATTCCTTAATTTCACCACGTCCTAATGTTTTCAAACCTCCAATAATACCGCGCCCCAACCCCATAGAATAAGCAACATTACCAAAAGAAAAACAAATCGGTTTGAAGCCAGCATCAAGTTGTGCATACAACTCCTGACCATCGGCCGAAGTTGAAAATTTCTCCTTATTTGCACCTTCATCGCCATAGATCACTGATCCTATCGACAAAAATTCTACATTTGCTCCATGAAAAATCAGCTGACTTGTAACACCAGTAATTCCAGTCGCATTCTTGCTGACTGCTTCTTCTAGCATACGTTTATATGCTGTTTCTCTGCCTTCTTCGATGAGAGAGGTAATTTGCGTTAACTCACCGCCTAATATCACTTTAAAACTTGAGCCTACGCTTCCAATAATGCCTAAAGAGCGGACACTATTTCCAACTACTATAGGACCAGGGGAGTAATTTTTAAGCTGTAAACAAAAGAGTTCATTACCTGATAATCCTGTAGTAACTGCCATTATTTATTTCTCTAAAAAATATTCTTATATACATAGTGTAGTTGCTCTTTGTAATATAAAGAGTGAAAAATCCTTAATGTGAGAAAAAATCTTCCTATTTGGAATCAAAAATATGAAGCGAAAGTTGCTTAAACTTTTTATTGGTACTTTTTATGCCCATACTCTTTATGCAGACTCTGATAATCCTTGTAGCGACATGTTGAATGTCGTAAACAGCCCAAGTTATCTCAGCAGTCCATGTTCCATACCCTTTAAAAAAGTCTTAATTGAATTAAACTATATTGATCAGCAACTCAATGGTCATCAAGGTGTCCAGCAAAGCGTTCCCAATGCAGAAATTCGTTTTGGTTTGCCATATAACAATGAATTCGATATCAATCCTCCTACGTACATTCAGCAAAAAAGTTTCCCTGGCTCAGGAAATACCACCACCTTTTTTACCTTCAAACACTCTATCTATTACAATCAACAATGGATATTTGCTGTAGAAGAAATTGTCAATACACCGGGGGGAAGTGCTGCTTATGGAAGTCATGGCTGGGGATCGACGTTTAATGGTGTTGCCAACTATACGATTAATGACTACTTAAGTTTCGCTGGGATGCTTGGTATAAGCAGGATTAGCGATCCCTCGCTTAATGGGGGGCATTATTTTAATAGTATTAACCCGGATGTCGTTTTAAGTTATTCAATAAGCGACAAACTCCTCCTTTACGGTGAAGTATATGGGCAAAGTAAAATTAGCGCAGAAGAGGGTGCGGGTTTTAACTTTGATAGCGGAATTTTATTTCATATTTATCCCAATACAGTGGTAAGTATCAGTGGAGGACAACAACTTTATAATTATTTAGGTGGATTTACACATTACATTAATTTTGCAATGTGTGTGATGATGTAACCTCCTCAAATGGATCAGAACATAGTGAAATTGTATCTTCTGAATTTAAGAGTCGATAAACATCGTGAGGAGTTTTTTCGTTATTTAATCGTTGTTTTTGATAAGCACCATTGATGCAATAAGTCATATAAGCAAGTGTTAGACCAATAGCAATGGGCCATGAAGCCGCAGCTGCAGTGATAATAAATGCCATTCCACCAACATTAAATGCTACTGTTTTCCAGAACTGTTGATAGCTTTGAGCGCATTCTTTATTAAGAACACTGATTAGTTGTTGATGGTGTTCATCGTTTAAGAGTGCTCCATTCACTAATTCACGTTGTACGGTTCGTTTCGCTTTTTGATAGTTCTTATATTCCTCTGAGGCGTTATACAAAGCATTGCCAAGCAGACTAAAGAACGCAAGCCCCGCTAGAGCGAGTGGTCCAGTGCATAACATACTGATTGCAAAACTGGTAGCAATGATATTTGCTGCGAGGATGTTTATCGCAAAATAGGAGCATTGCGCCTCCCACTCATCATTTAACACGTCAATCTGGCGCTGAATTACTGCATACTCAAAAGATGTTGCATCTTTTTGCTGAGCTTGCAATTCTTGTAAGCGTTCACTGTGTTGGTTTGCTTCAAAAACCCACTGTGTCAAAAGCAGCAGACTGTCGAAAATCAGAAAAGTAACAACGATTGGGGAAACAAATGATTGGGCAATATGAAAAAAGTTAGTGTACGTAGTCAATAAACCCACTGTAGCCCACACCAAGTCACTGGCCATGACAAAACCACGTTTCGCCATTTCTTGCTGGAGAACTTTATTGACCAATAATTCTTCCCTTAATGCTGCCTGTATCACATGCTTGATCATCAGTATCAGATTAAGAATAAAACGAAACGCATAAAGCGCGATACCCAAATTAGTTATTACTTCACTTGATTTATTTAAAAAATCCATTCCTTCATTAAAACTATAGGGATTACCAAGTATTTGATTTACTTCTTGGACGAGGTCAGCAACAGAACTCTTTTGCAAATAAATAATAAGATATTTGGCTAAACCACGACCATAAGTAAATCGAGATCGGTTAGTATTCAGATTGCCAACACATTTGCGCAGTTCAGAAATGCTCATAAAAATAGACAAAAAATTCTGAACATTAATTCTTAATTCGTTTAATAAAAAGTCAGGAAATTGATCCCTTATTTTTTCTTTCTTTACGAGATCTTCAGCAAAAAGCGCTTCTATTTCTTTGCGGAGTTGTTTTAATTTTTGCAGATCAGAACTTACATAATCATTTTGGTAATATAAAATCAATACATCACATAAGAACAACAAATAAAATACCGCTTCATTATCTTTTAACCAATAAGACTTATTCGATAAAACAACTTGATATAATAAAAAAAACTCCTTTCGTAATTGTTCCAAACTAAATTCATCTTCTTTAAATGAAAAATTGCTTTTTTTATATGAATTATTAAAAAAAGCATGCTTTATGAGGCTTATTTGGGATTTTCTCATAAAAGAACCATAGAAAAGAGTTGATAAATTGTACTATGGCTGCTTAAAAAATGATTAAAACAATAGTGTTAATTTTTTGCAAAAAAACAGTTAAGCCTAGAAAAAGCTCCAAAAATAGAATGAATAAAAATAGATTTAATGAGAGCACTCCACAAAAACCCTCTTTTTTTTATAAAAACTAATTGGTACACTCATGCAAAAACACTCCTAAATTCGAGATATAAGTTGACTCTTGATGCAGATAATCCTTTAAATTCTAATGAAAAAAATCCATCAGGAGAGAAGGTTGTTATTATCATACCGACATATAATGAAGCTTCAGTCATTCAAGCAACAATAGAACAAATATTTGCATCAGTTCAATTAGTGGATCAATACGATATTCATATTTTAATTTTTGACAGTGCCTCTACAGATGACACCCAACAAATAGTTACTTCCCTGCAAAAAAAGTACCTTACATTGCATTTAAAACAAGAGCTAACCAAATCAGGCCTTGGTTCTGCTTATTTGCAAGCAATGAATTATGCATTAACGTATCTTAATGCAGATATTGTTTTTGAGTTTGATGCTGATCTTTCGCATCAGCCCAAATATATTCTTCCTATGTTGGACAAGCTTAAAACTTATGATTGTGTCGTAGGAAGCCGTTATGTTAAGGGAGGAAGAATTCCCAAAAACTGGGAATTACACCGTAAGCTGTTTTCTATATTAGGTAATTATGTTGCACGAGCTGTTCTGACGCCTAAATATAAAGATTTCACCAGTGGATTTCGAGCGACACGTCGGCAACAATTGATGAAAGTTCTTCCTCAGCAATTTCTTACCAATCATTATGCGTATAAAATTCAGCTACTGTGGCTATTGCATAAGAACAACGCAAAAATTTGTGAGTATCCAATTAACTTTATTGATCGGAATATGGGTTATAGTAAACTACCCAAAAATAGTATTATTGACTCATTGCGCGTCGTTTTTATGTTGCGTTATTATGAAATTAAGCGTTATATAGCTATGTGTCTAGTTGGCTCTTTGGGAGTTATCGTACAATTTACTACATACAATATTTTGCGCAGCCACCTCTCTTTTCCTCCTTTTGAAGCATCAAGAATCGCAATTGCTGCCGCCATTATCAATAATTTTATTTTGAATAATAAATTTACATTTAGAGTTAAAAGCAAAATACCTCGATCAATGAAAATAAAGCGCTTAATTATTTTTGTTCTTTATTCTGTATTTATAATCTACTTGCAAAGCTATTGGTTACATTTTGGCGTTCTCTTCTTTGGTAAAGGACCTATTCAAGAAAATATAATTATGGGTTTTGGCATAGGTTTAATATCGCTTTTAAATTATTACATTTATTCTCGCCATGTATGGCCAGATAAGCACATCTCGCTGGAAAAACACTGATGATAAGCACACCACGTAGCATTTATCTATGCCTTTTTCTTTATTTTGCGCTGATGTTAGGGATAGCCCCTATTAATATTTTATCTTTTGATACTTATTATTATTGGGATTGGAGTCGCCATCTTGCGTTATCCTATTATGATGGCTCCCCCATGATTGCCTACTTTATTAAGTGCGCAACCTTATTATTTGGCGATAATCTTTTTGCCTTAAATTTTGTAGGCATTATTGTAACCGTAATTTGTTGTGGTGTTATCTACAAAACCGCTCGATTTTTTTTACCCTACGAAGCAAGCTGGATTGCTGCGTTGTCGTGGTTATTCTCGCCACTTGTCACGATGGACATCCTAAAACAAACTACCTATGACACTCCTCTTACTTTATTTTGGGCATTAACCTTGTATTACACAGTAAAATGGATACAAACGAACCAAATAAAAGAATTATATTTTATTGGTATTAGTGCAGGTTTGATGATGCTATCGAAATATACAGGCATTGTCTTAATTCTATCCTTACTCATTTTTTTAATGTTCAGTACTTACCGTTCTATTTTTAAAACAAAGCATTTTTATTTTGCCACCATTCTTGCGATCATTATTTTTAGCCCAGTAATCCTATGGAATTACCAAAATCATTGGCAATCTTTTATCTATCAATTGACCACTCATCGATTAAATCATGCCGTTACGCCCTTTTATAATGCAATTCAAACTTTTTTTACATCGTTTCTTCCTGCACTCAATATCATGCTTCTGCCTCCTTTTTTGGTACGTAGCAAAAATTTGGATAAAAAAAATGCTTTAATTGTACGATTATGTCGTATCATCTGTTTTACTTTTTTATGTTTTTACCTCTATACAGCAAGTAAAGCCGAAATTAGAACATTTTGGCTCACACCGTATCTAATCAGTAGTACGATTTTATTTGGATATTGCTATATCATTCTACCTTATCGTAAATTAGCTATTTCCTTAATTGTCACCTATAGTGTGGTTAGCCTTTGTATTCTTATTGATAACACTTCTAAATTTCATCTCATTAATTCTAAAAAACTTGTCTTTTATCATTTAATGCAACAATTTAACTCTACCTATCCTCAACTGCCTCATACAATTCTTACCTCGGGTTGGTTTCAAGCACGAATGATGTTTTTTCTTAAAAATAAGCCAACCATCTATACTTTAGGTTGTGGCACAGCGCAAAATCAATACGGATTGTGGAGTACAGCGATTCATAAAGAAATTGCAGATAAGACATTAAAAGAAGCACTCTACATTGATAGATATGATAGAAAAAGTTGTTTGAAAAAATACTTTGATCACTGTGAGAAAATACCTACTCAGAAATATCCTTTTAGGCATAAAGAATATGCCTTGAACGTTTATCGATGCCAAAATTTATAAGTATTCCTATCATATTCTTTGCCTCAACAATGAATATGATCCGGTTACCGAACTGGATCCGCCATAGTAATCATTTCAGAATAGATTCAATTGCTTTTTTGTAACTCTCCATTAAATTTAAATTAACGTGAGTTATTCCGTAAAATGCGCAGCATTTATATGGGATCCAGTTCTAAATAAGAGTTTACAGTTCCCTAATCTTCTTTTAACCTAGAAAAAGCAGTTGGGACCGTAAGGTAATCTAGAGTAATATCTTATGTATTCGTTCAGGGGTATGCTTGCCTCTTGGTGAAGGTGGAGTTTGAGCGCAGGTTGCACCAAATACCGCCTTTCGGTACATGAGGCGTGAACGCTTACTGTCTTATGGATGTCGCTGACCAGCAACATTGCATAAAAATAGGTTATAAAATCACCAAGAATTTAATAAGGACTATTGATGCTCAAAATATTCTTTCTTTTCATCGCATTATTTTCTTCAATTTGTTTTGCAGAGGAACGAGAAATCGCCATTACAATAGATGATTTACCTCTTGTTGCTTCAAGAATGAATACGCCAGGAAATAAGCAACGATCCACTGAGCGTTTTACTCAAATTGTACAAGCATTTCAAAAATATAAAGTCCCAGTTATCGGTTTTGTCATTGCCGGAGCAATAGAAAAGGGGCAATGGGATTTTCTTGAACAATTTCGTCAAGCAGGATTCATGTTAGGTAATCACACCTATTCTCATTATAACTTAAATCAGATGAGTGCTGAAAAATACATCGCAGATCTTGACCGTGCCGATAAAATTCTTGAGCCAATCATGACTCACCCTAAATATTTTCGTTATCCCTATCTTGCCGAGGGTACTAATGGAAAAAAACAAAAAGTGTATGATTATCTTAAAGAACACAATTACACTATTGCCCCTGTAACGATTGATAGTAAAGATTTTGAATTTAATGAAATGCTTTATAAGGTTCCCTATCGCTCAAGAGTAAATTACATCCAAAAGCTCAAACCACGCTATCTCGCTTATATATGGAAACAAACATTAAAAGCAGAAAAAAAATCAGGTAAAAATGGCAAACAAATATTATTGATTCATGCCAATCTTCTTAATAGTTATGTATTAGGTGATATTCTGGAAATGTACCAAAAGAATGGCTATAAATTTATCAGTCTCACTGAAGCATTGAGAAATCCGGCTCCAGTCATTAATTTTTCAACAACTCCTAAGGGTGTCAGTAAGACCTTAGAAGAAGAACTATTGGGTATCTCCCTGGATGTGCCTAAACAAAATTACGTGACACCCAGTAAAATGGAATAATAGAGCATTTATCCTAGAAAAGCAGTTGTGTCCTACTGCATTTCTAGGATTAGAGTCTGGTTGTACGCTGAAACTATCCCTCAGATCCAGAGTTTAGCTTTAGGGTGTGTTGAGCAATTGTCAATACACCGTAGTTCCTCAGACTATAATATTATATAGGTGATTAACTAAAACAGGAGGTTCTATGTTAATACTCGCTATAGGTTTATTTATTGCCGCTGCTGTCTGCGGTTTGATTCTATTAACTGCGATCTTACAGGATAAACCTGTAAATAAAACTGCTAAAAATCTACATGGAATTTTTGCAGCAACAGGAATCATCCTGGTTTTAGTCTACGTATTTATATTTATGCCAAGCGGGTCTCCTCTTCTTATCACAAGCTCAATTCTGCTCGTTTTGGCTGCATTAGGTGGTCTGTTCTTATTTATACTCGGCATGAAAAAGAAAGGAATTCCTAAACTCGTAGCGGTAATACATCCGCTCATTGCCTTTGCCGGTTTGCTTGCCTTGATTATCTATGTTTTACCCTGATTAACGTTCGATATAAAGGGATAAAATGCCTTTTATGTCGACAACAACAATCAAAACAGATTTGAATTAGTGTTTGGTGAAATAGGTGAACGCTTAATCTCCATCTTATTTCTTAAAAATCGAGTTAATAGAGAAGGGATTTAATGATAAAATAAAGTATTATCCTTAATGAGCCTTAGCTATGAATAATGTTCCTTCTTATCTTTTTCAACCAACCGGAGAATATGCGGTTGGTATGAAAAAGATTCAACTCATGAATCAAAGTATTTGTCCGGATCCTTTTTATCGCGAGTCGGACAAAGAGTTTTATAAGCATAGTGGAAATTTGAAGCATTGTCATATGCTTAATTTATATATATTTTTCCCTGTACAATCTCATTCTCAGAATTTTTTACCTTACGACACGGATATAGCCTTACAAATAAAAGAAGATATAAAAAATAACAAAATTACATCAGATGCACATGAAGCAGCAAATAATTACTTGCATAAGTTACAAGAGATTAAAAGTTATGTTTCATCAGAAAAGGAGATTGCTCATGGGAGATTTCCTTTAGTTGTATTCCAGCCCGGATGGAGTTTTAATTCTAACAATTATCAAAATTTTATCGTGAATTTGGCAAGCCATGGTTATATTGTCGCTGCTATTGATTCTGCCTATTCAGCAACATTAACAGAATCGTTTGGTTATTTATACAGAAATGAAATTCAATTCACTGAGGGTCGTCCCTCAATGAAATTTATGCAGTCTCTTTTTGATCCAAAAAATTCCAGCTTGTCTGCGATGGAAAGTGATTTGAATTTAGTTCTCGATTATCTCTTAAATGGTTCTATTTCTTTTTTACAAGATCATATAGATGTAAAAAAAATCGGCGGCATGGGGCATTCTCTTGGTGCTACTTCTATTTATCGTGTTTCATTCGATAAAAACAAACTGATTAAAGCATTTGTGAGCTTGGACTTTGGACAGTCGAATAATATTCCTAAACACATTTATAACCCTATGATTCCCAGCTTAATTTTTAGATCTGCATATGACACAAAATATGGAAAAGAAAGAAAGGCATCTAATGAGTTTATTTTGGAAAAAGGAAGTTATTTAGTTTGGATGACGCCCAATGTGCACAATGAGGAATACAGCAAACACAGTGCATTTACTGATTTTATCACCCTCATTTCTGACCGGAGATTATGGGAATTAAGAGAAAAAACTTATGGCGATCTGCATTCTCCTTGGTACGATTCCGGTCCTTCTTTTGATACTGCAAAGGACTCACTTGGAACTGCGAACGGTTTCGAATTTACAGCAGCTGTGAATCGGTATGTCCTAGAATTTTTTGATTATGAATTAAAAAATAAACGTAATACACTTAAAGAGTGTAACTCCTTAACCCCAAATTCACAATTATATTGCGGGCCGCATGTTATCAATTAGGGTGTGTTTACAATTCGTAGAGTAAACGCGGACGCTTACGGCTGTATTTGGCGCTGCGAACGAATTGTAAACGTCCTATTTTATCTCAAATTTACTTTAACTTTATTTATTCTGGCTCAAATCGGTCTTTCAAACGCTCACGAACCAACTGAACCATATCTTGAGGCGCTTTATCCGGTGAGCCTGTATTAAAGGGAGGTTCTGGATCATACTCCAAACCAAGTTGTAGGCATTGAGCGATAATGTCATTGGTCAGTTTTGCTGCAAGATAAAAGGCCATATCAATACCAGCAGAAACCCCTGCCGCAGTAATAATCTTACCATCAACGACAAATCGTTTTGAAGTAGGTAGAGCACCCCAATGTGCCAATCGGTTCATCACTGCCCAGTGTGTCGTAGCCTTAACACCTGACAAGAGACCTGCTGCTCCTAAAATTAAACTTCCAGTACACACCGAGGTGGTCCACAACGTCTGTTCGTGAATTTTTCTAATCCACTCAAGAATTTCAGGATATTCGCGTAATGCAGTCGCAGTGCCACCACCAGGAATTAATAAAATATCTGTTTTTGAGATATCAGCTAACGCGTGCTCAGCCATTAAAGTAAGCCCTGATCCAGCACGTACTGGTCCAGAATTTAAACTAGCTCTTTGTACTGTAATACCAGGAAGTCGACTTAGTACTTCATAAGGTCCTATAGCATCCAGAGCGGTCATGCCCTCATAAAATAAAAATGTAATTTGCATGAATACTTTTCTCCTATCTTAGCATTTCTTGAATTTTTTATGACATCAATGCCTACGCTTTAACAATTAAATTGGTCATTTAAAACAAAGCTTTAGGATCGACTGAAGTACCGATAACCCAAAGTGTTTTGTGCCTAGACTTAGCGCCACGTTTTAATGTAACTTGGCTTGGTGATACCTTAAACATTTGAGCAACGTACTTTAATAATTCTTTATTAGCACGACCTTCAATTGGTGGGGTATTTAAGCGGATTTTAAGTTCATTTTCATGTACCCCAACAATTTCTGTTTTTTTGGCTCCTGGCTGAACATATAAATGCAGAATTAAACTTTCAGCTTCTCGTTTATACCACACAAATCAATGCCCTTAGACGTTTTTTAACACATTAAATGATTTATAGCAGAGTTACAAGATAAACAGCTCAATCAATAGACTTTCGTTCCAAACTCGCTCTAGTGAGGAAAGTGCGGGGAGAAACGGAGCATAAAACCGGAGTGCACTCGCCAGTACATGAGGATTCGAGCACCGTATCGACGTAGCAATTCTCCACTACAGTAGCGTTTGGAACAAAGTCTGATGTCGAGCATTCTTAGGTAACGTCAATAAAGTGATTTTGTTATCGAACTGATTGTATTTAGAACCAGCACAAAAGTCAGATTTGTGCAGACAAGTTATATAGAAAATTCCACTACTTTGTGAATTTTTTTAAGGCCAGCATAGGTGGCCTTATCTTCTGTTTTTATGCCAAATAAGTGAGATTAAATAAAACGCCATTAGTGTAAAAATGATCAAGAGTTAAGCCTGAGTTTAAAGTTTGGCCTTCAGCACGACCTAATCTACTTTTACCCCAGTCAGCAAATTCATAGCCAACTCCTACTTGCCAGTGCTCATTTAGCGCTTTTTGCAAGCCCGCTCCAACTGTATAGGTGAAGCTAGTCTCTGTATGTGATGCAAAATTAGGAGTGGGAAGCGCTTCAAAAATGATGGGTGTACTATTAAATTCATGGGCATCATTAAATCCTACCCCTATGCTACCACTTATCCAGGGCATAGCTACAAGGCCCATTTCTGCCAATAATTTAGCCTTTACAGCAACATGAGTATGTTGCAACTTATAACTATAGATATAATTATTAAATTCTGGATCAGCATCATCCCAAATAGTGCCCTCCAATGAGGTGTTACCAGTGAAACCAACAGCAAGACCCAGTTGACCTTGCAACGTTTGAGACAATGTCTTTTGGATGCCTAAAAAGACCTCGCCATCAAAAATAGCATCATTCGACTCTTCCATCGTATAGGTCTTAACAATATCTGGTACTAACTCAATAGTTTGTGTCTCAGCACTTGCTCCCCATACAGGACCAGCACTAAACGCACCTACCCAAGTCCAATCGGGTTTTGTTGGTCCCATTGCTCCCGCATGAGCACTGCCTATTAAAAAGCTCATTGACAAAGACAATAAGCCCACCATTGTTTTCATGAAAAACTCCTTTTAAAATTGTTACAAACCCATCTTAACAGACTCTCCTGGAAAAACCCCAATAAAATTTAAGGCCAGATTTAAAAATTTTGAAGGTCTAATCGTATTCTTATTCTTTACGTTTTCACTTCTGCTCCGTAGCAATAAAAAAAGCTTCTAAATTTACCAACTGGCTTTTACGTTCAAAAATCATCCAAAATGGCATTTAAAAGTTGTCGTGTATATGCCTCTTTAGGCTCTTGCAAAATAGTTTCACAAGTACCGAACTCGATTCCTATTCCATCTTTCATAACCAATACTTCATCGGCAATATAAGAAACAACACTCATATTATGGGTAATGAACAAATAAGAGATGCCTGTTTCTTGCTGCAATTCTTTTAATAAATTAAGGATTTGAGCCTGAACTGAAACATCTAAAGCACTAGTGGGTTCATCACAGATTAAGATATCCGGCTCGGTAGCCAAAGCCCTAGCAATGCAAATTCTTTGTCTTTGCCCACCAGAAAACTGATGTGGGTAACGCTGCAAACTAGTACTTGGCAAGTTAACATGATTTAATAATTCCTTTTGTCTTTCACGAATGAATGAATGAGGCATCCCTTGTGCATACATTCCTTCAGCAATAATCTCACCAACTGTCATACGCGGATTCATCGAAGAAAAAGGATCTTGGAAAATAATTTGAACTTTTTTTCTATACTCTCTTAGTGCTCGCCCTCTTAACATCAATACATCCTGATCTCGATAATGTATTTCTCCACCAACAGCAGGTAATAAACGTAATAAAGCGCGGCTAGTTGTCGTTTTACCACAACCTGACTCACCCACTAAAGCTAAAGTTTTTCCTTGTTGTAAACGAAATGAAAGACCATCCACAGCTTTAAATAAAACCTTATGCCTACTAAATATCCTTTTTTTCTGAACAAAAGCAATCGATAAATCAGTTACAGTCAATACAGTATTTGTTTCACCAGTTGCACGATTCCAGGCTATTTTATTTTTTTCTAAAGAAGGTAATTCACTAAGCTCTGGATATAAATGGCAACGCACCAGTTGTCCCTTGAGATCTTGCAATTGCGGTTCTTCCAGTTGACATCGTGAAAAAGCATAAATACAACGAGGGTGAAAGCGACAACCTGAAGGCATGTCATCCAAAGCAGGAACACCTCCATAAATGACCGAAAGACGCTCTTGTCGTTTTGCAAATGAAGGTACAGAATCTAATAACTGCTGAACATAAGGGTGTTGCTTTTGTCGTGAAAAAAAATCCTCTATGGAAGATTGCGCCACAATTTGTCCTGCATACATCACACTTACATGAGTGGCCATAGCTTTCACTACACCTAAATCATGAGTAATAAGTAGCATGCTCATCTTGTGAGTACTTTGTATTTTTCTTAATAAGTTTAGTATTTGGGCTTGCACCGTTACGTCTAAAGCCGTTGTTGGCTCATCTGCAATTAAAATATCAGGCTTACATGCTAATGCCATTGCAATAACCACGCGTTGCTTCTGCCCTCCTGATAATTGATGCGGATATTGATGAATTTTGACCTGAGGTTGCGGCATTTCTACTTCATCAAGCAAAGATAATAGGGCTTTTGCTAATTCTTGGGGAGCAAGTGAATGATATTTTACTAAAACTTCTGTTAACTGCTCCCCTACAGTCATTACTGGATTAAGTGCCGTCATTGGCTCCTGAAAAATCATTGCAATCTTGCGACCTCTTAATTGCCTCATCATTTGTTCCGACAAATCAAGAATATCTTGCCCATCTACTTGAATTTGACTGTCAACACTATAAACACCTGATTTAGGTAACAAACGCATTAATGCTAAAGAAGTCAAAGACTTACCACAACCCGATTCGCCCAATAAAACTAAGGTTTCACCGGGATGTAAATTAAAATTGATTTGATCTAAAGCCGGCACTATCTTATGGTGATCTTGAAATGCTACCGATAATTGATGAATTTCAGCACTATTTTTTTGCATATATTTTTCTGATGCTGCCTCTTTCCCAATTTGCGAAAAAAGCTTCTTTAATAGAGATTTACAAAGGAATATACCTCTACTGTACCATAATATATGGTAAAATAAAGTTAACTTATATTTGAGATACGCCCATGTCAGAAAACTACACTGCCCAAGCAATTGAAGTCTTAAGTGGACTTGAGCCTGTTCAACGGCGTCCCGGCATGTATACCGATACGACTCGCCCAAACCATTTGGCTCAAGAGGTTATTGATAACAGTGTCGATGAAGTGCTAGCCGGTTTTGCGAGCCATATTTGCGTCACACTTTATGAAGATGGCTCTATTGAAGTTGAAGATGACGGCCGCGGTATGCCCGTAGATTTGCATCCCCAATTAGGCTTAAGTGGTGTTGAAGTTATTATGACTCGCCTTCATGCTGGAGGTAAATTTTCCGATAAAAATTACAGCTTTTCTGGCGGACTGCATGGAGTCGGAGTTTCTGTTGTTAATGCACTTTCCGAGCGTCTTGATGTCACCATTAAACGCAATGGACTTATTTATCAAATGTCCTTTGCCAATGGCGATAAATTATGTGAATTAAGTGAGGCAGGCCTAACTAAAAAAAGAGATACAGGAACTATTATTCGTTTTTGGCCTAATTCTAAGTATTTTGATACGACCCGTATTTCAGTCAAACATTTAATGCATGTACTTAGAGCAAAAGCGGTACTCTGTACTGGTTTGTCCATGACCTTTATCAATAAAGTAAGTAATGAAGAAATGCATTGGTGCTATGAACAAGGACTTATTGATTATTTAAATCAATCATTACCTGACGGAGATTACTTACCTGAAGAACCATTTACCGGGGAGTTTAAAAGTGATGAAGCCACTGTTGACTGGGCTCTAGTTTGGTCAAATACCTCAAATACTAGCTTTAATGAAAGTTATGTAAACTTAATTCCAACGGTCCAAGGTGGTACCCATGTAAATGGTTTACGTTCTGGTTTATTTGATGCCATGGCTGAATTTTGTGAATTAAGAAATCTACTCCCTCGTGGCGTCAAACTCACTGCGGATGATCTCTGGGAGCCCTGTCAATATGTGTTATCTGTTAAAATGAAAGAACCACAATTTGCGGGGCAAACCAAGGAACGTTTGAGTTCGCGTCAAATTTCAGCTTTTGTCAGTAATGTGGTTAAAGACGCTTTTGCACTTTGGTTGAATCAACATCGTAATCAAGGTGAAGCAATTGCTGTATTAGCAATAGAGAGAGCTCAAAAACGTTTAAAGCAAGCGAAGCAAGTAGCTCGAAAACGAGTAAGTCAAGGACCTGCCCTTCCTGGCAAATTGGCCGACTGCTTGCAGACCGATCTGAGTCAAGCAGAGCTCTTTTTAGTCGAAGGAGATTCAGCAGGTGGCTCTGCGAAACAAGCACGTAATAAAGACTTTCAAGCAATTTTACCTTTGCGGGGAAAAATTCTTAACTCTTGGGAAGTAGATTCATCTCACGTTTTAGCCTCTCAAGAAATCCATGATATCTCTGTAGCCATAGGCGTAGATCCCGGCTCCTCTGATCTCAGCGGGCTTCGTTATGGTAAATTATGTATTCTAGCCGATGCAGATTCAGATGGAGCCCATATCGCAACATTGATTTGCGCCCTATTTTTACGCCATTTTAAACCCCTTGTTCAAGCAGGACATATTTTTGTTGCTATGCCCCCACTTTATCGAATTGACGCAGGAAAAGAAGTTTATTATGCCCTAGATGATGAAGAAAAAAATCGTATTCTCAGCCACTTAACCCAAACAACTCGTGCTAAAGCCAATGTACAACGGTTTAAAGGATTGGGAGAGATGAACCCCATACAATTACGTGAAACAACTATGGATCCCAATACTCGACGATTAGTCCAGCTCACTTTAGATGATGAAGGGGCAGCTGAGGCAATTATGGATATGATGCTGAACAAAAAAAGAGCAGGGGATCGCAAAGTCTGGTTAGAGACCAAAGGTAACTTAGCTGAAATTTAGTCAACTACACCTTAATTACAACTCCAATGCCAATTACTTATCTAACGCATATTATCAAAGAGTTGACAGTATAGAAAAGAGGTTCAATTAAAGCGATAGTTAATGCAACGTTTGTTCGTTTAGATATTCCTTCCTGCCAACCCATTTTAAAAGGATTTAAAAATTGGCGATTAGGGAATTGGAAGATTTCCAACTGGACGGAAGTTTTTCCTCATTCTCAATTTTAAAGGATTCTATCTATGCTGAAAAATTCTTTTAAAATCTTTCGCTTTATTTTATTTGCTTATGCCAGCCACTCCTTCGCTGCTTTATATCTAGAAGCACCTATTCAAAAAAATTTATTGACCGATAACAAGATGCACCTTTACCTCTGTGGAACTGGTGATCCCGAAGTAACCATGCAAAATGTCCGCAAACCTGCCTGTCTTGCGATGATTGCCGATAAACAATTTATGCTATTTGATGCAGGTGAAGGAACGATACAAACCTTAGCATCGATGGGATTACCTTACGCAGCAATTCATAATGTATTTATCACACATTGGCATTCTGATCATTTCAGTGGTTTAGGCCAAGTTATTAATGCCTCTTGGAATAATGGACGTAATCAACCCATCAATATTCACGGGCCTTATGGAGTCGAGCAAGTAGTAAAAGGATTAGCAAAAGCCTATCAACTGGATGTAATTTTCCGTTCCTCTAATAGTAAAGGAAGATTAGATCCGCAATTGGGATTTGGGACTCCCAAATTAGTGGATGCAGTGAAACATGATCAACTCATTTATGATACACCAAACATGAGAATTACTGCGTTCCCTGTTTCTCATGAACCTGTATACCCGGCGTTGGGATATGTTATATACTATAAAGGTTGTAAAATAGTCATCAGTGGTGATACCAAAGTTATTCCTGCATTAGCAGCTCATGCTAAAAACGCTGATCTTTTAATTAATGAAGTGCTTAGCAATCCGTTAAATCAAGAAACATACCAGCACGCAATAGCAACAGGTAATAAACTAGATGCTGAATTCTCGTTGGAAACCAAGAATTACCATGCTGATTCGTTAGAACTTGCAAAAATGGCGCAACAAGCTAAAGTAAAACATTTAATATTGACTCATTTTGTTCCCGCAATTCCAACAATATCTGATGTGAAGCAAGCCTTTGTTAAAGGAATGAATAAGTATTACACAGGGCCAATGACCATTAGTGCAGATAAAGATGAAATTATTATTGAATCAAGTGGGGCTGGCAATTGCCAAATTCAATATAAATCAGCACCACAAACAGTGATTCCAGTACATAAAATTAATTAACGTGATATTGGTATCCATACTTCTTACCACTTCAATAAAGGTACTAAATTGGAATAATCATCAGTCCACAAAAACTGTTTATCACTTTCATTAAGACGCCAATTTGTATTTTTCATTAATTTAAGTACGATATCTTCATTCTTAGTCAAAAAAGCCCATTCTGAATCAAATTCCCCTAATGTGGGTTTACCTCGATAATTTACATATAATACCTTCAGTTTCAAAGAACGACCCATAGCATTAATTACAGGTAATAATTGCAAATTTCTATTACTTAAATGAATCAGTATTCCACCATCTTCTGTAGTTTTTTGCTGATACAAAGTAAATGCTTCAAGCGTTAATAAATGTACTGGAATTGCATCAGAGCTAAAAGCATCCACAATCAGCAATTTTTGTGAATGCTTCGGTAATTGTTCCACAGCTAATCTTCCGTCATTTTTTATAATGGTTACAGAACTAGAACAATCACGTAGATAAGTAAATAATTGAGGATTTTTTGCCAGTTCAATAACTTGATCATCAATTTCAATCACTTTTATTGGATCTTCGTGACGAAATTGACAAACCAATGTTCCAACACCTAAGCCAATAATAGTTGTGGGTAATTTGCTCCATTTTTGTTGCATCACTTCAATTACTGGTTTTATCGCTCCATAATAAGAACCCGCTCCTTCGGGTTTTTTCTCTCCTTTAGCTTGCAATCCATGTACTGTGGATTGACTGAATAAAACATTTACCTCTTTTTTATTTATCACTTTTTTTACACCATAAAAATTGCGAACCTGAAGCAAAATAGTTTCATCTTGTAACCAAGGTGTAAAAATAAATCCAAACAAGATCAATAACGATAAAAATAGACTGGTCCTAGTTTCTTGCCATAGCGCTATTGACGTTAAGGCCAAAATAGCGCAAATCTGAAAAGATGAAAAACCACCAGGCCAGTGGATCGTAGGAAGAATGTAATGAAGGAGCAAAAGTCCTAGAACAACAAAAGGGAGCCACCAATCATTTTTTTGGGATAATTGGGGTAAAGCAAGTAAACTCAATAAAATAGCCAAGGGATATTCATAAATTTGATTGAACCAATTTGGTGCTAAAACACCATTAAATATCCCTGCCAATACACCACCAAGCGCTAAGCAAAAATAAAATAAAGGGAGTAACTGGGGTTTGGGTCTACTTAAAAATAATCTGCCATGACAAAGTAATGCTAAAATAAAAAAACTTAGCAAATTAAATAAAATGTGCCAGACTCTTACCTGGCTTACATCCAAAATAAAACCAAGAACTGGAAAAACTAGAAAGACAATACTGTTTCGAGCTACCCATGAAAAAGAAATCAATGGTTTATGGGTAAATATGAGTACGAAAGTAAGTAAATATAAAGCCAGTGGTAAAACCCAAAATAAAGGTATCGCTGCTATATCTGTAGTAATATATAATGTCACTCCAAGCATCAAACTACATGGAGTAAAACTTAAAAAAATCCAATACAAAATCTTTTTCCAAAGCATCACTTCGATGGACTCATTTTGAGTTTCCACAGCTCGATAACGATTCGCGTAGAGAACAAAAATCAGGAGAATAATGAAGAGAACATACCCTATATTCCATAAGTAAAACTGGTTCTTTAAGCCAATAAAACGCTCAACACCCCAAGGATAGAGTAATAAAGAACAAAGACTCCCCGCGTTTGAGGCCGCATATAAAAAATAAGGATCCGTAGCGCCTTTTTCCCGAGTTTGACTGTAAGCAAATTGAAGTAAAGGGGCTGAAGTACCAATCACAAATAAAGGTAACCCTAACTGTGTTAATAAATTATATAAAATATCCGATACCGGAGATTCATAAAGCATCACAGGCTGAAATAACAGAGGCAAAGCAATGAAACTCAAAATAACTAGTACGCTATGAATAAGTCGCCATAAGGTAGGTTTTAAAAAACTTAACAGTGTTGTATATCCATACGCAAAAAGCAATATTAACTGAAAAAATAACATGCATATGGTCCAAACCGCAGGAGTCCCTCCATAAATAGGCAATAAAACTTTAGCAACCATGGGTTGGATACTAAATAAAAGTACTGCGCTTAAGAATAGGTTTATGGGAAATAAAAAACGCACGAAGCATCCTAGTAAAAATAAACGTCCATTAAAAAGTAATTGTAAGAGTATAAAAGCCTTTGTTCAATCTGAATTAGAAGTGATTTTTTCTTTATCGTTTTTATTATATTCAATAAGTTAGGTGGCGTATTAGCAAATTTACATCTACTAGACTGTAAATTAACGTGAGTTTCGTATAAGGAGATCGGCTCATTATCCGAAATTCACGTTAAATTAAAGCGATGGTAAGTCAATCATAGAACATGTAAGGATGACTTGAGTTAATTTTTTTTATTCGGAGATTCCCCAATTTTTTTATAATCTTGTTCACCAAAAATGGCGGAGGTAAATTCATAATATTTAAACTCGAGCAAATTGTTGCTGGGATCTTTTAAAAAAAAAGATTGGTGTTCTATTCGAGTCTCTTTGAATCGTGTTTTAGGAGGAATTTCAAAAGAAATGCTCTGTATTTTAATTTTTGTCAAAAAAGAATCAAACTGATCTCGTTCCAAAAAAATTAAACCAAAGTGTCTTGGATAGATGCCTTCTTGAGAAGGGGGGATCATATCTACTTTATGCGCCACAATTTGATGGTTACCAAATTTTAAAATCAATGCATTTTCAGATTCGCGTCCTAAAGAAAAACCCAATTTATGGTGATAAAACTCTTTAGCCAATGCTAAATCATGTACTGGAAATGCAAGATGAAATAATGTATTCATGAATTTGGTTTCTTAGTTACTTTTTTAACTTTAGCACCTTTTTCCATTTCTTTAGGTAGACGATTCCTTTTAATATACAAATTTCCTGGATTTCCCGAGTCACTTTGTCTATGTTTAGGATTAACGGAACTATGAGATGAATGGTGATTCCTTGTCATTTCATATTCTCCCTGTAGTAGCTATTCTATAAGGATAGCAAAGGAAGAGCAAACCCGTGTAAAAATTATGTTTTAAATTAACAAATAAGTATGTAAGAATACTTATTTCCATTCAATTTATATAAAATGCATTTAAATATTCTAGACTATATAATTCACATTGATGTTTACCTAAACACTCTTGTTTCAAGTTATGGGTTTTGGACTTATTTGGCTTTATTCGCTGTTATTTTCTGCGAGACAGGTTTAGTAGTAACCCCTTTTTTACCTGGTGACTCCTTACTTTTTGCTGCTGGAAGCATTGCTGCCCAACCTGGAAATCCATTAAATATTTTTATTTTGTTTTTATTACTTTTCTGTGCTTCAATTTTCGGAAATCAAATTAATTTCTTAGTAGGACGTTTGCTGGGACCTCGCATTTTTTCGGCTGAAAAATCTTGGCTACTCAATAAAAAGCATCTACAGGAAACACATACATTTTATGAAAAGCATGGTGGAAAAACGATTATTTTTGCGCGTTTCCTACCTATTATACGCACTTTTGCACCATTTGTTGCAGGAATTGGAACCATGCGTATCGTACACTTTACTCTATATAATTTAATTAGCGCATTTATATGGATTGCTAGTCTCCTAAGCCTTGGTTATTTCTTAGGATCTATTCCTTTAGTTAAAGAAAATTTCTCATTGGTTATTTATGGGATTATCTTCATTTCTATAGTGCCACCTATTTTTACATTACTGAATCGAAACAAATGAAAGTCTGTTACAATAAATTGCTATAATGAGTCAAAAATAACACATTGATTTTCTTGTAAAATATGCCAAACATGACCGTTTTCTGAATGGGGTTGATCTATTACCCCCTAAGGAAAAGATGAGGTTTCGATGAACTCTCAATTTCGAAAGCACGTCACCCTCCGCAAAAGCGGAGGGTCTAAATACTTTGCTAAGCATTAAGCGCCTTGTTAAAACAATTGTACTTTTATATTAAGACTTTGATTGAGGCCCCCGCTTTCGCCTGAATCTTCTACACATCTTGTCTATCGCAAATAAAACAGGATCCAATTATTTCTTTTGCAGAAGGAGACGGTATTGAGAGCATCGTCACCCTCTGCGTAAGCAGGGGGTCTCGTAAGCGTATGACTGCAAGGTGAAGTTTAGAACAAAGATTTGTTACTTTTAGACCTTCCGCTTTCGCGGAGGTTGACGATGTGCCTAGAGGCAAAGATTGGTCAAGTTGACGCCATTACCTGAACGGGATACGGAAAATAAAAATTAATCCATAAGCAATAGTTGAGATAACATACCGTTTTGAATCCAGCCTTTCAAATAGGAAGCTGCACGCATTCCTACTTCTTCAGGATCTATCCACTGACATAACCCTTCACACAAAGAACCAAAGGACATACCTTGTAGCAAGTTATCCAAAGCCCAAGCCTCTTCACAAGATAAACTATAAAATTGAAGGATGTATTCAGGTTTTCGCCACAGAACCCAAGCAGTAGGCTCTGAACTTTGTTGTAGTTCAGGCAATTTTTGATCATGAGTCAACGCTTGCCAAAGAGGAATTGTATTACACATATAATTGATTCGATGCAAAGAAGGGTGAAGAATAAATTGTAATCCTGCCCATGCATCTGGAGGAACTGCAGCCATATCTTCTACCCGCACAACTTGAGCATCCGCAGCATCAAAAGCCAAGCTCATTTTCCATTCAAAATCAGCAAGCTCCGCCAAATGGGGGTATTGAGGATATTGACTTTTAATGAAATCAGGAAGTAAATCACCAAACCAACGAATAGAGCGATAAGATGAAGGATATGCATTGACGTAATGAAGAGCAACCTCATCAAATTGCTCTGAACCTAGATAAGTATGTAACGAAGGAAAATTAGACGACAAGCATTCGATCAAGCGAAGTTTATAAGCATCACGATAAATACCTAAGCGCGTATCCACTGACACCAATTCGGTTTGAATAATTGAATCATAAATATCTGATTGGCCTGATAATAAAAACTGTTGAAATTGCTTTTGCAAATGCAGAAGATCGGTCATATAAACACCTCCTCAATGAATACAGATTCGGCAATTTCCTCAGCGTGCTTTATTTCCGCAAGTAAATCAGCCAAAGGCGGCATATTGTCATCTCGTTCTATCATAGTTGAAACAGGACCCAATCGTTGTAAAGTTGCTGCATAAAGATCCCAAACAGGCTGGATTACTGGTGCATCATGTGTATCAATAATGTAATGACCATGATTGGAATGACCCGCCAAATGAATTTGGGCCACACGATCAGCAGGCATAGCAAAAATATAGTCCATAGGATTGAACTGATGGTTTACAGAACTTACATAGATATTATTTACATCGAGTAAAATATAACAATCTGCTTTTTTTACAATTTCAAGAATAAATTCCCATTCCGTCATTTCAGATTGCTTATAAGTAAGATAGCTGGATACATTTTCAATTAAAATAGGCCTACCTAAAAATTCCTGGACCTGATGAATACGAGAAACAATATGATTTACTGCCTGACGCGTATAAGGAATAGGCAATAAATCATGGGCATTAATCCCATTGATTCCAGTCCAACATAAATGGTCAGAAATCCAAACTGGCTCAACTCGAGTAGCTAAATTCTTTACTTGCTGTAGATAATCATGATCCAAAGGATCAGAACTGCCCAATGAAAGAGAAACACCATGCATCACTATAGGATAGTGGGCTCGAATTTGATCAAGATAATAAAGTGGCTTTCCTCCGGGAACAAGATAATTTTCAGTTAATGCCTCAAACCAACCTAAATTAGGTTTTTGAGTTAAAATTTCTTCATAATAATTAGGTCGTAATCCCAGACCAAAACCAAGAAAAGGCATTTGTTGCACAATTTTATTTTGTGGGGTACTCATAATTCAGCCTAATAGACAAAAAAATCCAGGCATGTAACATGCCTGGGTCATGCGATAACTTATCTATAATTATTGAACAACAGTACCGCCTGCTTTTTGACAATCTTCTTTGTTCATTTCTGCTACGCCTTTTCCTTTACACGAATTTTGTCCTTTACACGCATTATCAGCTGTTTTGCAAACACTTTGTCCTTTGCATGCATTACCGCCTTGGCACTTAACCATGCCAGCAGAAGCGTCGTCCGCAGCAAAAGCAGGAGCTACAGCAAACATAGAAGCAGCACCAATAGCTAGAGCAACGCCTGTTAATTTTATCTTGTTCATTATAATTAATTCCTTTTAGAGTTAGTTAATAAGCATAAAGGTAAAATATGATTTACCCGATAGCATTTTAGGAAGTAAAATTTATTTTTGTCAAGTTTGCTTCATTGAAAAATAAAGAATAAACGTCACCACTCTTCCAATAAAATATGCTGCTTCATTTTAAGTGAACTCGATCTACAAGGCATAGAAAACAAGGAGGGAATAAGCTCGATTTCTTATGTGTTCCATGGTCTTGTTTTTTGATAACCCACCTTAATCTTGGCTTAATACTGGTTAAATAGAATTTTATATATACCTTAACTTAAGGAGATAAAATTATGATTGATAAGAAAGCCAGTTCATTCTATTCCACTGGGGGCGCTAGTGTGGGTGCGGCCATTGGTGGATTCATAGGTTCCGCCGTACCAGGATTAGGCACAGTTGCTGGGACAAATGTTGGAGCTGCTCTCGGGGCAAGCGTTGGATTAGGTTTCTATAAGTTGGCTGAAATGAGGGGGTTTACTGGAGTAACTGGCGTTCCTCGTATGATTGTAAGTGACGCGATGGCAGTTAAAGACTTCCTTACTCAAAATCAAAACCAGCCTGGTAATCAAAATACTACTGTCAATAAAGCGAGTAATGCTGAGCAAAGCTCTTTAACAAAGGCTGCTGAAACAATTTTCTCTGAAGTAGTGGAACCTGTTCTTTCTCAAAAATTAAATCAGGAACAGCCGATTATAGAGTCAACAAATAATATGCTCCGATTAATGCCCGCCAATCAAGATAGTAATGCGAAGCAAAGCTCTTTAACAAAGGCTGCTGAAACAATTTTCGAAGCAGTGAAACCTGTTCTTTCTCAAAAATTAAATCAGGAACAGGTTAAACAGGCTGAACAGGTTGAATCGCAACAATATGAATCCACATATAGATTTTAGCTAGGAATCTCCTTCAATGACTGCAAGTTAAACATAAACATCCATTAGGACTATGCCTGAGTAACGTTTTACCCAGGCTAGGAAGGCAATTAAATGAATTTGGCGCATCTTGAACAAAATAATCCTTATCGGGCCTCACATACTAATGTATGCAATGGCACTAGTTAAGGCATTATCTAATAGTCATTACGATACGCTTACTTCAAAAACAAAGTCTATACTAAATAATAAATTAAGATGAGTAGTAACTATAAAAATGAACACTCCCTTATTCACACACAAAGAAATTTATGACTTTATCAAAATGTTTGAACCTTTTAGTGCCTTGAGTGACGCTTGTCTGAAAAAACTCTCCTATACGCTAGAAATTGAGTCTCATGTTGGTAATTCCTTACTCGTAAAAAAAGGAGAGAACTCAAATGAGCTCTACATTCTAATTCAAGGTAGACTTTTCTATCAAGTAACAGACACAGAAGATAATGTGACTTACCAGGGCGAAATGAATGAGGGTTCAATCATAGGTGAAATGTCCCTTTTATCTGATTTGCCTCGCTCTGCTAATGTGTATACGCTACGCGATAGTATCATCTTAAAATTATCAAAAAATAATTTCTTGAGATTATGCAAAACATACCCTGAACTACTGAATAAAATCACCGAATTTACCATTAAGCGGTTAACGAATTCGCTACAAGGAGTTCCTCCTACTCCATCCCGCAATAAATCAATAGCCATAATTCCTATAAAACCCATACCTGATTTTGAATTTCAATTACAAGAAATAATTTTTCGCCACTCCTATGGAGAGAAAATTCTTTTGTTAACCAGTCATTGCTTGGATATACAAGAAAATTTCTTAGATGAAAATGGGAATATGAGTAATAAAGGAATTTTATGGATTAACCAACAAGAAAAAGAATTCTCTTTTATATTTTATCTGGCGGATGAAACGCTCACAAGTTGGACTAAATTTTGTATTCGCCAAGCGGATTCACTTGCCTTTTTAACCGTTGCAGAAGCACGTGATTTTAGTTTATCCGCAGTAGAGCGTTATACCATGGAGACCCAGCATAATTTTGTAAAACGAAATGTTTTAATACTTTTGCATAATACTGCAAATCGCCCAAGCGACACCCAATATTGGCTCCAAGAACGTTCAGTGAATGCACATTATCATGTTCGCAGAAATACAGCAGCAGGAATTTCACGCATGATGCGAATTTTTACGGACAATACAATTTCATTGGTTCTAAGTGGCGGAGGAGCACGAGGCCTTGCTCACATTGGTGTCTACCGCCTCCTAGAAGAACGCGGGATTCCTGTAGATTATATTGCTGGAACAAGCATGGGGGCTATGCTCGCTGCTACATTTGCCATGGGATATACTTCTAATGAAATTGTTGATTTAGTTGAAGAGTATTTAATTAAGGGAGCAAAAATTGATTTCACTTTTCCTTATATTGCAATTGCAGCCGGTAAGAGAGCTGAAGACAATCTCATACGGCTTTACGGTGAAAAGAATCAAATAGAAGATTTATGGCTTAACTATTTTTGCGTATCAACCGATTTAATTAGCCAAAACTCTTATGTCCATGACAGAGGATTATTATGGGAGTCAATTCGGTCAAGCATCTCATTACCCTTTATTTATCCACCTGTATCTTTTAATGATAAACTACTTATCGACGGTGGAGTACTCAATAATATACCTATCGACGTCATGAGACGCTATTCAAACAGCAGTAAAATTATTGCTTCCAATATTAATAGTAAACACTCCTTCAAATCGACTCCATTACCCTATTCACTCTCCGGCTGGAAATTGCTTTATAATAAGTTCCTGGGTAAAAAAATGTCATTACCTATAAGCTTAGGCGAATTAGTCCTGCAATTATTAACAATTAGCTCGCAACAAAATACTGAACGAGTCATGTCTATGGCAGATTTTGGTATTTCTTTAAAAGTAGAACAGTTCGGTATATTAGATTTCAAAAAATATAAAGAAATTACAGAAGCGGGCTACCAGCAGGCAAAAGCTCAGTTTACTATCCAAAACGTAGCTGAATTATTAAAAAAGTAATTCCCCCATAACACCAATAAAAGTAGGATTTGAACTATTTTTTCATTTTTCTCGCCATAATCTGATCGAAAAGAGCTTTTTTTTCTGGTGACAATGAAGCGCGTCGCAAAGTCATCATTTCCTCTATTGATCCCTGCACACAATCAGGCGTTAAACGATCAAGAATTAAAAAACCGTTTAAATGATCCACTTCATGTTGTACAACCCGGGCATAAAATCCTTCTTCTATTTGCTGATAAAAATGACCCGATTCATCATAATAACTCACTTCAATTTGTTCGTAACGCGGCACTTTTCCAGACTTACTGGAGACTGAATAACACCCTTCAAAGTCAGGTTGAATAGCAGAGCCCACCACCGGTGTATAACTTGGGTTAATCATAATATGCATGGGGTAAAACTTTGTAACATTATCACGCAATAGAGTAGCTTCTTCTGGAATATAAATAGCAATAATCCGCTTAGAAACATTAACTTGAGGAGCTGCAAGACCAACTCCACCCAGCTCTTGTAATTTGCTTTTCATTGCATCAATTAAGTCTTTATCAGCTTGGCTTAAGGGAAACTGTACTTCTTGAGCCTGATGCTTTAGAACCTGATGATATTCAGGTTGCTCTATAGTTACTATTTCTAAATCCATAGCCATCCCCATTCCTCCTATGATGAAAAAAATTAATCCAACAATAACCTTCATATTTACTCATTTGTTTTTTGATTTATCACAAATTTTGCAGCAATAGTTACCAAATTTTAGCCAACAATTGCCTATAACCTTTAACTACTCGCTCCGCAGTTAAAAAATACTGTCTCTCATAAGTAGTCATGAGGCCAATAACTTGCATTCCGGCAGCTTTAGCTGCGTTAACTCCATGAGGAGTATCCTCTATTACCAAGCAATGAGGGGGCAAAACATCTAATCGTTTAGCTGTTAATAAATACCCCTCAGGAGAAGGTTTCCCAATTTGAACATCTTCAGCGGTGACAATAATATCAAAATAAGCGCGTAATTTTCCCTGCCTTACTTTGGAAAGAACCGCCGTTATTTCACTACGACTTGAACCACTACAAATGGCAATTTTTTTCACTTTAGATGCAATTTTAAAAATAAATTGATCGAAATCAGCAATTAAAGGGAGGGTATCACTTGAGTTGATAATATCGATATAGGTTGCACTTTTTTGTTGAATGAAATGATGAATTTCTTCGTTAGAAAAACTGAGTCCTTCATTTTTTAGTAACTTAGGAAACATATCTTTATCCGCTAAACCTAAATATTTATCCATGTACTCTTTATAACTTATTGTTATCCCTAAAGGTTTAAGTACCTCACAGCATGCTTTATAATGAATAGGTTCACTGTCTAGAATAACGCCATCAAAATCAAAAATAATTGCATCAAACATGGTATTCAATATCCATTTTTAAGAGAAGTTCTAAAATAGTTAAGTGATGAATTTAAGTCACTGTTCTTTTTGGTGTTTTTTATCAAGTAAATAAAAAAATGTAATAAGACTGGTAAAAATATAAAGCAACATGCTCATGTGAGTGTGTCCAGCTTTATATTGAATGAATAGTTCATCAGCAATCAAAAAGCATACGAACAAGGACATATTTAAGATAAATGCCTGCATGGTTCGATATACATAATAGTTCCTATGGGTATAATAGGAAATGAACGCACGCCAATAAAACACTGCAATGGTCACTACCCATAGATTGATTATTGAAAAAAGGATCAGACACAGCACATCATTATCAAGACGGTACAATTTAAGGAAGGTGTAGATCCAATCAAGATTATGAGATGACGCAGGAAAATTGGTTGGCAATAGGCCAAACCCAACCATGAGATTGCAAAAATCGGTCAGAAAGACAACAGATATCCATAATGCCCACATGAGTATAATGCTCTGAGCAAAAATTTGAAATAATTGTTCTGTGGCTGCTTTGATAAATAGTTCCTCGTCCAAACATGAACTCCTTACGTAGTATGAAACTCATGTAGTTTAATGGATCTACAAATATGTTCAATAATACAATTGTTTCATACGACCAAGAGCAATATGAAACTTGACAAAACAAGAAGTTGAACCAGAATTTATTAACAGTAAAAAACTTTTTACATGGATCATAAGGTTTAAATGGAGAAAAGTTATGGCTACTTCTAATAGACTTAAGGAGCAATATCCTATGAGCGAAATAGAAGCAATTTACAAGCGCCGGGCTGTACGTAATTACCTACCACAAATACTTGACCGTGAAACAATCAATTCATTACTTGATGCGGCAGTTCAAGCCCCTACTGCCATGCACGAGGAACCTTGGTCTTTTGTTGTAATTCAAGACAAAGAGACATTAAATAGTTTATCAAATAGTGTTAAAGCGCGTATCTATGCCGAAACCCTTAATTATCCGAAAACACAAACCAAACATCTATTAGAATTGGTGAATAATCCTGATTTTCATGCATTTTATAATGCAAGTACTTTAATCATCATTTACAGTAAATATCATGGTCCATTTGTCGCAGCTGATTGTTGGTTGGCTGCTGAAAACCTCATGCTGACCGCGTGTGCACAAGGACTTGGTACCTGTGTGATTGGCCTTGCGATTTCAGCTCTAAATACTCCAGAGTGGAAAACAAAACTAAATCTACCCTCTAATATAGAAGCTATTGCGCCGATTATTGTAGGTATTCCTGCCAGTGAAACTCAAGCGGTACCTCGTAAATCACCAGAAATTTTGTTATGGAAATAAAGACATCACTAAGGATATAACTCATGAAAAAAAATCATAAAATCACGCTATTACCCCATTAAAACTTCCTCCTTTCCCTACTAAAATTCTTAATAAACAGTAGCATAAGAAGAGCATGGAGGTTCATCTTATTAGTTATAGAAAATAGGATGAACCTCCAAAGCTGAGCATCATAGAGAACTTCACTCCATTAAGAACAAGAGTCTTATGGCTCGATAGGATCACGAATTTGTGTTCTCTACCAACAAATCATGAGTTGCTTTTTGGTAAGTATTTAAAAAATTATCCTGGACAACTATAGCCATATTGTTAATTGCTTGCACTGTATCGGATTTCTTAAGAACTCCGGTTTTAAATTGCCATTTGCTAGGTAATTTAAGCGTTGAACCTAACTGTGAAAGCGATTGTTCTGTTTGTGGTTTTTTTTGAACACTATAGGACTGCATGACATATACATTACCTTCTGGGTCAATAAGCTCATAAACAGGTTTACCTGCATCATAAACCCATGTTGTTTGACGGGCCACTTGATGTTGCTTATAGGGAGCGCCTGATTTAAATAAACTCCAAAAACTAACATGAAGAACACCCGCTTCACGCATCTTTAACCCATTAAATGTTTTGATATCAGGATTCACTAAATCGGAGTTTTTAAGTCCATCAATAACCCAATAACGAGGTCCATTTAAATGGACATGAGCAGAACCTGTTTCACTTTTCACCAAGGCGGGTGTTATTTTATCCCAAATTTCTTCCGGGCAATTATTGAGCCCAATTGTATTATATACCGCATAGTCTCTGGGGCTTTTTTCTAAAAGAATTTCACAATATCGTTGTCCACGCAGATGCGATTTTTGCGCTGCAAATGAGAAAGTGGGTAGAATTAATAAAGCTAAAGCTAGACTTTTTATGTAATCAATACGCATTAGTACTCCTGTAATTTAAATCTATTAGACCTCAAAAATGATACCTAAGAAACGCGATAAAATATAGCTCAGTAATCACACTAATATTAGTTGCTCCTGTTTCTTCAAATTTAAATTTTTATTTTTTAACAAAATCACTTTGAATACGACTTATAAAGTGACAAAACATAACACAAACTAAACCGATTAATCCTCCTATGATAACGTGTGTAAAACGCTCTGAAGCAACACTTGCTGAATGAGTAGCCAGCATCACGGCTATTGCAACAAACAAACAACGGAAAGTATAGGCAATAATATAACGACGAAATGCAACTAAGGTTAAAAACACACAGCAAGCAGTAAGTGTTAAATTTAAAGAGGTATTAGGTATAAGAAATTGGCCTAAGAGAATACCTGAAGGGACCCCTATAGAAACACCTATAGCTCGTTGACGCAATTTTTGCGGACTTGTCGCAATATCTCCTGTAATGACACTTGCTGTTCCCCAAATCATCCATTGTCCATTTTCCATATGAAAATACTCTACCAAAAATGCTGAAATACAAACAGCGATCGCCATGGAAATCATATTTTCCATATAAGGATTTTGCTCCCCTAAATCTTCTAAACCTCTGAGTCTTAGTGGATGGTAATGAGTAACTTGCTTTTTATAAAATGCTTTCATTTTATCATACTGCGCGATCAATAAACTAGGAAGCAAAGCAACCAAGAGATAAGGTAAAAACTGAGGGGCTTGTTGCAACAATTTTGTTGGCTGAGTTTCAGCAGCAAACTCTGTAGCAAGAATAATCGCAGGAATAAACGTCCAACTCCCTAAATGACGTAATTTATTTCCCATCATTGTAATCCAAAATATGGTCATTGCAGCCAAGGAACAGGAAATAACATAAAGCACAGGCTTAAGCTGTGTTAAAAACAGTAAATACAACATGATAATCACAATAAATCCATGGAGCAATACACCTAATGCCGTCAACTCCAGTCGTTCCTCGACGATTAAAGTGGCCATGGTTAAAACAGAGGACTGTAGCCACAAAGGATTATTGGTTCTTAAATAAAGAAATGCAAAAGGGAGTAATGCAATGATACCCCGTAGCAATGACCAAATCTTAATTTCATTTTTTAATGCATTTATGGCTTTAGAGAGAATGTTCATAATAAATTTTTTAACTCATTCACAGAAACAATCGTGCTGATTTTTTCCATTAATTGGATGGAAAATAGATGTTCTTCTTGAGTTCCTGCAGCGCAAATTTCTTCGACAATATAGACCTGATAATCACGATCATGAGCATCACGTGCTGTACTTTGCACCGCCCAAGAAGTACTTACTCCCCCTAAGATAACACGTTCGATTTGATTTGCTCTTAAAGCAGCATCAAGTGCAGTTCCATAAAATGCACTAATACGTGGTTTCACAAGCACTAAGCTGTTACCCACATGCAAGTCTGGATGAAACTCTGTTCCCTCAGATCCTAATTTTAGTGCCCCCAATTCATGAACCTTACCAAATATAGGAGAATGTTTAGGTTGTTCAATATAGTGCGCACTAAATCCAACTTTAACCATAATCGTTAACCAATTTTTCAATTTTGCGATTTCAAGTACTTCATTCACCTTTTTAATAATATTTCGTTCAAGTGCATGGGATGCGGAACGCGCGAGCTTGCCCTGAGGATGCATAATATCAATAATATAATCTAAACCTATAAACGCAGTACGCATCATTATCTCCTATAATTTTTTTACCAAATAGGGTCTCGCTAGACTGAGTCAAAATGACATGTTTTTAGAGCACCGAAACACAGCATACACGAAGTGTGTGAGTATCGGAGCGCATCAAATCATGTCATTTTGACCAGGATAGTAAAATTGTCAACAGCCCCTAATAATCGATTGAATTATTTTTCAACTAGTACTTTACTCATTGATTATTGAGCTTTTTTATATTGTTCTTCCACAAGAAATGGGACATAATCTAATCGACAATCAAAATATATAATCCTAATTATGCCAAATTAATATACAAAAAAGAACGATTAGAATAGCTCTAGTAACCGTAGCCATGATGATGGATATCATCCCTGGTTGTGAATCACTAGGCTATGTTGGGAAAAGGACTATTTATGCAAAGGAAAAGGCTGCTACATTGCTGTTTTAGTTTGATGATGATGTTCGCTTCCACAACAATGGCTTATGATGAACCTGTTGTTAATCTAGGTTACACGAGTTTCTATGATGGAAGCCCTCCTTCGGGTCCAGGCTTTTATTTTCAAGATTATTTTCAATACTATACGAGTAATCGATTTAATGATAAGAATGGCAATAAACTTCCACTCCCACGTACGGATTTGGATGTTGTTGCTAATGTGACTCAATTCATTTACGTCACCACAAAAAAAATTTTTGGAGCCACTCTCGGGTTTTCAACACTTTTACCCTGGGTTGTAGACGACAAAGTAGACGACGGATTAAACAATAAAGTACTTAAAGCAGAAAATGGTCCTGGTGATTTATGGTTCGGTCCTGCCCTCCAATTTGATCCTATTATGCGCAAAGATGGCAAGGGGCCTTTATATGTTCAACGAATTGAATTGGATGTTATTGCGCCAACAGGTCGATATGGCAATATCAATGCAATAAATCCCAGCAGTAACTTTTGGTCATTAAATCCCTACTGGGCATTCACACTTTGGTTAACTCCCAAATTATCTACTGCTGCCCGCTTTCATTACCTCTGGAATGGAGTCAACCATAGTCCAAATGCTTCTTTGGGACCTAATGTACGTTCGACTCAAGCTGGCCAAGCTATTTTTGCTGATATTGCAGTAGGTTATGCACTTATTGAGAAATTCACAGTAGGGGTGAATGGTTATTTTTTCAATCAAATTACCAATACACGATTCAATGGCATAGAAGTGCCTGGTAGAAAAGAAAGCGTTTGGGCAATTGGACCTGGTATGGTATACAGTCTGAGTAAAAATCATTTTGTCTTTTTAAACGTATATTCGGAGCAAGACGCTAAAAATCGCCCTCAAGGCACTAATGGCATCCTACGCTTGGTTGTTCATTTTTGACTATTACGTTCGTCATTGCTTCATTAGGCTTTTCAGTAGGATGTGTTGACAATTCGGTTTGATAGAGGAGCATTTACCTACTCATTCCATATCCTCCGCCTCCAGGCGTTTCAATAACGAAAACATCACCTGGATGCATTTCAACACGAGCACAACCACCCAGCTCTTCAACCGTACCATTTGCCCGTTGCACCCAATTATGCCCTAGCTTTCCCGAAGCTCCCCCCTGAACTCCATACGGAGGTATGACACGATGACTGGAAATAATATTCGCTACCATTGTTTCTAAAAACCGAATTCGCCGCACAACACCATCACCTCCACGATGTACACCGACACCCCCACTTCCTTTTCGTAGGGCAAACTCTTCTAACAAAACGGGGAATCGCCATTCCAAAATTTCGGGATCGGTGAGATAAGTGTTAGTCATATGTGTATGAACAGCTGAAGCACCATCAAAATCTGGGCCTGCTCCGGATCCTCCACATATAGTTTCATAATATTGATAGTGCTCATTTCCAAAAGTGAAATTATTACAAGTTCCCTGCGAAGCAGCGACCACTCCTAAGGCACCTAATAAAGTATCAACAATACACTGTGACGTTTCCACATTACCTGCGACAACAGCAGCAGGATAATTTGGATTTAAAATACTTTTTTCTGGGACAATGAGTTCAATTGGCACAAAACATCCATTATTTAATGGGATATTTTCTGCAATTAAACACCGTAAAACATATAAAACAGCAGCCTTACAAATAGCTGTAGGTGCATTAAAATTACCTGGATGCTGTGCACAACTGCCAGTAAAATCAATTTGTGCCTGCTTTTTTTTGCTTATCAATCGTAAGCACCACTTTAATCGGGCTGCCATCATCTAAAGAATAAGTAAATTCGCCATTATTTAAATGTTCTAATAAGCGTTCAACAGATAAAGCAGCATTGTCGCGCACATGTTTCATATAAGCATGAACAACATCCAACCCAAATTGCGCAACTAGATCCAATAGAGCCTGTACACCACGTGCATTCGCTGCGATTTGCGCTTTGAAATCTTCTATATTTTGGTGGGGATTTCGAGCTGGATATCGTGCTTCAGTGAGCAAAGTTAGTATAGCCTTTTCTAAAAAATGACCTTGATCCATCATTTTAAAATTATTAATTAATATCCCTTCTTCTTCTATCACTCTACTTTCCGCAGGAATAGATCCTGGGGTAATCCCACCAATATCAGCGTGATGGCCACGAGAACCAACTAGAAACAATAAATGAGTTCCTTCTTTATTAAAAACAGGAGTAATTAAAGTGATGTCCGGCAAATGAGTTCCGCCATGATATGGGGCATTTAAAGCATATACATCGTTAGGATGCACTTTTTGATTGCTTTTCAATATAGATTTGACACTTTCACTCATTGACCCTAGATGCACTGGAATATGAGGGGCATTTGCAACTAATTCACCATGATCATCAAAAATGGCACAAGAAAAGTCCAGTCGTTCCTTTATGTTGACGGAACTTGCTGTTTTACGCAAAACCTCTCCCATTTGTTCTGCAATATTCATAAAACGATTATTAAATACTTCTAACATTGCCGGATCAACGTTGATATCTACTTTTTTAGTCGCTAAAGTTTGATAACGTGTTAATAAGAGATGTTTTTTAGGCGTCACTTCAGCTTGCCAACCTGGTTCCACAATAGTAGTCGCATGATTGTCTGTAATCACTGCACAGCCTTGAATGCAATCACCAGCCCTTAACTCTTCACGTAGATATATAGAGGCGTTATGGAAAGAACCATGAGTAAAAACTTTAACCATTCCACGTTGAGGTATTTTATGTTCAGAACGGCATTGGATTATTTTTTCAGTAAATTCCACATCTGTTTCACTTGGAATAGAACACTCAATAGTGATTGCTTCAACGATTAAAGGTTTTCTATATGCAGCAAAACCAAATGTCTTGCGGTGTTGTGCTATAAATGCTTCTCTCATCGATTTCATTGTTCCAAACTCGACAATTAACTGGGTATCTGATCCTTCATAACGTAAATGCACGTGACGTTTGCTCTTCATTTCTCGGTTTTTTAAACCTTGAGATTTTAATTTCCGATGAGCCATTCGTTTCATTTTTTCAAATTTCGAGTGTAAAAAAGAAACTATGCCGCGCCGAAAATATTTTTCAATTGCTTGTTCATGCACCACGCTGATTTCTGCTAATCCCATGCCATAGGCAGAAAGTACACCCGCTAAAGGATGAATTAAGATTTTTTCAATACCCAAATTATCAGCAACCATACAGGCATGCTGCCCAGCAGCCCCACCAAAACAATTTAAAACATAGGGTCTTACATCGTACCCACGTTGTATGGAAATTTTCTTAATTGCATTGGCCATATTTTCTACAGCAATATTAAGAAAACCTTCAGCAACTTCTTCGGCTGTTTTTATATGCCCTGTTGCATCATTAATTTTATTTACTAAATCCTGAAAATGTTGATGCACTATCTGTACATCAATTTCCTGATTTGCTCCAGAACCAAAGACTTTAGGAAAGAATTGAGGTTGTATTTTGCCAAGCATCACATTGCAATCTGTAATTGTAAGAGGACCTCTTTGACGATAACAAGCAGGTCCAGGATTTGCACCAGCGGATTGAGGTCCAACTGTGTAACGTTGGCCATCAAAATTCAGGATTGACCCACCTCCTGCAGCAATAGTATGAATCATCATCATCGGTGTACGAATATGCACCCCGCTAAATTCATAACTAAAACTCCGTTCATATTCACCCGCGAAATGGGAAACGTCAGTGGATGTCCCTCCCATGTCAAAACCAATAACTTGATTAAAACCAGCGTGCTGACTGGTCTTAATCATTCCAATAACCCCACCTGCAGGGCCGGAAAAAAGGCTGTTCTTACCCTGAAATAATTTTGCATGAACCAGACCACCATTAGATTGCATAAAAAACAAAGGGATTGTACTTAATTTATCACGTAACCCTTGTATGTAACCGTGTAAAACTGGAGAAAGATAAGCATCAACAACAGTTGTATCACCACGACTTACTAATTTCATAACGGGTGCTATTTCATGACTTATAGAAATTTGAGTAAAACCAATAGACTGGGCAATTTTTTTTAATTTTCGCTCATGTTTCGTATATTGATACGCATGCATCAATACGATAGCAATTGTACGGTATCCCTTAGCATAAGCTTTTTCCATCTTTTGCCGTGCATCCTTTTCATCTAAAGGCTGTAACACGGTACCTTTGGCATCAATACGTTCATTGATTTCAATAACTTCGTCATAGAGCAAAGAGGGTAATTTAATATTTAAAGCAAAAAGTTCAGGGCGGTTTTGATAACCAATTCGCAAAGCATCACCAAAACCTTGAGTTATCGCTAAAAGTACTTTAGCACCTCTGCGTTCCAATAACGCATTCGTTGCCACCGTTGTTCCCATTTTGATAAATGCAATTTCATCAGTAGGGATAGAAGTACATTGCAAAATATTTTGAATGCCTTGAATGGCTGCATTGGAATAGCACTCTGGATTTTCAGACAATAGCTTATCACTATACACTCGTCCTTCAGGGCTACGTGCTACAATATCAGTAAAAGTACCGCCCCTATCAATCCAAAATTCCCATTTCTGTTTTTTCATCTTGCCCAATCCTTGGCACTTTGATAAGTTAAATTATACTACACGGTTATAACTTTATCGTTCTAAAGGACATTTATGCCAATGAAAATCGCTATTATTGGAGGCTCAATAGCAGGTTGTGCTTTGGCCCTATTATTAAAGGACAAGTTGCAAGTTACTGTTTTTGAGCGAGGGCATAACTTACAATCACGAGGAGCAGGGATCACTTTATCAGTTGAATTACTGCAATCCTTAATCAACAAAAAACTTATTGATGAAGATACCCCATCGCATAGACTGACTGCACGAAGTTTTTACTGCCAATCCAATAAAGATCCTATTTTCGGCAAATTTTTATGGCAACAAAATCTTTCCATGGCCAGCCTACATTGGGACACTTTATTCACCAATTTAAGAAAAAGAATACCCAATCAAATGTATCATCAAGACTGTCAGGTAGTTGAAGTACAACTTCAGCACGCAACTAAGAAAGTTACTTTAGCATCGGGTGAGGAACATTCCTTTGATTTTATCGTTTTCGCCGATGGAGCTCAGTCTATGGGGCGAGAGCTCATATCGCCTCAAGTTCAATCTGAACTTCACTATTCAGGTTATGTGGCATGGCGAGGCACTTTAGATTTTAACGTGATAAACAATAAATCACTTTTCGATTCTCAAGGACTGTATTATTGCTTTAACAAAGGGCATTTATTAACTTATCCCATATATCATCATCAAATCAACAAACTCAATTGGGTTTTTTATGAAAAATTAGCTCTTGAAGATCTAGAAGCATTAGGTTCTACCTCGTTAACCAATTTTTCAACAAAAGCAAAACAACATCTACATCAATTAGCTCATGACAACTTACCCCAAATAGCTGCCCAAATAATACTCGACACTCCATCTCCATTTATGCAAAAAATTGTGGATGTATGCAGCGATCGACTTACATCACAAGGAGCTCTTTTATTAGGAGATGCCAGCACTGTATTACGCCCTCATGTAGGAAATGGTGCCTCTTTAGCGATACAGGATGCTCTCAGTCTCAATGGACATTGCATCCAAACTAATGACTTTCAACAAGCGGTTGTTGCCTGGGAAAAAGAGGCTCTTCCTAAAAGATTAGCCATGTATGATTTATCAAAACGAATGGCCGAAGCCTTAGTTTTAAATCCTGTAGTATGGCAAAAAATGAATGAATCGAAAATGTCTTCGTGGTGGGAACAAATTATTCTTGGCGAACAATGGTATACAACTATGGATCAAAAAAACTAGCCCTTAGAAAGTATAACGATTGCCGAGCTCTGGTCTATCAAATCCCATTTGTTCAACAATATCGGCAACTTTTTCATCATCGTTCAATTTAATCCTGAGAAAATCCAAAGCTTCGGTAGGAATTGTTGCTTTATTGCCATCATTTTCAAATCTCACAATATGACTAAGCTCTCGACCATTATGTTGCATAGGATATTTTTCTCCCGCACCATAATAAGAAACCCCTTTGAATCCGAATTCATTCAATAATTGCTTAAAAGTTTGTGCATCTTGCGCAGTATCAAAAGCCATTTTGAAGGTTCCTTTCATACCTCCCTTACTCACCACCGGGATATCGCTGCCCTTTGGAGCTGATTTACTGTCAAACATTTCTTGAATGGCTGAGCTAACCTCCTGACTCGTACCTTTTTTTGGTGGTGTTTGACTTGATTTTGGTGATGTTAAGCTTGATTGAGGTATGCTTGAGCTCTTATCGTGTAGATCTGGTGACCTCCTTTGTCGTTTTTGATTAAAGTGATCGACTAAACCTTGAAACTGCCTTAGATCTCCACTTTTTTCCCAATTGGAATTTGAACTTCGCCTAAACTCATAGCCAACAATCCTATTGTTTTGAATAACAAGACGTTGATTACGATTCTTACTGTACTCATACGTTGGCTGAGGAGGTGAAAAAAGATTCTGGAAGGGATTATGATGATTCACATGAGTTTGTGGGGGTGTTGGCGATGTCGTAAATGATTGTGCATTTTGTTGCTTATTTTTAATCGATGTAGCAGAAGTTTTTTGTACGAGTGTTGGGCTCAAGTCCGACGTATCAGGCTGATTGAATCCCTGATCTTTTCCTGATTTTTTTCTAACGTCGGTAAGTGCAACTTGAACTCCTTGCTGGTATTGAGTTTGTGCATTTGCATAGTAACCTGCTACTTGCGTTGTTTTGAACGTTTTTAACTCCGGCATTGGGGAGTTTTTATCAAATTGCTTATTTTTAATCAACATAGCAAATGCGGTTTGTGAATTACCAAGAATGTTCTTCCCTTTACCACCGGGACCGGTTCCCCATTCTTCTTCTACTTTTTTCCCTGCTTTTAAACTACTAGTATCTTCAATAATAGTAGCAGGTCCTTTATTGTCTCCAAAAGCATCACCGAGCTCGATAGACTTTTGAATGCTATTGCGAAATTCTTTAGATTGCTGATATTTAGCCGCGTTAATTTGCATTTGCACAAAGATTTTGTCATTATCCCATGCTTTATTAAATACGTTATTGTTCATATATGCGTGATGGTCATTGGGAATATAGTAAGGGCTACTTTGCTCTGTTATTCCTTTAAGAATGGTTAGAGGATCTTTCTCAGCTTTCCAAGTATCATAATAATCTCTTTTATGTTCTGGTTTTATTTTTTGAAAATGCAGATAATGTTCCGAAGTTTGAAAGTGAACTAGTCCTATATCCGGATCTATAAAATCATAGCCTTTACCATTATTATCATCAAAATTACTTAAAGCGAAGTCTTCTGTACCTCTTTGATAACCGGACACACAAACATTTGTCCTATTAGGAGGTTGTCCATTATTAAGATAAAGTTGTCCGCCCATAATACGCCTCTCATACAAACATATATATACTCATTATATACAATAATATATCCTTGCACGGCTGAATAAGAGTTAAATTTTAGGATGGATAAAAATCTTGAAGGAAAAATATTAAAAATTTTTTGATTTACTTATGCCTCTCTCGTAGATGTATCAAATAACGGGTACCCAAAAAACCGATAATCACCCCAGCAAAATTTACCCAATAAATTGGCCAGGAAAAAATTCCAAGACCTACAATATTAGGACCCGGACAAATTCCAGTAATCCCCCAACCAATACCGAAAACTGCTGCGCCAAGCATCAGTTGCCAGTCAATTTTTTCTTTAGTAGGCAAATCATAACCTACATGGAGTAAGGGTTTGCTCAACCAGTGACGTAATTGGAACAAGAGAAAAGTAACCAATAAAGCACAAGCAAAAGTAACATATAAATTGATACGGAATGTAGGAGCACCAATTTTTAAACCCGATATAATAATATCTGGACTGTACATACCTGTTAAAATTAAACCAAAACCAAATATCAAGCCAGCAATTAATGAAATAAACCCTTTCATATTTTATCTCCTTAATGAACCAGCCAAGCGGTAATAATTGCAATAGGGAAGAAAACTCCTACGGCAATCATAGAACGTTTACGTAAAAGCGATAATCCACATAATCCATGGCCACTGGTACAACCGCTACCAAGAAAAGTACCTCCCCCTACAAAAACGCCACCAAGAAACATAAGTCCATAATTTGTTTTAAAAACAGCAGTGGGATTAGGCACATCCTGTGTTAAATTAAAGAGTAATCCCGCTAAAAACAATCCGGCAAGAAATAAAAGATTATCCCGATTGGGTCTATACGTTGTAAAATCCCATGAACGAAAAAGAATGCCGCTACAACCAAGAATCTTCCCTTGAATCAATAACATACCTCCAGCAGCTAATCCAAGGAGAATCCCTCCTAGAATTACTTTCAGTTCAATGATCATTTTGGCTCTTCCTTGCGTTCCATTCACTCCAACTTTCAGGATAACCTTTTAAAAATTGTTGTGCAAACCGATAGAAACGAGACAGAAAAATAATTCTTTGCTCATAATAAGGTGTTAAGTAGGGATCCGCTCGATTGACCTCAAATAAATTATAATAAGGTGGAATTGAAGCATGACGTGCAATAATGTCATCAAAACTTACTTTATTTGCATTTTTTAACATATCATACATGACTAAAAAAGTAGTTGTACGCCCTTTTCCCCCCCGACAATGTATATGAAACCAAGCATCTTTGGATGCATTTTTTATTATTGTCAAAAATGCATCAACTTCTGAGTCACCTGGGGCCATATGATCAGTCACATATAATCTATGATATTCAAAACCTAATTGAGACACTAATTCCTTCTCATTTTTAACTTTTTTTACCGGAATGGTTTTACCGCTCGCGTACTCCTGTGCCGCAAATTGTTGGGAGGATAAAACCCCACTTATTTTTTTCTCTATTCTTAATGAGTTCAGCCAATTTTCTTGTGCAAGAAGACTTTGACTGTTACTTTTTCCTCGATTTATCCAATCATATTCACTCATTAAAGTAATTGCTCGACCATTCAGATACCCATGACTTTCCTGACGTAAATCTAATACCAGTACGGATTTGCTCTTTACACTCTTGTGTTTCGCAATATAGTCTGCAATTTCTTTCCATCCTTTTTCACTAGGCTCCTCACTACCAGAAATCAATAATTCATTAACACCCAGGGTATTCCCTTGATAAGCATCAACAATCATGGAGGCATTGCGTAACCATTTTAACGGAGAAGAAGCAAGCTCACTGTCTTGGACAATACAAGGATTATTAAGCGTCGCATCACATATTTGAGTTCCTGTTTGGGCCAAAACAAATCCTTGAGGTACTATTAGAGTACTAAGAATCATAATGCCCTTAAAATAACCCATGAATTAAACTCTTAAACGAAACATGATTCATTCTATGTTATTTTTTTTTTACCGCAAGCTTATTAAAATAAATTATTTTTTATTGTTTTGAATGGTTACAATATGCATGAATAAAATGAATCACTACATCAGCAAAATGAGCATCCCACAAATTATGATGTCCTTTATCCGGGAACTCGAGCCATTTCTTGGGTTGGTTTGCAAAATGAAACAGAGTTAAACCTTGAGTATAAGGAACGATCTCATCTAATTGACCGTGCACTATCAAGATAGGTGCCTGAATCTTTTGAATACGTGATAAAGAGTCATACTTATCAATTACCGGTATTGGTAACCAAAAATAATGGTATCGGGCTAAAGCAGTGAGTGAACTAAATGGAGATTGTAACACCAAGGCACAAATAGAAAACTCTGTCGCTAATTGTGTGGCTACTCCAGTACCTAAGGATTCACCATAAAGTACTATGTTATTTTCTTGAATACCCTGTTGACGCAAAAATTGCATCGCTGCTCGTCCATCTTGGTAAAATCCCAATTCTGTTGGGCTGCCAGGATTTCCTCCATAACCTCGGTATTCAAGTAATAACACCCCAAATCCTGCTGAAATAAATTGACGCGCCAAATACATGCGATAGCCAATATGTCCAGCATTCCCATGCAGATATAAAATCGTCGGTTTTTTATCCATGGGCGGTTTATACCAAGAACTTAGAGTCAACTCATCAGTGACATGTATCTGAATCACTTGCATATCTTGTGCTTGGAAATCTTGAGGATTAGGTTTTTCAATAGCAGGGAAATAAATAAAATGACGTTGCAAGAAATAAGCGATAACGAAAATTAAAAGAATTAGAAAGAGAAGAAGAAAAAATTGTTTTAGAATCATGATACTTTTTACTCAAAATAGGATTAATTCGATACAAAAATTACTTGATTTTGCAGCTCAAAAGATGTTTTAAACTCTTGTGAGCATTCTTGGAGATTTTTAATCAACCATTGACAGTCTTGATCACTTGCATAACGCAACTTGAAATTCTTTCTCACCATAGGAACTAACTCCAATTGTGTCAAACCTTTATATTTCTCAAACGAGAAAAAATACATCAATGCCAAATCACTTCGAAACTGCTCCCAGCCTCCTATTCCTTCATAATCATTAATCAAATCCCCACAACCATAAAAAATCAAACCTTGATTGTGCCATTCAATACCTATGGGATGATGAGCGGAATGCCCATGAATTATATGAACACCCAGATCATCAATCAGCTTATAAGCAAACAATTGATGTTTTTTAGGTATCTCATAGCCCCAATTTCCCCCCCAATGGATGCTTACAATACATAAATCATCTGTTTGCCTGTATGACTCAATCACTTTTTTGATTTGATTTATCGCATTCTCACCTAAATCACTCAATAACCAAACTCCCGGATGATCCAGAGTAGCGCCCCATTCTCGTAAAATACCACTGGAACAAAGTCCCATTGAAAATACTAAAATTCGTCCCTGAAAACCAGAAACTGTATAAACAGCAGGTTGAGTTGCTTGCTGAACATTTTTGCCTACACCAGCATACTCTATTTGAGCCTTATCCAAAGTCTCAAGAGTTTCTAAAAATCCAGCAAATCCCCAATCGAGCACATGATTATTGGCCAAAGCACAAATATTAATAGGTATAGAGGTAATCACATCTATATTTTTAGGATGCATGCGATAATTTATCCCTTTATACGGCCAAGGAGTATTGCTACTCGTAATACTGGTTTCTAAATTAATTAAATGAAAATCAGGCTTTCTTTTATTGAGTTCAGCTAATCCATCACCCCACACATATGCTCCTTTATTACCTAAAGGAATTGTTCCATTAACTCGTTCAGCAAGCCTGATATAATCACGAGCATCTTTAATGTAGGACTCATAAATTTGGGGCTCACAAGGGTGTGTTAAAATTTGATCAATACCTCTCCCAGTCATGACATCACCGCATAAAAAAACATTAAGTTTAGGTGTTAATCGCATGATAATTCATCCTGTGCTGTATATACTAAATTATAGGATTAAGGAACATCTTATACGTCTTAAAATCAGGAGAATGTGGTGGAAAATAAGCAACGGCAGCTTTCACTATGGTATGTTCTATTGATTTTTTGGCTTGTCATCCTCTTTCAAAATTTTTTTTTCGCACCACATCCCGTAAATATCGCCTACAGTGATTTCATAAAGCTTTTAAAAGCAGATAAGTTGGACAATGTATTGCTCGGTGAAACTTTTATTACTGCAAACTTGAAAGCAGAGGGCCTAGATGGATTGCTTCCCCAAGATAAAATAAAAGAAATTAAGCTATCCAGTAGTAAAGAACAGCAAATCACTACAGTCCGAATCAATGATCCTTCCCTGGTCACTACTTTAGAGTCAGCAAAAGTAACATTTAATGGGGAAGCCGAAAATAAATGGTTAACTCTAATCTTATCCTGGGTTATCCCCGCCCTACTTTTCTTTGTTCTATGGAGTTTTTTAATAAGGCGTATGAGCTCAACTGCGGGTGGGGTATTAGACGTAGGTAAAAGCAAAGCTAAAATTTATATGGAAAAAGAAACTCATGTCTCTTTTCAGGATGTCGCAGGAGTCGATGAAGCAAAAGCAGAGCTTATGGAAGTAGTCGAATTTCTCAAAAATCCCCAACATTATACACGAATCGGGGCTCATATACCTAAAGGAGTCCTCTTAGTTGGTCCTCCAGGTACAGGAAAAACACTACTTGCACGCGCTGTAGCAGGCGAAGCAGAAGTACCCTTTTTTTCAATTAATGGCTCAGAGTTTGTGGAAATGTTTGTCGGTGTAGGGGCAGCACGAGTTCGAGATCTCTTTACCCATGCCCGAGAAACAGCACCAGCAATTATTTTTATCGATGAGCTTGATGCCCTAGGCAGAGCGCGTGGTGCTTATCCTATTGGCGGTGGGCATGATGAAAAGGAGCAAACGTTAAATCAATTACTTTCAGAAATGGATGGTTTTGATCCAAGTGAAGGACTCATACTTCTTGCTGCAACAAACCGACCAGAAATCCTCGATCCTGCATTATTACGTGCCGGACGCTTTGATCGCCACGTATTGGTTGATCGACCTGATAAAGTAGGTAGAGTACAAATTCTGCAAGTACATCTGAAAAAAATAAAACAAGCACCTGATGTTGATCCCGAAAAAATTGCTGCATTAACTCCTGGTTTTTCCGGGGCTGACTTAGCAAATCTTGTCAATGAAGCAGCTCTGCTCGCAACTCGCCATAATGCAGACTCCGTAAACATGGATGATTTTACTAATGCTATTGAACGTATGGTAGCAGGTTTGGAGAAAAAAAATCGTTTACTCAACCCCAAAGAGCGTCAAATAGTCGCTTATCATGAAATGGGGCATACTTTAGTTGCTCTTTCTTTAGCAAACGTAGATCAAGTACATAAAGTTTCAATTATTCCGCGTGGAATTGGGAGCTTGGGTTATACCATACAACGACCGACTGAAGATCGTTATCTCATGACTGAAGAAGAATTAAAAAATAAAATGAAAGTACTTCTCGGTGGTAGAGCAGCAGAATTTATTGTTTTTGGTCGTTTTTCAACGGGGGCAGCGGATGATCTTGTTAAAGCAACGGATATCGCGCGAAGTATGGTCATGCGTTACGGTATGGATAAAGAACTTGGACCAGTAACTTATCAAAAAGAACGTTCTTCGTTCTTAGAAGTACCTGTAGGACGTAATGAGCGAGAATTCAGTGAAAAAACGGCTTGTGAGATTGATGCTGCAGTTCGTAAAATAATCCAGTCCGCATTTGATGATGCAGTAGACCTCATTAAGAAACGTATTCAATCTTTAGAGAAAGGTGCACAGATGTTATTGCAAAAAGAAACCCTAAATGAAGAAGATTTAATTACCCTGAATATAAAATAACGTGAGTTCAACATAAGCAGAGCTCACTAAACGCACGATTCAATTCTAAATAAAACAGTTTTGGGTGAAAGCAATAGTCTTCTCTCGTTCATCAGGACTCAACTGTCTTTTTTAAATCTAAAAGTTGCACCGCATTTGTCCTATCAAAATGAATTAATCCATCAAATTGATACGGCAATTGGGTAAAAAAATAATGACTGAAACGTTCCGTATCCGGGCGATAAATCACGCCTATGGCTCTTTGTAATCGCGGAATTTTTAGATAATGCTCCAATTTTTCATGATTTAATAAACTTAAGAAGAAATTTTCATACTTGACCTGATGAAAGAGCTCTTCATAACTTCCAGGAAGACCAGGGATTACCTGTTTTTTCTGCCCAGCTCGGCCCCAATCTGATGCAGCCATAACAGTTCCCTCATAGGTTGAAAAACCAAGTGAATAAGAATGATTATCGTATTGTTCTCGCACCAGTTGTCCGAGATTAAGCTCGTCACGCTCCCCCATTTCAGTCGCTCGGGCATCACCTATGTGGGAATTATGAGCCCAAATAATTATTTTGGCGGGTTTATTAAAACGTGCTTCTAAATGATCCGCTAATACATTCAGCGTTTCGGCCATATGGCGATCACGAATATTCCATGTTGAAACTCTGCCTTCAAGCATAGAACGATAATAGTTTTCTGCATTTTTTACTAACCGCGCATTTTGGGTTGCAAAAAAATACTCATCTTCCACAGCTATTCCATTCCGATGTAAATAATCAAATGCATGATGTTGTAAATCAATGAGCTGAGTGATTGCCTCATTAATACATGCCTTTTTAATTCCTGTTTTAATTAAATAACCATACATTTGCGGATCCTGATGCATATGATCAAAACATGCATAGCGTTGTTTTGCTCGTTCAGCCGCTTGAGGATCCACTTTACTTAAAAAATCAATTACTGCTTGCATGGATGCGTTTAAACTATATAAATCCAAACCATAAAATCCAATTTTTTGTGCTGGAGGTAAATCATCATTGTGCCTACGTAACCACTTGAGAAATGGTGGCAAGGTGGTGTTACACCACATCCATTTGGGAAATCGTTTAAATGCGCCAAGAGAATGCGCACTCTGATTTGCATTTCCATCCCCTTGCAAATAACGATGAACTCGATACACATCAGGCCAATCGCCTTCAATGGCTATGGCCATAAAACCATGTTCTTTGATAAGGCGTTGAGATAGTTCAATGCGCGTCTGATAAAATTCATGCGTTCCATGAGAGGCTTCTCCAAGCATGACAAAGCGAGCCGTTCCAATTTGCTTTATTACCGCATCATAATCTTCACCTTGTTGTTCCAGTGGAATTACTGAATGGTTAAGCTCATCAACTAATTTTTGCAAAGCATCCTGGCTCATAAAACCTCCTTAGAGTAGATTACGCTCCTTTGAACCCTCATTATTTTGTAAAATACTGATCAAACCATTTTTGCGCTAAGTGCGCTACTTGTTGTAACGTTCCAGGTTCTTCAAACAGATGGGTTGCTCCAGGAACTATTTCCAATTGAGTAGTACAGTTCATTTGGTCCATCGCTTGTTGGTTCAGCCCTATCACTATCTCATCATTACCGCCAACAATAAGTAAAGTAGGTATCTTGACTTGAGGTAAATAATTTCCAGCTAAATCGGGTCGACCGCCACGCGATACAATTGCCTTAAATAATTTAGGCTCCTGAGCTGCTGCCTCGAGAGCAGCACCACCGCCAGTACTGGCACCAAACAAGCCAATAGAAAAATGATAAGTAGATAATTCATCAACACACCAATGAGCTACATCAATTAATCGTGAAGCCAATAAATGAATATCAAAACGAAATTCACGAGTCACATTATCAATAATATCTTCTTGTGAGGTGAGCAAATCAAAAAGCAAGGTTGCATAGGCTCCTTGGTTCAAAATGCTTGCTACATATTGATTACGACTGCTAAATCGACTGCTTCCACTCCCATGCACGAAGAGTATAATTCCTTTAGCATCTTCAGGTATCCTTAAAAGACCATTGAGATAAACATTTTTACTAGGAATAGTTACCGGGTGCTCCATATCAGTGCTATATGCATTCATAGGTATTCCTTTTTTTCATTCCGTTGATTATTCCAGTATAGACAACAATATCCTTTATAATTGCAGGATTTTTTTATTTTTTGGCTTTGACAAGTAGTACCCTTTATTGGAATCTCCTGAATAAATAGATTATAGTTCATTTAAGTCTAACACTTAGTGAGTTGAAACAATTACCTCCTCAGTACTATGCTTATTATGAACGCGGATTAAAAGATATTGAGAACGCTGTTGTTCTCATTAAGGAGGATCACCATGTTCACGATCCAAGTTCTTGATAACATATCCCCTCAAGGCTTGAGTTTGTTTCATCCTGATCTTTATCAATTAGGTCTTAATCCTATTGATCCCGATGTCATTTTAGTACACTCACACAAATTGCATGATCATCCATTTTCAAAAAATTTAAAGGCTGTAGCTCGAGCTGGATCAGGTACTGATAATATCCCCATTGAAGCACTTACAAAAAAAGGTATTCCGGTGTTTTATGCTCCTGGTGCAAATACGAATGCAGTAAAAGAATTAGTGATGGCTGCTATGATTATGGGCTATAGACATTTGGATCAAACTCAAACGTTTATTACCGATTTAACCAAAGCGAATAGTCCGTTATTTGATCGGAGAATAGAAACTGCTAAAAGGAAATTTATTGGTCATGAAATTTCAGGTAAAACTTTAGGAGTTATTGGTCTAGGTAACATAGGTGTAAAGGTAGCTAATGCAGCATTAGCTTTAGGAATGAGCGTATTAGGATTTGATACCAACATGACTTTGAATAATGCGTTAGCACTCATGCCTGGAGTTGAGAAAGTTACTGATATGAATAGTTTGCTGACCCATGCGGATATTATTACTTTACATATTCCTTTAAATGCAGAGACCGAGCATTTAATTAACGAAGAAAATATTACTTTATTAAAACCGAATACTCTTCTACTGAATTTTTCACGTGAGCAAGTGGTGAGTGAATCCGCTATTCTACAACAATTAAATAATAACCAATTAATGGGTTATATTACAGATGATCCAACAATTAACATCGCAGATCATTCTAATGTTTTATGTTTTCCTCATTTAGGCGCAAGTACCCAAGAAATGGAACAAAGTGCTTCGGAGATGGTAATTCGAAATATTTGTAATTACTTAGAACATGGAGGCATAGAGTATTCCGTTAATTTTCCAAATATATCATTGTCGGTAGCGCAAATACCCAATTGCCATCGTATACTCGTAATCAACCAAAATATTCCAGGAGTAATTGGAAAAATTACCCAGAAAATAGCCAAACTAGAATACAATATTGATCAAATGGAAAATAAATCTCGAGGACCAATTTCAGTTAATCTTATCGATCTCTCTGGTTCAAAAGAATCGCTTCCACTACTTTGTAAGCAATTAAAAGAAATTTCAAGTTTAATGCAGGTACGGCATATTGCAGTTCATGGTAAACAGTAAAAATTGGCTTAATGGGCATAAAATACCGTCTTTTTAGTAAGCCATAAAGATGATATTATATGTAGAATTTTTATACAAAAATACACATAATAAATGTTTGGACTTAATGACCGAGTAGGAAAGACTTTCTTTAATGAAGCATTGCATGATGAACTTTTAGTAACAAGTCGTTTTTTTACGTTACAAGGAGAAGGACCCTATCGTGGACACCCTGCTTACTTTATCCGTTTGGCTAAATGCAATCTAGCTTGTTCTTTTTGTGACACCTATTTTGATTCTGGTGAATGGAGAAATTTTGCCTCTTTGTTGCAAGAAACCGATCTGATTATTACGGATTTTTTTAAAAAACGTAACTTGTCAACTCCCTCTTGGGCGCAAGGTTTTGCCAAAAAAATGGTACTGGTGATTACTGGCGGTGAACCTACTTTGCAACAGAATTTATCTGCCTTTTTAGAAATCGCCCAACCCTATTTCCAATCAACTCAAATTGAATCAAATGGTATTTCTGTTTTACCTAAACTTCCTAAAAGTACCACTTTGGTAGTGAGCCCTAAATGTCTGGAAAAAGAGGGTAAAGTAATTCGTTACCTAAAACCCAATCCAAAAACGTTGGAACGGGCTGATTGTTTGAAATTTGTGATATCTGCCCCTGAAAATAATCAATATGCACCCTACAGTGACATTCCCTTATGGGCACATGAATGGGCAAAACAAACGAACAAACAAGTCTTCATAAGTCCAATGAATATTTATCAAAAAGAGTCACAGCGTGTTAAAGCCATACGTGATGAAGGACGTGATCTCACTATGACTGAACGCTCTGAACTCAATGAAGTAATTAGTTTTTGGGAGCCTGGACTTCTCGATCTGAAAACAAATCAACGCAACCATGAGTACGCAGCAGAATACTGCATGAAGTATGGATTTATTCTTAACCTACAAATCCATCTTTATGCCAGTCTTCCTTAAACGATAAGCGTTACTGTTTAAGACTTCAAGGGGATGACGAGCTCATAATCAATCTTCTTAATGCCAAAAATCATCCTTGTTTTTACGCAAAAAGGACAGGGATCATATACAAATAATTTCATCATCTTAATGATACCTTTTGTCGCTCTTTGAGGTTTTGGTTTTATTTATTAAAATTTCCAGCGAGCGTTTTGTTATTAATACGTATGAGATAAAAATATCCCGCTCCTCTTTTGCTGGGATATTTTTATCCTCATTCTATAAGATAAAACCATCAGAAACGAATCAAACCGTGGCTACCATATCATGGCCACAACATGTTGGTGATTTGATTTGTCCACAACCATTAGGACACTTTGCAACTTGTACCTTGCTATCATTGGTCTTTATAGTATCACCCACTAATAATGCATTACATTTACTGCAGGTAATATTTTTTACCGCCATCCCACATTTATGACATTTGTATTCCATTACCAGACCTCCTTCTATTAATTTTATTTGTTCAATATAGGCATAAAAATGAAATTTGTAAAATTTCAAGAAAGGAAAAATACTATAAACGTTTCCATACTTTATTCCTTGTCGTAATGGATCAGAGGATTAGCTTACGTAATCGCAGTGCATTAATAATCACTGAAACAGAGCTTAAAGCCATTGCTGTTGCTGCAACCATAGGATTTAAGAGTAATCCTGTTAGTGGATAAAGCACCCCAGCAGCCAAAGGAACACCGAGTCCATTATAGATAAAAGCAAAAAAAAGATTCTGTCGTATATTTGCCATAGTTGCTTGAGACAAATGATGCGCTTTTGCAATACCATTTAAATCACCATGCAATAGGGTAATTCCAGCACTTTCAATCGCTACATCAGTACCCGTCCCCATAGCAATACCAATGTCAGCAGCTACTAAAGCAGGTGCATCATTCACCCCATCTCCGGCCATCGCCACAACCGCTCCTTTTCCTTTTAATTCACTTACGATTCGTTTTTTATCCTCAGGCATAATCTCAGCGATTACATTTTTAATTCCTAAGCTCTTAGCTACTGATTCAGCCGTTGTTTTGCTATCACCAGTGAGCATAAAAATATCAATATTATTCTTTTGCAACGCTCGTATCGCTTCGGGTGTACTTGGTTTAATTGGGTCTTCTACTGCTAAAAGAGCAGCTACATGCCCTTCTACAGCAAGAAACATCACTGAAGCACCTTGAGAGCGAAGCTCTTCTGCCTGATGAATGAGTGAATCGTCTTCTATGCGGTATTCTTGCATCAATCGAATATTTCCAAGTGCAACGTGCACGTTATTCACTTGGCCAAGAATGCCTTTTCCTGGTAATGCTTTAAAATGGGTTACAGTGGCGAGCGACAAGTGTTTCTCTTTGGCCGCACTCATAATAGCATGAGCAAGAGGATGCTCACTATGAAATTCAAGCGCCGCCGCTAAAGCCAAGAGTTCATCCGTTTCAAACTCTTTATTGGTGATAATTTGTGTTAACTTAGGTTGTCCTAATGTCAATGTCCCCGTTTTATCCACCACGAGCACATTAATCTTTTCCATCTGTTCCAATGCTTCAGCATTTTTCACTAAAATGCCATTTTGAGCTCCTTTACCAACCCCCACCATAATAGACATTGGTGTGGCTAATCCTAATGCGCAAGGACAAGCAATAATTAATACAGAAACTGCGGCGAGCAAACCATAACTTAATGCTGGTTGAGGACCAAAGAAAAACCAAGCAATAAAAGCGATCAGCGCAATCAGAATTACTCCAGGCACAAACCAACCAGAGACCGTATCTGCTAATCGTTGAATAGGTGCTCTACTTCGTTGAGCGTCACTAACCATTTGTACAATATGTGCAAGCATCGTATCACTACCAACGTGTTCCGCCTTCATCATAAAGCTGCCATGCTGATTTATTGTAGCGCCAATCACCTTGGATCCTACATCTTTACCTACTGGCATAGCTTCACCAGTAACCATAGACTCATCAACATTACTATGTCCGTCAAGTACCTCCCCATCTACAGGAATTTTTTCACCAGGACGAACACGCAGTGTATCTCCGACCCGAACTTGATCGAGTGTTATTTCTTCTTCATTACCCTCGTGATTAATTCGACGAGCACTTTCTGGAGCTAAATTCAACAAAGCTCGAATCGCACCTCCAGTTTGATTTCGTGCCTTTAATTCCAACACTTGCCCAAGTAAAACAAGGGTGGTTATAACCGCGGCCGCCTCAAAATAAACATTGAGTAGCCCTTTATTACGGAACGCTGCTGGAAATATTCCGGGAAACATCAAAACGATAGTACTGTAACCCCAAGCAACTCCTATACCCATGGCAATTAGAGTAAACATATTTAATTGACGTGTTTTAAGTGATTGCAGCGCTCGCTCAAAAAAGACTAACCCACACCCAAAGACCACAGGAGTTGCTAATATAAATTGAATCCATGCGGATTGATTTGTAGAGATAAGATCATGAACTAGATGTCCTCCCATTTCCAATATAAACACGGGGAAACTCAATATCAATGCAAACCAAAAACGGTATTTCATACTTTTATATTCAGGATTTTCTTCTTCTACAGACACGGTTTCTGGCTCCAGAGCCATCCCGCAAATAGGACATGTTCCAGGATCAGATTGTCGAATTTCAGGATGCATGGGACAGGTAAACATGCCCGTGCCAATTGTATTTTCAGTTGGACCTTGCTGAGGCATGTGATGATGGTGATGACATGATTGATGCCCTTTTGCTGAACCATCAGTTTTATGATGGTGCTGATGTTCATGCTCGGAAGCTTCCATTTTCATAATTCATATCCCTGTTCTTAATACTTCTTATCTAATCCTATCCGATACTCACGTATATAAGGAATTATAGCCTCATATTAAATCAGCGATCGTATATTCCTCATTTTCTAACAACTTCGCCATAATTTGATTAAATTCTTTGCCAATAAGATCTTTAGCTTGTGTTGTTAATGGACCATTAATGGAAAATAGATATTCGCCTTTTTGATTTTTTGAAAATAAAATCCAAAGAACGCGACTGTTTGTAGGGCGATCCTCGCTGCTAAAATGGTTCGCATACTGATAACTTAAAGGTGAGACATTCGGATCAGGATTAGACTTACCAAAAAAAGAAGGCGTAATATTAATCAATACTCGCAACCGCTCTGGTTTTTGCAAAGGAATGTTTATCTTCAATAACTTATTCAGTTTCAATTTAAAGGCTGTCGAGTAATCAATAGTTTCTGCCCAGCTTAAATATTCTAGATAGAAATCAATAAGTCTCGAGTTGAGCTTACTTTGTTTAAATGGTTTGCTTAATCTAAATTTATTCCATGTATAAAGCAAATAATGAGTCATTCTCAATCCGGTGCCTTGAAACTCATTATTTTTAATCACATGAGAGCATTTTTGATAAGGAGCTGCTTTTAATTGTTGATCATCAATTGCTTTAATGAAGTCAATAAAGCGATATTCTTCACTTAAGGTACTGTTTATTCTTTTATATTCTGAAAACAAACCAACTATCGAATTATATTGGCTACCTTCTCTGCCACTATGAATTTGGATAAAAGGTACTTTCGTTTGACGACTCAACTTATAAAATACAATATGACAAACCGCAATTAATCCAGTGCTCACATTTATATTTTTTGCCCTATGCCATTCAATAAATTGCTCTGCTCGACGAGAATCAATTGGATAATGAAATAAATAGTGTTTCTGGTTGGCTGTAGACATAAAATGCTCAGGCCCCAGGTATAACATTTTAAATCCTTTATTATACTCTTGCCAAAAATCAATTTTCTCTTTTAGGTTCTTTTCATAAAGAAAATTATTCTTTTTGACATAACTAAGGAATGAATCGCTTTCTGGTTCGATACTCAATCTTTCTCCCTGCACAAGCATGTCATAACAGCTTTTGAATTGACTCACCACCAAATCACACGAAGGACCATCGACAATAATATGAGGTATTACTATATGTAATTCATGTAAATCACTATTTATTTTATAGAGGAATACTCGAATCAAGGGTTGTTCGCTTAGAGGTATGGCACTCAGCATATTTTTTTGAAATTCCTGGCTCAACACCTTTTGTTCGTTATCTAAAGAAATGTCTTTATAAATTAATTCAAATTGCCCTTGTCTTTTCAACACTTGAACAGGTACTTCTTTATTAAAGCTCAACCAAAATGCACTATTTTTCTTAACCACAAAATCAAATGCTTGCGCAACATACTCCTTCTTGAGCTTGCCTTGAATTTGCAGCTGAGTACCTATGTTATAAGAATATCTTCGTTTATTAAGCACCCAAAATACGTATTGAAAATCACATAAAGGAACTTCTTCTTGTATTGAGCTTTCAAGAAGTTGGCTCTCTGTTTTGTAATTAAAATCAAAGAAATTTTGTAATTCATCGACAATGTTTTTTGCTATTTTGCTAACACTTGGCTTATTAATGAAATACTCTATGGATAAATTAAGAGTTGGACATTGCAATTTATCATGAACCCGATTTCTAATCTCAATCGCCATTAATGAATCCAATCCCAATGAAAACAAACCATCATCAACTTTGATTTGCTCCATACTATTTAATCCTAAAACATCTGCAACGATTTCGCGTAAAGCTTGGCTCAATATTGCAATAGACTCTTCTTGGGTATGCTGGCGCAAAGCATTTAAAAAATGTTGATCCACGGGAAGAGTATTCTTAGCCAGTTCCGACAACCACGTTTGTTTTGGTGCAAATTTAAAATAGATTTCCCAATTAATAGGACATACGGCAATTTGTGCAAACTTAGTTTTTAATAAAACATCAAGAATATCGATACTGGATTTATCAAGAGAGGTAAATCCCCGTTGTTGTATTGCCTGGGATAAATTAGCAGTCATTCCTAGAGCTTCAAAAGGTCCCCAATTTATGGCTATGCCGGGTAATCCTTGTTGTTGCCTTAAATAAGCTAATCCATCCAAAAATCCATTGGCTGCCACATAGTTTGCTTGCCCTCTTGCTCCTAATACAGAAGCTGATGATGAAAATAACACAAATAGATCCAAAGGAATATCTTGAGTTAATTGATGCAGAATCAAAGCGCTATCCATTTTCGCGCTTAATACAGATTGCATCTCTTCATCACTTAAATTAATTAAGAGGCCATCTTGCACAATACCTGCAAGATGAAAAACTCCTTGCAAAGGATGGGAACTTTGTTCCATCTCAGTAATGAGCTGTTCCATTTGCTGAAAATTACTGGCATCAGCTTGATAGTGTTGAATGAATATATTTTTCTTTCGAGCTCTATTAATCAATTCCTTGATGGAGTTAGGACATTCAGATCTGCTCGTAATAACAATATGTTGCGCCCCTCGTCGCATGAGGTACTCAATTAATAGTTTTGCTAATCCACCAGTCCCACCTGTGATCAGATAACTCACATCACTTTTAAATAGCAGTTCTTCTTGGGTAAGGTTGGCCGGCAATTGTATTTTCTTGAGTCTCGGAACATAAACGGAATCTCTAACGGCAAATTGATTTTCAGAATTATTAGTGGAGAACAAATCTCTTAAAACCGCTGATAAAGTACTCTTCGTATCCAAATCAACGCTATAATTTTTATTGAGTTCGAATTCATTGCTAAAGCTCTTCCAAAAAGAACTTGCCATGGTGTGATAAGGATTAACTTTGTCTTTATCATGAATTGCATAAGCATTTTCTGTCACTAAAATAAAACTATGGGGTCGTAACTTAAATAATTTCTGACAACAATGAAATAAGACATTGAATTGGCTTTGATGATATAAAAATACGATGTGCTTATTTTCGATATTTCTTATCTCATTGAGATTATCTATGAGTTGATAATTCAGATCGGCAAGTACTCTTTTTGCGTATACAGGATCAGAAGCAATCACCGACAATTCAGGAATTTCTGTTTGCACGGATAAATTAGGCTTCAGTGTATTCCATCGAATATGGTAAAGATGTTGAAGATTAGGTTCGTAGGAAATGAAATGAGCTCGAGTCACTTTTCGTAATTTAAGCTTTTCAATTTCTCCAATCAATAACCCCGAATTATCATAAAATTTTACATCAAAACAAAGCTCATGCTCATTCTCAGAAATTCGTTGGTTTAAATGCACCCAGACATTTCGAGGAGCCTCTTGAAAGGTAATCATGCGAGCAAATGTATAAGGCACATAAGTTGAATGCTCTATATGATTCATAATAAATAACCAAATACTTTGCATGGCCCCATCAAGCAAAAGAGGATGATAATAATAGCTTTGTCCATCACCGGTTTTTGGCAATACTACTTTAGAGAGTATGTTTTCTTGATCCATATAACTCTCTTCCAATACCTGAAATTCTTCATCATAAAAAAAAGAATGATATTTAAAATGCTCATAAATTTGTACTAATTTGACATGGCGTGCAAAAGATGATTTTAAGGTATTCAGATCGACAGACTCAGGTATTGAGGGTGCTACCAAACTGATTTCCATTTCTGAGAATAATTGCCAATTGTCCTCTTGTTTTGCAAAAATGTTTATTTTGTATTGATTATCATTTTGAGGTTTAACCTGTATCTGAATATCTTGCTCAGGCTTAGGATATAATGGACGCTCAATATGAAACTTTTCAATACAAAAAGCATTACGTTTTAAAACCAATTTCGCGGTAGCTAAACCTGACTCAATATATGCCGTTGCAGGGAAAACAACTTTATCAAAGATAAAATTTTGTTGGATATAAGAAAAATGATCTAAATCCAGCTTATGGCAGAATAAATATTCATTGCCAGGTAGGGAAAACATTTGTCCTAAAAGTGGATGAACTATATCTAAAGATGCATTTTGGGTTGATTTTTTTTCAACCCAAAATTCAACGAGATCAAATGGATAATGAGGTAAATTGACTTTAGCATAATCATTGGCGACAGTTTTATAATAGGAACCCCAGTCAACTTGTTTGCCTTGTAAGTAAAGTGTAAATACTGATTTAAGCGCTGGCTCATGTAAATGAAGTGCTTCATTGAACTGCCCCCTTTCTAATAATCGGCTCGCCTCTTGAGCCGTTTCAGCCACTAAAGCTGCTCGATAAGCATAATGTTCTCGGCAGGTAGCTGCAGTAAAACAGATATCACCAAAATCATCCGTCGTTGTTGCCAAATACTGTTGATAATTGTGAGTTAAATTATCTAGAGCAACTTGGGATTTAGCTGAGAAAACAAGAAGATGAGGCTTACGAACTTTTAATTGCGCTCCGCTACGCACATCCAATTGCTCTCCTCTGCCCACGTCCCGAGGTTTAGATGTTACGAAAGGCGCAGGAAACTCTTGTAAAATAATATGTGCGTTGGTACCACTAAAACCAAACGCATTAACTCCAGCACATTTAAGTTTAGCATGAGTATTCCAATCCATTTTTTGCAGAGCAAGACGTGTTTCACCCAACTGTATATGGGGATTTAATTTTTTAAAATTTAAAAGCGCATAAATTTTTTTCTTTTGCAAACTGATCACTGTTTTAATAATACTTGCAACACCAGCAGCACTTTCAAGATGGCCGATATTGGTTTTGACCGCACCAAGATATAATGGATTATCTTGACCTCGTCCTTTTCCATAAACTTTATTGATTGCATGAACTTCAATAGGATCACCCAAAGGAGTCCCTGTTCCATGAGCCTCAATATAACTTATATCACTGCTTGCTAAATCAGTTTGACTTAAAGCCTTCATCATCACTTCCTCTTGGCTTAAACCATTAGGAACTGTTAATCCTGCAGACTTCCCATCATTATTCACTGCTGAGGCTTTAATGACAGCTAAAACAGTATCTTTATCACGTAATGCATCAGACAATCTTTTTAAGAACAGCACACCACAACCTTCAGCTCGCGCATAACCATCCGCATGTTCATCAAAGGTTTTGCATTCTCCATCAGGAGACAATGCCTTAGCTTTACATAAAGTAATATTGGATTCCGGCATTAGTAAAACGTTGACGCCACCTGCTAGTGCGTAATCGACTTCCCTATTTTTTAAACTTTGACACGCATAATGAATAGCCACCATCGATGAAGAACATGCAGTATCCACGCTGATTGATGGCCCTTTAAAGTCAAAAGCATACGCTACTCGTCCAGGGATAAGATTAGATACGTTACCCGTAATGGAATAAACACTTAATTCTTCATTTGAAAAACCAGATTTTTCGAGTTGCGCGTAATATTCATTAGGACCTACACCGGCAAAAACACCTGTTAAACTCCCTCGTAAAGACTCAGGAGTGTAATTCGCATGTTCTAATGCATTATAAGAGCACGCTAAAAATATTCGCTGTTGAGGCTCCATCAACTTCGCTTCACGCGGACTAATGCCAAAGAAATTGGCATCAAAACCTTTGATATTGTCAATTAATCCAAGTTTCTTAACATATGATTTTCCTGGAGCATCCACATTGGAATCATAATAGTGCTTATTATCCCACCGCTCGATAGGAATCTCTCTCATACCACTTAGTCCTTCTTCGAGCAATGTTTCAAAAGCAGCAATATCTGGTGCATTAGGAAAATTACAGCTCATACCAATAATAGCAATCGAATCATCTGTTTGTTCTACTATGGGTTTAGGATCTTGCTTTTTAATTAGATGCTGCTCCAATTCAGATTCTATATGTTGAGCAAGTTTGTTAATCGATGGATAATCAAAACCAATGGTGGCAGTCACTTTAAGTGATGGAGCTAGCTTTTCCTTAAGCATAGTTGCCATTTCAGTGATCATCAGTGAATCAAAGCCTATTTCAAAAAATCCTTCATTCTCATCCAAATCTTCAGCATCTGATAATTCAAGGATTTCTTTACAAATGGCAATGATCATCTCATTACAGGCTTGTAATCGATTTTCTGCACTCACTTCAAGATAATCATTAAGCCATGCTGATAAATTTTGATCAGGCATATGGCCTACTATGATGAGATCACTAGCTAAATAGTGATGAAATGCAGGCAAAGGTTTGGGAACAAAATCAAGCATAAACTTGAGGTAATCCGGTGAAATAATGGCGGCATGACTTAACTGCTCATTAATGAGAATTTTAATAAAAGCATGGCCTTGTTCATTACTAATTAGTGACTGCTTTAGGCCTTGATCTTGAGAGCGTTTCTTTGCCATGCCCGCTTCGCCCCAAGGGCCCCAATCAATCGCAGTGCCCACCAAACCTAGACGTTGACGCTCAGCAATTAACGCATCCAAAAAGCTATTTGTGCCACTATACACTGACTCTTTATTGCTGCCAAATACGGATGAAATCGATGAATAAACGACAAAGAAATCCAAATCAATATCTTGACTCAGCTCATGTAAATACCATCCCCCCTGAACTTTCGCAGAGAACAAATAATCAACATCTTCATTGGTATGTTCAATCAATGAGGCTTTAACTGCGGCACCAGCAGCATGAATAATTCCCTTGAGTAAACCATCTGTATTCAGTTCTAAAAGCAAAGTCCGTAGTTTTTCTTTATCAGTAATATCCAAACTGATGGTGCGAATTGTTCTGCTCGGATAATTGGATTTAAGTTTTTTTATCGCTTCTTTTATTACAGGTTTATCTACATTTCTTGAAGTAAGAATAATCTCTCTTGCTCCTGCAGAGAGTAAAGCTTGTGCGGTTACCAAGCCTAAACCACCACAGCCACCAGTAACAAGATAACGACCCTCTCCATAAAGAGAGCACTTTCGGTCTGCTAATTTGGTTCTTTTCAAACGCGCAATGAATCGTTTCCTATCTCTATAGACAACAACATGTTCGTAATTCGGATCCTCATTATAATTTATTTCATCGATAACTTGCGCAATATAATAGTCCTCATCTGTTTTTTCCGAATCGATAAGGATCGTATGGAATTGAGGTAGTTCTAAAACCAAAGTACGGCAAAATCCAATCAGTGAACTATTGCTCAAATTAAGTTTGCCAGTAGCAAATTCAGGTATCGCATTTGTCGTGAGCACAATGAGTTGTAATTTGATGCGCTTATCATTGAGTTCTTTGATCAAAGCTAATAAATTTTTTAGCGTACTTTTTTGAAAAGCAATATTAGACTCAATATCGGTGTCTAAAGGTAAATCCAAACCCATTGCAAATATAATCCCATCGAGTTTTTCTAAAGGATAATTATCCTCTTCTGAAACCATAGATAACCCTTGAGCTCTAAACCTAGAAGCGAGATGTTTCGCCCCCAAGAGCAGCCAATGATTGCCTTGGATTTTTCGATGATTTTTAGTACAGGGTTGATGTTGCCATTGTAATTGAAAGCACCAATCTTTAGGCATAGGTATGTCTTTTAATTTATCTTTTGTTTCAAACCAATGTTCTTCACGATCAAATTCGTACAAGGGCAACTTAATTTTTATAAAGAAATTATTCTCTATCAATCTCTCGTCACTTTCCTTATTTCGTAATAACGTGTTCTCAGACTCTAACTCTGCTGCAAGGACATTATAGTAATTAAGCCAATCAATCTTAACTCCCTCTTGGTATGCAATCTGTAATTGCTCCAAGGTCATTGATTCTTGCAAAAACAAAGAATTACTTTTCTCTTTTTTGATTTGATAAATGCTATACTCATTTTTTTCAAGAAGAAGAGCAGCTTCTTTTGCTGTTCTTGCTTTAATTGCTACTCGAAATAGAAAATGACTTCGACAGGTTGCTGCTGTATAGCATATATCAGCAAACTCGTTATCGGTGCTTGCTAAGAACTTCTGATAACTTGCTAAGAGTAACTCAAGGGCAGTATTGCTTTTTGCTGAAATTAGTAATAAGGACTCTTCCGGTAAAACACGTGGCTCCATTTTTCGTAGTGGTGCTTCCTGCAAGACCATATGCGCATTGGCGCCACTAAACCCAAATGAACTTACACCCGCGCATCGTAAACCTTCTTTTTTACGCCAATCGAGAGTACTTAATGGAATAACTGTATTTTTTAACTCAATTTGTGGGTTTAACTTTTTAAAATTAAGATGTTTAAATAATTGATGTGTATGTAAACTTAAAACCGTTTTAATCACTCCTGCCACACCTGAAGCGCTTTCTGAATGGCCGATGTTCGTTTTAACGGAACTGATGTAAAGAGGATTCTCTTGACTGTGAGCCTCACTAAAAATTTTAGTGAGTGCATTCACTTCAATAGGATCAGCTAGCGGTGTGCCTGTGCCATGCGCTTCGATATAATCAACATCAGCTGGTGATAGCTTTGCTTTAGCAAGTGCGCTTCGTATTACTTCCTCTTGCGCGATCCCATTAGGAACCGTAAATCCCCCACTCTTGCCGTCGCTATTAATTGAAGTTCCTTTAATGACCGCAAGAATCGTGTCCTTATCTTTGAGTGCCGTACTTAAACGTTTTAAAACAATGACGCCACATCCTTCACTGCGTGCATAACCATCTGCATCTTCACTAAATGTTTTGCAGCGACTTTCTGGGGATAACATTCTTGCTTTTGAAAGAGTAATATTCGAATCAGGTGCAAGCAAAATATTGACACCCCCTGCTAAAGCCATATCGCAATCACCAGTTTGTAAACTCAAACACGCATCATGAATTGCAGTCATAGACGAAGAACATGCTGTATCAATAGCTTGTATTGGACCATGAAAATCAAAAGCGTAAGCCACTCGTCCGGGAATAGCATTCAACACATTTCCCGTGGCGAAATAAATATTTAGATCATCCAATCCCACGCCTAAACCCGCTAAAAGTCGTGGATATTCGTTCGTGCCAACACCAACAAAAACGCCTGTTTTACTGTCTTTTATTGCAGTTAGAGAAAGATTCGCATTCTCTAAAGCATGGTAGCTTGTTTCCAGAAACACACGTAGCTGCGGAGACATCAGCTTGGCTTCTCGGGGACTAATATTAAAAAACTCAGCATCAAAATTCCTGATGTTTTCAATAAGTCCAAGTTGTTTAATATAAAGTCTTCCTAAAGCATTAACATCAGGATCATAAAATTTTTCATTATCCCAACGATCTATAGGAATATCGACCATACCGCTTTCACCGTGTTCCAACAGAGATAAAAATTCATCGATATTTGTTGCCTTAGGAAAACGGCAACTCATTCCTATAATTGCAATAGGTTCATTATCAAGTATGTTGACTGTAGGTTGTCGAACAACTGGAGTGGGCAACAAGATTTGTTGCACATGTCTTGCCAATTTATCCAACGTTAAAAAAGCAGGGATTGACATTTTATAGGAGAACAATTCATAAAGACTTTGATCGAGTTCAGCAAGTAGTTCTTGAGTAAATCCTAAAGATCCAAAATCTTCATATTCATCAATACGTTCTCTTTTTAAAAGAGATTGCATTTTAGCTGCAATTTGATTTTTGATGGTTTCGACTTGTTGTTCCCTGGATTGCTGTACTAGTGCATCGGGTACCTTTTTTACTCTGGGCTCATGCCAATAGGATTTCCTATCAAAATGATAAAGCGGTAAATCTACCTTATTGTATGGAACATCATTAGGGTCTAGTTTAATATTAAATCCAGCGAGATACGCTTCATAAATACTCTGGGCATCAGAAGTTATTTCTCTCACTTCTTTTTTGAGGGTTACTTTGTGCCACTCATAATCTTTAGACTCAAGTTTTTTGATTAATGTTTTTTTGTCGTTAACAATGATAGCGCAGCGATATTTGAAGTGATCACGACAATGAATAAGCGTATAACAAATATCATTCAAGCACGCAGAGGTATTTTTAAGATAAGTGGTATAACCTGCTATCATATGCTTTAATGAATACTCACTATTTGCTGAAATGACAAAACATTGGGGTTTGTCATCATCTGCACATTCTAGATTTACTGCATTATTTGGCTCCTCAATAATCGCACTCACATTGGTGCCGCTAAAACCAAAATTAGATACTTGTACATACCTCTTTTTATTTTTCAGTTTTTTAAATTCAATTACTTGAATAGGAAATAGTGCAGGTATTTTTGTCGGATCAATTGCTTGATTTGGTTTTGAATAATGGAGATTTGGAGGAATTTTTTCATACTGTAAAGCACATATCGCTTTTATTAGCGAAGCCATCCCTGACGAGGCGATACTATGACCTATATTGCTTTTTAGTGCCCCAATAATCAGAGGTTTCTCTTTAGAGTGCAGTCCTTGATGCACCTGCTGAATTGCATTAAATTCGACTGAATCACCAACAAGGGTACCTGTTCCGTGAGCCTCTAAGTAATCGATATCACCTGCTGTCAAATTCGCTTGTGCCAATACTTCTTGATGAAGTGCAATTTGCGCCTTAATATTTGGTGCAACTAATACTGTGCCATCATCACCATCTTGATTCATAACCACACTTTTTATCACCGCGAAAATGGTATTATTGTCTTTGATGGCATCGCTTAAGCGTTTCACAATCACTACACCACAGCCTTCGCTACGTACAAAACCATCTGCTTTTACATCAAAACTACCGCATTGATCATGAGCCGATAACATGTTGGCTTTAGTTAAGCCAATAAAATTTTCAGGACAAAGATTCAGATGAACCCCACCAACAATTGCCAACGAACATTGCCCCATTCTTAATGAATTTGCAGCAAGACAAAGCGCAGATAAAGAAGAAGAACAAGCAGTATCTACAGCCAAACTTGGTCCTTTTAAATTGAGAAAATGAGAGAGTCTTCCTGCTGCAGCACTACTTGCTGCTCCAATTTGAGTGTACGCATTAAATTCGATATGGTCTTTATAATTCAGTTGACTGTAATCTTGCGCTGAAGTGCCATAAAATACCCCCGTATTCGAATTACTAAGCGAGTCCAGTGTGATATTGGCGTGGTTCAAAGCACGAATGGCTACCTCTAAAAAAAGTCGATGCTGCGGATCCATTTGTTTGGCTTCAACAGTAGCGATCTTAAAAAAAGTCGCATCAAACAATTGAGGGTGATTAAGAAACCCCCCTTTACGACCAATTATTTTATCTGCTTTGTCACGATCAGAATCATAGTATTCATCAACATCCCAACGATTTTCGGGCACTTCTTTAATGGGCGATTGACCTTTGAGCAACATTGTATAAAATGAATCAACATCTTCTACATCTGAATCCATTCCAGGAAACTGACAATTCATGCCAATAATTGCAAGGGGCTCATTAAGAATATCGTTTCTATTATTTTCCTGGTTTTTTTTCACCACTTAAAATGCTCCTATACCAGCAAATGTAGTATTTAAAAAATAACAATAATAGGAATTTATAACAAGACACTCCATTCTTTCGTGACCCTAGACCTTTTACATCCAACAGATTTTACTTGAGTTCAACCGTGAGTGCTTCGAAGATCGGAGTTTACTGGTACCGCAGAAACACTTACAACACAGCAATCAGGCAAAAGATACGGTTACATAAGGGTCTATTGCTGAACACTAGTTTCTTTTATATGCTTATTTAACAGATCCCCACTACATTTATTTTATATGAAAACAATAATGTCATGGTTTAAAAGATTATTCGCCGTTCCTCCTGAAAAAAAACATCATGACACTCATACCTATTTAATAGCACAAAAAGATGCAATAAAACGAAAAAATGCGAAAAGTGTAGATGATTTTTACGAAAATTATTTTTCCCTTATTGCTACCGGTGCCCGATTAAAACTCGTGGAAGCAATGTTTAATTTGAATCTATTTGCCTTATTTGAAAGAAATGAATTTGTTTTAGAACAAGAAATCATCGAAAAATTAGGTTTGATGCCAATCAGAGCCCAAAAATGGCTTCATCTACTTAGTTGTGAATATTTTTTAATAAAAAATGAAATAAACGGTGAACCCGTTTATAAATTAACTGATGAATTTTATCAGTGGATGCTCAGTGATCAATGGTGGAGCATGCAATTCTTCTTTAATAGCTGGAATGTAGCTGCCGAAGAAAATCTTACTGACGTCTTACGTTATGGGAAAGTCAAAACTAGTGTTTCCTGGCCTCCTAAAAAAGATACAGAAGTGGTATGGTTAGAAGATTGGATGATGAACACTGCAGAACAACCGATTCGTTGTATCTTAGAACACATTAATTTTAAAAAAGTAACAGCTCTTTTGGATGTAGGAGGTGGAGATGGGACCATGGCTTGTGCTTTTGTTAGGGAACATCCTCATTTAAAAGCTGCGGTTTATAACTTACCTAAACCGGCTTCAATAGCAAGAAAAGCGATTGCTGATAAAAATTTAAGCGATCGAGTTCATGTCATTGAGGGAGATTTTATTAAAGAAGATACCTTTCCAGTAGGCTTTGATCTCATTTTGTTTACCCGAGTACTCTTTGATTGGAATGAAAAAGTTGATAGAAAACTATTAGCTATGGCTTATCAAGCACTGCCTAAAAATGGCCTTGTAGGCATTTGTGAATTCTATAAAGAAGAAAATCATGATCGCTGTCTTTCTGCAGAATACCGTTATATTTTTCACGATGATTTTACACCTCATGTGATGAAAACTACCGAGGATTACCGACGTATGTTGACTGACGCTGGCTTTACCATTACTCAAGAAAATAGAGATGAAAAACCTGCTTTCTTTTACTGCTCGTTAATTTTGGCCCAAAAATAAGGGCGAATAGCAAGAACTATTAACTTTCTTGTTTTTATCGGGAAAATGGCGAAGATCTGTTTCAAATGTCTTAATATTTTCTTAATGATGCGTTGTTATCATTGGTCAAATTTTTGATAACATTGAGAGAGCATTTAAATGGTAAATGAACAAGATGTATCTACCCTAATTGAGTTAGATAAGACAGAACTATCAAAAAAAGAGAGGAAACAAGTTTCATGGGCTGATGGAAAAGATAACGGAAAAATTGATGATCAATTCCTTGATGTAAGAACAGCTGCATCACCAACAAAAAAGCTTCTAGATAAGAAAATCCGTCAATTAATTGATGAAGGCTACACAGAAATTGAAGCTACATCTCTTGTAGGAAAACCAATAACCCCAAGTGGTAAAACTCTTTTAAATCATCCAACTTTTTATACATCTCCAGAAAGCATTAAGCAACAAAAAGAAGAAGCCAATCGATATAGCTTTTTTTCTATGAAAAACATTGGATTAGGGGCTTTAGCATTGGGAACTGTTGCCACCTTAGGAATCGTTTTATCAAAAGTAAATAAGTAATTTTGCAATGTGACTATGAGCTATTTTTACGACTTACGTTTTGTTGCTCGCTAGCACACGAAAGTTCATTGCTAGCGAGCATGAACATTGGGGAGTTCTGTTAAATCACTTTATCATAATTTGCGTCGTTGCTAGTGAATTATATCCGTCATCCAACATTAATTTTACGTCATAAGCTCCTGGTGCAAGTGGCCAACTTGCATGAGCTTTGTACCAATTAATCCAATTTCCTTGTACGTTTTTGTTTGCATATTGAATAATGCCATTAATTTCCCCCTGAGTATAAAGACGAACGGTTTCATTCATTGTTCTATTCCTATCTTTAGGAGAAATACTTATATAATCATAGTAATACCCAGGTGCATTTTTCCAGATAATCTTAAAGGACTCACCCGATTTTAGTGATTTTTTTGAGACCAAAATCTGAGGCTTTTTATTTTGATATTCTCCTTTTACAAGAAATAGTTTCATGTGTTGTATCGGAAAATGAGATGCCTTAACTTTAAAACGTGAAACGATTGCGCGATGATCTGATGGCCAAGGAGTAAGAGAAAGACCCACATTCTCGCCATTTTTCTCACCGATGAGTTGGCTGTTAATTACTTGGACAGGACCTGAAGAAAAAATAAAATCAATACGATCAGGTAAGTCTTTATAGGAAGGATTGTAATTATCGATGGAACTTTTTACTGCTGCTCGTTTCGCAGGCCAGGTAATACTTGGATATTGGTAAGCATTAGGGAATATTTGTCTGTATGAATCTATAAAACCTTTATTTGCTGCATATTGAGTCACAGGCCAATTCATCACATAACGGTGATTGCGTTGTTTCTGTAGTGTGGCATGAGACCAATCCAAATGAGAAGGTGAATTGAAATCACCTGTTAAAAATACAGGCACGCCTTTTTTGGCTAAAGCTGCTAATTGATCAATGACAGGTTTTATTTCTGGCAAACGTATTTTCAATTCGTTTTTACGAACAGTTCTTGCATCAAAACCTTGCTTAATGAGATCGGGACCATAGGGTTCATCAGGTAAATGCACATTGGCTACAGCAACAAATTGTTTCGGTTTTATTTCAATTAAGACAAATCTTTGTTGCGGTGCTGTTTTATATAATGGAAATCGTGAAATAACATGTTGATATGGATCATAATGCCAATTTAATGCTTTTGCTAAACGCTTAATATTCCCCCACGCCTCTTGAATACCCACTACATCCGCTTTAGATTGTTTAATTGCTTTAACCACCTGATTAAAATCAATTTGTGTTCCGCCATTTTCAATATTAAAAGTCATGATAACAAACGGTTTTTCATTTAATTCTGCATGAGCAGTAGCAATAATGAATAAAAGAATAAAAAATAAAAAGACATCGGATTGGAATTGAAACAACCGCCTTAAGCAATTCATTTTGCTGCCCTTAATTTAATGTGATTTCGAGATAATGATCTTATAAGATCCGGCCTATTCCTGGAACCATTCAGTCTATAAAGTCATTTATGATACAATAGCGTTAAACAGCAAAAAAATGCAGAAAATGGATAACTATTTCTGCATGTAACTCTGTTAAACTAATCTTCTCAATTAGCAACAATTAGAGATGTTGATGAACAAATCTACCACCTATTTTCTGCAAGGTATGTGCTTTCTTATTCTGGCTCAGATTATGGTAGGCGTGAATATTGTTGCTTCTAAATATGTGCTGTCGTCAATCCCAATTCTGTTTATATTAACACTACGATTTACACTAGCCGCTATTATTTTATTTTTTTTGCATTGGCTCACTCCATCCAAAAAAATCTCAATGAGCTATTATTTTTCTAAATTAAAACAAAAAGATTGGTTTTTTATAATCGCACAAGCGCTTTCTGCAGGAGTGCTTTTTAATTTCTTTATGTTAGGAGGGCTGCAATACACTGATGCCAATGTTGCTGGTATTATTACCAGTGCATTACCTGCACTTATTGCACTCATGTCTTGGATTATTCTTAGTGAAAAAATATCAGGGAAAAAAATTATTTGTGTGGGGTTTGCAACTTTAGGCCTAGCCATTATTGGATGTGATAAATTAAACGGTGTCCAAGCAAGCCATTCATTTTTGGGAGATATGCTTGTTTTGCTTTCTCTTATACCCGAGGCAACTTACTATATTTTAAGTAAAATGCATACTCCCTCGCTTCCTGTATTTTTAATTTCCTCCTTACTTAACGCAATAAATGCTATATTATTGTTGTTTTGCCTGTTTTTTTGCCCTTGGGATAATTTATCGATTCACTTTTTTGATTGGCTCATTTTATTTGTTTTAGGCTTAAGTACAGGTCTTTTTTATGTTTTTTGGTATCTTGGCTGTCAACAAGTAGATGGAGTAATGGCTTCTTTATCCACAGCGGTAATGCCATTAGCTACAGTAATTCTTGCATGGATAGTACTTGGTGAGCACTTAACCACAGGCCAAACTATAGGTATGGGTATGGTTCTTCTCTCTATTGCAACTTATGCGAGACGGTAGAAATACAAAATGGATATGCCTATGAGGCATTTATAACAACGATAAAATTAAGGATCTAAATTGATTGCTCAAAAAAAATGGGAGCATTTTTCTCATGAATCCGACATAGGTGTGAGAGGTTTTGGTTCTACTTTATCTGAAGCGTTCGCAATGGGGGCTCTTGCGCTGACCCATGTTATTACCCATTCACAATTAATTCAACCGCTAAAAAAGTTTCATATACACTGCGAGGCCCCCAATCAAGAAATTTTATTCGTTGACTGGTTAAATGCCATTATTTATAACATGGCAATCCATAAGATGCTTTTTAGTCAGTTTGATGTCACGATTAAAGGATTGAAGTTAACTGCTATAATAGCAGGAGAACAAGTGGACATTACCCGGCATCAACCCGCAGTGGAAGTTAAAGGAGCTACTTTTACTGAATTAAAAGTTCATCAAAATAATCAAACTTGGATAGCACAATGTGTAGTTGATGTATAATTCTACAATAATCAATTGCAATGCACCTTTTTTAGGAAATAAGGCAAAACGATGGACTTAAATTTGTTAGAAAAAATCAGTGATTTTGAATGGCGAATTCCCAAGCATAGAAGGATGCGAGTGCCTGGATTTATTTTTGCTTCGGAAAGCCTGTTGCGCGATATGGATATGAAAGTGTATGAACAAGTGTCCAATGTAGCTACGTTACCAGGAATTGTTTGTGGCTCCTATGCAATGCCTGATGCTCATTGGGGATATGGATTTCCTATTGGTGGAGTTGCGGCCTTTGATCCTGAGAATGAAGGAATCGTATCTGCAGGAGGAGTCGGTTTTGATATTTCTTGTGGGGTAAGGCTCTTAACCACTGGACTTAAACGTGAAGAATTTGAACCTTATAAAGAGCAACTTGCGGATGCTTTATTCGCCCATATTCCAGCTGGTGTAGGCAGCAAAAGTCGCATTAATCTGACTTTGAAACAAATGGATGATATGTTACGTGGCGGTGCTGTTTGGGCAGTCAAGCAAGGATATGGAGATCAGGAAGATTTAGAGCGTATTGAAGATTATGGTTGTGTTGAGGGAGCATTACCAGAGCATGTTTCAGAACATGCAAAAAAACGTCAAAAAAATGAAATGGGTACTTTAGGATCAGGTAACCATTACTTAGAGATACAAGAAGTAAGCAAGATATACTGCGAAAAATCAGCTGCAGCATTTGGTTTAGCTCAGGGTGATGTAGTTGTGAGCATTCACTGCGGTTCGCGTGGTTTAGGTCATCAAATTGGAACCGATTTTCTACGTTCCATGTTAATTTACGCGCAACAACATGGAATTCAATTAATCGATCGGGAGTTAGCTTGCGCGCCTATTTATTCCTCAATGGGTGAACGCTATTTAGGAGCTATGCGTGCTGGAATTAATTGTGCCTTAGCGAACCGTGAAATCATTACCCATTTTATGCGCGAAGTTTTTCAAGATGAGATACCTGGCACCAAAATAAGACTTATCTATGATGTATCGCATAATACCTGTAAAGAAGAAACGCATCTGATAGAAGGTAAACCAAAGCGTTTATTCGTGCATCGTAAAGGTGCTACACGAGCTTTTGGACCAGGTCATCCCCAATTAACTGCTTCTTTTAGTCATGTAGGTCAACCTGTCATCATTGGTGGCAGCATGGGAACGGCTTCTTATGTTTTAGCAGGAGCAGCGAATGCTGAAAATAAGTCTTTTGGTTCAGCATGTCATGGTGCAGGACGTGCCATGAGTCGACATCAAGCAACAAAACAATGGCAAGGGCGAGAAATAATAACTCAATTAGCACAACAAGGCATTTTGATTCGCAGCCGTTCTTACCGAGGAGTGGCAGAAGAAGCTCCTGGAGCTTATAAAAATGTGGATTTTGTTGTCGATGCCGCACAAGACTCCGGTTTAACTAAGAAAGTAGCCCGATTGCTCCCTATTGTGTGTGTGAAAGGATAATTTTTTATTCATGAATACCTCTTCTTTATTTCCTCTAACGCCATTCCGATTGGATTACACGGTTTGGGCGTTACAACGAAGAGGAAAAAATAGTGTGGATCATTGGGATGGCCATGGGTGTGACCTCCAATTGATGTATGATCCCCTTATAAATTTAGCCTATTTCTGCCCTAACAAAATCTTTACCCAACAATTCAAATGGTTCTAGTGGAGCCCAATTATAAAATGGCTCTGATGCAACACCAAACATTCGCCTTAATGTGGTTTCAGAACTTCCAGCAAATATTACTTTAATAGTATCTTTTCTTACGTCTAAGGCCGCTCTCAATGCATGCGCAAAATGGGAATTTTCTTCATAAACAAGTACTTGAGCTTCAGTTTGTGACATAATCTTCTTAAAAGTTCTTAATGTATTTAAGAAGTATTAAATATATCTAAATAATACTTATCAATTAGATAAGTTCTTAAAGGTTATTAAATCAAATAAGAACTTTTAAGAACTTTCAAAACAATATAACTTACTGTTTAAGCGATTAATTTTTTTAATTACTTCTAATTCATGAGCCAATTAGGGGTCGTGGGTGAGTAGAACGGCCAGATCACTCCGACCGAACCCTCCTCAGAACCGGACTTGCGGAACTACCGCATCCGGCTCCCGATAGATCAGTGTCCCCACACATATTTCAGCGTTGTTCAGAACATCGATACCGTTTTCCAGTATTTTGGAAACCCTTCGGCTTGTAGTACTTGCAACAGCTTTTTCCATGTCACCCTTCGCTTACCCCCACGGCGATTTAGCCACTGCAGTAGTATACGTTTTGTCCGCTCCAGAAATTGCCCAATTCGCCTTTTATTGTCCGACACTCCGTGGTAATTGACCCATCCTCTCACTACCCTGATGACCGTCCGAATTACCTCGTTTGTGTCTTTTACGTTTAGATTTTCCCAGAGATACTCCCTCAGCCCTCTGAGTTTAGCTGCGAATCGATCTTTACGGCTTGTATATTTCAACCGCCAAAAGCCTTTCCTCGCCATGCCCCAGTAGCAGGTAAAGCCTAGGAAATTAAACGTCGGCAATCTAGCACCTTCTTCTGAGGCTTGTTTTGCTGCAATTCGTCCCGCTGGTATTACTTGGGATTTGTCCGCATGCATTTCTAACCCACCTCGAGCAAGACGCTTGGGTAGCACTTCATAAAATCGTTGCGCTTCACTTTGCTTTTCAAACACGAAGACCATATCATCCGCAAAGCGGATCAACTCAGCCTGTCCCCTGATATGGGTTTCTGCAATGGCAGTGAACCACTCATCAATTAGGTAATGTAGATATACATTGGCCAAAATTGGCGATAAGATAGAACCCGCTGGACAACCGCGCGAGTTCTTAACTTCCTGCTCTCCTTCCAGAATAGGTGCCGTAATCAATACCTCGATTAGCCTTAGGAAGCGGTTATCTGTTATTTTATTTCGCAGTAACTTCATGATCACTCCATGTGGAATTGAGTTGAAGTACTTACGTATATCGATTTCCACTATAGCACCCTTTGGATTTCTGTAGGTTGCTTGGCTTAGTGCCTTTAATGCCGTATGACAGTTCTTTCCTGGCCTATACCCATAGGAACAGGCTAAGAATAAAGGCTCGTAGATCTTGTTCAGTATTGTACTGACTGACAACTGAACTAGCTTGTCTTCTAAACAAGATATAGCTAAGGGCCTTGTACTGCCATCTTCTTTCGGTATTTCCGTTATTCTTGCTGGTTTCGGTCTGTAGGTCCTTCTGCGTAACTTTTTGATGAGTGCTTTGATATTTTCATCTAGCTTCTCACCATAAGCTTCCTTGCTGATTTTATCGATACCAATGGCTTTATTCCCGTCTAGCCTTCGGAACTGTTCTTTTAGCATATCAGAGTTTAACAAGTGTCCCAGATTGTTAAATAAGATTGGCTTGTCTTTCCCTGATAGCTCGCCTATGCGCTCAAGTTTCGTTAACCATGATGGTCTGTCGTTGCTGTGTACAGTCATTGTTTCTCTCTTTACGCTCGATCTATCTGCCAGCCCTTCGCTCCACAGGCGTTACCCCGCTTCATCACTAATATGACCGACTCCGACTTCCATCTGACTCATTTCCAAGGCCTCGTGTTTTGCACTTGCGCCTCAGATACTCCCTCCATGGAGAAGCAGTGGATCTCCTAGGTTCCACACATAACTTTATAAACTCGCCAACGCTTACAACTCCGGCTGGTGCTATTTGATGGATTTATCAGTTTGACCATCAAGTAGCTGTTGCCTGCTACTCTTCCAATGGTATCGGCACCAAACGACTAGTGGATTTCGGAGCTATTAACCAGCGTTCAACTCCTTTTCGGCTCGAATATTTCGCTGTCTACGCTTCATCTTCTTCGTTACCTTAGAAAATGCAAGACTCGCTACGCAGCGATCTGATTTATCTTCTGCGACAGGACTTTCACCCGCAAGTTATGTGCAGCTTTGCCTAGCGCACTGGAATAACCACCAAAAGTGTTAATTCTGAGAAAAGCTCTATTCTAGATAAAAAAACCTAACATCTTTAACTTTCTACAGAGTGGCATAAAACACTAAGTGTTTCATCTCCAAATAATTGTATTTTAGACGGATATTTTCTAAGTAAGGAGTTATAACTATCAGCGGAAAGATTTTCGCGATTATATTTGCCTTGAGTTGTGGCTTCCCAAAATAGTAAAAAATCATCCACACAGGCAAATTCAAAATCACAGATAGCATAATTTTCTATAACCGGGAATAATTTCTGGGCTAGCTCCTGATTTAATCCTATTTTCGTATACAGTATTTAATACTATTGTAAGCGATGATACAATTTGCAATAAGTCTCACTGCATGGGCACTGATTCGGTTGTTGACAATTTATAAGGATATAAAATGCATATTACAAAGTATATTCTCCCAGTTTTTATTAGCATGTCTCTTTATGCATACGATTCTGATTACATAGGAACACGATCAAATCCTATACCGCTTAAAGGCGGAATATTTGGCGTTCTTGAATCAGTTACTATTTATCTGTATCAAGATATGAGTTTTGATATTACAGATAATAATATCCTTATATTAAAAGGTACCTTTATAAATAATACAGATAGTATTAGTTACAGTGATCATATTGCTTTTTCAAACAAAGTTTATATTGAAAGTAATGGAAAGAAAAAAACTTGTTTACAAACAGTTTTGTATAAACCAGATATTTACAGTTATAAAACAGATTGGTTTTGCCCTGCTTAGACAATCCAATAAAACAAAATGGTTTCATTAAGGAATTTGGGTAAACAAATTACCATTTTATGCTGTGGGATATTTTGTGAAAGCTCACTTCAAGTATGCTCGGCCACTATTTGTATTCTATGCTGATGAAGTAAAAATAAGCTAATTAAGATCATTAAGAGACCTTGATAATCCTTAAGGGGTTCTGGTTAGGAACCCCCAAAAATGCTCAGTCTAAAAATAAATCAATTTTTCTATTTTGATCTCTAGTTTCCAAGTTTCAGTCAGTTTTTCGACTTAACTGACCATAATTCCACATAAATCTATTTTCTGGTAATATCACATTTTTTAGTCAAAGATTATTATATTGGATCATATATGCCATTATTTACCTCACAAGATCTCGTGCCTTTAGCTAAAAGTAATTTAGGTTTAAGACTCACAGGGAATACAAATGAGGCAAAATCAGGTGGATTTGGCGACGCAATACCGTTATCTCATCTTGGTGGAGCTAAAGATATTATAGAATTTGTAACGTTGTCTTTTCTTCCTGAACCGCCAAAAGATCAAATGGAGGCTATCTATAATCGATACAAGAAAATTGATATCCACTCGAATGATTGCATGCCTCGATTGATACTACATTATGCTGCAAAGAATAATATTGGCGATGCTAAGGAACGGTTATCTTATCAAAAAGATGATGTAATGACAGCGTTTTATTTTAAATTAGAACTTATGTCGATTGAGTCTGAAGCTAAAAAGCTAGTTTCTTTTTATACCTCTACATCAACGACAGCCCCTTTAGAATTAATTACAAGCCAGTGTCCTTATTTAGCCCAAGAATTAGCTCATAATTTTAATGAAAAATTTCTGTTACGCTTGAAGATAAATTGGGATGCATATGCAACTAGTGATGACATGGATTATCTATTTTTGTCAGACAATCTTCAGATCCGAAACTATGACGAAGGTTACGATTTTAATAATTATCCTTTGGGAAAAGTAGGCCGCCATCAATTTGATGCTGCAAATGTTGTAGAGCAGGTAATGTTTTTAGGTGGTGAAAATCGTACGCCTGATGCTGAGAAGAATTTAGAGCAACGTATTTTTAATTCTATAAAAAGTATTATGCGTAATAATTTATATCAATCATTACGTCAGCTTCATCAAAATATCGAAACAAAATTATCACAACATTTAGACTATCCTATTGATTTTAAAAAGGCTTGCAACGAGATGATCGCATTAGTTGCTAAATTACAAGAAAATGAACAGCTTTCATTTGAAGAATCGATTGATTTGATGAAAAGGACAGAAAGCTTAATTGATAATCCAGCAGAATATAAAACATTTCTTACTGCAGCGAAAAATTATCGTATGGTTTCTGGAGGAAAATTATCAGCATATATGATGTTGATTGCTGGTTGGGCTGCTAAGATTATGACAATAAACTGTATTGGTGATGCTTGGATTAAGCTTGCAACGGAAAAGCTCGAGTTAATTTCAACATCTCAAGAACTTGCTAATGTTATTCAATCCTACTCAACCAGTCTATAAAGATAGCTTGTTGTCTTATCTGGCCTTAATATAGCTATCCAGAAATGAATGAGATTTCATCATGCGACCTAATTGTTTTCTAAAATCCTATAAAAATGGTGTAACACTGAGTTCAGAAAACACTCATCATCGTCATGCACCCAACATTCAGTCTATTATGCGTTTGCCCTTCAATGTTTATATACTGGATCATGGAAGCCGTATTAAACAAGCGAATGAACCCTGTTTAGCTTCTGCTGGTTTACTTTCATTAAACGATGCTTATAATAAAACCGTCCAGGATTTAGTGTCTCCTCAGTTTTCTCAAACTATTTTGCAAAAGGATCAAACTGTTTTAAAGCATAGAAAATTGCAAATATTCGATGAAACAGGCGTCATTAATAACAACTTAGTGAATACCATAGTACCCATTAATCAATTTGTGAACAAAAACATGTGTTTTTGAGATACAACGTTTACAAATTTAAAGATCAGTTATTTCTAGGCAATAATTAGTGCAATTTTTGGAAATTAAATCCTCGTATCAATAAGAATAAAATTTGAATAATTCTTATAACCTGGCAAAAATAGACAGGTTACATGTTTATATTAAAGCAGTAAAATTCCTTATTTTTGAGTTGAGGTATTTACTGATGTATCGATCTACTGTAGAAGAAAGTGCTCGTTTAGAAGATAACCTTCTAACTGCTAGCCGTGATGGGAAACTTGATGAAGTAATGCGATTAGTACAAGCGTTTCCCGATCTAATACATTCACCTAATGTTGCAGGAAATACTCCTTTGCATCTAGCAGTAATTAAGGGACAGGTTGAAATAATTGAGTTTTTATTGAAAAATGGAGCAAAAATAGACGCAGTCAATAATTGTGGACTTACGCCATTTTGCGAATCTTTGCTGCGTGTTCCACCCTATCACGATCACTATCCATTAGAAACCTTTGAAAGAATCGTAAAACTTTTCATAGAGGCTGGACTTGATTTAAACGAAACGGCTCATATTTCTAAAAGTTACCTAGGTGACCTGGCATTCTCTGGAGCCTTAGAAGCAAGTAAAATTCTCGTAGCAAATGGTGCTGATATCAATATCCAGGACCAGTTTGGCTTTACTCCTTTGCATAGTGCTGCTTGTGGTGTTAGAAAAGGTTATTTTGAAAAAGAGCAAGCAGAAGTTGGTAAATGGCTTATTAGTATTGGTGCTGATAAAAATGCTAAAACCAATGATGGCAAAACAGCTCTCGATTTTGCAAAAAAATTTGAGCATTCAGACCTAGTTAATTTGTTGAAACCTCATTCCCCATATCCTTTTTTCTTACAACATCTTAAAGTTGAATCTAAACAACTAGCTGATAAAAAAGTAGCCAATGCTTTATGGCTATCTGATAAAGATGTGACAACTACCAATATCTCTAAATCAGAATTTGGATTATGGGCAGAAAAAAAATCTCTATGCTTTAATCAAGACAATGTTGAAGAATCCCTTTCACAGTATGTGATGAAAAAATAGTATCGAAGCCTATTTGGTTGCATTTGTTTGCAGATAATAAATGCAGCCATTTTTGAACAGAATACTTAAATTTACAATACTAATTCATATTACGAGGCGAGTCAGGATACCTGTAAATCACTACTTAAATTGAGTGGTTATAGCGCTCGCTAGGCTTGTTATTAACTCAGGTCAATAAGCAAATTGCTAAGATAAGCCCAATGGAAATCCAGTATTTAACTTGACCTCTTTACCTAAAGAATTACCGTGACTGTACAAAAATTACCTATAAACTACAAATGAAATTCATATAAGTCGTCATACAGTTCAGATTATTTTATTGAAATCCAACTGATTAACTAATAAATTTATTTATAAATTATTTAGAATTCACACTGTTCATTTGAAGTAACGAGACAATGTATTGATCTTCCAAAAAAAGGATTGAATCATGTCTACAAACAAAAAATTAAAATCTTATCGGCAAAAAAGAGACTTTAGGAAAACCCAAGAGCCCAGAGGTACTGAAAAAAAGAAAAAAAATGACACTATCTTCGTCATTCAAAAGCATGATGCCAGCCACTTGCATTATGATTTTCGTTTACAAATGAATAATGTATTAGTCTCTTGGGCTATTCCTAAAGGACTTTCAACAGCAGCTAATAAGAAAAGATTGGCCATTCGTACAGAAGATCATCCACTCGATTATGCCAAATTTGAGGGTATTATTCCTAAAGGAGAGTATGGTGCTGGAACAGTTATGGTATGGGACTATGGTCATTATGAACCAATTATTGATGATGAAGATAAAAAATCAATGCTAAAAGCATTAAAAGAAGGTTCTTTAAAATTCTACCTCTATGGAGAAAAAATAAAAGGAGGTTATGCCATGACTCGTACCAATTTCAAAAAAGATAAGGAACAATGGATAATTTTCAAACTCGATGATGATCAAGCTGATGCTCGGAAAAATCCGGTCAGCACGAAACCAAATTCAGTATTAACTGGTCGTTCTTTAGATGAAATTGCTAAAGATGAGAAAGAAAATGAATAAATTATTCAAACAATTATCCAATAAAATGAAAATGTTATTGGATAAGAGAGAACAAAATAAGCATATCTCCCCTATGTTAGCGACGCTTACTGAAGATTACTTTTCAGATGAGCAGTGGATCTATGAGCCAAAACTTGATGGACAACGCTGTCTTTTATATAAAAAAAATCATGAAATCAGTATGATTTCACGAAATCATGTGGAACAAAAAGAATTTTATCCTGAAATAGCTGAAGCTTTAACTGATTTTCAGGGCAATTTTATTATTGATTGTGAATTGGTTGCATTTAAGAACAAAATAACAAGTTTTGAACAATTACAACATCGAATGCACGCCAAAAAACCAACTCAAGAATTAATTAAAAAATATCCCGTTTATGCTTACGTCTTTGATTTTATCTATTATGAAGAATATGGATTAGAAAAATTGCCCCTTCGTAAACGTAAAGCGTTACTCAAAGCTGCTTTTAACTATAAATCCCCCATTCGTTATCTTTCTCATCGCAATAAAGAAGGAGAAAAGTACTTCAAGGTTGCGTGTGAAAAAGGTTGGGAAGGTCTGATTGCGAAAGATGCAGCTGCGTCCTATCAATATAGCCGATCTAATAAATGGTTAAAATTTAAATGCATAAACCAACAAGAATTTGTTATTGGAGGTTATACAGAGCCCCATGGTACTCGCACTGGTTTTGGTGCTTTATTAATTGGTTATTATGAAAATACAAAATTAAAATTTGCAGGCCGCGTGGGAACTGGTTTTAATGATGATTTTCTTAATTTTTTATCCAAAAAAATGAAAAATGAGGAACAAGAATCTTGTCCTTTTAGTACATATGATGAGCCAGAAAAGAATGTCCATTGGCTAAAACCTAATCTTGTTGCTGAAATCGGTTTTACAGAGTGGACGCGACGTGGAAAATTAAGACATCCTCGTTTTTTGGGTCTTCGTAATGACAAGGATGCAAAAGATGTACATCGAGAAGATAAATCAAAATAGGGAATATGTACCATTTTAGAGTGAGTCACTATGAACATTGCAGGCATTGATATATCTCACGCAGATAAACTACTTTATCCAGATGACGAGATATCCAAAAAAGAAGTCGTAGAATATTTTTATAAAATCTCTGAGTATCTTCTACCTTTTGTACAAAAAAGACCCATAACTCTCAAACGATATCCTGATGGGATTACCCAAGAAGGCTTTTATAACAAACATCGTCCTGATTATTTTCCTGATTTCATTGAAGAATTTATTGTACCAACCATACAAAATGATTCTGAAATGAAAATGACAGGTATTAGCTCTAAAAAAGCATTAGTTTATCTGGCAGGACAAGATGTTCTTGAATTACATAGTTCACTATCCACAATATCTTCTATTGAAAAGCCCGACCAAATTATATTTGATTTTGATCCCCAAGATAATGATTTTAAAAAGGTTCGTGAAGTAGCTTTTGCTTTAAAAAAGCTATTGGATGAATATGGTATCACAACCTTTGTCAAAACAACTGGTTCTCATGGTCTTCATGTTCATATGCCACTTAAGGCGCACCACAAATTTGATAGAATTAAAGAAATATCAAGAAAAATAGCAAAAAAACTACACAAACAATACCCAAAAATAACTACTTTAGAACAAAGAAAAAATAAACGTGGAAATAAAGTATTTATTGATTTTTTACGTAATGATTACGCCATGACTGCAATAACACCTTATTCTTTACGAGCTCTAAAAGGAGCTCCAGTAGCAACACCACTAGAATGGGAGGAGCTGAATGATTCTTCGTTAAATCCCCAATCTTATCATTTGAAGAACATATTTCTACGCTTAGGGAAAAAAGAAAATCCCTGGAAAAATTTCAATCAATATAATCGACACATAGACCTACAAGATCTATTTGAGATTCGGGGTGATTAGAATAGCCATCGCCCTCCCCTACTATTGGCTTTTAACTTCGTGTGTATTTACCAGTATATGATTGATAATGTTTTTCAAGATTGTCCATATAAACCGTATAATAAGTATTGTTATCGCAGAATAACATATACCCAATAAGATGTATTATTCACTTCTAATACCCATTTTATGAAAATAGTTCTTCTATGGTTTCCTGCATTTCATCTTGGCTTGGAATAACGAAATATTTCTTTTATTGATACATTTCCACTTAGCTCTTGAGCAAAATGCACCCCATGTTTATTGGTTACTTTTTTAAAAAGATATGTCGTAGTTTATGAGGATTAAATTCAAATTTTTCATTTTCGGATAAGAATGCCAAAGCTTGCCTTAATATCCTCTGACAAATACGGTATACATTTAAAGTTTTTTACCCACTAAAGAGTTTCTAGCCCTTTCTATGACCTCAACAAGTAATCATAATTTGTTCCGAACAAATCAACACTTAGCGCCGTTACACGAGGCCAGAAAATTTCTCCATCATGTTGTTTGTGGAAATCATGAAGCTGTAGCAGAGATGCTTGAAAAGAATCCAGCTTTAATGCATATCAGGGGACAAGTAACCGATTTATCAGGCCGCAAATTTACCAATATTAGT
>NZ_LNYE01000022.1:435812-709047 GCF_001467695.1 Legionella gratiana
GACCTTCCAAAAATGTTGTTTTAAATGTTTTTCAAACGCATTTACCATCGCTGTTATATCAATTTCACCGTTGCTCTTTTTAAAATTGTACTTGCCAGTAGCAATATGCGCCCATGCAATCGGTGAAATCCGGGCAAACTTATTAATAAGCTCCTGACTTACACCCTCGGCGAGCATTTGTTCATACACAATGTTCAAAATAATGCTGTTATACGCAATGATGCAATTCGCAACCAATCTTACAGATTTCGTTTTTTTAATTTTGAAGGACTGATTTTCGTCACGATTAATTCGATTGGTTGTTCTCTCCCATGCACGGTCTAATTCATCCAGAACCTCATCTAAACGTTCATCGCAATAAACAGGTATTTTTTTATAGCCAAATTCATTGGCAATTTTTTCAGCATCATCAACCACTGATTCAGCCACCAAATCATGATCAACATCACAATAGGTCACGCTATCGTTACAACAGAGCAAATTTTTATCTAACCGGTGATACATTTTTTGATATACAAAAAACTCAAACAAATGCGGATCGATTTGTTCATCGTTCGCGGTTTTCTTCAAATAGGCCTAACAGGTGAATTACGAGAAGATGGAAAGAAACTACTTGGAGTGTCATGACTCAAAATTTATGAAAAATATTTTCGCGATGATAACTGCTTAGAGTAACTTTTCGTTCCAATGATTGTCACACCCCTATTTATACGGGTCCAGGTTCTAAATAAAAACAGTTTACAAGTTGTCAACAGGCTCTATTTATGTCCTACCGCAGTTAATAATATTATATATTTCTCTGTTCCATTAATTTTGAGAATAGTTCGCAACTCATCATCATAAAATGCGCCAACCGCGCAAGTACCTAGTCCACGCGCTTGTGCGGCAAGATAAGTGATTGCTCCACCTATGCCAGACTCTAAATTAGCATATCTGTAATCTCTTTCTCCATGGAGTAGGCCTATCTTATTCAAATCAATACTCCATGCGATAACAAAAGCAGCTCTTTCAAGAAGCTCCTGAGAAAGTCCAGCCTCATAGATCCTTTTTGAGAAATTGCCAGCTCTGATTTGCTCCAAAGCTATTTTTTCAGGAATATATCGATATACACCTTTTGATAAGCCTTTTACATTGCTAACAATAGTATATAATTCAACCCTCCTACCCTCTTCGACAATATGTGGATTCCTAAGCGGAGCAAATGACTGTTGAAGTATCCCAGTAAAATCTTCAAGACTAACCTCTTGTTTGGAAAACTGCCGAAATGATCTGCGATTTTTGATAATGCTAAAAACATCCTCATCTGCTGCCGAACCATCGGGTAATTGAATCAATGCGTCATCGGCTGGTATTTCATTGAGGTTTTTTTTCATGTTGATTTTTGGAATGTTCCTAGTCCCTATTTTCCATTGCACCGAAGTTACTTGATATGAAAGACGAGTTAGTTCAATATCTTGAATCTCCTTAGGTAAATCTGCTACTGTAAATTGTGGTATTTCTGTAAGTGCAGTTAGCTTGTTCTTCCCAAGTACAACCATGGATAAAACACCCTCATCTTGTTGTGATAATCCTAGAACATTTTTCATTTTTTCATCGTCAAAAAAAGCGGTGCTTATATAAGGAATCTGCATTGATGATGCTACAAGAGTAAGATTACCCAAAATATGTCCTGCATCTGGCAGTATGTATCGGAAAGAACGCTCATAATATTTCCAATTAGTACGATCAAAATTGGATGCAATAATAATAATGGCCGAAGCGTTTACATGGATGTCCCTGTAAGGACTGGCATCAGAAAGAGATTGAAGTGATTCTTGGTTACTAATTTTTGTCAGACTATGATTTGCCGGATGATAATAATAGATACCTGGACTAAGTCCTTCCACATTGATTACAGCAACATACAAATCATTGGGGTATAAAGCACCTGCAGATGCGGCAGCCCGTAATAATAATTGTCCTCCGGGATAGTTTAGTGTTTTGGTCACCCCATCTGCATAGTAAAGTACATTAGATAAACTCTGTATATTTAAAGTTACTGCAGATTTTGATACTTCTTGGGACAAACCCTGGGTAAGAGATGTCCCTGAACGGTTGCCTGGTTCCGGCAAAACAACAACTGGATGATGAGGATAACTTTTAAATTCATCAGGTTTGAAAAAATTAAATCGAGGACGAAATCCACCACGACGCGTGATATCTCCTTGATGATGAATATAGTTAATAGAGTTTATTTTTTCTCCTCTGGATTTAAACCAAATACGTTGGCTGTTCGGTATTTCTGGATTACTTTCAATAATAGTTGTAGTTGCTGGGGTCATAAATTCATATACGATAACAGTAATAACCAAGTAGCTGATTGCAATTAGGTTAATTAGAGCGATCTTTCTGACCGAAGGTTTCCATTGGGTACCTGTTTCGTCAAGAAAAACAGAAGGACTATTCTTTTTAAGCCACATAAGAACGAGTGGGAACTGAAACCAAAGATGAACAGCAACTAAAAACAGCAAACAATAACCAAATAAATAATGTAAATCAAAAGCCGGTAAATCCATTCGTGCTACCCAAAATAACCCCAATCCGGCGGTAATGAGCAGATAAAAAATTAAATAAATTGCTGAGATCATATTAATGTCTCTTCGTTTCATTGGACGTCCAATGACGGCGCGAAAAAGCAAATAAGCAATCATCAAAGTAATGGGAAGAGAGAACCAAAAAAATTTATCCATGGTCTATATTTGTTCCGAAGCTTTAAGCGTAAATGTAAAATGATCACTTTATTTAAAAGAGTAATGAATAAAGTAGACCGATTATTTTTAATAATCAACAATGAGGTGAATAGGACAATAAACTTTATTGGTAATGCTTGGATTAAAATCCCACGAACTAGCTCCTATTAGTCAAGCCTATGCAACAAGTTTTAAGAAAGTAAGATAACTTACACTGCGGGGGATGGAAATTTCCATTCTTTCTGCCTGTACACTATTCGCTTATTATTTTCTTTAGAAAGAAATCCCACTTCTTCTACACTTGTTTGACATAGCCATGTAGTTAATTTTGATGGTTTGTGACTATGAAAAGCCTTCGGTGTAAATAAAGCAACATTTTTCCCCTACATACTGGGCCCCCCTTTTTTTGGATTTGGATTAACATCATCAAAGTCACTGTCAGATGAAAAAGATGGCCAAAATGAAAAAGGCTTGCTTGTTGTTTTTTGTTTTTCCTTTTCAGTTTTCCATTTGTTATCTAAGTTAATTCCATCAGTTAATGCAGCGCTCAAATTTTGTTGGATAAATTTAGCAACATTGGAATAAGCTGAAAGTTTATTAAGGCCTGATTTTAATGCTTCTATATCCTCATCTTGACTAAAGTTAGTTAGTAGTGTACGAACTTCATTCAATGCTTTTTTATCCGAAAAATCAAAAATACCGAGTTCTTCCTTGTATGCGTAATCAATAAACTCTTTCAATTCCTTAATTCTTTTCTGAGGTGTTCTAGGTTTGTAATCTTCAATATATTTGTTCATTTCAATGAATAGCTCTGCTAATCTTTCACTTCGAGTTTTTTGTCCTTCGATGATTAGTTCGCAATTGGAGAATTGACTTATATTCTCTAAAGCCTCTTTGACAATAGCAAACATCTTACCTGTTTTTGTATCTTTTTTTCTGTCTTGACATAGGTAGTTGATTTTAGATCGTAATGAAGAAGAATACTCGTCCCCATTCCAAATAAGATCAGTATACATCCTTTCTCGTTCCCATGAATTATTAGCAGTAGCAGCCTCTATAGCTAAAATCAGTTTCATTACTCCCATGAGAAATATTTCAGCAGCTATATCACCGTCTTTGCCGGAGCCAAAATATGTAACTGATTGCAAATCCTCTGCTACTTCTTTTAAATTTCTTGACATGATATATTCCGCAATCATTTTTTGGACGCATTTTGGTGGTATAGCCTGAGGCGATAACACTGGAGGTGTGTCCTTATTCGTCTTAATCTTATTTTTTAGCTCTTTCATAGCTAATAGAAATGTAATGACGGCTTGATTCTTGTCTTCTTTTGATTTCATAATTTTTTCTCCACTATCCACAATAAATTAAAATTGGTCATGTTATATTATAGTTCCAGTTTGAATATTATAAGATCAATGAGTCTTGGGTTTGACCTGATAGATCAATTTAATGGAAGTGTAAAAGCCTATCCGAAAAATCGGTGGTATAGCCCGATCCAGATCGATTTTTCGGATAGGTTCTAATAAGATGAACCATGGTTTCAGCATTAATGACACTGATCTAGAGAACATGGCCCCCATCAACTTCAAAGACTTTACCAGTAATCCAATTAGCCTTTTCCGAAGCAAGAAATAAAGCCATATGTGCAATATCATTTGGTGTGCCTGGTCTTTTTAAGGGAATATTGCTCAGCAAATAGCTCCATAAATCTGGGTTGCTAGCAGCAGTATCTTCATTCATTCCCGCCTCAATAACACCAGGTTCAATAGTATTTACTCGTATTCCATATTTTGCTAAATCCAGAGCAGCATGTTTAGTCCATTTATTTAATGCTGCCTTTGAAGCTCCATAACCAATACCTTTAGGCATGGTTATAGTTCCACTTATTGATGAAATATTTATAATGCACCCTTTATTTCCTCTTTCTGTCATATTCTTAGCACAAAGCTGTGTTAAATAAAGTGGAGAAATACTGTTTACCTGGAAAACTTGTTGCATTTTTTCTGGAGGCAATTCAAATATCGTTTCACGAGATGACATTCCAGCATTATTTACTAATATGTCCACATGTCCTAAATAATTAATTGCTTGTTCAGCAAAAATTGGAACTTGATGCATTTCAGAAAAATCAACATGGAAGGCTTGAGCATTTCTCCCTATTTTTTTAATGGATTGAACGGTTTCCTCTGCACCTTTAGAGTCATTATGATAACTAATGACCACATCAGCTCCTTGCTCAGAAAAAGCCAAAGCTATTCTTTGCCCTATGCTGCGGTTCGCTCCCGTAACTACTACCTTTTTATCTTTAAAGTCCATAGAGTCCCTCGTGATAATCAGCTAAAAACTTTTACAAATCATACATGTACAATAAATACAATTACTGATAAACTGTCAAGTAGGATAATAATACGTTACAAAAAATGGAATACTTATGCGTGTCATTTCATATATCTTGTTATTTTTTCTTAGTATTGCAACTGTCCATGCTGAAATCAAAATAGGAACTATACATTATTATCCTCCTTTTATTATTAATAAATATCAAGGATTTGATATTGATTTAATGAATTACCTTTGTCAAAGGATGAAAATCAAATGTTCTTATACTCAAATGAATGAGAAAGAATTATTTCCAGCGTTACAAAATCAAAAGGTTAATCTAATAATCGCTGGTATCATGATTTCCCCTCAAAGAGAAGCAAACTATTTATTTAGCCTGCCTTATTTACGTAGTCGAGGTGTATTTATCGTTCCCAAACAAAGTAATCTGAAACAGATAACCGATCTTAATGGAAAGAAGGTTGGCGCCAGTAATGACCTCAATGGAGAGGTTTTTATCGACTATTTGCAAACCAGGTTTCAAAATCGATTGAAGATTAAAAAATATGATTCTGTTGATGCTCTGATAAATGCTTTAGAGAATGGTTCTTTATCCGCTGCATTTGTTCACGAATCCTATGCAAATTATTGGAATAATAATGGTCTAGCCAATATTAGAGTATTGGGTCGGCCCAGGAGTGTTGGAGATGGTGTAGCCATAGTAGCTATGCCTGAAGAGCAGGATTTAGTCGAGAAGATTAATAAAGAACTGCAAGGTATTGAAAATAATGGCATCTATCTAAATTTATATAGAACTTATTTTGGTAATGATAAATAATTAGCTTTTCGTGAATTATTCCACGATCTCGCCTTTGAATAGTTGTTTGCCACCAGGCATGGCATTTTTTTCAGTTATAGAGAAAAAACTCAATCAAGTTGTCATTTTTGCTCAATTTTTGTCTAATATTAAAGTAATAACAGTTCCATGAAGAATAGAAATGTTTCTACGTTTCATTTTATATATTACGCTGTTTCTTTTTTGCATCTCCAATGCTTGTGCTGAAGTTAAGATTGGAATTGTTTATTATAACCCCCCTTTCATTATCAATAAGTATGAAGGATTCGATCTTACATTGATGAACACGCTTTGCAAAAGGATGAAGCTCAAATGTACTTTTGTGCGAATGGGTGAGCAACAATTATTTCCTGCACTAGAAAACCGAACGATTGATTTAGCTATTAGTGGTATAGTAATTTCTCCTCAAAGAGAAGAAACCTATTTATTTAGTTTACCTTACTTGCTAAATCATGGCGTGTTTGTTGTGCCACCCCAAAGTAATCTGCAACACATATCCGATTTAAAAGGAAAATTCGTAGGGGTTAAGAACAATCAAGATGATTCTGTTTTTGGTGAATATTTGCAATTTAAATTTAGTAATCAATTTCAAATTAAACAATACGATACTACTGAAGATATGTTTCGTGACTTAGAGAACGGTTTTTTGGATGCTGCATTTGCTCATCAAGAAATTGTTAATTATTGGTACGAAAATGGATTTGCCCGGTTTAAAATTATTGACAGACCCCATCTTGTTGGATATGGCATAGGGATTGTGGGGCTTCCCGACAAACAAGATTTAATAAATAATATCAACAAGGAATTACTAGAAATTGATAAGACTGATTTTTATCTGAATTTATACAAAACCTATTTTGGTAATCAATAAGGTCGTAACAAAGCATTCAAAAAGTGGAGTGATTCATTTTTATGTTTCTTACCCGATTAATATTTCACTAATTTCATACAATATCAATTTAATTTGATTGAATAAATGGGCTAATTATTCCATTTTATTGGTTAGGAGGTCCAGTTAATTTCAGATCCCATCGTTTCCCATCTATTGTGTAAACTCTTAAAAAGTAATGTCCAGATGGAAGAATTATTATCTTTGTTGGAGGTAAGGTGATTTCTGCTTTGGCACTTTCCGGTGCAATTAAACCATACATATCTACGCCGATTTTATTATAATCATAACTATTAAGAATCGCAGATTGTGGTAAAAGACTTAGTTGGCTTGCTGTCCAAATCTCAACCTCATCTTTGGTGTTGTTGAGCAGCTCTATGCGCATAATATAGCTGGGAGTACTACTCGGACCTGAGTTTACCGTGATAGTAAAATGGACTGTTCCATCTTTTTGTAGTTGTCCCCTAGCTAAATCAAGATGAAATACATCCGGATTAACGGGGCCTGCATGGTAAGGTGTAAACACCGCACCTCGATAATAGTTATATGTGCCCACACTAAAGATCGCAGTAAAGATAAAAAAAATCAAGGCAGTTTTTTTAATCGTTGCATAAGCCCATGGACCACTGTTCAAAAATTGGAACCACGATTTCTGCGCTAATTGTGGGTGACGTTTTATAATCCATGCATCAATAGAACAGACTGTGCCCCCCGTCAAAAATAAAGTTAAACCCATTGACAAATTTGAGACCGCCATGGTCCATTCATCAAGACAAGTACTTCCCTGCCAACCAAATAATATCATTAGGACAATACTAATAAATACCGTTAGCATGGCAGAGGCGCGGGTAAAAAATCCAAATATCAGTCCAAGTCCACTGAGAAGCTCCACTAAACTGAATAAGATAATTGCTGCATAAAGAAAAGTAAAATGATGCAATAAAAAGCTAACTACCGGACTTAAATCAAATAAAGCACCCGGCATGGCAGATTGAATTTTATTTGCCATCCATTGAGTTGAATAAGGATCGATTTTTTGGGGAGCATAAATAAAACGCCGAGATCCTCCTCCCCAAAAAATCCAACCCTGAACAAATCGAATAGAAAGAGCCAACCAACCAAACATCCGCCATTCATAAATATTTTTAGTTGCATCTTTGTAGTTAAGCTCCATTATTCTTTGTTCCGAAATTAAAACTTCATCATATATGATTCAACCTTATCCTTATTAATTTTCTTAACAAGGTCTTTGCTCAACCCTGTAGCACCTTCAATTGTACCCACATCGAAATGTTGAACACCATTCATTAGAGTAATTTCATTGATTAGATCAACATGATTAAATCCTTCATAAACCTCCAAGTCATCATTACCAATATTTAAGAAACTATGGAAATTTCCTACAGGGATTGAAATCAAATCTCCGGGATGAATGACTGAGTGATAAACTTTTCCATCATTATCCATCATAGTAAAGAATGCTTCACCTTTGAGTACGAATAATAAGACATCCCCAGAGGTATACCAATGTGGGATCCGTAATACCTTAGGCTTCATTATTGTTCTTTGAATTGCCATTGCTTTCATATGCGGATTAACCGTTGGATCAATCCGTGTAATGGATCCTAAATCAGATTGATATATCGGCTTGGTAGTTATAAAGCTATTTGATAGTACGCTGTATGTATCTGCTTTTATTGAAGATGCTGCTGGATCAAAGGCGCTTAATTTATTTACAGTTGTATTTTTAATTCCAGCTATATCACTTTCCTTAAGTCCCACGGCGCGTGCAAGCACCGCATCAGGTAATGATGCCCAAGCAGTTAAGAAATCTCTATCTGCTGCAATAGGAGAGTCATAAACAACAAGGAATTTCATCTTTTCCGAGCCCACATTTTCTAATGAATGCAGTTTCGCTATAGGAATTATCCAAGTACCGTTTTTTTCAACTGTATAAGTCTTTGTATTCCCTGATCCTTCCCATATAGTAACGCGCATTTTTCCACTAAGTACCGTACCTATTTCTGTTGCATTAGAATGCCAGTGCGGAACTCTCATAGCATCATTAACTACTTCATAATAGAAAAGTAATCCTGAGTTATTAGCCTGTAATTGATTTGCTGTTTCAGCAATTCTAATTCCAGCACTATTTTTATCAATTTGTCCCTGAGTAAATAAATTAATCCTATAAGGAAATTCTGCAGCTATATTTTGTTCCTCATCCTTTAATAACTGTTGAATTTTAGGATCAGAACTTAATTGGGTTGTTTGTGGTCCTAATGAGGTGGTTTCATCACTGTATGGTGCTGCTTGTACTTGCAAAGGCATGAGTCCAGTAAGAAAAATAGTACCAATGATCGTTTGTCGAGTCTTCCCTATCATCACTGCTCCTTTAAATAAAAATAAAATACACTGAATTGATACCGGATACAACTCTTAACCTATTGATAAATTATAAATACAGAAAGAAGTTGATGATGACAACTTTCTAATAATTATGTTATCTATGCATTTGTAATGAATTCAATTTAATACTTTGCTAAGATATACAAATAAATCATTTTTTGACCGAAATGTGCTTTGGAGTTAATTAAAATGACTGATAAGATACGAAAGGGCTTTAGCAAATCGATTGACTGGAATGTAACAACTGATAAAAAAAGAACAAAGACACTCAGCGAAAATACAAAAACAATCGCCAAAGAATTGGATAAAAACCCTATCCCTGATAATAATGAATTAAATCCACAAAAGAAACAATAATTTTGTCTGTTGGTAAATTTGTTTTCACTAAGAGGTTGCATGAACCTCATGTTAGTTCAAATGGATTCACATCGTTCGGATCTCATACATAAAGAGTGAATGTAAAAATTGTCAACGCGCCCTAGCCCTAAATATTTTTAGATATAAAACTTGCTTTTTATTTATAAAAATTTATTATCTTGTAATCATATTTTAGAAAAGGAATTGCTCATGATGTTTTTTAAAAGATTGATCACCCCGAATACCCTTAGTAAAATAATTAAAAAACCCTCTGCTTTTAAACAAATGGATTGGTCTTTAGTTAAAAAAAATGAATATGATCAACTAAGTAGGCCTGTCCAAACGATTGTGAAAGAACTTGAAAATACTTCTTCAACAGATGCTCAAGGACCGACATTAAAAAACTATTAAAAAATAGAAAACCGTCCCTGGTATTGCTTCTTACAATATGGTACAGAAGCTTGAAGGTTTTTTAGAGGTTAAAGTATCTAAGACTTCAAAGTGTTCCGGTGCAGTTAAATGCAGATCCTTGAAGTGCTTTTCATCTAAAACGTCAAGAGTTCCTTCTTGAACAACAGCGACAATATTTTTCTCTAAATTATTAATTGCTGTTGATGTAACATCTGGACGAACAAAAGCAATTTTAGCAGAACCAAATTTGCTTGGATCAATTACTCTTTTAATACTACTTAAAATTGAAAGATCTGCGTTTTGGTAAAGTTCTTGAAGATTAGTAGCTTTACTATTGAGTTGGCTTTGATTAATGAAATCTACATATTGTAATAGATTTACTATATAGATTGTATTGGTTTCACAATCTACAACAACAGCAGGTTTATTCTCCTCAAACTCTTGTTCTTTATCCTGTTCTTTGCTGAATTTTTTCTCAATAGCAAGCTCGTTATTTATCACACTAATAATCACCTTTTTAGACTGATTTTCTTGAATAACGAGTGGAAATCGTTCACTAACACTGCGATATGAACTTAATACATACTCTGGAGGAGTAACAAAATCATTATTTTCAATTCCTCTTTTAATAACACCCTCAACTGCTTTCTCGGGCTTTCTTGTTGAGACAGTGATTAAATAAGTACCATCTTTTTTTAAGCCTATATCAAGCCAACTAGGCCATATATTGCACATTTCTTTGAATACATTAGGTACTTTTTTATTCTGATTCATACGAAGTAATAAGAACTCTCCACTCATGTTATAAGTCACAACAGCTTCATCATGAGTTAATGTTCCAATATGCTTTTTATGAGTTCCCTTAACGCACTCATCATCATAATAAATGGTTCGCTTTCTATCAACAGTAAGAAGTGCGAGCTCGTCTAATGCATATCCAGTTTGTTTCTTTAATTGCAAAGCAAAGCTTTCTGTTGAAATCGATTTACCACTTCCAGGTCCTCCGGCCATCAATACTGTAAAACGCTCTGGATAACTTGTTAAAGGCTCTGGTGCACCAATAAAAGTATTCGCTGCAATTGCGGATACTAATGGCAATGATTCAAGCTTACCTGTATCAATAAGGGACTCAATTTTGTGTTCTGTAATAGCAAATAATTGTTTATCCATTTCTTGTTTAAGCAATGCATCTGCTACTCGTCTTACAGCTAACTCCATTAGTTCAGAGTCAGATAAAGTAATAGTCTCTTTTTCTCTTCGTTTTATGAGTTCCGCTTTGGTTTGGTTAAAAAAATGATGTATCTGTGGATGTTCCGCTTTTGTATCGCTATTAGTTACAATCGAATGAACCCAATCAAAATATTTTGCCCGCTGCATCAACATGTTTAGAACAGGAAGCTCAGGAACTATGTGTTGTGCATGGAACTCTCGTACAAATTGACCAAAATCATTATTTTTAGGAGGGGTTTTTACTAATAGAGGAATTAAAGCTCCTGTGAGTTGTAAGGAGCGTCGTTCCGTTTCAAAAACCATCAAATTACCGATTGATGACCCTTCGTGACCGTTGTAACGTCCAAAACCTTTCAGCATTTGTGTTAATTCTTCTTTCTTCTGGACTGAGTTTTTTAATGCTGTAAACTCAACAGAATCATCTTGAAATATATCTGGAAATGATTTTCTACCTGATAATAGTACTGTTTCAATTGAACAAGAACTTTCGTTGAACTTCTTCCAATTATAATCAGAATAAAACCGCACAATACTTGTATTGGCGCCTAAATATAAGTTTCTGGATAGTTTTGCAAATTTATTTAATTTAGTAAACATGATATACCCTCTTCCAATCGTAGTGACATAATACCCAAAATATATTAATTAAATATTAAGCAGAGGGATCATTTTTTTTCTTATATGTTTTTTATATGCATAAATTATCCTAAATTCAGCAGTTGAATCGTAGTGAGAGAGTCTAATGTGTTGATTTTTTCAGATTTTTTTATCGAAGGTGTATCACCCATACGGTGGGATGAAAAATCAGAAAAATAGCCAGAAAAATCAGTGCGGTAGGCACTCGAAGTAGGTTCAACTGCTGAATTTAGGATAATGCAACTTGTAGTTTTTAAGAAATTTATTATAAACAACAGAAAGAGAGTATTAGCTTATATCAAGGGATTTTGGTAGCGTTGTAAATAACGAGTTGCTAAATGATAAGAAGCATAATCGGTAATATGCCCAGAGTCCCGAAATACTGGTATGCCATTAATATCCGCATTACATTGGCCTTCGATGCATTGCGCCTGTTTAGGATCAATGATGATTAATTGGGTATATTTGTTTTTAAGCCGTAAAAACAAATCATCTTGCCAATTTGATTGCATTGCAAAATCACATTCTTTAGGCTTGTATTTTTTTCTTAATTTAATGTGATTCAAAAAACAATGGTAAGAATCATTTATTACAATTGTTTTGAGTAAAACAGGAGTAGCGCCAGAAGTAATAATAATTTGCAAGGCATCCTCCAGAGCTTTTTCGATTCTTTTTTGAGTAGACTCAACAGGTTCATTGGTAATGAGTTTACCACCTAAATACCCATCCCAATTTTGTCCTAGGATCACAAAATCATAATGATTGTTCTTGATCATTGTATAATAGCGTTTAATTTGTTCATGACATGCCGTATAAACCTCCCTATTCCAATCATATTGCTCGATTCCAGGTAGTGAAAGGCAAGCAGCGGTTGTATGAGCCAAAATAGAGAGATTCGCTTTTTTGGCGAGAGCATCCATAAACCCCCACAAATGATTCGCATGCGAATCACCAAACATGAACCCAGTCCTCGTATTGGAGTTTTTTGCCCCAAGAACACAATTAGTATTTATTTCAACGCTCTTATCTTGAAGACACAATGGTCTGAGTGGATAAGAATATTGTTTTAACTGCTTATTAATTCGTGCCATTTCCGTGAAGCGTTGGGGGTATCCTTCCTGTTTTTTGATCGCGTAGTCACCCATATGAATTAAGACAATAGGAAGTATACATAAATAGATTAAGCTATAAGCAAATCTAATAGTGTGAAACTGTCGTGCTGGTTTTTCAATAAATCGCCAAGAAAAATAAGCAATAATAAAGGTTAAAGCACCTGCGCATAATAAAACCGGTGTTGTTTCTTCAATTTTTAAATAACGAATAAAAACGAATATAGGCCAGTGCCAAATATATAATGAATAAGAAAGCAAGCCGATGAATACGATTGGTTTCATAGAAAGCACGCGTGTTAGAATTGTCTGAGGATGATTTCCTCCTGAAAGGATAAGTATTCCTGTTGCACAACACAGAACCACAGCATACCAGTTTGGGAAGCCTCTATTAATAGGTGCATGCATTGCTATATAAAATAAGATGCAAACAGCAGCAATATTTAGACCCTCAACAAGATGCTTATTTAATGAACATGTATTTTGCCTAAATGCGATACAAGAGCCAATTAAAAATTCAAAAACTCGACTCGACAGTTGATAGTAGTTTTTTGCCGGCTCTTTTACAGAAAAAAATAACGCTACAATTAAAAAAAATAGCGTGAGTAAATAAGTGATTCTTGCAATATACTTTTCGTTAACGACTCGATACACCCCATAGATCAGTACAGGGAGGATTAAATAGCATTGCCATTCTATAGATAATGACCAAGTATGTACTAATGGTAATTGATTTACATTTGGTGAAAAATAACCTTTTGTTATTCTTTCAAAGAATATATTTGAAAGAAATAAAGAGGTTTTTCGAGCGCTCTTAGAGTATTGAATCAAATCTTCAGGCAAATAAAAAATTAATGTAAGCAACAAAGTGCTTACTATCATGCAAATAAATATCGGTTGTAACCGCCATAATCTTCGACTGTAAAAATCAATGAAAGAAAAACGGTTATTTTGCAAAGAATTATAAATAATATTGGTGATTAGAAAACCAGAAATAACAAAAAAAATATCAACGCCAATAAAACCAGAAGGAAATAAACTAAATCCTGCATGAAAACAAATAACAAAAAAAATTGCAATAGCTCTTAAACCATCAACATCGGGTCGATACCTCATTGTATGTATATCCACTCACTATTACACTGTTTCTTCGATTTCTTTGATTTCTTAACAGTTATTGTCCAATCAGGGCCTGAGCCAATGTGGTGAACTTTAGCAAAATTACCTTGATTTCTTGCTAGGGCTAACTGAAGCAAACTATTTAGATAAAGTAAGTCTTGATCTTTTGAAGTCTCGCCAAATGTATTCTGATATATTAATAGACCTACGAATCTGTTTTGATTTTTTTGATAGATTCTCACTTTATAGCATGTATTTGGCTCAAAATCATATTTTTCGAGTAATTGCTTATCAATATTAGTCCAAAGATTTCCATATTGAGGATCAATAATTACTACTGTACCTCGTAAGTTACCATTTTCGATAGTTGGTTTTTGATAAGGGATTTTTACGATAGGTTCATTAAGCTTAGGTCCAACCTCCTCAAAAGAAATTTGTCCAGAAGCTAATTTTGCAGCAGTATAACCATATACATCTCTACCAAAAAAAGTGTATGAGGCGCCGGATCCTGCTAAGCGATTCTTAGTTTCATCGATTTCTCGTACCTCTTTAATTCCAAATTGATCATCAACAAGAGTTAATGTTCCATTATCAGGGGTTACAAAATATTGTCCATTATTGGTTAACGCAACTATAGAACGACGCTTAGTGCCAACTCCAGGATCAACCACGCTTACAAATACAGTATCTTTTGGCCAATATGGGGCTGTTTGATAGAGGCGGTATGAAGCATCCCAAATATTATAAGCAGGTATTTCATGGGTTAAGTCTGATATAATAAGTGAGGGATCAACAGTGTGCATAACCCCCTTTACTTCGCTCACGGCACCGTCTTTAGTACCAAAATCACTTTGAAATACTATAATTCCTGATTTAGCCCAACTCACTGATAAACAAAGGAAAAGACTCAGTAAAAAACTAATTAAGCCATAGAATATACTTTTTATTCGTACCATTAATGAATTCATTTATTTTTAAAGTTATCTATAATAAACATCTGATAGATTATGGTCTATACCAAAAACAATTTTTATTTCAATCCATCAAAAATTCATATGAGCTATACTCAATAAAGAAGGTAGAGCCTATGAACTTGAAAAGACAGTATATTAAAATAGCGGAAGGTGTTTTTTTATCTTTATCGCTGGAATTAGCCTATCCAATCTTTAGAGAAGAGGCCGCGCAAGCTGTTGCGAGCCAATCCCAGGTACTCAGGACAAAAGATCTTGTGGATGGTAATTGGCTTCCTGATATTATTGGTTTGCCCAATGAAGAGCAGGTTGAAAGTCTTACCAGGCATGTTGCTGATGTGATGGCAGAAGAGCAAGATAAGAAATGTAGCGCGATAGACTATAATCTCAGGATGGTTGTTTTTCAAAACTTTGTAATTTATCAACATATGGCAAATGCACAACATCATTATTTTAAAGAGAAAATGATACTAAAATATGCTCACGTTCTTGCCATGATTTTAAAAGAAAGCAGTGGTGATCCAACTAATGTCACAGACATGAGCGGCCGCTCAATATCTACCAGTAAACCTAATACAAATTTGCAACGTTGGAAAGATCTCTTAAAATTATCAAAGCAAAGTGGAATTAAATTTAATGCTCAAACTAACTTTGGATTGACCCAACTTTCAGCAGACAGATTATTTATTGCCTTTAAGTTAGCCCACGAGGGGCATGGCAAAGATTTTCTAGAAGGGAAATATGGTGATGCAACTTCCAAAAAAGTGATTTTGGATACCGCCATAGCCATTCGTAGATTGGTTTGGTTTTACCAGGATTTTGCTCAAGGACGATTACAACAAGAGGACGGGCGTATTCATCAAGAAGATATTTACAAAACTGAGTTTAATGAAAGATATCAAACTGGTTTAAAGATGGCCCTTTTGTATTGTGGTACCCGATTTTTGTTTAACGTTGATAATCAATATATTTGGAGCAATGAACTTTCAACCTTTGAAAATGCTATGGCTTCTATTGCTTATTGCAAATTGGGTAATTCACAATCAGGATATGGTAAATATCAAATTGATGAACGATGTTTTGCCGAATGGGTAACTTTATGTCCGGCTTTAAACATAAATATAGCCCTCCTTACACCGCTTAGTTATTTTCAAACCAGAGGAAATAAACCTGTTTGTATCGATACATTGAAGCGGCTGCTTAATAAAGAACCCAATAATTAGCGTAAGAGCTCACGGAGGATGGTGAATCTTGGCCAGAACGGACAGGTTCAACCTAAACCCAACATAACCGTTCTCTGAATCAGTACACAAAGCCTGATTTGTTAATGCTTCTCAATGTCATACCCGGCGATGGATGGGCATGCATAATCACCATCTTCAGAAGATGTTTGAACATTCTTTCAATAAACAGCACTATCCAACAAGCCGTTTAATTTCATCCGAAATATCAGCAAATTTATGAAATAAACCATTATCTAAATATTCAGAAATATATTCACCTTCTGATATATTTTTCAATATAGCATCAGTACTTGAAAATATGGATGATAAAGATTTAATTTCCAATTCTACATTTTCTGATCCTTGATGACCTTTTCTTAGTTTTTTATATTTATTTATTTTCATCAAAATCAAACTGATTTCATTCCTCTTATTAGGAATAGGCTTTGAAGAAAGAAGCGCTTGGTTGATTTCTTCTATTATCGGATCAAGTCGTACTAGTAGTGCTTGAGTCTTTTTGTTATCTTCATCATTGTTCATTATAATTTCCTCATTATTATCAATTATTATTGGATGGTCTAGTAGCTAAATATCCAATAGCAAGAACAGCAGTAACACCAATACCAATACCAAAGGCACGAACCATGTTATAAAGAGTGGATGATTGTGATTCTTTTTTTAGATTATCTTTTGGAGCAGTATTCTCTACTTCTTGCTTCTTCATTCGCTCTAGAAAAGCTTCCGGTCCAGTACCTACAGCCTTGCGCGCAGCTTTTCTTTGCTCAGTTCCTACATGTTCTAATTTTTCCAGTGCACTATTATAGTGCTCTTTTTCTTCATGACTTAGGTTTTTCACTACATTCTCGATATCCGTATTTGATGTCTTTTGACTTTGCTCTTCCTCTACTTTTTCTAGCACGTTTTTTTCTTCTTCTGTTAGATCTGCTTCTGGAATTTCTGACAATGCAATACGCGCGTCTTCAACAGCCATTTTAGCGGCTAACACTACAGGGTGGTCCTTTATTGTGTCAGGGAAGCCCACTTTTTCAGCGCCAGAAGCTATAGCAAGAAGTTGACCCCATGTATATCCATCTACTTTAACCCGTTTGATTTCGTCCCCTTCAAAATCACTGCCTTCGCAGCCAGGCATAAACGGTTCCCCTTCCCGGCCAACTCCATCCACAACAGCGATCCCGCCCCGGTTAATGAATGTATCATAAGTTATATCGTTTGTGTGATCCTCGATCCACATATGTTCAGGAGTCATACTTCCCTCTCTGAAACCACCGCAAAGATACATGTCATCGACAGGCAATACTGTTTCTTCATTTTGTCTAATTTTTAAAATTTCTTGCATGTTTTCATCGCGTTCTTCGCTGCGCTCCATTTCGGAAACTATCGCATCCTCTTCACGACTGAGTATTTTTTCGAGGCCGACCTGTATATATTCGTCGTTCACCTGCGCGGCTTTTTCCCATGAGGTTGGACTCGCAATGGCAAACACGTGACAGGATATACCTGGGTCATATGAGGGTTCATTTGTGTTATCTCTCCCCGTTATTGCTCTTTTAGGTGGTGTATATTCTTGAAATAGTGCGTTATATACTTGATTTGCTGTCGGATTTTTAGGCATAATGCATCTCCTAATTTATCAAATTAAAGTAATATTGTTTTTATTATAGTACAATAAATGAGAGACAAACCGGTTATGTTGGGACCTACAGTTCATGGTAAAAATTGAATTATCAGCGAAGATTTGTCTTATACTAAAATCTTTGTGATCCAACTTTTTAATTTATTATAGTGAGATCCTTCCCAATAAATTTTTACAAGATGACATCGCATAAATGTTTACGATCTTTAACTGTGTTTTTTTGATTCAGAGTATAAACAAAATATATTTTACCCTTTAGGGAGAAAATCATTTAACTCTTCACAAAGCGTAATTGTAGAGTGATCATGTCGTTTGATGTGTACCGAATACGGCAATACCCTGCCTACGAAACCAATATTCATCATTCTCTAAAAGATACGGCTTAAGCTCAGGAATATCATAAATATTTGCATAACCAGTGGTGACAAAATAACGTTTTCCAATAAGATAAAAATCTTTAGTCTCTTTAGAAGGACTTACTATAATACGACCATTAGGAATGATTTTAATCAGTTGTTGCATAAACTGTATTATTTCCCTTTCCTTCTCAATTCCATTTTCAACACCTAAAAGGTAGGGAACAAATGCAGTATCAAAACTCTGCTTTTTATGAGTTACAGTAATTTTATCTACCGTACCTACATAAAATTGAATTTTTTTATCAAGCTCATAGTTCTCCTCTGTTTTCGTTTGAAGGGCTTTTTGCACCAAGGCCACCATATAATGAATATAAGCTCGTCTTAATGAATTGGGATGCAGAACCCAAAATAAAAAATGAACCCAATTCCCTTTGGGTAAATTGACTAAAGAGGGATACCAATACGTAAGTGAGGTGAATAGCTCACCAATTGATGCCTGAGGATTACCTTGAACATCATATTCCCGATAATGATAATATTTTTTAAATGCTTTCATCCATGCAATCGTTACAGGATCTTTATCATAAGCAGTAACTGATTTTGCTCCCGCTTGCGCCATTAAAAAACTACTATTTCCATGGCCAGGGATCACTAAAACATTTTTCCCTTCTATATCAGCTCGAATGTTGTATCGATTCTTTCGGTTTCCAATTAAAGCAGAGGATAAATATCGCTCTGCGCCCATTGGATATATTTGTACCTCTTTATTATCAGAGAGTCTTGTTACTCGCCGCTCTAAAATCCATTCTTTTTCTTGCTTGCTTAAAATCGTTTCATAAGCGTGCATAAATACTTCCTGCTCTTATTGTGATTGATTTAACTTTAATGGTTTTATTCTTCTTTTTATAAATAGATTTGACTTTAAATAACTCAAGTTAAATTCTGCTGCAACTTTTCTCCCCAATGCTTGCGAAGGTTTTTCAATAAATAGATGAAGAAACCAAGAAAGCATCATTGCAATAGTACTGACCATAATTAAAGATAGTCCTGTATTAATCCCTTTATCTAACAGAATGCGAAGAAACACATAACCACTAATACAATGAATAATATATAAAGGATAACTAATATCTGCTAAAAACTTAAAGAGTGGATTTGTCTTAAAAAAATAAGGAAAAGTATAAGCAAACATAAAGGTTAATAATGCTAAAGCATAACTCCATGCTAAAATTAAGTTCTCTGAATAAGAACCCACCCACCAAGCAATACAAAATAAAAAAAACAAAAAACCTATTAGAAAATATCCTTGATTCGGCTCAAGCTTATGACAATAAAGATAGTGAAACACAACACCAAGAAACATAAAAATGATGTATTGAGAGGGCAAGATAAAAACGCTACTCCAAATAAATGCAGTAAAATTACTTATTGCCCATTCAGGAAGCATATAAGAGATATAACAGTTTATAAGAAAGAAAAGTACAGGGATAAAAAATACCTTAAGTGAGTATTGACGAAACCAAAATCTCAATAAGGCTACCAACACATAAAATTTCATTTCGATTTCTAAAGTCCAAATGATTGAATCAATATTTTTCGTCCCAATGATGTCCCGGATTCCAGGAACATAGTGAATGATTATTTCTTGGGATGCGTAAGGCCACGAGGTTAAAAAATATTGGGTTCCTAAAAAAAGAACAAATATAGTGATACTAAACCCCAAAATATAAGTAGGAATAATTCGTAAAAAACGACTCACTAAAAAGCCTAGGCTAGTTGTTCTTTGTAATGAAAAGGGAATGACAAAACCGCTAATCAAAAAAAATAGACCTACGCCATAAGAGCCCCAATCAAATAAAGAAAAGTTATTGAACCATGATATATAAATGGGTGTACTATAGTTTTCTGAGTCAAGTAATGGCGCATTGATTAAGTGAGCTACAGTATCTCTTTTATACCAAAAGGTGCTGAAATAATGAGAGAGAACAACAAATAGAGCGGTAATCCCACGTAGTGTATTCACAAATTCAATCTTAGTTCCGGATTGTATGTTTTCTTGCACGCTTACCTGGCCTAATTTTTTAGATGAATCTTGTTCAAATTATTTATTTCTTTGTTGACTAGAGTTTTAAATTGCTTTGCTTTAAGTTCCTTGGGTTGATTGCCCACACTATTGATTAAGACATTCATATAAGTTCTATAACCAATGTTTGTTATTAAATTATTGTAAGCAGGTATATCTAATTTTTGTAAAGACTTATTTTCTTCAGGCATCTTTGGTTTTATTCTGGGCTGAGATTTCTTTTCATAGGAGTATGCCATTTCAATTAGTTTCCCTTCGCTGAATTGTGTTCCGATTAATTCCACACCAATAGGCATTTGATGTCGATTATATCCAAAATTAATTGTAATTGCTGGTAGACCGGAATTGGAAGAAACAGGTGCAAGCCATGTGTTCACTTCATCAGGATCATAAGTTGCAATGCCTACCGTACTGATGGGCATTAATAGAGCATCAAGTTTTTGTTGTTTCATTATTCGTTCAACGTATGTTCTATTTTTTGCAAATACCGCTAATGCTTTTTCATACTTAGGTCCATATTTAATGGGCATTGATGCAAAAAATTTGATGCACTTTTGAACTTCACCAAAAACTCTTGTCCTATTTGAATCACATAAATCTTGGAAATTTTTACGTACTGAAGGATAAGAACTTAGATAATGATCGACATCTTGTCTCATGCCCGCCATGTTAGGAGTGCGATCGGTGTTGAACTCAGGTAAATTCACTTCATCAATGATGATAGCTCCCGATTTTTTCATCCTATGTAATGATTGTCTAAATAGGTGTACGATGTCATCGGGCATATCTTTAAAGACATTTCTAGTTCCAACCTGATGTACAATTCCTATATGCTTTCCAGTTAACCCATCTTCATTTAAGTAAACTGCATAAGTTTTTTCTCTTGGAACATTTCCTATTTTCGCGTCATCTGGATTTACTTTTGCAATAACATCCAAAACAGTTGCAAGATCTTGAACTGTTCTAGTTAAAGGCCCAGCGGTACCATCCAAATTTCCAGAAGGAAAGATGCCACTTTGACTAATTAAACCAGTACTAGGTCGTAAACCGTAAACTCCATTAAAAGCCGCCGGGATCCGAACGGAACCACTATTATCTGTGCCAATTCCAATCACCGCAAAGTTAGCGCTGATCGCAGCTGCAGATCCTCCACTTGAACCTCCAGGATTGTTTTCCGTATCATAAACATTACCAATTCGCCCAGTTCTACTGCTGATACCAAACATACCTGCAGCCAACTCATCCATTCCCCCTTTTCCTAAAATAATTGCTCCGGCTTTTCTTAACTCAATTACTAAAAAAGCATCCTGAGTGGGTTGATTACCTAATAATGCTAAAGAACCAGAAGTTGTAGTTGCATCATAAGTATCAATATTGTCCTTTAATATAACAGGAATACAATGCAATGGCCCCATTAGCTGTTGCGTATTTGCATGCATTTTATCGAGTTGCCTCGCTTGCTCAATTACATTCTGATTAATTTCTGAAAATGCATTAATAGGTGCAAATTCTGCCGTACTCAAATTGTATTTTTTAATTCGTTCAAGATAGAGATTAACTAATTGCTCGCACGTTAATTGGTGATTTTTTAGTGCATTATGAATTGAGTTAATCGTTGTTTCTTCTAAAGAAAATAAGGAATTTTTAGGGATAAAATCAACATTATCAGCCTTAACAACATAAGATAGAAAAAATAATATTGAAAAAATCAATGAAATAGCCTTATTCATCACAAAAAGCCTTTTACATTCAATAAATTTCGTACGGCTTACCAGTATAATGCAATTTGATAAACAAACATAAGAAATCTTTCGCTTGTAACGAATAATGATGCTACATTATGGGTTCTGCTATTTTTGGCTGATCGAAAGCAAACTTTTTCTAGATTTAAGCACAATTCATACCCCTTTAACCATTTAATTTAAGGAAAAATTATGGCTAAAATTCTGTGTGTTCTTTATGATGATCCAATTCATGGTTATCCCAAAATTTACGCGCGTCATGATCTACCCATCATAGAGCAATATCCTGATGGACAAAGCATTCCTACTCCTAAGCATCTCGATTTTAAACCAGGTACTTTATTGGGTTCAGTATCTGGGGAGTTAGGCTTGCGTCAATTTCTTGAATCCCAAGGACATCAGTTTATAGTAACCTCAGATAAAGAAGGTCCAAACTCTATTTTCGAAAAAGAATTACCTGATGCAGATGTGGTTATTTCACAACCTTTTTGGCCTGCATATTTAACTTCGGAACGAATCGCTAAAGCTAAAAAACTAAAATTAGTAATTACTGCAGGTATAGGCTCGGATCATGTTGATTTGCAAGCGGCGATAGAAAATCATATTACAGTCGCTGAAGTGACTTACTCAAACAGCATCAGCGTGGCTGAGCATGTGGTGATGATGATTCTGGCATTAGTACGTAATTATTTACCCTCTTATCATTGGGCTGTACAAAAAGGTTGGAATATCGCTGATTGTATTCAGCGTTCATATGATCTTGAAGGTATGACTGTAGGTTCCGTTGCATGTGGACGCATAGGTCTAGCAGTCATGAGACGTTTAAAACCTTTTGATGTCAAATTGCATTATACCGATCGCCATCGTTTACCTGAAAAAACAGAAAAAGACTTAGGCTTAATTTTTCATGAGAATATTGAATCATTGGTACAAGTATGTGATGTGGTTACCATTAATTGTCCTTTGACACCTGAAACAGAAAATCTGTTTGATGAAAAACTTCTTCGTCAAATGAAGCATGGTGCTTATCTTATCAACACAGCTCGAGGTAAAATATGTAATCGCGAGGCAATTGTAAACGCTTGTGAAAATGGTCAGCTTGCTGGCTATGCGGGTGATGTTTGGTTTCCACAACCTGCGCCTAAAGATCATCCTTGGCGAACTATGCCCCATCATGGAATGACTCCACATATTTCTGGAACATCTTTATCAGCACAAGCACGTTACGCAGCAGGAACACGAGAAATTTTGGAGTGTTGGTTTGAAGGACGCCCAATTCGTGATGTTTACTTAATTGTTGATAACGGTGAACTCGCGGGTACCGGAGCGCATTCGTATACCACAGGTAATGTAACCTCCGGAGCTGAAGAAGCCTGAGTTGGCGTTTACTTTACTAGTGCATGCTTAAAATTTGTCCGCATAGGCACACTGCCATTGACTTAAGAATGTTGTCATTTTCACGACAGCGGAAATCCATTTCTACAGAAGCATTGTGCCTCCATCATCATGGCTCTCGATTTCCCGATTTCTGAAGCTAATGGCAGTGTCGCAGGCCTATTAGCCTAGTTTCATTATAAAACGTATATACTTATAGAAAAAAGTACTAAAAAAAGGCTAAGAAGCATTATGATTCATCCCATCAAAGTGAGTATTTATTTATGCATTATTACCTTATTTGTGCTTTTATTAAGCCTTGTTGGTTCAACTATTATTAGCATTAATTATGTCGCATTAAATAAAATACTAAGTTCCAGTGCCCATAACTCAATCGAACAAACATCTGAATTAATTAGAAATCATATTTCTAACTATTTACGCCCATTAAATCATGATCTTATCCAAATTCAATACATGATAACCCATGATATCATTGACGATCGAGATGAATTTGAAGCCTATATTTTTAATATCGTTCGTGAAAACCCAGGAATTTCAGCAGCTTATTATGCAACATTAAATGGAGATGTTTATGGAGTGGATCGTCAAGAACAAGGGATAATTGCAGTTGATATTATTACCAATTCAGTAAAACCTCCTCGTAAAATTCGTTATGACTATGATGACCAAGGACATTTTCTAAAAAAAACAACACTAACTATAAACTATGATCCTAGAACCCGTCCATGGTATCAAGAGGCAGTTAAAGCGAAGAAACTGGTGTGGACTAACATCTACAAATTCCATTCATTCACTAAAAATACCTATTATACCTATGGCATTACTGCAACAGTTCCCATTTACGATAAACATAACAAGCTGCAAGGGGTGTTGGGAATGGACATTGCAATCAATAGTATTCAACGATTCATCAATAAATTGCAAGTTACACCTAACTCAATTATTTATATAACTAATGAAAAAAATCAAATTATAGCCTATAGAAATCCAAAACAACTACTAGACATCCGTGGGGAAAAATTAACACCAAAAGATCTCAGATTTAAGATCCCCATCCCCTTTTCTGAACTGGATCGAAGCGATCAGCAAACTCCAATTACATTCTATGAGTATAACAATCAGCAATTCTTTTTAGTAAATCAACCTATTTTTAACGCAAATTCAGAAAAAATTTGGCATATTACGATTATTGTACCAGCAAGCGATGTTTTATCTCCACTAAGAAGCTTAAGCATCAAAATATTATTTTTGACTGTTTTTGTTCTTATTCTAGGTGTTCTAATTGCTCGTTTGGTTTCACAAAAAATATCACGCCCGATTATTAAACTGTCTAAGGATGCTCAAGAAATTACACAATTAAAACTTCACCCCAAGCCTTTACTGAAAACAATGATCAAAGAAATCAGCTACATGGATAAAAGCCTTTCAAATATGCGTTCGAGTCTTGCTTCATTTCAGCGCTATGTACCAAGCTCATTGGTAAAAAAATTATTACGTAGTGGTAAAATTGCTAAGGTAGGTGGAGAACATCAAAATATCACTATACTCTTTTCTGATATTAAAGATTTTACCAAGCTCGCTGAAGCTACCCCTCCCAAAAAATTAATGAATTATCTCTCCGAATATTTTCAATTGATGACAGATACAGTTCTTATTCATCAAGGAATATTAGATAAATATATAGGCGATGCGATTATGGCGCTTTGGAATACCCCCTTACCTGATGCAGACCATATCCTTCATGCCTGCCAAACTGCTGTCAGCATGATAGAACGAGTTGCCCAGTTTAATGTTAAAAATCAGCACCTTGAATTCCCCAAGCTTATTCTAAGAATTGGAATCCATTCAGGAGATGCCATTGTTGGTAATGTTGGCTCAGAGGAGCGACTGAGTTTTACAGCTTTAGGAGATTCAGTAAATTTAACCAGTCGTCTTGAAGCAATTAATAAAGCCTATAATACTCAGATTATTGTCAGTAAGCCCATCTACGACGCAGCCAAAAACCACTTTCCTTTTCGTTTACTTGATGAAGTGGCTGTTCGTGGAAAACGGGAGAGTACTACCATTTATGAGCTTATAACAGCACAAAACCTTCAAAATCTAAAACAACATATAGCAGAATTTGAATCTGCCTTTTGTTATTACCAAAAAGGGAATTGGGATGAAAGTCTTAAGTTATTTGCACAACTTACTCCTGCCTATCCCGGTGATCAGTTAGCAGAACTTTATATGAAACGTTGTCAAATATTAATAAAAAAGCCATCAGAAATTTGGGATGGAATCTGGCGAGACGAAAACGAATTTTAATTATGTTTTAAAGACAACCTCATTATATTCAAATTAATTAATCCTATCTTTAATAAAATCAACTATACTATTCTATAATTTTAACTACTAAGGATGGAACGTAACATGTATAAGAAAATCGCTCAAACAGTTTTATTTACCTGCACTTTAGTGCTTAGCCCAGTAGTTTTAGCTAATTCCTGTGGTTGTGGGAAAGGATTGAAACAGATGGTTGAATCTTTAAAACTTGATGACAACCAAAAAGATAAAATCAAACCTATCTTAGAACAGCTTGCATCGACAATAAAAAACGATGCCAGCCAAATGCAGGATTTAGAGCAACAACTGCAGCAACAATCTGAATCAGCTAATATGGATCAAGCAACAGTAGATAGTTTGATTGACAAAAAATCAAAACTTATTGGAGACATGATTAAAGCAAAAGTAACCGCTAAAAATCAAATATATGCTGTTCTTAATCCACAACAAAAAACTGAGTTGCAAAGCAAAATAAAAAATATGGACAAAAAAATGGCAGATCAATTCAAAAGCTGCCATGATGATGAGTAGCTAATTAACATTTCAATTCAGGAACAATAATTGTTCCTGAATTTTTAACCAATGTCAGGTAATTTAATGTTATTAAATGAATATCTTCGCTGTGATGTACTCGAGCTTGCTCAACTTATTAAAAAAAAGGAAGTAAATGCTTATGAAGTGCTTGATTGTGCTCTCATGCGAGTCAATGAAGTCAATCCCTTACTTAATGCAATTGTACTTAGTTGCCCTGATTTTGCAAAAAAATGCCTTAAAAATCTTCGTGGAGATGAGCCCTATTATGGAGTTCCCTTATTAGTTAAAGACTTAGGACACCATATTATGGGTATTCGCAGTACAGAAGGATCGCGTTTTTTTGCTATGAATATTGATATGTTCACGAGTGATTTGGTGAATAAGCTTATTTCTTTGGGTTTTATACCTTTTGCAAAAACAAACACACCTGAATTAGGCCTCTCTTACGTTACTGAATCCATTTTACATGGACCTTGTCGGAATCCGTATGATCTCAATCGAACTTGCGGAGGATCTTCAGGAGGCTCGGCAGCAGCAGTTTCAACGGGTATTGCTCCCATAGCGACTGCAAGCGATGGCGGTGGTTCGATCAGGATCCCTGCTTCATGTTGTGGTTTAATAGGATTTAAGCCAACCAATGGATTAACACCATCAGGTCCTTCAACTAATGAATTATGGTCTGGTTTAGCAGTAAATTTTGTCTTGACTCGTTCACTTAGAGACTCTGAGACATTATTTCATGAATTAATAGCTCCTCGAAAACTTTCACCACCTTCACCTAAGAAGAGATTAACTATTATTCGCCTAGATGGAGCATTTTCGACGGTTCCAATTGCATCACCATACCTTATTGCAATGCATCACGTTGAAGAGTTATTAAGAAAATTAGGCCACACAATACAAAAAAGAAGTTTGGCTTTGGATTTCAAAGCAATTGGTGAAAACGCCATAACCTTAATAGCCGCTAATACATTTACAACAATAAAAATCCAAGAAATACAATTAAAAAGAAAAGTAATACCCGATGAACTCGAGCCAATTACTTGGGACTTTTATCAACGTGGGCAAGCAATTTCTGCATATGAATATCTAATTGCTAAGAGACATTTATATCAACTATTTCGTCCCTTGCATCAGTTATTGAGTCAAACCGATGTAATCCTAACTCCTGCTTTAGCTCAACTCCCTTTATTAATCGGTGAATTAAAAACGCATGATGAGTTTGAGTATTATTTACAAAAAAATCTTGAGTTTTCTCCATTCACCTCTTTGTTTAATCAAGCTGGCCTACCCGCTATCACTATTCCTATCCTGTTCCATCACCATCTACCAATTTCAATCCAATTAGGTGCTGCTCAAGAAAATGATTTGCTGCTCTACTCACTGGCAAAACAGCTACAATTGATGCTACCGGATTTTAGCCAAGCAATAAATGTTGCAACAAATCAACACAAATTTAATGATACTTTATAGACTCGTCTAATTTCGTATATGTTCAGTGAACCACCTAATTTCTACCTGCCATAACACCACCATCAACATTAATGACTTCACCAGTTATCCAACTTGCTTTGTCAGATAAAAGAAATTCAATCGCATCGGCGACATCGCTCACTTTACCTATCCTCCCAATAGGATGAAATTGATTAAAGCTCTGCAATGTCAACTCAATTTTATCTTCAGCAATAAATGACTTATAAATAGGAGTGACTACTACTGCAGGTGCAACCGCATTAACTCTTATATGATATTCTGCAAGTTCCATAGCTAAATGTTGGGTCAAAGAATGAAGCCCTGCTTTTTGGATGGAATATGCTGAAGAAGGTGTTGCTTTAACTGCTTGATTGGCCCACATTGATCCTATGTTAACTATTGCACCTTCTCCATTTTTCTTCATGTTTTGAACCACAGCCTGAGTAATAAAAAAGAATGCTTTGTTAATATTTATCTGGAGATCATAATCCGTTACTGTATGCTCTAAAAAGCTTATAGGTTTAAAACATCCAGCTGCATTAACAAGATATTTTATTTTACGAGCTTCGTCATTGATTTTATGAATGAATCGTGAGATATGATCTTCATTATGGAGATCAACTACAGAAATCTCCACTGTCGTTTCATTCCCATCAATTTCTTCAGCAGCTTTTATGAGCTTTTGCTCATTTCTGCCTGTGATTAGCAAATCCAGACCATATCTAGAGAGTCTTTTTGCTGTTTCTAATCCCATACCACTTGACCCACCGACGATAATAGCTAAATCTTTATGTAACATGTTTATCACCTTTTTTGTTTCGTTCTACCCAATTAATTATTAAAGAGATATAATTTTTAAAAAAGTAAGCACCAATTGGTACTGTAAGAACTTTTAGGTTCAACTTATTGAAATGTTTGAGAAAAAAAAATTAAAGCAAAAAATACCACCGCTAAAAGCGGCTACGATGGTGGAGACTATTTACGGATGTAAATGGTCTCTTACTGTCTATTCTCTTTTGCGAAATGGAATCAATCGTCCTGGCGAAATGGTACGAAGTGTTGAAGGCCTTTCAACAAAAGTTTTAAATCAATGTCTAAGAAAGAATGTTGATTTTGGTATTCTTGACAAAAAAACGTATAATGAAACGCCTCCAAGAGTGGAGTATTTTGTAACCTCTTTTGGCGCAAATTTTTTAAAGATTCTGGATAAAATCGAAGAATTAAATGCTCAAATTAAGTCGTAACTCCTTCAAAAAATTTTTATTCTAAGCAACCTCAAAAATCTAGGTTGCATATAGAATAATTCATGAAGTCAGAAATCTTGTAATAAGAAAAATTGCTTTTAATGTTTTTGGACATTCAGATCTTGTGTACTACTTTTTTCAGTAACAGTATTCACAGGTATATTTTCATTAGTAGTCCCAGTTGGAGTACCTTGGCTTATTGGTTCTTTTGCATGAATAACACTTGTTTTTGTTTGTGCTGAAGTAGTGCTTTTAGCCTTCTTCTTTTCGCTTTTTGGAGCAGGATTTTTACTCACTTTTGCAGCTTTCGTATCTTTTTTTGTATTGGCTGATGCGATGCTTGAAGCAGTTTTTTTTGCTGTAGATACTGATTTTTTTTCAGTGGGGGCTGATTTCTTTGTTGCAGTTTTTTTAGCGCTGCTTTTAGCTGCAGTAGCTGTTTTTTTAGCACTTTTTTCTGCAGTAGTATATGCCTCTTTCATCATTTTTTGTGGACTTTGATCAAAATTGCGAGAAACATTGAGCCAATGGTTTTCTAATATACCGAAGGTAGTTCTCATGTAATCAATCATCATATTACTATTTTGAACAAATAATTCGATTTGTTTTTCAAAAATCTCTTCTGGTTTTTTGACACTTAATAAATCCATGGGTTTCATGTAAGACAAGTTTTGCATCATTTTAACATTGAGCTCCATTAGTTTTTGTATTGGAGCATCCAAATTATTAAAAATTTTTTGATCAAAAAATTGATTTTTCATAGCATCTCCTTATGTTGCATTGCACAATTCAAGATTAGTTACTCACTTTATATTTGTCAAATAGAATTAATTTTGCTTAAATCTAGGTTGAATCCCTTTTCTAAAATATTTTTAAACACTAAAGATGTTTTCAAATTCAAAACATCCTTTGCCCTTGCTATATAATATATTCATTAATTACTTTAGGAAAGTTGGTAAATAGAATTTCTGATCGTTGCAACTGCTTGGTCTGACTTGGTTTGTGAAAATAAACCTAATCTCCCTGTAATCTGATAATTAACTCCTAATGCAAAAAGATAACCAATTCCTAACAAACTAATTGCAGTAATTATTTCGGCAACTATCCATCTTGAATCACGGTGCTTTTGTAACAACCCTCTAGAGGAATCTATTTTTTTTAAACACTTTTTACAATAATCATTAAATAGTGCAGGATCCGGATTTTTAGCAAGAGTTTCTGTATATTGCCTCAATTTCTTTGCTAAGTATTCAGCTTTTCTACCTTCTTGTTTAAATCCTCTATGGATTAACTCGTCTCCTTTTTTAGAAAGTCGTAAAATTAAGGTAAATATTGTTTGAATTTGTTCTTCTGTTGTTTTTTCATACCGTTTAAGCTCAGTTTTAGACAGGTTTTGAACTTTTTTTAATTGATATTTTCGCAGATCAATTTTTAAAAATTGTTGTCTTGCTTCTTCTACAGTCCAACGTGCTGCAACATTTTCATTTAAAAGACCATCGAGGCATTGTTTTATTTGATCTGCATCTTTCTTGAAAAGCACTACTTGCGGATCTGAAAACAAATCATTATTTGTTGTTTTCTTTTTAATTTCACTCCAAGGAGATTTGTGGTGTAAATAATAATTTCTATAATCATCACCCCATAAATAGCTTAAAATTCGGCCAACAGCATAAGCGTCTGATTTTTGAGTATAATTTGGAATACCCAAATAGAGTTCAGGGGATCTATATGCAGTTGTTCCTACTCTGCGGTTTTCTATACGCTCCCCTCTTATTGCATTCCCATAATCAATAATTGTTACTTTAGAGGGAGAATCAATTTTCATATTCCCTTCTCTATTAATAGTGATGGAAGATGTCTTACTTAAATCAATTATCATATTGCCTGGTTTTAAATCGCGATGAATCAAATCCTTATCGATTACCTGTTCTTTTACTGCATCAAGGATTGCAAAAGTAATTTCCATGCGTTTTTCTACAGTAAGCATGGGAATAAGATCAACAATTTTTTCGCGCTCTTTAGGATTAAGCAATACTTCGAGAGGGATACCTTTCGCTTGTTTCATTACTAATAAGCTTTTTTTCCCATTATTATGAACAAACACGGGAGGCTTAGCACCTAAATGTCCCACATGGACTAAATTATTATACTCTTGTATTACAGAATCACTTCGATCACGTTCATTATGCTGTTCTATCTTGACAATTCGATTTTTACTTGCTTTTACAATTGGATTATTTGTCTCAAATTTAATTGTGCCTAATATAGGATAAACAGTGGCGTATCCGCCTCGACCTAAAGGCTCAGAACTTAAATCAAATATCTCAAATCGCTCTCCCTCCTTGCCCTTACTTCTTTTTCTTCGTAGCAATGATTGAGTAAAGCAAAAAACATAGTCAATACCCTGAACTGTAGTATATTGATATTCTTGGTTTTTGATCCACATATCATCAATATGTTTACTTTTAAGGAACTCATGGAGAGCCGCTCTCTCAGATATGCCTAGATTTGCTTCATAAATTTTTGTGGGATCGAGCTCGATTTTTATCGACATGTGTTTAAAAAATAATATTTAATCAAAGTGTTTTATTGTATATCAATATAATTGATTCGTTAACTCATTTCCTAATAAATGTTTTTTTCATAAAAAAAATAGCATATTTCCCATCATTTCATGTAGGATGAATAGGGTTTATTTGATTCTTTTTTTCAAGGAGAGTACTGTGGGCAAACTAACTGTTGAAGGAATGACTGCCGTTGAAAAAAACAAAAGGGAACGTGCAGACGCTTTAAAGATTTTAACTTCAAAACCCTTTAACCTGAATAACGATGAGCAACAAGCCACGCTCAGAAAATACATTAATAATTTTGAATACAATGCCAATATGATGTATCTTTTTCAAGGGATGAGTACAGGGCTTACTGCATGGAGTGGTTCTTGGCTCGTAGGCTTTCTTTTACCCATCCCTGAATTTGCGAATTATTTTCTAAGTATGTTTCTCTATTGTGGGGCAGCTGGTTATATCCTCCAAAATTTTAGTCTCGATGATTTTCATCATCAACTGGATGAAATGAAGACTATATACAATTGGTGCTTAAAAAATGGGCAACCAACCTACGATGGTACCGACAATACTGTTGTACTCTCTAATCCTGATATCCAACGATTAATCAAATTAATTGCCCCCCTATGTACCACAGAGTTTATGTTGGCATGGAAACCAGTATCAGAAGCTGAACAACCTAAAAGCACCCTTTGGAGTAGTATTTCATCTGCTTATTCATTTTTTACAGCACCCACACCTAGTGTCGATCACAATCGTCTTTTAGATTTAAAAGCCAGCGTAGAAAGACGAGAACTTGATGTAGGTGTTTTTAAAGGTGTTGAAAGTGCAGTTCGTTATTTTGCAACAGACTCTCATTTTAGAGAGCTTTTGATAACTAAAGTAAAACAACCAGTGGAACAAATAAAAGGAATGCTTCCTTCTGTACTCAGTATGAATTATTCCAAGTCTGACTAATCAATGCATATATAGGAATTTTTAGGTGAAGCAAAGAATTATATAACTTTTGCTTCATCCCCATCATACGCTAATCATTTGATTTGACATTAATTTTTTATCAAGTAGAATCTCTTAAATTTTATTGGAGCTAAAATATGGGAAATAGTTCTTCTTTCGATAAATCAATTGAAAAACAAGAAGCATATGTAAGGAAACGCATGAAAGATCCTGATATGAGTCATTTAAAACATGGTTTTTTTAGAGATGGCCATGAGAAATACTCTAATCGTCAAATTAAGGGTTATTTACGACAAGAATATAATCATACACGTAAATCGGATTCTTACGTATCTGATCATGATCTCCATGAATCTAAACGATATAGGATGTCTTAGGGAATATTAGGAGTAAACAGCATTTAATGTAACCCAATACTCTCTGCCGCTCCATTGATAGGAGCGGATTTTAGGCATAAACTGCTCAGATTTTCGTGCAGATATTAATCAGAAACTTAACTGGATTCATGATAAATTCCTCTGTGTAATTGGGAGTTTTCATCATTGATGATGATGTTTTGCGAAATTTTCCAATGATCATTCTCTTGTTGCTTCTGCTCAATGACCGCCACCAGGCCCTCCGAACCCACCTCCCGCTCCACCAAAGCCAGTATGAGCTTTATGAGCATGATGACTTGACTCATTATGCGTGGTGGTGCATGCTGACAACAATCCCATAAAGATGGCTAACAAAAGAATTCGATTCATATGAGTTCTCCCTGATTTATCATAATCCTTATCAATAAAATCTAGTACAATCCCTAAAAACAACAAAAAAATCAATAATATAACTATTATTTTAAGATACTCTTTTAAATTGCTCTTATTTGTCGTTCCCTAATAAATCCCTATTTTTTTCAAATGCCAAAAGGATAGGACATGGCGTGGCATTCGCGTTCTTACATTCTTTTACCAAGCGGTTAAGAGCCTCTCGAGATTCTGTGAGCTCGGCAATTTGGGCATCCAGTTTTGTAATGCGCTTTTGTGCGATGCTTCTTACATACTCCCGATCATTTTTTGCATCAAGATCTAATAATTCTTTTATTTCTTTTAGGATAAATCCTGCTTTTTTTGCTGAAAGAATAAACCGCAAACGACGGATGTCTTGATCGTCATAGCGCCTTATTTTTCCTGAACTACATTCTTTTTCAAGCAAAGGAATATTAAGAAGTCCTTGTCGTTGATAAAAACGAATCGTTTCTACTCCAACGCCACATAATTTAGCGAACTCGCCAATTGTTTTACCACTCATCACTTGACTCCGTACTATAGTACACACTTTATATTATTTATAGTCTGTGAATCAATGAATTGCAACGATCATCAATGTGGAGCTTAGTGATGATTAGAATGATCTCTGGCAACATGAGGGTATGCAATGAAGTTGCAACTCAGTTAGATTCATTGAATTTAGTCGTTAACTTATCAGGAGCAGCTTATGCGCTTTTTATCTTCTCTATTATGTTTAGGGCTTATGCTCAACGGAATTCCATCTTACTCTCAAGAACAACTCCATCACGCCCACCAAAACCCTGTTACGCATAAGACGAAAAACAACCATAACATTAAGATTTCTCTTAAAAAGGCACCAAACAAAATTATTGCTAATAAACCAGTAACCATCAGATTTCAATTGCTTCAGGATAATAAGGCACTCGCGTTTCCTGATTTAAAAGAAGTACATACCCAGAAAATTCATGTACTTATCATTGATCCCTTACTTAATGATTATCATCATGTTCATCCAGTGAAAGACAGTGAAAAATCGGATTTTGTATTTAGTTTTAGCCCCAAAAACACAGGCTCCTATCAAATGTGGGTGGATATTACTCCTATCCAAACAAATCAGCAGGAATTTTTAGTGACTGATTTGGGAACTCCCTCCAAAAATCCCTTAGTTAAAGAAGAAGTCATATTAAACACTATTATGAGTCCTTATGAATTCACTTTAAAATTAGACAGCGCCCCTAAAGCGGGACAGGAAGTTATGGCAAACATCACAGTTACCAAAAATGGCAAACCATTCATGAATCTTGAACCAGTAATGGGAGCATTTGCTCATGTTGTTGGTTTTAGTGGCGATCATTCATCGATTCTTCATATTCATCCCATGGGAAAAGAACCGAGGAAAGAATCTGATCGAGGTGGTTCTGACTTAATGTTTCATATAGGTTTTAAAAAATCCGGTTATGTAAAATTATTTGCGCAATTTCGGATTGATGGACAAGATGTATATGCCCCCTTTGGTATTAAGGTAAGTTAATACACCTAGTTCTCACCCCAAACATCAAGTGACTTTCACTAAACGTTCCTTGGGAGTTATCATTCGTTCTATTATAAAATACATACTAATTCCTAAAATGATGGCCCCATCTATAACAAGTGCAACCGGACGCATCGAACCATCAAAAAAAAGACCCGTTAGTGCAACGGCTCCTGATGAAATAAACAAGCGTGTTGACATAATGAATGAGGAGCATGTTCCCTTAAGATTAGGTAAAATTTCCAATGATTGTGCAAAAGTAACGCTCATTGGAAAAGCACAACCGACTGCCATCCAGCACATTGCGAATGTAATCAAGCGTGGAGAATCTGGATGCTGAAAAGCAAAATAAGTGAAAAGTACAATGGAGATTGTACAACAAACCATTCCGAAATTGACTGCCTTCCGACTCCCAATTTTAGCAACCACTTTTTCAGCATAAAAACTGGTAAGCGAAAATATCAATACAATTAACCCTTGTTGCATAGCAAATTGAAAATAAGATAATTTACTCGTATTAATATAATAAAACGAGGCACTACCCACAAAAGTTAAATAAGCAGTGACTAACATATTGGGCATACTGGCATAAATTAAAAACTTACCGTGTGAGAAAACTGTCCAATAATCTTTAAATAGAGTCAAAACGTTTAAAGGTTGTTTTTTTGTTTTGGTTTCTGGTAATTGCCAAATTAAAAAAAGCCATGAAATCAATGCGATGATCGCAACGAAAGTAAAATTAGCTCGCCAAGTAAAATAATTAATGATGGCACTGCCTAAAATAGGAGCAGCAGCCATAAAAATGGTAACGTAAGCATTAATTTTACCAATATAATTTGCAGCCACTTCGCCACTATACCGATCGGAGATCATAGCAAAGCCCATCACTAAAGTACTGCTAGCTCCTAAGCCTTGGACAAAACGCCAAAACATCAATTGATATATGGAAAAGGAAAACACACAACCAATCGCTCCAATCAAGAAGCAAGTTGCACCAAAAATCATCAATCCTCGTCGTCCCCATGATTCGGATAATGGTCCATACAGCAAACCTGAAAGACAGAATGCCAAAAAGTTAAGGCTCAAAGTACTTTGAACTTGTGCTTCTGTGCTACCGAAATAAGTCATAATGCTAGGAAAACTGGGCAAGGAAATATCGATTTCCATACAACAACCTAACAGTGAAATAACGATGAGTGCTACAAGTGGTAGCTGAAATAACCTGGATAACATGATGGCTTCTTCTTAAAAATAGGATAAAACGATGGTAGTATCGTATTAGCTGAGTGAAATCTTAACAGCTATGTAATTATATCGACATTTGTATATTTTTAGAATAGCAAGGAGCTACCAAATCTGTTTTTTATAAGGACGGGATGATCTGCAGCATATCGATAGGTTAAGTATTTATCGATCAAAAGTGCACATTAGCAAGCATTAAGATACTCTTTATTAGTACTCTATGATTTTTGCGGTAAAACTGCTTCTTAGATAAAATCCACGTGGTAATGTTTTGATTTTATTTCCATGACTATCAAATCCATAACATAGAGATTTTCCGTTTGCAGCTTTAGGTCTAACTTGTAAATAATCTCCAAATTTTGCATCAAGGACCTCAAGATTCCCAGTGCTGATTTGTAATGTTAAATAATTCCAATCAGCCTCTAAAATACGTTCTTGTACCTCATCCGGAGACCATAAAAAACCTTGGCCAATTCTTCTTTGTGGATAAGGAATATCGGTATCTCCTTCGATAGGAACCCATAAAACTCTTTTTAACTTAGCGTAGCATTGTGATGTTTTCCATTGTTGTTGATGAATGGTTAATAAAGGAATAGAGGTAATAAAAGTTGATTCAGTGGGTCTTCCAGATTTACCAATAGGCAGAGTTTTGAGCTCTATACCCAAATCTTTGAAATCAGGTAATGATTTATTGCTCGCATTGGTCCCTAAAGCTAATTCAAGTGCCTGTCCAACCCACCCTTTTCGTTGATTAGGATCGATCGGGATAAGTAAATCTAAACCCATGCTTAATTGTGTAAAACTCAGGCCAGTAATACTCAAGCAACGTTCTATTAATTCAGCTTCAGTTTGTGGTGGTTTGCTTTTTAGCAATGAAATCATTATGGCCCTCTTTTTCTTTAATCTCAACAGCAATGGGTTCAATAGGTGGTTTCACATTTGCTGCTTTAAATTGAGCCATAATAGCAAATAATACTTTGGATCGTACTTCAAAGCGAGTATGAATTTGAACATTTATAAAATAGCGTGCCTCAAACTCCAGGAGTGCCTCATCAATTTTCTTGAGAAAAACTTGAGCTGGTGGATCAGCAACAATTTCAGAGGTAGTTGCTAAAACATCTAGAATAATTTGTTGAATCATCACAGGATCATCTGAGCGATTTACTTTTATTGGAATGACTGTTCGAACAATACCGTCTTGATGTGTCCAATTAGTAAATGGCTTATTAAAAGTTTCTGCGTTAGGAATTAATACTTCCATATTATCCCATGAAGAAACACGCATAGAACGAATACCAATATGAGCTACTCGTCCTTCATGCTCACCTATAGTCACTAAATCACCTTCTCTTACTGGTCTTTCAATCAGGAGCATAAGGCCACCCACAATATTGCTAGCAAAGTCCCGTAAGCCAAATCCCATACCTACAGCTAACCCTCCAATAATCATTGACATACCACTAAAATCAAATCCAAGTACATGAAGCGTTACAAAACCACCTAATAGAACAACAGCATATTGGCTAAAAACAGAAAGACTATTACGTATCCCTGGATCTTTTGTATTTTTATATACCCATCGGTAACAAAACTCTCGTGTCCACTTAGAAGCCCAGGCAAAAAATGCAAGTAGAATAAAAAATTCGATTGTGCTATATACCGTAATATGAATACCAGGAAAATTAACAATCGTATATTGAGCAAATTTTCCTAAACTAATCATCACTAAAGAGTCAGAATACCAACCAAATAATTGGAATAAAACAAGAATACTGGTGATAAGTAATAAAATGCGCAGTATATTATCTATCGGCTTTAAAAAAACCTCGATCCATAACCATCCGTTTCGTAATGACGAAATCATTAATTCAGAAAACAATTCAAGTGCATCAAATAATAAACCTCGAGCAAGAATGTATCCTACCAATACGAGTAAAACATAGGCTAAATATAAACTCATGCTCCACGCTAAATTGGTGAAACCCAATAATCCAATAACGGCGGTAGAAAATACCGTGATTGGCACTAAAACAACCAATAGAGAAATAGCATTTCTAACATATCGTTTCTGGCTATTTAATAAAGGACCAAGTAAATATGGAATGACATCCTTACTTTTCCAAGCAACCAAAGATACAGTTAAAATAAACAACATAAATAAGCGATTAAATATATCTTGGATCAAAATAGACAAAGGAAGTGAATGACCAATAGTCATTAAAGCTGTTGTCCATCCTCCGAAAAGCAATAACCATTTTAAACGATAATACAACTTAACATCTTTTCCCGAAGAGTCAGTTATTCTCTCTAATAAAACTAAACGGGCTATTAAAATTAAAATCTTAAAGGTGAACCACACTGCAATTAATTTAAATAATAATTGATAATTCGCAAAGGAGATATGTGTAATAGAGAGCAGAACCCACAACATTGAAACCACACAAAAATAAGGTATGTTTCTTTGTACTAAGACCAGTACACCATCATATAAGTAACCGGTTAAACGCGAACGTTCCTTATCTCTACCTAAAGTTTTTAAGAAGCGACTTATTAAAAAGGAAATAACCGCTATGATTACAAAACTACTCCATAAGACAACTACGGATAAAGGAGTTAGCCATAAATAGCTATCATAAACTTTTAAACTTAATATCTTAATGTATTTATAAAATAAACCAGGAATAGCGGCTATCTTATTAAGGATAATTGGCCAACTATTAATATTATAATCAGCTAAAGTTTGTCTTGAAGACATCAGTTTTTTCAGCTGTGCTTGATAATCTGTTAAACTTTTAAGCAACAGTTGTTTTTGTTTCTTCGATTCATTGATCTCTTCGGCCAAGGTTTTCTGTAATGCGTTGATCGATTGTTTTAAACTGGCGACAGTAACAAGCTTTATTTCACTCTCAAGAAAAATATTTATTTGCTGTAACGATTTTTCAATCTTGGAGTATTGATTTAATGCATCCTTGTAAATATCGGTAATTAATTGTAAATTTTTTGTATCAGGATTTTTAAGATAAATCATATCTCCTTTAACAACTGTTCTTTGGATGCTTAAAGCATTAAGACGATTTTGGATTACAGCAATATACTGATTATTAATGAGTAGCTTTGCTTCATAATCAGATGAAGATAAGGGTACTGATTTAGAGCGCTTATCCGTCTGATTGTTCGTATTTTCATAAAGATCAAGTAATTGTCGATTAAGCTTTTCTTTTAAAGTTCTTATTTGCACTAACTTTTGTTCAAGAACGAATGTTGAGTGCCAAACTTCTAAATTTTTTATTTCATCATTGAGTGCAGACTGATAATCATTTGCAAGTTTTAAATTATCAGTAGTTAACTGTATTGTTTGTTTATTGATTAGAAGTAAATTTTCTACCTTTGCCACTCGCTCAGGAACAGTTGTATCTTCTTTAATAATAGGTAATTGTTGAAGGAGCTTTAAACGCTGATTTAAGTCGTTTTGCTCTTTATTCTCGTGATCTAGAAAACTCTCTAGGCTTTTTATTTTAACATCTATCATTGTGAGTATTGAAGATACCTGCTTCATTTTAGCGGCATACTCTTGTTCGTTTTTAAGGGTTATGGGTTGCTTTGTCTCCTGAATTGAGGCCATCAAATGTGCCTTTTCTTGGGTTAAGTATTCAATAAAAGTAGCAGGACTTTTTACAGGCACTGGAGCAGTTGTTGTTGCTGCATATAATGAACAACCAAAAAACAAAAAGAATAAAAAAATGGTGCATTTTCGACTTATAGCTATTGCTTGAAAAGCTAATTGCTTAATGAAAAAAAACACATTATGCATGAAGGATGGACGTATGTTATTAGTTCCTGTCGTCAACAGACGCCCTAATCCTAATAAATTATTTAGTTTGCGTAGTTGGAGCAAGTCTTATTCCTAATTCTATTAGTTGTGCACTACCCGTGGGGGATGGTGCACTCGTTAAAGGACACGATGCTGTTTGAGTTTTAGGAAAAGCAATTACATCTCTAATTGATGTTGAATCTGTTAATAACATAGCTAAACGATCGATGCCAAGCGCAATGCCTCCGTGTGGAGGAGCTCCATATTGTAAAGCATCCAGTAAAAAACCAAATTTTTCCTGAGCCTCTTGTTCATTAATTCCAAGTAACTCAAACACCGCTTTTTGTAATTCTGATTGATGGATACGTATCGATCCACCACCAATTTCATAGCCATTAATCACTATATCATAGGCTTTAGCTAATATATGTGTAGGGTTAGCACGTAAATGATTAGGATCTAAATCTTTTGGTGAGGTAAAAGGATGATGCATAGGACTTAATTTGTTGTTCTCATAATCCAATTCAAACATGGGCCAGTCGATAATCCATAACAGCTCCCATCCCTCTTTGAGTAATTTTTTATCATGTCCCAATTTAATTCGCAATGCACCCATTGATTCATTGACTGTATGATTTTTATCCGCACCAAAGAAAATAACATCACCGGTTTTGGCTTCAGTACGACTCAAAATAGCATGAACGGCTTCTTCTGAAAGAAACTTCAAAATTGGTGATTGTAGTCCTGCCATTCCTTCATCACGATTATTTACTTTAATATAAGCAAGTCCCTTGGCACCGTAAATAGCGACAAAACGTCCATAATCATCCAAATCTTTTCTACTAAGATCACAACCACCAGGTAATCTTAGAGCAACTACTCTTGAGCCAGTATCATTGGCTGCAACTGAAAATACTTTAAAATCACATTCTTTTACTAAATCTGCTACATCAACAAGTTCTAAAGGGTTACGCAAGTCTGGTTTATCACTGCCAAAGCGTCTCATTGCTTCAGCATAAGACATTCTATGTAGTTTTTCAGGTAAATCCACATTAAGAATTTGCTTAAATACCGTTTTTAGCAAACCTTCTATAAGATTTAAAATGCGTTCTTCATCAATAAAAGCCATTTCAATATCAAGCTGAGTAAATTCAGGTTGTCTATCAGCGCGCAGATCTTCATCGCGAAAGCAACGAACAATCTGATAGTATTTGTCGAATCCTGAAATCATCAATAATTGTTTAAATAGTTGTGGTGATTGCGGTAAAGCATAAAATTGTCCGGGGTGAACTCGTGAAGGAACTAAATAATCTCGTGCGCCTTCGGGTGTTGCCTTCGTTAACATAGGTGTTTCAATATCAAGAAAATTTTGCTCATTAAGATAAGTACGAATACAGCTATTTAACTGATGTCGTACAGTTAACTTATGCTTCATAACAGGACGTCGCAAATCAATATAGCGGTATTTATAGCGTAAGTCTTCATTAACTATCTGAAAGTCATCAGGCAAAAAAGGAGGTGTAGGTGATTGATTTAAGATCTCCAACCGTGTTCCAACTACTTCAACCTTTCCAGTTGTCATCGCTTCATTAATCATACCATCAGGTCTTTGACGTACAATTCCAGTTATTCGTACCACAAATTCAGAACGTAGTTTTTCGGCATCAGAAAAAGCGTTTACATTTTCTGGTTCATATACAACTTGCAATAAGCCTGAGCTATCACGAATGTCTAAAAATATCACTCCACCATGGTCACGACGATTATGAACCCAGCCGCATACAATCACTTCTTTCCCTAAACTTAATTCATTAACCTCTAAACAATGGTGTGTGCGCATATAAAACCGCCTATGTATTATTTATCAACTTGTTACTATTAATGCCGCACCTTGCGTAGGTGGCATTACTCCTAAAGAAATTATAAATTTCAGTGCTTCATCAATACTCATATCCAACTCCACAACATCTCGCTTAGGAATCATCATCAGAAAACCTGACGTGGGATTAGGAGTAGTTGGTATAAATACAGAAATCAGTGTATCTTGTATTTTATCATTAATTTGGCTATTTGCTGTCCCCGTTTGAAAAGCAATACTCCATAATCCTTTACGCGGGTATTCAATGATGACTACTTTACGAAAAGCTTCGCTGTTTGTTGATACAACTGCATGAATCACTTGCTTTACTGTCTTATAAATAGAGCGAACCAATGGAATTTTTGAAAGGATAGATTCGCCCCATGCCACAAGTCTTTGCCCAAAATAATTAGTAGCGATTACCCCTGTAACAAGCAATATAACTAACGATAAAATAACTCCTAAACCAGGAATATGATGTCCTATCAATTGTTCAGGCTGATAGACTTTAGGAATTAAAGCTAAAGTATTATCAAGTAAGTCAATAATGAAGCGTAACACACCAATGGTGATAAGTATGGGCAACCATACCACCAATCCAGCAAGTAAATAACGTCTTAATGACAGTGCTTTCACTTAGTATCACCATCTTGTGTTGCTTTAGCAACAGTCGACTCTTTTGTTTGAGCAGTGGTAGTAGCGTTATCTTTTTTAGTTCCTCCCTCTTCCGACTTACTGCTTTTATTTTTAAAGTCAGTAGCATACCATCCAGTGCCCTTCAATTGAAAACCAGCAGCGGAAACCAATTTAACTACCGTATCCTTATAACAAACAGGACATTGTTTTACTGGTTCGTCACTAATTTTTTGCATCAAATCAAATTGGTGATGACAACTTGTACATTGATATTCATAAATTGGCATCTAAAGCAACTCCATAAACTTCATATTATTTAGTTTAACCTATAATTATAGCTAACTCATAAAGAATGAACAATATGTGTAGGTAATCTCGAATATCTCACTAGAATCAACATGATCAAAAGCATTCCCACCATGATTTTATAAATACAATATATATTATTTGAAGTTTTTCAAGACAGTTAATAGATGAACTCACCCGCTTTTGTTCACGAATTAGAAACACGCCTTTCTATATTTTAATAAAAATTTTTCGCCAGTATAAAAAGGAAGCTACTAAAAAGTTTAAGAAAAGAAACATTAATGAATAAAACAGCCCCGCATTTTTAGGACTAAAATTACCGAATAAATATTCTGTAATCACCACACGTATTATATCCTGTGTTCCATCGGGTAATGGTAATAAGAAAAAAGATTGGATTTTTAATAACATCACATGGAAAATAAAAATAAATAATGCATTCATACCAAGGATCTTAAAAGGAAATGACCATTTGGTATACCTCATTATATCAATAATAAAATAACATAAACTAAAAACAATAAGTGAAAATCCACTACACCATAAGACAAAAGAGCTTGTCCACAACTGTTTATTTATTGGAAAGCTATAATTCCATACCCATCCTAATAAAAGAAAGAGCAAACCTACTGCAACCATCATAATACATTTCGTTTGTTTTTGAGTATGAGTCAGCAAAAAACTTCCTGCAATGACGCCAGAAAGCGTTGTGGCAACAGAAGGGATAGTACTTAAAAGTCCTTCCGAATCAAAATTTTTAAAGAATAAGTGGGGCGGAGAAAAGATTAACTGATCAATATAGCCAACCCAATTTCGAGCCATACTTAATTGATTCACTCCAACACCTGGCAGGTGAATTTGAGTCAGAAAATACCAATAACCTAATAGTATGCCCCAAAAAATAAAAATCTGTGCTCTTACTGTTGTATGAAGATAAAGAAAAGCACAAATTAAATAACACAGGGCGATGCGTTGCAAAATACCATAAACTCTTATTGTTGATACATCAATAGGTTTAGGAAAAACATTAATCAAAATACCGAATAAAAACAAAATGATAGTGCGTTTAAAAATACTATAATAAACTTCCCTTTTACTTTCTTCTTTTACATGTTTTTTTAAACTAATAACCGTAGTCATCCCAACAATAAATAAAAAACTTGGAAATACCAGATCAGCTAAAGTACAACCATCCCATTCGGAATGCAGTAAAATAGGATAGGAAATCCTCATTCCTAAGCTATTTACTATGACCATAAGTGCCATTGTCAAACCACGAAAGACATCTAAAGATAAGATCCGCTCGTTTTGAAGCAAATGAGTACTCATAAAATAATTTATCTAAAAAAGAAACATAATAACAGGATACTAAATTGTCTTCAAACCACGCACAGGAACATCCATGTGATACACATAATGTTTGATGATCTGCTCTGCTTGTTCACAAGTTAATGGTTTACTAATTGCACCCTCCATAAAATAATGCTGGCAATCATATTTCACTACATCCGCTTCAAATCCTGTTAATGCAATAATAGGCACATGATATTGAGTCTCTCTTTCTTTTTGTCGAAATTGCTTTGCTACTATATAACCTGAAGAATCTTCTAAACCGATATCCATCAGCACTAAATCATATTTCCCAGGTTGGAATAATTTCACAGCACTATCCGCTGAATTGGCAATATCTACATGACAATTTAAAGCGGTTAATAATGCTTTTTCAACATTCTGTGCAATAATATTATCTTCTACCATAAGAATTTTAGGTAAATACACCTCTTTTAATACCTGCTCTGCATGTTGAACGTTTTCTATATAATTTTCTGTATGTACTTCAATTTCCTTATTTTGGGGTAAATGATTCAATATAACAATCAAACCAATTAAATCTTTTTTACGATCATGCATCGGTATACGAGAAGATCGAAAGTAATAATTCTTACCCGAACTATCTACAATGGGTTTTTCTTGTACATTGTGTTGAGGAATGCCTGAAAAAAGTACTTTCATATCATCCAGCTTTAATTCTTCTACTCGATCTTTATTCCAATGACCAAATTCTTCCATTTGTTGATAAGGGGTACCTTTCAAGTCTTTCAGAGTATTTAGTCCTAATAATTTTATAAAGTTATTGTTACATCCTTTTAAATTACAATCAGTGTCCAACCAATAAACAATATTGGGCATTGAGTTAATAATTTCCATATAATATTGATGTATGGAATCAATATCTTCTTGAGATTCATTTTTTGCGTAGGAAGACATGCAAATACTCCAGTAAATTTATAATTTGCATGTAAATTATAGTACAGATTAATTAGCGTCAGTTTGATATAAAAATAAAGTATTTTTTATATCAAACTGTTTTATTTGGAACTACTAGAAATCCTCTTGAAGAATATCTAATTACTGCAGTTGCTTAAAAAACAGGTATTAACTAATAATCCATTCAACTTGCTGTTTCAAGTCAATAGAAATCGCTGAAAGCTCTTCAAGCTCATAATCCATATATGGATTTTCAACTGTGCCATTTACCTCATGTTCCAAGATTTTCTTATCGCGTTCTTGATGTAACCATAAAATCTGTGGAGTAAATATATGAAGCATTCCCTCTATCCATTTGTCAAGTACTTGCCAATAAGGATCATTAATTAAGGTCATTTTATAACGTTTGATTAAGCGAGCAGTTTGTTCGGAACCATACCAAATTTCAGAGGTTACCCATCGATTTACAGTAAATAAGCGAATTGGCTGTCCTAATTGATTCATGCCGATAGCCACCAAATGCGTCATAGGGTTATCAATGTATCTGTCCCAATCTGCTAATGGTGTGGGTTTAACGCTTTTAGGAATATGCTTGTAACGTAAAAAACAATGAAAATGACCATGCTCTGTGCTTTCATAGTTTTCGCGATGACAATGGTAAAAATATTGCGATCCAGTTTTATGATCGATGCGATCTCCTTGTGGATAATGGCTCATTCGTTCAAATTTTCGCTTATTTTTTAAAGTATAATGAAGAATGTTTTTTCCTTTAGATGTCATCAATTGTTGTGCTTCTAAAATTTGTTGTGCGTAGCCTAAGTAAATTTTCTTATGCCATTTGCTGAGTTGAGGTAAATTAAATTCAGAGTGAGTAATCATATCTTTACTACATAGAGAAGATGAAATAATAAAGAGGTAGTACTACAACTACCTCTTTACAGACACTGATGATTAGTCGCCAGAGCAACCACCACAGCCTTTGCAACCAGCACAACCTTTGCAGCCTTTGCAACCAGTACAACCTTTGCAACCCTTACAGCCTTTACAGCCTTTACAGCCTTTACAGCCTTTACAACCATTGCAAGAGCTTGAAGTAGCTGTAGAAGCATCATCTGCATAAGCAACAGAAACTACAGGTGCTGCTAGTACAGTTAGTAGAGCGGCTACTGCCATTGTTGATTTTTTCATAATTTTACTTCCTTGATAGTTAATGATTTTTTAACCCACTTAGATATTAGCAAATAAATTAGGATTTTGCCTCTCTTTTTAATAAAAAAATGCGTTATATATATACTTTTCTTGAAAATTTACTTGGTAATAGGAGCGCAAATTTCTAAATGTTCATTGAAAACTCATGATAACTCTTTTCTAGAAGTAAATATAAGAATTCTGTCAAGCATTTTAGTACTTAAAATCCTTTTTAGAAAAATCATTACATGAGCGGGAATAGTTATCGGATATTTTGCTTTAGGCTTTTTAGATTCTATAGCATGAACTAATTTTTTGATTACTGCATCCGGTTGCTTGGTAAATATAGAAGTAGATTTTTTCTGCTTAAATGCTTCTAACATGCGCACATACTGCTTGCTAAAATAACTATTTTGCTTCTCTATATTATTTAAAGAATTATCAACACAATTATCCCTAAAACGACTCTCTATAGGCCCAGGCTCCACTGTAATAACATCAATCCCTGATGGTTGTAATTCTAGCCTTAATGTATCGCTTACACCTTCTACCGCATATTTTGAAGCATTGTATGCCCCACGAAAAGGCATGCTAATAACACCTAGTATGGAACTAATATTAATTATTCGACCATTTCCTTGTTTACGCATAACAGGAATAGCTAAATTTGTAAGCTCAACTAAACCGAAAACATTCGTTTCAAATTGAGCACGCAATACATCTCGAGTAATGTCTTCCAACGCTCCTGCTTGGCCATATCCAGCATTATTAATCAAGACATCTAATCGGCCGTTTGTTATGGCTAATACCTTATCAAAAGCGCTTTGAATCGAAGATGAATCAGAAACATCCAATTGAACTGCTTCAAATCCAATGTTTAGTAACTTTTCAACATCTTCTATTTTTCTACATGAGCCAACTACTCTATGCCCTCTTTTCTTTAAAGCAAAAGCAGCATCAAATCCAATACCACTAGAGCATCCAGTAATTAGAATTATTTTTTCCATCATTTCTTGATCCAAAATAGTACAGAAAATAATTTATAATCGATAAATATATTCTGATCAATTGTGAACTTTAGCTCAAGATAATTAAGTTGAAGTTAATAAATATTACTCAAGTGTAAAATTTAACCAAATAATCTGTTTCTTATTTAACTTGTGGTGCTAATCTGGGCGTACATAAATCACAGGAAAATACCATGCCTTTTTTTAATCAAAATAATTCTCACAAATCTGCAGTAGAAAAAATAAACGAGGCTAAGAGTTTGTTAGTCAAAAAACAAATAGCAGAGGAACAAACAACTTTTTTTCTTGAGATGTTAAATGACCGAATTGATGACTTTGAAACGGCACTTAAAGAAAAACATGATCCTTATGAACGCGAACAAATAATAGAACAATACAACCGCTTCGCTAAAGCTTTATTCCACTGCCTGTCTAAGCCCGAATTTACACCGTTTTACATCAATAATTACCATAATTTAAACTATTATCCTGTTGGGATTGATGAAAAAGTAAAAAAAGATTCTTTAAGGCATAATATTTCAATTGCTGGCACTGTTTTAGGTGCTGCACTTATCTTAGCATCTTTTGCTGCCTTTGCATTTAATCCGCTTATTGGAGCAATACTGTTACCCATTGGCATTACTTTATTAGCTCCCGCTTGTTTCTCTTTAGTAACCCCAGAGCCACTTGATTTAACTTCTAAAAAATTTGAAGAGAAAATTATTTTCCAAACAGGTGCAAAACTAATCAAACCTTCTCTAAATTTTGATGAACTGCACGAGTTAGATGCGCCCATATATGCTAAGGTAATGTAAAAAGCTAAAGTGAATTTAGTAAGAACTCATGGAATTTTCTTAAATTTGAGCTATCATTCAATTTTTGATTTCAGGAGCTTTTTATGAAAGTAGGTCGTGACAGCTTGTCAACAAAATGCGTATTGCAGGTAGAGGATAAAACGTATCATTATTTTAGTTTAAAAGAAGCGGAACAAAAACATTTTAAAGGTATTGGCCGTCTTCCCTACTCTCTAAAAGTTCTTTTTGAAAATCTATTACGCTTTGAAGACGACAATACGGTCACGACCAAAGACATTAAAGCCATCGCAGAATGGTTGCATGAAAAAACATCTCAACATGAAATTGCATTTAGACCTGCACGTGTACTCATGCAGGATTTTACTGGAGTGCCTGCGGTAGTTGATCTCGCTGCCATGCGTGCTGCCATCGCGAAAATGGGAGGTAGTCCCGATAAAATTTCTCCACTTTCTCCGGTTGATTTAGTTATTGATCATTCGGTAATGGTAGATAAATTTGGTACTCAGGATGCCTTAACCGTCAATACTGAAATTGAAATAAAGCGTAACCAAGAGCGATATGAGTTTTTACGTTGGGGACAGAAAGCTTTTGACAATTTTCAAGTGGTTCCACCAGGAACCGGTATCTGCCATCAAGTAAACCTTGAATACCTAGGACAAACAGTATGGACCAGTGACGATAATGGCAGTTTATATGCTTACCCCGATACTCTAGTTGGAACCGATTCTCATACAACAATGATCAATGGCCTGGGTATTTTAGGCTGGGGAGTGGGTGGGATTGAAGCAGAAGCAGCAATGTTAGGACAACCTGTATCTATGCTTATCCCTGAAGTGATCGGATTTAAATTATCTGGGAAAATGAAAGAAGGAATTACAGCAACTGATCTCGTGCTTACTGTAACTCAAATGCTACGAAAAAAGGGAGTTGTAGGCAAGTTTGTTGAGTTTTATGGCCCGGGTTTGAGTGATTTGCCACTCGCTGATCGAGCAACTATCTCTAACATGGCCCCTGAATATGGAGCAACATGTGGATTTTTCCCAATAGATAAGGAAACGATTCGTTATCTTGAATTAACAGGACGCGATAAACATACTATAGCTCTAGTTGAAGCTTATGCTAAAGCTCAAGGCATGTGGTATGACAAAGACAGTGAAGATCCCGTATTTACTGATACATTAGAACTTGATTTAAATACTATTGTTCCTTCATTGGCAGGTCCCAAAAGACCACAAGATAAAGTGACTCTGAGTACATTACCTGTTGAATTCTCCAATTTCCTTAAAGAAGCGGGTAAAGAAGATCAGAAGGATACTTCATTTGTAGTTAAAAATCATGACTTCCCAATGAAGCATGGAAATGTGGTTATTGCTGCGATCACCAGTTGCACTAATACATCCAATCCAAGTGTGCTCATGGCTGCGGGTTTAGTCGCTAAAAAAGCTGTTGAAAAAGGGCTTAAACGTAAACCTTGGGTTAAATCGTCTTTAGCTCCGGGTTCCAAAGTGGTTACTGACTATCTTAAACAAGCCGGTTTACAATCCTATTTAGATCAATTGGGCTTCAATTTGGTAGGCTACGGTTGTACGACTTGCATCGGTAACTCAGGCCCACTTCCTGATGCAATTTCTCACTGCGTCAGTGAGAACGATCTTGTTGTTTCCGCAGTTTTATCAGGCAATCGTAATTTTGAAGGACGAGTTCATCCTCAAGTTAGAGCAAACTGGTTAGCTTCTCCACCTTTAGTTGTTGCTTATGCTCTATGTGGAACAACCACAATTGATCTAAGTAAAGATCCCATAGGAAAAGACAACACGGGTAATGATCTCTATTTGAAAGATATTTGGCCTACTAATGCTGAAATTGCTGCTGAAGTATCAAAAGTTACAGGCAGTATGTTCCGCAAAGAATATGCTGAAGTATTTCGTGGTGACGAGCATTGGCAAGCAATTACAACCGGTAGTGGTAAGACTTATGAATGGGATAAAAACTCAACTTACATTCAACATCCACCCTTTTTTAATGACTTAAAAGCAACACCAGATCCAATTAAGCCAATTAAACAAGCTTATGTACTGGCTGTGTTTGGTGATTCAATTACTACAGATCATATTTCTCCTGCAGGCTCAATTAAAGCGAATTCACCCGCTGGTTTATATTTGAAATCTAAGGGAGTCGATGAAAAGGAATTTAATTCTTATGGTTCTCGACGTGGTAACCATGAGGTAATGATGCGAGGTACTTTTGCAAATATCCGTATTCGTAACGAAATGACTCCTGGCCAAGAAGGAGGAATTACACGTTACATTCCTTCAGGTGAAATTATGCCCATCTATGATGCAGCGATGCTTTACCAGAAAAATCATCATGATTTAGTTATTATTGCTGGTAAGGAATACGGTACTGGTTCATCAAGAGATTGGGCAGCAAAAGGCACTAATTTACTTGGGGTCAAAGCAGTAATTACAGAAAGCTTTGAACGCATCCATCGCTCTAATTTAATTGGGATGGGTGTTTTACCATTACAATTTTGCAATGATATGACACGTAAGACTTTGAATCTAAAAGGAGATGAGCGAATCAGTATCGACGTATCTGATTCATTAAAACCTGGTGCAATGATCTCTGTAACCATAGCGCGTGCGGATGGCCAAGTAGAACAAATTCAAACCTTATGCCGTATCGATACCGCTGATGAACTCGAGTACTATAAAAACGGAGGTATTTTGCAGTACGTTCTAAGAAATTTATGTGATTAACATAAAATTGGGTTGAATTTTTAGCTTAGCTGTAATCTAGTTTTTCTAAAAAGAACTTTGATATCGAAATGCTATCAATATACATCCCTCTCGATATCCCGCGGATTTAAATCTGCGGGATATCGTAGACACTTGAAAAACCAACCGATAGTAACTCTACATCCACGCTATTGGCGGTTTAACTTAGACCGCAATTATTAAGGATTAACCCATGAATCAACCCAAAAAGGTTTTAAGCGTTTTCTCTTTGGTAATGATTAACGTAATCGCTGTCGATAGCTTACGTACTCTGCCCATCAGTGCAAAACTCGGGCTACCATTAATATCTTATTACGTTGTTGCCGCACTCGCCTTTTTTATTCCTGTTTCTCTTGTAGCAGCAGAGCTAGCAACAGCATTCCCAACTACTGGTGGAATCTACGTGTGGGTTCGAGAAGCATTTGGCAAACGCATAGCCTTTATCACCATCTGGCTTCAATGGATATATAACGTAGTTTGGTACCCCACAATACTCGCGTTCATAGCGGCAACACTCTCCTATTTATTCGCTCCCGAATTAGGGAATAATAAATTTTATTTATTAGGCACAGTACTCGTTTTATTTTGGTTATTCACCGTCCTTAATTGTTTTGGAATGAAAATATCGAGCATAGTAAGCACCATTGGAGCAACAATTGGTACCATATTTCCGATGCTTTTCATTATTGTTCTAGCTATATTCTGGGGAATGGAAGGAAAACCAATGGCCGTTGGCTATCCTTCTAATTGGTTACCAAATTTTGAATCTTTAGGTAATTTGTCACTTTTTGCAGTTGTTTTATTTGGTTTACTTGGTATGGAAATGTCCGCAGTCCACGCGGAAGAAGTTAAAAATCCCCAACGTGATTACCCAAAAGCATTGCTTTATTCTACCATTCTAGTGATCTCTACCCTTTCTTTAGGCTCCTTAGCTATTGTTGCTGTCGTTCCTAATGAGCACTTAAGTGTTGTATCCGGACTTATTGATGCATATTCGGCATTTTTTAAAGCGTATCATATGCCTTGGATGACCTCAATCATCGCTGTGTTAATCATCTTAGGTGGACTTAGCGGTGTGTCCGCATGGATTATTGGCCCTACTAAAGGATTAATGGTTTCTGCACGTGATGGCTCTCTACCCACAAAATTTGCACAAACTAACAAATACGGTGTTCCCACGAACATTCTGTTAGCTCAAGCCATCATTTTTACCCTTTTAAGTACTGCCTTTATTTTGCTGGATTCCATCAATGCAGCTTATTGGATGCTCAGTGATTTATGTGCACAAATGGCATTATTAGTTTATATCTTCATGTTTGCGGCAGCCATAAAACTAAGATACAGCAAACCAGACCAACATCGAGCTTATACTATTCCTGGAGGAAATATAGCCATGTGGTTTGTATCTGGAATAGGTATTTTATGCTGTCTTGCTGCAATTCTTATTGGTTTTGTACCCCCTACACAAATTCCAGTAGGCAATGTAATTATTTTTGAATCATTTCTAATTGGCGGATTAATTATATTTGTATTGATCCCATGGTTTCTTGCCAAAAAACATTAGGGAGCTCCAATTTTAGGGCGTTAACAATACGCCCTAGAGATACATAATAACGTGAGTTCCAAGTCTATAAAGCAGGGGAAGATTCATGTATGTACTCTGATGGTAAAGGAAATTTCGTGCGTGGAACTGAGGCAAAAAAATCCAGCTAAGCAAGAACTCAAGCTTTAGTCAACTTCCAAGATCCCGTTTGCTGTGCCCTGACTACCTATCCATTAATCCGGCAAAGACATTAAACTCGCATTACCGCCTGCAGCAGTAGTATCTACAGTATAGGTCCGCTCATGACAAAGTCTAATTAAATAATTAGGTCCCCCTGCTTTGGGTCCCGTTCCCGATAACCCCTCGCCTCCAAAAGGCTGTAAACCTACAACAGCCCCTATCATATTGCGGTTAACATAACAATTGCCCGCATGGACTCTTTGCCTGATGTACTCAACGGTTTCATTTATTCGACTATGAATTCCTAAAGTTAAACCATAGCCGGTCGCATTAATTTGTTCGATAACTTGGTCCAAATCCTTTCTCTTGAATTGAATCACATGTAATACAGGACCAAATACTTCTTTTTCCAATGCATTAATATGATCAATTGCAATTGCAGTTGGTGGCATAAAATAGCCTGATTCAAGGGACTCATCTAATGAACATTGATAAATAATTTCAAATCGTTTTTTCATATTATCAACGTGATTTTTTAAGGTAGATAAAGCGGTTTTATCAATAACAGGTCCCACGTCAGTGACTAACCAGCGCGGATCACCAACTACTAATTCAGCCATTGCCCCTTTTAAAAGTGCTATTGTTCGTGGATAAACTTCTTCTTGGACAAATAATACACGCAGTGCCGAACATCTTTGACCTGCGCTTCCAAAAGCAGAGTTTACTGCATCCACCACAACTTGTTCCAACAAAGCAGAAGAATCAACTATCATCGCATTTTGTCCTCCTGTTTCAGCGATTAACGGGATAATTTCGCCATCGCGTGCCGCCAAAGTACGATTGATAAGATATGCTGTGTCTGTTGATCCAGTAAATAGTACTGCTTTTATTCTTTTGTCTGCCACTAATGCAGCACCTATCGTCTCTCCAGAGCCAGGAAGTAATTGTATCACCCCTTCAGGAATTCCTGCTTGATGCATTAATTTAACAGTATATGCAGCGATTAATGGCGTTTGCTCTGCAGGTTTGGCTATGACACAATTTCCAGTAGCTAGTGCGGCAACAACTTGACCTGTAAAAATAGCCAAAGGAAAATTCCATGGGCTAATACATAATACTGTTCCACGTGGATGAAGACTTAACTCATTTAACTCCCCTGTATAACCAGATAGGCGTAAAGGTTGAGCTAATATTTGTTGCGATTGAGTCGCATAATAACGACAGAAATCAATCGCTTCTCGTATCTCAGCAATGCAGTCACTCATCGTTTTACCGGCCTCAAGACAGGCTAAGGCCATAAGTTCAGCATCATTTTCTTGCAACAAATCAGAAAAACGCTTCAGACATGCAGCTCTTTCTCGAACAGATGTATTTGACCAGATTGGAAAAGCTTTTGTTGCTTGTGATAAAGCGTGTTCCACATCTTCAAGTGTTGCATTTTGAACAACTCCAACGATATTTTCAATGTGTTGCGGTGATTCTATAGGTTGCTTTTCACCTTTAGACATTATATTTCCCGCAACGATAGGACCTGAAGTCCATTGTTGCAATTTAATTTTTTCCATTTTTTGCTGTAATAAAGTTCGTTCGATACGATCAGAAAAATCAAATCCTTTAGAATTTTTTCGAGTGGATTGAAATATATCTTCAGGTAAGGGTATATTTTTATTCATTTTATGCAATAAAGATTGCGCTTTTTCTACTGGATCTTCAACTAAAGTGCTTATGGGTGCCTTATCATCAACAATACGATTTACAAAGGAAGAGTTAGCACCATTTTCTAATAATCGCCTTACTAAATAGGGCAATAAATCTTCATGACTTCCTACCGGCGCATAAATACGACATGGAATTCCATAACGCTCTGCGGGTACAACTTGTTGATACAATTCATTGCCCATCCCATGCAGACATTGAAATTCAAAATCTCGATAATCTCCAGTGATATTCAAGATCATGGCCACAGAATAAGCATTATGTGTAGCAAATTGTGGATAAATCGCATCTGTCATAGTAAGAATTTTTTTCGCACAGGCCTGAAAAGAAACATCTGTAAAAACTTTACGTGTAAACACCGGATATTCTGCTAATCCTTGCATTTGAGTCTTCTTAATCTCACTATCCCAATAAGCTCCTTTAATTAAACGCACCATGATGCGTCGCTTATTTCTTCTTGCCAGTGCAGCAACCCAGTCTAATACATAAAAAGCTCTTTTTTGATACGATTGTACCGCCAATCCAAAACCATCCCACCCATCTAGACTTTCATCATTAAAAACACGTTCGATTACATCAAGGGATAACTCTAAACGTTCAGATTCTTCAGCATCCACTGTTAAAGCAATTCCATATTCTTTGGCTAAAGAAGCCAATGCCAATAGCTTAGGCGATAACTCCGTCATCACTCGTTCGTGTTGACTTTCATTATAACGTGGATGTAATGCAGAAAGCTTGATAGAAATTCCTGGGCGTCTGTATACATCGGAGTCTTTTGCAACCTGTTTGCCTATGGACTCTATCGCTTTTTTATAAGCCTCAAAATAACGCATTGCATCAACTGAAGTAAGAGCAGCCTCACCTAACATATCATAAGAATAACGATAACCTTGTGCTTCTTTCTTTTTGGCACGAGCTAGTGCTTCATTGATGGTACGTCCCATCACAAATTGCTTACTCATAATACGCATTGCTTTATCCACAGCTTTTCTGACTACGGCCTCACTACTGCGATTAATAAGTTTCATGAGTGACTTAGTTAAAGTAGTTTGTGCTTTTTCTGGTGTGAGTATCTTACCGGTTAACATTAATGCCCAGGTGGTTGCATTTACAAAAAATGAATCACTTTGACCCATGTGAGATTTCCAGTCACCGCTAGATAATTTATCTTTAATCAAATTGTCAATTGTGGCGCTATCAGGCACCCGAAGTAATGCTTCAGCAAGACACATAAGTGCAATTCCTTCGTCGCTTGATAAAGCATATTGGGTCAAAAATGAATCAATTCCTGTGCTTTTTTTACGCTCAGTTCGTACTAATTCAACTAATTTAGTTGCACTGTTTCTAATTGCAATCAATTGCTGTTCACCTAATGTCGCTTTTTCACAAAGTTCGGTTATCAACGATAACTCATCGACACGATAGGCCTGACTAATGGCAGCTCGTATTCCTTCGGGTAACTGCATGATTTGCTTTTCCAGCATAGTATTCTCCGAATCAAACGTGGAACTATTCTCTTGACCTCTCGCCCTAAAAACTTAGCAGAAATAAGCGGAGCCTGGGTTTAGGATAGTTTTAAAAGAAAGGATGAAGTATAGTTTAGTACCCTACAAAATGGAATGCACTTAACCTATTTTTGCTGTTAAAATTGACTCAATCGAGCCTGATATTAAGATAAAGTACCTTATTTTTAAGTGCAAAAATAGATTAATTTTAATCAATTTAATTAAATTTAATGCAGTTTAATTAATTTAAAAAGACATTAATTGATCATTATTTGGACAATTAGATCTAATAATGGATTATTGCGCGCCGCAAAACGGAACTAAGCTCATGAATTGCATAATATTTCACCCTAATGACTAATTAGGATCCTTCTAATTTTACAATTACATGATTTGTTAATATAATCACCATTTTTTGAAGAACAGTAACTGTGAATAAAAAAAAGAAAGGAGAAGTATGAATACTTTATTGACTCTTATCTCAACCTTGATTTTGACCAGTAATATTACAACAAGCACGGCTTCGTTTGCTCAGTCTGAAACTGACATCAATACCAAAGTAGAGCACTTAAGCCATAAGGCTCCACAGTTAAATAAAAAAGTATTAAAGCTTGCTTTAACTGCTTATAAAAATGCAAGCAAAAAGGGTAATGTTAAAAAACCCGTATTGACTGTGATTGATTACTCTTTACCTTCAAACAAGCAACGCATGTGGATATTTGATCTTCGCAGAGAACGTCTTTTATATAATACCTATGTAGCACACGGTAGAAACTCTGGGGTGAATAGAGCAAGTCATTTTTCTAATGTCCCTTCCAGCAAACAATCAAGTTTAGGAACTTACATTACAAAAGATACTTATATTGGTGGTAAAGGATATTCCCTAAATCTACAAGGCTTAGAAAAAGGTATTAATGATAATGCGTTAAGTCGACGCGTGGTCATGCATGGTGCTTGGTATGTAGAACCTGACTTTATAAAGAGAGCTGGACGTGCAGGATTATCCTGGGGATGTCCTGCGATCGCACAAACGCTAGCAAAACCAGTGATTAACACCATCAAAAATGGTTCTGTAATTTTTGCTTATTTTCCTGACAGGAAGTTTTTATCGCGTTCTGGTTACTTGGTAGGATAGAAATAAAAAAGCCAGGGTTCCCACCCTGGCTTTCGCAGTCATCCGTATAAGAACTCAAAGTTCTTATGGTCATCCTGACAAAATCACATCCTTATGATTACAATTCCTTTTGTTTGACTTACATCCATATAAGCCATGACTTAAATGTAGCAATAGAAAATAAGAAGTGCAAGAATGTTAAAATCGAAAGTTTCTTACTTTTGACAATAATAAAATATATTGAATTTGAAAATAAATTTTTAAAACAATCAGTTAACTTAAGCCATGATGAAATTATATTAAAATAAGAGCTATTTTCTTGAATTGAATTGAGAAATTTCTTACAAGAAATCAAGCAAAAAAGTCATGTTTAATTTTGTAAAAGAGAGCATACCAATCTATTACAAAAAGAAATAATCAGCTATATACATTATCTAATGCTTGATTCTATCGGAAGATATGCTAGTTTATTCAGCATCTCGATTACGCTTTAGAGAAAAATGATGGACAAACAATCGTTATCAACAACAAAAAAAGACAAGCTTCAAATTATTGACTGGCTTGTAGAACATTTTCCCAATGCCTTTTTTAAAAAAGGCAACCAAATTAAACCCCTAAAGATTGGTATATTTGATGATATCATTGATTTCTATGAACGATTGGATTCTCCTCCTTTTAGTAAAAAATCGCTGCGTGAAGCATTAAGCTACTACAGCGCATCTCCTGCCTATTTAAGTTGTCAAAAAGAAAATGTCGCTCGAATTGATATTTATGGCAATGAAGTTGACGTGGTATCCCAAGAACAAGCCAAATATGCGTATCAACGTTACCAAGAACGATATAGCAAAAAGAAAAATTTAGAAAAAAAAGAATAAATAACTTTTGTACCAAGTGTAACTGATCATAAGCTACAATTAAGGTAAGCGTTCACGCAATATCACGAAATGGTGTCAACTTAAGGATGAGGTTCGGATCAACTTTAAGTTTTGGAAAGAACATCGCCTTCCTCCGTTTTCGCGAAGGGTGACGATATGCCAAGAGGAGAAGATTCGTCCTTAAATTGACGCCATAGAGCGTTCACGCCTCATGTACCGAAAGGCGGCATTTAGCACATCTTGCACGAAAATACCATCTTTCATCAAGAGGCAAGCAATACGAATTAAGATTTAATAATCTTTAAAATGATTAAGCAAAGGAATGAATCATGCGTATCAAATTGGCTCTTTTTCTCTTTTGGATGTTCTCTTATGCTGATGCAGCTGATCAAACAAACATCGGAGCTTGGACGCAAAACCTATTAATAGAAACGCTTTCAGCAAGTTATAAAGATACTCCTTCTGAAATTATGGCGGTACAAAAAAATTATCTTCCCTATGCATGGGGTCCTATGCATCAATTTTTTCTCGATAAGCGTGTTGAGATCAATGAAAAAATGCTAACGTTACATCCAGAGCCTTTAACCTCTCCCCAAATAATAGAAAATAACGATTGTGAATCATCCCCTTGTTGGCGCGTGATTCAATCGTTTAATATCCCAGAATTATCGCTTAATATTGACTTATCACTTCAAGTTATTCCAGGAAAAATTGTTAAAGGGTCGGATTCTCCTTATGTTGTTCAAAGTCTCTCGATGATTCTACGTCATTATTGAGGATGACATCATGCTTTATCTCTGTAAAGCTAATAAATAATTCACTTTTAAATCAGTTCCCAATGATGCTTTTCTTAAAAAAGGGTTATAATCCATTCCTTTCATATCAATCAATTTAAATCCAAACGAACGAGCCATAGCAAGTAATTCACTAGGCTTTATGAATTTCTTATAATCGTGTGTTTGTTTGGGTAATAAATTTAATAAATATTCCGCAGCAATGATTGCAGTAACATATGCTTTAACTGTTCTACTAATTGTTGATACAAATAAAAAACCCCTTGGTTTAAGCAGTCGTCTGCAATGTTGCAAAACCAGCTCAGGGTTTTGTACATGTTCTAGCATTTCCATACAGGTTACTACATCAAAATGTTGATCTTCATATGCTTCTACAGAAGTACAAAAATAGTCAATGTTTAGATAGTTTGTTTTTGCATGCTCCTGCGCCACAAGAATTGTATCAATTTCAGCATCAATACCCGTAACTGTTGCTCCGGCATTTGCCATAGCTTCACAAAGAATACCGCCACCACATCCCACATCTAAAACAGTTAAATTAGCCAATTGAACGTGTTGCTGTATAAAGTCAAGACGGACTCCATTGATATCATGTAATGTTTTCAATGGACCTTCAGTATCCCACCATAATTGAGCATGTTGGGCAAACTTATTGATTTCTTCAGGATTAACAGTTGTTTCTATAGTACTCATGATGTAATAAGTCCAGCGGTTTAAAAAAATGAATCACTTCGGGATTAGTAATAAAGCTGACATTATAGGGATGTTCAGCGATAAGACCTATAGGTAATTGATCAGGAGCAACCGTTTTTGCAATTTTACCGAACAAAATCAGTTGAATATCTGGTTTTATTAGTGCCAGTTGTGCAAAAAGACTTTGCATAAACGGCATCCACTTACGTGCATGATAAGGAACCCTTCCTTCACTATAAACTAAACAAGCATTAAGTAATAAAATACCTTTTTGCATCATCCTTTCAAACAGTTCTTTTGCGGTTTGCACCAATGAACTTTTGTCAAGCAGGGCAATACTTTTTTGCGATGTATCGTCTTTGAGATCGCCACGTGCTCTTAATAACATTTTAATTATATTACGGAAAGAAGTTGCTCTATTCACCGTTTTGCTAAGTCCATTTAAGCTCCATAAATTTTCGACCGAGTTATCCCAAAAAGCATATCCATTTGCTGATTCCTGCCGTGGATATGGGGACTCTCCAAGCAAAATATATTGTGTTTTTATAAGTGGCAAACTAAACGCTGCAAATAATCGCTCTTTTCCAGGCAACCAATCTTTATCATCCATAAGTTGATATAAATAATCTTGATCCATAGTTTCTAAAGCATTAATTAGAATCTCGTACCATTCAGAATGACAATTACGCAAAAATTGACTTTTCACCTTTTTATCCTGTAGCGAGAAATCAAATAACACTTCCATCATGACTCCTTTTTAATTACAATGTCAATATATTAAACAATTCCTATGGAAGTTATGAGCACTAAAGCAACACTTCAAACACCATTCACTAGTGATGTACTCCATAATCGTAACTGCTATGCCTATTTTCTTCAATTAAAACCAGTTATTAATCGACAAATTAATGGTTTATTGCCTGTTTTTGCCGAATTACAATCAGTAATGAATCAAGAATATAATGACAGCTATCCTTACGGCGATTTATATTCTTCCTGTATCGCGTCCCTAGAAGAGTTTATCGACACTAATTCAATTGAAAAAGTAAAAATTCTTGATAATTTAGTTCAGGCCATCTATCACAATGATAATCATATTCTTGAAGAGTCATCGGGATGGATAAATGATATTAGTGCAAAAACACGTCCTCAAAATCCCACAGCTAACAAAATTAAACAAACAATAAAAGATACTCACAACAGTATTAATCAGCAAACTCCAAATGACATGGGCGGTTTTTTAAATCGTTTATATTCTTTATTCGCAAGTAATTTTAAACCTCAATATGGAACGAATCTACCGACAATTAAAAATTATTCTTATAAAAATACATTAGATCCTATCGAATACCGTTTCAGTACCCAGGCGCAACGTCATAATGGCAAAACCAGAGTTAGCCCTCTTTTTAAACGTTGGTTACAAATAAATGCGGAAAAAAGCAGTTCAAAACAACCAATATGTCATATCTATTTTAATAATCTTGCTTTAGATCGAGGCGATCTAAACATAGCGGGTTCTAAAGAAAAAGAGCTCACTCTTGAACTTCATAAACTTGAAAAAGACCCCAAATATAAAATTTTAGTGATTACTCTTCCTGCACATAAAGGTTTAATGGATTCAAACCATTATAAAGTCAATAATGATCAACTTCCCACTCTCTCTGTATTTAATGAATTTCTCGAAGTAGCAAAAGGGAAACAACATAAAAGTGGGATTTCTGATTTTAGGATGAGTCGTGAAGCACAAAAACTATTATTTGGTACTTCTAAAAATAAAGAGCTAATCTTAAAAAGGTTACTTAAAGAAAGTTTTAAAGCACAAGGACTTGATAAGAATCACTTTATAACCACAGCTCAACAACAAGCAATTTGGGTGCATTTTATCAAATACGAACTCACAAGATATATTATCGATACAATTCAACCTAATAGTTTTAATTTTTCATGTAAAGATGCTATAGATCGTGGTGCACTCTCTTCCTCTTATTATAATTTAATTCGATCCTTTGAGTTAAACAAACCTATAACTCGAGAAGAGTTTGAGCGCTCTATAGATGCTGCGGCTGCAAGTACCAAAGGACGTGGCATGAATTTTCATAGAAAAATTATTTGGAATGCATTAAATGTCTACGTTAATGCAAACTATACAGAACTGCTGGCTAATCATGAAAAATCATGGTTGATTTACTGGCGTGATATGAATTGTCCTCATAGCCAAGCAGAGAGATTACTTAAAATGAGACTCAAACAAACAATTCAACAATTAAAACAATTACCCGAAGATGAAAAAAATAAGAATCCCAAAAGATTAGGTCTGAAATTGTTGTATACTGTTCATGAGTTAAATGAACAAAAAGCCAGTGGTAAACGTCTCTTACTGGAAGCAGTCTCTCGAACTTCTGAGTTAATTCATTCCTCATCAAGAAAATCAATAAATGAATACAAAAGCTTAGCAAATGAGCTCAGAATAAACCATCCAGTTTTATATGTACTTGGTGGTCTCATGGAGCTATTATTAGGTGTGCTCGTCTACATCCCCTCTTTAGGATATTCGCAAAAACTGATTGATCATGGACGAGCTACAGCGAATACTGGTTTTTTTGCCCATAACCGAACAAAATTAAGTGATGAAATACTCGCATTTTCCTTGTTGGAAACTCACCATCCTAAAAGCAACCAGGATGAATTATCAATACCTCTTATTAAAAACAGATCTGATTGTATTGTATAGCTCCAACTCCAACCCTGAAAATCAGTCTCTAAGTGTTGTATTAAATAATTCCAAAAAAACAAACTTTTTACTTGCTTATTCATTCTTTGTGGTTAAAAATAGAATCCACAGGGAGATTATTAAACACAGGGAGTGCGCATGTCTAGTAATGAACAAGAGCTTCAAGAGAACTTTAAAACCGAACCAAATTCACCTACCAAAAATAAAGTCCTTGTTGAAAAAGCATTAGCACAAATGAATTTTTCAAATGCGGCAAAACAATTATTATTAGATCCTAATAGTCCTACAACAGACTTGAATAGCTTACAAAGTATTGCATTAACCCAAGAACACTTAACACAGGTAAAAAAAAGTTTGGGCGCAATTGTAGACAGCTTGCAAGAAAACCCGAGCCTTATTTCACGCGCTGCCAAATTTTGGGGTGAGATCCCCTTATGGCAAAGAATTTTAGGTGGTGTTGCTATATCCGGACCAACATTTTTAATAGGGGCTGCTGCCCATATTGGCTTTTTAGTCACAATTAGCGGTGTAAGTGCCTTAGCTTATACCACAAGTGGTATTATTCTTGATGATCATCATTATCATAGCAAAAGTATTGCTCAAAAATTAAAAGAAGGAATTTTTGGTGTTGCCGAAGTTCTCGAATTAACTATTGGCGCATTAGACTCAATTCGAAAAAAATTAGCTATTGAGGTGGAACGATTTAAAGAAGAAAATAACAAGCTTGCTAATAATATTACTCAATTAAATGAAGAAGTTGAAACATTGAGTATGCAGGTAGAAACCTATGTTAAAACCGAAGAGTTATTGCGAAAACAAAAAACAGACCTTGAAAATATAGCAATAGGATTAAGAAAAGACATAGAAAAACAAGGACAACTCTTTGAGGCGAATCAACAAGAGCTTGCTAAAGTTAAAGAATGGCATGAAAAAAGCGTGTTGCAACTTTCTCAAAAAGCTTCTGAGTTGTCTGAAGTAAGAAAATCGATGAGTACTGAAATAGAAAAAGCTAAAAAAATCGCCTCTACTTTAGAAAAAACCGTGAAATTTTTATCCAACACAGGAATTAATGACTCCAGTCAACGAGAAGAATTTCAAAAAAAACTCGATAAATTTTTATCAGAAAAAAACACCAGTTTTGATGAAATTACAGAACGAATGAGTAATGCTGAAAAAGAACTTTCAGAAGTTAAATCTGAATTAAAAGCCAGTAATGAACGTTATAAACTACTGTTAGACCTTCAGGAAAAACTAATTTGTCGCCTGGAACTCCTTGATCAAAGTGTGGACTCAAGTATGAATCCAGAATCAATCCCTGTACCCAATCAAGAACAAGTAACAACTGGAGGACTCCTGAGTGTTTTTGGATTTTTGGCGAGACCACTGTGGTCAGGAAATACACCTAAAACAGAACAAAAAGATCACGAAATCAGTGAAGACAAAAAGCCCAAGGAAGATATAAAAGAAACAAAATTTGCCCAATCACTATAAAACTTTCAAAGAGACTTACGATTCCCTCGAATCTTAGATGCGAGGGATAAAAACTTTAGAATTATGAGTTACTTGCCTCCACATACACCAAACACATTGTGAAGCATCCTAATTTAAGCTATTGTGTATTCTTTAGTTTTAAATCTAAAAATCATGATAAATACCTATAAAACACTAATAACTGCAATAAAAAACAGTCAACGAACTATGGTAGAACAACTCCACCAGTTTTGTGAGATTAATTCTGGCACATCAAATTTGCCGGGATTAACACAAATGATTGATGTTTTACATACCGCATACAAGCCAATCGCAGATACTATTCAGATAAAAAAGCTTCCTCCAATCCCCGTTATCGATATGTCCGGAAATACTCAAGCAAAAATCAGCGGCGATGCACTATTTATTAGCAAAAGACCTCAGTTAAAAAGACGTGTATTGCTTAGTGGACATATGGACACTGTTTATTCTCCTGAAAGCTCTTTTCAGAAATTAACGTACATCAATGATAATTGCATTAACGGGCCAGGTGTTACCGATATGAAAGGAGGACTTATTGTCATGCTGCATGCCCTATCCGCTTTTGAACAAAGTGATAACGCAATAAAGCTGGGCTGGGATGTTCTGATCAATGCGGATGAGGAAATTGGCTCCCCTGCATCAAGTGTGCTTTTTGATGAATTAGCCGCACGTTATCAGGCCGCCTTAGTTTATGAACCAGCAATGACTGAACAAGGAACTTTAGCTAAAAATCGTAAAGGAAGCGGCAAGATAACGTTCATTGCTACTGGGAAGTCTGCACATGCAGGTCGTGATTTTTCGGCAGGTCGTAATGCAATTTGTTATTTAGCTGAGGCCGTATGTGCCATTAACCTACTTAATGGAAAGCGCGAGGGAGTGACCATTAATATCGGTAAAATTTCAGGAGGCCAAGCCCTTAATGTAGTTCCTGATAAAGCCGTAGCTCAGATTGATATTCGCATTAATCTACCCGAAGATGAGCTTTGGGTACGAACAGAGTTGGATAAAATCATTCAGCAACTCAAACGTCCAGATTACTCTCTGAATTTATATGGTAGTTTTGATAGGCCCGTTAAACGTATCAATTCGGGAACAGAACGTTTATTTCATCGTATTCAACACATAGGAAAAGAACTGGGCATTTCTATAGATTGGAAAGATAGTGGTGGTTGTTGTGATGGTAACAATTTAGCAAAACATGGGGTTCCCGTTTTGGACACACTTGGAGTCAGAGGAGGTAAAATTCATAGCGAAGAAGAATATATATTGTTAGACAGCTTACCAGAACGTGCTGCACTGAGCACTTTACTTTTACTTGACTTAGCGCAAGGTGGTTTAGAGGATCTAAAAAAATGATATTGTTTCGAAGCGCTCGTGATAATGATTTAAATGCCATTCACCGTTTGGCAGAAGAAAGTGGGATTGGAATCACTACGCTTTCTAAAGAAAAAGAAATTTTGCAAAAACGTTTGTGTTGGGCTAGTGATTCCTTTAAAAAAAATATCCAAGAGCCAAATAATGAATATTATTTATTTGTCTTGGAAAATCAGAATGCAGAAATAGTCGGTGTTTCGGGGATTGAATCACGTACAGGACATGATACACCTTTTTATTCCTATAAAATTTCCAAACGCACACGTGTTTGTCGTTCATTAAATATTAGAAGTGATTATGAAGTTTTGAGTTTAGTGAATGATAATCAAGGAAGAAGCGAAATTTGTACTTTATTTTTGGCGCCCCAATATCGCAAGAAAAATTACGGTTTATTGCTTTCTAAAGCACGTTTTCTATTTATGGCGCAACATACGAAACGTTTCGCGTCTACTGTAATTGCTGACATGCGTGGTATTTCTGATAAAAAGGGTATCTCTCCCTTTTGGGAAAACGTAGGGAGACATTTTTTCCATATGTCCTATGCTGAAGCAGATCGCCTCACCATAGCAACTGATAAACAATTCATAGCAGATTTAATGCCACGAAATCCTATATACATTAAATTACTTTCCGCAGAAGCCCAGGCAGTCATAGGTCAACCTCATCCTTCCACTGCTGCAGCCATGCACATCTTGCTAAAAGAAGGATTTAGATATAACAAATACATTGATATTTTTGATGCTGGGCCTACCCTTGAAGCCCCCCTAACAGAAATAAAAACTATAGAGTTAAGCCGGATTGTAACAATTAAAAGTATTAGCGATGAAGTGAGTAGTTCTGATTATTTATTGTCTAATACTCAATTAGATTTTCGAGCAACAGTGAATAGCGCGCTGGTAAATAATGAAAATGATAGCTGTATTATTAGCAAAAAAACTGCTGAATTATTACAGGTAACCTGCGGCGATCAATTACGCATAGCTCCTTTACAATTTGATCATGAGGAATAGGATGTCTAAAACAGCAATAATGCAAGGAAAAGGTCAATACATTAATGGACAATGGATAAGTGGAACTGGCGCCACTTTGGATTCGATCAATCCAAGTTATGGATCTTTGTTTTGGCAAGGAGTGAGCGCTACGGAGCAAGAAATTACTGCAGCCTCTCACGCAGCACATCAAGCACTTAACTCATGGTCTGCTCTTGATTTTGTTCAACGTGCGAGCTATACCCAAAAATTTGCCCAGCAAGTTGAAAAGAGTCGAGACCAATTAGCTTACTTGATTGCCTTGGAAACAGGAAAACCTTTATGGGAAGCCCACACTGAAGTTTCTGCAGTCGTTGGGAAAATTAATTTATCCATTCAGGCCTATCATGAACGTACAGAGAGTAAAATAAGCGAGGCACCTGAAGCAAATGCTTGTCTTCGTTTTAAGCCGCATGGTGTTGTGGCGATTCTTGGCGCATTTAACTTTCCTGCTCATCTCAGTAATGGGCATATAGTTCCTGCTCTATTAGCAGGCAACACTATTCTTTATAAACCGAGTGATCTCACTCCTGCTGTTGCAGAATTTATCATGCAGTGTTGGCATGATAGCGGGTTGCCTCCTGGAGTAATTAACTGTTTGCAAGGTGATGCAGCTTGTGGGAAAATATTGTTATCACAGGACATACAAGGAGTCTATTTTACAGGAAGCTATCAGACTGGTTTGCGAATACACCAACAATTTAGCAATAAACCTGAGGTCATTTTAGCACTTGAAATGGGGGGAAATAATCCTTTAGTAGTTGATAAAGTCGATGATCTCACTGCCGCGGTCTATCATACGTTACTGTCTACTTTAATTACCTCTGGTCAACGATGTACTTGTGCGCGTCGAGTCATCATACCTGATTCAGTTCAAGGCGATGAATTTTTAAAACAGTTTATTAAAGCATGCGATTCCGTTAAAGTAGGACCTTTTGATCAGCAGCCAGAGCCATTCATGGGGCCCATAATTGGTCATAAACAAGCGCTAAAACACTTACAAACGCAACAACAGCTTATTGAGTCAGGAGGTAAACCCTTATTGTCTATGTCCTTACTTGCTGAAAATACAGGCTTACTTTCACCTGGTATTATCGATATGACTTATTATTCTAATCCCCCTGATGAGGAAATTTTTGCACCATTGGTGCAAATCTATCGTTACAGTCATTTTGAACAAGCGATAGAACTTGCAAATCAAACACGTTATGGCCTAGCTGCAGGATTATTAAGTAATGATGAACAGCATTATCACCAATTTTATCAAAAAATACGCGCTGGATTAATTAATTGGAATAGACCAACTACAGGAGCTCCAAGCAGTCTTCCTTTTGGCGGGGTTGGTTTGAGCGGCAATCATCGACCAAGTGCTTATTTTGCCGCTGATTATTGCTCTTACCCAGTAGCCAGTATGGAACAAACTCATTTAACAAAGCCAGCTCAGATTTTACCGGGTATTGTATTAGAGTAAAAATTATTGATTCGCTTAAGCTCTGTCAACAGATCCTAGTTTCCTCTTAAAAAAGAGAAAACAGAACATGGAATATGAAAATGAATGCATATGAATTAAATTTAGACGGTCTAGTCGGACCTACCCACAACTATGCAGGTCTCTCAATAGGTAACGTTGCCTCTACATCTAATGCCTTAAGTGCCTCAAATCCTCAAGCAGCCGCGCTTCAGGGGTTGCAAAAAATGCGTCTGCTTCATGAAATGGGTTTAAAACAGGGGTTGCTCCCACCTCATCAACGTCCTAATCTCGAAGTACTTCATCAATTAGGTTTTAAAGGCACTCCTAGTGAACAAATTAATAAAGCATATAAAGCGGCTCCAGAGCTTCTAAGTGCCTGCTATTCAGCGTCAAGCATGTGGACAGCTAATGCCGCTACCGTTTCTCCCAGCATGGATACTCAAGATAATAAACTTCATTTTACAGCAGCAAATCTTATATGCAATTTACACCGTCATCATGAAGCTGATTTTTCAAAAAAAATTCTCGAGATGGTTTTCTCTAATCCTCGCTATTTTCACCATCATCCGATTTTACCGCGATCATTGATTACAGGAGATGAAGGTGCGGCAAACCACAGTCGTCTCTGCCAAAACTATGGATCATCAGGAGTTCATCTTTTTGTTTACGGGAAAAAAGCTTTAGGAACGAATAACATTGGACCAACAAAATATCCTGCCCGACAAACTAAAGAAGCATCTGAAGCTATAGCTCGCCAACATCAACTCATGTCACATCAAGTGGTCTTTGCTCGCCAAAATCCAGATGCAATTGATCTTGGTGTTTTTCATAATGATGTGATTTCAGTAGCTAATGAATCGGTTTTTCTTGTTCACGAACAAGCATTTGTGGAACAAGACACTGTATTAAATGAATTACGTGAAAAAACTAACTTTCCATTAACAGTTATTGAAATTGCTCAAGATGAACTGAGCATCCGTGATGCTGTTGAAACGTATTTATTTAACTCACAGATAATTAGTTCAGGTGAGCGACATTCTATGGTGCTCCTTGCCCCTTATGAGTGTCAAACCAATCTCCGCGCTCACGCCTGTATTGAACGAATACTCTCTGAGAGCAGTAACCCCATCAACTCCGTTCATTTTCTTGATCTCAAACAAAGCATGCGCAATGGCGGCGGTCCGGCTTGTCTTCGATTACGCATTCCGATTAATGAGGAAGAACTTCAAGCCATGCATCAGGGAGTTTTAATTAATCATGAATTATTAGATGTTCTCGAAAAATGGGTAGTAAAGCATTATCGTACTGAACTGACTGCGAACGATTTAGCAGATCCTAACCTGATCAATGAGGTCTTTTATGCTTTAGATGCATTAACACAAATCTTAAAATTGGGTTCAATCTACCCCTTTCAATTAGAGAAGACAAGCTAAAATGTGGCAAACAAAGATGGGGACTTGCATTTATACCTCTCCTTCTGGTTATAAAGTATATCAAAATTTATTTTATCGCTGGTTAACTTTGGGAAGCGATGCATTACAGACTGTGATCAACAGACGTAATCCTCATAAGCCTATTTTATATTACCTTCCTGCCCTAACTTTAATGGCGCGCACCAATCCTGGAACCATTTGTCTTTTAGGACTTGGAGGTGCAGGAATTCCATTAATGTTACACGATAGGTCTTTGATTGCTGTAGATAATAGCGAAGAAGTTATTGAGATTGCAAAACGTTTTTTTTGGACAGATCACTTAAAGCACTTAACCATTATCCATGAAAATGCAATGGACTACGTACAAAATTGCAAAACAACCTATTCGCATTTAATGGTTGATCTATATAATTCGAATCATTTTCCGCCTGAGTGTGCTCATGAGGCATTTTTTAGTTCCTGCAAAAGAATAATCACCGAAAATGGTTTTTTTGCGATTAATTTAGCTAATTTAAAAGAGCAATATCCTCTTTTTCAGCTGCTTAAAAAACAGTTTAAAAACACCTTTATTATACCCATAAAAAATAGTGCCAATATGGTCATTTATGCAGTAAAAAGCGGCAACATGGAATCATTTATCAATAAAATGGAACAAACAGCGGCATTTAAACGAATCATTTGGGTCGACTCCTGGGGTTATGTAGGGGATTATAAATAGCAACTTACCTCATCTGGGACCACTACTAATATTCAGACACTCATTTATAGTCTCTAATTGGCTCTTTCTTAGCTCTTTTACCTCATTCTTGTAACGAGATGCAATGATAACAGCGGGAATTATACCAATAATCGTTGCAGCAAGGGCCACGCAGGCTATTTTGGTTGCGGTCGTTAAATAGGGTTGCTTTTTAACATCTTTAGCATATTCTTGATACAGTGCGTGTTTTTCTTCAGGTGAGGATTCTGCTTTTTCAATAAATTTTCGGGTTTTTTCCAAAAAATTAGCCGGATTTTCAAGTAACTTATCAGATAAAATTGTATCTCTCAATTTTTTTAGTGGTTCGGATTTATTAGGCTCCTTTTTATAACTATCTATCAGTCTTTGATAATTATTTGTCGCTATTTCTAATGAATTTGAAAAATCAAATCGACGTTCAATAGATTTAGAATCCATTAGAAAGGGAGCAAAGCCCTGTGAGTTTCCAATTTGGCCGTTAAACATGACACAACAATCCGTGCACGAATCGGCATGATAAATTCTTTGGATCACTTGTTCATTCTCAAACTTTCTCTCATGCAAAACTCTTTCAATCTCGGCGACTGACGCACCTATAGAACTATAACCTGGATAATGCACTAATTCCAGATTATCTTGAAAACCTTTATTCGTGCAATGAGTAATGAAATCCTGTAATCTTTCTTTTGTCAATCCACCTGCAAAATGCAGCATCGCAATTTTTGTGATCTCTCCTTTATCATCTCTTTCAATCATCGCGAGTGCATGACATTCACTCATACCTCCTGTATGTAAACCTGTAATCCTATCCTCTTTCTTTATAATGACACAATCATTCTCATAGTTAGGGTCTAAACCTGTATAATGCACCGACTTGAGACGAATCTCACCTTCCATATCTACAACAGGCATTTCCGTATTACAAAAAGATAAAGGGGGTAATACTACCCCATCTTTTGCTTTAACAAACTTTGGCATCGCACTCTCCACTTATTATCTTTCCTAAAATAAATATCGCATGTGGAGATGATGACAAGATTAGGTCACCTCATCGTATTTTGTATAGCCTCCGCAAATCATGTTTATAAACACGGGAAAGTTTAATATGAGATCAATATGATAAATGTTTCCCAATAGGTATCTTGACAAGCCCATTATGATTCACAATAATGTTTATTGCTTTTTTAGTAATCAATCCGCTGCAAGGATTGCCGGCACTAACTGGAAAAAATATGAATAATAAAATAGTTATGTTGGCTCTAATCTCTTTGGCTATTATTTTCTCTCATAACTCTAATGCTGCTAATTCCCCTATTAAGGGCTTGTCAGTGAGTACTTCCGTGGGCGTTTTATCAGGTAAAGCTCAGGAATATGTTTATTATCCAGGAACAGATAGAAAGTTAAGTCAACTCGATTGGCGCATAAAAAATGCTGCCATACTCAATGGGGAACTAAATTACAGCTTTGTAGATTGGCTTGGTGTTGTTGGTAGAGGCTGGATTACGCTCGCAAAAAATACTGCAGCTATGGATGACTATGACTGGCTTAACCCATATCAAAAAAACTGGACACACTGGTCTCATCATGAAAATACACATCTTAATTATGCAAATGAGTTTGATCTGAGTTTAAGAGCTTGGTTGCTCCAAAAACAAGATTATAAGTTAGGAGTGGCTGCTGGGTATCAAAGAAATTCTTTTAGCTGGCAAGCAAATGGCGGGTGTTATCAATATGATAATGGTACGCACGTTGGTTGCTTTCCGAGTAGTGAACCCGGAATTGGATACCAACAAAAATTTAATACGCCTTATGTGGGTCTAACCAGCAAATATTCTATCAATAATTTTGAGTTTAATGCCTTTATAAAATTTAGTAATTGGGTTTCAGCCCGCGATCATGACGAGCATTATGCGCGCAACTTAACGTTCAATGAATACGGAAATAACGCCAGATATTATGCTGCAACAATTAATTCAGGCTATTTTTTAACAAATAACGCTAAAATTTTTGTTGAAGCATCCTACAATCATTATTCACGAGCACGGGCTGATAGTGAAGTAATAGATAATGATACTGGCAAACATGTCTACGACAGTGATTCATCGAGCTTATCCAATAAAAATTATACCGTTGCCCTAGGCTTGCAGTATCTATTTTAGAAACTGTTCAATGATTTTTTCATCACTATGGACTATTATCTTAAGAAGAGTTCTCTATTTTAGAATTTTTGATAGGTTAGTGATAAGAGTTTTCAAACTTCGTAGCTAATAATTTTCCAAGAAAAAACCCAATACAAGTATTTTATTAGCGAATTATTGGGGGATTGAAATGCAGATTGACTTTCTTAATCGTGAAGAGTTGCAAGAATTTATTTTTCAATTTGAACAAGCTCTTTATAACCATCAACAATGGTATAATTCAATTATCCGTTCTCTTGTTTGCAGATTACCCTCTGATCAACATGATATTAGTGTTAATGCACATAAAGAGTGTCGTTTTGGTCAATGGTATTATGGACCAAGTTCTCATAAACTCAAACAACATCCCGCATTTATTGCACTTGGAGAAGAACATCAGTACATGCATAAAGCGGCAACAACCTTATTGGTTTCAATAAATAAGGACAATAATATATCACCCCATGATTATGACATTTTTTCAAATAGCATCGAAAAATTACATTTAGAGATATCGGCTTTGCAGCGAGAATTGAATGAGTTACTTTATAGCCGCGATCCACTTACGGGGACTATCAATCGCAATAACATGCTACCTGTTTTACGTGAACAACAAGAACTCGTTAAGCGACAAGTACAATTATGCTGCATAGCAATGTTAGATTTGGATAAATTTAAAACTCTTAATGATCAACACGGCCATCCTGCCGGTGATTGTGTATTAGCCACTATATCACGATTTGTTATTGAGAGTATGCGTCCTTATGACAAAGTTTTTCGCGTTGGTGGTGATGAGTTTTTACTCTGTCTTCAGAATACTAACACCGCTCTTGCTTTAGAAATCATCGAACGTATTCGTAGTGGAATCGCAAAAATGACCATTAATATTAACAGCCATGAGTCTGTTCATATCACTGCATCCTTTGGTCTTACATCACTTAAAGCAGACATTTCAATTGAACAAGCTATTGATCAGGCGGATCAAGCGCTTTATAAAGCCAAAAAGGAAGGAAGAAATTGTGTACGAATTATTTAATCTAAAACTCTAGAATTTTCGTAACCCCCACAAATTTTGTGGGGATTGCTTAGGTCGTGGGGAGTTTTTCACTACTCATTTCCAATTATGCCATTCAGGCAAAATTGGGAATAATCTTTTGAACTGCAACCTTAGCTAATAAATACCTAATGTTTAGAATGCACTGTTTACGTTCTTGTGAAGCAGGCACTGTAGCGGTTTCTGGTTTTTTAGAAAGATAATCATAGTGCTTTAAAATAGGGAAAGAACTATCTGATGAACCAGAAAGTTCACATATAGTTTCTTGCATCTCTTCATCGCTCACATGAAGCATATCCACAGGCCTTCTTCCTTTATAATCAAGAGCGTCACAATCAGCTCCGCGCTTTAGTAATGCTTTAATCAATTCAGGAGAGTCACCTCTTAAGCAAGCGATATGTAACGGGGTCATTCCATTTCTTAAATGAATACAATTCACTTCAAGCGATTTTTTAGCCAGTAACGCTTCAATAATTGGTTTTTGAACTAAGGAGTGCTTCCTAGAATCAACATGATTCCACCCTTTGCATAAAGCAAGTAAAATGGGTGTATAACCAAACTCCATATTGTAATCGTTAATATAATCACCATCGTTTATATAATGGAGTGCGGTATTAGTCCGTGAATTAGCTATATAATATAAAAGCTCGGTTTGTGAACTGATAAGACCTGCGCTCAAATTGTCACGTTTAAAACAGCGTCTAGGTATCATTAATGAAGAGTTTCGTATCAGCGGCGGATGGATGATGACGCGTTCATCATAAACATCGCATTCGGGTTGACTGTTATCCTTAATACCATGGAGTCTTATTTTCTTGAAATTAGAATCATATGTTGTGTGCACAATATTTACTTTTTTATTTTTTAATAAATTACAAAAATACACATAATGCTGATAATCCCTTTTAACCGCTTGATAAAATTTCTCTAATGTAGCGTCTGGTATCAAATCTTCGTTGATCTGTTGCATGTAAGGAATTACACGTTTTATTTTACGAACATATTCTCTTTCACTAAGTATTTTATAAAATTGACTTAGCAATTTATCAGAATATACTTCTGCTTGCTCCTGGCTCAGGATACTGCTGAACTGAATTACCTCATTCCTAGTTTCCATCTTATTCACCTTAGTAAAAACATTTATGTAACTTCAACTATTTTTTTGATATTGCCAAAACTCTTTATTGAATCACATTATGAGCATTACGATTACTATTTATCCAATTCATTATTTTTATATATCATATTAAATATTCAAATAACTTATTACTTTCAATTAGTTAAATAATTATTTCGTCACCAATCAATTGACCTATTACTCTGAGAACTTCATGCAATTCATCGAAAATTCACGATGCATTTCCAAGTTCTTAATTAATTTTATCAAGTCAATCTTAAGGAAAGTTGTTTCAAAAAATCGGATTTTGCATGGGTTATTTAAATTTTGAATAACCCAGATTTTTGTTACTACTCGCCTAATTTATTCACATTAGTAAAGACCTTTATATAACTTCAACTATTTTTTCTCATACTTTCATTATAAAAATTTATAATTAAAATAAAGTTACTTCGGAATGAAGAGTTGGAATAGAGTATTCCTAATAATAAGTAGATTCGACATAAAAAGCTTAGAAATGCCTTTTATGTCATTAAACGAACGTTAGTTGACAAAAGAACTATAACCGAATTTCACGATTCCAAGACGATACGTCGGCAGTAAACTCATTAAGTGCGCTCATTTCCTTTGATGTTTTAAATAAACCATATGCAGTGATACCCCCAGCTGCTACACCAATTGTTATGCTTGACGCAGCAACAGCTACTGCAGCACTATAAGCTCCAATAAAACCTGTTACAAAAGCTCCAGGCCCTGTCCAGCTCCCAAGGAAAAAGCTTATGCTAAAACCAATAAATGCAGCAGCAATAGTTACCGCTGCAGCAACAGCAACCGTAGTCACGGCTTTAAAAACATTAGGATGTTTTCCTTCCAAAATTGTTTTACAATTATTTGTAAAATGTTCAATTGCATCAGTCTTAGTTGATGAAACAACTCCAAGCTCATCAGATTTAGCTAATAGTACTTTTGATAACTTTTCTAATTCTGCTTTGATTAGTTTTTCCTTATTAGGGGGTAGTTCATTTAAACTAACTAATAAATTCTGAACTGCTCTATTCCATAGAGACTCGTTTAAACCTTGACAATGTTTGGTAATCTCCGCATAAAGCTCATCTATTCCAGTTTTTTCTTTTGCTGAAGTAACAATGTAATTGCTGAACAGTTCACTCGCGATGTTCTTTTTAAATAGCTCTATATCTTTGTGCGGTAAGTCTGATTTTGTTCCTACTAAAATAATAGGCGCGTTTGGGCAAATATCACGAAATAATTGCACTTCATTATTAATTTGATCTTGGTCAATTTCTCTTGTTAAATCAATGCAAAGTAAACCGAGAATCGCACCTCTATAGTACGAACGATATAATTTTTTATAAATCTCGCTACCTGCAATATCCCAAACATGGAGTACATGATTATCCTCCATTTTTCGACTTAAATATTCAACACCTACTGTTGACGAGGCATTTTCTTCATAATTACCTTTTAAAGCAACCTGATGACTTAGTTGCGTTTTACCACTACCTTGTTTACCAAAAAGCACTACTTTAAATCTTGCCATAATAATCCTCTCAATTTTAGGGGGCGCATTTTTAAAATAACTCATGATCAGAAATTATAAAAATGTTAGATTTTATTCTTAAGTATGAAGAGGAAGCCCTTTCTTAATTCTCATTTATAACTTAAATGTACACGGAATAAAATAAAGAGATTGGTTTAAACTAAAACTACTGGGTTTAGATCAGCTAGATTCCGGTAAATAGTACTTGTTGCACTTGAAAACTTGATTTTGTCAGCTAATAAGCTTACCAGAACTCTGCTTACTTTTTTTACTGGCTATTTTTAAATGATTATGTTCTAAATCTATTGATTACATTGAAACTTATATAAATGTGTTTATAATTTCAACTCTTTAATTAATAACTGAGTACTAATAATGAAATTCGAAAAAATCGAACAATTTCTTCATCAAGCAGGATTCCAGTTTATTCAGGAAGGCATAGGATTTGGAGCAGTGAAAGGACGTCCCTCTTATCTCTATCAAAAGAATATTTCAGGTAGTACCCCTCAAATGGTTCAATTAGCTACCTCAAGCGAAAATAAAGACGACGTATATCCAATTTTTAGCATCAACGTACCTCAGAAAGTCCGTGATTCAATTTATAATATTCTCAATGATAAAGTGATAGAACAGGAACATATTATGGGATTTAAATAATAGGTGTAGTTAGCCCGGTTGCTCACAACCGGGAATGGTGTCCAACTTTGAGCTTATCGAATCCAACCATGCTATTAATTCGAGTCAATTAGTCAGTAAAACTCATCTTTGTTTCTATTTAAAGTCCACCCTTTATATGATCTATTTGTTTCACGTTCTCGACAATAAATCCTGAAAACTTAACTTATAAAAATGATTTGCGTAAAGGCTATACAAAGTCCAGTGAAACGCCCTAATCTTCTCATCATCTCCACATGCGATATTTATATGAAAGAAATACTATAGGAGTTGTTATGTCGTATGCAAAAGTTGACGAATTATTTATAGACGCATTTGTGAAAGGCTTTATTGCTCATTTAAAAATTCCTTATGACCCATTAAAAAATGATGAAAATTCAGCCCAAGGAATGATAGCACAAGACTCTCCTGGAGATTATGGCAAAATTTCTCGGGTCTTTGATCAATTAGCTTATTTTCCTTCAATCACTATGGATGAATTTATACAAAGACGACAAGAAGCAGGAAGCATTGAACAATACATGAAGCCTATAATGGACCAAATTGCACCGTATTTAATGACAGACGATCAAGCTAAGCTTAAAGACGAGGTTATCGAGGCAATTGGAGTTGCTAACTATTGTCGTTTAGTTAATGGAAAAAATATTGGCAAGGATCCCGAAATTAATATTGTAACAAACCAAGAGCCATTAGCCGAAAATCCTACAAATGAAGAAATAAGACAGTTTCAAGAACAACAAGAAGAATTCCAAAAAAATGAAAAAGACTTAGCTCAACGCTTTCTTCAAGCTGTTTTGACTTGTTATTCAGCAAGTTTAATTGCACATAATATACCTGAACAAGAAAAAGAACGAAAAAAGCTTAACGAAATATGTACCCCTCTTATGAATAAAATACAAGAAATTGATGGTGTAAAAGGAGATTTTAAAGTTGATAAGGATATTGTGGCACCGTCCTATGAAGAGATTACCATTGATAATTACAGTGAAAAAGCACAGGAACTTACAGAAGAAATTCAACATGCCTTGCAAAAAGAAGCACCTGATAGAAATGAACTCATGAATTTGTATGTAAAGGCTAATGCCTTAGATCAAAGAGGTTCACAACTTCCTCTTATTAAGGACTATACCAATCAAATAAGAACAATTACCGTAGAAATCGAAGGTATATCTAACCAGATATTAAAAGGTGAATATTCAATAACTGATCTAAAACCTAGCGTCAGCAATGCTGACTCTGGTAAGAGTTTACAGCCTCTAAAAGATAAAATTGATTCTATGTATGATCTATTGGAAAACGTGCATCTAATTAACGGTAAGACTCAAGAAAAGTTAAATGAAATTAAAATAACTTTATCTCAGACTAAGGAGGATCTTAATCTTTATATTGAATTGGAAGTTTTACCTGCTAATCTTAAAAGCGAAATAGAAGATACATATGATACTGCTCTTCAAAATCTTAATTCCGCTATAAAAGACGCAAATCCTGGTGAATTATTTGCTCTAAAGGAAATTATTGAATCGCTCCATTTTGCCCCTTCCCAAGAAATAGTACAAGAGAATAGCCCCTTTAAAAGTATTTCTGAGTCCATCAAGCAACTCAATGAGCTTTTGAACGAAGCAGAACGATACCTCACTGGCACTCCTGCTGCACGACAGGTGGCTCAGTTTAAACAAGAATTAAATCAAAATGTATCGTATCCTATATCTTTTTATGAACAAATGGGATTTACAGATGATAAAATAAAGGGAGTAGAAAAAAAGTACGAAGAGGCTACTAAAACATTCCTAGGTTCTATTGCAAACGCATCAACATATGAAATGAGTCGCTTAAAAAAAGTTATTAATTTCCTCACTTTTGGATTAGCTTATTCTGCCGATAAAGCCAGACAAGAAAAGTGTAAAGAAATAAAAGCTGAATTATTAACTATTAAAAGTCAGATAAATAGTGACAATCAGATACAACAAGACAGTATGCGAGAACTTAGCGAACAGGAGCATGAGAATAGAATACCGATGTTAGCCCCCGCTAAATAAGTGTATTTTTCCCTTTATAACTTTGTATTACTTTCAACTCATTGGTAACACTTGTTACCTTTTCGTTATTTCTGCACTGTTGATAAGCTTAATTTTTCCGTATAACTACTGTAAATGGCATGAGATTGATGTTGATTGTAAGCCCAATAACGATCCCCATAAGACCAGTGCCAATATTCAGTAGGGTAATTGACAAAACCAACTCGACTTAATACCTCACTCATAATATGCCGATAATACTTTGCTTTTTTTGAAATAATATTGGAATTTGTCAATGATAATGTGCCATTTAAGTCAGTCATCCAATCTTTAGGATGAATTCCCATATCTATCTCCTCCTCTTTGTCGTTGACTAAATAGACATCGATGGCACCACCTGTGGAATGAGGCGGAATATTTATTGACGAATCCAAATTAATAACTGGTGAGACCAATTTAGTGGTTTCATCAAACAACTGTTGATGCGACCAGGAAGGATGCTGTGTTTTAACTTTTGCATATCGTGCATCAAATAACATTTTTTGCAGTTGCAAGCTTCGATATCCTTCATACAAACGAAAACGTAATCCTTCGGGTAATAACGTTTGTGCTTGTTTTAATTTTTCATAGACTGTTTTTCTTAATTTTGTGTAATCCGTATTATTCGGAATTTCCGGTGATGGACCGTAAGCAATCTCACGTTGGTCTTTTAAATCAATCATCGTTTCGTCATTATCTATGATGGGAATAGCAAGTATTTTGGGGTCGGCAATTAATAAAAAGGTGTTTTGAACAGCATTGCTTGGCATCATAATTCCCCATAACACACTTATTACTACATATTTTATTGCACCAAATTTCATTTTTCTATCCCATTGTTTTAGAGTCAATTAATTGAATTAAAAAATACACAATTATGCAATGGAGTAGTACAATCATCCAAGGAAGGAAAAATTTTCAGAGAGTAGAACGATAATGTACTTAGAACAACATACGCTAATGCTGAATACAACAGGTCGAGGTACTTTTGACATCACGGACAAAATCAATCTATTGTGTGCAAATTTTTCTTCTCCGAATGGACTAGGTCACTTATTTCTACAGCACACAAGCGCGTCCTTAATGATCTGCGAAAACTATGATAAACAAGTTCGCGAAGATTTGGAAAGTTTTCTGAAGAAGCTTATTCCCGATGGCGATCCCTTATTCAAGCATATCGTAGAAGGTAAAGATGATATGCCAGCCCATATTCGGACTATATTAACTCAAACAAGCCTGAGTATTCCTATTCAAAATAACAAGCTTGCATTAGGAAATTGGCAAGGAGTATATCTGTATGAACATCGCTATGCACCACAGCAACGTCATCTGCTCATTACATTAATGGGATAAAAATTCGTCCTGACAGGCACTCGAACTTAAAAAAAACCGTAAAATCGATTGGCATTACATTTTTTACCTCACATCGAAAAAAGAACTATTTTTCATGTTCATTCTTTAAAGTAGATATAAATCTCATTTACGATTATCAATAGGTACAATTTGTTGTATTTTACCACTAAATTTAGCCCCTAAGGTTAAAAGAGTGGGAAACTGTTGAATGAGAGGCAGTAACAATACCCTTCCCCATGGCTTTATCATTGCCAAATGTGCAAAAAAAGCAGAAGTACGGATTCGAGGAGCAAAATATTTATGCCATTGCTGTGTATAATATTCTCCGACATCGTTTTGATTTTTATTTTGTTTTATATTGAATTGAATCAAACTCTGTGAAAGCAGCCATGCAGATTGTATTGCCATACTAATTCCCTCAGCAACAATTGGATGAGCTTCGCCAGCAATGTTACCCACAAAAAAAATACCCTTTTTATAACAGTTTCGAATACCAGGCTGGATTGGACCTGAGGCCAACCATTTTTCTTCATTTTGTGCCTGATCAAATGCTTCCCGAACCCCATGGCAATGAGTCTTAATGTACTGAAACACTGCTTCACCAGCGGGTAAATCAGGAGATTTCAGTCGCAAATTTTGCAAAGTGTCTCGCCGAATACAACATGAAAGCGTAACTTGTTGCTCAGTACTATGCACCATTCCTCCATAGCCCCCAGGGAAAGCCAATAAGGGCATCAGATTCGTGGGTAAACTGCAATTGTTGAAATGTGTTTTAAATGCTAAAAGATCCGATGATTTATGTGTTTTGACATCTGAAGAATCAATTTTTTTGCCCCAAGAACCATGGGCTATAATAACAAGTGACGAACGAATAAGATCCAACGTTTTATTCTCTTTTTTAATAGTACAAAAAAATAGACCCTGTTTATGCTGTACGTCGATTGCCTCACAAGGTTGCCAAATATAGACTCCATTTAATTTAGCTTTGTTGACTAATGCCGTATCTAGATATTCACGTCCAAATGCCCTTCCATATGGGTTTGTTGCAGTTAGGCGTGGCATATTAGCCGTTAAAATTACATCACCAGCATACAATCCTACCTTGGTTACTTCGGGTCCACCATTTTCAGAGCAAAATTGCTCCAGTCCTAGTCTTTGTAACAGTGGTAAGCTGGTAGCAGAAATGAATTCTCCGCAAACTTTTTTACGTGGAAATTCTTTTTTTTCAATTAAACCTACGGACCACCCTGCTTCGGCAAGTAAAATAGCGGTTGTAGCGCCAGCAGGCCCTCCTCCAATAATCAGCACATCCAATGTCATCGATTTTAATCCTTACTCTTTTAAAATAAGAATACTCCACCAAAAGGGAAAGTGCCATTTGATCCGGTAATTGTTAATATTTGCTTGTTTCAATAAAATTTTTAACTCTTTTCGAGTAAAGCCTTTCTGAATCGAAATAAGTCCATCATGAGTAATTAAACGATTATTAAAGAGTAAGGGACTGACGATTTTATAAAACCAATAAGCAAAAAAATTTCGATGCAGATCATTGATTATTACAGCATGACGAACCGCATTTTTTGCCTTAATTAAAAAATGAGTTAATTCTTCATCATCTAAATGGTGGCATACCAAATTGAGTAAAATGATATCCACGCTCTTTGACGCCAATTCTAACTCGTGTTGCTGCTGTAACTGAAATTCAATAAAAACATTGCCGTTTAATTGCTGCCAATTCTGCAATTCATCTTGGGCCAGTTGAATAGCCTCTTTAGAAACATCTATACCTAATAAACTCATATTGGGATAATATATGCCTAGATTTAGCAAAAATAACCCGCCACCACATCCCACATCGACTAATACAGCATTAGGAGCAAATTGCTTTAGCAAATGGATTGTATTTTTAAAAACACCCATTAGTTGATTAATTTTAAATAGTTTCTTTAATGATTGGGTGTATTCCTCTGGCGTATAATAGTCTTGGCCTAGATCAATTAATTCCTTCTCTTTTGATCGTTTTGTGAATTGAGTCATATTATTTTGACAATAGGTAAATTTTCATTTTGCAATGAATAAATAAATAGTGCAATTACCCTTCTTTCTCATAATTTATGATATAAATTTATTTATCTCAAGGAACTATTTTAAAAAGGGAAAAATGCAATCAAAAATTACCGCCATTGGCATAGCAAACCCGCCCTTTAAACGCACTCAGGGGGAAGTCGCTACACTGATTGGCGAAGCATTCCATCTTGATGAAAACCAAAAAAAAATAATGCAAAAAATTTATAAGTCATCAGGAATTAACACTCGATATAGCATCTTAAGCGATTATTGCAGATCACCGGGGGAGTTCGAATTTTTCCCAAATGATCTCAAAGATCATTTTCCTTCAACAGCAAAGCGAATGGATTTATATAAAACACACGCGCTTCATTTAGCCCTCGCTGCAATCGAAAACTGCCTAAATAGCATCAAATTTGACAAAAATAATATCACTCATTTAATCACAGTAAGTTGTACGGGCATGTATGCTCCCGGAATTGATATTGAAATTATTCAAAAGCTCAATTTGAATCCCTCTGTAAAACGCACAGCAATAAATTTTATGGGCTGTTATGGAGCCTTTAATGGCCTAAAGGTGGCAAATGCGTTTTGTCAAACGGAACAAAACGCCAACGTATTATTAGTTTGTGTGGAACTATGCAGTATTCACTTCCAAAATAGCTTTAATCTAGAGCATGTTGTTTCCAATGCACTTTTTGCTGACGGTGCTGCATCTGTGCTAATTCAAAATCACTCGAATTTAGATAAATACTTCCATATTCAATCGTTTTATTGTGATCTGGTACCACAGACCAGTCAAGAAATGGCATGGAGTATTGCTGATTACGGGTTTGATATCGTCTTGAGTTCTTATATACCTGAAGCGATTCAATCAGGCATTTTTATGTTTACTGAAAAATTTCTAAAACAATCGCATTATTCATTTAATGATATTCATTATTATGCCATTCATCCTGGCGGTATTAAAATCCTGCAAGCATGCGAAACTGCATTAAAAATCTCTGCTCAAAAGAATGAGTATGCTTACGAAGTCTTGAGAAATTATGGGAATATGTCTTCTGCAACTGTATTGTTTGTTTTGAAAAAAATTTGGGATAACTTAGATGTTAAGGACACTAATAAAAATGTTTTTAGTTGTGCATTTGGACCAGGCTTAACCCTAGAGGCGATGATATTAAGAACATATTGTAATTAAAAAAGGAAGCCTAGAACTAATGACTTCCATATCGATAAAATTTAACTTTTTGTCTCAGTTTCCGCATCCTCTATCACTCTGATGGAGAATCATGATCTAGCATTTGCAGTCTGCGAAAAGAAGTAATTCAATGAATAGTTCTAACTCCATGATACGCTCTTCTATAGAGAGTATTCTTTAACTGTCTAATTGAATGTTAATATCGCGAGCATCAGATTGACCCTGATTATCGACTGCTCGAACAACAAACTTACCGGGCTTAGCTTTCCATAAATAAGACTCCCCGGCTTTAGTTTTTGCAATGAATGTTTCATTGATAAACCAATATACATAAGCAACCCCCGCATCCGTCACAGCAGTAAGAGGGATAGTATTATTTTGCTGAGAATCAGCACGAATAATATAAGTAATTCCATTTTGAGGGGAAGTTATATGTGGATTAATACTCGTATTTCCAGATAACATGCAATCAGGTTCAAAAAAAGGGGGTGAATGTCTTTGGATTCCAGCTTTCTTAAAGATATTAAGTAAATCAGAAGGCCAAAATTCAAAAATTTCGAAACGAGTATTTTCATCAATATGACACGTTCGTAAACCTGTTTTGCTATTAATTGCAACCTCTCGATAAATGGTGTCAGTCTTTATTGGTGATGTTCCTGGAATAAACCAACTCCATTCAGTATCTTGACAATAACGCGTTGGCAACATTCCAGAGGCTTTACAAATTTCAATTTTTTTTAGATTCATTTGTTCTGGTTTTTTATCGAATACAAGCAATGGTCCTCGCTCTTGTCTTAATGCATCGACAAGTTCAAAAAACAATGGAGCAGCAATATCTTTACCAACAAATGCAGGATTAGCTTTATTATCAAAATTTCCTATCCATACTGCTAAAACATAAGGACCAAATACACCCACTGTCCACGCATCCCGATAACCTGATGATGTTCCGGTTTTCCAAGAAACTGGTAACTGCGTCGCTCCTCGAGATAGATAATCCAAATGCGGCGTATTTTTTAGCATATCTAATACAAGAAAACTCGCCTCAGGACTTAACAAACGAATACCTTTAAGTTTTACTTCATCTTTTTTAATACTGCGAATGGGATACCAAAGCCCATCATTAACCAACATGGCGTATAGTCCAACTAATTCCTTCATGGTTAGCTCAACACCGCCTAAACTTAAAGAAAGACCGTAGAAAGATTCTGGTCGAAGTTGGCTTATTTGTGCATTCTCTAATAATTGATGCAGCGTTGGATTACTCAATTGACTCGAAAGATAAATTGCAGGGATATTACGACTGAGAACCAATGCATCTTTGGCTTTAACCGGCCCCATGAAATCATAATCAAAATTTTCCGGATTATAACCATTAAAGCTATGAGGTACATCTTTTAAAACAGTATTTGGATGAATTAAACCTTGATCTAAAGCCAAGCCATAGATAAAGGGCTTAAGCGTCGACCCCGGTGATCGTTTGGTTTCTGTACCATTAATTTGGCCACTAATGCTTTGGTTGAAAAAATCAGCTGAACCCAACATCCCTTTAATCCCCATATCTCGGGTGTCTAAAAGTAAAATAGCCGCATTATTAACGCCCAAGCTCTTTTTTCTCGCAAGATAATGGCGGGTAATTCGTTCGATAATCATTTGCGTGCGATAATCTAAAGTTGTATTAATATCTTGCTGCTTGAGCAATCCATCTTGTAATAGAGTATTCGCAAAATGTGGGGCATGAAACGGGAGTGAACGGATGTTTTGCATGACTAAAGGTAAATCAAACATCCCCTTTTTATTGATATCCTCAGGATGTTTCTTTAACCAACGCGCTAATAGATGTGCCCTAATTTTTCGCAACTCTTTATTGTTTGGTGTTCTTTTACCTGGGTTTTGAGGAATGATACTCAAAGTTAAAGCTTGTGGTAAAGTAATTTTATTTACTGAAGTTCCAAAATAAACCAAACTTGCAGCACCTACTCCTTCAATATTGCCGCCATAAGGCGCCAAATTTAAGTATGCTTCTAATATTTGTTCTTTGCTATAATGCATTTCAATTTGTAGGGCGCGAATTATTTGTACTAATTTCCCTGTTATTTTTTTTGAATTTAAACCATACTGCATACGTGCAACTTGCATCGTAATAGTTGAAGCACCGATTCTTCGTGATTGCACACCATAAGTTTGCCAAATTGCTTTTATTGTCGCCCAGGGGTTGACTCCATAGTGCCAGTAAAAATATTGATCCTCTTGTAATAAAGTCGCATCAATGAGTTGTTTTGAGATTTGTGGTAAAGGTGTAAAGAGTCGATATTTCTCGTCTTCGCTTAAGGTCAATCTTAATAATTGATGATGATCATCATAAACTGCTCGCGAAAAACTGGTGCCTTCCAACAGCATCGGTTTGGGTAAAAAAAATATTATCAAATATGCACTGACAAATAGCCCAACAAAGATTATGCTAAAGAGTTTAAATGTTTTATTCATAGTCGCTATTATGCACTAAAAAGTATAAAATAGATGCAAAAATTTTCAATCAGTTTTCACCATATGGGATAAACTATGACTAAAAGTCCACTCTCTTTAATTCTAAATGCATTTTCATCTGTATTTGGCAAATTAAATTGGCGAAGCCCCCCATGGATGAATTATCTATGCAATAAGTCAAAATCATCGCCTAAAATGTTTTGGGGAAGTAGTCTTATAGTAATTCTCATTTTAATTGCAGCGGGCTATACAGTCCATTGGTATAATAATTTACCCAAACCCATTTATACTACGGCACAAATTACAGTACCTGATATCACACCAAATACTGAAGAACAATTAGTACCCAATAATTTAATCATTGATTTTGGAATAAAAAACAATGGATTTATTAATCAATCTGTTGCGCCTCTCAGTCAAATAGGCAAAACAGTCACTCGAGGTATAGAAATGACTCCCAATATTCCAGGAACGTGGACTTGGAATACAGACAGTCAATTAGTCTTTACCCCCTCTGAAGACTGGCCTGCAGGACAGAAATTTACGATTCATTTTGCATCAGATTTTTTTACGAAAAATGCGAATTTAGAACATTATGATTATTCATTTTACACCCATCCTTTCAAAGGAACAATTATTGAATTCAAACTTTATCAAGATCCAGTGCATGCTGAAATTAGAAATGCGGTAGCTGCTATAGAGTTCAATTATCCAGTAAACCCCAAAACCTTAGAGAAAAATGCGTCACTAGTGTACCAAGCTAAGCCTGGCTCAACTGCTGCCAAGCTGCCCTTTACTTTGACTTATGATCAAAATAAGCGCGTTGCCTACCTACATTCCGAAACAATAAAAATAGATAATGTCGCCCGCTACTTACGTTTAACTTTAAGTAAGGAAGTTACATCCTCAACTGACTCCGCTCATTTACAACAGGAGCTCACTCAAAATCTCTTAATACCTAGCGCCCAAGATTTCTTAAAAATTATCTCTGCATCTGCTTCAATTATTCGCAATGACAAAGACAGGCCGGAGCAAGTTCTCACAGTTGAAACATCTTTAGGCATCAATGAAAATCAATTTAACAAATCCGTGCATGTTTTCTTACTCCCTAAAGACAGACCTGCAACCGTTTCAGAAGAAGCAAAAGAAAACTATCAATGGCAAAATCCAGGCGAAGTGACCCAAAGCGTACTTGCTTTAGCGACTCCTTTAAATAAAGAAGCTATCCCTTCAGAACAGAACTACTCAACGCTGCATAGCTTTAAATTTAAAGCCGAAACACCACGGTACATTTATATAAAAATTGATAAAGGAATGTCAGGATTTGGGGGCTTTACTTTAGGAAATGAATATGCCGCAGTCATTCCAGTTCCTACTATTCCTAAAGAAATTAGTTTTTTACATAAAGGGTCATTATTAGCCTTAAATAGTGAGAAAAAACTTTCAGTACTGGTTCGGGGTGTACCCGCTGTAAAATTTGATTTTGCTCGGGTTTTACCTGAAAACGTCAATCAATTAATCACTCAAACTCAAGGTGATTTTAATAATCCCTACTTCATTAATCCCACCTTTAATCAACAAAATATCAGTCAAATTTCTTCAGAAATCCAAGAGTTTGATACTTCTGATTTAGCAAAACAACAGTATACTGCTCTTGATTTTAATAAATATCTCACAATGAGCACCAATACCCTTGGCCCACAAGGGCTCTTTTTATTACAAGCGACTGGATGGGATGTTGCGAATAAGACCACTTTAGATGTAAAAGCAAGTCGCATGATACTGATTACCGATCTAGCATTGTTGGTAAAAGATAATAATGACGGTAGTCATGATGTTTTTGTTGACTCTATAACTCAAGGAACGCCTGTTCCTAATGCCACTGTGACTGTTTTAGGTAAAAACGGTTTACCTATCTTGTCTCGCGTAACAGATATTCAAGGTCGTGCCACCTTCCCATCACTAAAAGATTTTGTTGATGATAGGGAACCAACCGTCTATTTAGCACAATTGAATAATGACGTTTCGTTTATTCCTTATAATAATGCAAATCGACAATTAAATTTCTCTAAATTTGATATTGGAGGACTTTATACTTATAACCAAGAATTACACAGTTTAAGTGCTTATCTTTTTTCGGATAGAGGTATCTATAGACCAGGTGATACCGCTCACATTGGCATGATAGTAAAGCAAGCTTATGCACAACCCCAACCCGCCGGATTACCTTTGCAAGTTACCGTAGTTGACTCCAGAGGAACCACCATAAAAGATGAAAAAATTACTCTCAATGATTTAGGTTATATGGATCTTGATGTGTCAACCAGTGCTAACTCTCCTACGGGTCAGTATATGGTTAATTTATATTTAGTCAAAGATGGTTATTCGCAAAATCTTCTCGGTTCAACAAGCATACGTGTTTCTGAATTCCTACCCGACAGGATGAGAATTACCACCCAGTTATCTCCAAAGCCTTCTTTGGGATGGAGCTCACCTATTGGATTAAAAGGTGAAGTTAATCTTTGGAATTTATATGGTGCGCCGGCTGCTCAGCGAAGAATAAGTGCTAAAATTTTACTCGTACCTCAGAAAGTTGAATTTAATGAATATCCTGATTATGTCTTTATTGATCCCTTATTGGATCCTAAAAAGCCTCCTAAAGTATTTACGGAAACTTTATCCGATGCTACAACAAATGATAAAGGTGAAGCCGAATTTGACTTAAACCTTGACCGTTATGAACAAGCAACTTATCAACTTACTTTTTTTGCAGAAGGTTTTGAATCAGAAGGTGGCCGTAGTGTAACAAGCCAAGCAAAGACATTAATTAGCCCTCTACCCTATTTTGTTGGATACAAACCTGATGGTGATTTATCATTTATCAAACAAAATAGTACGCGTAGTGTTCATTATATTGCGGTAAATCCCCAATTAAATAAAGAAGAAGTAACCGATTTAAAGATCCAACTCATTTCCTTACAGCCTATCACAACTTTAGTTAAAAAAGCTGACGGAACCTATCAATACCAATCCGTTATTCAATCTAAAGTTCTAAATACCACTCCATTTAACATTGCAGAACAAGGCACTGACTATAGTTTACCCACTCAACAAATTGGCAATTTTTCTTTAAATGTATTAGGCAAAGATAATACCATTCTTAATCAATTAAAATTTAGTGTTGTAGGAGCAAGTCAACAACCTTTAGCTAAGAATGCAGAGCTATCGATTAAATTAAATAAACCTGAATACCAAGCCAATGAGAACATCGAAATCCAAATCACGTCCCCCTACACAGGATCAGGTTTAATTACAATTGAGCGTGATAAAGTTTATGCAGCACAATGGTTTAAAACGGATACAACCAATTCCATACAGACTATTCATATTCCTGCTGATTTCCAAGGAGATGGATACATCAATGTTGCTTTCATTCGCGACTGGAACTCACCTGAAATTTTTATTAGCCCACTCAGTTATAATGTTGTTCCATTTACTGTCAATCATGACAATCACGATATAAAAATCGAGTTGCTTACCGAAAAAGTTGCTCGTCCTGGCGAGCCTTTTACCATTAATTATCATACGGATAAACCTGGAAAGATTATTGTTTTTGCAGTAGATGAAGGCATTCTCCAAGTCGCACGCTATGAAACCCCTGATCCATTAGCATTCTTTTTTCAAAAACATGCACTTGAAGTTTTGACGCAACAAACAGTAGATCAAATAATGCCCAAATTTATTCAAGACCGAGAGATCTCTGCTGTGGGTGGTGATAATGGTGAAGAAGGCATGGCAAGCCGCCTTAATCCTTTTAAAAGAAAGACTGAATTACCTGTCGCTTATTGGTCAGGTATTCTAGATACTGACTCCAGTAAGCATCAATTAGATTACCAAATTCCAGATTATTTTAATGGTACATTACGAGTTATGGCTGTTGCTGTATCCTCCGACTCTGTTGGTTCCCAAGAAACTTCCGCCGAAATACGAGGGGATTTTATTATTAATCCCAATGTCCCCACGTTTGTGGCTCCAGGAGATGAATTTGAAGTATCTTCATCGATTGCTAATAATGTCAAAGATTCAGGAGCACATGCATCCATTCGTGTTGACTTAAGCGCCTCACCTGAAATCAAAATTATCGGCTCAACGACACAAACTTTAGAAATTGCTGAAGGCCATGAACAAACGGTACATTTTAAACTGAAAGCAACATCTCAATTAGGCGGAGCAAAGCTCAACTTTAAGGCGAGTATGGGCGATAAATCCAGTACAATGAGTGCTACACTTAGTGTTAGACCTGCAATGCCTCTCAGTACCTATATCGAGAGCGGCAAATCGACAGAAAAGCAAAAAACACTCGATATCATGCAAACCCTGTATCCTGAATATCGTAAAGTGAGTGCTACTGTTTCGACAAGCCCAATGATTCTGGTTTTTGGATTACAACGTTATCTTGATAATTATCCTTATGGCTGCACAGAACAATTAACCAGTAAAGCTCTGCCCTTGTTGGCCATGAATAACCAGACTGGATTTGGTGAAGAAACAAAACAAGTGCATGAAAAAGTAAATGCCACTGTCCAAATGTTAAGCCAACGCCAGATGTCTAATGGAGCGTTTAGTTATTGGCCTGGACTTGGTGACAATCATGGCAACGACTTTTCAAGTGTTTATGCAATGCACTTCCTCACTGAAGCAAAAACTCAAGGATTTAACATCCCCAGTGATTTATTCTTTAGCGGTATTAATTATCTTAAAACATTAGCAAGCCAAAATGTTGCCGATATGGAAGCTGCTAGAATTCAAGCTTATGCCATTTATATTCTAACGCGTAATGAAATTGTCACTACAAATTTTCTAGCTAACTTGCAATTATATTTAGAAAAAGATAAAACAAAAGCATGGCAAACAGATATTACCACAGTCTATATTGCTGCTTCTTATCAATTACTACAAAGTCATGACGAAGCAAATCAATTGATTGGTTTGTATAAACCGCAGAACAATCAAGCATACATGACTGATTTTTACAGTAGTGCCATAGCTGATGCTCAATATTTATATATTGTAGCGAAACACTTCCCTAATTTATTGCCACAAGTAGGTGAGCAATTATTAATGCGATTAATTGAAGCCATTAATAATAATGAGATCAATACCGTATTGTCCGGCTATACAAGTCTTGCATTAGGTGCTTATCATCAAAACCTATCTACGGAAACCGCATCTGCTTTGTCAATGACAAAGATTATGGCGAATAATCAGGAAATGAATGTATCCATTACTAACACAAATTATCAAAAAACTGAAATTGGGGATGACGTACAAAAAATACGCTTTGATAATCCTGATAAAAAACCATTTTTCTATCAATTGATGCAATCTGGTTTTAATCAAGTCATTCCCAATACTCCTTTAAAACAAGGCCTGGAAATCTTCCGGGAATATAAAGATAGCAAAGGAAATGTAATTAATTCAGTGACATTAGGAAGTGAGATTGAAGTACATATCAAAATTCGTGCTTTAGGTAGCGATTATTTATCCAATATTGCAATTGAAGACCTTTTACCGGGGGGATTTGAAGTAGTAAACGACTCTGTCAAAAATAATACTATGGACTATGTAGATGTACGTGAAGATCGGGTAAATTTCTTTGGTGGCATAGATTCTTCTGCAAAGGAAATTGTGTATAAAATAAAAGCAGTTAACATTGGAAAATACATTGTTCCACCTGCTTATGCAGAGGCAATGTATAATCCTAATACGAAAGCTCAAGGTGTGTCTTCAGTAATTACAGTTACTGAAACAACACCTTAATGTGATTACAACGGCTTCATATTTTAAAGTGAGAGCGAGCTTTCGGCTTCTTGAACTGAATGTTCAAGAAGCTTTTCTTCTGAGGTTTTCATACCAATTGTTTCTTGAATCTTTTGTACTAACTTAGAAAGGAAGGTAAAAAACCATCCATCATTGAAAGAATGAACCTTCAAAGCACTTCGTTTTCCAGAATCATCCATATATTCAGCATGATCTCTTCTATTTTCTGAATTTGCTTCAACGTCCAATATGGGGTTTATCTCATTAAGCAATTTAGTCAATACGTTACCACACTCGCCATCTGATAAAGTGCTGATGTGACTTTCAAGACGTCTAATTTTTTCTTCAGCGGTACCAATAGGAAGATACTTTTCTTGTTCTTTTTTCTTTGAAAGGGAAAAAATTTCCTTAGCAAAAGTTTGAATCAAGCTATCTATAACCGCTTTTTTTGCCCTCAAATTTGTAACGTCCGAATTACTTAAAAAAAGCGAACCTGCAAAATTTCTGTTAGTTATTATGCGTTCTTCATACTCAAGCCCAGCTTGAGCTATCAAAAAATCACGAGCAATTTTCTTTAAACATTCATCTTTAGTCATAACACACTCAATATTTAGGCATTTAGATTATATTATAACCTAAAATTATTAAGGTAATATGATCACCCCCCTAAACTACAATTTTTGTTTTCTTAAGCCAAGCTCTAACTTAGATTCAAAGATTCGGTTTGTGTTGGTCCATCTTGTTCACGAATATTTTGCAAAACATCTCGCATTGATTGTTGCTTTTGAAAAAGTACTGGTGTGGCATTTTCTTCATTTTCAGCATCTTGGATCTCTTGTTGAATAGTAGCACTATCCAATTGATCAAAACCGAAAGTCGCGTCAGTCTCTTCTGAAGATAAATTAACATTTTGCTCCGTGTCAGAACCAATTTTGTTCTGAATCTCACTATTTGAACTCATTTCCTGGATAAATAATTGCTTAACCATAGGCATTGATTCAATTTTATTTAATACAATGCGTTCCTCTGCTTCACTGAGTCGCGAAAAAAGCCCTTTGGTGCTCGGACCAAGTACATCGTTATCAAAAAGATTAGTTTGTTTTGTAAAAATAATATTTAATACCTGCTTAATATGTTCTTCATCTGTATTGCTTTCCAAGAAATTAAGAACTAATAAAACATCTTGCGCAGTGATAGTATTGCCATCATTTATGGATATAACATCAATGCTATCTATATTTCTGAAAAATTGCTTCTTCTGTTCTAAGGTAAAATCTACAGGATTGATAAATTCCAGAGCTTTAAAAAGATCACTAGTATCTAAAAGCCCCATTTCGTCTTCACTATTAGACCAACTACTTGTTCTCAGAAACGACTCATTCAATGCTAATTCTGGAGAAACAGTTAGCTCTAAGTGTGGGTGCGCATACTTTAGTGAGATAATTAGCTTATCAACATCAACTGGTTCTTTGTTTGGGTTGACTTTGTGAATATTATCCTTAATATTTTCTAATATTTGAGCAACTTCTTCCTTACTGGCAGCAAATAAATAAGGTTCTAGATGTTTCATGAGCGCGTATTCTGATATCCATATATCTCTCGTCTGAATTGAGCCACAATCTGCAAAAAAATCTTGATTTAATATTAAGTGGTTTAAAAAAACATTAAATCGCTCGCGCAAACTTAAACGTTCAATGTAATCAATACAACCACCTATGTTCTTAGATATATCTTTAGACTCTAATAAATATTGTCTAAAAAGTTCCATTTCCTCTTGTAATTTGGTTTTATTTTCTCTGAAAAAGGCAGCTACTTTTTCTGGCGATGAGTCACGCTCTTTAAGTAACGAAAACCAAATATTCAAAGCTGGAAATTCTTGTGTCGCGTTGATTAATGAATCATATAATTTTACATGCCAAATAACCGCTTGATAAAAGGGAATTTTTGCTAGAGAAAGACCCTCTGAAAAACTTTGATTACCTGTAAGCATACAAACTGGCTCGGATGCCTCCATCAATGCTTTCATGGATTGTGGATTAATGGGAAAAGGATTAATAACACGAATCACTTTGTTTGCATCGCTTTTTTGCGCCTCAAATTCCTCTTTAGAAAGCGCTTTGGCTACATACTCAGTACCTTCTTGCTGATACACATAATATTTAGGTTGCTCAGAACTACCCGAATGAGAATAGCAAAGCAATACAGTGCCACAGCTTTTTAAGTTATTTCTAAACGATGGGGACATTAATACATCAATTGTATTTTGTCTAGCCACGTTTTTTTGAGGTTGAGGCATCAGTGGCATGACCACATCAATATATTTCATTTCAGGATTTTCATGTGCAGCATAAGTAACAAAATTAGCAGGACTTGCACCATTTCGAGTTTGAACCAATTTATTAAAATATCCAAAATATAAACCGCTATTTGGAGTTAAATCCTCAGGAAACTTGTGCCTATCATCCGAATGAATTCGTGAGAGTAAATCCTCTTTATTAGCCTTCTCCTCTTCAATATAAATCCCAATATTATCTCGTCCAAATCCGGTACTTATAAATATTGTACCAGGAACTGTATTTATAAATTTATTTTTACTCTTCTGATTATGAGCCACATCATGTTCATACTCCGGCATAGAAAGAACTGGTTTTTGAGTAGCTCCAATGAGATTTGCTGTCTTCGCAGTCATAAAGTGCGGGGTAGGATAAAGTAGAATAAAATCCGCATCGCTCATGGCGTCCTTTAATTGCTTCTCTCCTTTATCTGATTCATATCCATCTATGAGTTTATGATCGCGTTGTTGAAATAAAGCGTGTACTTTTTCTTGATGAGGACATGATTGCACGTCAACAAGTACCTCTATTTGGACTTCCTCTCCCTTTTGTTTCGCTTGCTGCAATAAAACCTCTTGTAGCTTCGCTGCAGAACTAGGATCACCTAAGGTTCCTTGAGGGGCATGAGTAAGAATTACAACCTTTTTCATATACTACTTCCAAAAATCAAAATGATTCATTAGGAATATTGTATGATTGACAACATTAAGTATTCCTTAGTGCTATTCATCAAATTTTAGAGTCACACCACAAAACGCTCATAGAGAAATAATGAATGGATATCGTAGTTGGAAACAAGTCTTAGGCAGATATTGCCCGCGCAATAATTACACTGGGTTTGCTACTTATTTTGTTACCAATCGTAAAACAAACTATTGTTCAGCCTGATTTTAATGACAACAACACATTGCCACTGCAGGGGATTGTCACGTTTGAATTATACGTTATAAGAAATATAAATTAATATTCACTGGTCTGTTGATTTTAACTTTACACTGACCATAATAAGCGAATATATTATTCAGAATCAGTTTGATCAAAAGATCACTCATTGTAGTTGATCATGAAATTCAAGTTTAATCGCTGAACCATCAGGTGTATCAATCATACCCACCGACTGGAATCCTACTTTTTCATAACAGCGTTTGGCACGTAAATTATTTGGATCAACCTCTGTAATAATTTTCTTAATCTCAGGATATTGTTGACATAAGAACCTTATAAATTGTTGAATAAGCAATGTGCCATAACCTCGGTTTAGCCAATCTTCTTCACCAATGAATTGATCAATACCTACTGTATTCTTATCCTCATCTGGCCACCATCCTTCCCCCACTTTATTTGCCCAATAGAATTGAATAAATGCAATGGGTATCCTACCTAAATATGCAATGAACGGACAAACAACTGTATCTCCAATACGTTTGCCATATTTTTCCTCGATCTCATCGGGCTTAAGCGCATCCCCCCACCATTCTCGTACGTGTGGTTTAGCAAACCATTGACAGAGTAAATTGAGATCAGAGTTCTTCAATGGCTTGAAAACAAATTGCTTCATTAAATATTCAGTGCGTTTTAGTCGGTATAATGCATGTCTCTCGAGTTTATGTCCTGAGAGCTTAGGGTGGTTAAAATCATCCTTTGGATCATACTGTAACCCGATTTTTTCCATGACTCGGCGAGAGGCTACGTTTTTTTCTGTCGTGAAGGAAACAACCTCCTCTAGTCCTAAAATGGTAAATGCATAATCCAAAACAGCCTTTGCCCCTTCTGTAGCATATCCCTTATTCCAATGTGACGATGCCAAGCGCCAGCCTATTTCAACAGCAGGAGTGAAATGAGCCTCAAATGAGGGAGTGATTAGTCCGACCCAACCAATCATTTCATGGGTAACTTTTAGTTCGACAGCGTAGAGTGAATAACCTTTTTGCTGCTCATGACTCATAATGCGCTGTATGCCTGCAGTAGTGTTGTCACGTGTACCAAGAGCAGGCAAGAATTCACAAACTTTAGGATCTGCATCAATAGAAGCCATAGCGTCTAAATCGGTCATTTGAAAGGAACGTAAAATAAGATGCTTGGTTTCTAGAGTTTTCATAGGGATATATTGACGCTATCAATTTTTTAAAGAAAATTTGGCACTATCGAATAGACAAAACTTGGTCTCTTTTTTAGATGCTACATCCAAGCTCCACCTGTACTTCATAATTTGAGTTTCAAGCTTAAACAGACTCGAAGAATTGTTATTATATCATTTACGCATGAAGATATAAACAAATGCTTGATTAATGTCCAGCTCTACAAATCAATGGTTTGATAAGTAAATACTCATTAGTTCTTTGCTTGAATCACATTCAAGTTTTTCTTTAAGTTGCGCAATATATACCTCAACAGTACGGTATGATATATCCATCTCGCGAGCAATTTCTTTTGCTGTATTACCCTTTGATAAATACTTTAAACAAATTGCCTGTTGCTCGGAAATACGAACAGGGATATCCGTATTGTATTTAAAATAAATTAGCTCTTTGTCTGTGAGACCTGTTGACTTAACTGGGTTGAGCTCATTCTGCTTTAGATACTCAATGACCATATCAATATGCCTATCGACATCTCCATCATCTGCTGGCAAAACAACATCACTTATTTCATTATAATAATCATCGCGATCTTCATGCAAAGTCTTAAATAAATCCTCATAGTTTTGATCAGCAATAAGCGGTTCACGAATTCCAGAGCGTCTGACTTGTGTCTCAATAGTTGTTTTTAGAAACACAACACACGCTTTACTTAAGTATTCATGTACCTTGGGTGTATTTCCAATGTAACAATCTAGCCCAACTACAATGCCAGACTGCTTGGACAATGTATCATATATTTTATCCTGTATTCGCTCATACTGTTCAAGCCCAGCTTGCCCAAGTATTTCCTTAATTGGTAGCCCTATTCTATGCTCAAAGCCCATATCAGCATCAATAAATTGATAGTCAAGTTTATCAGCTAAACTTTTAGAAAAAAAAGCCTTACCTGCGGCAGGATGTCCTAATACATAGATGCGTTTTACCTCGTTCATTATTTACTCCTAATTTTTTTATTTACATATAGTAGTATATTGTTCATATTGAACAAATGATATACGAATTAATACTTATATAATGAACAATTCTCGCTTATGTACTATCCTTTTTGCTCAAAAACTTATGTGTTTGCAATAGCAAACTCGTACACCGTTAACAAAGTTAATTTTTTTGAAGCATCATCATTTATTTTTGGATACTTTCTGCAATGGATCTGGCTAACCAAGCTAAGAGATAATTTTGCTTTAGCCAGCAATTTGCGAAAACCGATTAGTCCGTATATTATGGGTTAAACTAGTTTGACACTTTATTAAACGGAGAAATAGATGTTAAAGCATATAGTTTTATTACAATTTAAATCCGATATAACTCAAGAGGAAATTAATAATGTCTTTTTGGAAATTGCTCAATTGAAAAACAGCATCCCAGCAATGAAAAGCTACACTTATGGAGTAAATTGTAGTATTGAACAATTAAATAAGGGATTTACACATGGGTTCGTTATGGATTTTGAGGATATCATAGGACGAAATAATTACGTCAATCATCCTGAACATAATAGAGTCGCTCAACAGGTTATATTGCCAGTTCTAGAACATGGTTTTGATTCAGTAATTGTGCTTGATTATGAGTTTTAGGGCTTTAAATAATAAACTGATTGTAATAATTGAGTGCCCTTACTCTTGCCTCATGATGATTAATAATGGGCGGGGGATAATTTGTCTTTAAATAAAACCTATTAGAATCAATAGACTCCCAAGGAGCATGGATTGTTTGAATTTCTACTTGAGAAAGCTCCGGAACCCAATAACGAATATATCTGCCATCAGGATCAAATTTTTGACTTTGTAACACTGGATTGAAAATTCGAAAATAAGGTGCTGCATCTGCACCACATCCGGCCACCCATTGCCAACTTGCACTATTGTTTGCTAAATCAGCATCTACAAGAGTATCTAAAAACCAATCGGCACCCAGACGCCAATCAATGAGTAACCCCTTAGTCAGGAATGACGCGACAATCATACGGACACGATTGTGCATATAGCCTGTTGCCCATAACTCCCGCATCCCCGCATCTATTATTGGATAACCAGTGAAGCCCTTTTGCCAGCATGATAATAAATGCTCATCGTTGTGCCAAGGAAATGCATCAAACGCATTTCTGAAATTCTCAGATGGAAGTTTTGGAAAATGATACAGTAAATAAACAGAAAATTCCCTCCATCCGAGCTCCGAAAGGAAACATTCCACTGATGATAAATCACAGTTAGGATCACGCTTCGCGAGTTCAATGGCTCTTAAAATTGTCCATGGACTAATTTCGCCAAAATGCAAATGAGGCGATAAGCGTGATGTTGCATTTTTTATAGGAAAATCTCGATTTTTTTTATAACCATTAAGATGATGCTCGATAAATTCTTGAAGTTTATGTTGGGCACCACTCTCTCCTGGGGTCCAATAGTCGTTAAATCGTGCAGCCCAATTGATGGTGGGTAATAATTTCCACTCCCAAAGCTTATCACTTTGAACGTCAATTCCAGCTGGACGATGATCTAAATGCATTACCGGTTGAATATTAAGAATTTGTTTACAGTGTTTCCAGTAGGCAGTAAATACTTTAAAATAATCACCGCTTTTATTTCTAATCATCCAAGGTTCATGGAACAAACTTCCATTAGAACTATGGACTTCAATAGCCTGAGCCAACAAAGTAGCTTTTATCTTTTTATCACGCAATAGAGCAGCAGGCTCATAACAGCGATTCCAGTAGACTGAGTCCACAGAAATTTTCGTAACCAAGTCTAAAATAATCTCTAAGGGATCGCCCTTGCGAAGAGTGAGATATAATCCAATCTGAGTTAGGGAGTTGCTTAAAGAAGTAAGGCTATGATGAAGCCACCAGGCTTGTGCTCCTCCTAAAACACTATTTTTTTCGTCATAAATATATAAAGGAATTACGAACCGGTGATGTGAGCAAGCATCGATAAACGCGGGATTATCATTCAATCTTAAATCATAGCGAAACCAGACTAATGCAATAGTCATATAAATCTCAAGCAGAAAGTAAGGATCAAATTTATCAATTTATCTGATAAACTCATAGAAATGAGTAAGTAACGCCACCAAAACTAGCGCTACTATGCAAATAAATACAGAATCCGACTCAATCTTACTCATCAAAAAATAGGACTTCGCCAGACGAAACATCGTACAAACCACCAACTATTTTCATGGTGCCTTGATCTTTTAGCTCTTTTATAATACTACTTTTACCCTTTCGCAACAAATCAATTGCTTGGTCTGGGGTGATATTATGTTATTAATCCTCATCATCAAAAAGTATTGAGACTGTTAATAGGGATTATTTGCTCTAATTTCAAGGTGATTTTTAAATATTTTTAGGCAAATTACCATTCCATCATATCCATAGTAGACATTCAGAAATTATTACTCTTCATTTAAATTTTAACTCAGATTGATTTGTTAAATCAGGATTAGCAGCAGTGTTTTTAACTGCAAATAAACCAAATTCGCCTAAAGCAAAATAGTTCCCTTCCAATCTCCTAATTGCTGTGTCAGCCTCTAAATCAATTCGCATTTTACGATGCTCATAAGCCTCTTTAACTAAAGGACGAATATCAAACCAACAACGACGAGAATATATCTTAGTTAGCTCTAACTCCAACTCAAGACGATGGATTGTAACATCTTCTGGAGTCTTCAGATGATCCGCAAAAGATATTTTTATATCATTGATTTTTTTAATACGTGACTCGACTTCTTGCTTCTTAAGCTCTTCTAATTGTTGTTGAGCAGACTCTTGAATGATTTGATTTTGTCTATTTATGGCTTCTAAAATGACCGATAAATGTTGCCCTGCTGCAACACCTAAAATTTGCTTCGCTTGCTCTAACTTTTTAGAGTTTATAACGAATTTTAACAGATTTTCTGACAATTCGTGGGAGTGAGCAATAACATTTTCATGTATGGTAATATGATTAAATGCAACTGGAAATGCAGCAATTTCTTTAGTAAATTCGATAATTACGTTTTTAGCCTTAGTGATACGCTTATTTTGCGCGGCTTCTTTCACCTCATTTATTTTATCTAGATATGCTTTATCAACAGCAGGAAGAGACGGCAATCCTAGAATTTCTTTAGTTTGATACATGATTTGATCACTCACTATGCCATGGAGCTGCTTTAGTAAAAATTCTTCATATTTGTTTATTGAATCAATTGAAGTTAACTGAGGTGATTCAAAAGATATTACAAATTTATTAATTTGATTCACGTAGTGCGCAATAACCATGTTTGCTTTTTGTACTTGATCTCCCAAACTGGGTTCGACGGAAAGAAATGAACTAAGAAATGCATTCATATTACCATTAAAATTTAAAATGCATGAAAATACTTTTGCTTGTTGTTCAATAGGTAAGGAATTGAAAAAAACCGGTAGGAAATGCAACTGCTCATGCAACGTAACACAGTTTATAATTACATTTGGTGTCAATGCGCCAGAACCTTCTCTTATTTTAAGTAGCATATTAAGTAGATTAGGATCTGCAAATACTGCTTTTCCTATATGCTCATCCTGGCTTAACAAAGCACGAGTTAGCTCAGGTTGATAAGGATTAATACTAAATGTGGCGAAACGGCTTCTTCTTTGGATTAAGTCATTGATATTAAAAATTTCTCGCTTCTGATTGTCCCATGGATTAACTAAGACAACATCATAGCCTCCTGGACTATGAGCATTAGGAATAACTTTGTCTACCCTTAAAGCATGTGCCCCATGTCTTTGCCCATAAGCATCCATATCTCCCCAATCAAGAGCAATATAGACAGGCTCTTGAGGTGCAATGGTTTTTAGCTTCACAATGTCATAAATATTTATATAATCTTGAGCGCTAACACCTAGTAAGTTTGCAACAAATGCTGTTTCATATCCTAAGTGTCTGTAAGGGAGATTATGAGCCATAACACTTGCTGAGGGATCATGCGGATTCCAAAGATGATTTACATAGTAATAAGAACTGAGTCGTTCCAAAATTTTTATGGCAAGGGAGTTACTCACCACACCCAAACCTGGACGGTCAATATCATCAAGCCTTTTTCTATCCAGAAAAAACACATCTTGATTCGTCATTTGATCATAATAATATATAAATTTACCGTGTATCTTATCCATCTGGAGTAATTTACTTTGTTCAGTCCGCTTGATACGAACTTCAACACCTCCTGCTTTTTCCACAAATAATGATTTTAGTAATGCATATCCTCCTTGTCCCGAATTTAATAAACAGTCCACAGCAGCTAAAAGGTAACAATCACCTCCTCTGCCTTGTTTAATAGTAATAGAGCCATCATTAGGGGGAAATAAAGGAGTAGTCATAATAATACCAACCTATTTATATAAAATATCTTCACTTATTAGGATATCAAGCGAGTATTATCAGAGAATGAGTACTGTATTACATAAACGTTTACTGTATGCATAAGATGCATTATCAGGTGCTTTTTTACCTTAGTATCCAGGTGTCGTTCAGATAATCGGTTACTTTTAGGAATGATTGATGTATATCATGTGATTCCCAAGTACGTGTTATGTAATCAACACTTATTACGTGGATTAGAATCATAGTCTATAGCTGTCTTCATGTATTTTTTAAGGCTACTATTAAATGAATAAGTAAACTCAGGAGCGTTGATATATTCTCGTACATAAGTCAATTTATTGATCTGTTTCTAACCCGCTTTAAAACCATTGTTGTAGATCCAGATGGCAACAATCAACAAGCCATCCGCTGTTATAAAAAAGCAGGGTTTAAACATATAGGGCTTAGTCAAGATTCTAATCATGCTCCGCTCATTATCTTCGGCTATAGAAAATTTATATCATGGTTTTTAATAATATGGGATTATTCTAAAGTTATTATTATGATGATTTAAAGCAAAATTTGAACAACATGGATTTCAAAAGAATCCTGTTTTTTATTTTTGCGTCAAGAATTTCAGGCAACAACAGATGAAAGCCATACGGCAAAATTGTATTTAAGGAAAACGCTGTGAACATCAAAGAATTACATGCTGCTTTAAAAGTTGAGACAGCAACATTGGATGATTATCCTACTATCCAAAATATGGCACGATTTTATGTATACGACCTTTCGCGTGACTGTGGTTTTATTTCGGACGATTGGGCTTTGCCTGCCGATGGTTTGTACGAAAGCTTTGATTTTAAAAATTACTTTGAGGAACCGACACGAAAAGCTTTTCTTATCAAAGTAGGTAATGAATTGGCAGGTTTTGCCCTATTAAATCAAGAAGGACTTTATCCAGATACTGCATGGAATATGGGAGAATTTTTCATTATTGCTAAGTTTCAGGGCAAAGGTTTGGGGTATTTGGCTGCTTCTGAACTATGGAAAATGCATCTCGGATTATGGGAGGTTTCCGTAATTCCTGAAAACAAGCCAGCACTTGCCTTTTGGCGCAAAACTATTTCAAGTGTCACAGCCGGCAATTATCAGGAAGAAATAAAGACGATAAATTATGATTCTCATCAACCCTACCGGGTTATTTTTCGCTTTGATAGTACCGCACATGGATATATTGATCCTTTAGAAAACAAGAAAGATTATCAAATCCGATTTGTTGATGAGCTTGATGAAGCTACAGAAAATAGAATGACAAAAGGATTTGTTGCCTATGAGGCTCAACATGGTATCGATGTTAATTATCGGCGTTTTTCAGTAACCATCGCTTCAGCCCAAGGAAGTATTTTGGGTGTGATAAATGCCTATACGGCATTTGCAGAAATTTATATTGATGACATTTGGATAGACAGCGCTTATCGTGGTAAAGGATATGGCAAGCAGTTATTGCTTGCTCTTGAACATCATTTCAAAGGTCAGGGATTTAATAATATCAATTTAGTGACCAGTGCTTTCCAAGCGCCAGAATTTTATAAGAAATGCGGCTTCATGGCAGAATTCACAAGAATAAATAAAAAAAATCCCAAATTGAGTAAAACCTTTTTCGTCAAATTTTTTAACGAAGAATCAGAAACACAAGGCATTCTTAAGGCAAGTTCATCGTGAATAAAAATCAATTAAAAACAATCTGTAAAAAATTAAAGAGAAACCAACCTGGTGACTTGCCTCAAAAAATTTACGACGGCCTTTTACGGTCCTCCATAATTTTGAGCTAACTGAACAATACTTGGATTAATAATGACCACAATGTAGAAAATCAATCTATAAAGCCATACCTCTTAACATGAAACTAAAAATTTCTTTATCTTTTGAATCATTGAGTATTGACCCTAACGTTGCGTGATAGTTTAGAATCATCAATTAAGGAGATGATGCCTATGAAATATTATCAGATTAAAGAAATCAGCCAAATGACTTCCCTTTCAATTCGATCATTACAATATTATGATGAAGTGGGTTTGTTAAAACCAACAAAGCGTTCTGATTCAGGCTATCGTCTGTATTCTGAAGCTGATTTACTCATTTTACAACAAATTATCACCTTAAAATTCCTTGGATTTTCTTTATCTACCATCAAAGAAATCCTTGCTAATCCGAATTTTAATTTGGCTGAATCAATGAGCCTTCAAGCACGTGAATTGAGTGAAAAGGCTAATAAAATTAATGAAGCAGCTTCCTTGTTAACCTACATTGCCAGTCAACTGGAAATAAACCAGCCAATCAATTGGCAAAGTAGTGCAAAAATTATTGAAATATTGGAGTTAAATACTATGAACGATGCTGTATTAAAAAAATATCAATCCGTTAATAAGTCAGAGTTAGGTAAAAAATCGGACTATGATTCCACGTATAATCCCAATCGACTCTATCCTATTTTAAGAGCTGGCAAGCGACAAGAAATTGGCATTGATCCCGCCAATCCCCCTTTTGTTGGTTTCGATTGCTGGAATCACTATGAAGTCTCCTGGCTGAACGAGAAAGGGAAGCCGATGATTGGGATTGGTGAAATTTTTTATGATTGTAACTCACCAAAACTCATCGAATCTAAGTCATTAAAACTTTATTTTAATTCATTCAATAACACCCAAATAAAAAGCATTGATGAGTTAGAAAATACGATTAAAAAAGACTTGGAAGCACGGATTGAAGCACCAGTTTTAGTTACAATTTATCCTTTGCAACAAGCAAAACAATACTCTGTATCACAAATGCTGACAGGCGAATGCATTGATCACCTCGATGTCGAATGCTCTGTCTATTTAGTTGAGCCATCCTTTCTTAGCGTTCATGATGTGGTAGTGGAAGAGAGCTTGTACTCTGACCTATTAAAATCAAATTGCTTAGTTACTAATCAACCGGATTGGGGAAGCGTGCAAATTACTTATAAAGGGAAAAAGATTAATCGAGAAGGTCTATTAAAATACCTTGTTTCCTTTAGAAATCATAACGAGTTTCATGAGCAATGTATTGAGCGGATTTTTGTGGATATTATGAATTATTGTAAACCTGAAGTACTAACAGTCTATGGGCGTTATACTAGACGAGGAGGATTGGATATTAACCCCTACCGCTCCACAAAAAATAGTGCTTTTGATAGAAAAAATATCCGGTTAGTTCGACAGTAAATAGTAACTTATGGTTCTATCCAAGCTCTTAATTTTCCAGCAAATCGGCCTAGTCTCTGCAATATTATGGATGCGATGGGGGCGATGCTTTTTATGAGTAGGGCACTCAGTGCCCATTCTAGATGAGATTCATCATGGTAATTGTCTGTGATCCTTGATCACTTCATGAATCGTGCTCAATGCCCTTTTTGCTTCAAAATTCATATCAGTTTGTTGGATTTAGAATACTTACTCGTAAAAATTGTTCCATATTTTGTTTGTTATCTTAGCAGTGAGTCTGTTCTCTTATTAAAGCGTCATTGAAGTAATTTGGTCACTCTGCTCTAATAAATGTTCACCTCTCTTAGTAACAATATCTTGATATTCCTTTAAATATTTCATTTCTTTATCATCAACAGCAATAAGTTGGATTTCTTCTTTCAAAGCAGCGGCTAATTTGTCAATTAAAAGCATTAACCGTTTAGCTACTAACGACCTTGGCAACTTACATGTATCTGCAAAATCGGCTAATTGATAAGCATTGATATTATCCCCCTCAAATTCATCCCCTAATGCCATAGCCAAATCATGCTCAAATTCAGAATACATTTTTATATTAACTAAATCATAAAATGGAGCCAGCGAAATACCATTATTCCCAACAAAGAAACTTATGTTTTTACCATGAGCATCACAATTAAAAATCAAAATATTGAATAAAACCCAATCGAGTATTTGTTGCTTGGTTTTTGCGGGGTTGATACATTGATTTGCAAAGTCAAATAGTTTAGGCAAACTTACTCCATCCCTAATGTGAGCAACATCTCTACTATTTCCAAAATTTTGTTCATACTTATATTCAGGAGGCAAATTTAATGCCTGACAACCGTCTATTAAATGGCGTCTTTTCACTATGTTAGTAGTAATCAATTTCCTATCAAAACGCTCTACCAATAAAGCAGAATGCTGACCAAAATGCAGCATCTGAACGTTGGCGACACTCAATGCACAGCGCCTCGCAAGTTGCATGCTTAGATATTCATTTAAAACTAAATGTGAAAGTCTTTGTGTTTCAAATTTAAGGATATGGGTAGAACACAAACTACCTTCTCCAAAACCAAGATCCCCTTCTTTATTTAGTACTATATTAATTTTATCCTGTACCCCAGCAACTGAAAGTCGGGGTTTTCCATCCCAAACAATTAAACTATAAGAATCAGGATGATTTAATCGCTGCTCTAATTCTTCATTAGTTATTGGTCGAAAATTAGCTTGACTAGGAATTGGCTGATTAGATGGCAATATTACTAATGAACCAGCCATATCCAATCCTAAGGCTCTAATAAGCCCAAATGTATTAGATTTACTTATATGGAAGCTATCAACCAATACTTCTAGAGGCTTTCCTTCGGGTAATAAATTTCGTAGAAATCGTTGTACATTTAATGGTGGAATATCTTCATACAAAGGTATGTGTGGTGAAATAGCGTACCCTGTCTTTTGCCAATTCTCACTATAACTCCAATACAGCTGATCCTCGAGAGGTGTGATATTAGCTATTTGAATTTCTCCTAGATAAACATCCAAAACCTGCTTATCTCCAATCATTTTCATTCTCGCCATTATCCGCCCACGGCTTTATGTAAAGATTTATTCCTAAACCAGAACAAATTTGTAATACACTGGCCAGTTGACATCTTGATTGCCCATGCTCAATTTTCATAAAGGTTTCTTTGGCCACACCACATAAAGCAGCTGCATCCTCTAACCGCAATTCACTTTGAGTTCGACGTGCTTTTATAACTTCTCCCAACAACTCTGCAGTTAACGGCTGTTGGAGATTAGGAGTCTTTAATTTTTTAATTTGTTTAGCCATATAATCCTATTAGTACATACTTAATGTAAGAATTTCAATTTAACCACCAAATAATCCCACTATAGTAGGATTAATTTAAAAAAGCAACAATACTCTATTAAAATCCTAAAAAAATAGGATTTTAAATACAATCTCTAGAACCATCAACGAACTTCTATTTTTACATTAGGTTTGACAGAATATAAACAGAGTTATCCACAGAAAATGTGCATAACTTATGACTGTAAATTTTTATTCTTGCAAAGGAAAAGTCTATATAAGACAAGACGCTCTAAGTAAGCGGTACTTGAAGATAGAGTATTCGGTGATTTAATTATCCACAGGAAAAAATGTGGAACAAAGAGAAATGATACCTGGTTATTTTAAACAAACTAAAATTAAAAAAACAGTCTTGACTTCGACTATTTTTTTCTGCCTATTAACAATATGTCTTATCCTTAACCAATACTTATCTCAGTGCTCAATTAATGTAATATAAAAAATTAATTATTATAAACTTCATAGGATATCAATATAATGAATTGAAAATTTTTGATCCAAGGCCATTGAATCAAGTCATAAATAAATCTTAGGTTGAGTACAACTTAAAAACATGTACTCAAATACCCACAATAAGTTTCTACAACTAACAGAGGAATAAAGAAAATAAAACTAGTTATTATAAATACTGATGTTTTAATCCGAGTAAAGCCATATCCGTAATTCACAATAGCACAGGGGATAAAAGGAGTTAAACGACATAAGGCAAGAGATTTCCATCCGTAAGAATCTAGACGCTTTATCCAATTATCTAATTGTTGTCTTTTTTTAGCAGACAACCAACCAAGCCCTATATGACGACTAATCATAAATGCAATTGTAGCACTAAGTAAGGCGCTAAATAAATTCAGCACTAGTCCCCAATAAAACCCAAATAAAGCACCCGATGCAAGCATCAGTGGCATAATTGGTAAAAATAATAGTGAGACAAAACAATAAAGGAAGCAAAAACCAATAATAGCTGGATAACCTAAAGTACGTAACCAGTTTATCAGAACAGGAATTTGGCTCTGAAAAAACCAGACAATTGCAATTAAGGCAACGACTATGCTCCATTTAATCCATCTTTTATACGGCTGCATTGATTTTCATAAATGATGAACAATCATTATATCTAATAAAAATAAACAATTGTGTCAAGGACATTAGATTTCCAATTATGAGGATAATTAGTTTTTGTCAGCCGTTTTATTAAGTCAAAAGCTCAACCAACATTGTTATCTGCGGATAATCTCTGAGATTTTGGTGATAATAGGAAAAATAATCAAGATTATCCAGAATTGGGATTTGTTTTCAAGTACCACCTCCTCCGGATGGTTTTGAAAAGCAATATTGATGTGAAGTTTTCAGCACCTGCAAGCCCAGCAACAATTAAAATTAATAGTTTTCTGGAAATTGATATTAAAGCAGCAAAAATTAAGTTTCCGGATATTAAGTAGCTCGATCTGAAAATAATATGCACCAATTTAGTTTTTTATGCGCTATAGTATAAACAACATATATAATAGAGAGTGCTATGGCAGATATCATTAATCTTAATAAAAAAAGAAAGGCTAAAAACCGTTTGGAAAAAGAAAAAAAAGCTTCTGAAAATCGTATTAGATTCGGAAGGACAAAAAAAGAAAAACAGATAGCAAAACAAGATAATGAACGTAATGAACGGTATTTAAATGGTCATAAATTGGAGAAAAAAGAGAAAAAATAAAAGAGCCAAATCTTTTGATAATTATTTTCTTTAAGGTTTCATTTGAGAATGAATCAGATTTAAAAAAACTTTATTGCTAAGCTATTTGAAATAGTTTTTTATTCAGGAACTATTAATCAATATTTTTGCGCTATAATTGATATAAATCAATGAATATAAAGGTTCAAACATGAATAGGGACGCTGAGGTAATGGAAATTTATCATCGAAATATAAGTAAAGAAGAAAAAATTCGTTTACTTGAAGATATTGCTCTTGATTTACAAAACGAAATGGAAGCACAAGACCAAAATATGCGCCCAGAAATTCATAATAAATTAGCCGAAGGATTGCGATTAGCAACTAATTTTATCAGAGAATTGCATAATCAAAATTAAAGCATCTACTTCTTTGACAGAAAATACTAAAAATAAAACATAAGAGATGATAATTCAAAAGTTATTTATTTTTCAATTTTAGTTGCTTATCCATATAATTTCTATTTTTCGGTGCTACACTTTAATGAAACATTGAAAAAAGCATTATAGAAAATGATTGTACTATTTTTTAAATACAAAACTGCACTACTTTTTTAAATGAAAGAAAAAATCGTTTTAAAAAAAACAGTTCTATATAATCTGGTTGTTATTTTTTTCTATATTTTAAGTGGTTTTTTAGGACTAATGCTTGCCGTACCTCCAGGTTATGCAACCACAATTTGGGCATCATCGGGAATTGCGCTTGGTTCTGTGCTTGTTTGGGGTTTACGAACTTTACCTGGCATTTTCATTGCTTCATTTATCCTCAATGTTTACATAACCTCTAATAATGTTGGTGAGTTATTTGATTTTTCAAGATTATTTCCCGGATTAATAACAGGAGTTGGTGCTTTACTTCAAGCATTATTTGGTTGGTGGCTTGTCAAACGTTTTGTCCGATTAAACAATCCTCTACATTTCCCTAAGGATATTCTTATTTTTGCACTTCTTACAGGTCCAGTTTCTTGTGTTGTTGCTGCAACTATAAGTAATGTAGGCTTATATTTACTAGGAGTAATATCCTCTGAAAACATCTCATTGAGCTGGATTACCTGGTGGATAGGAGACAGTATTGGCGTGCTAATTTTTACTCCTGTTTTTCTGATTTTATTTGCCAAGCCCAGAAAACTATGGCGAAGCAGAATAGTACCCGTCCTAGTCCCTTTATGCTTGACATTCATAATCGTGATTATTGGTCATATATTTTATAGACACACAGAATTCAAACAAGTTCAATCAAAATTCGCTAAAGTAACTCAATATAAATTTAACCTGCTAACCGAAAAACTTAAATTAACAAAAGAAATTGCTCATACAATTTCTCTTTTTCTTGCTACAACACCTATCATAAATAAAGAAAATTTTCAATACCAAGGAACTTTATTGTTACAAAAAAACTCAATCATTCAATCCATACAGTGGGTGCCTAAAGTAATCAATAAAGAGGATTTTGAAAAAAAATATAATCTTGAAATTTTGGAGCAAAATTCTAAAAATTATTCATCTTCAAAGACAAAATCGGTGTACTACCCTATTCTTTTTACCGTTTCAAAAGATCACAATACTTTTCCTAATGGTTATGATTTATCATCAAATCCCAATCTCATTAATAGATTAAGCGATGCACCTTTACTCTTAGGGAGTGATGGAAAAATTGACAAGATGCTCGTTATTTCCAGAGTCTATCGATCGAATCAGCTTGCAGGATTTACTATTTTGCAAATTAATTTTATTAAGTTATTCAATCAAGTCTTTGATAATTTTTTAAATTACTCAAACCTCACGATCCAGGTAAATTCACCTGATTTAAATTTCCCTATTTTTGAGGTTTATGATAAAAAATTACAATACAATCCTGCCGAATTATTTAATATTCATTACACAAAATATCTTGCAGATTTAACATGGAATATTACTGCTACTTTATCCCCGTATTTTGTTTTTAACCAATATCCCTGGCATGTATGGTTAGCCTTAACAACAACTCTATTTTTTTGTGTTTTGATGAATATCATTTTATTTATTCTCTACGGTCAGCGCTATTTAATCCAATATCTTGCCGATTCAAAAACGGTACAACTAAAAACAGAAAAAGCAAAAAATTTATTGCTATTAAATGCTGCAGGTGAAGGCATATTCCGGATAGATGTCAATCATAAAATCACGTTTATTAATCCAGCCGCGCAAAAATTACTAGGCTACTCAAGTAACGAATTAAAAAATGAATCCATAATTAGAATTCTGTACGAGAAAATAACCTCTCTTAATCAAATTGAAAGCTCATTAATTTATAAAGCCATCCAAAAGAAAACGATAATTAGAGCAAAAGAAGCTGTATTCTGGAAAAAAGATCATAGTTCCTTATCAGTGGACTATACCTGTATCCCTATCATTATAAATCACAAAGTTATAGGAGCCGCCATTATTTTTAGTGATATTACTGAAAGACTGGATAATGAGAAAAAGCTAATAAAAATGGCTCATTATGATCCTTTAACCAAATTACCCAATCGACAGAGTTTTTTTGATTACCTAGAACATGCCTTAGGCCGAGCCCGAAGGAACAAAACTCAATTAGGCTTATGTTTTATTGATATTGATAATTTTAAAGTAATTAACGATACTTTTGGACATGTCTATGGAGATAAATTATTAATGATCTTCCCCGAAATTATAACTCCTTATTTACGGGGAATTGATTATTTTGCACGAATAGGAGGAGATGAGTTTGGCTTGATTTTTGAACAAATTTATCAAGATAAAGATTTAATTAAAATCTTCGAACGCATTTTATCCGCTTTTCATAATCCGATTCAAATAGATGATCAATTCATCAAAACATCCATCAGTATTGGAGTCGCAATGTTTCCTAAACATGGTTCAGATATACAAACTCTTTTTATGAATGCTGATATTGCCATGTATCATGCAAAAGCAAAAGGCAAAGCAACCTACTCTTTTTTTAAGCGAAATAGTCACTAACAAGGATTGCAATGATTAAGATAAATACAGCAAGAATTAGGTTTTTTCTTTGTAATACAGTATCTTGTATTTCCTTAATAGCTTTAGCCTTTAATTGCACCTATGCTGCAGATACCGAGGAAAAGAAAACTATTATCACGGTTATAGGGAAAGAGTTTCAGGTAGATGGAAAGAGAAAAAAAACAAAAGAATTTCAATTAATATTTACTCACCCTGATGGCAGCAAAGACAGTAAAGGCTATTTTGGTAATAAAGGAGATATGTTTAATGTTATGGTTGAAAACAAAACCTCTGTACCAATTACAATTCACTGGCATGGATTGATTGTTCCCAATAATCAGGATGGCGTACCAGAGGTTACACAAGTTCTGATACAACCCGGTCAAAATAAACATTTTAATTATAAATTAATGCAATCAGGTACTTACTGGATGCATTCTCATCAAAAATTTCAAGAACAAAATCAATTGTCAGCACCATTAATTATTTATGATAAAGAGGATAAATACAACGGATTGCAGGAGGTGATTATGTTTCTCGAAGATTTTACTTATAATGATCCCCAGACATTATTTGACAATTTGAGAAATGCCAAAATGGCGATGAGCAACAAGGTAAGTGGAGATGATTTAAATGATATTGATTATGATGCATTCTTAACAAACAAAAAAACATTAAATGCTGCAGATGTTATTCCAGTTCAGTCAGCAAAAAAAGTCAGAATTCGAATTATAAATGCTTCTTCTGCGACTAATTTTACAATTGATACGGGTAAGCTGAAAGCAGCATTAATCGCTGTAGACGGTGAGAATGTAGTGCATCCTGTGCATGGCAATTCGTTCCCTATAGGTATTGCTAATCGCATCGATTTAATCATGGATATCCCGGAGTCAGGTGGGGTTTTCCCTATCAAAGCTCTAGCTGAAGGAACTGATAAGCAAACAGGTTTATTCCTCAAGGCTGGTGATGTTAAAATACCCCAACTCGCCACTAACTCCGGTAAAAAAATGGGCCGAGTTGATTACTATGCTTTAGAAAAAAAATTAACAGGGATGAATTCACTCCCAAATAAAAGAATAGATAAGCATTTACATTATGTTCTTGGCGGTAAAATGCAAGGATATATCTGGACTATAAATAATCAAAGCTGGCCAGATATTACTCCTAGCGTAATTAATTTTGGTGACCGAGTGGAAATCACTTTTGAAAATAAAACTCCAATGTCTCATCCTATGCATTTTCATGGGCATATATTTCAAGTAACTGAAATCAATGGCCAACCATTTAAAGGAGCAATGAGAGATACAATATTGGTACAACCTTTTTCTATTGTAAAAGTCGAGTTCGATGCGTTAAATCCTGGAGTATGGGTTAATCATTGTCACAACCTCTATCATTTAAATGCAGGGATGTTGACAACAATAGAATATGAGCACTATCCGAAGCCAGATTTTTATTTACAAACAATTAGACAAGAACAAAGTAAAAAACGAGATTAACAGTAAAAATAAGATCAGATTAATTTTTAATTTCCATTATTTTTACAAACTGAACTATTTTTACATGAAATAAAATTTATGATAGCGTCAGATGACGTGCTAATAAATTCATTAGAGGAGACGAAACTGTACGCGTCTCCACCGTTAGATTGCTTGAACACGCTCATGGGGTTGCTACGGCTTCAAACGCAGCAGCTTCGCTTGTTTGATAAAAGGGATTTATCACTTCGCTGCGCTCACTTCCTGAGAGCTTAATGCAACTGAGAATGTCTTGGGGCATAAAATGTAACGCCATCAAATGACCTTTACCAATGCTTTTGCTCTGGTTAAGCGTTGCCATTTGTGTCGCATTAAGCATTACCTTATAACAAGAGATTGTTGTCCTTCCTGCCTCCAGCGCTTCCTGTGCAAACAGAGCATCAGTGGAGGTATAGAACATCCGGGACACCAAGGGATTTCTTGCATAGTTCCATGCGCTTACCTGTTTCATATTGCCCATTATTTCAACAATTGGAATATAATAGACTTTCAGATCATTTCTTTTGGTTGGAGAAGTTTCCTTTTGCATAAAAAAAGTTGTTTGTACCATTTATTATTCTCCCTATGTTTATCCATTTATTAATTAACGTGAGTTCGACAGCTTCCCACTTCACTAAGAACAAGCTTTATCTGTATCTTTTATGTCAAGTTCACGTTAATTAACTACTTTTATACGCCAATTATGGTTTATTAATAAAGTCTTAATTCTTATATCATATAATTTGAACATCAACCACTCACTTTTGATGATTTATGAACGAACTTGTCAGTGCAATTACAAAAGCGAATGCAAAATTAGCTCTCTTTAAAGAACATGCTCGTAAAGAAAGCATGAAATGGTTTCATGATGATTCACGTTATCAGTTTATTAGCGACATCGAAAAAGGATTAGCACTACATGATCATATGACCATTAGTGAGTTAGAGAAGGCCATTCGTTTTATAGAGGAAATGAAGATCTATACCGAAAATAAAAAAACAGAGAGTTTCAAAAATGTACTTTCTCAAGATTTTCATTATCGAACTCTAGCTTCTTTTGATATTGATAAGTTTACAACTAGAGAAAAAAGACCTCAAAAACTAGAGCCAAACGTGCTTCTTAGTAAAAAAAGCTCTTTATGTGGTTTTCTTACTGAAATCCATAGTACACTCATTGGTCACTATGAACTCTCTAAAGCTCATGCGGAAGGACATATTCCTGTAAGCAAGATCCACTACACCTCTGATTTAATAAAACAGACACAAATGGCACAGGATCTTGAAAATACAACAAAGAATGCTAAAACCATTGATGACTCAACGTCGGTTATGGATATTCGCCGTGGAGGAACTACCTTTTATGGAGTAAAAATAGACACAGGAAAAAACGATGTCTATGCTCTCTCTACCATCGAAAATTTTGCGGGTGATAAAATTGATGTCCTTGGATCCAAAGCCAATAAAATTTTTCATTTTGGTGGTCAAGTACTGCAAGGGATAATTTTAGATGAATTTGAAAACTCGATGGAATTGATCGATAACGATCAACATTTGACTGAGGGCTTAAAACCCACGCTTACGCGCGGAAGTGTCAATTGGTCGAAAAATCCAGAAACAGGTCAAATTTATGCAACAGTAGAATTGAAAATCCTTGCATGTGCTTTTATTGATCCTATCGATACAAGTAAAATGCCGAAACATTTTGCAATAAGAAGCGATGGCACCACTTTAGACACAATTGATGAAAACATACTTCCGCAGCTCAATAAAGTAGCTGCTCAGGATGAGAATGATATTGTACCTATTTGTACTTTTAAAGCCAAATTGGATCTGACCCTAGATGAAAATACTCAGGAGCATTATTTAAAAATGAATGAGTTCGTTGTGAAAATAAATACCCCTGAGATGATTTCTCGTAAAGATCCTAATCACCAACCACAAGTTAGCTGCTATTACGATATTTAAATCACCACTACAGATACTATTACTCCGATCTCATTGGCTCAAAATATTAATCTATATGAGTGTATTTGTATTGTCTGGAAAATTGCTCATAACATTTGCTCTAATCCACGATTTCAATTCAATTGTGCCGACTTCTGATACCAAGTTTATTTCTTCTGAATTAACATGAGTTTCGGATAAAGAACGTCGTTTTATTTTGAATAGTCCGGGCTGAGGCGACTGGATCTAAATAGATTCTTTATCCGAAACTCACCTTAATTTAATTTAATTTGATTTGATCTGCTGGAACACATTTTTAAAACAAAACTAGTTAGTAAGCAAATGAGAATTCAAATCGAATTAATTTTATCGATTACGGAGCCCTTTGAGTGAACATCTTTAAAGCCTCTTCACCTTTCGTCAACATGGTCTGGTATATTTGCTTGAATTTATTAGTAGGTAAGCAGGGTTGCATTTCCGTCTTCTGCTCCGGCTCTTTATCAATACAATACTCTAGTTCGTCGCCTTGTAGTTGCTCCCATTTCATCCGAAAATCCATTTTTTTCTCTTCCATAGCTCTTAAAAAATCACACGAACCTTTTGGAGGAGCAACCAAGCTTGGCGCAGGAGCTTTGATATCATTCAACATTCTCACTGTTTCCGCGAAGGTCTTCAGAGGTTTCAGAGATTGCGGTGCAGGATCTGCTTGAAGTGTTGGCTTAATTTGTATCTCAACTGGTGACTCATATAACGCATTCCATGCTTTTTTTATCCCATTTATTAACTTAGGACCAACTGCCGCAAGACTACTACTAGCGATGAACCCACCAACTGCAGATACAGCAGCAACTACACCAACTTGCGCTATTAAGTTAGCCCCAGCTAGAGCACCAAGAGTAAGACCATAGGCACCGAAACTCAGAATAGCTGCTGCAACAGCCGGCCAAGCAAAAAAGGCAACTGCACCTAACATACCAGCAGCCAACACAGTAGCACCTAAGGCAATAATCGCAGTTTTATGTTTTTTGATAAAAGATTCTTTCGATTTTTTTATCACAAATGTAAGCACTTGAGGCTCTATCTCTTGGCTTATTCGTGAATCTAATGGTGGCGGTACTATTACTTCATTATTGCTTTTGTTTTGAATTGGCATGTTTTACTCCAAATATGTCCTAGCGAAAGGCCTGATTAATTATTAAAATAAAAGCATTTTCCAAAAAAATTACCAATGGATTAATTTTATGTGTCATATCAATCATTCTTATAATTTATTATTTTCAATGAGTTGACACTCATTTAATAGGAGTTTGGGATAAGGATTTTATTAAACCCAGTGGATATCGGGCTGTGGAATCAAATCTTAAAACACTAATGATTGAAGATATTGGCTATTATTTCTATTGCACATCAAAGCAGATAGCCTGGTATTTTTGACTTTTTTATAGTGTGCTAACACTATAATTCAACATAGAGTCTGCTTGTGAGTTTTCTTATTTTATTTTTCCCTATAAGCTCGCTTGAGAGCCGCTATATCAAATTTCTTCATCAGTAAAAATGTTTGCGTTACGCGGTCAATTTGTTCACGGGTGCCATGTTTCATTATTTCTCCTAAAGCAGTGGGAACAATCTGCCATGAAAGACCATATTTGTCCTTGAGCCAACCGCACTGCTCCGCTTCTGGCACCGCAGAGAGCTTTTCCCAATAATAATCAATTTCTTCCTGAGTTTCGCAATTTACCATGAATGATATAGCTTCATTAAAAGCAAAATCATGATTTAGAGCACTCTCCATTGCAGCGAACCATTTGCCTGAAAGTATGAAATTAGCAAATGCAATTGTTCCTTCTTTTTCCGGATCATGCCTCGAATCATGATAAGTGACATTATTCCATCTTGAGTTTTTAAATATCGACATATAGAAATTGATAGCTTCCTCTGCCTTACCGCATACATTGCCAACGAACAGCAGCGCTGGAATGATAGGTGGCCGTTCTTCGCTTCTGATATCCGAAAGAATGAGTTGCCATGAAAGACCGTATTTGTCCTGAACCCAACCATAGTGTTTACTGAAAGGATACTCTTGAAGCGGCATGAGCGCCGTACCCTTGCTGAGCAACTTATTCCATAAACTATCGAGTTTTTCTCTGGCATCCTTTCTCTCTGCTAGATTGAAATTTACGAGAAACGAAACTGAGGGATTAAATTTAAAAAGAGGTCCTGCGCTGATCGCCATAAAAGATTGGCTTGAAAGCTCAAAAGAAACAACGTCACAATCTCCCGATGGTGTGTCGTGAAGTGTGGTAATATTCATAATTTTTGAGTTAGGAAACAAAGAAATATAAAATTCGACAGCTTCCCTGGCTTCCTTATCGAACCATATATGCGGTGTTATCTTATCCATGTACTGCCTCCCTTCCAATTTTTTGCTTCAGGCGCTTAATTAATCCCTCTAACTTCAGCAACCTCAATTTAGCATCTCCTTAATAATTTGTCCCGACTCTGAATAAATCATCCCGAACTATCCTTAAGTTGTGATGTTTTTTGATGTCGACGAAGTACCGATCAAATCCAATGTTTGATTCAGCTCTTGAACTACTTAGGCGACTCTACCATCGATTTATTTATTTCCACAGAATCTTGAATAAGTAATCGAAGCGTTTGCACACTTAATTGCATAGCCACCTTATGATTTCCTTTCGTTGTTTCTGCTTCTTGACGAGCCCTGATTGCCTTTTCTACTCCTTGTAATAACTCAGTATTACAATCTTCTTCACCTAACAGCAGTTTTATGGAAAAAACATTTCTTACTACTGATTCTATAGGAGAAGTTTCTATATAGTGACTTAGAATACCTATAGCAATTTCTGTTGGCTCAAGATTACCTCGAAATCGTTCCTCTTTTAAGCAATCTAGTCCACCACCACATCTCTTTGTCAACAACTGAAATAATTCTGGAATCCCAGGAAATTCTTTTTTCGCTCTCATAGTAACACCACCACTCAAATTAACCAATTATTAAACTAACTGCACATAATTAGTATAATATAATTTTGAATAGTGATTTTTAGTAGTTTGTAGAAGAAAGAGCAAATCGGTGGATAGGGTAATTCTTATTTATAAGATTTGATCAATTTGATCAATAATTAAAACCCTTGGATTCGTGACTTCTTGGCAGTGAAGAGTTTCTTTTTGTTGATATAGGTTAGCGATCCTTCTTTGATCCTAATATAGAATGGAATCTTTTTTTTATTGAGCCAGTTAAATAACCCGCCGCTACCAAATTCCCGATCTGCTAATAAGCCTAATATCTGAGTTGTACCAAAGCTTTTTAAGTATCGATTAATCAATGCTTTTTGTTCTTTAATGTTAGAGTTTCCTGCTTTAGGTAGACACGTCCAGAATAAAGGGATTGCAATGCCCTCATAGGCTACACCCAGCATAAAAATATTAATTTTTTGCTTCCCCCAATACCAATTGGTTCGATCCATAGTGAGGTATACTTTTTGGGTATCAGAAAAAAATAATCGAAAAATAAATCGAGCTATTAGCGTGTAATCTATTTTAAATGATGCAAAAAACCTTTGTAGCCTTTTGTAACGCGACTCTTTCTCTGCTTTAGAAGCAAACGCTACTGCTAGTTCACTTAAATTAACCGTACGAACAGCGAATAGAGCCATCAACATTCGTACTAAACAATCCAACCGAGCCTTGTTCCAAGTAAGATTTTCACCTAATATTCGCTTTAACTCGCTGATTTTATCCATATAATCCTCTTTTTTGGCGAAAAGAATTATATGAAATGTTTTAAAAATCAGCGAGTTATTTCTTATTTGGGCATCATTCCTGTAAAAATTGTCCTGTGCAGAGGCGTGACTTCATACCCAATATTTTCTTAATAAAACCTTAAGCTTTTACTTTTATACTGGCGACGAAATTTGTTTACTTATAATAAGGAGATAAAATTGCCTAGAAATCATCATACTCATCCTGGCCATACACATGTACCTCCTCATGTTCATGTGCATGCTCACCCTCATGTATATCATCCACAAGTGCACATTGTTCCTCCTATTCGTCCTCATGTTCATGTTCATCGAAGATATGCATACTATGGTTCAGGAGCATTATTAGTAACTGCTGCGATTTTAATTCCTGCCATAATCATTGCCTCGCTGCTTACACCTACTGCAGGTGTTGCAACAAGTTATGCTGCTTCGTCAATGACTTTAGGAGCTGCATCTGCGGGAGCAGGAACAGCAGCCGCGTTTAGTGCAGCCACTTTTGGTATAGGAGCACTTTTAATTTATGGTGCGATTGGTTTAGGCTATCTATACTCCAGTGCTAAAGAATGTTATTCAGGTAATAAAACCGTGATGGATGTAATGGCTTCTCGTGTAGTAAATGAAGACGGTTTCTCTGTTAAAGGCGTTTTAAAGTCTATAGGCGCTGTCGTTTGGTCTCCTTTTCTACTTATTGGTGGACTAGCAGGAATGGGTGTTAAAGCTGCAGTCAATGCATGTAACACTAAAAAATCAACTAATTATGAATCATTACCGGAAGTTGATCAGAAAAATTCTGCATCTGATTTAAGAACGACTCGTAATTTATCAGAAAACAGAAATGAACCTACTGCACCATTCCACACTAAATCAATTTTTGCTGATTTAGGCAAAAAGATTGAAAAAGACGTAACACATAGCAACGAGTATACTCTTCAATGTTAATGTAGCTGACGAGTTGAGCCTTAATCTTCTCAGGCTCAACTTACTGTTAATAATTTAGCCTAAATCAAACATGAGATTGATGCGGATCAAAAGCATCTCTCACTGCATCAGCAAATAAGTTAACAGAGAGCACCAATAAAAACATAAAAAGAAACGCGGCAAACATAGGCCACCAAATAACAGGATTACGAGCAAGCTCTAGACGTGCACTATTAATCATGTTTCCCCAACTGATTGTCATTGGTGAAACCCCAGCCCCTACATAAGACAGTAATGCCTCAGCCATGACTAAAAAACTAAAATCCAATACCAAAGTAATCACCACAATATGCATCACATTAGGCAGTAAATGTTTACGAATAATAGTAAACCAACCTGAACCCAATGCGCGTGCCGCCAAAACAAAATCAATTTCACGTAATTTCAAAGTCTCAGCACGCAAGAGTCTGCATAAACTAGTCCAACTGGTCACTCCTAAAATGAAACAAAGTGCCAACAAACGTGCATCAGCGCTTTGAGCTAAAGTAGTAAATTCTTCTGGATGGTTAGCAATATAAATCTGTAATGACAAAACTGATGCAGTAATTAATAACACTCCTGGAATAGAACTTAAAGTAGTATAAATGTACTGAATTACATCATCCGCCAAACCACCAAAATATCCTGCAACTACTCCTAGAAATAAAGCTAAAGGTAACATAAATAACGTAGTTAAAAAGCCAATTACTAAGCCCGTACGTATGCTTTTAATAGTGTAATAAAAAATATCTTGTCCAATTTGTCCTGTACCTAATACATGAAATGTTCGTGATAACTCATATCCAAATACAACAAAAAATGTAAGTATACCTAATGTAATCAGTATACTTAAACTCGTAGGAGTTAAAGTAAAAAGCTTTAAACGTAAACTAAATCTTATAATAACTAATACAAAGCCACTCAAAAAAATCACAAAAATACTGCTTTGCAATGCATCAATAAATGTATGTACTATAACCCTTTTTTTCTCCTTTTCAGTTTTGATCTTTGCAGAATAGATAAGTGGAGGATAAATTTGTTTGACCACACCATCAATCAAAGTAGTTTCACTGACAAACTGTCGTAAAGCTAACGGAGCTGAATAGGTTGTTTCTGTAATTTCATCAATAGGAGCTAAAATGTCATCAAGAATGGTGCTTGTTGTTTCGGCTTTTTGATTCATTGGCACCATATGAATAGAATCCAATACGCCAATAATAATAAAAAACAAAAGTATGATCCCCGCACTTACTGCAATTGGCCGATGCAAAATAATGGAAAAAGAGCGTCTAACATGTTGCTTACGCAAGCTCAATAAAATAACCAAGACACTTAAGACTAATAAAGTGAGGAAACATTTATCTGTCCATAAAAATTCAACGGTCATTTTATTCCTTAATGTTTGATTGGTCTCATAGCCTTAAATTAACGTGAGTTTCAGATAAGAGAACTAGTTTACTTCGAACCGTTCGGGCTGATGAGTCGAAACTCACGTTAAATTACGAAAATTTTACACGTGGATCTACGAGCATATAAGAAAAATCTGTTAAAATTAAACCGACTATGTAAAGAATAGATCCTAAAAAAACCATAGCTCTTACGATAGCAAAATCCTGTTGCTGGATTGCATCGATGGTATAACTACCTAACCCAGGCACACCAAAAAACGATTCTAGAATTAAACTACCCATGAATAAAGACGGAATAAGCACGACAACCCCAGTTAAAATTGGCAACAGAGCATTTTTTAATACATGAATAAACATCACTCTTTGTTCAGATAAACCCTTAGCTCTAGCTGTTTTAACATAATCTTTATTGATTTCTTCCAACAATAAAGTTCTATACCAACGCCCCCCTGCTCCTAAACCACTAAGAACAGCGACAGTAATTGGCAAAATAACAAATTTCAAAGCGTCAAAACCTTCGTCATAGCCTGAAATAGGGACTAAACGCAATAATTTCCCAAAAAGATATTGGCCACCAATGATATAAAACAAACTGGAAATCGACATTAAAATAATACAAATAATGACACCCGTTAAATCAAGATATGTCCCTCTAAAAAATGCCATAGCCATAGCTATAATAATGTTGCTGATAATACTCAAAAACAAAACTGGCAATGCAATTGAAAGGCTAGGCCACATTCTATAAGCAATGTCTTCACTAATATCACGTCCAGCATCAGAAATACCAAAATCAAAAGTAAAAAGCATCATGGATTTTTGGAAAAACAAAGTTTCCGTTATTTTTTGCACTCCATTTTTTTGCTCATTGTAAAACAAAGGTAAACTATAGCCATGTGCCATTTTCCAATCATCGATCACTTGCTGCTCCACATATTTTTGTCCTAAGTGCATGCGCGCAATATCGTCAGGTGTATTAACCATAAAAAACAAAATAAAAGTAAGTAGATTAATCCCCAAAAGAATGGGAATTGAATAAGCAATTCGACGCAACAAATACTGAATCATCTATCAAATCCTTTTTGCTGGTTGTTTTTCCTTCTTGTAATAAGCTATCACTAAAGGAAGAGTCAAAACCAAAAGCAGCAAAAACAATAAACCCAAAGGCCAAAAAATTGGCTGATTCCAAGCTTGGCGCCGTGTGTTTCGCTCTGCTACATTAATCGCAGTATATTTTAATGTTCCATAAGTCATAGAATTAGGCTTAACATGAGAAACCCAAGATTGAGATAATAGAAACTCTTCGGGATTAATCCCCCAGAGCCAGGGTGCATCATGTCTTACAATATTCACCATAGCATCAATTAGCTGCTGCCTTTGTGAATCATTTTCTCTATTTTTCATTAAATTAAAGAGACGATCAAATTCGGGATTCTCATAATTAGCAGCATTTTCACCGCCAAATTTTACCTTGCCATTTCCTCCATACAATTGAAACAAAAAATTTTCAGGATCTGGATAATCTGCAATCCAACCCCAACTAAATATCTGAATCTCTCCTGTACGCATTTTCTCTTGAAAGCGATTATATAAAGTTGCTCTTACATTTAAATCAATTCCAATTTTTGCAAATTGCTTACGCGTCCAATCAAATAAAGATTTATCTCCTGGTCCGCCAGACGAAGTAACATCATAATGAAGAATCAATGGGTTTCCTGTTTTTGGATCAATACCTCCTGGATAACCAGCCTCAACCATTAATTGTTTTGCATCACTAATTGGTCTGCGTATTGCTTCATCATTTACCCATTGATAAATATAAGGATTAATTCCTGCTTGTTCTTCTTTATAGCCAAAAATACCTGGTGGTATCGGTCCTTGAGCAGCAAAACCTCGTCCATTAAAAAAAATTGCGATCTCTTCATCATAATTTACAGCAATAGAAATAGCCTGTCTTAACTTACGAGCCCGCTCACTAGAACCACCCACAATGCTATCGAGCATGTTAAAGCCCATGTAAGAAATGCTAGGTTGTACTGTTTGCGTTAAATACATATGCTTTTTGCGCATCTCTCGAGTTAAAGTTGCCTCTCCATGTCGATTAATATGGATAGCTTGATCAAAACTGTTTGAACCAATTGCTGAATTATCATAATAACCTTGCAGAAATTTATTCCAACGTGGTATGGCTTCTTTTTCCAATGTAAAAACAACTTGCTCCACCAAAGGTAGGCGTTTGCCTTCATTATCTAAATACCCTAATTTCTTATCTCTTGCAGAACCATTACTGGGATAATACATCTCCCGAAAATTAGGATTCTTTTGTAATACCATGCTTCGATTAGGATTGTTTTTAACCAGCATAAAAGGTCCAGTACCGATTGGATACCAACCAAGCGTAATATTATTATCTGCCATTCCTGGTTGAGAATAAAAAAGATCCGCCTCCCAAGGAATAGGTGCGAAAAAACTCATAGCAAGCCAAAATAAAAACTGGGTATATACCCCCTTTAAAGTAATTTCAAACGTATAATCATCCAGTTTTCTTAGGCCCTCTAAGGGATACCTACGCAAATCAATATATTGATTTGTTTTAGGAAGTGTTCGTCCATATTTTTGAAAACCAACAATATAATCACTCATGAGTCCATAAATTGGCGCGCTCACTGCTGGGTTCGCTAAACGCTTAATTTGATACATATAATCATCAACAATTAATTCTCGAGTACCCATGTACCTAAAATCTGACAATTGATGAATCTCTTCATCTGCTAAATAATCTTTTGATAAATGATGATACCGATAGACCCCTTGCTCATCTTTGGCAAATGCAGGGTGAGGTTGATAGTAAATTCCTCTTTTAATACTAAGGGTATAGACACTATAACTCGGAGTAACCTGACTCGTTGCAGAGAGCACATTTCCCTGTGCATCCAGATATCTGAGTTGTGGCATTTGCGTCGCGGTTAATGGAGCTAATTGATAAGGCCTTAATAGATAATCATATTCCAGTAATGGCTCATAAATTTGAGCGATAAAAAGATACTCATTGGAAGAATAAGAAAGAGCAGGATCCAATGTTTTAGGCTGTTCAGAGAAAGAAGAGTAATAAATGTTCTTTTTTGATTCACTTTGGGGGTAAGGATTATTTAAAACACCTGGCCATGCATTCACACAGTCTAGGACATTAAAAAACATCAAAAAGAAAACTATTCGTTGTATACGATTCAAATAAAATCCCTATCATGAGCTCAAGTCAATTTAGTGTCTTTTGACAATTCTACTATCCAAAATGGCATGATTTTATGCGCTCCAATACACACATACTTCGTGAATGCTGCATTTCAGTATCTAAAGTCACACCATTTGAATGGTCAACAGACACTATAACATATGGAAAAATTGTTCTTCATCTAAAATAGCAACACCTAAATTATTGGCTTTATCAAGCTTGGATCCCGCTTCGCTACCAGCAATCACATAATCGGTTTTTGCCGAGACGCTACCGCTTACTTTGGCCCCTACCCTGAGCAATTTCGCTTTCGCCTCTTCACGACTCATGTTATTTAAGGTTCCAGTAAGCACTACTGTTTTTCCAAATAAAGGATGTTCCTTATTCAGTTGCTTTTTCTCAAGTTTAGGCCAATGAATCCCAAGTTCTAGCAAACGCTGAATTACTTGCATATTATGAGCTTGTGCAAAAAAATGCACTACATTTGCGGCGCCAACAGGCCCCATATCTTCCAAGCTCATAAGTTCTTCTTCTGTTGCTTTTGAGATTGCATCAATATCACCAAAATGCTCTGCTAATACGCGAGCACTTGTTTCACCAATTTCTCGAATTCCTAAAGCATAAAGAAAACGACTCAATGTAGTCTTCTTGCTATGCTCTAATGCGTGCACTAAGTTTTTTGCTGACTTTTCACCCATACGTGGAAGCGTTGCCAATGTAGAAACATCAAGCATATAGAGATCAGGGAGGTGGCGTACAATGCCTTCGTCAACTAATTGTTCAATTAAAACAGAACCTAATCCTTCAATATACATCGCTTTACGTGAAGCAAAATGCCACATCATTCTTTTTAATTGAGCCTTGCAAAACAAACCACCAATACAACGAGCAACCGCCTCACCTTCTTCACGAACGACATCTGAATCACAAACAGGACATTTTAGAGGTAAACAAATTTTCTTAGTATCCGTTGGTCTTTGTTCTAAAACAACAGAAACCACCTCAGGAATAACATCACCAGCGCGACGAATAATCACTTTATCCCCTATTCGGATATCTTTTCGAGTAATTTCATCCATATTATGCAGGGTGGCATTACTGACAGTAACTCCAGCAACATTAACTGGGGCTAAACGAGCCACAGGAGTTAAAGCACCGGTTCTCCCAACTTGAAAGTCAACTGCTAAAATTTCAGTCATTTCTTCAGTAGCTGGAAATTTATGAGCACAAGCAAAACGTGGGGCTCGTGAAATAAAACCCAATTGTTGTTGCAAGGGAATACTATCAATTTTATAAACAACACCATCGATTTCATAAGGAAGCTGCTCACGCTTAGTGAGCATATGATGATAATAATCCAAGCACCCCTTAATCCCTACTTCCTTTTTGGAATCAGAAGAGACTCTGAAACCAAACTCTTTAAGTAATTGCAATTGATCCCAATGACTATTTGGTAACCGATAATCCTCACAGGCACCAATACCATAACAATAAATCGCTAATGGTCTACTTGCTGTTACTGCAGGATTCAATTGCCGTAAGCTTCCTGCCGCTGCATTACGTGGATTCGCAAAGATTTTTTCGCCCGATTCTTTAGCTTTTTTATTGTACGCCTCAAATCCTGCTTTAGGCATGTATACTTCCCCGCGTATTTCAATAAAACGCGGTGGCTTATTGGTTCTTAAAACCAAAGGAATTGCCGCAATTGTTTTAATGTTGGCAGTAATATTTTCACCTGTAGTCCCATCGCCACGTGTAGCTGCATAAACCAATAGTCCATTTTCATAAGTAATATTTACAGCCAGCCCATCTAATTTAGGTTCACAGGTAAAAACTAATTGCTGAACTGACTCATCTAATTTTTCAGTGACCCGTTTAATAAATGCCTGTAATTCTTTTTCGCTAAAAACGTTTGACAAGGACAACATTGGTTGATTATGAATTACTGGGGCAAACGCATCTGCGGGGGTACCTCCTACGCGTTGCGTTGGTGAATCAGTAGTCAATAATTCAGGATACTTCGTTTCTAAATCTTGTAAAGCACGAAAACAGCGATCATATTCAGCATCAGGTACCAAGGGCTCATCTAATACATAGTAATGATAATCATACAGTCTTATCTTATCTTTTAGCTTAACCACTTGTTCCTTTATTTCATCAATACTCATTCATTGCCATCCGTCTAAAACATATATAAAGCACAATTCAATGCTTATAGTTATTTTAAAAACATTAGTTTATCACTAAAAAATATGCTATAGATACATGCTGATTTAATATATTCTGGGATAATAAAATGGATTTTAACCGTACTTTAATCACTTTATTTTTGCTTCTATTTTCTTCATGGATATATTCTCTTCCAGAGCCTAACGGCAATTTGGGGATTGCATTAGTCCATGGCACCCAAGATCACCGTGAGGATGCTGAAGGAGTGTACTGGAAAACCGACTTTATCCAAAGTCTCATTCAAGTGCTTCCAGACTCTGAAAACTATTACGTAGTACATTGTGATTTCAGCAAGTATATGTGGGATGAAGATGCTGCTGGATGTACAGCCGATCAACTATTAAAGTTCATAGATGATAAAAAAATTAGCTCACTCATTGTATACACCCATTCTAACGGTGGTAATGTTATACGTTGGATTCTTTCTAACCCAACCTATGACAGTCGCTACATGCGGCTCAAAAATAAAATCGATCAAGTCATTGCCTTGGCACCATCAAGTGGAGGAACACCACTAGCGGATGCCTTGCTCAATGGTGGAATTTTTGAAGCCAGTCTGAGTTGGTTATTGGGTTATACTGGAGATGCTGTAAAGCAGCAACGTGTTGGCGATATGTATATTTATAATGAAGAGCTCTTATTCGGTACCAAAAATCGTCCGACCTTGCCTAAGCCATTTAAGGCAGTCATAGGAACTGATGTTATAGCCTCACCGTTCAATTCATCTAGTTATTGTAATGGTTACATTCTTAACAGTGGCCTAAAAATTGCCAAACTCTATTTAGATAATTGCGCTGATGGCTTTTTAAATTGCAGCTCACAAACAGTTGCCGGTACAGTTTGGTTTTATGATAAAGATAAATTAGAGAACCATTTGACCCTAAGCCATAATCAGAGCAGACATTCCTGTTTTGGTTTAGAAAAAATACTTACCTCTGTCATCGATTCAGAAGGAGCTGCTTGATGAGAACTACTCTTACTTTATTGTCCTTGTTTTATTTTGCTCAGGTAAATGCGTACGACTTACCACAACATCCAATCAAATCTTATGATTGCGAGATCTGTGATACTTTATCTCATGAAAAGCTGCAAGACCGATGGAAACTTGCTGAAGTTCCGCTGAATAATGCACGTAGTAATATTCAAAAAAGCTACAGCTACAATAAAAAAGTAACAGCAGCACAATTGGAACAAGGAATTATCTTACCTATCCATGCCCCAGGCGCGGTGGTACGTATTACGCCTTTAGAAGATAAGGCTACTCCCCCCTTAGAGCTGAAAAGTCCTTCTAACCCATTTATGGGTTTGAAAGATGCATCGTCTTTATACAGCCAGGATGAAGCTATTGATGAATCATTAAAAATTGGAACACATCAAACAATGCTGCAAATCAAACCTGAATTAGGTATGGGCAACTTTGTCATCAAAAGCAAAAAAACAAAAGCTCACAATGAGTCTAATGCTTATCTTATTCAAGTTTTTGAAAAATATTCGTTACTCTACTTACAAGTAGAACCTGCTGCATTACAGTATCAATATGGGGATCAATTTAATGCAACTATAATCTTAAAAGATAATGAAACTTCTTATCCTATTGATGACATCAATGCCACATTAATCGGTCCCAATGATCAAAGTATTCCTCTTAAATTAAAAGAAATAAAACGCAATCAATATCAAGCCAGTGCATTTTTACTTTCGGATGTAAATACACATGGTGACAATTGGTATATTGAAGTCGATGTAACTAGCGAGCTTGAAGAAAACAGTCTGACTCATCGCACGGGGCGTGCCGCGTTTTCTTATTCCATACCCTCAGCAGGTTTAGTAAATATCAAAAAAACATCCTCTAAACCATTAACCTTCGCTGTAACTGCAGATGTTGCCACTGCAAGTCGTTATGCACTGCAAAGCATTCTCTACAAAAAAAATGCTGCGGGTGAAAATATCCCAGTAGAAACTGCCCAAAGTGCACTGTGGCTAGAACCAGGAAGACAAACAATTCACTTTAGCTTTGACAATTCAGCTCAATTAGCAGAGGATCAGCTTTCTGTAGGTTATTTACATTTAACCGATTATGGGCAATTAAAACCGGTTTATCAACACGATCTTCCGATTAAACTCAGTCAACTTTTGGACTAATGAATGCAATTTTTATCATCAATATCTTTAATTGAGGGCATGGCATGTGCTTTAGCCCTCCAGTTTTTACTAACACTATGGCTTTTAATAAAACAACACCAATTAAAGAATCTTGATAAACAATATCATGAGAAAATTCTAAGTACCTTTACTACAGAGATACATCAAATACACCTCGATATAAGTGAAAAAATTGCTCAAGGACAATTAATGACGCAACAACTCATCCATGATACCGTTCAAAAACAAATGATGGATGTTCGTGAGCAAATAAACCATAGTTTTAAACAGCATGCGAGCGCGCTTACCTCTCACTTACAATTACTGACTGAAGAAATTCGCAATCACCTTCATAGCTTAACGCAACAAGTCAATCATAAATTAACTGAAGGTTTTGAAAAAACTTCCTCAACTTTTATTGATGTAGTCAAACGCTTGACTATCATTGATGAAGCACAAAAGAAAATTACGGAATTATCGAATCATGTGGTCAGTCTGCAAGATGTTCTTGTTGACAAAAAGGCACGCGGTGCTTTTGGTGAAGTGCAGCTTTCAACACTCATCAGTAATATGATTCCTGCCACTCATTTTGAAATGCAATATACATTGAGCAATCAAAAACGTGCTGATTGTATCTTATTTTTGCCTGAACCCTCTGGGAACGTGGTGATTGATGCGAAATTTCCACTGGAAACTTATCAACGACTTATCAACGTTGATCCAGGAACAATGGAAAGAAAATCCTTACAACAGCAATTTCGACAAGATATTCAAAAGCATATTAAAGATATTGCGGATAAATACATCATTCCTAATGAAACAACTGACGGAGCCATGATGTTCATCCCTGCTGAATCGATTTTTGCAGAAATTCATGCTAATTATCCAGACTTGATTGCCCTATCACAAAGATTAAAGGTATGGCTTGTCTCTCCAAGCACTTTGATGGCCGTACTTACTACCGCTAAAGCAGTACTGAAAGATGATGCCACACGCAAACAAGTTCATATTATCCAAAAACATTTGCAAGCGCTTGCAGATGATTTTCAACGCTTTGAAAAACGAATGGATAAACTGTCCAAGCATATTAATTTAGCCCATCAGGATGTCAATGATGTAAATACCTCGGCCAAGAAGATCACATCACGTTTTCAAAAAATTGAATCCGTAGATATAGCATTAGACGAATTAGAACTTATTGAAACCGATGCCTCCAATAATGCTTAAGAAAACAGTCGTGACTGGAACTATTTTTTCTCCTTGATTCGAAAAAATTTTATCCAAATAATTTACATCCCAATGCGTACTTTCTTAATTCGAACAGAGCAAGATAAGAACGAATTCTTTATTCCGAAACTGACGTTGAGTATCATAAAAGCTTCCAAACTCATTTAGCGAAAATGCATGACACATCCTTTTCATAAAACGACATATATTGAACAAACATTCACACAATTAAATATTACAAAAGAACGAATAGAATTGATGACTTTTGAAAACTGCCAGTTCAAACAATGCAAATTCCTTGAAACAATTTTCAGTAATACCAAATTTATTGATTGTGATTTTGAATCTTGTGATCTTAGTCTCACAAAATTTCCAAATTGCAAATTTTCAGAAGTCTCTTTTAATCACTCAAAACTTATAGGAATAAATTGGACCGAATTGAATTGGCCTCTAGTCAAACTTACAAGCCCACTCTATTTTTATCACAGTAATGTAAGTCACTCTAGTTTTTATGGTTTAGAACTCACTGATCTGCAAATGGAAGAGTGTAAATCTCATGAGGTTGATTTTCGAGAAGCCAATTTAAGCCATGCATGCTTTTCAGGAACTGATTTACTCAATAGTTTATTTGTTCATACGAATCTAACTTCTGCTGATTTTACAAACGCGATGAACTACAGTATTAATCCAAACGAAAATAGAATCAAAAACGCACATTTTTCATTCCCAGAAGTTATTGCCTTATTAAACTATTTCGAAATCAAAATTAATGACTCACCATTTAATTAAGGACCATATTAAATGAACACTTGAAGAAATTTGTTGTTGTCCTCAAGATATTGTTGCGTAGAAAAATCGCCAACTGTTTTGAGCCCTATCTTATTTGACGCAACAATGCCATTTTGAAGTAGGCCATGCTAAAATTGAAATGGTTTTCCGCTTTTGCCAAAATGACAAAACCCCTCAGTCAATGGCAGGTGAAGTTAAGGAGTATTGTGACTTCCAATTGATTAGGTATAATAACTGATTTTTTAGCCGATCAGTTAAGCTATGTCCATAAGCACACTATTCTTCCAACCCACGCAAGCCAAACAAATATGGGGACAACTTCATGGAAGCAGCTTAGCGCTTGCACTGGCTGAGTATTGCCAACAAACATCTGGAATTAAGCTATTGATTGCACAAGATAATCTTAGTGCCAATCAATTACAAGCAGAGTTAACCTTCTTTCTTAATTCAACTTCGTCTCAAGAATTACTGTTTTTTCCTGATTGGGAAACATTACCTTATGACCAATTTTCCCCGCATCAAGATATTATCTCTGAACGACTGTATGCTTTAAGCCGGATTCAACAAGTCAGTGACGCGATTATTATCACCTCAGCAAGTACCTTGATGCATAGGCTATGTCCCCCTGAATTTTTAAATCAATATGCATTATTGCTTAAAGAAGGACAAAAATTAGACTTAAATGCTTTTCGAAATCAGCTCCAACAATCTGGATATCATTGTGTCAATAAGGTACTCGAACATGGTGAGTATGCTTTACGGGGTTCAATCATCGATGTATATCCCATGGGTTCTGGTTTACCGTTTCGTATCGAACTCTTTGATGATGAAATTGAAAGTTTACGAGAATTCGATACCGAAACTCAACGCACTATAGAAAAAATCAAAAAAATCAATGTATTACCAGCCAGAGAATTTCCTTTAAATGAACAAAGCCAACTGATGTTTCGACGTGCATTTAGAGAGTTATTTCCTGGAAATCCAAGCCAATGCCCGATTTATGAAGCAATCAGTGAAGGACAATTTCCATCTGGAATCGAATATTATCTCCCCCTATTCTTTGAAAAAACAGTCACCTTTTTTGACTATCTTCCAAGCACGGCGAAAGTATGCTTCATCGAAAACATTCAAGATAATGCGGAGCAATTCTGGCAAGAGTTAAATGAACGTTTCGAACAAAGACGATACGATATTAGTAGGCCTATTTTATCTCCATCAGCCTGTTTTATAAATCCAAATGAACTCTTAACCCTAGCAAATACTTACGAACAATTACGCTTATTTCATCATGTCTCAGATAAAAAAGGTGCAGTGAATTTTGAGATCACTCCTGGTCCACAATTACCCATCGATAGGAAAACCCAAGAACCTTTAAGTAAACTCCGTGAGTATTGCTCTGACTCTTCTAGGCGCTATTTAATTGTGGTTGAAAGTGCTGGACGACGTGAAGTATTGCTTGATCTGCTAAAACCCAGTGGACTCTCCGCTAAGGTACAATCCTCATGGGATGATTTTATTCATGATACAGCTAAGCTCAATATTAGCACTGGAGCGCTCATTTACGGCTGTGAATTAAAACAGAATAATATTGTGATTATTGTGGAGTCACAAATATTTGGAGAACAGAGTACGCCACAAAGACGTAGTTCTCAAAAATTGGTAGATCCAGACTTAATTATTCGGGATATGGCTGAATTACGTATCGGTGCTCCTGTAGTACATTTACAGTTTGGTGTAGGACGTTATCAGGGGTTACAGCATATAGAATCCAGCGGGATTTCTGGAGAGTTTTTAGTTCTTGCCTATGCAGGTGAAGATAAAATTTATGTTCCGGTTACCTCACTTCATCTCATTAGCCGTTACACTGGTGTAGATAGCGAGCATGCACCATTACATAAACTAGGAACTGACCAATGGCAAAAAGAAAAGAAAAAAGCTGCCGAGAAAATCCATGATGTTGCGATTGAGCTCCTTGACCTTTACGCCAAAAGAGAAGCACAACCTGGATACCAATATCAAGTTGATCACAGTGACTATGCTAAATTTGCAAGTGATTTCCCCTTTACAGAAACGCCTGATCAATTACAAGCAATTGAACAAATCATCAAAGATATGGAATCTTCGAGACCTATGGATCGCTTAATTTGTGGCGATGTGGGTTTTGGTAAAACTGAAGTAGCCATGCGTGCGGCTTTTGTCGCCGTACAAAGCAATAAACAAGTCTGTATCTTAGTACCAACTACACTTCTGGCTGGACAACATTTTGAATCGTTTAGAGATCGCTTTGCTGATTTCCCTATTAATATTGAGCTACTTTCTCGTTTTCGTTCCAACAAAGAAAGTGAAGCGGTACTTGCTGGATTAAAATCAGGAACAGTGGATATCGTTATAGGAACACACAAACTATTTCAAAGCAGTATCGCTTTTAAAAATCTAGGACTTCTCATTATTGATGAAGAACATCGTTTTGGAGTGAAACAAAAAGAACATATTAAAGCGCTACGAACTCATGTTGATATTTTATCAATGACCGCTACTCCTATTCCCAGAACATTAAATATGGCTATGGCAGGAATTCGCGATATTTCATTAATGACGACACCGCCAGCGAAGCGCTTAGCGATTAAAACATTTTGGCAAGAAAAAAAGGATCCTATTGTTCGTGAAGCCATTTTAAGAGAAATCTTAAGGGGTGGCCAAGTATTTTTCTTACATAATAATGTGGAAACCATTGAGCGCATCTGTGAAGACTTGCAAACCTTAGTGCCTGAGGCCAAAATTCGTAGTGCTCATGGGCAAATGCGTGAGCGTGAGTTAGAACGAGTAATGTCTGATTTTTATCATCATCGTTTTAATGTTTTGGTATGTACAACGATTATTGAAACGGGTATCGATATCCCTACAGCAAATACAATTATTATTGATCGAGCTGATAAATTTGGCTTAGCACAACTCCATCAGTTACGTGGACGTGTAGGACGCTCTCATCACCAAGCATATGCCTATTTGCTTACCCCAAATGAAAAGTCATTGACTTCTGATGCCGTTAAACGTCTTGAAGCAATTGTCTCTTTAGAAGATCTAGGAGCAGGATTTACCTTAGCGACGCATGACTTGGAAATTCGTGGCGCAGGAGAACTTTTAGGTGAAGAGCAAAGCGGTAATATGCATGCCATAGGATTTAATTTATTTATGGAAATGCTTGATAGAGCCGTAAATGCTTTAAAAGCAGGGAAGATACCTGAATTATCTGCACCGATGCATCAAGGAGCAGAGATCGATTTACGGATTAGTGCAATCATTCCTGAAGAATACATTTCTGATGTCCATAATCGACTTATTATGTATAAACGAATTGCTAATGCAAAAGATAATCAACAATTACATGATTTACAAATTGAGCTTATTGACCGATTTGGTTTATTACCACCACAAGTGAAGCATTTATTGTTAATTACTGAATTGAAATTAAAAGCAGAAAAAATGGGGATCCAAAAAATCAGTGCTGGAACCCAGCAAGGCAAAATAGAATTTGGGGAAGCGCCCTCTATAGACACCGGTGTTTTAATCAGTTTGATTCAAGTGCATGCCAAAAGATATAAAATGGATGGACCTCAATGTTTACGTTTTGCAGTAGATAGCACCTCCCCAGAAGAGCGTCTTTATGAAATTGGTTCTTTACTTAATAAATTAATGGGAACTTAAGGCATATTGACAATTCATCTCATGTGCCGCGACTTGTTCCTAAAGCGTAACCATTTTTTTGAAACTCATTATAACAACTCATCAATCCTAGACTGAATAAAAAGTTACGAGACACGTTCTAACTCATTGAAAAAAGCATGTTATTTATCTTCTTCATATGATATATAAAAATAACCATTTGGATGTTTTTTGATTAATATGATTATAATTGGACTATCTGAAGATTAGATTTTGTAACAAACATCTCAGATTGAGGAGAAATAAGTGAAAAATAAAGTCATTAGTAAATCAAGTTACAAACATTGGTCCTCCAGTATTATTTGTTTGGGGGTATTAGCTTTAGCCAGTCAAAATGCAGCTGCAGATGGTATGAGTGTTGGTGGCATGGCATCAGAAATTACATCATCATTTACAAACCTGACTAAGCTCATAACCGCTGGTTCTTATTTAGCGGGTTTGGCATTTTCTATTGGTGCGATTATGAAATTTAAACAGCACAAAGATAACCCTACCCAAATTCCAATAGGAACACCCATTGCCTTGGTTTTTATTGCTGCTGGTTTATTATTCCTACCTTCTATTTTGGGAATCACCGGAACAACCATGTTCGGCTCAAATGGCGGTGAAACTGCTGGTCCTCTTGGTACCGTATATACTAGTGGCTAAAAATGGTTTTACTTGTATCGTAACTGAAATTAATTTCAAATATCCTCACTCGTCTGAGTGAGGATATTCTAATAAGCAGCCCCCATTAAATACTTATTACAAATCAGCATATCAAGATTTAGTGATTCATTTAGGGTTTAATGGGTACCACCGACTGTCAGAGCGTCTATTTTTAAAGTAGGCTGTCCTACTCCAACTGGAACTGATTGTCCTTCTTTTCCACAAACACCAATCCCTCGATCTAATCCTAAGTCATTCCCTATCATACTGATTTTTTTCATGACATCAGGACCATTCCCAATCAAGGTAGCGCCTTTAACGGGAGCTGTAATCTTCCCATCTTCAATAAGATAAGCTTCACTTGCTGAGAATACGAATTGACCTGAAGTAATATCCACTTGTCCACCACCAAAATTAACTGCGTATAAGCCACGTTTAACCGAGCGAATAATTTCTTCGGGATCATGTGGCCCAGCTAACATATAAGTATTCGTCATTCTGGGCATAGGTACATGAGCATAAGATTCACGGCGACAATTACCTGTGGATTGCATACCCATCAATTTAGCATTAAGTTTATCTTGCATATAATTCACTAAAATACCATTATCAATTAAGGTAGTGCATTGTGAAGGAGTACCTTCATCATCAATAGTGATTGAACCGCGTCTTTCTTTTAGAGTACCATCATCAACGACGGTAACTCCTGGTGCAGCAACTTGTTCACCAATACGTCCAGAAAATGCGGACAATCCCTTGCGATTAAAATCACCTTCCAATCCATGACCTACTGCTTCATGTAATAAAACACCTGGCCAACCAGGCCCCAGTACAACAGGCATGGTTCCTGCGGGCGCAGGTCGCGCATCCAAATTAATTAAAGCTTCACGTACCGCTTCGCGAGCGTAACTTAAAGCATTTTCTTTCTCGAGAAAATAAGAATAAGCTACTCGACCACCACCTCCAGAACGGGCAGACTCTCGTCTTCCATTTTTATCTTCTACAATGACGCTAACATTAACACTCACTAGAGGTCTAACATCAGCGATCATCTGTCCATGCATTCCAGCTACCATTACCACCTCATAACAACCACTTAATGAAGCATTAACCTGGATTACTCGGGGATCAATTCTACGTGCCTCTTTATCAATTGCTTCTAACAAAGCAATTTTTTCTTGCTTACTCATACCTTCAATGGGATTTAAACCTCGATAACGACTGACAGCAGCTCCTCTTACCTGGATGGACTGAGTTGGCATAGAACCGGTCAGTGCAATGGAACGTGCTGCATCAGCTGCTCGCAACATTGAAGGTAATAAAATATCATCACAATAGGCGAAACCTGTTTTATCACCACTAACTGCACGAATACCGACTCCTTTATCTAAAGAAAAACTACCGCTTTTCACTACTGAATCTTCGAGATACCAAGACTCATAACTGCAACTTTGAAAATAAAGATCTGCATCATCAATATGACGATTCATCATCGTTTTAAATAATTTTTCTATTCCTGTTTCATCCAAAGCAGCAGGAGCCAGTAAAATCTTTTTCGCTGTAGTTAGTGCTTCTGTCATTTAAGTACCTATAATAAAATTTATTAAATTAAGCAGTGTTAAGCAGACCCTATATCTATAAGTTTAATACATGATGGTCTAAACAAGGGAACTTTTGACGTAATTCGTGCTGACTTTGTAAATCAATATCTGCAGTAACAATACCACTTCCTGTTTCTTTTTGTACAAGAACTTTCCCCCAAGAATCAACAATCATACTATGGCCATAAGTAGTTCGCCCATTTTCATGGAGGCCGCCTTGATTTGCTGCCAAAACATAACACAGATTTTCAATGGCTCTTGCCCTTAATAAGACTTCCCAATGCGCACGGCCTGTTGCTGCTGTAAACGCAGAGGGAATAGTAAACAGCTGCGCTCCTTGCATCATTAATTGCTGATAAAGCTCAGGGAAACGTAAGTCATAACAAACGGTTAAACCAATTTTCCCAATTGGTGTATCAACAAGAACGGGATCATATCCACGCTCAATTGATGAGGATTCTTGATAAAATTCATAAGGTGATACATGAACATCAAATAAATGAATTTTATCATAACGTGCCGCACATTTACCTTGTTCATCATAAACAAGACAACTGGCACGAACCTTAGAGCCTGAGCTTTTAAGAGGAATAGTTCCAGCAACTATCCATAAACCCAATTGCTTTGCTAATTGGCTAATTTTTTGTTGAATTGGACCTTGACCATACACCTCCCCTATTTGCAATTTATCGCTCTCATAAAGTCCCATAAAAGCAAAATTTTCAGGCAAAAGAACAAGATCAGATTGAGCCTCACGTGCTTGGAACATCAGTTTTTCTATTTGTTGCAAGTTATCAGCAACTGTTGCTGAAGAAACCATTTGTACTAATGCCACCCGTGTCATAATCAATTCCCAATTTTTGACATCAAATAAGCTCTATGACCTACTTAATGAGACTCTAAAATTTATTTATAATACTATAGAGTGCTATAGAAGCTCAAAATAAAAATGATAGGTTTTAAACTTGAAATATAGGAAACTAAACCTTAAATATGCTAGACTCAATATATAAATATAAAGGAGCTCGAAAACAATGAACCGAAACAATGTCACTGTACTTACGCAACGTAATGACTCTGTGCTCGCAAGCAACAAAGTATTGCGTAACACTTATCTGTTGCTGAGCTTAACATTTTTCTTCAGTGCGTTTATGGCTTATCTGTCTCTTACAAGCGGCGCTCGACCAATGAACCCCCTACTTATGATAGTTGGTGTTTATGGTTTAATGTTTTTAACTCAAGCACTGCGCAATAGTGTTTGGGGCTTAGTAAGTGTGTTTGCCTTCACTGGATTTCTAGGTTACACATTAGGCCCAGTGCTTAATTTTTACATCAGTAGTTTTAGTAACGGACCACAATTAATTGCAACTGCCTTAGGCGGTACTGGTATGATTTTCTTTGCATTATCAGGTTATGCACTAACGACCAGAAAAGACTTTAGTTTCCTGGGTGGATTTCTTTTTGTGGGTGTAATGGTGGCCTTATTAGCAATGATTGCAGGAATTTTCATTCATATTCCAGCATTACAGCTTGCTATTTCTGCTGCATTTATTCTCATTTCATCTGGCTTAATTTTGCTACAAACCAGTGAAATTATTCATGGAGGAGAAACAAATTATATCTCAGCTACAGTAGGTCTTTTCGTATCAATATACAACTTATTCGTCAGCTTGCTTAACATATTAACTGCCTTTTCTGGCCGTGACTAGTTATCAGTCTCCTCTACCTAAATCCCGGTTGTTTTTCGCCGGGATTTTTTTAATATACCACAATATCAATGAGTTTTCGGTTTTCACTCAGTGCGAATACGTCGTTTGAAAGTTTTGTATCAATAATGTGGTGAGTTTATAGCGAGACAAGAATAATGCTCATTAAGTTGATATCATTGGATGAATGCAACTAAATGCAGGGAAAAGTTCTTTATGTTATTCAATCAACTTTGTTTCCAAGTAGCCTTAGTCTTGAAAAGTTCCGGTAGATCATGAACGGTCTTTTTTACCGTTTGTTCTAAAGTAAATAATTCTCGCTTTTTTTGATAATAAACACCCAAAGGGACTGGATATGTAGGAAAAGATAAAGAAGCTAATTGCATAGCAGCAATAAAATTACTTGGGTCGTGCTGATAAAGCACCTCATCCGATCGTAAAACACTGACAAATTCATCTCCTTGTCTATGAAGTACTTTCTCCTTTTCTAAACCATATACCAAAGGTTGTCCTTCTTCCAATACTACTGTATTTTCAGCTCTATTATTTTTTATTGCAAACTCATCGAACGCACCATGATTAAAAATATTACAGTCCTGATAAATCTCTACAAAAGAACATCCTTGATGCTCATAGGCCCTCTTTAATATAGAACCTAGCTGATGAGGATCTTTATCCACGGCACGAGCAACAAAACTAGCGCCAGCAGCCAGGGCCAAAGCAAGTGGATTCACTGGATCATTAGTCACCCCTTTAGGAGAAGTTTTAGTTACCTGCCCTTTTTGTGATGTAGGGGAAAATTGGCCTTTAGTTAAACCATAGACTTGATTATTAAATAACAGAATATTCACATTCACGTTACGACGTAAAATATGAATTAAATGGTTACCCCCGATACTCAAAGCATCGCCATCTCCAGTAATTATCCATACACATAAGTCATCGCGCATGGCTTTTAAACCAGTTGCTACTGCTGTAGCCCGACCATGGATGGTATGAAAGCCATAGGTATTCATGTAATAAGGTAATCTACCCGCACAACCGATCCCTGAAATAAAGACATGTTGCTCTGGAGATAAACCTAACTCAGGAAGCATTTTTTGTAATGCCATCAAAATGGCATAATCTCCACAACCAGGACACCAGCGCACCTCGGTTGCATTGGCAAAATCTTCACGCTTCAAATTATTATTCATAATGTGCTTCCGCTTTTAGAGTATTCACTAAATGACTGACAGTAAAAGGTTGACCATTCACTTGGCTAATCACTTGTGCATCAACCAAATAAGTTGCACGAAGAATTTGGCATAAGTGCCCTGAATTTAATTCTGCAACTAAAATTTTACTGTAATTTCTTAATAAATCGCCTAAATCATTGGGCAAAGGATTGAGGTAGCGTAAATGAATAAATGCTATTGCCAATCCTTGTTCTAAGCACTGTAAAACCGTAGATTTTAAGCTACCATAAGTGCTTCCCCAACCAATTAATAAGATTGAAGCATTATCATCTCCTTCAACTACTAAGGGGTTATACTCACGAGCAATCCCATTAATTTTTTGCTGACGTAAATGAACCATTTTCTGATGGTTCTCTGCATCATAGCTTACTCGACCTTCATCTCCTTGCTTTTCTAATCCACCTAATTGATGAATGTAGCCAGGAGTACCGGGTTTATTCCAGCTACGACTTAAAAATTCGTCACGAATAAATGGTTTTGAAAACCGATTAAATTCAATTTGAGGAAGTCTTAATGATTCGATTTCGGGTATTTTCCAAGGTTCAGCAGCATTTGCTAAATAAGCATCAAGCAAAACAATCACTGGGGTCATATATTTAATAGCCAAATAAAATGCTTCCAAAACAGTAGAAAAGCAATCAGCAGCAGATTGAGCTGCCAATACAAGCAGTGGCGCCTCCCCATGACGTCCATATAAAGCTTGTCGTAAATCACTTTGACTCGTTTTTGTGGGCAAACCAGTAGAGACACCAGCACGTTGTACATCAAGTACAACCAAAGGTAATTCAGCTGCTACAGCTAATCCAAGACTTTCACTTTTTAAATCCAGTCCTGGTCCAGAAGTTGTAGTCAACGCCAACCTTCCCCCATACGCAGCTCCAATACAAGAACAAATTGCTGCGATTTCATCCTCTGCTTGCAATAACTGCACTCCAAAATCAGTCAATCGTGCGCATTCATGGAGTATTGCTGAAGAAGGTGTAATTGGATAACCAGACACTAACATAGGTACTTGCGTCGAAGTAGCCAGCGTGGCAAGGGCTAGCCCTACTGCTTCAACACCCGTGATTTGTCGATACTCTCCTGATTCGCGACGTGCTTCACCTAACATATAATCACGACGGCTTAACTCCAAAGTCATGGCATAATTATACCCGGCCAATAAAGCCAACTGATTGGCTTGAGCAATAACTGCGTTAGTTTTAAATTTTTTAGCAATAAATGCTTCACAAACGGTCGTAGGTAAATCAAATAACCACAATACTAACCCTAAAACATAAAAATTCTTAGTTTTTGTGGCTTGAGGCTTCGTCAATTCAAGAGAAGAAACAGCCTGTATTGTTTGTGTAATTAAAGGAAATGAAATAATCTGATAGTGCTCAGAAGAATTTTCAAGAAAACTTTTATCAATACCGGATTTTTGCCAATCTTTTTCCTGATAACTGTCTTCATTGATAATCAGTAAACCGCCTTGATTTAAATGTTGCAAAGAATTTTTCAACGCCGCTGGATTTAAAGCGACCAGTACATCAAGTGATTCGCCTGCTGTAAAAATAGCATGTTCTGCCATTGCTAATTGAAAACCAGAAACTCCAGCTACTGTACCAGCCGGAGCTCTAATTTCTGCGGGAAAATCAGGTAAAGTTCGTACATCACGTCCCGTAAGTGCGGCACTTAGAGTAAGTTGTTCACCAACCAATTGCACTCCATCGCCTGAATCTCCAGTAATCCGAATTACAATCACGTCAGTTGTTGACATAAAGTCTCGCTTCTTGCATTAGTTGGCGCATGTGTCTTACTGCTTCTTTCATTCCACAAAATAAAGCTCTAGCAATAATAGCATGACCGATATTAAGTTCATGCAGCTCTTTTATACCGGCAATAGATTGTACATTATGATAGTTAAGACCATGACCTGCATTGACAATAAGATTTAAGCTGGCTGCATATTCTGCAGCACGCCTAATTCGTTCTAATTCATACTGTTGCTGCTCAGCCCCAGTCGCATCTGCGTAACAACCGGTATGCAATTCAATTACCGGAGCACCTATATCAGCAGCAGCCTTAATCTGTTCCAAATCAGGATCAATAAATAAAGAAACTTCACTACCCATAATTTGCAACCGTCTCACTGCCTGTTCCACAATTTTCTGGTGTGTAATCACATCTAAACCACCTTCTGTGGTTAACTCTTCGCGTTTTTCAGGAACTAAACACGTATGTTCAGGCGAAATTTCTTCTGCAAAATGAAGCATCGCATCAGTAACTGCTAATTCTAGATTCATCCGTGTTTGCAACACTTGTCTAATTAAACGAACATCGCGAGCTTGTATATGCCGCAAGTCTTCTCTCATATGCAAAGTAATTCCATCCGCACCGGCTTCTTCTGCATCGATCGCTGCTTGAACAGGATCAGGATAACGAGTACCACGTGCCTGGCGTACAGTAGCTATATGATCAATATTAACACCCAATAATATCGGTTTATTCATTCCACACCTTACCTATCAAAATTAAGAGTATACGGTCCATCTGGGCTTAAACTCAAGATGAAACATAAGCCAATGGATTAACAATAAGACAATATAATTAAATTAGAGTTATTTGGTTTCCACAAAATACAAAGTGCGTGATTTAATTTCACGTCCTCCTACAAGATGATCTATAGCCTGACGCATGATGATTTTTGCTGATTTAAGATAGGCTGCTTCACTTAAATTATCTTGTGCTAATGCAAGGATATGCCCTCCAGGGATGCCTCTGCTATCAGCAACAAATCCTTCACCTGCAACAAACTGATAATATAAATCAGCAACAATCCAATTTTCGGTTCTTGCTTCCTGAGTTAATGAAAAAGAATAACCACAAGTTCGCAGTAATGTCCACTCAAAACGTCTTAATAAAGCCTCTAGAATCAATTTATCTTTTGCCGAAACAAGGCTATTTAAAGTAAATAAATAAGCATCAAATAATATCAAGTCAGAATAATTAGGACTTAGGGCATAATAGAGAATTTCATTAATGTATAAACCGGCAAAAAGAGCATCACCTGTAAGTTGTAATGTTGATGAAATACTTTCGACCGTTTGTAAGTAATATCGGTCATAACGCTCAGTGATGCTTATCCATAGAGGAGTAAAAGTTTGCAAAAGGGCCTGTTTTTTGGGAGTACGACCTCCTTTATAAAGGCATTGAATCAGTCCAAACTCACGCGTCAAAAAACTGACCCGGGCACTGGTGTCCCCAGACCATTGTTTGTGTAAAACCCATGCCTCTACAGTCCTAGTGGTCATAACCGAGTTGTTTTAAAATACGTTCATCATCGGACCAACCTGACTTCACCTTACACCAGCATTGGAGAAAAACCTTTTTACCTAATAATTTTTCCATATCCATCCTGGCAGTTGTTGCCATTTCTTTTAATTTTTGTCCCTTATCACCAATAATCATGCGCTTATGATTATCTTTATCAACCAATATCAATGCATGAATACGTACAAGAGCGCCTTCATCTTTAAACGATTCAATATCTACAGTAACAGAATAAGGCAACTCTTGCCCACAGAAGCGGAATATTTTTTCACGTAAAAGTTCGGCACATAAAAATTTTGTGGGTCGATCGGTCAATTGATCATCTGGAAACAAATGGGGGCCCTCAGGTAAATAAGTCTGTAACTTTGCCTGTAACTCATCAACCTGCATTCCTGTTTTTGCCGATATAGGAATAATCGCTGCAAACTCATGTTTTGCACTCATTTGCTCCATCCAAGGCAATAATTGCGATTTATCATCAATTTTATCCACTTTATTCACCACTAAAAGGCAAGGTACTTTAGCTTGTTTTACCAAGCTTAGAACATATTCATCTTCTTCTTTCCAATGTGTTCCATCGACTAAAAATGCAATCACGTCTACATCACGTAATACGCTAATTGCTGTTTTATTCATCATGCGATTCATTGCTTTTTTAGTTCCTTGATGAATACCGGGCGTATCCACATAAACAAACTGATAATCTCCTTCAGTACATATACCTAAAATACTGTGCCGAGTTGTTTGTGGCTTTCTTGATGTAATACTTACCTTTTGCTGCAAAATACAATTAAGAAGCGTTGATTTGCCTACGTTAGGCCTACCAACCAAAGCAATGTAACCGCAATAATTAGTCATTAAAATAGATTCCTGTTTATTTTTAAAACATTTTACCAGTGACCCTATAAAATTTCCACTTATACAGTTTTGCTACTTGATATTTCACTAGAAAACCAAGTATCCTGTGCACTATGTGAACAACGGACAGTTCTAATGCCTGATTTTGTAACAACAAACGGTCACACCCAAGTTATTGTTCCCTTAACCATTATGCCTCATCGCCATCAAGCGTTGCCTACTCTAACAGGCAGCCCCTTTAGCTATGAAGCAGGAACCGTATTATACGGCCATTATAATATGGAATACCTTCTCCCTGGAGGAGACCTACTTCGTTTAATCGCCAACCATGATCAAAAAACCGTACAACTCATGTTATTCACACATCAACCGGACTTAATTCAACTTCTTCCAGGTGATCGACCTTCTTCATTAGTAGCAAATGTACTAAGTAAAATTCATCGCTACTGTATACGCTCCGCAAGTTACAACCAACCTCTGACGCCAATACAAGAACAAAAACTGAAACTTGCTAACGAATGCATTGATTCACTAAAAAAATTGCTCAAAAAAGAACGTCGATTAAACAGCCAAGATCATGAAGGTCTTGAAGTATTAAGAAGAAAAGTAATTGAAATTGTAGGAAAGTGCTCGGATCAGAATCGTTTGTTAGCAACATCTCCCTTAATATCTGAGGGATTTTTCGGTAACGTTCTTTATGAGGCTCATAAAACAGCGCAACATTATTCTTTTAACCGCGTCTATTCAGTGTCACGGCAAGATCAAATGGATTTTAGCAAAATAATAAAAGACGCTGAAACGCACCAAGAACCACTTTGCCTTGTTTGGGATAGTGAACTCCACATAGGACATAATAGCAACGATTTGGATGATGCTTTAAGGGTCATTTGTAACTACTATAAGTTGCCTTCTGCAACCAATCTGAGTGATGTTCCCGCGAACAGATTTGCACAACTTTCATTATTTTTCAATAAGTTATGGAATGATGGTCATGATTGGATCAATTACTTGGCCATGGATGCAAAACCAGAACATAAAACAGAAGTACAACAACGCCTAGACGGCGTTACTCTAACTCAAATAACCCCTTATTATCGATTACAAGGTTTTCCACAAAAAGGGTATCCTGATTTAAAAAGCTTAATCACCAAGCTCACAAATATTGCCAGCGAACCAATTCTTGCAAAAAACATTAAAAATGCAAAAAAAACAATCAGCCAATATCCTCAGGGTAGTTGGGCGATTATTCCGGACAAAGAGCTTATCCTCATAAGACTAGAAAACAAAGTAGTACAATTACGCTATTTTGTTCATGATAAGCTTTTCTATCCATTACCAGAAGGACAAGATCTATATATTTTGGGCCAAATCAGCAAAAGTCATCTTTATTTACCTGAGCGGGCAAGTTTAAAACTCAAAGCATTTGTTTCACGTATCCCAGGATTTTTTCATAAATTCTATAAAAGCATGCACCAATTTATTGTTCATGATTTACATGATGATTTTTTCAATCATATTCATGAAACACACATTCAAAATACAGTAAAACAAAATTCAGACAAATCCCAAAAACAACAAATTAAGACAAGAAACTCACTTATTTTAGCCCTTGAAAATAAAGGACTTTTAACGACGGGTCAAACTTTGGAAGAATTTATTCAGGAGCAAATCAGCAAAAGTCCTTATATAATTGCTCGCCCCAATCACCCACCAAGCCCTCAGCCTTATGATAATCCTTTGCATCGAGTTTTAGGGGTGGTACGTCACACTGCTGGCTTTTTTATTGATATCAGTGAACAAAATCCCTTAATCGGCACTTTAGCAATGGCTGCATATGTCTATGGTGGCGGTGCTGTACTCGCTCCTGAACTACTCAAATCAATTTTAACTAAACTTCATTTACACGGTTTAATTGCAGGTATTGAACCCACCCAAAAATTAGCTCGTTGGATGAGCCATGGAACCATTTCTGAAGCCATTTCCGCATCAGCAATCTACTGGCAAACTACAGTAGCCGGAGGCAATCTCGATAAATTTTTTATTGAAGCAATCAATATACTTAAAGAAAATCCTGGAGAAGTGGCGATTATTGCTTCTTTAGCCCTAGGCCTAGGGTATAGTTTGACCAAACTTATACCTTCCTTAGGCGATGAAATGGGCGATTTTCCTTATACTAACTATGCGGCTTTAGGTGGAAAAGGTGGTGCCGCTTTATATGATACTATTATGCATCCAGGAGATGATTGGTTTCTTGGTACCTGTAAATGGGTGTGCAAAGGCTTTCTTACTTTAGGTAAATTATGCATCGCTCCTTTTTTTGAAGGCTATTATTATGGGTTTCATGACGGCTTTCTTAAGGGATGGCAAAAAAACGGAGTTCTGCTTAAGAGCTTAAGCAAACAAATAGTAGCAGCAAGTATTGATTTTGGATTAGCCTTATTGACTATCCCACTACTTGAATTAAGCGCCCTTTTGATTCATGTGCCATTTCGCGGTGTTACTAATTTATTTATAAAGATTCTTGCTATTCTTGGTAATATTAGTGCACTAGGTGAATTATTGATTTCTTTTTCTACAAGAGAGCCATCAGAGAACTTAATTGCTAATTTCAGATTTTCACCACTTTATGGCTTTACCTGGCCCTTTGGACATTTTTCAAATAACCTATTTATCAATATCAGTATTAACATACTCCGTGCGCTCTATTTGCCATCGTTACAATTAATTAAAAACTTAGCCATTTTACCTATTCTTGACTTTATTTCTTTCTCCACTCGATTATTCCTTACCCTTTTAGACCCTTTAACTCGCATAGGTACCTATGCCTTAGGTAGTGTTTTAATTACAATTGGTGAAGCTTGGGATAATTCGTTTGGTATATTATTTGCAGCAAGTGCAAAAAAATTGGCCTCAGCATGTAATTGGATAGATAATAAAGCAAGTACAGTAAAACAAAGGGCATTATCCTTCATAGAAAATCAAAGAGGCCAATTATATCACTGGGCTTTTGCACAAGAAGATCTTAAATTACACGCTACATTGGACGATGCAACCTATTATTCCAGTAATCCTAGGCGTTATGAATTAATTCCTCATTCAAACAGCCACTGCTTATTGCAAGCACTATTAAATAATAGTAATGAAGCGACTTCATCTGCAGAAGAAAATCCGCATGCTCCCTCTCACTCGCAATCTCTATTTGCAGTAAAAAAATCAAGTAAGAAACAAAACATTACTTCCCAAAATGAATCAATTACCTGTAGTATTTAATACGAACCAATTCATGGCTCCCCATAGAGTGCTCCTGTTTTATCGAGCAATATTGTGTATAATTAGATCAATATGATGTATTAGGATAGAGACCTATGACGACAGAACTTTTAGAAATCGCCGCCGAAGCTCCTTTAGAACAGTTTACACCATTGGAATTAGAAGCAATAACTCAAAAATTGGATACTACGATACAATCAAAACTAGATTCCGGTGAACTTCGGTTTTCGTCACCAAAAGGTGATGTTGATCCTAATTCATCGACTCTTGATATAAGTAGATTTGGGTCACTGGGTCTACAAGGTCCTGATGATCTTAGGCAGTTTTTATTAACGGAAGCCGGAGAAACAGTAATTCATGAAATTGCTAAGGAGGTAACTCTTGAACGAGCTCAAGAAGAAGAGCGTCAATTTGAAATTCAACAACAGATTTTGGAAGAGGAGCGAATAAAGGCTTTACTTTTTCATTTGTTACTCGATGAAGAAGAAGAGGCTAAAAAAATACAAGAGGAATTAATCGCGGAACAACAAGAACATGTTCTTAATAAAGATGAACACCACGCTCCACAGAGTTCGCCTCAACCTAAAAAAGAATCTGATACCCTATTAAAGGCTTATAATGATTCTATAGATAAGTGTACAAAAGAGCAACGCGCCCTTGGTGAACGCATAGCAAAGCTAGAAAAAGAACGCGAATTACTTGAGGAAAAACATGACGCTTATGAAAAGAGCTTTAATGAATTTGATGAAGAGGCTCATGAGTTTGAAAACGGTACTAAAGACATTGATGAGGAAATAGGTAACCTTAAACAAGAAATGGACGAGATCGCCAAAACAATGAGTGTCACTGGTGACGAAAAAGAGATGCGCCGACTTGGAAATAAACTAAACACTAAAGACTTTAAAATATCAAATCTGGAGAATATACGCGCTGTATTAAAAGGTGAGAAACGATTTGCTGATGCTGATGGAAATTTTGAAAAAGATGGAAAACCCATCGCCTTCAAAGATGCTGCTTTTGTTCTCTCTCATGATCAAGAAATTAAAAAGGATGAAATAACCGGTAAATATTGTCTTCTGGAAAAAGGTCAGACATTGGAGAAAATGACTGATCAAGAAAAAGAGATAGCTCAAAAGAACTATGAGCATTCCAAAAAAGATCTCCAACTTGTGAAACATACCGCTAAAGATATTAAAAAAGAGGAATTGCATTCAAACGCAATGCAACTTGCAAAACATAAAGCAGAACACCGAATGCTTCAAAACCATATCAACCGAATGCATGCAGCTCGAGCAAATGCACAGATGGCGTTACAGAAAAATCCTCGTTTAGGCGTACCTCAATCCAGCATGACTCCAAAGAGCACATTATCAATTTCGTCACCATCAACAGCACCCTCTGTACCTAAACCCTCAGTACAAGAGGTTTTTGGCAATTTTGTACAGAACACTCCGAAACCTATGACCTGGGGCATGTTATTTAAATTCGTAGAAGAAATTCCCAATCCAAAAGCAAAAAATGAAGCAAATAAGGTTTTAACTAAGGAGGGTAAAAAAGAGGTGGAAGAAAATCCTAAATATGCGAAACAAAAAGATCGCTTAGAGGATATTTTGAAACATCCAGAAAAATTTAAAACCTGGCTCACAAACACTTTAAGTGCGGCTCCTGTTCCTGATGCAACAATGCAAAATATATTGAAAAATATGGCTAGATACTCACAAGACCCATATGATCCGGACACATCAATAGAAAAAAGTCCATTACAATTGGAAAAAGAACCACAACAGCAACCCTCTCCGATGAGCAGTAAATTATAATAGTTATTCTTCAAAATTATCCCCGTGATCCCTAACATACAAAGCGGGATCACAAAACTGATGAATAAATAATACAATTTATTTGGCTAAGAACAGCTAATATACTTGCCATTATAAGCTAACTCTTCTAACATTGAGCTTTGTGTCTAAACCAAATATGAACTATTGTTTACTAAAAAATATTATTATCGGCGGAACTCACCATGATATTAGATAAATTACTGGGCAATCAATCTGTAATCATATCACTAGATGTAGACAATTTTTTATTTGAACGCTTAGAACAAATTCGAGAAACGGGGTTTAGTTTAGTAGAAATTAACTCAACAGATCAAAAATTATTGGAACAAGCAATCAAACATGTTCCATCAATTAGAATTGGCGCTGGTACTATTATTGATACACAACAACTGGAAAACTGTTATCAAGCAGGTGTACACTTTGCTACCAGTCCTGGCTATTTACCAGCAATAGCACAAACGGCAAATGTCTATTCAATGAATTACTTGCCCGGCGTGGCAACAATTTCCGAAGCAATGGCGGCTATGAGCCTTGGCTACATGCATGTTCGCCCATTTCCAGCTGATCTGACTTTTTGCACACTATTAAATAAATGTCTTCCTAACTTAAGATTATTCCCTGCCGAAATTGAATGGGAAGAAGCGGAACATTTCTTAAACTTACCTGCCGTAGCAGCAGTGAGTATCCATAATCCTGATGCAAAACAACTAAATGCACTTACAACAAGCATTTTGGAATAGGATTTGAATAAAAATAGAACTTAACAAATTGAGCATGCATAGGAGCAAGAATGCATATTTGCTCTTGAAATCATGAAATCCTAAGATTATTACAGTTGAAATAACCATGATGATCTTATATTGTTGCTCCTGAAACTAACATGAATTAGGGAATTTTCATGAAAAACCATTCCGGAGTATTTAAGTTAAGTGACTATCAGGTTCTTGATTATTTAGTAAAACATGTTGATTTAGAAATTGATCTTTCTAAAAAACCGGTGCAATCAAAAGCTTGTTTAACTATCGAACCGAATCCAAAATCACCATCTTACTCCGTTGATTTAGAATTAGATGGTGAGAACATGAATTTAGAATCCATTTCTCTTAACGGAAAAACACTCACTTCTGGAGAATATGAACTCACCAAGGACTCTTTAATTATCAAAAATGTTCCTCAAGGCAAAGCATTTAGACTTGAAACAACCACTCGTTTGGGTGAAAACACTGATTTGTTCGGATTGTATGAAACAGAAGGAACTATTCTTGTTAAAGCTGAAACTGAAGGCCTAAGACGCGTTTTATATTGCCACGATCGCCCCGATAACTTAGCCACATATAAAACAACCATTATCGCTAGAAAGGCAGATTATCCAATATTACTCTCGAATGGAACATTAATCGAGCAAAAAGACTTAAATAATGAGCTTCATTCAGTAACTTGGATAGATAAGGTTCCTAAACCCAGTTATCTTTTCGCTTTAGTTGCTGGCAAACTGCAAAAATCGGTAACTTATTTTAAAACTCGTTCTAATCGCGAGCTCCCTATTGAATTTTACGTGCCCCCTGAAGCCACTGCAAAGTGTGACTTTGCTAAAGAGACATTAGCAGAAGCCATGCGCTGGGAAGAACGCTTTTTTAATTTAGAATGTGATTTACCGCAACATATGGTTGCTGGTGTTGATAAATATGCTTCCGGAGCGTCTGAGCCTACTGGATTAAATCTGTTTAATACCGCAAATTTATTTGCAACTCCAGAAACACGTACTGATAATGATATTTTGCGCGTATTAGAGGTTGTGGCCCATGAATATTTTCATTATTGGTCTGGAGATCGCGTTACAATTCGTGACTGGTTTAATTTACCTTTTAAGGAAGGGCTAACTACATTTAGAGCAGCTATGTTTCGGGAGCATTTGTTTGGTACTGATTTAATTCGTATCTTAGACGGCAAAAATCTTGACGAACGCGCCCCCCGTCAAGACATCTATACAAATGTGAGAAGCCTCTATACACCCGCTGCTTATGAAAAAAGTGCTGATATTTTTCGCATGATAATGCTTTTTTTAGGAGAAAAAGATTTTTATGCCGGCATGACCCAATTTTTAAAAGAGAATGATGGCGGTGCAGTTACCTTAGAAAATGTATTCGATTCATTAAGGATATTCACTGGAAAAGACACTCATCCCTTTTTAAAATGGTTTACTGAGTCAGGTATTCCACAAGTAGCGGTTACTGACGAATATAATGCGGAAACAAAACAATATACTTTAAAATTTAAAACTAAAGAAAGTAAAGAAAGACCGATACCTATTGTTGTAGGTTTACTCAACAACAAGGGCGAAGAAGTGCTAAGCAATACGCTAATTATGGTGGATAAACCCGAAATAGAGTTTCATTTTGAAAATATTGATTCTCACCCTGTTCCATCTTTATTGCGCAGTTTTTCAGCCCCTGTTTCTCTTGAATTTATCTACAGTAATGAGCAATTATTGTTACTAATGCAACAAGATACAAATATCTATAATCGCTGTGAAGCAGCAAAAAAATTAATCATACGAATGGTGAGTGATTTTTGTTTGGGTAATTCAATTGTATTTGATCCTCAATTTTTTAACGTATATAGAAACTTGCTCAGTGAGCTCAATAACTCTTTAAATTATTGGTTACTTGCTGAACTCATAGCCATACCATCAGAAGAACTTTTATTTGCTGAATTGCAAAATCAGGATTTCGAAAAAATCACGCAAGCACGTCAATTAATACAAACCCAACTTGCAACAGAATTAAAAGAAGATTTATTGTGCGTGCAAAAAAATCTGGACAAGTTGCCTATACCCAAAAACTCCCCTTTTAAGTCATTCGATATTTACTCTGCAGGCTTACGCCATTTAAAGCATGTTTGTCATGATTACCTGCTTTCTGTACAACCAGAAAAAACGGAGCAAGAATTAATTGAGCAATATAATAGTTCATTAGGTAAAAATATGACCGACTGTATGTCTGCATTAAATTTATTGCTTCAGCATAACAGCAGTCAATCAGACGCGCTGCTTGGAAGCTATTATCACTATTGGCAAAATGATGTAAGTGCGGTTAACTATTGGTTTAATGTTCAAGCAGCAGCACATACAAAAAATGTAGTAGAGCATGTTGTTCAATTGATGTTACATCCTGCTTTTGACTTATCCAATCCTAATAAAGTTAATGCCTTATTAGGTACGTTTATTAAAAATCCTTATGGTTTTCATGCTTCGTCAGGTAAAGGGTACCAATTAATCATCGATGCTATTTTGAATTTAGAAAAAATAAATCCCACATTAGCTGCTAATCTGACAGAGAAATTTAATAGTTGGGATAAGTATGATGAAAAACGACAAAAATTAATGTTCAGTCAATTAGAATTCCTGAGTGCTCATTCTGTAACTGCTGATGTGAGAAACATGGCAAAAAAGGGGTTAGACAAGAAAGGTAAACTTGATCCCCCACTTCCCCTGAAGCAATTTTTTTTTAGCCCCTCTTCTTTAGTTGACTTGCATATCGAGGAAGAAGAAAGTAGCTATTCGTATCATTAAAACATCCTATCAGGTAGTTCAAGTACACTACAAGGGTGGTATTTGACACATTTTAGTGTATTTTTAAATAATGCCATTCCTTTTAGTAACCGTCTCACTTTAAAATACAAGTTTCTATACATACTTGTACTTCTTAGACTCATCTTAAAAGAACTTACCTCTAGGAATGGAATTAGGAGCTTGTAAGAGAATTGCATGCTACTCATGATCAGCGTGCACTACGAAAATACCTGGTGCATTGCGAAGATATTCATTGTAATCCATCCCATAACCAAATATATAATGATCTTCAACTTCTAAACCAACAAAATCTGCCTTTGGCAACCCATTTGCTACACGCTTACGATATTTATCCACTAAAACAGCGCTGTATACTTTTGCTGCACCTAAAGCTTTTATTTCAGAAATAATCGTTGCCAAAGTAACTCCACCATCAAGGATATCATCAACAACAAGCACTGTGCGTCCTTTCAAATTCTCTGATGGCTTCACTTTCCAAACAATTTCATTACCAATTAGCCCCCCTCTATAACGAGTCGCATGTACATAATCTACTTCTAAAGGAAAATCTAAACGTGGCAATAAATTACCTAAAAGAACTAAACCTCCTACCATAACACAAACAAGTACTGGATTTTCAGCTTGCAATTCTTTGTGAATATTAATCGCCATTCGATCAAGCGCCGCCTCAACTTCATTTGTAGTATACAAACAAGTTGATCGCTCATAAACATCTTTTATTTTATCTGGAATAGTCATTGTAAATCCTCTAGGCAAAATTGGTTTTAGCTAAATATTTAATCTTTTATTTTCCCTGTTCCTGGAAAAGGGCTAACTTTGTTGCCATAGCCTGGATTATCTTTGACTTTGGCGGTTCCTTGTTTTGTCACTTCATCGATACGGTAAATTGAATGCATGGGAATAAATGTTCGTTTTACACCATTAAATTCAATTTTTAATCGCTCTTCAGAGGGATCAACAACCAATGAAGTTTGCTCACCGAATACTAGTTCTTCCACTTCGAGAAACCCAAACATATCACTTTCTTTTACAGATCGAGCATAAATTTCATAAATTGCTTCTTGATTAGCAAAAGTGATTCTGAATATTGTTTTCTTATTCATAAAATTAACCCTAGCTTATGAGAATGCGAAGTATACAAAAACACAGGTGCTCTGTTCAAATTAAATTAATGTGAGTTTCGGATAAAGAGTTCGGCTCATTATCACGAACTTCTGGGCTGAGAAGGTATTTATGCGTCTCGAAGCCTTGTAAGGGATTTAATGTTTTGAGCCGATGCTTAAGCATCTCCTCAGCCCGAACGGACCTAGATATCGACTAGATTTTATATAACCCTTATCCGAAACTCACGGTAATTTAGTTCAGGACAAAACTACTTTCTTTGTAATATGTATAGTAACTCGCTTTTCATTACATAAAAACCTCAATAAGCAGTTAAATCGATTACAAGTTATATGGGTTGTAATGGAGCTTCGTAGTCTTTTATTGGCTTATTTATTGATTTTATATGTAAAGAAGGTTCGATAAGTTGATATTTTTGCGCAATATAACAATAAAATCCTGATGGAAACGGCCAAAGCATTTTACCTATTTCATCTAAAAAAGTAAGTTTTTTAATAAGAGCAAGCTTACTTACTGGAGGAATATAGCAAAAATTACTTAGAGAGTGTTGTCTGTACCCTCTTTGCAGAAAAATTCTATTAAGATTAAAGGGAGTACGCATTTTAACTTTAGGATCACTATAACAATGAAGTAATCCCATTTTCATTGCTCCGCCCCATAAGCTCCAAGGATTAATACCTACTAAAACAAGAAAACCCATAGGACTAAGTACACGATCAATTTCATCGATGAGGCTAAAACTACTTCCGAAAGGCTCTAATGTAAGTGGAGCAATAATGCAATCTATACTACTACGATCCAAAGGCAGTTGATTTAGAGCACATTCTATTTGGCTTTTTTTGTTAGGCAAATAAAATGGAGAAGCTATCCATTTGTGAGTGTAATTAAATTTTTTTAACCAGGGATTATCACCACAATTTCCTAATTGTAATAATATCTCACCGTATGAATACTCCTTTTCAGAATCCAGATTAACTAAAAGCTCATGGGCAGTAAAATTCCCCAAAGGAGAATAAAACCATCTATTCAGGGCGCGATATTGTTTTATTTGACGATCAATCAACAAAATAATGCCTTTTAAAATAGTTAATCCTGAATTAAACTACAATACAACGAGTTTCAGGTGCATACAATCAATTTTATTTATTGAACGAAACACATTTCTTCGCACTCTTTTCTCTCAGAAAAATGTAAATCATCTAATCTCGATGAAGCTCGTGCTTTTATTAATTGCATTGACTATATTTAATATTATTATAAAGCTAATTGGAATTTATGTTAGGAAGCGATGAATTTAAATTATATGGTATAGGACAGCTGTTTGTCCTTGAGAAGCTTTTAGAAAAGTCTAAGGCCATAGAGCTTTATAAGTTAGCCGATGCTGAAAAAATTTCTTTAGTTCAATATCTAGTTAAAAACAATATATTATCTGCTACTCAAATTGCAATCACTGCATCACAAAATTTTGGCGTTCCTATGCTGGATCTCGATTGTATTGATGTAGAAACTCTTCCTATAAGCTTAGTCAATGAGAACTTAATTCGTCAGCACTCAATGCTTCCCTTATTTTGTCGAGGAAATCATTTATACTTAGCTACCGATGATCCAAGCAAACAAACGTCACTAAAAGAGATACAATTTCAAACTGGACTTAATACATATGCAATCGTTGTGGAAGCAGATAAGCTCAATGCTTTAATTGATCATTTGCTTACCACTAAAGAAAACGAATGTTTATCTGAGTTTGTTGGCGATACCAATGATATCGAGGGACTCATTATTAATGAGGAAGAGGAACATGATATCAATACAGTCGTATCGATAACAGATGACGCTCCTATTGTTAAATTTGTCAATAAGATTCTTCTTGACGCTATTAAACAAGGGGCTTCCGATATTCATTTTGAACCCTATGATAAAGAATACCGTATACGATACCGACAAGATGGAATTTTACATGAAATAGCAACTCCACCAGCACGATTAGCAGCTCGAATTACTGCTCGCATCAAAATTATGTCTTGTTTGGACATTTCAGAAAGAAGAATTCCACAAGACGGTGGTTTTAAAATGAAAATATCTAAAACAAGAACCATTGATTTTCGTGTCAGCACCTGCCCTACAATTGCTGGTGAAAAAGTTGTAACACGTATTCTTGATCCCGGATCCGTCAAATTAGGTATAGAAGCTTTAGGATTTAACGCTCTTCAAAAAGATCATTTTATCCATTCAATTCAACGTCCTCAGGGCATGATCTTGGTTACTGGACCTACAGGGAGTGGCAAAACCATTACGCTGTATTCTGCATTAAACCTACTTAATACTAAGGAAGTGAATATCTCCACTACTGAAGATCCTGTAGAAATTAAAATGCCTGGTATTAATCAAGTTAATATTAATCCTAAAGCAGGATTAACATTTTCTAACACTCTACGTTCGTTTTTACGTCAAGACCCTGACATTATCATGGTTGGAGAGATACGTGATTTGGAAACAGCAGAAATAGCAGTTAAAGCGTCACAAACTGGACATTTAGTTCTTTCGACCTTACATACGAACAGTGCTGCTGAAACATTGAATCGTTTAGTGAATATGGGAATTCCAACATTTAATATAGCCAGTTCAGTGACACTTATTATTGCGCAACGCCTGGCTCGAAAATTATGTGAGCATTGTAAAACTTTAAGAGATGACTTCACTATACCTGGATTACTCGAGTTAGGCTTTACAGAAACGGATGTGCAAGAGATAAAGTTATTCAAAGCAGTAGGTTGTAATAAATGTACTAGTGGATACCGAGGAAGAATTGGTTTATTTGAAGTATTACCTATGACTAAAACCATAGGTCAGTTGATCATGTCAGAGGGAAATTCTCTCGATATTCTAAGAGCAGCGCAAGAAGAAGGTATGCTAACCATCTATCAATCTGGACTTGAGAAGATCAAACAAGGTATTACAACTATAGAGGAGGTCAATCGGGTAACCGTTGATTAACTATATAAAAAAAATGAAAAAAAATGCAAATACTACGTTAACTTTTCATTATATAGGAATTAATAAAGCCTCTCAAAAAGTCAATGGGGATATTGAAGCTAGAAGTCTTGCTTTAGCTAAAGTAGAACTACATAGGCAAGGGATTATTATTAGTAAAATTGTCAAAAAACGAACGCCCTTCCTTAAGCAAAAAAGCAAAAAAATCAAATCCGCAGACATCACTGTGCTCAGTCGTCAATTAGCTACAATGATTGAATCAGGCATACCTTTAGTTCAAACTTTTGATATTGTAGCAAAAGGACAAACCAACAAACGCCTCAAAGAGTTAATTGAAAACATGAAACACGATGTAGAAACTGGATTAACACTTTCTGAAGCCTTAAAAAAACATCCGGCTCATTTTAATGATTTATTTTGCAATTTAGTCGATGCAGGGGAAAAATCAGGTTCCCTCGATATTATGTTGAATAAAATAGCCATTTATAAAGAAAAAATAGAAACCATAAAAAAGAAAATCAAAAAAGCATTAACCTATCCAATCGCAGTGATCATTGTAGCGCTTATCGTTACTTCTGGCTTACTGATTTTTGTTGTACCTCAATTTGAATCCTTATTTAAAGGTTTTGGTGCAGATTTACCTATGATGACGAAAACTGTAGTAAATCTCTCTAATTTTTTCCAATCCTATTGGTATCTCATTTTTGGATCATTAACTGGTAGTGTTTATGCTTTTATTTATGCAGTAAAACACTCGCCACAATTTGCTCAAAATGTAGATAGGACTCTATTAAAAATACCTGTAATCGGACCCATTATCGAAAAAGCTGCAATTGCTCGCTTTGCAAGAACATTGTCAATTACTTTCGCTGCAGGATTGCCGCTAGTTGAAGCACTTAAATCAGTTGCAGGTGCAACAGGAAATATTATTTTTGCTAAAGCAACCGATAAAATCAGGGAAGAAGTCTCAACTGGACAACAAATAAATAAAGCGATGGCAAACACTCAATTATTTCCAAATATGGTCATTCAGATGGTTGCTATCGGTGAAGAATCAGGTACATTGGAAAGAATGCTTAGCAAGGTTGCTGATTTTTATGAAGAAGATGTTGATAATGCTGTAGACTCTCTCAGTAGTTTACTAGAACCTATAATTATGACTATTTTGGGCGTCTTAGTGGGAGGGCTTGTAGTTGCAATGTATTTGCCAATTTTCAAATTAGGGGCTGCAATATAAAAACTTCTCAGTAATATAATAACGAGGCTGCTGAGAAATAAAACTATGGGATTTCAGTGTCACTTTTCTGGCGATCTCTGCACGTATCAGTTCAGAGGGGTTATTCTTGCCTCTTGGTGAACATCTTTTCGCGGAACACAGGCTTAATTTAGATAGGACTATTCAATGGTATATGATTTAATCACTCATACATGGTTGATGTATCTTTTAATCGCCTTACTGTCACTTGCTGTAGGAAGCTTGCTTAACGTGATTATCTACCGCTTGCCTATAATGCTCGAGAGAGAATGGATGCAACAATATAATGAATTAATGGGTGTTGAGGAAGACCACCAAGAGAAGATTAATTTATTTCTCCCTAGATCATTTTGTCCTTCATGTAAGACAATGATTAAAGCATGGCAAAATATCCCCATTTTAAGTTATATTTTTTTACGTGGGCGTTGCTATCAATGCAAAAGCAGTATTCCAATGCGTTACCCTTTAATTGAATTATTTACTATGCTTCTCTCCATATATGCAAGTTGGCATTTCGGTTTTACATTACAATTACTTTTTGCATTAATAGCCATTTGGATTTTAATTTGTTTAATTTTTATCGACTTAGATCATCAAATATTACCCGATTGTCTTACATTAAGTTTATTGTGGTTAGGACTAATTGCCAATACTGAACATTTATTTACTCCTCTGCCTCAAGCAGTACTGAGTGCAGCAATTGCCTATATTGGAATGTGGCTGTTTATAAAACTATTTTATTTATTCACTGGTAAAATAGGCATGGGAAATGGCGATTTTAAATTACTTGCTGCGTTTGGTGCTTGGTTTGGATGGATATTTTTACCTTTAATCCTACTTCTTTCCTCAATTAGTGGTACAATTATTGGCCTGTTGTATTTGTATTTAAAAGATAAAACCAAGGAAACACCCATCCCTTTTGGTCCTTTTTTATGTATCAGTGGGCTAATATGTTTATTTTGGGGACAAAATATAGTGAGTTGGTACTTACATTTTTGGATGTAAGATAACTGAGAGAATTCATTAATGCCTTATCAAATTATTCTGTTTGATTTAGACGATACTTTAATTGATTTTGCTCATTCTGAACGAATGGGATTAATGAGTATTTACAAGCAATTTTATGCAACTATGGAATACGCCATTTTTGAACATTTATATAAGGAAATCAATACTCAACTGTGGAAACAAGTTGGTAGCTCGCTGAGCTCTAGCGAAGTCCGATTGTTGCGTTTTGCACACTTGAACCAAAAACTCTCATGCGCCACGCCTATCGAAAAAATAGCAAGTGAATACGAAAGAAATCTTTGCGCCCATGTATATTGGCTTCCACATGTTAAAGAAGCTATTGAGTTTTTGCATCAAAAAGGGCATTTTTTAGGGATTATTACAAATGGCTTTACCGAAACACAAGCACCAAAGCAACAACAACTTGAATTATATAATTGGTTTGATTGTTATATTATTTCTAGCGAAATGGGTGTTGCTAAGCCTAATATAAAAATTTTTGAAATTGCCGTAGCAGAAATTATTAAAAAGCGACAGCATTCCATTGAAAAGCATTCCATGTTAATGGTTGGTGATTCAATTATAAGTGATGGCTATGGAGCAAAAAATTTCGGAATTGATTTCTGTTTTATCAATAATCATTCATTAGATGCTTTGCCTCCAGAACCACCTATTAAATATAATATTAGTTCTGTTGCACATTTACCAATTTGTATGGGCTATAAAGCTGAATATGAGATTTTTTTAAGCGCTTATAAAAAACCGATAATGGCATGATCCATGAAGCCTAAAAAACAAACTTTTAGAGGATTAATATGGATATTAATTTAACAGTTTTTGCTGCACCTATTTTCTTAATTTTAATTGGTGTTGAATTGTTCTTTGCTTATTACAAAAAAACAAACGCCTTTCAATTCAATGATTCTATAAATAACCTAAGCAGCGGTATTTTGGAAGAGATTGCATCATTACCAGTCAGAGGGTTAATTATTTTTAGTTACTATTATTTATACGAACACCATGCCTATTTCCATATTAGTTCCGACTCCATTATCGCTTGGTTTATACTCTGGCTTGGTGTTGATTTCTGTTATTATTGGTTTCATCGCACAAGCCATCGTTGTACTTTTTTTTGGATAGGTCATTCAGTCCATCACCAAAGTGAATATTACAATTTAACAGTTGCATTACGTCAGGGTTATTTCCAGACATTGACCTCTTGGGTTTTTTATCTACCTTTGGCCTTAATTGGTTTTCCCACCTCGATGTTTGTTACCGTAGCTTCCTTAAATACTATTTATCAATTTTGGATTCATACTCAATCCATAAAAAAAATGGGATGGTTTGAAACAATATTTAATACCCCTTCTCACCATCGAGTACATCATGGTATAAACCCACAATATATAGATAAAAATTATGCGGGAAGTTTGATTATTTGGGATAAGATGTTTGGAACCTTCGAACCTGAAAATACTCCTGCTGAATATGGTGTTACTGAGCCTTTAGATTCATGGAATCCTTTTTATGCCAATGTCAAAGTCATCAACGATGTTTTATATTACGGTAGGGGCTTAAAAAATAAACTGGATATCACTCGCGCCTTTTTTATGCCCCCGGAGTGGATTCTTAATCGCTTAAAACATCAACAATCCACCGTTTCAAAAAAAATAATCGTTCAAAAAAGTAACCAATCTCCTCGATTATACATGCTTTTAAACATTGCATTTGCGATTATTTTATATGGATATTTATCTTTTATTTTTAATCCACATTCAACCATCTCATGGTTAATTGGATTATTAATCTTATCTACCCTTTACGAACTTGGAGCGATAGCTAATGGTAAACAGATCATTATCGTACAGTGTTTACGAGCCCTACTCGTCTTTTTTATTCTAATCTTGACCAAGAACAGTCTATTTATTTCATTAGGATTAGGCATATTATTTTTCTTAATCAATCAGCTATTATCTTCCATAATCTCTTTGAACTATAAATTCCAGCAATTAAATTAAATATTACTCCTAATTTCTGATCAATCAAACACTAGAACTAAGTATTATTTCAGCATATTTTTCAGGAGCTGATTTTTCATCCAAACCCAACTCCTCTTTTAAGAGTGACCGTTGCCGAATTCCAGAAAATTTTAGGAACACACCTCAACTCAATATCCACTTAAATTAACGTGAGTTATTTAACTTCCCAGCTCACTTCCAATCCTTAAGTTTATACGAGTGGATTTTTAGGCACTGCTGGCGGTGGTGGTGACGGAGAAAAGAAATAGACCATAAGTAATATCAAAAAAACAATCGAAGAGATATAAAAAACCATTTTTGCATGACGTATTGCTGTTGGATCTGTTCCTTTATATCCCAAATATCCTGAAACAATAGCTATAACTAAAAAAATAAAAATTCCTGTTAACATTTCATCGTTCCTTTTTCTCAGAATTTAAGGTAACCCTTTGCTTTATTTAACAAGTATTCCTTTTTAATATAGTTGATTTTTAGGAAATTTCTATTCATAAATCCTGATGCCAAATGAGCTCCCATATGATTCTTCTGCCCATTATGGTTTTATATACTATACTTAAAATAGTGATGAGATTATTTCTTTATCGTTCTTCCGCAATCAATTGCGGTTTAAAATTAGAAGCACTTAACCCAAGATGTGCGTATAACATAAAACTAAAACAACGATTACTTTGGGGAGATCTTATGAGAGTTGGAGAATACTGTAACAGGGATGTAGTGGTAATCAATTGCAATGAATCGGTCAAGAACGCTGCTGAACTCATGCGCCACTACCATGTAGGTGATTTAGTTTTACTCGAAAAACAAAATAACCTAAAAATACCAATCGGTATCGTCACTGATCGTGATTTAGTCATCGAAGTCATGGCGGCCGGTGTATCCCCCGAATCGCTCCTCATTCGAGATATTGTTACTGAACCTTTTAACAGTGTATTTGAAAACGACAGCTTATTCGATGCCTTAGAAATAATGCATTCAAAAAAAATACGTCGTCTCCCTGTTATTAACAATGACAAAGCACTGGTAGGAATTATTACTCTGGATGATTTTATTGAAATTCTAGCTGAAACCACAGCTAAAGCAGTTGATGTAATTAAATTTCAACAACAAAAAGAAGCAAAACAAAGAAACTAGTTTAACAAATGACATACATCATGATTTGTATGTGAGATAAGGAGTTATATAAATGAACAATTCAGTACATTTTCCTATACAAATAATATTTAATAATTTGAAGCCTTCTACAGCCATTGAAAATTGTGCCTATAAACACGCCCAAAAATTAGGAAAATACTTTGACCGTATTTTGAGTTGCAAAGTAAGTATTGAAACACATCATCACCATAATAAAGGAAAAATCTATCACATTCGTGTCGATCTTATTGTACCGGGTGCAGAATTAGTAGCTAACCGTGATCTCCCCGAAAATCACGCACATGAAGATGTTTATGTTGCGATAAGAGATGCCTTTCTTGCTATGACACGTCAACTAAAAAAATATATTCATAAACAACGAGGAGAAGTAAAATACCATGAAACTCCCCCTGAAGGCCGTATTCGCGAAATTGCTCCTATAGCGGATTATGGATTTATTGAAACCATTGATGGCAGAAGGCTTCGCTTTACCAGCAAAAGCGTAATCGATTATGATTTCGATAAATTAGAAGTAGGTTTGCGAGTATCCTTTATTGAAGCAATGAGTAATGATGGTCCTGCAGCAAGCACTGTCTACGTTAAGTAACGTGAGTTCGACATAAAAGGCATAGACATGCCCTTTATGTCGCTAACACTTCAAAACTATTACCATTCACTTTCTAACAAAATTTCCCTTTGAATTTTTACATTAAACTTACAATAAAAATCAAAAATAAACGGCGAACTTTAGATTAGGGAAATAGATAATGATATGATTGCTCCATTTTAAATCCCAATTAGGTTTCTTCATGGATAAAAATTTTGGTGCCATTTATGTAACTAAACCTGAATTTCTTTCGATACTTTGTGAAGAATTAAATGATGTTTTACTTGTTACTGAAGATCTCGTTTTTTCCTCTCAAAAAAAACTTAATATTTGCTTCGCGCAAGATATTTGGTTAGAACCAGAAATTGCAACATTTCAATCTATTTCAGAAGCAGCAAAAATACTTCGCCAAGCTGGAAAACTTTGGTATTTACACCCTATTTCTCATATACGACGCTCACGGTTAATTGAAAAACAATTACGCCAATGCCCACCCCTAGATCGTCATTTTCCTATTGAAGAAAAAATTCCATCCATAGGTGCTTTCAGTTTATTAGATAAAAATACATTAATATATAGTACAAGAAGACTAAAAAAGTGGCCTCAAGGTAAATGCTATTTTATTGAAGATAAAATTAATCCACCTAACCGAGCTTATTTAAAATTATGGGAAGCACTCACTTTATTAGGAAAATCTCCAAAACCAGGTGATAACACTTTAGACTTGGGTGCTTCCCCTGGGGGATGGACTTATGTCATGCAATCCTTAGGCACCACAGTGACTGCTGTAGATAAAGCACCTCTTGATCCTAAAATTGCACAATTACCACGTGTTAACTATTTACAACAAAGTGCTTTTGCCATAGAACCAATGCAATTAGAGCAAAATTATGATTGGGTCTTGTCAGACGTAGCTTGTTACCCAGATCGCGCTTATGCACTTATTATGAAATGGATAGAGTCAGGAAAAGCAAAACAAATGATTTTTACTATAAAATTACAAGGAAAAATAAATCCATCCACAATCCAAGAGTTTCAATCGATACCCAACTCCTATATCACCAACATGTTTTATAATAAACATGAAGCTACTTTTTTTTATCCTTTTCAGTCAATATGAACTTTTGAACTTCTAAAACATCAGCTGAATCAAACAAATTTCGTTTTAGGCTGTAGTAACCTAGTCCTTACCAATTTCCTCAATAGCTTTTAATGAATCAGGAGAAAGCTCGAATGAGTCTAAATCTAAATCTTCACGCATGTGCAATTGGGAACTTGTACCAGTGAGTGGCAGAATTTTTAGTTGCAGAGCAAATCGAAAAATAATTTGTGCTCTTGTTTTTTGATATTGTTGAGCAAGCTTTTGCATTGTATCCGTGAACAAATAAGACTGATTTGCTGTAAGTAAGGAAAATGCTTGATAAATTATCCCATGCTTTTCGCAAAACAAACGAATGGATAAATCCCATTGAGTATTGGCAAAGCATCGATTTTGTACAAATGAAGGTTTAACAGCAGCATACTTATAGAGCGCTTCAAGTTGTGCCAAATTAACATTCGAAATACCTAATAACCTAACTTTCCCTTGATGGAATAAATCCTCCATAGCAGACCAAATCTCTAAATCATCTTGGACAAGCTCTGAATAATAAGATGGGCCATGAAGAATATAAGAATCTATATAATCGGTCTGCAAATGTTTTAGCGAACTTGTAATCGATTGATTAACTTGGTTTTTATAGGAATCCCTTTCATCATATGGCTTACGATGATCTTGACTGGATGCTTGAGTAAATTTTGTTTGTAAAAAAAGTTCCGTGCGCTTTTTTCCACTGATTTTTAAAAATTGTTGAATTCCAAGCCCTACCCCTTCTTCAAAGTAATGCTTGCGTTGGTTTGCAGTATCAATTCCAGTAAATCCATTTTGTAATGCTTGATAGGTAAGTTCTTGAGTGCGCTCTTCTTTCCAAGCAGTTCCATATAAAAATGGAGGAATAATAGTATTGTGCAATGAGTGTTCCCAGGATTCAAGCAGCATGATTTTTACCTTTGTAATTGATAATAAGTAATATCCTTTATAGTATTCTTTAAAGAGAATAAATCAATGACATTCTTCCTCCTGGGAAATGAACAAATAGGGATCAAATTATGAAAATTACTTTAATAGGACTTGGTAAAATGGGTTCCGTTTTAGCGGATCGCTTATTAGCAGCTAATTTTGATTTAACCGTATTTAATCGTACGAAAGAAAAAATGCTCCCCTTAATTGAAGCTGGAGCACGGGGGGCAGAAACTCTAGAAGATGCAGTTAAAGAAGCTAAAATAATTATCACATGCCTTCTCGATGATCATGCTGTTTTTGAGACTGTTAAACACTTTGTCCCTTTACTGCAACCTCATGCGATACATGTTGGAACTTCAACCATATTGCCAGAAACTTCGAAAAAACTTCTTAATCTTCATCAAGAACATGGCAGCATTTACATTGCAGCTAATGTTTTGGGGGTTCCTAAAGCTGCAGCACGAGGTGAACTCACGACAATTGTTGCAGGTTCAGACGAGGTAATTGAAGAATGTAAACCTATATTTGCATCCTATTCAATAAAAGTCATTCCTGTAGGGACACAGCCTTTTCAAGCCAATGTGGTCAAAATATGCATGAATTATTTTCTGGTCACTGCAATAGAAACCATGGGTGAACTCTATACTTTTGCGGAAAAAAGCCAAGTTAATCCTTCTATTCTGAACACCCTATTTCATGCAGTATTTGCCCATCCAGCATTTCAGCTTTATGTTGATAAAATTAACCAACGAGATTTTGATGATGTAAATTTTGATATTAAAGGAGGATTTAAAGACTTAAACTTATTTCAACAAGCTTTTGCTAATGCAGGAGTTGTTCCTGAAATGGCGAATATTATCAAAGATAAGTTTATTATTGCTTTAGCACATCATATGGAACATAAAGATTGGAGTGCCATCACTGAAATCACACGTATGCTGGCTAACCTTCATTAAACTTAAAGATTCTTCATAAATCAGAGCGGCGTCACGGATCCCGCGGACACTCGCGGGACCTCGAGACTTAATGATTAATTAACTTTCAAACCAAAGCAAATAAAATTAAACTTTTACACCCAATAGCCTCCATTTTAGAAGTAAAAAATAATTCAACTTATTGTATTTCGTACTAAATTCAATCTTTTCATTTCATTATCTAGAAATTACTTAATATAATGAATATCCTAAAGAAAAAACTGTTGGTATAAATTGTTACTAGGAATAATTGATGAGAATCAATGCTTATAATTCATCTATTAAGAAACTCTCTTTTGTTCTTTTTAGTACTTTTTTTTTATTTGCTTTTGCAATCTCTTCTGTAATCGCGGCAAATCAAGTAATCAATCTGGAAGTAGGTTATAAAACAGTATATTTTGCCCAAAAACCCAAAAAAGCAATTGCAGTAAATCAGCAAATTCCAGCACCTACACTCCATTTTAAGGAAGGAGATCAAGTCACTATCAATGTTTCTAACCATCTCGATCAAGGTACAGCAATACATTGGCATGGGATGTTGGTTCCATGGCAAATGGATGGTGTGGAAGGTGTATCTCAAACTGAAATTCCTCCTGGTGGTACTTTCCAGTATCAATTTACTTTAAAACAATCCGGGACTTATTGGTACCACGCACATGCGGGTTTGCAAGAACAACAAGGATTATATGGTGCTTTTATTGTAGATCCTCTAAAGCCCTCCGATTATACCTACACTAAAGATTATGTCATTGTTTTATCAGATTGGATTAATACCCAACCCAACAAGGTGCAAGCTAACCTGAAAAAATCTGGGGATTATTATGCTCCTCGCTTTCCACTTCAACCTTCACTAGCGAAATTTATTCACGATTACCGAAAAGCCACTAAAAAAGAACGCCAGCAGCTTCTGGCAGATTATAAAACTATGCAACAAATGCGCATGAGTATTTATGATATCAGCGATGTAGCTTATGATGCATTTTTACTGAATGGTCATACAAATACCAATCCATGGACAGCACCTGTTAAAGTAGGTGATGTTGTTCGTTTACGCTTCATTGATGCAGGGGCCAGCACTATCTTCCGCATTAAAATACCCGGTACTACTATGAAAGTAGTGCATGTACAAGGAAATGACGTCAAACCTTATTCCGTTAAAAATTTGACACTCGCCCCTGCTGAAACTTATGACGTTTTAGTGAAAATAGACAAAGATGATCCTTATATTATCTACGCGGCATCAAAAGATACCGTGGGAACTGTGCTTGGAGTATTAAAAACAAACGCAAAGCAATCCATTGACCCTAAACAAATAAAACCTTTTCCCGACCCTATACCAGTTACTCAAGAAATGATGAACATCATGATGGGTGAAATGTATCATGGAGCACTGCCAGATAATCAACAAAAACGCCACCATTCAATGCCTTCAAAAAAGCCCAAGCATGCCATAAACATGAATCATTCTATGAACATGAATCATTCTATGAACATGAATCATTCTATGAACATGAATCATTCTATGAACATGAATCATTCTATGAACATGAATCACTCTATGAACATGAATCACTCTATGGACATGAATCACTCTATGGACATGAATCACTCTATGGACATGAATCACTCTATGGACATGAATCACTCTATGGACATGAGTCACTCTATGGACATGAATCACTCTATGAACATGAAAATGCCAACGGAACCAACACGATTTAATGACGCAATAGTGCCATCTAACTCATCTTTTATGACTTCATTAGATATAAAATATCGCAATTTATCAGCTGCGGTTCCTACCAATGATCCCGATAAACCTGTTGAAGGAGTCATTAATTTGGAGTTATTTGGCTACATGGGGCAATTCATTTGGTTTATCAATGGCACACCTGGATATAAAGCCAAACCCATTCCATTAAAACCAGGAAAACGCTATCGTTTTGTATTTACCAATACATCAATGATGCATCATCCTATGCATCTTCATGGCCATTGGTTTATTTTACGTACTGGAAAAAATGCCTATGATCCACTGATGCATACACTTGATATTCCTCCAGGAGCCACAATCACAGCAGATGTGGATACAGATGCCAGTGGCCAATGGTTCTTTCATTGTCATATGTTGTATCACATGATGTCCGGCATGTCCCGAGTCTTTCAATATACAACCCTAATAGCAATTACTAATGGTCAATTAAAACCAGAGGACATTGACCAAGATACTAAGTATCCTAACAGACCTATTGTACGTGTGGATGAAGCAATCAAACCCATAAATTCATCCTTAGTCAAACACCCTATGGCTCATAATGCTGGATTTTGGATGGCAACTTATCTAGAAATAGGCGCTGATCCTTTTCATAATGCGCAACTCCTTACTTACAAAGGGATGTACGGCCCCGATTATAATAAACTGGAGCTATTCACAAATGACGCGGAAATTTACAAAGGAGTAATTCAGAATGCAGATATTGACATTTTTTATTGGCATTTAATCAGTCAATTTTGGGCCATTAAAGGCGGAGCGAATTATTTCAATCAACCTGCATCAAAACCCTATTGGCAAGCAGGTATTGGTCTCGAGGGATTAATGCCATTTTTTATTGAAACAGATATAAGAACCTATTTTTATGGAGGTAGTGTTAAATTTGATATTGAGTTTGTACGTAATACACAAATTACGAATAATTTTTTAATAGAAACAGGTATTCGCAGTATTTTAGCAACCAAGACCGTGATTAATGCTGAAATTGGCAGTGGTTTAAATCAAATGAGATATACAGTAAGACCTTACTATCGCCTCATGCCGGGTTTAAGTGTGTTTGTAGAGTATGAAAATGAACATGATTATGGTGTATTTAAAACCATTGAAGACGCAAGCACTACTCCAGATATATCAAATACTGTTTCTTTAGGTGCGACCGTCCTCTTCTAAAAACATCATAAAAATGTTATTAACCTAGAAAAATAGTTGGGCTCTACAAACTAGGATGAAAAATTGGAACTTTGTATGCATGTTGCATTGAGTGATACCCAAAAGAAAGTACTGGAAAATTTAAATCGGATATTCGGTTTTCTTAGTAAGCTTCTCTTATTACTTATTACAGTGAGTGTCTTTGTTCCTTTCTCTCCCAAGCTACCCGCTCAAGGTATCGACTCTTCATGGGCATTAGGATTAAATCAAGCAGTTGCGCAAGGACTAGCCTTCGGCAAAGAAATCATATTTACTTTAGGTCCTTATTCATCTATTTATACAAAAGCCTATCATCCTGCTACCCATCTGATGATGAATGCAGGAAGTCTATACTTAGCAATTTCCTATTGGGTGGCACTACTGTTTTTGATGAAAAATACGCGATGGTACTGGCCGCTCATTTTTTGTGTCCCACTTTTTGGAATGATGTATGCCCGTGACTCATTATTTTTTTCTTATGCGTTACTTGTTGGGTTAATCAGTTTTAAAGTAGTGTGCGGTGAAAAAAATACTCTCAACTCAAACAACACACTTCTACTTTTAATAGGATTTCTTTTTGCTCCCTTTGGTTTATTTGCATTAATAAAAGGCTCCATGCTTATTCTTTGCTTCGCGGTAACTTGGTTATCTTTCGTTTTTTTTCTTGTTAATAAACAGGTTAAATTCGCTGTAATGTGTTTAAGTTCATCAATTGTTTCACTTATTCTATTTTGGCTTGCAGCAGGCCAATCCATCATCTATTTACCAAACTACTTAATCAGCAGTTTTTCCATTGCCTCAGGCTTTAGCGAAGCCATGTCTACTACAGGGAATAATAATGAAGTGATACTGTTTTTAATAATTGCAAGCTTAATTTTCTTGCTTATTTTATGGCATAAACAAGTACCAATAGGCGCAAAATTATTTTTATTCTGCATTTTTTTTGCTTTTTTGTTTATGTCATTTAAAACAGGTTTTACTCGCCATATGGGACATGGATTCATACCAGGTACGTCAGTATTATTAGCGGGACTTTTTTTACCTTTTTTGTTGAACTCGAATGCAACTTATTTCCTCTTATTTGTTTCATTAGGCTGCTGGAATTATATTAATGGCCACTACACAAAAATATCCATTCTCGATAATTTTAAATCTTCTTATTCCGCGACATGGCATGGCTTAAAAAGCATAATCCAAGATCGACAGTGGATGGAAAAGAATTTTACATTCGCCATGAGCTTCTTACGCGAACAGGCCGGTTTTCCTCTGCTCCAAGGTACTACGGATATTTATTCATACAATCAGTCTTACCTAATCTCTTCACAAAATGTATGGTCTCCTCGTCCAATTTTTCAAAGCTATTCTGTTTTTACCCCAAACTTGGCCGAAAAGAATAAAAAACATTTACAAGAAAGACAGAGTCCAGACAATATTATTTTTAAAATTGAACCAATTGATGGACGAGTACCTTCTTTAGAGGATGGAGCAAGCTGGTCCCCGTTGCTCACCCATTATAAGCCCACAAATATAAATAACGGTTTTTTGTTCCTACGTAAAAGGAAAACTGTTTCTAAAGAGAACGAATCTTTATTAAGGAATGAACACCATATTCTTGGAGAACTTGTTGTTTTATCAGAGCAGAAAAGCCCTGTCTTTGCAACAATAGCGATACAGCCAACTATTTGGGGAAAGCTAGCAACAATTTTCTTCAAACCAAATCAATTACAAATAGTCTTACATTTAAAAAATGGAACCATGAAACATTATCGTTTTATTGCCAGCATGGCAAAATCGGGTTTCCTCCTCTCTCCGCATATTGAAAATACAATTGAATTTTCTTTATTGTATCAAAAAAATGACGACTTGAATGGAAAAACAGTAAAGTCTTTTATGATTACAACCAACCCGGATAATGGTTGGTTCTGGAATCACACTTATACAATCACCTATTATTCTAAAATTTAAAGATACATTATCTCTCTTTTAGTGGACGATGCAAAAAGCAGGCTATTTTTGCAAAAAATAACCTGCATCAAGCCAGCCTTGTAATCCCGTATCCAGAGAGTAAACCTGTGTATATCCCATTTTTTGTAAACTGTCTGCAACTAAAGCACAACGAAAACCACCGCTACAATACACAACAATTTTCGTATTAAAATCTGGAATTTTCTTTTCAATATCACGTTCAATAATCCCTTTACTTAAATGAATTGCTGTTGGGATATACCCTGTTTCCCATTCATTGGATTCACGCACATCAAGAATTTGTATAGGTTCTTGATTATCGATTTTTTCTTTTAATGCGTGAGGTGTTATTTCTTGAATACGACTTTTAGAATCTTTGACTAAGGCCAAAAATCCCGGTGAATGCTGTTTCATTCTTCAACTCCAATCTTATATGCTCGTACCTAACTAGTGCCTTGAGAGCTAATTCTTCTGCGTATATAGATTCAGGTTTTATCTCAGCACAAAATTGCAAATAATTTTTAGATAAATTGACAACGCCTCTGACAGAGGCGTCATTATAGCAACCTTTAGGCTTGCTCTACCTTAATATCGCGACCTTTACCTTTTGCCTCAGGTTTTTTAGGTAACTCTATCCATAACATTCCTTTCTTGAAAGTTGCTTTAGCTTTCTCTGCATCAACAGTTGATGGTAATGAGATAGAGCGTTCATATTTTCCATAACTAATTTCTCGCGAAAGAAACTTTTTATGTTCATTCTTTTTTGAAGTGGATTTTTCGCCAGTAATAGTAAGGACATTATTTGCAAAAGATACTTTAATGTCTTTCTCATCCATACCCGGCATTTCCATTTGCACCGTAATATGTGCTTCATCCTCAACCACATCCATTGATGGGAGAAGATTAAGATTTTCAAACTGTTCCCAAGTGGGTCTATTGAACGAGAACATATCATAAAAATCACGAAATGCTCTATCAACCTCATGCTGAAGACTTAAAAACGGATTATTGGAATGTTCAATTGGGACAGGATGTCCTTTTTTCCATTTGAGTAATGTATTCATCATTTAGCTCCCTTAAGTTATTTATCCATGTATGTCACAACGTTAAAGTTTGATCTATAAAATCATTTTGTCAAGTGATCCTAAAATTAATTTTTGAGCTACATTTAATGAATAAAAGGAATAAGGATGCACTCATGTATGCAATGATTATGGAGCAAAAACGACAAAAACTCCTGCTTAAAAAAGTAAAAAAACCCGAACCTAAACCCAATGAACTGTTAATCAAAGTTCATGCTTGCGGCATTTGCCGCACTGATTTACATGTGATCGATGGGGAGTTAAAGGATCCAAAACTTCCACTGATTCCAGGTCATCAAATTGTGGGTACCATTGAAAAACTAGGATCTACAGTTAGCTCTTTTAATGTCGGACAACGAATAGGTGTTCCGTGGTTGGGCGGCAGTTGCGAAACTTGTTCATTTTGTATGTCAGGACGCGAAAATCTTTGTGATCAGGCTCGTTTTACTGGTTATCAGATTGATGGTGGATTTGCTCAGTATTGTGTGGCTAACCATCGATTTTGTTTTCCTATACCTGAAGGGTATTCTGATTACCAAGCCGCACCCCTGTTTTGTGCCGGATTAATTGGCTATCGTGCCTTATTAAAAACAGCCGATGCAATGCATTTAGGACTATATGGCTTTGGTGCTGCAGCACATATCCTTATTCAAGTAGCTAATAAACAAGCTCGTAAAGTCTATGCTTTTACGAGTCCGGGAGATAAGAAAGCACAGAATTTTGCCTGTCAATTAGGAGCTACCTGGGCTGGTGACTCAAAACAAAATCCCCCCCATCCTCTCGATGCAGCGATTATTTTTGCTCCAGTAGGAGAGCTTGTGCCTCATGCACTACGCAATACACTAAAAGGTGGGACTGTTGTTTGTGCAGGCATACATATGAGCGATATCCCTAGTTTCCCTTATGAAATTCTTTGGGGAGAGCGTACGCTTTGTTCTGTGGCCAATCTCACGAGAAATGATGGCAAAGAGTTTTTACAATTAGCACCACAAATACCTGTGAAAACAGAAACTCATACCTACTCATTAACTGAAGTGAATGAAGCACTTGATGATCTGCGGCATGGACGATTTACAGGAGCAGCAGTAATTACTCTATAGGACACTTTGGTTTTAGAAATCTTGATTTACAACTGAGTAAAATTATCTGCTCATAATGTAGATTCTAATTCATAAATGACAGCTACGCGATTGACTGTTTTAAATTAACTTATTGATTTATCATTTTCCTTTCAAGAATTTATACTTTACTTAAAAACATAAAAAGGTTATAATTTGAACAGATATTAATATGGAGTTTTTCCTGTGCCCACACATCGCTCACCTACTGTAAATACGCTTAATTTTACCTCAAACAACTTCGAACACTTGTTTGCAACTGTAGAAAAAAGTCACAAATCCAGTAAAAAAACAGACGCTTATTTTTCTACTCAATTTTTGAACCGCTTTGGATTCCAAAATCCATTACAAATTGTTGAGTTTCTAAAATCGCCTGAAGGAAAAACAACACTTGCATTGATTAGCCAAGAATTAATGAAAATTGAAGAATTAAATCAACTCAAAGCAGAACAATATCGAGAAGAACTACTTAACCTACAACGACAATTAATTTTTCTGCTTATGGGGTTAATCGCTAAAGATAAGGCTCTTGCAAAACAAGCTTCTGAAATTATGCAACAACAAATCGAGCAAAAACTGAAAGAAACAAAACCTAGCGAACAAACAAAATCAGGACAAAAAAGCTTAGTTGATGTACTCGATGCAAATATCAAAGCTTATTCAGAGACCCTTAATGCTTTAGATAAAAAGCTTAGTGAGCTCGGACAAAAATTAGCTGAAATAGACGAGCAATTGATACTACTTGAACATGAAGCCTTGCTCATGAATGAGAAGCATGCTCACCTTAATGAACATCTAGAACAATTAAATGCTTATCTTCAATTACCTATACTCAATAATCAACCAATGGATGATTATATTGCTCATACTAATCAGCAAATAGATTCTATAACCACACAATTGTCCGCATTACAAGAACAAAATAATGACCATAGCCCCACACAACCTGAACAATCGGCTACTCATAGAAAAATAAAAATGTTGGAGCATCGACTTGCTTTCCATCATGCGCAATTAAAACAGCCACCACAATGTGCAGAACATGTGTTCGAGAGTCTACTTGAACACGTTCGAGAACAATTAAATGAATGCCAACATTTACATGAAAGCCAACCTTCCGCTCATTTATCACATGAATTAGAGGGTTTAAAATTACAAGAACAAGGACTCATCCATGTCTTGCAAGTTTTAAGAAAGGAAAAAATGCTTCTTAACGCTGAATTAGAAGAGGTCAATGACTTTAGCCAAGCTCATTTCATTATTGATCCTGCGTGTAAACCACGTTTTCAAAAACGAGGAAATTGCTATGCTATCTGTACTGAAGAAATGGATCCAGATAATTTAAATGAAGAAAGTTGGTTACAAGCACAACTTAACTACGATAAATTAAAACATGAAGTTCAAGTAGTCCCTGTCCATCATCATGAATGCATGAAATATGATGTTGAAAAACATAATGAACGCAAACAACATTATAAAAACCTTAGAAAGGACTTTATTGAACAAATTCAAGATATTAAAGCCAGTAAAGTACAAGTTTTACAAGCTCTATCGAGTAATAAAGCTCAGAAGGCATTGTTAACTCAAACACGTGAAAATACACCGTTAAGTATGTCACCTAAACCAAAAGCGGTACAAATAGAAAAAGACAACCTATCTTCAGAATTTTGTCCTAAACCAAAGCCTACTCCACCTCATTGCAGTTATTCTTTTATGATGCGTAACTTGGAACGCTTGGTACCCGCTAAAGCGCCTGCGCCACTGGAAGAAGATATCCATAAAGTAACTCGTGTACTTGAACGTGTTGTTCCTGAAGAGCGCCAAGACGAACTGCATAAACTGATTGACGAAGTACACCCTGGTGAAATTATGTCTCCAGATGTTCGACTCGGTTGGTTACATAGAGCCAAAAATTTAATACCTGATCTTAAAGAACCAGAATTGGAATCAACCTTAACCTATAAACTAAAGTAATCATTTACTATCAAGAAACTTATAAAGATTAGACCCTCCGTGTTCACGGAGGGTGACGAGATGGAAAAGGTCAGTCTCTATCAGAGGACGGCCAAGAGTATCCGTTCAAGGGGTATATTTTCCTCTTGGTGAAAAGATGGATTTGAGCGCAAGTTGCAAACAATACTAAGGAAACGGAGCATACATTAATGGCTTTAACATAAGGGTTTATTCTTTATAAAATTTTGCAGTATATTTAATACACGTTCAGGTTGATCAATTGGCGCTAAATGCCCTGCCCCACGAATTTTCACTTGGGTTAATCCATGTGCGGTTTTCGCGTATCCATTAATTTGATTATTATTTTTCCATACACAGGTAGTAGCATTAGCAAACTCATTTTTATTGGGCCAATCTAAGGCTGAAATTAATAGCTCAGTACTCAGGAAATTTGAATCTTTTCCATCTTCAAGTCCATTGTATATTAAGATACGAATGCCCGCTGATAACAATTGAGGATAAAGATGAGCCACCGAATCTTGTTCTCCTATTTCAAGTTTCTTTGCTGCAGAAACACTAAATGTTTTAAATGCAGGAACTTGTGACGGAATATGCAAAGCCTTACGCACTAACTCATTATTCAAATAGTTCACCATATTAGCATCATCGGGTTCTTTACCCGTATAAATATTGGCAAGGTTTAATCCCCCGCTTTCCTTTATAATGTAGGATTGCATTTGTTCGCAAATCTGATTCGCTTTTGGGGTTGTTGGACTGTGTTTATCAATCTCGTTGATACATTTTTTGTACAGTGATTTCAATTTAATTTGAGCTCGTCTGTCAATCAATCCATGATAATAAGCATAATCAATATTTGCCTTTTGCTGCAATCGAGGATTAATCCAGGGGTCGCCTAGCATTAGGCCTTGTAATTTTGTTTCTTTTTGGTTTAACAAGCGAATTGCTAATTGAGGTACATATTTTCCTGCATATGATTCTCCAGCAAGATAAAGAGGTTTGTTCGCTAAATCAGGATGTTTTTGAAAAAAGTAAATAACTGCATGATACAATTGATCCATGGCTTGGGATTCATCTGCATAGTTTGAAGACAATCCATAAGAATAACCAACACCTGCAGGCTGATCGATTATTAGATAATCAGCAACTTGAGTCCATGAATAGATTCGTTCCTGTAATTTATCCGCTGAATTTATTTCATAAGGACCATTTTCCATAAAAAAACCATATAAACTCGATGCTCCAGGACCACCATTTAACCACAATACAATAGATGATTCAGAAGTTGGCTTTTTCTTTTCGACATACCAATAAAATAAACCTGCTGATTGGTTAATAGTATAATATCCAGCATACTGTCTGTCCTTAACAGGACCAAAGCCCGGAAGTTGAGTTAATTGATCACTGGTCGCAGCTATTAATGATGATGTATAAATGAAGACCCAAAAAAGAATGCAGTAAAAACTCATAGTTACCATTTTATTTTCAAATAATGAGCAATTCTACACTCAAATGAACAACTAATCGATAAGCCTTATTTTCAGAATAAGGTTACATCATTATGTTTTCTGATAATAAACATTTGACAAGCTCAAATACAAATTGTTACCATGATTAAGATAACAACCAATTATTCACTTTGTTTTAATATGAATCAATTCTTGCAACATCAATTATACTTAAATAACTTAGCAAAGTTGTTGCATGCAAGCTATTCTATCGTTTCTACTGTCGTGGTGGTCGTAATCTTCATCTCTTCGCCCTAGAGTAGCGCGTTTTTGATTATTTAGCCTCTCTAGGAGAAGGCTAAATAATCGTGTAAAAAACGCTAACTACCGAGGAGTCACTATGGGAAATCCACCCGATATAGAAAAGGCACAAAACAAAATCACCTCTCGTGCTGTTCTAATTGTAAGTTTATGCTCAGTATTTTTATTTTATAAATACATTCTCCAAAATTTTCCAAGCATTATGCCCCAACAACTGATGGAAGTCTTTCATTTACAAGGATTGGGGCTTGGTGTTTTATCTGGAGTATATTTTTGGGCGTACCTTATCGTACCTTTATTTGTAGGAATCATTCTTGATCAATACGGTGCTCGATGGGTTACTACAGGTGCAATTTTTTGTTGCTCTTTGGGTATTTTTATCTTTTCCCAAGCACAGGAATTAAATACTGCTATATGGGGGCGTACTTTAACTGGGGTTGGAGTTTCTTTTGCATCCATCGCTTATTTCAAATTAGCAGCTGTATGGTTTTCCAAAAAATATTATGCCTTGCTTACTTCCTTACTCGTTGCATCTGGAATGATTGGCGCTGTTTGCGGACAAATGCCACTTGCTTGGCTTGTGAATCAAGTGGGATGGAGAACAAGTTTAATTGATGTTGCGTGGTTAGGTGTCATTCTAGCAGTCCTTTTCTTATTTATTGTTAAAGATCAACCTTTTGGTGTGAATAAACCCATAGAGGCTGAAACTCAAAAAGCATCAAACCAACATTTATGGCAGGATATTTTATTAATTATAAAAAACAAACAAAATTGGTTATTAACAGGTTATAGTGGTTTAGCATTCTCTCCAATAGTAATTTTCTGTGGTTTATGGGGGAACCCTTTTATACAAAAAGCCTATCATTTAGATAAATTAGTTGCCCCTTCACTTATTTCACTTGTCTTTGTAGGTTTAGCAATCGCCTGTCCATTATTTGCTCTACTTGTTCATCGCATCCAAAATCGCTGTGCATTTATGTTCTACAGTACTCTTGTTTCTGCTTTATCCATTAGTTTAGTTATCTATGCACATCCAATGCCTCTTTGGTTACTCAGCATTTTGCTTTTTCTCTTCGGTTTTAGTTTAGGTGCTTTTCCGATTGTATTTGTCATTGGGAAAGAATCAAACCCTCTTTATCTGGCTGGTACAGCCACCTCATTAATTAATGCAAGTGATGCACTTTTAGATGCAATTTCTGAACCGGCTATTGGAAAATTACTCGATGTCTTTAGTACAAATGCAGACACTACACATGATTTTTCGCTGTCTAGCTACCATATTGCTTTAGCTATTTTACCTCTGTATCAAATTATTGGCGCTCTTTTGATGAGATGGGTTAAAGATGAGCATCGAACAACTCATTAAAATAGGACTCATTAAGTCTCAACAAGACTTAATGAGTTATAAATTTAGACATTGGAATCCTCTAAACTGTATTCATCTATGGCTAATAATATTTTTTCTTCGAGTGCTTTAGCTTTTCCCAAAGGTTTATTCACTCCATTGATAATAATGGAAAAAATGTATGTTTTTTCATTTGGATTTACCATAAAACCAGATAAGGAAGAAATATCATGCATGGAACCAGTTTTTGCATATACTTTTTTATCCAATATCGTTTTCTTCATTCTCTCCTTTAAAGTTCCTGAAACACCAGCCTGAGGTAGTGCATTTAAAAGAATAGATTGTATGTCTTTGTCATGATAAAGATCAGAAAGCAACACAACCATTTGTTCCGCTGTGACTAAATTATAGCGAGTTCCTTCACCATCAACGAGCTCTATCTGAGACATATCAAGATGCGTGTGTTCAGAGAGTATTTTTTTTATTGCATAAGCACCTTCTTTATGAGTTCCTTTTCCTGTTAACGAATACCCCAATTTTTTAGTAAGACTATTTGCATAAAGGTTATCTGATTGTTGCAACATATGGGTAAGCAACTTATCTAAAGTCTTTGAATAGAAACTTATAACCTCTTGAGCATCAGAGGGAGAAACTCCGGTAACTATTTCTCCCTTTAATACAATCCCATTTTTATCCAGTATTTTTTTAATGACTTGCTTTACAAATAACAGGGGATCAGGAATCGCAAGTTCGATAAGTTTTGGATTTTTTTCTTGAACCATGCAACCAAATAAGCGAATCGTATTTTCAGGTTTAATTTCAAGATTCAAGCTGCAATGGCTTTTCCCCTCTTCTTTACTCACTGTAGTCACTTCATTAATGAGTTTTAATGCTTTTGTCTTTGTTTTGGGTTTAATTTGTGCTTTTTTGCCCAATTCTTTTGCACTGATTAAATCAAATGATGCCTTATTTTCATTTACTATTGCTGCTGTATCGGGAGCAGCATAATACCATCCAAGATCATCATATGAAGTTCCACTAGGATAGTTTGGAGCTTGGTATTGAGAACTATCAATGACTACATTCCCGTTAATAATACTCACGCGATTTTGTTTCACATTTAATAATAATTTAGTTAAATTATCTTGAGTAAACGAAGGCGAACCAGTAAACCTAATATAATAATTTTGATTTTTCTGAAAAAGTGTCGTTGAAAAACGAAAATCTGGTTTTAATTGATAAAGTGCTGCAGCAGCTGTAAACAGCTTCATACTGCTAGCTGGAGATAACAACTTATCTGCATTTCTACTATAAATTATTTTACCCGTTTCCGCATCCTGAACAAACACGCCAATAGTTGCATGAGGCAATTGTTGTTTAATAGCTTCATCTATTTTTTCTGCAAGTGTTTCTGAGTTTGCAACTTGGTTAATGAAGAAAGCTGCTAAAAACCATAAATAGTTAGAATAGCGCACTCAATTTATCCTAATGAAATACATAGGCCATAGCTTTACCGATTCAAAGATGAAGTGCAAGCCCTATCTAAAGTTTTTACTGTAAAGATTCCCATCATTATATTATCTTTATTTATAAATCTATGTAAGCATTTTATCTTCTAAAACAACCGCCGATGACTCCTCGGACATAGAAAACACATGTTCATGGCGTGTAGGACTTAATAATTTTTGTGATGAATAAAGAATAAAAATACTTAAAGGTAAAAGACTGAACAAATCAAAAGGAAATTTTAAAATACCTATACCTCCAAAAACACCTAAATAGGACACTGCAAATAGAGACACCATATAAAATAAAAACCAGGATAAAGCAGAACTATTATCCAAAGAGTTTTGGCGATGATAGACACAATAAATTAGAAGCCCCACAAGTAAGGCAATATCAAGCTTCCATATAATCGAAAACCCACACCAATACAACATCAAATTGCAAAAATAAAAAGCAAGATAGGAACAAATCAACGCACCCGACAATCTAAAAGGTCGAGGGGTTTGCGGCTGTAACTTACGCATGGCTAAAAGACATATAGGTCCGATGCTATAAGATAAAATACTCGCGGAAGAAAGAAAAGCAACTAGTTTTTGCCACCCAGGAAATGGAAGGAAAGAAAATATACCCACCAACAAATTTGCATAAATAGTAACATAAGGTATCTTATGTCGGTTCACCTTTAAGAATATTTTAGGCAAATGATCGTTTAATGCCATCCCGTATAAAATTCGAGAGGTTGCTGCGGTATAAACCAAAGTGGTACCAAAAGGAGAAAAAGCGGCATCGATCATCAATAAAGTTGCAACAACACCAAGCCCTACAAGCAATGTTAAACCTACTAATGGTCCGCTATCTCCTGGATAACTCAGGGCATGCCAACCCTGAGTTAAATATTTCTGGGGGACGGCAGCAATAAAACTAAGCTGCAGCATAAAATACAAGACAAAACCAATTAAGACTGCTCCTAAAATAGCAATAGGAATATTGCGTTGAGGATTTTTAACTTCGCCTGCAAGAATCAACCCGTTTTGAAATCCAGTAAAAGCAAAAGCAATCCCTCCAGCAGACAATGCGGTAAAAATATTCACCCAACTTTCTTTTTCCGATAAATTAATACTTACATTACTCCAAGATGGAGATACATGGAGTAACGAAACTATAGCAATAGTAGGTAAAATAAATTTAATAATACTTGCATATTTATTACATTCAGCAAGAAATTTAATTCCATATGAATTTAATAGAACAACAAAAAGCATAATTGCAATAGCAGCTATATAACCGTAGCCTGAAAGCTTGAGTGAAGAGGGATCATTAACAATTAAAATGGGAAAAAAATGACTCGAATACTGAAGAATTGCCTGTATTTCTATTGGAGTCATAACGACATAAGAAAGCCAGGATGTCCATGCAAATAAAAACCCAACCTCTTTTCCATGAGTAAAAGTTGGATAGTTTGACATCCCGCCTGAAATAGGGAACATCGTTCCAAGTTCGCATAGAGGTAATGCAATAAACAGCATAAAGATAGCAGCAATGATCCAGGCAATCAATGCATTACTTCCTGCCATTTGTGCACTAATAAATGGACTAAATAACCATCCGGATCCGATCATTCCTCCTGCAGAAGCAATTAGAATATTAGTTGCTGAAATGTCACGTTTTAGCATGATGGCATCCTTTTATTGCAGAAAATATTACAGTACGAGAATAATTTCCTTAACTTAAATAGGTACAAAAGCTTAAATTGACACATTGTGAACGCTTAATGTCGTCAACTTAAGGACCAATCTTCGTTTCTAGGCAAATCGTCACCCTCCGCGAAAGCGGGGGGTCTCAATCAAAAGCTTTAATATAAAAGCACAATTGTTCTAGAAACAAAGCGCTGACTGTTTAGCAAGTTATTTAGACCCTCCGCTTTCGCGGAGGGCGACATTCTTTCGAAACCGTGAGTTCCTCGAAACCTCAATCTTTCCCTTAAGACGCCATTATGTGAACGCTTACAGTGTAACACAGAAATTTATTGATGATATATGACTTGTAGACAATAAGTCATTTAGTAGTTTGTCTAAAATTATCTCCCTAAACATTCAATTTGAAGGTATTAAAAGTCATTAGTAGCAATTTCCTAATTTTTTCTAATTTTACGATAAATTAAAAGCAATAATATTCTATTATTAAAGATACAATGAAACAAAAATTAAGCTTTTTTAGGCGATATAAAAAATAACTTATCACTAATTATGTAATAATATAAATTAGGATAGCTAAAATTGATGAAGAATTTGTTAAATAACATATCATTAATAATCAAAGGAAATGATTATGATTGATATCAAGGGATACAAGATCCATAAAATCATCAAGCATGCCACCCAATATAGTTTATACAAAGGTACGCGAGAATCCGATCAAAAAAAAGTAATCTTTAAAGTATGCCATTCTACTCAATCTAACTTTACTGATCTAGTAGCTATCTATCATGAATATCAAATATTAAAACAGTTAAATTTGCCTGGCATCATTCATGTCGAAGATCTCATTAAATCACAAGATCTATTAATTCTTATTCTTGAAGATTTTGAAGGCCAAACACTGAAACAGTATTTGACAAATAATGCAATTGACCTAGCTACCTTTTTTAAAATCGCTATACAATTAGTCAGTATACTGGAAGAACTGCATTTACAACAGATTATTCATAAGGGTATTAATCCAAACAACATCATTATTCAGTCAAACTCACTTATTATTAAGTTAACTGATTTTAGTTTTTCATCTGAATTACTTCAGGAAACCCAAGATTACTCCTCACTTAATTTAGACGGAACATTAGCCTATATTTCCCCAGAACAAACAGGCCGTATGAATCGTTCAGTTGACTATCGTAGTGATTTTTATTCATTAGGTATTACATTTTACGAGATACTCACAGGTCAATTGCCTTATTATTCAGATGATCCATTAGAACTTGTTTATTATCATTTAACCATGTATCCCAAAAGTATCTGTGAACTTAACCCCAGTATTCCCCAAATTATTGATGAAATTGTTTTCCAGTTAATGGCTAAGACACCCGAAAAAAGATATAAGAGTATTGCGGGCTTAAAAGCAGATTTAATAAAATGTCAAATGCAGTGGGAAAGTAAGGAATATATACCCCTTTTCAAATTAGGATCAAATGACATACAAAAACAATTAGTCATATCCCAAAAATTATATGGTCGTGAGGAACAAGCACACATCTTAATAGATATTTTTGAGTATGTTTGCCAAGGTCATAACAGACTTATCTTTGTATCAGGCTATTCGGGCATAGGTAAAACTTCATTAATCAAAGAAATAATAAGACCCATTGTTCGTAAGCGAGGCTATTTTCTTAATGGAAAATATGATCAACTTCAACGTTCAAATCCATATAGTGCGCTCATAGAGGCCTTTTCTGATCATATTAATTATTTTATGACTGAATCAGAAGAACAATTTTCTCAGTTGCGAAGTGATCTAATCAATGCCTTAGGTAATAATGGTCAAGTGATCGTTAACTTGATTCCTAATTTGGAACTCATTATTGGAAAACAGCCTTCTGTTGCAGATCTTCCGCCTTTAGAAGCCCAGAATCGACTTTTCGTCACATTCAAACGCTTTATACAAGCTATCGCTAAACCAAATCATCCTTTAGTATTGTTTTTAGACGATTTGCAATGGATCGATAATGCATCACTGCAATTAATTAAATTATTTTTTGCTAGCGATGAACTACCGTATTTTTTATTAATTGGTGCTTATCGTGATAACGAAGTCACTATAAATCATCCTTTAATGCTCATGCAGCAACAATTTATTAATGCTAATACCCCATTTAAAAATTTAGTTCTTAAACCACTAAAAATAAATGATATCGAAAACTTGCTTAAAGACAGCTTGATTTCATCGAATCATGATGGGATTTTAGATTTTTCATCTTTATTATTAGAAAAAACCAATGGCAATCCTTTTTTTATCAATGAATTTTTAAAGAAAATTTACTATGATAAATTACTGACCTTCTCGTATCAGAAATTGACTTGGAAATGGGATATAAATCAATTAAAAAAACTTTCCATTACTGATAATGTCATTGATCTCTTAATCACACGAATTTATCGTCTTCCCTCTAAATCTCAAAAACTTCTTGAACTCGCTGCATGTATTGGCCACACCTTCAATTTATGGACATTAAGCATTATAAGTGAGCATACACTTGCTGAAACAGCTCGATATGTATTAGATGCCACTAAAGCATCATTTATTGTTGCGCTATATGGAAATTACAGCTTGCTCGAAGGTATTATTTCTGAGTCGGCAACTGATGTTACAATTGCTAAAAAAATGCGTTTCCGTTTTATCCATGATAAAGTTCAACAAGCTGCTTATCAACTTATACCGGAAGAAGCTAAGCAATTAACTCATCTTCGCATTGGTCGACAATTGCTTGAAGATAGTGCATTAGATGAAAATAGTGATTTCTTGTTGGAAGTTCTAAACCATTTTAATTATACATTGGAGCTAATCACTGACTGCAAAGAAAAAGAAAAGCTTTCTAACTACAACCTATTGGCCGGGAAAAAAGCAAAGATATCAAGTGCTTATCATGCAGCCATTTCTTATTTTACTTCAGGCTTACAATTAATATCTAATATAGAGTCGGAAAGCAAAACAGAACTCTATTTTGCACTTTTAAGAGAGCTTGCAGCCTGCCAATATTTAATTGGTGAATACGAAAATGCTGAAACAAACTTCAAATATTTATTAGCATCAGTTCAAGAAACATTATCAAGTATTGAAGTTTATAAATTAAATTGCGAAATGTTATCCACCTTAAACCGACATGAAGAAGCCATTCTTTTAGGCTTAAAAGTATTATCATCCGTTAACATTCGTGTACCTAAGAATCCAAATTTGTTTCATATTTTATTAGCCATAATTAAAGTAAAGTTTCTTATCGGCAAAAGAAACATTGGTGAAATCATACTTCCAGAAATGGAATCAGAAAAATATCAAGCGATTGCTGCATTAATTAGTCAACTGCTCAATAGCGCATTTATTACTAATCAAAATTTGTTTATTATGTTATCGTGCATAAGTGTCAGCCTCAGTTTACGTTACGGATATACCAAAAGCACAGGCTTTACATGTCTTGTATATGCCTTTACCGTAATGCATGGTTTAAATTGGTACCAAGAAGGCCTTAAATTTTTTGATTTATACAAAAAACTTTCTCGATTATACCCTCAAGACGAATTTAAAGGTAAAAATTACTTTGTGCAAGGATGCTTTATTGATCCTTGGCGATTACCTCTAGTACATTCCATTGAGATTTTGAACAAAAGTTATCATGAGTTATATTACTCTGGAGACTTAGTATATGGCAATTATTGTAATCTAATGACCGCTTATCATGCCTTTATGATGGGAAAACCATTATCTGAAATGAAACAATATATTGGAAATATCATCGAATTTATTAAACGAACAAAAGCAAAAGATTTCAATCAATTCGCTCAGTTCTGGGATTTCCTGGCAGTCAGTTTAGAAAATCATCATCAATTTAATCTGCAACAAATTAAAACATTCGAAAATCAAGTACTTGCAGCAAGAAATATCACTGAAATTTGTTTTTTTTATGGTATGGCGACTAAATTATGCTTCATATTAGGATATTATAAAGAAGCAACTCATTATGGATCAAGTTTTGAAAAATATGCACCCTATAGTCTGGGCTTAGTGTGTCAATTGGAGGGTTATTTTTATTATGCGATGTCTTTGATTGCCTCCTTGACTAAAAAAAGTAAACGATTCGAGAAAAGAAAAATATACCAAATACATTCACGTTTCAAACGATGGGCATCATGGTGTCCTGAGAATTATAAACATTATTTACTTATTATTGAGGCAGAAATTGCCCGGATAAATAATAAAGTCGCTAATACCATTCACTGTTATATGCAGGCTATTAAATCAGCTGAATCACAAGATGCACTTAATATCGCAGCTATAGCCTATGAGTTTTTGGGGCACTTTTATCTTGAACTTGGCTCCCAAGATGTAGCAAAATTATACTGTAAAAATGCCCATTCCATATGGAGCAGTCTTGGTGTCTCAACCAAAACACATCATCTTGAAATGCTCTTCCCGCAATGGCTTACAAAAGAGTTGAATAAGGTAGAAAGCATACATTCAACGGACTTTACTTTACCTTCTATTGATATCATTTCATTAATGCGATCGACTCAAGTCATTTCTTCTGAAATTGAGCTTGATAAATTACTGCATAAGCTTTTGATTATTTTATTACAAAATGCAGGAGCAACTCGATGTTTATTATTAGCAAAAGAAGATGATAATTGGTATGTTGAAGCAGAAGGTAGTATTTCGGAACAAAGAATTTCTCTTGCTCATATTGAACCTATCAATCAACGAACTGATTTGCCAGTTTCACTTATTCTTTATGTACAACGTACAGAGAAATCGTTACTCATTCAGAATTTAGAGGAGTTTGAGGAATTTACTTATGGTGATAAGTATTTATCGCTAACAAGGCCACAATCTATAATGGTAATACCTATTTTATTTCAAGGACAATTACAAAATATTTTATATCTAGAAAACCGAACCGTTAGTATGGCATTTAAACAAGAACACGTGCAGATTTTACAAATACTTTCATCCCAAGCAACAATTTCATTACAAAATGCTCGACTTTACTATCAAGCAACTCACGACTCTTTGACTGGTCTTAGCAATAGAAATCTTTTGTATCAAATATTCAATATGCAAACAATTAAGTCTGATAAAGAGCACTCCTTAATTGCCATTTTATTAATTGATTTAGACAGTTTTAAAGAAGTAAACGACACATTAGGTCATCATTTTGGCGATAAATTATTAATTCACACAGCTACTTTAATGAAATATTGCATTAAAAACGAAGATATAGCGGTACGTTTGGGAGGAGATGAGTTTGTAGCAATGATCAAATGTAAAAACGTTAGTGAAGTAAGTGAGATTGCAGAAAAATTTTTACATCATTTGATACAGCCCATACTTATCGATGGACACGAAATTACTGTTACTTCAAGCATTGGCATTAGCCTATATCCTAATGATGGCGAGACTATATCAGAATTGCTAAAACAAGCGGATATGGCTCTTTACCGGGTTAAAGAAGCCGGGAAAAATTGTTTTCAATTTTATACTTCCAGTTTGGATTATATTATAAAACAAGAAAATAAAATCAGCATGGAGTTGCGTCAAGCATTAGTAAAAAATGAATTACGCGTATACTACCAACCGGTTTATTCTGCACTCAAGCATCAACCCGTACATTTTGAAGCTTTAGTTCGCTGGCAACATCCTGAACATGGATTACTACCGGCAAAATCATTTATCTCCATTGCCGAAAAAACAGGACTCATCGTATCCATAGGTCAATGGGTACTCAATGAGGTATTAAAAGAAATAAGACGTTGGAAAGAAAATAATATAATTCCTCTGCCAGTTGCAGTTAATATCTCTGGTGCGCAATTTAAAACGCAAAGTATTAGTGAGCTTGTAAAAGTAGCCCTGAATGAAACAAATGTGGATGCCAGCTATTTGCAGATAGAATTTACCGAAAGCGTTTCAATTGAGTATACAGAAAAAGTATTAGCGAGTATTGCTGAATTGAAAGCTTTAGGAGTGAGTTTGACTTTAGATGATTTTGGAACTTATTATTCTAGTCTTTCTTATTTACGTGAAAATTTTGTTGATAGAATCAAAGTGGATCAATCATTCGTCAAGGGTATTAATACCTGCAAAAGTGATAATGATTTAGTCATTGCTATTATTCAACTCGCTCACAGCCTCAACTTGAAGGTGGTAGCTGAAGGAATAGAAACTAAGGCACAGATCGCTTTTCTAGAACAAAATGGCATCGATGAACTTCAAGGTTATTATTTAAGTTATCCAATAAGCCCCCTAGAATGCACCAAATTACTTTCAAAAAAAATGTAACTCTATGACCTTAGTCATTTTCTCGATATTCACGTTCTATTAACTCAATTTCCTTAATGACATGCGTATTACGTTCCTCCAACTGTGTATTAAACCAAGCATCCAAGATCTCATTAGCCAAATCTTGAGTTAACAAACGATTCGATAAAGCCAAAACATTCGCTCTATTCCAAATTCGTGCTCCCTTTGTAGTTTGAGCATCTGTACATAAAGCAGCTCTTATTCCTGGGATCTTATTCGCAACAATAGAAATACCTGTACCCGTCCAACAAAAGAAAATTCCCTCATCACATTCGCCACGTTTGATCGCTTCAGCAGCAGCTCGAGCAGTTTGAATCCATGATTCAGTACATCGGGATTTAAGAGCCCCAAATGGAATAACCTGATGACCTAAACGTTCCAATTCTTGAACAACAAAATCATTAACAGGGTAAAGCTCATCACTACATACTGCAATTTTCATTGAAGCTAGCCTCCTTTAGCGAGTATTTTGAACTTATGACTTCTTGCGTTGCATAATTTGAGAAAAAAACTCAGGTTTGTTCAAACCTATAGACGCAAAAATTTGTGGTACCCTATCCCAAGCCCCCTCCTGCTCAATGCTGGCAACAACTAACTCAAACCCTGCCTTTTTATCGGTTTCTAATCCCCAACCATTAATAAAACAAAGCCCTCGTAAACGCTTCGCAACAACATGACCTAATGCGATTGCAGCGGACAAATAAGCATGAGCTTCCTCAAACAGCTGATTGCATTTTTTCAGATTCGATTCGCTTTTAAAAACCCCTTCATTTTCTAAGTTTTGTCTGAATTTTGCTTCTTCAAGAATCATTTGACCTAATTGATAATTAGCTTCTGAATCATCAAGAGCAGCCGCTGCCCTGTAACACTCCATATACATTACCTGAGCAAACGGAAATTTTTTTTTGCCAATTAACTTACGATAAATGGACGCTAATTCATAATAATATGAAATTTCTTTTTTGAGTACTTCATCACCAGGTTGATTACTCACCCGATTAGCCTGCATTGCTTTTATTTTCTTAACAATTCGTTTGATTTGCCAACGTTTTAAATAAGCCATAATGACTCCTACACTATTTTGTTAAGATTGAATAAGATATTGTAATGAAAAAATAAGAAAAACAAACAGAATCATTAAGCCTAGAATTTTAAGTGCAAAAACCATTGACTCTCGTCGTGCTCTTCTTTTTTCTTGATTATAAAGTTTCCCTTGTTCTTCCTCGCTTTCTTGCTCTTCTTTATATATTTGATTATCGATGTAATTTGAAACTACATATGAAATAAGACCAGTAATAGTACTTGGGATAAAAAAGATAAGCCAAACCATCGTTTTACTAGCCTCTATACTGTAATCATATTCCTCTTGAAATAAGTTCAACAGCGCTAAAATAAAATATGGAACATTATAGTTTAGATCCCAAATGAAAAACGGCAAAATATATACACTAAAAACAAATAATCCCAGGCTAATCATTAAACAGATCATACCTAAGATATAAAGTTTTTGATTACGACTGAATCGATCCTGTTCCATATCTACCCTAAAACATTACTTCTTGTTAATTTTAAGATAGCAGATAGACGTAAAGAAGTACACTTACTGGTTATATTAACTAATTCATTTTAAAATGGATTATGTATCTTTATTTTTAACTCAAGGGCGTCACATGAAACGTTATGTTTTTATGATCTCAGATGGTACAGGAATCACAGCTGAAACTTTAGGTCATAGTTTAATTACTCAATTCGAAAATATAAAATTTGAGCGACTTACCATTCCTTATGTTGATTCCTTAAAAAAAGCCGAACAAGTTGTTCATCAAATTGATAAAGCGTGTAATGAACAAAAAGTTAAACCATTAGTATTTATGACTTTGATTGATCCTGAAATAAGAAATTATTTAAAAAAAGCAAATGCGTGCGTATTTGATTTATTTAGTACTTTTATTGGACCTATGGAAGAAGAGCTCCATGAAAAATCTTCTTATACAGTTGGACGAACTCATGGAGTAGTCAATAATAAACTCTATTTACATCGGCTTGAAGCAATTGATTTTGCGTTATCTCATGATGATGGCATCAAAACTCGTGGATATGATAAAGCAGATATTATTCTTATTGGCGTTTCACGTTGTGGAAAAACACCCAGCTGTTTATATATGGCGTTACAGTATGGAATTTTAGCTGCAAATTATCCGTTCACAGAAGAAGAAATGATTGGTTTTAAGTTGCCTGAAGTACTCAGACCCTATAAAAATAAACTGTTTGGATTAACCATTGACTCAAAACGTCTACAACAAATTAGAGCAGAACGTAGGCCTAATAGCAAATATGCTTCTCCAGAACAATGTCGACTAGAGGTATCTGAAGTTGAAGCTATGTACCAAAAAGAAAGAATTCCTTATATTAATTCAACCAAATATTCGATTGAGGAAATATCTACCAAAATCCTTGCTGCATCGGGAATACAACGTAAAATCTAATTAACACTTACGAATTATTTTGCAGTGCTAGGAAATTCTGCATTACAGTCGTATCGACTGTCATTGCTTAAAAAAGTCTTACAACTTTGGTTAATGGTATATTTTACTGTAGTCGCGTCAGGCACAGCATCATTTTTCTTGGAATACATTTGCCAAATAATTACTCCATCACTTTCTTTCTGTTGTTGAAGAATTTGATCGACTAACTGATTTGTAAGCTGTAATTGGCCATTAATATTTTTTGGATAAGCCGGTTGATTGACTTCAAAACCAAATTGTATTTTTGATTTAATATTATATTTAGCAGGCAAGAAAGTGACTTTGCCAATATTATCTATTGTTAAAATAGGCTTACTCTCATGTTCTGATTTGAGCCAATTACTATAGTCTTTCATATAGGCACTGACCTGTCCTGGTAAATCTAAAGGCCCATTTGCATAGGGGGCACATAAAGCTTGATTATCGCCACAAAGATCATAAGTCATTAATCCTAAACTATCAAAGCGCGAAACAATCGCTTCATCCTTGTTCGCTAAGCTATACCACAAACCTTTTAAATTACCTTTCCACCAAAGACCGCCTTTTGTATAAATATCAGCCAATCTATCACCATAAACAAAACCTGTAATAGGACGAGCTCCGACTGGTGGAGCAGCTGTAGCAAATTTAAGATATTTTGCGCCAGGATCATCAATGATTGCATGCAAAATAGCATGTACTTTTTCCACAGTTTTGGGCATGACAAAAGAAGAGCCTGAGCCTGTACCATACTTCATTAAATTGTTATAAGTCGGTCCTCCTGCTTTTAAAATACTTTGTGCAATATCTGTTGACCATTCACCGCTTGCACTTGGTCCCCAATTTATCGCGTATTTATCAGCATGCCAAAATTCTTCATAATCAATGTCGATCCCATCTACACCTAGATCATTAGCTAGTTTAATTAAATTCGCATAAGAAGTTTTTGCTTTAGAGGCCTGCGCTTGATCAGTAGGATCAGGAAACCAGTCGTAAAAAATATTATGAGTAGGTGAAGACAGAGGACCACATGCTTCTTTGTCTACGTCAATGTTACAACTGTAATTCCAACCACCTACTGACAAAAAAGTTTGAATTTGCTTCTCTTTCGATAAGTTGATCGCTGCCTTTAATGCCTGAAAAGCTTGCGCCCCTTTTCCATCATGATCAGTGTAATAACCTAATATCCCCGTACCTGCAAGGTTACCAGACAGATAACTAATTAATGTCGGTCTCACAAATGAAAAAAGAACACGATTAAAATTAGCTTTTTGAATTTTAGTTAAATCATTTACGTATTGCTGCAATTGTTCTGGTGTATCAATAAGTAAATAAACAGAAACAATTTTCTCACCTTGACTAAAATCTGTATTCATTAATGCTGCATTTGCGAACTTCGAAAATAACGTAGGAGAACAACTAAATATCAATGCAGCATATAATACAGAAGAGGAAATCCTTTTTAAGTTCATTATCTTAGTCCACAATTAAACCTCCATGGTTAAATTATAATCACATATTAAGGATAAGCAAATTTCCACAGGCAATTGTTATGTCCCTGGATCATGATGGGTGTACAGCGAGACAAGTTTACGAAAATAATTCAGAACACATAAACTTAGTTGATACATTTAAAGAGGGTAAACAAGGTTTAGTTGATGAAATTAAGTGATATCTTAGTGATAGTACAAAAGTAATTCTTTGCGTTGGTTCTAATCGACAAGATATACATAAAGATTTAGAAAATTTGAATTAAAGCATTGAATCATAATTTCCAATAACAACGAATCATGGCCTACTCTGCCCGCAAAACTTATCACCGATTTCAATTGAGTATGCCGAAATTCCAGAAAATTTCAGGTAACTATTGAACAGTTACCTGATAATTAAAATTCAATTCTTAAGAGCTCATTTTAAATGAGCTCTTTTTACTTTTAATCCTGCTTACTCGATAGATCCAAAACCTTCAGAACCCAAGCTCTATACTAGAACTTCAAGCGTATCAGGCAGTAACCCATAATTGCATAAAATCATCAACTTTCATTGCCGCAAGTACATTTGTATCACTCATGACCTGGATGATTTTCGCTACACGTTCATCGGAAAATTGGGTATTCAAATTCTTTTTAAATTTAGATAATAAAACAGGGATACCTTCTTCACGTCGACGTTTATGGCCGATTGGATATTCAACAGTTATTAAATCACTTTCGCTCCCATCTTTAAAAATCAATTTAATACTATTAGCAATTGAGCGCTTTTCTGGATCATGGTACTCGCGAGAAAAAAGTTCATTTTCAGTAACATGCATTTTTGCACGCAAAGCATCAATTCGAGGATCAGCAGCCACATCATCTTCATAATGTTCTGCTTTTAAATCTCCGAATAATAAACCTATAGCCACCATATACTGCAAACAATGATCGCGATCCGCAGGATTATGCAAAGCACCTTGTTTACTAATAATGCGAATTGCAGACTCATGGGTTACCAGATCAATTCTAGCTATATCATCAAACCGATGTTTTACAATGGGATGTAACTTTACAGCACATTCCACAGCCGTTTGTGCATGAAACTCGGCCGGATAGGAGAGCTTAAATAAAACATTCTCCATCACATAGCTTTCATAAGGGCGTTGAAACTTAAACGGTTTTTTGCCAAATAGAACATCATAAAAACCCCAAGTGGGTACAGTTAAAGCACTTGGATAACCCATTTCTCCGGCTTTAGCAATTAAGGCTAATCGTACTGCTCTTGATGTTGCATCTCCTGCTGCCCAAGATTTTCGTGATCCTGCATTTGGCGCATGTCTGTAAGTTCTTAGGCTTTGGCCATCAACAAAAACTTGAGATAAAGTTTTAAGCATCATATCTCTGTCAGCACCTAAGAGTTGGGCTGCAACAGCTGCACTAGCAATTTTTACTAAAAATACATGGTCCAAACCGACACGGTTAAAACTGTTTTCAAGAGCCAAACAACCTTGAATTTCATGTGCTTTAATCATGGCAGTCAGTACATCTTGCATTAAGATTGGCGCCTTACCTTGAGAACAATTTTGTCTGCACATATAGTCGGCAACTGCGAGTATGGCACCTAAATTATCAGAAGGGTGGCCCCATTCAGCAGCAAGCCATGTATCATTGAAATCAAGCCAACGAATCATAGTTCCAATATTAAAAGCCGCCTGAACCGGATCTAATTCATAAGTTGTGCCAGGAACTCGTGCCCCACCGGCGAGGACGGCTCCGGGAACAACGGGGCCTAAGAGCTTAGTGCATTCAGAAAAATTGAGCGCCAGAATCCCGCAGCCAAGAGTATCCATCAAACATAATCGTGCTGTCTCATAAGCTACAACACTGTCAATTTTTTTATTTAATACATAATCTGCAATATCTATCATCACCTGATCATAGTCAGGCTTAATATTATCTTCGACATAACCGTGCATATGTTCCTCTTATATCGCTGTTCAGTTAAACACCCTACTCTATAGCCTGGGTACAGCAGCATAATCCAGGTTTTAAGAGTCGGAAAATCCAGGTTAAGGCTTCGCCTTCATCTGGGCTAAGTCATTTAATGGCGATGCCACTGACTGGTTCTATTTTTAACAAGCAATTAACCTCTTTCTTCAATTGGAGGAAATTTTTGAGGTTCTGGACCAGTATACTCAGAAGTAGGTCTTATAAGCTTATTATTGGATCTTTGTTCAAATACATGTGCAGCCCATCCTGTAATACGAGACATCACAAAAATTGGCGTGAATAAGAAAGTAGGAATGCCGCAATAATGATAGGCTGAAGCACTATAAAAATCCAAATTGGGGAATAGTTTTTTCTCATTCCACATTACTTCTTCAATCCGTTCCGAAACATGATATAAAAGAAGATCATTTTTCTCTTCACCTAAACGAAATGACCACTTTTTAATGATATCAGAACGAGGATCACTCGTAGTATATACCCTATGACCAAATCCCATAACGAGTGCTTTGTTAAGCAACATTTTTTTCAATTCGGTTTCTGCTTCATCAGGATTTTTAAACCGCTCTATAAGTGCCATTGCTGCCTCGTTAGCACCACCATGTAAAGGACCGCGTAATGTACCTATAGCACTAGTAATTGCAGAATAAAAATCAGCAAGTGTTGCAGCAGTGACACGTGCAGCAAAGGTTGATGCATTAAACTCATGTTCCGCATATAAAATCAAAGATACATTCATCATCTGAGATTCTGCTTTACTTGGTTTTCTACCATGCAGTAATGTAAGAAAATGTGCCCCAGTTGTTTGTTCCTCGCTTAAACCAGATATCTCTTTGTTTTGGAAATGCCACGCATACCAGTAACACATCATTCCTGGGAACAAAGCTAACAAACGATCAGCGATTTGATGTTCTTGTGAGAAACTTTCTTCAGGCTCAATATTCCCTAGAAAGGAGCATCCAGTTCTTAGTACATCCATCGGATGCGTGTTTTTAGGGATCATCTTGAGTATCGATTTTAAACTCTCAGGCAATGTTCTAAGACTAACTAATCTTGCTGTATATTCAGTTAATTCTTTTTGAGTAGGTAACTTTCCATAGAGCAATAAATACGCCACTTCTTCAAAAGTAGCGTATTCTGCTAAATCATCAATTGAATAACCTCTATAATTAAGCCCTTTCCCCGCTAGTCCAACTGTGCAAATTGCTGATTGACCAGCAACCACACCGGCTAAGCCGCCGCTTTTAACGCTCATTATCTTCCTCCATCAATTGGTCTAGTTTTAGTTCATATTGATAATAACCAAGTACCTCGTATAACTCTTCTCGAGTTTGCATCTTATCAAGCATGGTTTTTTGCGTTCCATCATTAAGAATTGTGCGATAGGTATCTAAAGCAGCTTGAGACATAGCTCTAAATGCACTTAAAGGATATAAAATTAAAGATACCCCTACGTCATTAAGTTCTTCCCGACGAAACAAAGGCGTTTTGCCAAATTCAGTAATATTAGCCAGAACAGGGACGTGAACTTTTTGAGTAAACACATGATATTCTTCTAAGCGAGTCATAGCCTCAGGAAATATCATATCGGCACCCAACTCGATACAAAATAATGCCCGTTCAATCGCTGCATTCATTCCCTCAACTGCATAGGCATCGGTTCTCGCCATAATCACAAAATCGGGATCTTGCCGCGCATCCACAGCTGATTTAATTCTATCCCCCATTTCCTTCATAGATACAATTGCTTTATTAGGTCTATGGCCACATCTCTTTGCAAGAACTTGATCTTCAATATGAATGGCAGCAACTCCGGTCTTTTCCATGAGTTTTACTGTGCGAGCAATATTAAAAGCATGTCCCCATCCAGTATCTACATCTACAAGAAGGGGTAAAGAACAAGCCTCGGTGATTCTTCGTGCATCTTCAAGAACTTGTGATAAATTAGTCATACCAAGATCGGGTAAACCATAAGAAGCATTCGCGACTCCAGCTCCAGAAAGATAGATTGCTTTAGCTCCAGCAAATTGCGCGAGCATAGCAGAATAAGCATTAATTGTACCTAATACAGGCAAGGGTTTGTGTTCTTTGATTATTCGTTTGAAATTTTTGCCTATAGAATCGGCCATCAACTGTCACTCCTTGAACTTTAAAGCATAGTATTATGCGCTAATGAGAGATTCATCTCAATCGATTTTCACCTTACCCCTAATTATATTTTTACGCAAAAAACGTGCAGGAGATAAGGCGTGCTGTAAATTTCTTGGTAAAAAACTTAGTTCATCATTAATTAGAGAAGCTAACCATTCAGCACATAAAGGAATAGAGGTAAGTCCTCTTGAACCAAAACCAGCACAAGCATACAATCCGGGATAATAAGGTCCACCTTGTGGAATCCATCGTTTTGCATTTGTTTCTAATCGTGCATAATGCTCAAGAAATTTTTCGGCATTAGCAATTTTCCCTACTAAAGGGAGATAATCAGGCGTTGAGGCTCTAATTCCGGACCAATGACCGGTTACAGTATCAGACCATAAACTATTAGAGCTAAACTGCTTTAGCTTAGTCAAATTAGTCTGATCATCCTCGTATTTGATTTGCGCTATCGAAGAATTTAATTCATAAGTAGCACCTACCTGATGCGTGTCATTTAGTGCGGGCAGTACATGTCCCTCAGCGCATAAAGGTACTTTTAACTGAGCACTTTGTTGTGTCGATGCAATTGCCGTCATTTGGCCACGAATAGGCTTGATAGGTAAGTACTCCGTTTCTTTAAAGGAATTTATTTTATGTCCATTCGCTAAAATGAGCACTTCTGTTTCCAAATCATTAACGACCCAGCGCTTGTCAAATGTCAAATGCGTCACAGATGTATTTGTGACTCGAGAAACTCCATCTGTATTCGCTAGAAACTGGCATAAAGCGGGTGAATTGATCCACCCAGATAAGGGTATAAATAATCCGGAGTCTGATAATGAAAATCCTGCTAACTCCGATGCTTGTTCTTTTTCGAGTAACACCCCTAACTCAGGGTAATGAAGAAGCCATGTGCGTAAACTCTCTTGCGCCGCTTTTTCTTTTTCATTATATGCAAGCAATAAAGCTCCATTTAATTCACCAATTTTGCTCTGATTTAAAATACACTGATAGGTTCGCACAGCATATAAAAATGCTGTTAACATAAATTGAGTGAGTGGAGCACTGTAAGCAGATAATTTAGGAAATAAAACCGCTTGCTGATTTGCCGACCCTCCATGACCTACTTCGTTTAACTCATCAATCACGGTTACTTTCCAACCTTTTCTCGCTAGAGAAAAGGCAGTAAAACAACCAGCCAAGCCTGCTCCTACGATAACAGCTGATTTATTAAAAAATTTTTCTGGTTTGCCTGTATGCCAGGGTGTATGTCGTTTAGTAGTTATTTGTCCTGGCAGCTGGGTAAAGCGACCACATATCATATGTCGTTTTGCGCCAAATCCTTTTCTTTTCTCAATAATGAAACCACGCTGGCTTAAGCTTGTTCTCACAGATCCTGCCGCTGTATAGGTTGCAAACGTAGTATTTTCTTTAGATAACAGCGCGATTACATTGATTAAAGAATCAGACCACATACTTTTATTTTTTGCTGGTGCAAAACCATCAAGATACCACGCATCGACATAAGAAGTTCTCAATTCACATTCAAGATGCGATTCACCGCAAATCAATAATTGTTCATAGCATTCAAATGCATCACCAAGCATTAAAGTCAGAGTAACTCTTCCTTCACAAAATGAAAAATGGTGATATCCAGGGGTTAAGACGGGATAGTTTGCGATAAGCTGCTTGGCTTGTTTTATCAATTGGGGCCAGGAAGCAAGGCTTTTTGTCAAATCGGCAAGAGAAAGTGGATGTTTTTCGCAAGAGATAAAATGAAGTCGGCACAATGACGGTGCGTACTGCTCCCATAAATGCCAACTTAAAAGAAAGTTTAAGCCAGTACCAAAACCAGTTTCACCAATGGTAAAAATCCTCGGAATATTCTTGGAAAAAGATTGCCAACGCTCAATGAGATTATTTCCATGAACAAACACATAAAGACTCTGCTCTATTCCTCCATCAGAAGAATGATACACATCATCATATTGAATTGAAACAGGCAAAGCTCCACACCAATCAAGCTCTGCCTTTTTAATAGGTACAAAAAAATTACTCACATACAACTACTCGATTCGTAGTCATTGCTTTTGATTCCTGTAACTCAATGAGCTTTTTTTCTTGAAGTAATTCCCGTAATTTTGGAATTAGAATGAAAAGCACAATTGAAGAACCAATAGCAAATAACCCTAATATTAAAAATACATGGCTGTAACCACTATTGGTAAGTAAAGGCGAAACACTATTTTGCCCAGCGATCATCAAATTTGAACTATAACTGGATAAAGTCGCCCCAACACCTGAATTTAACATCCACATTCCCATCATCACCCCCTGCAATGAAGTGGGAGCTAAATAGCCTATCATAGCATAACCAATTGGTGAAATTAAAAGTTCACCAATACTCTGTAAGATATAACTAAAAATAATCCAATTTGGACTAACTAAACCTTCAAAATTTGCATAAGCTATTCCTATAGGCAGTATGGCAAACGCAACGCCAATAAAGAGCAATGCTAAAGCAAACTGAGTTGGAATATTGATTTGCACCCCATTTTTTCGCATTCTATGCAACAATAAACCTAATAAGGGACCACCAATAACAATAGCTACCGTATTAATGTTCTGAAACCATTGTGGTGGAATAATCCAACCAGCATATTCTCGCTGCACATTATGATCAATAAATACAGTAAGTCCCATGGGCGCTATTTGATAGAGCATCCAAAAAATTGTACCGACAATCATCAGCACAGCAAAAGCAACTATTTTATCACGAGCTTCCTTAGTAGGCTGTTGCCTTGCAAGATAGAGGATGACTCCTAACATCACAATGCCTGTAATTAAAACTAATTTTTTGGCCCAGTCTGCATACTGCAACATCTCACCTAAAAAGAAAGGAAGCAACAGAATGAAGAACACACCCCAAAAAATAGATCTTTTTTGATTAAGTTTGTCTTTTTTAGAAAAGATCGTTTCTCTGTCTGATAATTGTTGCCAACAGTACAAACAAATAATCAACGCAACTAAATTACCTAAACTACTGAGTAAAAAAAGACGCTCATAATTTTGAGTCAGCTGAAAGATACCGCTTAAACTAAAACCAACAAAAAAGCCAATATTCATCCCTGCATAATTCATAAGAAATGCTGTTTCACGGCGAGTATCCTCAGGGGAAAAGCGCTGGGTAAGCATGCAGTTTAAACAAGTCACGTTCAAGCCAGAACCCGTTAGAAAAGCAGCCAAACCATAATACAAAAATGTCAAATCACTCAATGATAACAATACACAACCTATGATTTGCGCCACCATTCCAGCGCAAAACAAAGCCCGATTAGATAATAGACGTCCCCCCCAAAAACCACCAAGCAAATGTAATCCGTAGTTAAAAGCAATAAAAACACCCATGATGCTATTGGCAGAACTAGCTTGTAACCCAAGCTTACCCATCATGAATAAAACCAAGGTTGAATAAAGGACACTAAAACTTAAAGTAGATACTATCTGAATAAAAAACAAAGGGATAATCCCTTGTGGCATTGCTTTTATAAACTCCTTTTTACGGGTCATTATTGACGTCATGACTTTCCTTGTTAGCTCAAGAACGTTTACGAATATGACATGTGAAAAAATCACTGTCTAGTATTTTAAAAATAATTTTGCAATCTTGTTACCTAATTAACCTAAGAGGTATTCTACGCCTTTAATTGGCTTAGCACCTCTTCAGTCGCCATTTGTGTTTTATGAATTTCCTCTTTTCCATGTGCACTCGAGACAAATCCAGCTTCATACATTGAAGGCGCAAAATAAACCCCTTTTTCCAACATGCCGTGGTAAAATTTTTTAAATAAAACTTCATCTGACGCAGCTATGTCTGCATAATTAGTGATATATATTTTTTCTGTAAAACAAAAACCAAACATACCACCCAATGATGCAGTAAAAAATGGAATACTTAATGTTTCTGCAACGGAGGCTAAAGCCTTCGTTAGTGCTTGTGTTGTATGACTTAACTCAACAAAAAAATCGGGTTTTTCAATTTCAGATAATGTTGCTAGACCTGCTGCCATAGCCAGTGGATTTCCAGAAAGAGTACCTGCTTGATAAACCGGTCCCTCCGGGGCTAAAAAGGACATAATTTCAGCCCTGCCGCCTAGAGCCCCTACAGGCATTCCGCCACCGATTACTTTACCTAAAGTAGTTAAATCAGGAGTGATATTAAATATCCCTTGTGCACCAGTTAACCCTACTCTAAAGCCAGTCATAACTTCATCAAATATTAATAGAGCTTTATATTGATCACATAACTGACGTAAACCCTTTAAAAATTCAGGCTCCGGTAAAACAAACCCCATATTTCCAGCTACTGGCTCAAGAATTACAGCGGCAATATCCTCCGGAAACTTCTCAAACAATTGAACAACTTGCTCTAGATTATTAAAATCTGCGGTTAAAGTATGTTCCGTAACACTTTGCGGGATTCCAGGTGTTGAAGGAATACCCAAAGTCAACAAACCAGAACCTGCCTTTACCAACAAACTATCACTATGTCCATGGTAACAGCCATTAAATTTAATAAATTTATTTTTCTTGGTAAATCCCCTTGCTAACCGAATTGCTGTCATTGTTGCTTCAGTTCCTGAATTCACCATCCGTATTTTTTCGATTGAAGGAATTAAAGAAATAATTTTTTCAGCCAGCTTTATTTCAAGTTCAGTAGGTGCACCAAAACTCATACCACTAAACAGCACTTTATTTACCGCATCAATTACCGTGCGATGGCAATGTCCCAGTATTAATGGTCCCCAAGATCCTACGTAGTCGATATATTCTTGATCATCAACATCAATAAGATATGCCCCCTTTCCCTGTTTAAAGAAAATAGGCTCTCCTCCTACACCTTTAAAAGCACGAACGGGTGAGTTTACACCCCCAGGAATAAGTGCCTGAGCTTGGTGAAATAAATCTATTGAACGGGACATAAAAACCTCCATTAATTTTGTTGCGTATAGTACCTCTATTCTGAAAAATTGCAAAATGAACAGATTCACTTTACATCTAGGCTTACAGTGGATAAATTACTCCCTTTTAGCTGAGTGTTATTATGCAAGAATATAAAAAATACATTTGTGTCATTTGTGGCTTTATTTATGATGAGGCAGAAGGATGGCCAGAAGATGGCTTAGAGGCTGGTACACGATGGGATGATGTTCCCGAAAATTGGTTCTGCCCAGATTGTGGTGCTGGTAAAGAAGATTTTGAAATGGTTGAAATCGAATAAAAAATCAGCCTCACTGCCATACTTGTAGTCGTCCTCGCAAAAGCCTGTCTCTTGATCCTATCTCATCAAGAGACAGCTGCTTGCGCAGAGGGTGACGGACTTCTCAATACCGTCTCCTTCCGCAAAAGCGGAAGGTCTAAAAGTAACCAATCTTTGCGCTAAACTTCACCTTGCAATCATACGCTTACGAGACCCCCTGCTTACGCAGAGGGTGACGATGCTCTCAATACCGTCTCCTTCTGCAAAAAAAAATAATTGGATCCTGTTTTATTTGCGATAGACAAGGTGTGTAGAAGATTCAGCTCAAAAGCGGGGACCCATTTTGTGATGTAGCACAATGCTCAAATAGAAATGGATTTCCGCTTTCGCGAAAACGACAACCCCTTAAGTCAATGGCAGTGAGGTGGGCCTTTTACTTTATGGTTTAACCACGACCAAAATAACAATACCTATCAATAATAAGGTCGGCATTTCATTATAAATGCGAAAAAAGCGCACACTTTTTTGATTTTGATCCTGTGCAAATGCTTTAAGATAATGGCCGCATAGCAAATGATAAACCCATAAAAGAAGTACTAAACTCAACTTAGCGTGCATCCAACTTTCTTTAAGGTAATACCCTGGATTATAACTGATAAGCCATAAACCTAATAAGGTGGTTAAAAGAGCGGCTGGCCAAGTAATCCCATAATAAAGTCTTTTTTCCATGATTTTAAATCGATTAAGACTAATCGCATCATGAGTATCTGCATGATACACAAACAATCGTGGTAAATAGAATAATCCTGAAAACCAGGCAACCATGGTAATAATATGAAAAGCTTTAACATACAGCATGCTTATTTTCCTGATGTTTTCTTAGAGCCTATTTTTTTTGGCGTGAATGTTTTAATAAATTCAAAAACTCAACTGCTAATGAGAATCCCATCGCGAAATATACATATCCACGAGGCACATGAAAAGAAAAACCATCAGCAACAAGTATCATTCCTATTAAAATCAAATAACTCAGTGCAAGCATTTTAAGAGTTTGGTATTTTTGAATAATGGTACTGACTATTTCACTGGCAAAAATCATAATTAAAATAGCGCAGGTAATTGCAACAGCCATCACCCAAAAACGTGAAGTTAAACCCACAGCAGTGAGTACACTATCTAAGGAAAATATAATATCCATTACTGCAATCTGCAGGATAACCATGCCAAACGTTGCTTTAAAAGCACGAACCTCCTTTTTGGGCTCTAATGATTTTTCTGTAACATCCTGGTGAATTTCATCCGTCGCTTTCCAAATTAAAAACGCACCACCGAGTACGAGAAACAAATCACGCCACGAAAAAGAAATTTGAGCTATGGTGAACAAGGGTTTGGTTAATTTTATCATATGTACTGCAAGCGCAAGTAACATGAGACGAGTCACCCAAGAAAATGTTAGGCCCCAACGTCTTGCTTTTTTTCTCTGATGAACAGGAAGTTTCTCTGATAAGATAGATAGAACAACCAAATTATCAATCCCTAATACAATTTCTAATATAATTAATACAATTAAACTGGTAATAATACCTAGAAAATCCATTAAATCCCTCAATTATAAAAATGTGGTGAGTCTATGATATAATCTTAACCTAAGATTTATAAAGCTAAATGATTCACTTTATTTCTCTGCTTGGTTATAATAGCATGTTTCGTTCATCTTTGTGAGATACTGAGATCATCAAGTTTATTAAAAAGCTGTTAAAGAGAAACAGGGCTCATGTTGCACCTGTTGATTCAGCTTATATCATTCCTAGAAATAAACATAACATATCTAAAACAGACATCAGTAGCAATGCACTTAAGGTACTCAACCGCTTAATAAGTGCTGGGTTTCAAGCATACATTGTTGGTGGTAGCGTTAGGGATTTATTACTTCATAAAGCACCAAAAGACTTTGATGTCGCCACAAATGCAACACCCAATCAAGTCAAGAGTTTGTTTAGAAACGGTCGAATCATTGGTCGTCGATTTAAATTGGTTCATATACTCTTTCACCGTGAAATTATCGAAGTAGCAACCTTTAGAAGTCATGTAGCTATTGATGAAAATCAAGTAACAAATGAGCGTGGGATGTTAGTTCGCGATAACGCTTATGGTTCTCTTGATGAAGATGCTTGGAGACGTGATTTCACTATTAACTCACTTTACTACAACATTAACGACTCATCGATTATTGACTTTACAGGTGGAGTAAACGACGTAGAAGAAAGACTGATTCGTATGATTGGTGATCCGATCAAACGTTATCAAGAAGATCCTGTACGAATGTTACGTGCAATTCGATTCAGTGCCAAATTAAATTTTAAGTTGGCTTTAGAAACAGAAGCCCCCTTCCCAGAAGTGAGTCATCTCATTACTCATGTATCGAGCTCTCGTTTATTTGATGAAATGACTAAGCTATACCAATGCGGGAATGCAGAAACAGTACAAAGATTACTCATGCACTATGGATTATTTCAACATTTATTTCCGCAAACCCATAAACTATTAGGCAGTACTTATCCAATAAATGCATTATTAGCGATTGCACTTGAGAATACGGATACTCGTATCCGTGAAGAAAAACCAGTAACCCCTGCATTTTTGTTTGCAGTTCTTCTATGGTTTCCAATGGTTGAGCATTCAAAACACTTGCAAAGTACAGGTATAGATCCTCTCCCCTCCTTAGAACAAGCGATGTCTTTTGTTATTTCAGAACAAAACAGAATTATTTCTATTCCTAAACGTTACAGTCAAGTTATTCGCGAGATCTGGTTATTACAATATCGTTTTGCAAAAAGATTAGGTGGTAGAGCGTTCAATCTCCTTCAACATCCACGTTTTAGAGCATCTTATGACTTTATGGCTTTACGCTCATTAGCTGGTGACGAATCCATGGAGTTAGCCCAATGGTGGACAACTTTTCAGGATGCAGACGAAGTAGAACAAGCAAAAATGGTTGCACAAATTACACCCGATTTTCCTAAGCGAAAAAAACGACGTCGAAAACCCAAAACAAGCGATGCTCAATGAATATCTGTTATTTAGGTTTAGGCTCAAATCAAAAGAGTCCTGAGCGCCAACTCCGCAAAGCGATTCAATCCATTAAAACATTGAGGCTAACAGCAGTTACCAAAATCTCATCGTTTTACTGGAGCAAGGCCTGGGGATTAAAAAGTCAACAAAATTTTTGTAATGCAGTCATAGAAATAAGTACTCTTTTATCTCCTCTGCAGCTACTCAATGCATGCCAAAAAATTGAAAAGAAGCAAGGCCGCATACGAAAAAAACGTTGGGGACCAAGAGTAATTGATATCGATATTCTTTATTATGAAAATCGTGTCATCCAATCAAAAAAGCTTATGATTCCTCACCCGTACATCCAGCTAAGAGATTTTGTATTGATTCCCTTAAATGAAATCAATCCCAAACTCATATAGAATTGCAGCGTGTGTTTCTCTATAAAATCTTTTTCAATTCATGAAATAAAATAGGTACTTATAATGTAGAATCAACTACAATTTACAGTAACAAAGTTCTATTTTGAGGGTATCATGTATAAAAATATTTTATTCGCTACGGATTTGCTTAAAGAACATAATCATTTCACCGCAAAAGCAGTTACTATTGCACAGCAATTTAATGCCAAACTCTTTTTATTACATGTCATTGAGTTACCTGCTAGTTTTCAACTCGCCCAAGGCCTTGGATTTACTGAACTAGCCAACCCCGCAAAAGATGATGCACAGACTGTTTTAGCTTTAATAGGCGAAAATTTTAATATACCTCACGAACAACAATTTGTTGAAGTAGGTTCAGTTAAAGAGCATATTTTTAATAAAGTAAAAGAATTAAACTGTCAACTCATTATTCTAGGCAGTCATTCTTCTACACTTCACACTTTTTTAGGAAGTACAGCGCATGCTACTGTAAATCATGCTCCATGTGATGTACTCACTTTACGACTGTAAAGTAAGTAATAGAACGCGCTCATTCACTATTGGCTAACGGTCTTTCTAATTTAAGACTCATCTAGAGATCAATACGTTTGTATTAGTTAATTTGGTGAACTAAACTTAACCGAAGAGAGGGGAAATTGACCAAGTTTGTGGTGCATCTTGAAGTTCTATTCTTGGTGCAAGAGAGTTACGAGAGGTATTAAAATGAAACGTGAAGATATTATTGAATCACTAGTGAATCAATTTGCAGACAATATAAAGAATTTACCCGATGAAACCTTACAGAATGTTGAGTCTGGTAAATTGGTGATCAGTTTAACTCCCGCTGTTGGTAAAGAAGCAGGTGGTAAAAAAATATCATTTCCGTCATCTGGAGATGGAGGTCGTCCCAAGATAATCGATAAACCAAAACTTGCCTAAATTTACAAGTTTTGTGAATTGTCGTCTCTGAATCCGACGTGAGCGTAATCCAAGTCGGATTCAAAACGTAGCCCGTATTAGCGAAAGCGCAATACGAGCTATTCTTGATCAAGACATCATCAATTTTCTGGGGGTTTACTCTCAAAATCAGGAAATTGAAATTTGGCAAGTTTTGCAAAATATCCCTCAGTTTGAATTAATTGATCAAAATTACCTTCTTGTATAATACGTCCTTCCTGAATCACCAAAATTCGAGATGCACTTTTTAAGGTTGAAAGGCGATGTGCAATAACAACCTGGGTGATCTGTAATTTTGCCAAATACTCTTGAATTTTTGTTTGATTTTGGTTATCAAGAGCACTCGTTGCCTCATCAAGAAATAAAATTTTTGGTTTTTTTATCAAAGCACGTGCAAGAACAATCCGCTGTTGTTCCCCTCCTGACAAAGATTGCATTCCTTCATTAATAAAAGTATCCATTTCCATAGGTAAAGCAGAGATCATCTGTTCCAAACCTAAGTGATACACAATATTCCATGCATCATTTCTAGTTAGATGTTTGTCATTACCAATAATATTTTCGAGTATCGTTCCTGGTGTAAGTACTGACTTTTGGGTGACAACACCGATCTGTTGACGCAGATTTGCTAAATTAATCATATCCATATTGATATCGTCATAAAAAATTTGACCATCTAAAGGCTTTTCCAATCCTAATAAAATTCGAAACAAAGTTGACTTACCGCATCCAGAATTTCCTGTAATACCAATCACTTCACCAGGATTAATCAGCAAATGGATGTTTTTATAAATTAATGGCTGATTATCCTCATAACGAAAAGATAAATTCTTGATTTGAATTTTTCCTTCCAATTTGATATGGCTGCCACCAAGCTGAAGTGGCTCGACCTTTGCCTCCAAAATAATCAATGATTGTTCAAAAAGAGGTACAATAATCAGAATTGACGTAATAAAGGTAGTCAATGTAAGCAACGCTGAAAAAAACTGTGAGAACGCTGCGTTAAAGGCAATAAAACTACCAATTTCCATCTGTTTATTAAAATAAAAATAAATAGAGAATAAAACAAGAGTCATAAATAGAAGTAAAGAACCATGGATGATATGCACACTCATCTGGATCTTATCTGCTTTATATCTCGCTATTAAAAGATTTGAGAAATAATCAGACCAGATATTAAAAGCTCGGTACTCACTTGCTGATGCTTTGAATTTCATAATGCCACTAATCACTTGAAAAACAAACCCAGATAGTTTAGTCAAATATTCATAGACCTTACGCTGATGAATAAGCAAACGATGGCTAATAAAAATGATTATAGAACTGATTAACAAAACACTTAGTAAAGTCAAAAGTGCGAGCATCAGGTTGTAATAGCACATTAAAATAAAAGATAACATAGCAACTACTACACTAAAAAGAGACAAAATAGTTGATTGGGTAAGCATTTCTTGAATGGTTGATACAACTCCAGCACGATAAGCAATATCTCCAGCATTCAATTGGCGAAAAAACGTTGGTGTTAACTTAAGAAGCCTATCCCAAATCGCTGGTTCAAGACGTCTTTGTATTTTAAAACGAAGATTTAACATTAAAACTGTTTGATTGATCGACAATAAGGAATAAATTAGTGTGTTGATAATTAATAAAATTGCTAAAAGCGTTATTTGTCCAGACTCTATAAATTGACTAAAATTGTTGAAAAAGTAACTCATTAATATCGGCAAACTCATCAAAATAAGGCTTAATCCTAATTGCAAATACAAAATTGATTGCACTTCATTCTTTAGAGTACTAAATGAAAATTTAAGAATATCTAAGAGCTTGGTTGCTGTCTTAGGAAGAGGTTTAATAAAGGAAAAACCATAAGTACTGATTTTATTTAATTGGCTTGGAGATAACGTAATAATCTCAGTTGGGCTAGAACACTGATAGCCGCCATTTTTTTTAGGTACTAAGACACATGGAGAGTTATCCATAAAACCAAGAAAAATACCGAGATCATGTGTCCACCACTTGCCTTCTAGTGTTATTTTTTGTATACGAATACCTGAATGAATTGAAATCTTTTCCATTAAATCATCAAGATCATCACTAAGATCACCACTGGGTATTTTAAGACTAATATCAATCAACTCAGCCAAATGTACTAATGCATCAATCAATAATTTTTTTTTATCTGAGCTAGAGTGAATTTTAGCGTTTTGATGACCCAAAACTCGTTGAATTTTTAATAATCCCGGAGCAATATCGTCAAGTTCTGAATCATTCATAATAAGTAATCCCTTTCGATAAATCCCTTATATCGTCCGTTGAGCTTCATTAATTGTTCATGATCTCCTCGTTCAATAATTCCTCCATCTTCAATAACAATAATTTCATCACAATATTTTATTGCACTCAAACGATGAGTAACAATGAGAAAACTGCAATTCATTTTGCGCAAATTTTCATAGATTTTTGCTTCGGTTAGTGAATCAAGGGCTGAGGTTGCCTCATCAAGAAGAATCAACTCAGGTTTCTTAAGTAATGCTCGTGCTAATTCAATTCTTTGTGCTTGCCCAAGACTTATATTAGTGCCGCCTTCTTGCACCGCATAATCAAGACCTCCTTTCAATTTCACTAAATCATAAATACAGGCAGCTTTTAGAGCCTCAATGATGGTTTCTTCCTCAATACTTCTATCCCACATAGTAAGGTTATCACGAATAGTGCCTTCAAATAGAAAAATATTTTGATCAACGTAGGAAACCATCTTAAACAATTCTTTAGGGGTATAATTTTTTATGCTCTTTCCTTTGAGATAAATTTGACCTGACCAGGGTTCAAAAAGCCCGCAAATCAAATTGAGTAAAGAAGATTTTCCACCACCTGAAAGACCCGTAATTGCAATAGTATTTCCCTTTTTCAACTGAATATTAATTTCTGATAATATAGGAGCTTCTAATTTGGAATAACCAAAATAAAGATCTTTTATATCAATTAAGTTATTCGATTTTATGTCTTTTTGTTGCATTGTCATGTCAGTTTGTTGTACTAATAGAACATCATTGACTCGAATTAAATCCGCTTTAAGCTCATTGATTTTCAAAAAATTATCAACAACTTCTATTACAGGAGCAGAAAAAAGAAGCAATAAAGTATAAATTGCAATTAAACCTCCTACAGTCATTGTACCTTGCATAATAAAATGAAGACCCAAAATAACTAGAAAAACCAGATTAAAGAAATAAAGAACGCTGGGGAGTAATGAAATAAGTGCTGTATAAAAATCAATTTTTTGCTCGGAATCAATTAGCTTGGATTTATAGCTTAACCAACGAGAAAAAAAACGATTTTCGCCACTCATAAATTTTAGTGTCTCAATCATTTGTACACCACTGAATTCAATACCATACATTTTTGCATGATCCTGTGAGTAACGACGACCAAGATCAATTATTTTTCTCTTAGTAAGAATAATTGCTAAAAAATTTAATACAGTAATACAAATAGTAATCAATCCAATGGTTTGATTAATTAATAGAATAAGAGTCGAATAAATTAATATGCTTAAGATTCCAATGATTGATTCAGATAAAAAGTTAGTTGTTTTTGTTGCTATTTCATCAAAAATATGAACTCTATTTGCAATGTCACCGGTAGCTCTTTGCAGATAATAGTTCATGGGTAAATGCAATAGTTTATTAAAAAATTCAGGGATCCTTTTGATGGAGAATTTTAATTTATATCGTACTACATAATATTGCTGAATCCACAAAAGTATTATGGTAATGATTAAGGTAATCGTCATGCCAAAAATAAAACCGGGCATCCATTGTTTCTGATTTTTGATAATAATATTATCAATAAAAAATTCAATGAATAAAGCCAAAGATGCTTGCGGAATTGATAGAAGTGCCGAAACAAGAACGATATAAATAATTTCCGTTGAATCTCCTTTTAAATGGTCACGCAATAGTTCGAGAACTGTTTTTTCTTTTTTGCCACCAGGTTTAAATTCTTTGCTCGGTGTAATACGCAAAATAACACCGGTAAAACCTTTATCAAACTCTTCTAGGGTGATAATCCTAGGGCCTGTAGCGGGATCATTGATATAAACTTTATTCTTTATGATCCCTTCAATTACCATAAAGTGCTCAAATTTCCAGAAGACAATGAATGGCGTTTGCATGTAACGAAGGGTATCTATTTCCTGAATACGTTTACCTTCCGCATTCATCCCTAAAGTTCTAGCAGCTTTGATAATATTGATTGCTTTTGATCCATCGCGGGTGACCCCACAAGCTTCTCGCGCCTCTTCAGCAGAAATATATAGGCCATAATAGGCAAGAGTAATTGCAAGACAAACCGCCCCACATTCCATGGCATCCATTTGGAGAATAGTAGGGGTTTTTACTCTCTTATGAGGTGCATTTAATAAACCAGGATCAAGATCAAATTTAATCATTTTTATTCATTACCCAGTTTTTTGTCGATTTCAGAATCGGCAAAATTATAGATAGAGGATGCTCTCTTTTAATGACAATCTCGACCTTCGTAACCGTACCAAGCGTGAGCTTTTCTTTGGGACCGGATGAGGTAGTCCAGCGATAGCCTGTTGGCGTATCTGACGAATGGATTAGCTTTATTTTTACTTTAAAAACAGGACCATTTTGCTCAAATACATCAGCCATTTTTTGGTTTTCTAAGATACTTGTAAGTCCTTGAGGACTTATAGGCAGCTCACTCACATAGGTTACCTTGCCAACTATCCCACCATATTCGAGTACATTAACATGTTTGGGAAAAACTTTGGATGACATGCCAACAGCAATTTTTTTACCCACATCAGCATTGAAAAAAGCAATGACCTCAAGATCATCATTGTGAGTAATGATATTAATCAGTCTTTGTTTTTCAGTTAAAAAATCACCTGGTTTTATGTAATTATTAGAAACAATTCCATCTACTGGACTTAAAACAACCTCAGTTAACTTAATATTTTCTATGAGCTTTTTTAAATTAAATTGTGACTGTGCAAGTTTCTCTTGTAACTCACGAATTTTAGTATTCCAAGACTCGATATAATCATTTTTGTTTTGATTCAGTTCGACAAGTGTTTTTTCATTTGTAGTAATTTGTTCTTTCGAATCATAGTAAGCAACTTGTATATCAGTTAATTCAAGCCGCGATAAGATTCCTTTTTTAAAAGCAGCTTCCTGAATTTTTAATAAAGCTTCAAGACGATTCTTTTTTTCTTGTAAACTGGCATTGATCGTTTGTGTATGATTAATAGACTCTTGAATTTGTTTTAAGCGAATATCGATTTCAGATTTTGCAGTTTTTGTCAATTCAGCCAATTTAATTTTCTGCTGTTCTATATAATTTCTTAATTCTTTCGCTTCACTATTCATATTAGGATTCACTAGAGTAACTAGCAATTGCCCCTTTTTGACATTCAATCCCGGACTAGCCCATAGTTGCTTCACATAACCACCAGAAATAGGTGACATAACATTAATAATTTCAGCATTCTTCGCAAAAATTATTCCTTGTCCCTCTACTAAAGTAGAAATTTGACCAAAAATCAACCATATGACGCCAGCTAAGATCAACATAAAAAAAATGATTAAATAAATCCATGATTTTGGTGTAATAATTCGAATGGTCTGTTGAAAATCTTCGCGCTCATAAAATGACTTTACTGCCTGCTTACGATAGAGATCAGACTCTTTCATTTTATTTTCTCATACATGATGCGAATTCGTTTTGTCAGAACAGGTAAGAGTTGAAGGCCAATATCAGGATAAGCATGTATTTGAGTGGTAAAATCCCATTCTGAAATAAAAATACAATCTACTTTTCCTAATGCTTTTACAGAGGCAGTAGTCTTTAGTTTATCAATTACAGAAATTTCTCCAATAATCTGCCCTGGCTCTAATTGAGTAATTACGAATTCACTACCATCGCCAATAGATTTAAAGACTTGTACTGTTCCCTTATATACAACAAAAATACCTGTCGGATCGCTATTTTCAGCAATAATTATTTCATCAGGTTCAAAATGACGGAGTGTTGCCAAATTAACTAGAGGCCAAAGTGCATTTTTATTTAGCATTTTAAATAAATCTAACTCTTTCATGAAATTATATAATTCTAAATTTTCAGAGATTGAATTATCCATAAAACATCTCCTTCAGAAGGGATGAAAAAATTGAGATTATTTTATCTTATTCAAAGATTAGACTGATTTAAGTTATTGAGCAAGATTACTAAACATCCAACCTTAGCTAGATCAACATTGAATTGCAATAGATTGCTCTTCCTAAGCACTATTTCTTTCTTTTAGCATTCTTTTTCACATGACTCATTAATCTTCTTTTTTTATTAACTTGTCGTTGTGATAATTTATTTTTCTTATCAGCAAAAGGATTCACTCCTCCTTTAAATTCAAGTTTTAAAGGAGTTCCAATTAATCCGAGATGCCTAATAAATTCATTATTAAGATAACGTTTATAGCTATCAGGCAAATCAGCCAATTGATTTCCATGAATAACAATAACCGGAGGATTATGACCACCAAGATGAGCATAACGCAATTTAATCCTGCGTCCATTTACACATGGCGGAGTGTGTTTTGTACTGAGATCTTGAAGCAAGCGGGTTAATTTGGGTGTAGAAAAAGATTGAATTGCAGAAGTATAAGCCTCATTAATATCTTTAAACAGATTTCCTACGCCACTACCATGCAAAGCGGAAATAAATCTGATTTTTGCAAAATTCGCAAAATGTAATCTTCTTGATAATTCGCTTTTTATTTTTTCTTTATGTTCTTCCTCCAGGCCATCCCATTTGTTCACAACAATCACTAAGGCTTTACCCGATTCAATAATAAAACCAAGCAAGTTCATATCTTGATCGGTAATTCCTTCATTAGCATCCAATAATTGTAAACATACATTTGACTCTTCAATTGCCTTTAGAGTTTTAATCACTGAAAATTTTTCTATTTTTTCATCAATTCGAGATTTTCTGCGTACACCTGCGGTATCAATTAATAGATACTTTTGATTATCCCTGACAAAAGGGATGGCGATACTATCTCTGGTAGTTCCAGGCATATCATAAACAACTACTCTTTCCTCACCTAAGATTCGATTAATCAAAGTTGATTTTCCAACATTAGGGCGACCAGCAAAGGCAATTTTAATGGCATGGTCCTCTTCAACATCATCAAACTGTGGGGCAAAAGGTAATAAAATATCATCCAATAATGCTCGAATACCTCTTCCATGAGATGAAGAAATAGAGTGGATACTCGCAATACCTAAAGATTGAAAATCAGCACACGCAAGATCATCATCTAAGTCCTCAGTTTTATTGACAATAAGATGAACTATTTTATTTAATTTTCGCAAGTTGCTTGCGATTTTTTCATCAATCCCTGTTAAACCAGTGCGTCCGTCAACTAAAAACAACACGACATCAGCTTCGTTCAACGCTATTTCAGATTGTCTAGACATTAAACTATCAACAGCAATATCATCAACACCAATACCGCCAGTATCGACAACGATATAATGTTTGCCATCATGTTGTGCTTGACCATATTGTCTGTCTCGGGTTAAGCCAGGATAATCAGCAACAAGAGCATCTTGTGTTTTAGTCAATCTATTAAATAAAGTAGACTTACCCACATTAGGACGCCCAACCAGTGCAATTACAGGGATCATGTTTTAACTCACAGATAATTGATGAAGCATGCCATTGTCCGTTAATACATATAGTTTGCTTCCAATCACACTTGGAGAAATACTTACTCCCCCCGAAACTTTTGTACGAGCTAAAATTTCACCTGTTTGTAAGTCAAGAAAATGGAGGTAGCCCGTCTTATCGCCAACGACTATCTCATTATTAATTAACGCAGGTTCAGTTAAGACTCTTGCTTTTAAAGCAGTTTGCTTCCAATTAACTCGACCACTAAGTTTATCAAGCGACCATAGTACATCATGACTATCAGTAACATATAAGGTATTTCCACTTAATACCATGTTTTTGTAAACGGATCCTGATTTTTTCCAGAGAAATTGTCCATCAGAAAGTGATAATGCGCCAATAAAACCTTGATAAGTCGCCAAATAGACCACATTATTTTCGACTATTGGGTCTGCATCTATATCTACTAATCGCTCAACATCACTTGATCCAGCAGCATAAACGATACTTCGTTGCCAGATAACACGGCCAGTATCTATATCTAATGCATCTAATTTCCCATCAGAAAAACCGATTAACAATAAATTTCCTATCACTATTGGGGACGAGCTTGCTTTTAGAATCAAACTGGGTGAACCATGTTCAGCGGTCCATAATTGTTTACCGTCGGCAGCATGAAACGCATAAATCTTTCCATCAATTGTTTTAACAATTACTTTTCTGTGCGTAATGGTAGGTGGAGATAGAACTTCACCTGAAACCTTGATCTGCCATAGTTTTTTACCATTAGCCTGATTTAATACAACGGTTGAAGAGTTACTTGTACCTACAGCAATATAACCATCTGCTACAGTAGGGCCACTTACTAAACCATGTTTCAATGGTGTAGTCCATTTTATTTCACCATTATTTTTATTCACCGCCTGAACAAGTCCACTAGCATCTGCAGTATAAATAGTACCGCCTTGAACTACAGGTTTAAGTCTTAAATATTCTTTGTTTTTAGACGCTTTCCCCACAGAAACAGTCCAATTTTCTGTTACTTTAACTTTATCTTGAATTTCTTTAAGAGCTTTAGGTTTTGGAGTATTGTCTTTACCGAGCATATAATCATCAAGTTTGGAACACCCTTGTACCGTAATAAAGAAAAGTAAAATAAAAAATTTAATTTTCATGAAAATAAAACCTCAATTTGTACAGCCCAAATTATTAATCTCTCTAGACTATTAAGCTAGAGAGCCAAAGAAATTTGGAGTTCTCTTTCTATCGGGCTACGACTTCTAAAGCAAAATAACACAAGATTCTTAGATATAGATTTATCAAGCTCTTTTCAATTCTCAATCATGCAGCCTGTATTTTTTTATCTCCTGAAATCATGGAATGTGACTTACTTGCGATCTCATTCGTTTTCATTTCTAAAAATAAGTTACCTATGCCATTTGTTTTTACTTCATCTAACGCTAATTTATAAGACTTCATAGCTTCTTGATATTGGCCTGTTGCTCCATAAATATCCCCCTTCAGTTCATTGATGACTGGTAAATAAGTGTTATCATCAACACTGCTGAGCTCTTTTAATGCATTAGCGTACGATTTTTCTGCTGCATAGATTCGCGCAATACGAATTTTTGCTATTTGCTTTAAAGCAAGCATTTGACTATTAGAAGCAACACTTTTTAATTCCTCTGTAGCCCTATCCAATTTATTTTTAGATACATAAATTTTTGCAAGAGTCATATGAGCTGCATCTGCATAAACTGATCCACTATGCTCATGAATTAACTCATTAGCATAAGATCTTACAGCTTTAATATTATGATTTGAAAGAGCAACCATCATATGTTCATATGCATTGGAAGCGTGTTGGGTCAGTTTATCCTGATGCCAATGCAAATATCTATATCCGGCAATACCAAAGAGCACCAGTGATAAGATAACAGTAATTAGATTCCCATATTTCTTCCACCATTTTTTTATCGATTCTAATTGTTCCTCTTCAGTCATATATACTGACATAGCGCTCTCCCACACTTACTCTAAATAATCTTCTAAAATTTGATTAAGCATACTTTGATTTACTGTGATTTGATCTGTTCCACCACGTAAATCCTTAATACCGATTTGTTCTTTAGCCAATTCATCTTCACCCAAAATCAGTGCTAAACGTGCACCACTCTTATCCGCTTTTTTAAATTGGCTTTTAAAACTTCCACCTGCAGTATTTACCAATACCGCGACTTTAGGATATATATTACGAATTAATTCTGCGATTTTAAGCCCACGAATCACAGCTTGATCATTGGTAGCAATAATGTATAAAGCATCTCTTTCTACTTCTTGCTTCAATAGATTTAAGGTTTCCATAAGCAAATAGATCCTTTCTATACCTAACGCAAAACCCGCCGCGGGCGTTGGATTACCACCTAATTGCTCTACGAGTATATCGTAACGGCCCCCAGCACAAACCGTTGCTTGGCTGCCTAATTTATCTGTAACCCATTCAAATACTGTATGTCCATAATAATCAAGTCCACGAACCAAGACTGGATTTACTTCATAAGGAATTTTTAATGCATCTAAGCCATCACAAAATGACTGAAAATGTACCCGACTTTTTTCCCCTAGGACATCAATCAACTTCGGGGCATTCGCTAATAAATGAAGCATTTCAGGGTTTTTACTGTCTAAAATTCGCAATGGATTCCGATCTAATCTGCGTTTACTGTCTTCATCCAATTGGTTTTTATGATCAAGCAAATAGTCAACTAAAATTTTCTTATAATGATGTCGCTCAGACAATTCACCTAAAGTATTCACTTGCAATCGGACCAAATCATCAAAACCCAATTGTTCCCAGAACTTACGACAAATAGAGATCAACTCCAGTTCAATCATTGCTCCTGACATGCCAAATGCTTCAACACCAAGTTGATTAAACTGTCTATATCTTCCTTTTTGAGGTCGTTCATGGCGAAACATAGGCCCCATATACCACAATTTTTGTTGTTGATTATGTAAAAGACCATGCTCGAGACAAGCACGTACACAGCCTGCTGTTCCCTCTGGTCTAAGAGTAATACTGTCACCATTTAGATCATTGAAAGTGTACATTTCTTTTTCAACAATATCCGTGACCTCACCAATAGTGCGCTTAAATAATTGTGTACTTTCAACAAGTGGGAAACGTATCTCTTGATAACCATATCGAGTAAGAACATGAACAAAAATTTGCTCTAGAGTACGCCATAATGCTGTTGCATCAGGAAGTATATCATTCATTCCACGGATTGCTTGAATTCGCTCAGTCACTGGTCTTCTCCAAGGGAGACATTTCTGGTTTAGGATTGAGCAAAGATTGCATTTTAGATATATCAGTTAACTTAATTTCTAAATTTTTATTTACTGGTGTTTGTTGATTCAGTGATAAATCGGTAACAGTCGTAGAGCTATTTGTCGCAAATACCTGTTGATTATCTCTATTTTTTTGCCACCAAATTCCAACAGCAACAATAACTCCTATAGCAAATAAAAGAGTAAACCAACGAATAATATGTTCTACCTTATGAGATTCGCGTTTACTTTGCTGCCATAAAGCACGCTCTGGTTTTCTCTCAACAAGGTATTGCTTGTTAAATATTGCTAAATAAGGTTCAGGAGAAGTACCTAATAACTTGGCATAAGCACGCAGATATCCTTTAACAAAAACAGGTTCAGGCAACAAATGAAACTCATTATTTTCAATCAATTCAATAATACGAGCTCGCAAATGAAGCTTATTGGCAACATATTCGATAGTATAACCCTTTTGTTCTCGTATAGATGCAAGTTGCGCTCCTGGATTCCTATCTTTTTCAAGTATATCTTCATCCAGAGTGGTTATTGTGTTCATTATTTACTCCACTGTTATCGATATGGGAATTCAAATTACCTAAATCTTGTTCATATCCTGCAGCAATATGATGTTGACCCACTTTCTCAGAAACTTCTTTAGCTAAAGATAACAATATCCTATCATTTAAAACTAAATCAGGATGATTTTGCACTAAAGCAAAAGCGTCCTTATCTCTTCCCGCTTTAATTTCCAGTTTCAGCAGTTCATATAATGATACCTTTCGTGAGGGATCTTGATTTAGTGCTTTTGCAAAATAAAACATAGCCCTTTCTTCATTGAGCACAGACAATGCACATAGCCCTGCATTTTCATAAGCCCCTGCTGTATGTATGTATTGTAAATCATTAACTGCTTTTAAAAAGTATTTTTCAGCTTTTTTATAATCACCCTGGCGACATAAAAAAGCACCATAATTATTAAGCTGAGCCCCTCCACTTCCTGTTAAAGATATTGCTTTTAAATAGTATTTTTCTGCTTGATCCAATTCTTTGGTCTGTTCAAAATAATAAGCCAATGCGGAATTAACATCGGGTGATGTAGGTTCTTGCTCAAGTGCAGTAAGCAATTTCTTTTTCGCCCGCGGCCTATCTCCTTGTTTTAAGTAACCCAAACCCAGCTGAACATTGTATGATGCAGCTTTACTAAGATCGGGCTTTTTTAAATTTTGTTTTCCACTTTCTTCATTATGGGTACACGCCTGCATCAACAAGCAAGCCATAATCAACAGGGAATAAAATTTTTTGAGCACAATATTCCACATTAAGATTATAAAATGATTGGGGCATTATAACCGCATACACATAAATTAAAAATGATTTGTCATAAATAATAGGGTTTGTTGACAATTCATCATAAACTCTTATTCATGCGCGAGCTGTTCTTGATCAGCTTTCGGTATAAAATGTAATTTTTGCCACCTTTGGGATCGGCTTGTTCTGTCTTTTACCTCTCCAGCTAATTGCCCACATGCCGCGTCGATATCATCACCTCGTGTTTTGCGAGTAATCGTGTTAATTCCATAAGCCATTAATTTTTCCCTAAATGCATCAATTGCCTCTTGAGAAGAGCGCTCATATTGTGTCATTGGAAATGGATTAAAAGGAATTAAGTTTACTTTTGCAGGAACATTACGTAATAACTTAATTAATTGATGTGCATGCTCGGGTTGATCATTTACGCCTTTAAGCATTACATATTCAAAAGTCACCTTCCTTCTTGGTTCCTTTTTAAAATAAATTTTACACAACGCTATTAATTGAGCTAATGGATATTTCTTATTGATTGGTACAAGTTCATTCCTCAATTCATCATTAGGTGCATGAAGAGAAACTGCTAAAGCAACAGGACTCACTTCTCTTAAACGCTCTAGCTCAGGTAGAACCCCAGAAGTACTTAAAGTAACTCGCCGTTTTGATAATCCATAGGCAAAATCATCCATCATAATATTCATTGCAGAAACAACATTATCAAAATTAAGTAAAGGCTCACCCATACCCATCATAACCACATTAGTGACTCTTTTATCATGGTTGCCTTGGCATTGTGATAATTCGCGTACTGCCAACCAAACTTGTCCAATAATTTCAGCTGTTGTTAAATTTCGATTAAACCCTTGTTTTGCTGTAGAACAAAAAGAGCAATTCAAAGCGCACCCAACTTGAGAGGAGACACATAAGGTTCCTCGATTAGTTTCGGGTATAAATACAGTCTCAATACAATTGCCACACTCAAGCTTTAATAACCACTTATGAGTTCCATCATTAGATTTTTGACACGCAATTATTTCAGGTAATTTGATGTAAGATAATTGAGATAGCTTTTCTCTTAGCGCTTTTCCTAGATTAGTCATTTTAGAGAAATCGGTTAAGCCTGCTTGATGAATCCACTGTATTATCTGCTGTGCTCGATATGGCTGCTCATCCCAACTATTCAATAGCTCACGCATTTGTTGATAATTGTAATTCAGAAGATTTACTTTTTGCGCAGTCAATTTTCACTCCAAATTTAATGGCCCTAAGTAAAGGATGTGATTTAAAGAACAACGTAGCCTAGATGGTGCAGCAGAGATGGGGCCTAGGCTACAAAATCAATGCTTATCTTTCACATAGTTCATGGGGTTCAAAAAAGAAAGCAATTTCTCGAGTTGCGTTTTCTAAACTATCTGAACCATGTACCGCATTTGCATCGATACTGTCTGCAAAATCAGCGCGTATTGTTCCAGGAGCAGCTTCTTTAGGGTTGGTAGCCCCCATAATTTCTCTATTTTTCATTACGGCGTTTTCGCCTTGTAGTACTTGGACCATTACTGGGCCAGAAATCATGAACTCTACTAAATCTTTAAAGAAAGGACGTGCACGATGAATGTCGTAAAAACGTTCTGCTTGCTCACGAGAAAGTTGCATCATTTTTGCTGCGATGATGTTTAGACCCGCTTTTTCAAAGCGTGTATAAATTTGACCAATTACAGATTTAGCTACTGCATCAGGTTTAATAATTGACAGTGTTGATTCTTTTGCCATTATGCACTCCATAGGGATTAGATTAAAGTGCAATATTATACACGAAATACCTGCTTTATGGCTAATATAAATTCATTTTTAAGTCAATGATTAGTTTATTTTTTAAACTGAATTTGTTTTTTTCTAGGCGTATTGACATATTCATCCCCACCGCCTATTGTGCCGCGACTTGTTCGTGACAATCCAGTCCTTACTAGAATCTAGGTGGGTTCAAATAGATTTACATCATCTCGATCCCGTGCATAAAGCTGAATCCTCTACACATCTTGTCTATCGCAAATAAAACAGGATCCAATTATTTTTTTTGCAGAAGGAGACGGTATTGAGAGCATCGTCACCCTCTGCGTAAGCAGGGGGTCTCGTAAGCGTATGACTGCAAGGTGAAGTTTAGAGCAAAGCTTTGTTACTTTTAGACCTTCCGCTTTTGCGGAAGGTGACGGAATTGAGAAGTCCCTCCCTCTCTGCGCAAGCAGCTGTCTCTTGATGAGATAGGATCAAGAGACAGGACATAAAGCACGGGACGTAGGGGGAACAGAATAAATTGTCAATCGAGCTTACTCAGTCAGCGCCTATACTCTTATCAAAATATAAAGGCTCTCTATTAATGGCATCTTGCTCTGGATCAATCTTATAATCAGGCAAAGCCTTAATAAGCTCCACAACACGAAGAATTGTGTCGTGAAATTGAATCCGGAACGCATTGGCGGCCTGGGTTATTTCTTCAGTCTTCACAATAAACTCTTTTATTTGTTCGTTAAAATCAGATGCAATTTTGAATATTTTTTCCAAATTGAATAGCATTCGTTCTTTAGTATCCTGAGTTAATGAAGCTTTAAGAATTTCATTCATTTTTTCAATAAAATGAAGTCTGCTTTCCTTTGTCTGATCGTCCATTATATTACAATAAATCAAGCCAGATCTAATGGCTTTACGAATTTCACTTTTAGATCCAGAAAAATTCACACTTTTTAACGAAGATTTCAAAGCATTAATCGATTTTTCCATTTCAACATTAAATAGATGCGCTACTTTGATCAGAACAGATTGACTTTCAGCAATAAGCCAATCATGTCGGCCATGTGTTTTATGAAATTCATCGCCAAGGGATATTAATTGCTGACGTTCCCTTTCTAAGACTTCGCGAGTTGCAGCACCTTGGGATTCTTCATCTTTGGCACTCTCACCAGATAATAAATAATCAATAAAAAGTTTTTGAGCGTATACGTGGTAATCATTTGCTTGTTCCAAAACAATGCCATTTAATACATTTCTTAATGGAACTTGCACTAAATGATGATATAAACTAGTCGGAGTTTTGATAGCTTCAACCAGCTCTGTATGTTCTAAAGCAATTTGATACCTTCCCAAGATACGTTCAGCAGTAATTACTCCATAAGTGGAAAACCAATGGCTTAATTCATTATTAGCTTTTTCCTCGTTCATTTTTCATCCGATTTAATTTCTGCAAAGTATGTGATATAAAACAGCATATTTTACTAAGTATAGTGTATTCATAGATGTTAAAACGATTAGAGACCGATTTACAATCAGTAAATGATTTTCTGCGGATAAAAACACCTCAAAAATGGTTAGAGTACGCAGCAAAACATGTTCCTTTACTGTTGATTGATCATGCCCATTGTGAACGGAAAGCAGCTGCAACAGCCATTAATTTCATCAGTAAATATCCCGAAAAAAAGGAATTAGTCGAAGTCATGTCACCTTTGGCGCGTGAAGAACTGCTTCATTTTGAAAAAGTGATGCAAATAATGATTCGTAAAGGAATTCAATTCTGCCCCTTGCAGCCATCAGGATATGCAACTCAAATGCATAAGCTGGTTACAAGTAGAGACATGATTCAACGTTTATGCGATCAACTTATAATCGGTGCCATCATTGAAGCTCGGTCCTGTGAGCGTTTCCATGCAATTATTTCTTACCTTGAAGATCAAGATTTAGCAAAATTTTACGGTACCTTAATTAAATCAGAAGCACGACATTTTGAAGATTACTTGAGATTAGCTCAATTATACGGTAAAGATATAGAAGGCCGGTTAAAAATGTTTTTATCTTTGGAAAATGACTTTATCTTAGCAACGGATACGGTATTTCGCTTTCATAGCGGCATACCGCAATAAAATAGCGTATCAACCTCTAAGCGCGGGAGAATGATCTTCGAAAGTTAAATCTGCAGTCCTTTCTAGGAACTCACCAAAAGTTGGCGCTATGCGCTTAAATTCCTCTTCATCTAAATATTTACCGTCGATAGTCTTGTATTTTCCTGGCTCATCAGGCACGAAAATATAATCATGTTCGAGCAGCCAAGCATCAACAAGAGACTTAAATCCTTCATTTGCAGGGTGAGGTTCAGTACTAACTACCTTTATCATCTGGCCCTTATCATCAAGTTTAGGTTTTCCGTTTTCATCCATTTCATATTTAATATTTCCTTTTTCATCTCGTTGATAAACCACCAAAGGAGCACCATCCTTACGAGTTAATGGCTCTATCTGTAACTTTCCATCTTTAAAGCTAACATTATGCTGCAACGCCGGTATATCAATTTCACCGTCTCCTTTAACTGCGTCTCGCATTGCCCCCTTCAGTTTAATCCACATGTTTCCAATTGGATCTCCATTTTTTTCATATACATACTTGTTATAATATTCACCAAAAGTTTGTTCTCTTGATACAGCTATTGCTTTGTTCAGTTTGCCATACATAGCCAAAAGAGCCATCATTGCAGAGCGAAAGTCATGATTATTTGTTAATTCTCCTGCACTAATAGCCCTATCAGCTTCGTGCATAGCCTCATCCCACAGGGTTGTTTCTCTATCAGTACCTTTATTGACTTTATGTTTATTCCGGAGCTCTTCCATTGCCATAGCATATTCCATCCGCCTTTTTTGCATTTGCGCATTTTGGTAGTCTTGCATGATACGTTCATTTTCTTGTTTGCGGATTTCCTCTGCTGTTTTTGCAAATTTTTCATTTGCATCGGTTATCTTTTTCGCATATTCTTCATCTTTACTACTAGTCATAACCTAACCTCTCCACAAAATAAATTATATACGAGCAAAACATAGCCCCTTTGTATTATCATAACACAATAACTGGGGTTTGTCATCCCAGTCACTTAATACATAACGTCTTAATTTTTCCAAATTATTTTCATAAATAGTTAGACCTGGTTTATGAGTATGTCCATGAATTAATTGCGTCACCTTATAATACATCATATGCTGAATAATCGTTTCTAAAACCACATCCATTTCTTCCATAGATAAGTTTTGGTTCATCTGACTTCGATAACGTACTTGATTCACTAAACGTTGACGGAATTTTAGCGGCAGCTTTAAAAATAAGTACGAAAAAACCTTATTTCTGGTTAACCGCCTAAAACGTTGATGTGCTAAATCTTTAGTGCAATAACGATCGCCATGTACTAAGAGTATTTTTTCTTGGCCTAACTGAATTACAGTAGGTTCCGATAAAATTGTCCATCCCGCAAGTTCTGCAAAGTATCTACCTAACAAGAAATCACGATTACCATGCATATAAAAAATATTAACTCCCTGATTTTTCAAAGAATGTAACTGAAGAGCGATACCTCTACTCCATTCATCAATTGAGTCATCTCCTGCCCAAGCATGAAAAAAATCTCCTAAAATATACACATTTTTAACAGAAACTTTTGCCCATTCAAGAAATTGATTAAATCGTTCTTGAATCGCTTGATCTTCGGGGTGTAAATGCAGATCTGAAATGAAAACAACATCTATCATAAAGGCTCTATGTGTATATGTTCATCTAATAGATAAATTTGGCAAGGCTTATGACAAGGCTCTATAGCATCACTTAAGCGATAAAAACCTGCAATTGATACTAATTCTGCCTCAAGTGACTGACAAAAAATGCGCGCATCTTTATCTCCAGAAATACCGGCTAAAGCTCTTCCTCTTAAAGCACCATATACATGAATGCATCCATCAGCCAATAACTCAGCGCCATGGCTCACTGAAGATGTAACAATAAGATCAGCACCTTTTGCTACTACTTGTTGTCCTGATCGAACAGGAGTAGTCATTAATTTTGCGGTTGTTTTTATCGTTTCATGGTGCGTGTTTTCAGAAGTTCCACCCATGGGTTTATCTTGAGTTGAAGAAGCATGTAATACAGCCATACCTTGACATTGCGCTAAAGAATGATGCAATGCAGTTCCACCTTGAATGGCAACCGGGATCATACCATGAGTCCGTGCAACCTGGACTAAAGCCTGTAAGTCAAACTCCAGATTTTGAACCACAGACAAATCAAAAACTACTGGAATATGTTCAAATAATTTGGGCGCTTTGATAACTGTATCATTGAGCTGTTGTGAAAAAAGGCTAATGTCTGTATTTAATACATGCACTACAGTAAATGTATAAAGACGGCCTTTTAGCTTAAACGCTTGTGTCTGTGTTGTATTTTCACTCATGAGTATGATATCCATAATCAATATTTTTGTTTATACTAACATGTGAAAACCAATAACAGAAGGATATTAAGGTGGATAAAAGGTGGTTTGAACAATATCAAAAAGGAGTTCCTCATGAAATTAACACAAGTCAATATTCTTCTCTTGTAGCTTTATTTCAAGAGTCCTGTGTTCGCTATGCTCATAAGCCTTCATATACCAACATGGGACACAGTATTACTTTTGCGGAATTGAATACATTAAGTCGTGATTTTGCTGCCTACCTTCAACAGCTTCACTTAAAGAAAGGAGCACGAATCGCAATTATGCTTCCTAACATTCTCCAATATCCTGTAGCTCTATTTGCTATCTTACGAGCAGGCTATATTGTTGTGAACACAAATCCACTCTATACCACGGATGAGCTTGTTCACCAAATGAATGATTCAGGTGCCGAGGCAATCATAGTACTTGCTAATTTTGCAAAAACTGTTGAAAAAGGATTAAATTCAATTCCGAACTTAAAACATGTTATTGTCACCGAAATAGGGGATTTGTTTCCCACTATAAAACGAATAATAGTCAACACAGTCGTGAAATACGTCAAAAAAATGGTACCTGCATATCACATCCCCCACGCAGTAGCTTTTAATTATGCGTTACTGGAAGGAAAGCAATCTCCATTACATCATGTGGATTTAACGCACGATGATATTGCATTTCTACAATATACAGGAGGAACAACAGGTGTAGCCAAAGGTGCTATTTTGACCCACGGAAATATGGTTGCTAACATTTTGCAGGCTGATGCATGGATACAACCCTTAGGTTTAAATGGTGACGAAATCATTGTAACCGCGATTCCTCTTTACCATGTTTTTTCCCTCACTGCCAATTGTTTGACCTTTTTAAAAGAAGGCGCAAGAAATGTACTCATTACCAACCCTCGAGATACGGGAAACTTTATTAAGGATATTAAGAATATTCGCTTTTCAGCAATTACGGGAGTCAATACTTTATTTAATAGCTTATTAAACCACCCACAATTTAAAGATGTTGATTTTAGCAGATTAAAAATTGCCCTTTCTGGTGGAATGGCATTACAAAAAAGCGTTGCTCTTAGGTGGCTTGAAGTGACTAAAACACCTGTATTAGAAGCATATGGCCTAACCGAAACAAGTCCCGCAGCAATCATGAATCCAATGAACCTTACGGAATACACTGGCAGTATAGGAGTGCCTATTTCATCTACTGATGTGATTATTCTTGATGATAATGAGAATGAAGTCCCTATTGGATCAAGTGGAGAAATATGTGTCAAAGGACCACAAGTAACACCAGGGTATTGGAAACGACCTGATGAAACGGCTTTGGTTTTCACTAAAGGTGGCTTTCTAAAAACGGGGGACATAGGCAAAATGGATGAAGAAGGTTTTATTTATTTAGTTGATCGGAAAAAAGACATGCTGCTAGTCTCAGGGTTTAATGTTTACCCTAATGAAATAGAGCAAGTTATAGGAATGCATCCAGGGGTATTGGAAGTTGGTGTTGTTGGAATTTTTGATAAGGATTCTGGTGAACGTGTTAAAGCCTGTATTGTAAAAAAGGATCCTAACTTAACTGCAGAACAAATTATTTCTTATTGTCGTGAACATCTAACCGCTTACAAAGTTCCTAAAGAAGTTGAGTTTTATGAGGAGCTTCCCAAAACGAATGTCGGTAAAATTCTTCGTCGTGCACTTAAAGACACTCAAGAAAACATCTCTAAAAAACCGGCTGTTACAGCATAAATCAAACCTAGGCACTCCATTGTGCGTTATTTTGGACCCTCCGTTTTTACGGAGGGTAACGCTTTTTCGCTGTTTGGTGAGTTATTTCTTAAACAGTGAACACTGCATTCATTTTATCAATTGCTTCATTATCCTTGCTGTTGCTCCCCAAACCCAATCTTTATTCCCAGTAAACTCACAGCTTTTATATTGACGTCCATTACGTTCAATCATAAAGGTTCTATAATTTCTCGAATCCTTCACTAATGACATGGGAATGGAAATTAAACGAACTACTTCATGCGTGTTTAAATGATAAGGATGTACCGATTTTATACCTGCTAGCCAAGGATGAATAATGCTTCCCAGGAGTGTTCTTTGTGTCTTTAATTTTTTTATTAGTGTTATACGATCAGCGCTAATACCTAACTCTTCATTCAATTCTCTGAGTGCTGTGGCATAGTAATTTTCATCACCCTCCTCCCATAGACCTCCAGGAAAGCAAATTTCACCTGGATGAGTACGAAGTTGCTCACTGCGCTGAGTTAAAATTAGTGAATCGGATTCTTGTTCATAAAGAACAATCACCGCTGAATTTGTAAAACTGTTTTTTATTAATTCATTTGAGGCCATTCATAATCGCTGCCATTTTAATAAAACATTCACGATATTCATCTTCATCGTTTGAGTCAATTACAATTCCGCCACCAGCAGCTAAATGTAACAAATCATCTTTAGCTGTTATCGTACGAATAGCAATATTCGTATCAAAACGCCCGTGTCGCGAAAAATAGCCTATTGCACCACAGTAAACACCACGAGCATAAGGCTCTTGTTCATAAATAATATGCATCGATTCAATTTTTGGTGCTCCTGTAATAGAACCACCTGGAAAACATGATAAGAATGCATCAAATGGTTCAACAGATGATAAGCACTGAGCTTTTATTGTGCTCACCAAATGGTGAACTGAATTATAACTTTGGACCTCACATAAACCCGTCACTTGTACTGAACCTGGCTGAGCAATTTTGCCCAAATCATTACGCAGTAAATCAACAATCATTACATTTTCAGCCCTGTTTTTTGCACAAGAAGCTAACTCAAGTTTTAATTGTTCATCTTCAATAGGATCATTAGAACGCCGAATAGTCCCTTTAATCGGTGATGTAAGTAATTGACCATTGTCATAATATAAAAAACGCTCAGGAGAAAAACTTAAAATATCCGCAGAAGTTGTTCTTAGAAAAGCAGCAAAAGGAACTGGGTTTTTTTTACTAATTTTTTTATATAAAGCCCAACTGTCTCCTTCATAAGGAGCAAGAAAAGGCTGAGTGAGATTTACTTGATAACTTCTACCCTCTTTTAGAGATTGATAAATTTCAGTAAAGGCCTTGGTATAATCTTCTTGATTCATTAAAGGAGTAAAACCACTTTGAAGAACCGCATCATTGAATTGCCCTTCTGAGTAATGCCATAAGTCTAAAACTTCCTTGACTATTCCACGTGTCGCCTGATGCAGGTTTGCGGCAAATAAAGTCACTGATTTTTGCTGATGATCAGCAATAATAGCCCAATCATACAAACCAAGGTTTAATAAGGGCATATTCTGTAATGTCGGTTGTGCTTTTGAATCGATTCCTAACTGCCTTGCCCCAAAATCATAAGCAATATAACCAATAGCCCCCCCTTGAAAGGGAAGGTCTGTTACTGCCGATTGGGACGATAAGAGATGATTTAATTCATTTACTAACTGCGGTACATGATGCATATTTTGATCAATCTGAACAAAATCATAAGGATAAGCACTGACAATATCGTAACGTCCTCTTAGATGATCACCACTTTCAAGAAGTACAAAGCCAGGAAGACGACTTAGTTTTTGATAAAACTCAGGTAGCAAAAGAGAGTAGTCTAAAGAAAATAGTTCAAATTGACTCAAAATAGATCCTTATGGGTAAATTCATTTGGCCATTAATAGCCTGGTACAGTTGAGCATAGGTTAATGGCACTAAGTTAAGGCCCGTACCTACTTCCAATGGCTTGTTCACGGGAAGTCGATGGGTGAAGAGTTTACTCAAAAAACGCTTAACTTAGTACCATTAGACCATACATGCCATTCTTTATTTCATGTTACAGCGCCCAACCGTTTTGTAGGTTTAATGTAACATCATTGGTGTTTGTAAGACTAGTTGACTTCGCTAGTGATATGATTAACCTTTCTTCAACAAACCTGCCTTTTCAGTCAAACGTTACATATCTCTGGTTTTTAAAGTCATTTGTGAGTATGCTATGCACACGCTTTATTGACAAGGAGCCTACATGGCAACAGTTGCTCAATTTAACATTACTTATACTCAATTTTTGGATGAACATGGAAAACTAACAGGTCAACTTCCTGATTTTGCCAAAGATCATGCCGTCCTAAAAGAACTTTATAAAATAATGGTTCTTACGCGTACCTTTGATAAAAAAGCGATTGCGTTACAAAGAACCGGGAAAATGGGAACTTATGCACCAATTAATGGACAAGAAGCAATTTCAGCAGCCATAGGCCATGCGATGCGTCCTGAAGATGTACTTGTACCCTATTATCGAGATTATGCCGCTCAATTGCAACGCGGTGTAAAAATGTCTGAAATTCTTGCTTTTTGGGGTGGAGATGAGCGTGGTAGCCAGTTTTCCTGTAACTCTGAAGACTTACCAATTTGCGTTCCTATTGCCTCCCAATGTTTGCATGCAACAGGTGTTGCTTTTGCGTTCCAATACAGAAATCAACCCCGCGTTGCGGTAGTTTGTCTCGGCGAAGGCGGTACTTCTGAAGGTGACTTTTATGAAGCAATAAATGTAGCAGGTACTTGGAAATTACCAGTAGTCTTTGTAGTTAATAACAACCAATGGGCTATTTCAGTTCCCAGAGAGAAACAAACAGGAACACAAACTATTGCACAAAAAGCAATTGCTGCTGGTTTTTCGGGGATGCAAGTTGATGGCAATGACATCTTAGCAACAAGACAGATCATAGGAGAGGCTATTGAAAAAGCGCGTCGAGGTGAAGGCCCAACGTTAATTGAAGCATTATCGTACCGTTTATCCGATCATACAACAGCAGATGATGCAACCCGATATCAACCTGCTAAAGACGTAGAACAGGCAAAACCCAAAGAGCCTATTGCACGATTTAAAGAATTTCTGATGGACCAAAAGATATGGAATGCACAAGATGAAGAGAGCTTGGTGATCCAATGTTCTGAAGAAGTTGAAAAAGCGGTTAATGAATACCTAAGTATGAAAATCCAACCAATTACTAGTATTTTTGATTATCATTACGCTGAGCTACCTGAATATTTAGTTGAGCAACGTGCAATAGCTATGGAGGAAGCAACAAATGCCTGATATTACCTTAATTGAAGCTGTTACTCAGGCCTTAGCTTATGAGTTAGCTCACGATGAAAATGTAGTGGTTTTTGGGGAGGATGTAGGCAAAAACGGTGGAGTTTTTCGCGCAACAGTAGGGTTACAAGAGCGTTTCGGGGAAAAAAGAGTGTTTGATACCCCGCTAGCAGAATCGATGATCGCAGGATTAGCTATTGGAATGTCAATACAAGGCCTAAAACCAGTTGCCGAATTTCAATTTATGGGTTTTATTTACCCCGCCATGAACCAAATTATTTCTCATGCTGCTCGTATGCGTAATAGAACACGGGGACGTCTACACTGCCCTCTCGTTTTTCGTGCTCCTTTTGGTGGTGGAATCAGGGCACCAGAACATCATTCTGAAAGTACTGAAGCATTATTTGCACATATTCCAGGTTTACAGGTGGTCATACCTTCTTCGCCTAAACGCGCCTATGGGTTGCTCTTAGCCGCATTGCGTAATCCTGATCCAGTGATTTTTTTGGAACCGAAACGAATTTATCGCCTAGTCAAACAACCTGTCGAAGATAATGGAGAAGCACTTCCCATTGGAAAGTGTTTTACCTTGCAACAAGGTGATGATGTTACCTTAATAAGTTGGGGAGCAAGTGTGCATGAAACGCAACAAGCAGCGAAGCAATTAAGAGATGAAGGAGTTTCTTGTGAACTAATTGACGTGGCTACAATTAAGCCACTAGATATAGAAACAATTCTGGCCTCAGTAGAAAAAACTGGTCGTTGTGTTATTGTTCATGAGGGGGCTAAAACTTGTGGTGTTGGTGCCGAAATTTCAGCACTTATTATGGAAAACTCCATGGCTGATTTAATGGCTCCTGTTCAGCGGGTAACTGGATACGATACAGTAATGCCCTATTTTCAGCTGGAAAAACAATACATACCTAGTGTTGCACGTATTAAAAACAGTGTTATGAGCATAATGGAGTAATAATGAATATTTTCAATCTACCTGATTTAGGTGAAGGCTTACCTGATGCTGAGATTCATGAGTGGTTTGTGAAAGAAGGAGATACTGTAGTCGTAGATCAACCTCTGGTTTCGATGGAAACAGCTAAGGCGGTAGTGGATGTTCCTTGCCCACAAGCGGGAGTTATAAGTAAGTTATACGGTAACCCCGGCGATATTATTAAAACTGGAGAGCCACTAGTTGCTTTTGCATCGTCTGTTACAAAAACAGCAGATAAGGGAACAGTAGTTGGCAACCTAGAAGAAAGTAGCGAAATCACTGAGGACACTTTTACTATTGGAGTACAACATGCAACGCAAGCTCGTATTAAGGCAACTCCTGTTGTAAAGATGCTAGCAAAAAAACTAGGTATTGATTTATCTACTGTAAAAGGCACAGGAGAGTTTGGGATCATCACTAGAGATGATGTTCAAGCCCAAGCAGATAAAAACGCGCAAGTTCCAGCAGGTTTTGAACCTCTACGTGGAGTAAGACGTGCGATGCTCAATAGCATGGTGCAGTCACATGCCGAAGTAGTCCCCGTAAGCATCTTTGACGAGGCAGATATAAGTGCCTGGAAATCTGGCACTGATATTACCGTTCGTCTGATCAGAGCCCTAATTGATGCTACTAAAAATGAACCGGCTTTAAATGCATGGTTTGATACAAAACATGGTGCACGACAATGTTTTAATGAAGTCCATCTTGGTTTAGCAATGGATAATGAAGAGGGATTATTTGTTCCTGTCATCCATAATGCTGGAAAACATTCCGATACTGAATTACGTACCATGATTGATGAATTTAAAAAGTCAGTAGGTAATCGTGAGATTACAGCAGACAAATTGAAAGGAGCTACGATCACTCTTTCAAATTTTGGAAAATTTGCTGGCCGCTTTGCAAGCCCAATTATTGTGCCACCCATGGTTGCCATCTTAGCGGTTGGTAGACTTTACCAAGGAGTTGTTCCTGTCGATGGAAAAATAGAAGCACATAATATTCTTCCCTTATCACTTAGTTTTGATCATCGAGCAGTCACAGGAGGCGAAGCAACTCGTTTCTTAGGAGCGGTAATTCAATCGTTACAAAAGGAATAGTATCTGTTCAGGGGGTATGCTTGCCTCTTGCTGAAAGGATGGATTTGAGCACAGATTGCGCCAGAATGAAGCCTTTGAGTGCATCTTGCATTAGGCGTGAACGCTACATGGAATAAATTTATAAATCCTCTCCTTGAGGGAGAGGATCTATCTTATTGTTGTTGTGGTGGTTGTTGCGGTGATTGTTGTCCTTCTTTTTGTTGCATTTTATCCTTCATTTTTTCTGCCAATGCCATCTTACATTGTTGCAGTTGCTCTGGGCTAAAGTTTGTATTTGGCAATGTTTTATTACCTGCTACTACTGGTAAAACGCAATGTTTCATCAAATCTTTACCAGCATTTTCTCCTCCTTTAAAGTAACCATTTTGCATACAAGAAATTACAATAGCCTTACAAGCCCCTGCTGCCCAACCAAAAAATGTAATACTCATTAATAACGAAAACACACCCATCTTTACCAACAAGTTATTCATATTTTTATTCCTTTTGTTTAAGATCTGAATCCGATTTTTATTAATAACCCTTAAAATATAGCATATTATTTATTTCTTTTTGAATTAATGTGTTTTACTAAACTTACTATTTTTCAGTGCTTTTTTATCTTTTTCAAACTCGACTATCTGAAGCTCAGGTCATAATTGATTGAAAATTAATAGATATTTAATTGTTTGCTATGACATAGAAATACGTTCTATTGGTTAAATTATCACCATAATGCTTAAATAAAGCATGAATTGGATTGCTGTGGAGTAAATTTGATATGTCAAAGTATACAAATGAAAGAGATCGTTTTTTGAACGATTTAAATAAAATAATTACTGACTTGCTTAGTGAGCACGAAAAACTGGCGCATAAAAATGGCAAAAACCATAGGGATCAAACAAGCTTAAATATTGTTACTGATTTAATCGACGCTCTTGCGGATCGAGTACATAAGCATATTGGGAGTAAACAAGATAGTAAATCGGATTTTATTAGCTTAAAACATGAAGATATCCTGAATGCAGCACAACTAACCCAAGAGAGACTGAATGTATGTCGTGGTAAACAAGAGCAATCTAAATTTAATCAAGAGTGCATAAAAATTCCGCTTGTAGAAGAGAGAAATGGGGTTCAAACTCTAAATCATTATACAGTTCATCCCGATTTTGTACCGAATAAGATATCGGTACAAAATCCTGTAAAAAAACTTAGTTCAATAGAAGTGTTGTCTGAATTACAAAAGCAGATCAAAAATAAGAAAATAAATGAAGAGGTATTGGTGCCTTGTATTAAAAAATTTCAACAGGACAGTAACGATATAATAAACGGCTCAAAACAACATTTAGCTGAGGATAAAGGATTTAGTGCATTTATAAAGAAACTATTTGATGCCTTAGCCAATTTATTTAATAAGCCACCAGAAGAAAAAATTAATAAACAAATTACTAATATCATGAAACACGAACTTATGAGTATTAAAGAAAAGAATAAACCAATACAACCTGAACCATATGCCCCTCGCCGTTAAACAGCTTATCATTCCCGCCTAGGCGGGAAAGTCTTATCAAACTGTGGGCTCACATCATCTTATGACATTCTCGAAATCAATAATAACGTATGCCTTTTATGTCTAACTCACATTAATTATTTTTTCTCATCCCAAAACTCATTGAAAATCCTGTTTGCAATCCATGCTCCATGTTTTTTGCTGGCAGCTCTGATTTAGGTTTTGAAAATAAAGTACCGCTATGGAGGGGAGGCTGTTCTGTATGTATAGGGGATTTATCGTGATGCCATTCAAGCATAAGTAAGCTATGAGGTCCTCCATTCACTAACTCATTACTATTTTCATTGCCACCTACACATTCCTGAACTTTCCTTACTGTATAACGGCATAAGTCCCATGCATAAAGCGGCGTATTGAGTAAAACTAACATACCTGCTTTAGCAACTAAACTTAAAGTCACTCCTGTTAGAGCTAAACCAGAAACAGTATAATCTGCTAACTTAACCAATATTGCAGCTCCAAGAATGAAAGGCGAGGCAACAATTTGTAAGGGCCTTAAAATTACGGAGAGCAATTTATTTCCTTCAATCTCAGCTAATGGCTTGGTAATCGCATGATACAAAGCAAGAGAAATTAATTTCAATCGAGCAAAATCACTAAGAGGAGCACTGTTTTTAATTAACTGTATGTATTGGTCATGTGTTTCCTTCTTTAATGATTCAGTGAATCGCTTCCTTATTTGCTCCATGTTCGCTTCTTGATTAGGTGCGAAGGGATTGATATGCTGTTGAAATAAAACTTGAATCTTCGCTTCTACTTCTTCGTTAATCAGCAGGTCAAATAAATCATCATCACTCATTTCCAAAACTTGCTCAGCCCGTTGCTCTTTCTGATTAGCCTGTAGACGCTCAGCTACTTGGGCTCTAATACTTTTCAAAAATGCTATTTTATATTCTTCAAAATTAGGTTCTAAATAATCATTTACTTCTTTAGTATATTGATTATTTGTTAAGGTGTTTAACGTAAAATTAATAAGTCCATTAGCGACTCTTAATACAATTGACGAAAGAACTATTCCAATTACACTAATGATAACAGCCGCAACTACAACTATAGAAAGAGCCCAATAGGCTGCTTTTGCTAAAAAGCGAACGGGTTGATAATAACGTTCCAAAGACTCTTCCATAGGCTTCATTAGGTGATCAAAATATTCAACAAAATTATTAAAACCATCCTTGGGTTTTTTGGTCGTATTTTTAAGGAGATATTTTTGATTAATCCGATTTAAGATTTTAAAAGGTTCTGCTGTAAGTTCTAATTCCTTCTGCTCCAAATAACTGTTTAACCGAGAATCAATTGCTGAAAACTGCTTATCGGGATGTAAGAGTACAGAAAACGCTTTATACAATGGTGTTATATCTGCTGGGTTAATCTCCCGATATGCATCATCAATATGCTTAGTGAGCAGAACAATGACTTGATCCTTACTTAAAGGATTTTCTCTTGGTGTATCTAATAAGTCTTTAACGATTTTTTCTGCTGTTGTACGAGCTACTTCCTTAGGATTTTTACTCATCATAAATCTCACATCAACGTGGTCATTGTATAAAATAAGTGAATAGTATCATATAAATCAAAACCTAGACATTGAAATTGACTATTTGATTAAAAATTGATGAGTTAATCAATGAAAGATGTTCACAGCAAACCCAAACGATACGAGGTTGATGCTATGCTTGTGCAAGTTTATTCAGTACTGCCGCTAATCGACACCCAGCATATACAACCTGCTTTTGTACTAACATTTGAGCATTTGTTTGATAGTGCTCACTTGGACTTTCTTTAGGATTAAGCTGATATACATTTTTCAAAGCAAGTTTATGCGACATTTTCGCCCATTTTTTAGGTTCTACTTGGGTACTAATACCGGAACAAGGAAGCTTTTGCTCTAAATCCCGCGCTGTCTTCTTCACTTGTTTTGCATCATATTTTCCCAGAAAAAAGCCCGCACCATTATCCCAGTACTTATGTAAATTATTGCCCACAGGATTCAAACCTAAAGGAAATAAATTACCTCCTAAATCACCCTTAGGAAGTTCTGCACTCACGCGAGTTACTGCGTGCAAGGGTTGATGGATATCGCCAATAATGTGAATGAGCATACGTAAAGCAAGCCGTTTTTCTGATGGATTTGTTCTTTTAGATGAAAATACATGCATTGCCTGCTTAATTGCCCATACTGCATTGGTACTCTCAATAGGAGGCAAACTAATCTCATCGATGCTAAAAGGAATATCAATATAATGCATTACATCATACCAATAAACCTCTCTAAATCTAATTTCATCCATCCAAGTCGAAGAACTGACAAAACTTGAATTAGGTGTATTATGGGTTCGTGAACGAAGATATTTATGACACATAGTTTTAGCTTTAGGGGATAAATTATCATAAGCAATTTGGGCCACTACCTTGTGGCCTGCTGCATTCCAAGCATAGCAATGAAGTACCCAAAAGCAACAAACAAGTGCATAAATAATTCGCGTCATGATTAGCCTAAATAGGGAGACCAAGCAGGCTCTTGCACATCTCCTTCACGTGCAGGAAGCCTCATTTTTATTCTACCGTCAAGAGAAACGATACCCAGTACACCTTTATCTTGATTATGAGTCGCATAGAGAATTAAACGACCGTTTGGAGCAACAGACGGAGATTCATCACGACCCGAGGAAGTCAAGCTAAGAATAGGTCCACCGGTAGCATTTTGCAATCCTATATTAAATTGCCTATCATCACGGTGCAACATCACGATATTTTTCATATCAGGGGTATAAGAGGCACGTGCATTATAATTTCCTTCGAAAGTTACGCGAGCCACCGCACCCGTTGCTAAAGATAAACGATAAATTTGCGGTGAGCCACCTCTACCTGAAGTAAATAGTATACTTTTCCCATCAGGGGCATAACGAGGTTCAGTATCAATAGCATCCCCAAAAGTTAATTGCTTCATAGTACCACTATGGATGTCAACACTGTATATTTTGGGTGTTCCACTTTTAGATAAAACTACAGCTAATTGATTTCCATCGGGTGACCATGCAGGGGCTCCATTAATTCCTGGGAAACTTGTGATCAAACGTCTTTGTCCTGTTTCCACTGAAACTGTAAAAATTTGTGCTCGTTTTTTCTCAAAAGAAACATAAGAAATTGATTTGCCATCAGGGGACCAAGCCGGAGACATAATTGGATCCCCTGAAATCAATAAACTTTGTGGATTATACCCATCTGCATCAGCAACTTCTAGAGAATAACGAGTAAGTTTTGGAGTTCTTTGTACGGAGATATATGCAATACGCGTAGAAAATATTCCTCTTTCCCCAGTTAATTTTTGATATACTTCATCACTGATGTGATGCGCTAGTGGCCTAATTTGGTTTGCATTAATTTGATAGGATTTGGTCAGTAAAGTTACTCCTTTGGCTACCGCATCAGTTAAGGTGAAACTCACTTCATAATGATTTCCTACTTGACTGACTCGTCCAGTTACAACACTATCGGCCCCCAACTGTCGTAAAGTACTCACTGATGATTGGCCATTAGGACCTTGAGGACCAGAAACAATCCTAAATTGTCCCGATAAATTTAAATCATTTTCAATAATCTGCCCAATTTCTTGAGCGGTACTGTTCTCTCCAAAAGAATTAATAGCAATAGGCAAAGCTGAGTTAATGCCTTGAGTTAACTCTAGATCAAGAGCAAAAACTTGCTGCATAAAAAGCAGCAAAAACGATATAATAATTCGATTAATCACGAGTTTTACCCCCTAACTTGTTCAGGACGAACGGTTAAACTTATATCACGAAACAGATTAAATGTGTCAGGATCTGTAGGCACAGGTAGCGGTGATGCTTTATAAATGGCCGTTTGTGCTGATCGATCAAGAAGAGGATCACCGCTACTGCGCATTAAAGTAACCTCTAATACCATCCCATCAGGCGCAAGGCGGATCCTAAATTGACTTGATAAGCTGCTGTCAACATTTTCAGGCAAGATCCAATTCCTGCCTATAGCATTTACAATAAGTGCTTTATATTTATCAACCTCTCCTGCTATACGAGCCTGCCTTTCCGCATTTTGTGCTGCTTGAGCTTGTTTTGCGGCTGCAGCTGCTTCTGCTTGCTTTTTTCTCTCCATTTCTGCTTTTGCAAGCTCAGCTTTTTCTCTTTCAGCTTTTTCTCTTTCAGCTTTTTCTTTTTCAGCCCTTTCTTTTTCAACCATTTTCTTTTTATTAAGTTCAGCAAGTTTTTTCGCTTCCAACTGCTGCTGTTTTACTAATTCTTCTTTTTGTTTTTTTAATTCATCAATACGTTTTGCTTCTAGTGCTTTTTGTTCAGCTAACTGTTTTAAGCGCTTTTTTTCTTCCTCTGCCTGCTTTTTTCGTGCAATGGCAATCTTATTTGCTTCTTCTTTAAGACGGGCCAATTGCTGTTGTTCTTTGATTCGCTGCTGTCGAGCAGCCTCGGCCTGACGCTTGAGTTCATTTTGTCTATTGACTTCGGCTCTCTTTTGTTGTTCACGTTCCTGTTTTAAGCGATTTACAGTTTCCATGACTTGTTTATTGTCAACGCTTACTGCTTTGACAACCTCATTTTTTGGTGTCGCCGCAATAGGTTGTTCAATACCAGGTGTATTTTTAGTTTCAGCGGTTAAGACAGGTCGTTGGCTTGAATTATCGGTTAAAAGCATCACGATTAAAAAAAGGTGTACACCAACTGCTGCAAAAAAAGCGTTACGGTAACTGGAATTGCTTATCATGCTTGACCCTCTGATTTCTCTGACTCTGAATCAGTCAACAAGCCTACTTGTTCCGCTCCTGCTTGCTTAAGTAATGCCATTGCTTGAACAACTTTACCGTATGCAACTCCTTGATCTCCCTTTACTAAAACATTAAGTTTCTGGGCTGATTGTTTTGCTAACTCTAATTCTGCAGCAACACGAACAACTAAAGCTTGTGCTTCTATAGGTTCCGCAGGCGTACTGCTGATATTAAGGAAATAGGAACCTTGTTGATTTACTGAAACGATAATTGGCTCCCTATCAGTAGGTGTTAAAGTTTGGCTGGCTGCTTTAGGTAAATCAACTGTAACTCCTTGACTCAACATTGGTGCCGTAATCATAAAGATAACCAATAAAACCAACATCACATCAATATAGGGTACAACGTTAATTTCTGATATGGGACGATCACGCTTTGTTTTTGTTCTGATCATTTTTATCCTCTTACAGTGTCACTACTTTGTTGCTCTATAAGCGATATCAATTCTTCCTGAAATAAATCAAATCGATTTAATAAATCATTGGCACGAGTTGTATAGCGGTTATATGCAATAACAGCAGGTATTGCAGTAAAAAGACCTAAAGCCGTAGCTACAAGTGCTTCAGAAATACCTGGGGCTACCATAGCAATAGTAGCTTGTTGCGCATGGCCTAATGCCTGAAAAGAGGTCATTATACCCCAAACTGTACCAAATAGTCCTACGTAGGGTGCAATAGAACCAACTGACGCAAAAAAAGGTAAATGTTTTTCTAGTTTTTCTGCTTCTTTAGCGTGAGTAATTTGCATCACTCTTTGTATAGGCTCAATAATTACGTTCCCCTGCCTACGAGCACGTATAAACTCTTTAAAACCTGAATGAAAAATAGCCGCCATTCCCTGTCTTTCATCTGAATTACTATCAATATCAGCATAAAGCCTGCTTAAGTCACCACTTTCCCAAAATTTTCGGTTAAACGTATCGGTAAGCTGCTTTTTCTGGTTAAAAAACCATGCTCTTTGAAATATTAATGTCCATGAAGTAATGGATGCAGCGGTCAGCAATAACATAACAGTCTTGACAACTAAACCGGCTTGCATAAAGTACATTAATACATTTGCTTGATTACTCATTTATCATCTCCAGTACCAAGATCTTTTTACTTTTACCTCTATAATTTCCATCTCTTTGATAAAAAGTAGGGTGGAAATCAATTCCAAGATATACTTTTGAATTTTATTGTCTTTTACTCAACCTAAAATTTATGAAAACCTGTTTAATGCGGGAATCGTTTTGGTTTTAAAGTACTATTCACACATACCACTTGAATTTTGGCTTCACAAATTATTTGTTCCTGTTGATTTTGCATCACCTGATCGAATAAAAAACTACAAACACCTAATTGCTGCACTTGAGTTTTAATGGTTAATAAATCATCCAGACGCGCCGGTGCTTTATAACGAACATGCACATCATATACAGCAAACAAAGTATCTTGCTTCATTAAATCAGAAAGAATCAAATTGTTTTGTCGTAACATTTCTGTTCGGGCTCGTTCAAAATAGCAAAAATAATTCGCATGATAAACAATCCCCATATAATCTACATCTTCAACATAAACTCGGAAGGCATATTGATGCGTGGTTGTACCATCCATTTTACTAATCCTGCTCTATCGTTATTCCAAAATGCATATATGCCCTTGAGGTAGCTATTCTACCTCTTGGCGTGCGCATAAGGAATCCTTGTTGTATTAAAAATGGCTCTAATACATCTTCTATTGTGCCTTTTTCTTCACCAATTGCAGCAGCAATGCTATCAATGCCTACTGGACCACCATTAAATTGCTCGATTACCGCCATAAGCAATTTTCTATCCATAAGATCAAATCCGTGTTTATCTACATCCAACATTTCCAACGCTTTTTGTGCAATCTCAATGCTAATAACACCGCTACCTTTCACTTCTGCATAATCTCTAACACGGCGAAGTAGGCGGTTAGCAATACGCGGGGTACCTCTTGAACGAAATGCAATTTCTCTTGCACCTTCAGGTTTGGTTTGTACATTCAGTAGTTGTGCCGAACGAGCAACAATTTTCGTTAATGAATCTACCGAATAATACTCAAGACGTTGAACAATACCAAATCGATCTCGTAACGGCGAAGTCAATAAACCAGCTCGTGTTGTTGCTCCAATCAATGTAAACGGAGGCAATTCAAGCTTTATCGAACGAGCAGCTGGCCCCTCGCCTATCATAATATCCAATTTATAGTCTTCCATTGCTGGATAAAGCACTTCTTCAATAATAGGACTAAGCCTATGAATTTCATCAATAAATAGGATATCATTTTCTTGCAAATTGGTGAGTATCGCTGCAATATCCCCTGCTCTTTCGATTACAGGACCAGAGGTTTGACGCAGATTAACACCCATTTCATGTGCAATAATATTTGCCAAAGTTGTTTTCCCAAGACCAGGAGGCCCAAAAATCAACACATGGTCCAATGCATCACACCGCTTTTTAGCTGCCTCGATAAAAATTTGCATCTGGGAACTGACATTTTCTTGCCCAATATACTCACTAAGACTTAAGGGTCTGATAGCCCGATCAATGACTTCATCTGAAACATTACTTTGAGTGCTTATTATGCGATCACTTTCCAGCATAGGATTTTATTTTAAGGATTTTGATGAATGAATGCATTTTATCATATGTTTTTTGAATCGCAGCTGATTTTAAAAAAATTAACAACAAGAGTTTTTAAATAACCCATCGAAGAGAGGCTTGATCCAGTCCCAAAAACATTAATTCAGTTTTTCCAATAAAATAATATCTGTACCTCGCATATGCGCTATTTTTTTTACTGTTGCTGGTGTTTCCTGCAGTATTTTTTGTATATCAGAAAGTAAATCAAAACCATGATGTTTTAATGGACGTACTAAAAAATAAGCGCTACCTTTGTTTGCAAGCGAATTTTCTAGCGCTCGAATAAAATTATGAAAAGAGCTATCTAAATAAAATCTACAACGATTTTTAAATTCGGAAGGTGAAAGCATCCCATGACCTGGTTGAAAATAGGGTGGATTACTGATAATTAAATCAAATTTGCCTTCCCATTTTTTTTCATGTAATTCATCATAATTTAAAATATGCCACCTAAATTGCAACTCAGGTCGATTGATATTAGTCAGGTTTTGATAAAAATATTCAGTATAAATATCCTGGATCTCGATAAAATCAATCTGCCGAATTGCTTGAAGATGCCATGATAGCTCCATCCCAATAACCCCGCAGCCTGCACAAAGATCCAATACTCGTAATGAACCAAGATCCGGGTGGGATTTCAATTGAGTTGCGACAAATCTCGCAAAGCTAATTGAATCAAGACTAAAATGATATTCGCCAGGTTGTTTGTAATTATAAGTAAATGCTTTATTGTGTTCGTTTTGTATTGCATCAATCATTTTAAAATGGGCAAATAAAATACTATGATAAACATATAATTAGCATGCGACAAGCAATGGTATAAAAAGATACTTAAGCAAAACAAGAAACTTCGCAGTGACTATTGAAATAGCATGCATAATCCACCAAAGTTCAAAGTAATAAATTGTCGTCGATTAAATTAAATCTCAGATTAAATCATTATTCAATAAGACCCCATTGACTGCATTAATAGTTTTCGGGCTCGAAATATCCGGGATCGTACTGTCCCAACAGGACAATCCATTTTTTTTGCAATATCTTCATAAGATCGTCCATCAATAATATGCATTCCATAACACATCCGTAACTCATCAGATAGAGTGGAAATAGCTAACTCTAATTGCTCTCCAAACTCACTATTAATTAATAAATATTCTGGAGACAATTCAACTGATGGAGCATAATTGTCAGCATATTCTGCTTCCAAATCCATACGCAAGTTAGCTGCTCGATAATGATTTTTAATCGTATTTTGTGTAATTCGATACAACCAAGTAGAAAATTGGCTTTTCTCATTAAAATACTGTAAATAGCGATAGACTTTTATGAGTACTTCTTGCGCCAAATCACTTACATTTGCTCGATCTTGAATATGCAGGTTAATTATTTGTTGTATCTTATTATTATACCGTGACAACAACAGATTATATGCTTCCTTGTCTCCTTGTTGCGCCAAAATAACTAAGTCTTCATCACTATAAGAAGTCTGTGTCTTCATTACGTTCTCTTTATTCCTTTAGATTATTGGCTTGTAATTGCTTATTATGTATAATTATATACCAATATACTAACCTTGTGTTTTAAAATATAAGAAACGTAATTGCTGCGCAGTAAGTTGATCATGAAATAAAATGATTAATTTTTTTCGTCGCATGTTTGTCAATTGAACCAATGAAAAAAGGAAGTTATTGATAAGAATGTTAGCTTGGAGGTAATTTTCCTTTTTACCATCATGAAATTCTAAAACCCATTGATTATCAAGGAATTGAATCTTTTTAATTTCCACGCATGGCTTACGATTGATCCAATCAAATCTCAATAAAACAGCAATGTATCCAATCAAGATAAATTTAAGAAATAGATGTATTGATGAATATAAAATTAATAAAACGGTGAATAAATAAACTATTAAAACTAATCGTAAATAAGTCTTTGATTTTTTTGGCTCAATTGCCAGATCGAATAATAGCGACAATTTTTTTTAACTCTTTATCTTGTGGTTCATCATGCCCCATTAACCATGCAAATAACTCAGGATCAGTGCAACTTAATAAGTTGTTAAAAGCCTCAAGCTCATTGTTTGATAGGAGATCGAGATGTTTTTCAAGAAATCGTTGTAAAATAAGATCCAATTCTAACATGCCGCGGCGGCAATGCCATGCAAGCCTTGCTTTTTCTTTATTATCCAACATTGAAAATCTCTTCGTGATTTAGGTAACTTATAAATGATACACTACCGCATTTATAAACGAAATGTGTTACATGATGACGAGTACTACTTTTGAATATGCAATTAATGATAGGCTATTAACTACATTTAAACCTATAGATGAAGAGTTAAGACTTCAACCCAGAAAAAACTATTTGTTTGATTTATCCTACCTAGCTGTTTTGGACGTTGAAGGTGCTAAAGCATTGGATTTTCTTCAAGGACAATTAACCTGTGATATCCACTCCATTTCTGACATTCAAATGCTCCAGGGTGCCCAATGCAATCTCAAAGGACGCATTTTATCTTTAATGGATATCGTCACCTGGCAGGGAGTCAAGTTAGTGCTTCCCAAAGACTTAATAGAGCCTACTATAAATTCATTAAGTAAAACCGCAATGCTTTCTCGTATCTCTCTTAAAGCAAACGATCAGTTAAGTATTTTTGGGTTTTATTTGCAAAATGATGAGGATATCGTTCCTAATACAAAATTTTTCCCCAATACTTTGTATGCTCAGACATACAATAATTACTCTTGCTTTTATCATTTAGGGGATGGGTTTTATATTTTGTTAGTTCAATCTGATTTTGCTCATGATATAAAACAGTGCTTTGCAGATCAAGAACAAATACTTGGATCATTAACTTGGCATACTTTGAGATTAGCGCGACAACAAATTGAGATTTATCCTGCATCTCGAGGTTTATTTCTTCCACATCGGCTTAATTTACATCAAACCTACTACATCAGCTTCAATAAGGGTTGTTACAAAGGACAAGAAATAATTGCACGTATGCATTATAAAGCAACGTTAAAGCATCAATTAGAAATTTATGAAATTAAAACAGAACAAAAAATATATTCGGGACAAAAATTTTTTAATGAGTCTCAATCATCAGAACTTGGTGAGTTGGTTGATTTTTCTATACTGAGTCATGGACATTATTTGGTAGCACTAAGTATATTGACAGGAGCAGAACACTCAGTGCTATTTGAAGGACATGAGCAGTTAATAGAGTTAACAGAATGCTCTACCGCCCTTATTTCAAGCTAAAAAAACATTTATTTCAAGTCATTACTGTTTCGATAGTGAAGGAGTAGCGCTTACAATGTAAGCACGGAACTATCCTTTTGCTTTTTGTAAAGCATGCCTCCAGCCTTGATAATCCTCTTCTACTTGATTTAAGGGTCTTTGCGGATGGAACTCGTGCTCCAAGTCCCATGTTATGTGTAGCTCTTCTAATGAATCAAAAACGCCACATCCTAACGCAGCCAAAATTGCTGCTCCTCTAGCAGTGGTTTCAATATCCTTAGGTTTTTGAATTTGCAGTTGACATTGATCGGCTAAAAACTGTAAAAACCATCGGTTAACGGCCATACCCCCATCAACACGTAATAGGGATAAGTCCATCTGGCTGTCCTCTTTCATACAAAAACATACCTCTCGAGCCTGATAGCACACTCCTTCAAGTGCTGCGCGAGCGAAATGAGCTTTATTACTATAAAGACTTAAACCCACAATAGATGCTCCTGGCACTGATAACCAATGGGGAGCACCTAAACCCGTAAATGCTGAAACTAAATACACACCTTCATTATGTTGCAACGATTGGGCTAACGACTCCGTTTCATCGACACTTGTAATTAATTTCATTGAATCACGTAACCATTTTACTGTAGTGCCAGCATGGTAAATGCCTCCCTCTAATCCATAAATCATTTGCCCCCGAATTTTATAAGCAACGGTCGTTAAAAGTTTATGATGTGAAAATACTGGTTTATTACCTGTATTAAGTAATAAAAAGGCACCTGTTCCAAAAGTTGCTTTTACCATTCCTATTTTAAAACAACCTTGTCCAACTAGAGCAGCCTGCTGATCCCCAGCTACACCAGTAATAGGTAACTCAAAGCCAAGCCACTGTTTACTAATAATTCCAAAATGACCGTCACTGGCACAAACTCTAGGCAGCACAGAATCAGGAATCACGAAATACTTCAGTAAATCAGGATCCCATTGTTCTGTTTTGATATTAAATAACATGGTACGTGATGCATTAGTGACATCAGTTAAATGCAAATGTTCCGTAGTAAGTCGCCAAATCAGAAAACTATCTATAGTACCAAAAGCAAGCTCGCCCTTTTTTGCGAGTTCATTTGCTTTAGCGTTATTTTCTAAAAACCATTTTAATTTACTGGCTGAAAAATAAGGATCCGGGAGCAAACCAGTTTTATCTTGAATCATCGTTTCATCAGCAATTAAACTTTTGCAATAGTCTGAAGTTCTACGATCTTGCCAAACAATAGCAGGAGCAAGGCACTCACCTGTTTTTTTATCCCAAATGACAGTAGTTTCTCTTTGATTGGTTATACCGCAAGACAAGATTTGCTCTATAGGGACCTGAGACACTACATCTCTCATTGCCATTAACGTTTTTTTCCATATTTCCTCAGGATCATGTTCAACCCAACCTGCTTTAGGATAATATTGAGTAATAGGATACTGGCTGGTTGCAATTAATTCCCCATGAGCAGTGTATATCATGGCGCGCGTACTGCTTGTTCCCTGATCTATAGCAAGTAAATAACCCATTATTTGCATTGTTCCTTGTCCCAACTATTATGTGTATATTGGTAGTGTATATCTTTTTTAGGGAGACCAAAATATGGATGTAGTTTTTGATGTTGCAATTATTGGTGGCGGCATCAATGGCTCTGGTTGTGCTGCAGATGCAGCATTAAGAGGATTGTCTGTCGTACTTCTTGAACAAGATGATTTAGCCTCCAAAACCTCTTCAAGCAGTACTAAACTTATTCATGGTGGATTAAGATACCTAGAAAACTATGAGTTTAGCCTCGTAAAAAAAGCAATCATTGAACGACAAAGATTATTAGATTTGGCTCCTCATTTAGTACACCCCCAAGCATTAGTTTTACCTTATGAACAGCATATGCGCCCTGCTTGGTTTTTACGTTTAGGATTATTTTTTTATGACCATTTAAGTCGTAGAAATAACTTACCAAAATGCAAAACTATTTATAGGAAAAATAAAGAAAGCTATTTTAATCCGTTGATCACTAAACTTAATAAAGGTTTTTTATTTCATGACGCCATAACTGATGATGCTCGGTTAACGATCATCAATGCAATTCAAGCAAAAAATTATGGAGCAAGCATACGAACATACTCAGCAGTGATTCATACCGAAATTGTAAATAATTTATGGCAATTAACAATTCAACCTAAAATGGGCTCAACTTATGTACTCTATGCTCGATCAATTATAAATGCTGCTGGTCCATGGGTTAAGTCTGTAGAGCAACTTACCCAAGCTCCTGATCAGCAAAAAATTAGTTTAGTTAAAGGGAGTCACATTATTGTACCCAAAATTTATGAAGGCAATCATGCTTATTTTTTACAGCATCAAGATAAACGAGTTGTCTTTGTTATCCCTTATCATGGATTTAGTATGATAGGTACCACTGATATTCCACTCGAGAACACTCCAGATCATGTGACCATAAGTCATGAAGAAATTCATTACTTAATTGATTTAGTCAATTTCTACTTTAAAGTCAAATTATCTGAAACAGATATCATTTATACTTGGAGTGGCGTTAGAGCCTTATTAGCCGATGAAAATAAAGAAGCAAAAGCCCTGAGTCGTAATTATGCCTACAAGGTCACCCTTAAACCAGCACCTATTATTACGATTTATGGCGGTAAAATTACTACTTATCGGCAATTAGCAGAAGAAATCATTAATGAACTTATCCCCATGTTCCCTCACATGCGGCAATCGATGACGGCAACGACTCCTTTACCAGGAGCTTCATTTAAGCAAATGAATTTTGAGCAGTATGTCATTTATGCTAAAGAAAAATACAAATGGATGAAGGCAGATTTACTCAATCGCTACTTATACACTTATGGCAGCTGCATGGAAAAATTTCTTTCATCATGCTCAAACATGGAGTCTTTGGGTAAAAAATATTGCACCTACCTCTATCAAGTAGAGGTTGATTATTTAATTTTAGAAGAATGGGCTCAAAGTTGTGATGACATATTAAAACGACGAACCAAACTGGAGTTAATCATCGATGCAGAAGGCCGGAAAAATCTTGCGGAATATTTATCAAAAATTATTCTTTATCATCATCCTGCTGAAGCTCCTCTTGTATGGCACTAACATCAACCACCAAAGCTTGCTCAGCTAACTCCTTTAATGTAGATGCAGGCATACTGCCTGCATTTGAATAAACAATAATCCCTTTTTTAAAGACCATAAGATGAGGAATAGACCGTATTTCAAAAAAATCAGACAGTTGTTGCTCCGCTTCGATATTTACTTTTGCAAATTTAATATTCGGAAATTGCTCAGCCACTTGTTCATACGCATTGGAAAATTGTTTGCAAGGAGCGCACCAATCGGCCCAAAAATCGATAAACACAATTTCATTATCATCGATTAAAGATTGAAATTCCGCATTCGTCACATTTAAAGAAGTCATATTTCTTCCTTGGCTTCAATGGAGCTTATAATCTTTTGAAACACTTCATCTACATCTCCAGTACCGCAAATACTATGAAATTCAGGGGCTCCATGACTGTCACTTTCGGCCCAAGCCTTATAGTAACTGATTAAAGGGGCGGTTTGATTGTGATAAATCTCTAATCGTTTTCTCACGGTTTCTTCTTTATCATCTTCACGTTGAATTAAAGGATCACCTGTAACATCATCAATGCCTTCTTGTCTAGGAGGATGATTTTGGACATGATAAACTCGACCTGATGGTTGATGAATACGCCTACCACTAATTCGTTTAATAATTTCCTCATCGTCTACTGCAATTTCGATGACATGGTCTAAATAAATGCCTGCTTGTTTTAAAGCATCTGCTTGTATAATAGTTCTAGGGAAACCATCAAACAAAAAACCATGAGCACAATCACTCTTCTTTAAGCGCTCTTTCACTAAACCAATAATGATATCATCTGATACTAAACCACCGGTTTCCATAATTTTTTTCGCACTCAACCCTAATGGAGTCCCTTGTGCAATAGCTGCACGTAGCATATCACCTGTTGAAATTTGTGGAATTTTATAACGTTCAATCAAACGCAAAGCCTGAGTTCCTTTTCCTGCACCAGGGCCACCTAAAAGCATTAATCGCATTAAAACTCCTTAATGATATCTATACCTGTTTCGTTTCTAAGTAGTATACTATAAATTAAATGTAGTCTGCATGTATCATTTACCATTACATTTTTTAACCTCATGGATATTCACTTGAGCATGCTCATTAATCGAATATCTCGTATTATAGTTCAATTCGTTCTTCTAAGCCCTTTTTAATCTTAGAACCATGAGTGTGATTCAAAAGATTTCCTACATGAATTAAGTTGCATTGCGTAAAGCTGCGAACGTGCCTGAACCTTACGTGCTACAGGCATCAACCATGATTTTTTCAAATAAGTTCTACGCTGATAGCCGCCAATTCCTTCATGATAAGCCAGATAAAGTGAATATGCGTCTGTTCGCGGAATTCTAGCCCTTACATAGGCTTGGTTTGCATACCAACCAATAAAATCGACACCATCACCAAAATCATCACGTGAAGCAAACAGTCCACCATTACTTCGTTTATAATGCTTCCATGTATCATGCAACGCTTGTGTATATCCATAAGCTGAAGAAGGTCTTTTCCAAGGAATTATAAACAAGAGCTTCTTTCGGGGTGGTCGTGCCCGAGCATTGAATTTTGACTCCTGATGAATAATTGCCATTTGAACTGGAACAGGAACCTTCCAGCGTCGTTCAACGTCCTTAGCATCAGTATACCATTTAGGATATTGTCTAAATATATTACAGAGATTATTTACATCTGCTGGAGGAGGACTCACACAAGCCGTTAGCAATATCGCAAATAATAAAAAAATAGCTACTCGTAACTTCTTAAAATATTGGAATAAAAGGCTCATGGCAACCAAATATAAAAAAATTTATTTTAACAAATTTGATAGGCACAATCTACGCTTCAGAATCGCTATTCTCCACATTCTAGGATACTTGATATGCAACATTAGATAAGGATCTATTTCCTTACTTTACCTCATGTTAAAATGCTAATTAACGTGAGTTCCACATAAAAGAAATTTTTATGCCTTTTATGTTGCTAAACGAACGTTATTTCGTAAAATGCGCAGCATTTATACGAGATCCACTTTTAAAATTGGAACAGTTCGATATAAAAAATTATATTATTTTTTATGTCCAACTCACGTTAATTAACTTAAAACAAATGAAGTGTAGCTAATGACCATCTTTGTATTTGATATAGAAACAATTCCTGATGTTGAAACTGGTCGTAATTTATATGATTTGCATGGATTGACTGATGAAGATACCGCAGAAGCCATGTTTGCATTACGTCGAGCCAAAGTAGGCAATGATTTTTTACCCCATTATTTACAAAAGATTTGTGCTATCTCCTTAGTGATGAGTTATGGCTCACAAATTAAAGTCTGGTCATTAGGTGATGAATTCTCTGACGAAAAAGAGTTAATAGCCCGCTTTTTTTCTGGAATAGATAAACATACTCCAACTTTAGTCAGTTGGAATGGAAGCGGATTTGATTTACCTGTTTTACATTACCGGGCATTATTACATGGGATTACGGCACCTACTTATTGGGAAGTCGGTGAAAATCATCAACACTTTCGCTGGAACAATTACTTAAGTCGATTCCATTATCGTCATCTCGATCTCATGGATGTAATCGCAGGGTATCAAAATAAAGCATTTGCCCCACTGGATGAGATTTCCAGTATGATGGGGTTCTCTGGAAAAATGGGAATGAGCGGCTCTAAAGTTTGGGAACAGTATTTATCGGGCCAAATAAAAAATATTCGTGATTATTGTGAAACAGACGTACTAAATACTTATTGTGTTTTTTTACGATTTGAATTAATGCGCGGAGTGATTAACAATGAAGAATATAAGCATTCAATAGCCTCACTCAAAACCTATCTAGGCTCCGAAAAAGAAAAAAAACATTTACAAGAATTTTTAGATCGCATGACTTAAAAGGCAAGAGATTATGGGTAATGGTGAATCTTAGCCAGAACAACCGACCAGGTTTGGGTCAAACCTGGCTGGGCCGTTCCGTGATAGAGGTATTTACCGTTAAATAAGCTTTTAAAAAGACCTTAGTCCAGAAAAAGATGGCACCATCCGATCGGTATCAATCACAGCCAATGCATTCTTATACTCATCGCTCTGCAAATGCATTAGCGTTTTTTGATAACGTTCTAAGCCTAACTGGGCGTAAGCCTCCGGATCAACAGATTTTGCTTCATTGGCTAATTGAGTCCATGACCAAAGAGTTATCCACCATTCAACAACAGGCTTATAAGCGGTATACCAGGCAAATACAGTATCGGTAAGCTTTTCTTGACCAAAATATGCAGTTAAGTAGGTTAATTCCTGTTCTTTATCAAGTTTGGCCTCAATAGAAAAATAAGCAAGATCCCAAAGAAAATCATTATTACTTGAGTACTCCCAATCAATTTGATAGAACAATTCTTTTTTATCCTTTTCTCGCGTCATCATATAATTTAAAGGTGTAGAATCATTGTGGCATGGGCACATCTCAATCTTATAAGCAGAGAATAAATCGCGCAAAGCCATCATCTGCTCTTCAATGAACTTGACTTCACCAGGAAAAGGAAACTTTTTTATCTTTAATGCATTGAGCAATCCCTCGTTGCGCTCAAAAACAGCTGTATCATTTGTAAAACGCTCCGAAGAATGTAACTGTTTTGCCATAGTAGCAAGAGTTTGTAATATCTCAGCCCGCTCCAATGTTTTTTTGTCTAAAATTTTAACATTTTCAATGAATTTTGTTAACTGCAATCCCTTAGGATCGAAATATTCTATAGGGACATTAAGCCCTAAAGCAGATGCTTGGCGCGCATTTTTCGCTTCATGCTCACGAGATACTGAAAATGATGATACTTCTCCAGGTATACGCAATACCCATCGGTTTGCTTTATGGCGTTCAATTAGTAGAGGATTCATTCCAGAAATCCTTGAAAGCAATTTAGCAACATCAGGGCCAATTTGCACTCTATATGTGGTGTTTGTCATACCACCTGCCATTAATTTTAATCTTAATACATCAAGACCAAGCGTAGAAAGCATCGGAATTTTTTGAATCGTTGGCAACAATGTCATATATTTACGAGTTAAATCAACTAAATCCTTCCATTTATGATTCACTAAAGATGCGTTGAACTGTGAAGATGGATCAAGTAGACTTAGAATATAGATCATTAAATGTTCACTTATTTTGGGTTTTCCACCATTTTTGCCAAAAAAATGCCATTTCATAAGTGTCTCTCAAAAAGAACATCGGAAGATTATATAAAATTTAATCACAGGATTACAAGGAAGAGCAATTTGAAGAAAAAGAAGATACTGAGTTATTATGATGACTGAACCACTTATCCCTATAACTAAAAAACAAGCTCTAATATTTGCTTGTTTTTTTGTAATGTATGAATTTCTAACTTATATAGCCAACGATATGATTATGCCTGGCATGATTCATGTCGTGCATTCTTTTAACGCACCTGAATCAACAATAGCTACTTCTCTCACGGTTTACATACTTGGAGGAGCAAGCCTACAGGTTATTTTAGGTCCTATATCAGATAGTTATGGTCGCAGACCTATGATGCTTCTTGGTGCATTTCTATTTTTTATTTTCACTCTATTTATTGCCTGTTCCAATTCAATGAGTCAATTTTTGATTGCACGCTTCTTTCAAGGTATGGGTCTATGTTTTATAGGCGTTATTGGTTACGCTACAATCCAAGAAATTTTTGAGGAAATGGATGCTATTCGCATCATATCAATTATGGCGAATGTAGCAATTCTCGCACCCTTATTAGGACCACTTATGGGGGCTATAGTGATTCACTATACTTCCTGGCGCTATATTTTTATATCCATTGCACTAGGTGCGCTGATTGCTTTATGGGGATTATGGCGATACATGCCTGAACCTATAGGTCAGATTAAAAGAAATGGAGAATTAACACCCAAAGCGAAGTTCTCCGCAAAAAGGGTATTTAAAAACTATAAGAAATTATTTTCCAATAAAATTTTTTGTTTTGCTACCTTAGCAGCAGGTACAGTTGGTATTCCTTGTCTTGCTTGGATTGCATTATCACCTATTATTTTGATTGTTGAAGCAAAACTCACAGTAGTACAATATGCACTTTGGCAAATTCCGGTCTTTGGAGCGACCATATTAGGCAATTGGTTTTTACATCAATTAACTTATAAGTATCAAGTCAAACAGATCATCCAATTCGGTTGTATTATCATGATTGTTGGCGCAATTTTAACCTCGCTCCTTCCTTATCTATTCGGAAATACTTATTACTTTTTATTGCCTGGAACGATCATTTATTTCTTTGCACTCAGCATTATTAATGCACCATTAAACAGATATTGTCTTTTTGTAACTCCTGTAAGCAAAGGCACTGCATCTGCTGTAGTCAGCCTAGGTGTTATGGTTATTGGAGCAATAGGAACAGAAACTGGAAATTTATTTTATGAGAATCATAATAATCTTCATTTTGGACTCTATTGTAATATTACAGAATTAATATTTTTTATAGGTATAGGATTGATTTTTTTAATCGATAAAGACATGACTGGGGATGAGCATAAAAACTGTTTGCTAAGTTAAAGCGTTCCTAGCTTTAACTTCCATTCCTTAAATTCGCTCTTTATTGAAACTCTTCGTACAACTATTGATTTATAGGTTTAATTTAAATACCCTGGTACTATTTCTTCTCAAGGGAGTGAATAATAATGACCTTAAATCTTGTTAGCAATGAACAAATTGATACCAATGATTATGAGCTTTGGTTAAAAGAATATGAATATACCGAACTCGATGAACATCTTAGGCAAGATGTCTTAGCAATTTGCAAATTTTTTTGTAACGAAGCGTTAGTTTTGCAAGGTTTAAAAAAACTTGCAGAACAATATCTCACTTTTAATAAAGAAGAAAAGAAATCTCTACGGCAATTTTTTGATGATTGGGGAAGTAAAAATCATTTTAATAATCCGAACCCTCTTAATAGTACTACAGAATTTAAAACAAGTGCTAATTTCCAATATCCCAAACATACTCCTATTTTATATGGTGAATTAACAGCCAACTTATTTAATAACGTTCTATTAAAAAATGGTTATTTATCTGCAGATGTAGGGGCTGGTCCAAAACATGGTAAATGGGCTCATACGATTCAATTGTTTCTTATAGAAGAAGCAAGAAAAGAAGGAGTTTTAAAACTTTATACACCAACTGCTTGCCAGTTTATACAAACAATCTCCCAAACCAAAGGCAAGTTTGAATCATTTAGCTTATGGAATCTTTTATTTGATTCTTTTGATGATCATATCTTTACCAATCCAAACAATATTACAACTGCCTTAGTCCATTACCACGGTAACACCGAAGCAGAAATTTTTTTAGCGTCCAAATTACACGCTTATGAAAAAAAATTCGATCAGGTTGCATCTACTTCAGGTTGTTATGACGGCTTTGCGCATACAAAGTATTTAAGTAGATTAAGTGAGGCCAGTTCTGTCAGTTATAAAGATAAGTGTGGGCTATTATGGTTTGCACCGAAAAATAAAATTTCCGATTCCGTTTCATCGCAAAAAGTGAATGTATTTGTACCCGATATATAGCAAATCAAACCATGCTTAGCTCAAACCTTTTCAAAGTCAGCTTCGGCTGACTTTGATTTAATCTTAGAAATTTAATTTTACTTTTCACTTAGATTTTTTTATCCAGTATAGGAGCAGAATATAATAAAAGACTCTTGACAAAAGCTATCGCAATAGTGTACTTTAAATGTACAGTTAATTTTTTGTACTATTCATGTTCCATTCTACTAAAACCATCAAGTTAAATAAAAAAGCAGATTTGCTACAAGTCTTTGCTGGCTTTTTTTATTTTAGCTTTTTTAGCCCAGAGCTGGGTGGTCGGTAGAAGTAACTAACACTCCAACCCCCCAGCTTAGTCTGGGGGGCTTTTGGACATCCGAATTCCCAGACCGAGAAAAGTAAGGGAGTTGGATGAAACCAAGAGGAGTGAAAATCATGCATCATCCCCCAAGAGCTTATCATTCTCATGAGCCCTCCATTTCTCGTTCTAGGAGGCAAAGATGAGTTATTCTATTTTAAAAAAACTACCACCAGTAGAAAAAATTATTCAAGAATTACCCTTATCTCATTCTGCCTACCAGCAAATTGCCCAAGATCGAAATGAAATTAAGACGATTTTGGAAGGACGAGATAAACGTCTCTTAATGATAGTTGGCCCCTGTTCTGCTTGGCCCAAAAACGCTGTTTTAGAGTATGCTAACCGTTTAGTCGAATTGAACCATAAAGTAAAACACGCATTAAAAATAATCATGCGCGTTTACATTCAAAAACCACGTACAACTAAAGGTTGGACAGGTCCAGTCAATCAACCCGACTTATTCTTAGCTCCAGATATTGCCTCAGGAATAAAATACACACGGGATATGATGATCAAAGTTATTGAAATGGGACTTCCTATCGCTGACGAGGCTTTATTCACTCACAATGCAAAAGGATTCCTTGAGCTTTTATCATGGGTGGCCATTGGTGCCCGTAGCTCAGAAGATCAAGAGCATCGCATTTTCGCTTCTGCCCTAGACTGCGCAGTTGGATTAAAAAACCCTACCCATGGTTCACTTACAGTAGGGATAAATAGCATTATCGCATCGCAACATCCTCATGTCGCGGTCTTTGATGGATATGAAGTACAAACACACGGTAATCATCATGCTCACCTGGTTTTACGTGGTTCTAATCATGCACCTAATTATTCCATGGCACATCTTGAGGAAGTGAAATACCAGATGGACATGCATCAAATCATTAATCCTTCGGTAATTATTGACGTTAGCCATGATAACTGTCTGATTAATGGCAAAAAAAATCATCAATTACAACCATCAATTGCGTTATCCATTATCGAGAGTCTCCAAAATAGACCTGATTTAAAACAATTGGTAAAAGGATTCATGGTAGAAAGTTTTATCCAAGAAGGAAACCAAAAAGTCGATCCTATTAATCCTAATAAACTCGATCTAAATGGATTATCCATTACTGATCCTTGCTTAAGTTGGGAACAAACAGAGTCATTTCTTTTGGAGTTAGCAGAATTGAAGGCTTCCGAAAATAACGATGAAAGAGAGGTGCACTAATGGCTGTTTTATTTGGTATTGCTGGTGATGTGGGTTCATTTTCAGAAGAAGCTGCTTTTCTTTATGCCAAAAAGAAAAGCCTCGACTCTATTTTTGCTTATTTACTGGATATGGAGGGTGTGCTTAATGCCATTGAGGATGGAGTAATAGATCTGGGTATCATTCCTGTTGTCAATCTTTTAGGTGGATTAGTAAAACCAGCTTTTCTCGCAATGGGAAAACATTTGTTTACACCAATTGATGAGTTTTGGCATGAAATTAATCAATGCCTTCTTGTTAAGAGTGATACAGACCTAAGTCAAATCAAACACATTGTATCTCATCCGCAAGGACTTGCTCAATGTCAGCAGTTTTTAAAGAAACAATTTAAAAATGCAGGTCAAATCGAATGGATTGATACAGCAAAGGCCGCAAAGGATTTAGCAAAAGGAGTCCTACCCTTTCATTCTGCTGTAATTGCACCAGAACGTTGTGCTCAACTTTATGGTTTAGAAATAAAAGCGAAAAATATTCAGGACAGTTCTCCAAATCGTACCGCGTTTCTCTTAGTCAAAAAACATAGCGATAAAACCTCAGTCCAAAAATAAGGAGCAATCTATGTATACGCTTGAAGAATTAAGAAAACAAATTGAACAAACAGATGCCTCCATCATTGAAAAATTAGCAGAGCGTCAACAATTAGCGAAACAGATAGGAGAAATAAAGTCAAAAGAAGGTAAAAAAATAGTAGATCGTCAACGTGAGAAAAAATTATTTCTGTATTACGAACAGTTATCCAATCAGTACCATTTACAACAGGAATTTGTCACTCGCTTATTCAAAATAATTATTGCAAACTCTAAAAAGGTGCAAAAATAATGAGTCCTTCTAAAAAATTATTACCTAAAGATTCAGCCACTGTTGCTATAAATTCACTAGCCCAACAAAAAATAAATGCAGGCCTTAAAATTTATAATCTCAGCGCTGGTGAACCCAAATTGCTCCCACACCCAATAATAACCACTGCAGTCACACACGCTTTAGAACAAGGTCTAACTCTTTATCCCCCGGTGTCCGGGATAGCAGAATTACGCTATCTTGCTTGCGAGTGGATGAACAACTCCTACAATTGCTCATTCAAAAACGAAAACTGCTTGGTGGTGAACGGTGGAAAATTTGGAATCTATTTATTGATGCAATTATTGATACAAAATAATGACGAAGTCATCATCCCCTCTCCTTATTGGGTTTCATATCCAGAAATCACCCATTTGTTTGGAGGCACATCGGTAATCGTTGAAACCAATGAAGCCGAAGGATGGAAGTTGACCCCCAAAGCACTTAAAAATGCCTGTAGCGCTAAAAGTAAAATACTTATTCTTAATAATGCAGCCAATCCAACTGGGGCACTGTATACAAAATCTGAATTAACCACGCTATTGCACGTTGCTCATGAACAGGATCTTTTAGTGATTGCAGATGAAGTATACAGTGGCCTCACTTATGATGGACATACTTATATATCTTGTGGTTCATTTTCTCAATTTAGCGATCGGGTCATTATTATTCAAAGTTGTTCGAAAAATTTTTCCATGACGGGTTGGCGAGTTGGATTTGTATTTGCCCCTGAAACCATTATTCAACCATTAACTGCGTTAATAAGCCAAAGTACAAGTGGGGTCACAACTCTTGGTCAATGGGCTGCCATTGCCGTATTGAATAATTCTAATGTTGGTCTCTGGGTTCAACAATGCATGCAGAGAAGAAGGGATTGTATCATCCATGCCTTAGATAAATATTTCGGACTCACAATAACGCCACCTCTGTCATCACTCTATATTTATAGTTCCTTAAAGAATCTGGGTGTCAAAAATCAAAGTTCAGAGGAGTTTTGTAAACAAGCATTAGAAAAAGCCAATGTTGCTCTTGTACCAGGAACCGCATTTGGAAATGAAGGCTATGTTCGATTATCCTTTGGTGGAAGTGAAGAAGATTTACAATCAGGAATTCAGAAATTAGCGCAATGGTTGCATTCTAAGAAATATCAATAAATTAAATCCCTGCCTTAAATTGACGCCATTGAGCGTTTACGCAATGGAATGGATGTAGCCTAGGTAACCTACTCATCCAGAGCGAAGCGAAGGATCTCCTGATTGTAGCTCAATGCATATCTTAGGAGATCCTCGTCGCAAGAGTTCTTCGGGATGACCGTAAACGGCTTAAGTCAATGGCAGTGTAGGTGACCTGTTACAAATATCGTATATCTCCGCGGCACGGATGTTATTTTATTAGGGTGTGTTGATAATATACCCTAGAAAAACTAAATTAAATTTTTTTAACAAATTCAGATTTTAATTTCATAGCCCCAATACCATCAATTTTGCAATCAATATCGTGATCACCCTCAACCAGACGGATATTTTTTACTTTTGTACCTACTTTTACAACTTGAGATGAACCTTTTATTTTTAAATCTTTGATAACAGTTACTGTATCACCGTCTTGGAGTATATTTCCGTTGGCATCTTTGATAATTCGCTTAAACTCTTCATGACGTTCATCCATACTTTTTGGCCATTCATGCATGCATTCAGGACAAATAAAGACGTCACCATCCTCATAACTATATTCAGAATGACATTTAGGACAATTCGGCAAGTTGTTCATTTTCTCTATCCTTCCATTATGTATTAAGCAAGGGCATCATACTCTGACATTAGTGTAAAATCCAATTTTTAACAGCAAATATAGAGGATCGAAAAAGAATTATCCTTGAAAAAAACGAATAAACAATGATCGTTTATTCGGCGTCATATAACTTAAGCAAAATGTTCTATCACGTAATTCAGTTTTATCTTGATATCGAACAGTATCTCTATAATAAAAATTTGGACGATAATTACTCAAAATCTAATTAAGAAATTGTTAGCTTAGCAAAGTATTTAAAATATACGGAGAATATTTCTACCTTAACTTACTTAAGGTAGACTTAACATTTTTATATTATGATGTTGACTACTTAACTCAGATTGGAAAAACCATGCATAAATTACGTGAACTTGAAAAAGAAGCTAAAGAATTAGACATTCTTCTTGACGATGCACTTCTTAGTAATTCAAGGGAAAGAAAAGAAAACGCCTTGGCTGAACTTAAAAGCTCTGAATTAATTATAAATGCAAATCAATTAAGAATTTTTATTGACCATGAACATCCTATTGTGAGCTTAATCAAACTTGCTACAGTTATATTGCCTAAAAAAATAAACGAATTGCAAAAAAAGGCGCTTTTAGTTCAACATCAATTAGATGCTGAAAAAGATGTACAAGAGGACTCCATTTTAGATGCTGTAGAAGTTAAAGATGAACCGCTTATGGAGTTAACAGATGAAGCGATTACAGTCGAAAAAGATATAACAGTTCCTAAAACCATCGAAGTAATTAACCCTAAATTAGAAATACTTGCAAAAGTAAAAGAGGGATTAAAATCTTATATAGAGACCACCGAAAGCAGAACAAGTGAATACTATTATGGAATGGTCGGAACTTTTTTTAACTATATGGGTTCCTATGTGGGAATGTCAGGATATACCAAAACTCAAAAGCTTGATGCTATAAATAAATTATTCAAAAATTTTGAAACAGACGAAGTATCAGAATTAGATGAGCAAGATATAACAATATTAACCACTGGTTACCTTGGAAATGCATTAAATCCATTATTGGAAAATGAATCAGTAGGTCAAAAATTAAAAGAACTACTAAAACTTGAATCACCATCAAATAAATTGCAATAATTCAATAAATCTGGCGGTTATTTGGTTCTAAAATAACCGCCAGGTTAGGTTTAAGAATTATCTTTGTTTAAATTAAAAAAGGAATAATCTTATAAGGCACAAGCTCACAATACTTTTTCCAATCTTGACCATATTTTGAGGAACAGCGTCTATCGTCACGAAAAGCTCTATCAAATAAAAGCACTGTTAAAAAGCTCAGATAAAAATACGGTGAGAAATTTTCAAATAAAGCAGGTACTGACCAAAAAAACGTTCCAGCAAGTTCTGGAATATAGTGAAAATGTCGAGCAACTCCCCACCATCCTGAAGCAAGCAATATAGTTTGTTTTTTGTCCCCTTCTGTAGTTTTATAACGGGCTAATACAGTAACTGGTTTTTTACCCCATATTTTACATTCACCTTGTGTTGCTCTGGCCATCAGTCTTTGTCGGTCAGCAAGATAATTGATCATAATAGATGCAAAACCGAGAAACAAAATGAGGATTGCCCAAACAAAAGGTAAATGAATTGGATGGAGAACAAGATACATGCTTGGTGAAGTATAAACGCATGGAACCCATACCATGCATCCCCAGCAAATATAAAAACCTGCACGGTCATGCATAATATCTAATGAGCGCAAATAGCCTTTTTCCCACATATAAAATTTGCTTAAATAAACAAATTGTAGGAAAACAGAAATAAGCATGGAGTTGGACAAGCCGCCTAACTCTGCTTGTTTTGCACAATAAGAAATCAGAAATAACCCCCAACTCATCATTCCAAAACGGCAGGTTATAAATTTTTTAATATTCCATCCAAGTACTTGAGGATAGAGTTCCGTTCCCCAATAATAATCAAACAAAATATTCTTAGTTATACCTGAATCAGTAGATGAAGGAAAAAAACGTCCCTTAAGATACAAAAGAACACAAAATATAAGACTAAATAGATTAAGTGCGCCCAGAAGAGGCGCAAGGTTATCATAGAGAATAGAAGCCGAAAATACATTAAAGCCAAAAGAAGCAATACAAAATGTTACCGTAGTCACGATAAATGCAATAAGGCCATTGTCTTTATAAACAGGTACATTTCCTTTGGGGGATATCGGTCCTTGAAATGTTTGTCCTGGAAGTAATCTCATTAAAGCCAATTCAAATACAATAAAAACGAAAATGATTTTCCATGCAATTGCTGAACCCCAAAAATAAGGTTGCCATATTGAATAAATCGATTGTAGAAAACCTTTTTGGAGCATCAAATTCCATAATGCAAACAAAGAACCCTCAAGTTGAGTATTGGTATACCACATCAGCATCACAAAAATAGGGCATACAAGAATCAGAAATAACGGACCTAAGGTATTCCGAATATTGAAATTCATCGTGTTTCCTTACATTCTTAGACATTAAAAAGGAATATCATACAGGAATTTTCATTATTTAATACCACTTACTGAATGTTGCACTATTAAATAACGTAAGTTCGACATAAAAAATTATTTTATTTTTTATGTCGAACTTACGTTAAATAATGAAATTTATGAAGCACATCTCTTATAAGTTTAAGAAATCATTTAATTCTTATAGAGACTAATAACCCGGTTTTCTTTGGCAACTTAGGCTAGGTATTTCTTGAGATATATCGAGGCCAAAATGATGAAATAGTTCCTCTCTGTTTTCAAAAAATTGACTTCCCACGATACCAAGATTTGGGTTTCCGTTAAAACCTAAAACTTGACCATCTTGAAATAGAGTGATTTCTCTCCGTTGACCATTACAATTTCTACCGAAAATTGTGAACGAATGATCTGCATTTTGACGAATCCCATCAGCATAATTATTTCCTTCAGGATCTAAAATGAGATAGGGTGCTGTATGTTTCACCTTCGTGAGAGTTTCTTTTGGTGCTAAAACAGAAACAGGCTGTTCACGCACATGACTTCCATAAATTTTTGCACAATGATCACGAAGTTCTTTAGGAATAGAATCAGCCATCATCACCAATACTTCGTGTATCACTCGAGGATCCGAGACTGTTGTAAAAGGCCTCGTACTCTTATCGAAAACAGTGAGAGGCTGTTCCCATTTTTCGTTCAGTTCAACTTGGTACTTTGCAGTGGCTATAGCATATTTACCACTATATTTAGAGGTACCCTGCTCAATACCGTTCTTCCCTCCCAGTATATAAGACCAATAACCACCTACACCAGGTCCTGTACCTGGAGCATAATCGCAAAACCTTGCAGAGCGCACATAAGCAAGCATCACCGCTTTTAATTGTTCTCCAGGAGACAAATCGTCAGCAGAATTTATGTTTTCTTTTGAGCCTGTAGTTTTATTAACTTTCTCTATGGATATAACCTCTGCGCATTGAGATAATAGAATAGACTTAATTGCATCAATCGCTTTAAAACATTCCGTAGCCTCTTCAATGCTTAAAGGAGGTTTTACAGAAGAGGTTGATATCTTATCAGGATGGTACTGCATAGCCATTGAGCGATAAGCAGCGATTATTTGTTCCCTTGTGGGCAAGGGATCATTATTAACTCCCAATATCTTATAGTAATCCCCATAAAAAGGAGCGATTTGAAAGCGTTCTGGCAGTTTAAGAGTTGGCATAAGACACCTTTTCACAGTGATGCATCAATAAGTGCCCTAGTATAAATCACATTTATAGCACAGTCAAAGCAATTAAAATACATTTGGTGTAACAATAAGACCATGTTGCTTTGTCTGGTAACAAACATCATTATACGCTCGCATTATTTCTACTAATCACCGCACTTATGCATGTTGCAGCATTTTGATTTGTTCCATCAATTGATCATAGCCAGCCTCTACATTGATGTAATCATTTTTCGCCAAATAAATAGACAATGAGCCATCATCCGTTGCAGATGGTTTCTGTAAAATTCCGTTATAACCTTTGCTTTTTAAACGAAGGAAATCGCTAATTTTGGTAACTAAATAAAAATTTCGATAATAATTTTCGGGAACCATATGAAGCGCCTGTGCGTCTTTTTCAAGTGGTTTTCCTGGTAAATAGTCTTTAAGTGAGTAGGATGAATTATTATGTACAGCGACTACCTTCCCTTCAGGCAATAATTGCTTAATTTTACTTGCTAATTTATTCACTTCACGATGAGCTTGAGGACTATACTGACTTAATGCAGTAAGTGTTTTCCTAATTCCGTTATCAGTAAAAATACGATTTGGATCAAACTCATAGCGCTTATTGTTAAGGTGAAAAACTATATTTCGACCGCCAGAATGTACTAAAGTAATAAGGCTTCCACCTTCATTTTGAATGACTGCCTGAGCTGCTTTTAAAGCGGTTTGTTCATTATGATGCACATGCACAAAGGTTTTTCCTCTACCTACGATATGTTTAATTTCTACTTTTTCATCACCAACCATCACTATATGATTCATCGCATAAGAAACCTGAAAGAAAAATATCGAAACTAAAAAAGCATATTTCATCATTTATTTTCACTACAAGGCAGTTTGAGGTGATTGTATAATAATTAACCTAAAAAAACAATAAATTAACGCGGGTTAACGCGGGTTATGGATAAGGATTTTATGAGGATTTAGGGGGGTAATACGGTTAATCCCCCCAGCCCGACTGTAATTGAACTTTAATTTTTTACTTTACTAAACCATCTCTAATAACTTAAATAATTTCAGCAAACTTTGATGATTGCATTAGGTTTATCATCAATTGCAGGATCAAGTGCTTTCGTTTCATCTTTTTGGGGAGCAAAAAAAGACAGCGGTGAAATACTCTTTCTACAAGGAGGTTCTAGAGCTTTCAATGTATCGCTACATGCATTAGTAATTTTTTCTACCTGTTCGCAAGTATAGAGAAAAGTATCCAGATAATAGCTTGAAAGTGTATAAGCAGAGAAGAACAGATTAGGTATTAGCTCAGTCAAGTTTGTTTCATGTCGCTCATTAAACGCTAATTGCAAGCCAAACATTAGTCCAGCTATCCATGCCGCGCATTTATTAAACAAAGTAGGACTGTAATCAATATTTATCTCCCCTTTTAGTTCATTGAAAATCGCTTTTTTCTCATTCAAAGGCTTGTCATTATCCAATAAAACCGTTTCTAGCATTTTATTCACAATAGCCATTGGTTTAATAAGACTTTCAGGAATATTTGTTGTGCCATTATGTTGTCGAATTATATGTTTCCTCGCAGTTGTAAAGAAATGAGCATAACAGTTATCTTCTCCTTTGGTTTCTTTAGAACCGATGATATCCAATATTTCCTGCGGTATATTTCCTTGCTCCTTTAACAGAGAAGCAATTTCATCCATTCTCTTCAGGACAGGTAAATCATAAATGACTTCAGCAAAAGATTTTTCTTCAATTGGAAGTTTAGGATCTGACTTATGGAGACCTGTTGCTTCTACAATGAAACCGTTAGCATGCGCTTTTCTTTGTATAGCATCATTAAGGTGTTCCAATTCATACCTAATTGTTTCATTTTCATTACCCTCAAGCACTTGTGAAAAATCATCAGCAAGAGTCTGGAGACAAGATTTGAGTAACTCGACATCTAAGGGTCTAGTATGATCAGATAATGAAAACTCTATCTTTAATAATAATCGATGCAATTCAGTATAATTTATTTTTAAATCATGTGCGTTAGCTAATATTTTTTCTTTTAATCGTATAAACTCGTCGAATAAACTACTTCTGTAGGAATCAATTCGAATCTGATGCTCACTCTCTGTTGGATCCCACATATAAGTAACTTTGGAGCGAGGTGCTTGATGATGAAGTTTTTCTGCTTCGACTGGCAAATTAAGAGCTTGGGTCATTCCATAGTAAGCTCTGTTCACCGTTTGTGCACCACTATTGGATAGAGTATTATGATCTAACCATAAAATAGACATACGCCCTGTTACCTTAGAAAAAATACCTATTTTTCCTAAATATGCGTGTAGCGAAGCGGCAAAACTATTTTTACCATGTTCCCCTCCTTTTCCTCCAGAACATATCTCCACACAAACATCTAAAGGCCCTTTGCTGGGCGAAAAATTATCTTTATTAAGTCCTTTTTCAAGGTAATCAGCAATCTCGGTATAGAATCCACCAGGTATGTATCCTGAATTAGGAGTGCCATGCCCCCAAAGGTAAACCTTATCATCCCCTTCTAGCGATTGAAGTATTTCTTTATCCTTTTCGGAAGGACTTATACCAGTCCATGTCATGTATTCTTCATTAGATAGATCAGCGAGATAAATGACTTTAATATCATCCAAATCGATTTGGATCCCCCTTTTAGCTTCTCTAGCTTGAATTCTTTGCTGGAATGCCAGCGTCACTTCTGGATCACCACGATCAAAACTTAAAATGACATGTTTATTCATAATAATCTCTCCAGCAAAAGGTGTCTCTTAATTTTGATTAAAACTTAGTGAATCTTTTATGAGTTTATCAACGTGGTATGAACAGAGGCTTATATCGAAATGAATATTGGGAATACTTAGTCGCTTTATAAATTAAGTTTCTTTTAAGATATTTTAAGAATGCTGTTATAAAGAAATAATACAATCGGCGTTAAAGATGAGGTTATGCTAGAGATCTATTGCCCATAACTCATATCCAATCTACTATTAGGATTTCTCAACTTTAAAAAAATACTTCATGTCGCAAATAATATTATTCAATAAACCTTATGGTGTAATAAGCCAATTTTCAGGCGAAGAATATGAGCATACACTAGCAGCATTTATTAAAATGCCCAATTTTTACGCAGCTGGGCGATTGGATAAAAATAGTGAAGGATTACTTTTATTAACAGATAATGGATCGCTACAGCATAAATTAACCCATCCTAAATTCAATAAAAGTAAATATTATTGGGTGCAAGTCGAAGGAACACCTTGTAATCAAGATTTAGAAGTTCTTAGAAATGGCTTAATTCTTCAAGACATTACCTTTTTGCCAGCTGTAGCCAAGATCATTGATGAGCCACAGCTATGGTCACGTAATCCACCGATTCGATTTAGAAAAAATGTTCCTACTAGTTGGCTGGAAATTATTTTAAATGAAGGAAAAAACCATCAAATACGAAAGATGACTGCTGCAATTGGATTTCCTACTTTAAGATTAGTACGACATCGCATTAGTGACTGGCGGCTAGGAAATTTACAACCGGGTGAGTATAAGATTATCCACACTGCTTTGAAACAGTAATTTACCGATAAGCCAAGCGATTCAATAAATTATCTTCACCAAGAAGACGAATCCAAGGCCAGAGAAACATACTTACTATAGCGCTAGCAAATGGTGCAAATATACTGTAGTTAAAACCTAAAAGCACTGCAATTAAAGAAATAATTGATTGATATAATAAGCAGAAGAATCCAATTAAAAAAATTTGCTGCATCATTGAAAAGAATTGAAAACGCCTTGATTTACTTGAAGCAATCCAGGTTACTAAAAGCAAAGCAAATGAGTGCTCGCCAATGACTGTTGCAAGCAAGACATCCAATAATAAACCAACAAATAACAATGTAGTCAGCTTAAAATTACCTGGCAAAAAATATTCAATATAAAGAATCAACAACAAAACCCAAGGTGGGCGAAAAGCAGAAATTAATTCAGGCATAGGTAATATCGATAAAAGAAGTGCTACAATAAACCCCAACCCTAAACGAAGGCGAAGATTTTTCATTACATGGTCTCCTTCGCATTTAATCGCTCATTAATTTGCACTGTCAGTTGTTCTTGCTTTCCATCAGGCCATATTAATAAAACTAATCGATTTCTATTAAGTAATGCAACAGGCTTCACTTTAACCTTAACAAAATCTTCTCCAGGAATACTATTGACTTCTTCTACGAGCCCTACAGGATAACCTTCAGGATAATGCCTATCTAAACCCGAAGTAACTAATACATCACCAGGGTGAATAGAAGAAGTTTTGGGTAAATTAATTAAAGACAATTCTTCTATATCATTAGTTCCGACAAGAATTGCTCGTTCTCCTGTTCTATTGTTTCGAACTGGAACAGCACTTTTGGAATCAGAAATAAGTAAAACCGTGCTGGTTATTGGTCCAACGTCAACAATTTGTCCCATAATCCCTTTTGCATCTAAAACAGGTTGTCCTACATAAGCACCATTACGCTTACCTTTATCTAAAACAACCACTTGACGTGAATTACTCGTATCTACGGCTAAAATTTGAGCCGCCATAGCACTCATATCTGCTTTAGATGAAGTAAGGAGTAATTCTTTTAATTGAGAATTTTCTTTTTGGATAATGATTAATTTTTGTAATTCTGCTTCGAGCATAGTTTGCTTATAGCGTAATTGCATATTTTCAGCAATTAAAGCACTTTTAGCACTAACTAATGACTGAACCCAACCAATAACTCGTACAGGATAATCCACAGCATATTGTAAAGGTGCAACAATTACAGAAAAACCACTACGAACATTATCCAGATAACGATAATGATAATCAGAGAACATAAGAAAAACAGAAAACACAAGAGCGAGCACGAATCCAATAGAACTGTACCCACTCCTACTAAATAATCTGTTATGCGTATTATTCTGTTGAGAGGAAATCACCGCCGCGCAAGTCCATGGTTTCTAAAGCTTTACCACCACCACGTGCTACACAGGTCAGCGGATCTTCAGCAATTAATACAGGAAGACCTGTTTCTTCCATTAGCAAAGTATCAATGTTTTTCAACAAAGCACCGCCCCCAGTTAAAACCATACCTCGCTCAGCAATATCCGCCGCCAACTCCGGAGGAGCCAACTCTAAAGCAGCCCTCACAGCACCAACAATACCTGATAAAGGTTCTTGTAAAGCCTCTAAAATCTCAGCGCTCGTCAGAATAAAACTACGAGGAACACCTTCAGCAAGATTTCTTCCTCGCACCTCGATTTCAAATAAATCACGACTAGGAAAGGCTGAGCCAATCTCATGTTTAATACGCTCAGCAGTCGTTTCACCGATAAGCGTTCCATAATTTCGACGCACATAAGATACAATTGCATCATCAAACTTATCGCCACCGATTCGAACAGATTGATGATAAACAATACCGCTTAAGGAAATAATTGCAACTTCTGTAGTACCACCACCGATATCCACAACCATAGAACCACTTGCTTCTTCTACTGGCATTCCTGATCCCAAAGCAGCAGCCATAGGTTCTTCAATAAGAAATACTTCGCGCGCACCAGCACCCATTGCAGATTCACGAATCGCACGGCGCTCCACTTGCGTAGACCCACAAGGAACGCAAACCAAAACACGAGGACTTGGTCGTAAAAATTTATTTTCGTGGACTTTATGTATGAAATGCTGCAGCATTTTCTCCGTAACAAAAAAGTCAGCAATTACACCATCTTTCATTGGTCTGATAGCATTTATGTTACCTGGAGTTCTTCCTAACATACGCTTCGCTTCAAGCCCAACAGCAGCAACTCGTTTTTGACCTGACTCATTACGTAAAGCTACAACAGAGGGTTCGTTTAGCACAATCCCTTTATCTCTTACATAAATCAATGTATTGGCGGTTCCCAAGTCAATTGATAAATCATTGGAAAACACGCCCCTTAATTTTCTGAACATAAGCAGTACTACCCCGTTCTTTTTTTTGAGCGCTACTTTATCCTAAATTTGGATAAAAATCGACAGTTCTAGGATAACAATTTTAAATATTGAGCGAATAATGCTAAATTGTTATGCAAAATTTCATTTCTGTTGTTGCCCTTAAATAACGTGAGTTCGACGTAAAAGACATGGAAATACCTTTTACATTGCTAAACAAACGTTCCCCCACAAAACTTGTCCCCAGCAAAAACGAGGGTGCGTCATATTTATACGAGATCCCGTTCTAAATAAGCTCATTTTTATATAAATAATACTATTTATTTTTATATAGAGCTCACATTAAATAGGCCAACAACAGAATGTTTAGTTACTCCATTTTATGGATAACAAATACCTCATTTAACTTTTCACGATTTCTATCGACAAAATGTTGCCCTAAACCCTTCACCTCAGCGAGCTCCTCAAGAGATTTAAAGCCATGATGACTTTGACGATAAGCAATAATTGCTTCAGCGCGTTTTTTCCCTATACCTTTAACTGAACCAGTAAGTGTTGTTAAATCTGCCTTATTGAGATCTATTTTATGAACTGCTACAGAAGGCTGTTTTGAGGGCGCACTCTGTTTAGCGATAGTTGCATGAACAGGGAGGGTAGTTACAAATAATGACAATACAACAGCAATATATTTTGCTTTCATAATTTCTCCTTTTTGTTGGACTATATGACTCATTCCAGAGTCAAGCAAAGTATCCCAAGATTTATAGGCACTGTCGAGTGATTTTTTTATTTTTCCATAAATAAAGTATCGAGTTGGAAGAGCCGTACAGCTCCGATACCTCACACCACCGTATATGCACTATCACATATGGCGTTTTGGCACCAATTATTGTCTTACTCACAACTGGATCAACCACATAACCGTTTTTATCAATAATAAAAACGGTTATGAAAAAATATTGCCCTCTTTTAATTCTTTAATCAAGCAGAAAACTCAACGACTCTGGAGCCCATGAGTTATTAGAACCTGCACCCGATAAAGTTCCCTGTTCAGCAAAAGGATAAGTATTTGTTGGTGTAAACACCGGTACTGGAATAGACTCTGGATAAGTCCAAGTTACCCCTGAATCAGTGCTTTGCGCTAAAAGTGGCCGACGAGTAGGATCACCGGTAGTATAAATTCCGGCAGCAATACAAATATTACCATCACACCTTGCACGGATTAGAGAACCAAAGTTACTGAAAGCATAAGCAGAAGGAAAACTAGGTGCGGTAATGGATTCAGGATAAGTCCATGTAGCCCCAGAGTTCGTACTTTGCACCAAAAGAGGGCGAATAATGGTGTTACTATCAGTATAAGAACCTACCGCAATACAGATAGAACCATGACAACTCGCACTCGTAAGGAATGTAATTTGGCTTCCAGTAGGGTTACCAAAAGGATAGGTGTTACTGGGTGTAAAAACAGGCGCAGTAACAGATGTAGGATAAGTCCATGTCACACCTGCATCGGTGCTTTGCGCTAAAAGCGGACGCTTAATATTATTAGTATCCGTATATCGACCTACAGCTACACAGATTGAACCATCGCAACTTACACCAAAAAGTACTCCATCGCCTTGAAACGGATAGGTATTGCTTGGTGTAAAAAAAGGAGCAGTAATGGAGCCGGGAAAAGTCCAAGTTACACCTGAATCCTGGCTTACTGCCAACAGAGGACGAGAAACAGCACTGGCATCAGAATACAAGCCAACTGCAACACAATAGTTACTACCACTATTTGTACTAGTACAGCTGACACTATAGAAAATTCCATCTGCACTATAAGGATAAGTATTTGGTGTAAAAACAGGCGCAGTAACAGATGAAGGATAAGTCCAAGTTACACCTGAATTCTGGCTTTGGGCAAGGAGAGCTCGTCTAGTAGAAGCATCGCTATAATAATGCCCTACTGCGATGCAGGTGTTGTTGTTACAACTCGTATTAGCAAAGCTCCCATTATTATTAAATGGATATGTATTGTTTGGCTTAAAGTCTGGAGCAGTAATAGATTCTGGATAAGTCCAAGTCACACCTGAATCCTGGCTTTGTGCCAATAGCGGTCGATTAATAAAGTTAATATCAGTATAACTACCTGCTGCAATACAGGAGGTGCCAAAACAACTTGTGCCAATGAAAGAGCCTAGAAAAGAATAAGGATAAGTATTATTTGGCTCAAATACTGGCGCAGTAATAGACTCAGGAAATTGCCAAGTCGAACCTAAGTCTGAACTTTGAGCTAAAAGGGGTCGAGAATTTCCGCTACTATCAATATAAATACCTCCTGCAATACAAAGAGCTCCACTGCAATTTGCAGATTGCAATAAACCATCGCTCGCATATGGATAAGTATTATTTGGTGTAAATATCGGAGCCGTAATAGATTCTGGATAAATCCAATTATCCCCTAAATCCTGACTTTGAGCCAAGAGTGGCCTGGTAACCGAGCTAGTATCGTGATAATAACCTACTGCAATCGATATCCGCGATGACACTGTTAAACTCGTAGTGCCGGATATAGAACCGCCTGCTGTAGCAGTAATCGTTGTAATACCAGAAGATTCCCCGGTAGCAAGTCCTTTACTTCCTGATGCATTTGAAATCGTTGCAGTAACAGTGTCTGACGAAGACCACGTTACAGAGCTCGTGATGTCAAGCGTGCTCGAATCAGTAAAAGTTCCTGTAGCGATAAATTGCTGTGTTGACCCTTGTGCAATTTGTGCATCGGCAGGCATAACTGCTATGGAGACCAAAGTTGCATTAGTCACTGCCAAATTCGCTGTACCTGATACTGAGCCTAACGTAGCAGTGATCGCTGTAGTCCCAGAAGACGCTCCAGTAGCGAGACCTTTGCTTCCTGACGCATTAGAAATTGTTGCTGTAGCTGTACTTGATGAAGTCCATGTCACAGAAGTTGTGAGAATTTGTGTACTAAAATCCGAATAAGTCCCTGTAGCCGTAAATTGCTGGGTTAAACCTGCTGCAATTTGTGGATTAGAGGGAGTGACTGTAATCAATACTAAAGTCGCATCTGTAACCGTTATGCTCCCAGTACCTGATACAGAGCCTAATGTCGCAGTGATCACAGAGGATCCAGAAGACACGCCGGTAGCAAGACCATTACTTCCAGCTGCATTCGAAATCGTTGCGATTGCAGTACTTGAGGAAGACCAAGTTACGGAACTAGAGAGATTTTGTGTGCTGGAATCCGAATAAGTTCCCGTAGCCGTAAATTGTTGGGTCGTACCCTTTGCAATCGAAGGATTAGTTGGAGATACTGTAATAGAAACCAAAGTTGCATTCGTCACTGCCAAGCTGGCAGAACCTGACACAGAACCTGATGTAGCGGTAATTGTCGTGGTTCCAGAAGATGCTCCAGTAGCTTGACCGTTGCTTCCGGATACATTAGAAATTGTTGCTATTGCAGTATCCGATGAAGTCCAGGTCACAGAGCTAGTGAGATTTTGTGTGCTTGAATCCGAATAAGTTCCCGTGGCCGTAAATTGCTGAGTTGAACCTTTCGCAATTTGTGGATTCGGTGGGGTAATCTCAATGGAAACCAAAGTTGCATTGGTCACAGCTAAGTTCGTTGTACCTGATACAGAACCTAATGCGGCAGTGATCGCTGTGGTTCCAGAAGCCACTCCAGTAGCAATACCGTTGCTTCCAGCAGCATTAGAAATCGTTGCTGTTGAAGTATTAGATGAACTCCAGGTCACAGAACTTGTTAGATTTAGTGTGCTCGAATCCGAAAAAGTTCCTGTGGCCGTAAATTGTTGCGTTGTACCTTTTGCAATGGAAGGATTAGTTGGAGTCACTGCAATCGAAACTAAAGTCGCATTCGTCACCGCTAAGTTTGCTGTACCCGATACAGAGCCTAATACTGCTGTAATCGTTGCAGTACCGGAAGATACTCCAGTAGCTTGACCGTTACTTCCGGATGCATTCGAGACCGTTGCGATGGCAGTACTTGATGAAGACCAAGTCACTGTACTGGTTAAATCCTGAGTACTCGAATCCGAATAAGTACCAATCGCTGTAAATTGCTGGGTAAAACCATCAGCAATTTGTGGATTCGGAGGCGTAACTGCAATCGAAACTAAAGTTGCATTAGTCACTTCTAAGTTCGCCGTATCTGACACAGAACCTAATGTGGCGGTAATTATCGTAGATCCAGAAGATGCTCCAGCAGCAAGACCGTTGCTTCCGGATGCATTAGAAATTGTTGCGATGGCAGTATTCGATGAAGTCCAGATTACAGAGCTTGTAAGGTCGTGTGTACTAGAATCCGAAAAAGTACCAATTGCAGTAAACTGCTGGGTCGTACCTTTTGCAATCGATGGATTAGTTGGAGTCACTGCAATCGAAACCAAAGTTGCATTCGTTACCACTAAACTAGCCGCACCCGATACAGAGTCCAATGTTGCTGTAATTGTTGTGGAACCAGAAGACACTCCTGTCGCTCGACCGTTGCTTCCTGGTGCATTAGAAATTGTCGCGCTCCCAGTATTTGATGAAGACCAGATTACGGAGTTTGTAAGGTCTTGTGTGCTCGAATCTGAATAAGTGCCAACCGCTGTAAATTGTTGGGTAAGGCCTGTTGCAATGGATGCATTAACAGGAGTTATTGCAATAGAGACCAAAGTCGCATTCGTCACTGTCAAACTTGCAGTACCTGATACAGAATCTAATGTTGCCGTGATTGTGGTAGCGCCAGCAGACTCTCCATTAGCAAGACCATTGCTTCCAGCTGCATTAGAAATCGTTGCCGTTGCAGTATTCGATGAAGCCCAGGTCACAGAGCTAGTGAGATTTTGTGTGCTTGAATCCGAATAAGTGCCAATAGCCGTAAATTGCTGAGAAGTACCTTCGGCAATCGATGAATTAGTTGGGGTCACTGCAATTGAAACTAAAGTTGCATTCGTCACCGCTAAACTTGCAGTACCTGATACAGAGCCTAATGCTGCTGTAACCGTTGTAGTACCAGAAGAAACGCCAGTAGCCAAACCATTACTTCCCGTTGCATTAGAAATCGTTGCTGTTGCAATGCTTGAGGAGGACCAAGTTACTGTGTCGGTAAGATCTTGTGTGCTGGCATCCGAATAAGTACCAATCGCTGTAAATTGTTGCGTCGTACCTTTTGCGATTTGTTGGTTAGTTGGAGTCACTGCAATTGAAACCAAAGTCGCATTGGTTACTGCCAAATTTGTAGTGCCGGACACTGAGCCTAATGTCGCCGTGATCGTTGCCGTACCTGAAGACAATCCTGTAGCCTGACCATTGCTTTCTGGTGCATTAGAAACCGTCGCAATGGTAGTATCTGACGAAGACCAGATTACAGAGCTTGTGACATTGTAAACATTGGAATCTGAAAAAGTTCCCATCGCTGTCAATTGCTGAGTGGTGCCTTCTGCAATTGATGGATTCGTTGGAGTCACTGCAATTGAAACTAAAGTTGCATTGGTCACTGTTAAACTTGTAGTAGTCGATACAGAACCTAAAGAAGCAGTGATTGTTGTAGTACCGGGAGAATTTCCGGTAGCCAGACCATTAGTTTGTGGTGCATTTGAAATTGTTGCGATGTTTGTAATTGATGAAGACCAAGTTACCGAGCTGGTGAGATCTTGTGTACTCGAATCTGAATAAGTGCCGGTGGCTGTAAATTGTTGAGTTAAGCCTTTCGCGATTTGGGAATTAGGGGGAGTGATCGCAATCGAAACCAAAGTTGCATTGGTCACTGCTAAGTTCGATGTGCCTGATACAGAACTTAATGTGGCAGTGATTGTTGTAGTTCCAGAAGCCACTCCAGTAGCAATACCATTACTTCCCGATGTATTAGAAATCGTCGCGATCGCAGTGTTTGACGAAGACCATGTCACCGAGCTGGTGAGGTCGTGTGTGCTGGAGTCTGAAAACGTACCAATGGCAGTAAATTGCTGAGTGGTACCTTTTGCAATCGATGGATCAGTTGGAGTCACTGCAATTGAAACCAATGTTGCGTTCGTCACGGCTAAACTTGCAGTACCCGATACAGAATCTAATGTTGCGGCAATCGTGGTGGTGCCAGAAGAAACGCCTGTAGCAAGACCGTTGCTTCCTGATTCATTGGAAATCGTTGCTGTCGCAATGCTTGATGAAGACCAAGTTACGGAACTAGTGAGATCTTGTATACTGGAATCCGAATAAGTACCAATTGCGGTAAATTGTTGAGTTATGCCTTTTGCGATTTGGGAGCTAATTGGAGTCACTGCAATTGAAACCAAAGTCGCATTCGTCACTGCCAAGCTCGCCGTACCCGATATACCACCTAGGGTTGCGGTAATTGTAGTGGTGCCAAAGGATTCCCCAGTTGCAAGTCCATTGCTTTCTGGTGCATTAGAAATTGTTGCGGTTGCAGTGCTTGAGGAAGTCCAAGTCACTGCGCTGGTGATGTTGTGCGTACTGGAATCCGAATAAGTCCCCATCGCCGTAAATTGCTGGGTTGTACCCTTTGCAATTGATGGATTCGTTGGAGTCACTGCAATCGAGACCAAAGTCGCATTTGTTACTGCTAAACTTGCTGTACCTGATACAGAACCTAATGTTGCGGTAATCGTGGTGGTACCGGAAGCCTCCCCAGTGGCAAGACCATTACTTCCCAGTACATTAGAAATCGTTGCTGTCGTAATGCTTGATGAAGACCAAGTTACGGAACTAGTGAGATCTTGAGTGCTGGCATCTGAAAAAGTTCCAATCGCCGTAAATTGCTGGGTCAAACCTTTCGCGATTTGAGAGCTAATTGGAGTCACTGCAATTGACACCAAAGTCGCATCTGTCACTGATAGACTTGTCGTACCCAAGACACCCTCTAATGTTGCAGTAATCGTGGTGGTACTGGCAGCATTCCCGGTGGCAAGACCATTGCTTCCCGGCGCATTAGAAATCGTTGCCGTTGCAGTGTTTGATGAAGACCATGTCACTAAACTGGTGATGTTTTGTGTGCTGGAATCCGAATAAGT
>NZ_LNYE01000022.1:709154-709402 GCF_001467695.1 Legionella gratiana
GATGGGTTAGTTGGGCTAACTGCAATCGAAACTAAAGTCGCATTCGTCACCGCTAAACTTGTTGAACCTGTTACACCACTTAATGCTGCGGTAATCGTGGTAGTACCGGAAGCCACCCCAGTGGCAAAACCATTACTTCCCGATACATTAGAAATGGTTGCCGTTGCAATACTTGATGATGACCAACTCACAGAGCTGGTGAGATCTTGGGTGCTGGCATCTGAAAAAGTTCCAATCGCTGTAAATTG
>NZ_LNYE01000023.1:0-157891 GCF_001467695.1 Legionella gratiana
TATATTAATAATGTCTCTGTTCGGTAACATGAATTATGAGGCAACGAAAAACTCTTCGGTAACATTTATTTATGAAGCATCACTAATAATGAACAAAGTTTCAGGATTTTGTCCACCACTTAAATGTTCAAAAATTCCCTGCATTTGTTTAAATGATTCGCCTTGAAATTGACGTACGTCGAGCATTAACTTAATTAACATGAGTTTTCCCTTTTCATACGGTAAGCAGCGCTGTGTACTTAAAAACTAAGTCATTAGTTCATTTCCGTCACCTTATTTTGCAAAATCGTAAATTCGTTTAATTAATAACCTATTTTTTACTGGTCATATTAAATATCATAGTGTTTATAAATCTTTCTCAAAAGATTAAAAAATGATAAAACTATTCGTAAATGAAGCGTGTTTGGGGCAGGGATGTTTACTTACAAAGGAAAGATACTTACTAAGTTTAAAAATAAAAAAGGAGGTAAAAATCAAAATAAAGTAGACGGTTTTTATCGTGATTCGGATGGTATGGAATATTTTGTAAAAAAACCTAAGGATTCTCGCGAATTATTTACCGAGTTGTTTGCTGGTTTATTGTTACAGGAGTTTAAACGCCGTGAATTGATTGACAAAATATACCATGCATCCTTAATCTGTGCTCAATTGATTCAATTTGAAGATGGTAGTTATGGACTTATTCAACCTAAAGTAGAATTCAAAGAGTTATACAAAATCATTGGAACTGGTTATCGAGATGGTTCTGATCGAGATCCGCTCGTGGAGATGTTTTACGGTCCTCAATCCTATTTATTACTCACCCAATTAAAACAATATTATGGTCTTGCTGTGGCGCTAATGTTTTCTTTACTTTTGGGAGATCATAGCGTACATAGTGGTAATGTAGTTTGTTTGGATGTCATGTCTTCAGTAGAGATGACTTTTATTCAATTTGCGCGCATCGATTGGGGCGCGGCATTTCGTTATTACGGCCATAAAAAAAATAACGAAGATCTTTTTTATCCCTTTGAATATCAAGGATGGTTCAATCCTAAAGGATATACTAAAGGTTATTTTCTAAATTACCGAAAAATCAAAGGATTGTTTCCAGCGCTTGCGGAACAGGCAAGACAGTTACAAAACAAAGTAAACGAAGAACTCTTTGTTGATATGGTCAGCACTGTTTTAAAACAACTTCCAGTCGATTTGGTGGATAATAAGACTAGAGCAGAACTCGCTAAATATTTATGTATGGAGTCCTTGAGTAATACCAGTTTTGGTGAAGAAGGTCATTATCAGCAGTTTGCATTTGATTTAGCAGCGATTTTATCAAATCGATTGAAAAAAATGACTCTACTACGTGATTTTTCGAGTGGTATCTCTGATTCAGAACCTCCTCAAATTACGTACATTGAAAGCATGCCAACAGCAATTGTGTTACCTGTTAATCAGGTTACGCCTTTTGCGGAACAAATAAACATTTGGCTAAATATACTTTCTTTATCCGATGAACGAAGTATTTTTGATTTCAATAGCATTGATCGTGCTAAATTAGCCAAACAGTTTAATTTTTTTATGGAAAGTTTATTGCGACAAGTTGAAACATTAGATCGATTTTTCCATGATATGAGTGCACTAGAATTATATGATAAAGCAACACAGCCTCATCCATTGGGTTCTTTTTATCGGAATCTATTTACATTTGAAGCTGATTTAAAACCCTATCGTCCATCTCATCCAGAAACAAAAGGATCCGAGAAAGAGATCTATTGGCAACTTGCGGAAGCTGTGTTAACTACAAGCTTTCATATCATTGTTACCATTCGGGTATTACAAGATACTCAAAGTTCAGCTGCTCTTGCTAAATCTTCTGCCATTCATTTGCTGTTTGATGCTTTAAAAGAGTATTTACATGATTTTAGCGTACTGTATCAAATGCTATTAAAAGAACTGGAAAATGTTCTTAGCTCCATGTCTGATAAACGACTTGCTTGGGTTTGTGTTCATGAAATGGACTTTATGAATTCTAGTGTGCTGATTGGAATGGTGCTAAAAAATTCAGAACTTTGGGAGCGTATGAACCGAGCCTTAGCAGAGGCTCAGGAGATATTTTATCAAGAGAAAACCGCTTATCATTTGATTAAACTACAAAAATTTCAAAAAGATTTTACTCAATTTTTAATTTTAGTCAGTGAATTTTCATCAGTTACCCAATTTGCTACAAAGGGAGTTGTCGTTAATGAGCTCACTCGAATTTTTGAGAGTCTTCCTGAATTTTTGCAGATGAAACTTGCAATTCCTTTAAATCAAATTCAGAGTGAGTTTAGAAAATGGCAACGTCGGTACAGTATTGAATTGGAAGAACAGGAGAAGTTGAACGAAAAACCGGAGTTTTCTCCTGAAAAAAGTAATGATAATTTATTGATGACTAACTCTGATTCAGAACAAACAAAAGAACCTGAGAAAATTGATGGAGTACATGACAAAAAAAGAGAAGCTATAAGCAGGTCGCTTTTTTTCGGTTGGCATGAATCAAATACTTTACCTAAAGCTCATGGTAATGATTATTCCTCATCATCTGGATCCTCATTAGGAATGACGAAGACTTTATAAGCAGTTTCATGTTCCATTTAAGATCGTGAAGGATGATATACTTGTTAGGAACCGTTTAAAATTTAAAATAACCCATTGATTTTTATCCTGATTATTGGAAAATTAAAAAACTATTGTCCTCAAATACATAGGGATGTGATATGCATGAAAAGATTGAGCTTATAAGAGAAGCAAATAGAGAAAAAATTGCAAAGGTAATAAATAAATTGGATGTTGTAGACTATGATACGGTTTCCAAATACCTTCCTAAGTTACTTGTGGAAGGCTCATTAAAATTGGATCATAGTGTGTACATGCCAGCTGATCCATTAACGAATCTTCCCAATGGTGTAGGGCGATTTCTTCTCTATGATCATGATTCATCCGATCCTTTTTCGATATGGATATTTGCATTTGCACCCAGGCAGAAAACAACGATCCATGATCATAAATACAAAGGTACTGTAACTGTTCTTGAGGGACCTATATCTGAGAAATTTTATCAACCTACTGGTGAGAAATCAGCACGGCTTGTGGATCGTATCGATCGCTATAGATTTCATAGCAATGGCGATGATTTAAAGAGTACTTTTGTGCATCAGCTCAAATGCAGAAAAGGGTTAGATGTGGGTATCAGTATTACTTTGCATATATATAACATGAAAGCATATTTGGTTAACTTTGACGGTACAAAAATTGATCGAAGAAATTTAAATATAATCTATTCCAAAGACAAAACACGTACTAATGAAAGCATACCTCCTTATACAAAGGCTTGTTCCGATTTAGAGGAGCCAATTTCTTTTAAGATATAGTCTAATAGATTTCCGGATTGGGTTTATACCTAATCCGGGTTATGAAGAATATGGAAAAATATACGCTTATTGAAAGCGTTGCCAAATTTTTTTTCCTATCCAAAAAACAACCAAGCAGATACAAATCCATAATAGAATCAATGGTAAAAAATATACAAAAAATTCAATGATACCGTAAGTTAACTGGCGTAATTGATCGATTAATCCATGATAAGAGTTAATAAATACTTCTGTTATTTTCCATTGTTTTTGTTGGGCAGTTTCAATCATTGGATTCATGCTCAAATCAATATTAATTGATGAATAAGCAACCGACTCCTTGTAATATTTGATTTGTCCTTGAATGACATCGATTTGTCCTTGAACTTCAGTGAGTTGTTTGAATACGCTAAGAACATCCGCTGTTTTAGTTGCGCCTGCCATAATTTTTGCAAGTTGTTCTTTGGCAGTTTGTAAATTGGTAAGTTGACTTTGTAGGTCGACATATTGTTGCGTAATGTCTTCGCCGCTTATTGATTCTTGTATGACTTGAGTTGCCAGTGATTTTAAGGCAGTTAAAGCATCATTCAGGCCTTGAGCAGGTACTCTTATTTTGATAGTAGCAGTAGTATTCCAAACACTGTTACTGTCTTGAGTTAAATTTGAGTTCACAACATATCCACCGGAACTTTCCGCGAGCTGAGTAATTCTTTGCATCGCGGCGCTAATATTGTTTACTTGTAAGGAAATATTTGCATTACGAATTATCATTCCCCTCATTGTATTTTCTGAGGGTTGGTTCGTCGTTTGAGAATTTCTTTGCATGGCTATCAACGTAGGAATTGGTTCTCCTGTAGGTATAGGAGCAGGTCCTGTTGCTCCAAACATGGTCGGTTCTGCTACTCTGCCAAGCCAAAGATAGAGAATAATTAATAATGCAAAGGCGCCAATGAATGCTAAGAAATAGAGGATTACTTTTTTCATATTAATTTGCGTGATCCGCAGTATGTAACGTAAAGTTTGGCAAATATTTGTCAAGTTGTAAAATTTTTCAAAAATAAATACTCATGATTCTTGGTTTTTTGTATTTTAAAAGCAAACCAGCAATTAAAAGTAAAAATTGCTGGTTTTTGTGTGCGCTATGCTTGAAAATAACGCTGCTCTTATTGTTTTTTGTCACAAAAAGCGACACATACTTGATGTTCTGTAACTTCTCCACCACAAGCGGAGTAACATGACCTATAAGTAGATTCGCATTGGCAAGAGTTAGTACAACTGCTGCTTCTATCAAAATCTTTAATAGTTTTATTAATTGGAAAACCCATTCGTGTTTGTTCTTCTTTATAGTGTTTATACTCAAACAGAGCGCTTTGCTGTGCCCTTAGTCGACAATTTTCATTTTCGATACGACAACTTTGCTCACAGTCATTTTTTCCTTGTACACACTGGGCGGTACACATTTTTGCTACATCAGATTTGGGTGGGGTATAACTGTATTCAGTATTATAGATGGGGCTACAGGAGGTTAACATAACAGCTAGCGCTATAACGGAAAAAATAAAGCAATGTTTTAGCATAGATCCTCTTTTTAATGGTAAGTGGGAATTCAGACATCGTGAGGTATACAGCAAGATAAGTAATTGGTAAATCAAATTGCATTTAGTGTATAAATGCTCCGTTGAAAAATCAAGATCAATTTTTTTTCAGTTCTTTCATTTAATGTAAATACTGTGAGTTCGACATAAAAAGCATTTCTATGTTTTTTATGTCGCTAAACGAATGAAAATCCCATAAAAGGGGCAGCATTTATACGGGATCCAGGTCTAAATAAAAGCAGTTTGATATAAAAATCACTTTATTTTTTATATCGAACCCATGTTAAGTAGGGATTTCAATGAAGGTATAAGAAATGAAGGAGTAGGGCGTGCTGCTTGAGTAACTTTTATAAGAATTTTGTTATATAATTTGTCAAATTAGGAATCCCTCTTTAGGATTCATCTGTAAAAACTAAAAATTTACCTTTAAAACAGTACCTATGAACATTTCATTTATATATGGTTTTTTTACCGGGTGTTTTGTGACCGTAATAGGTCGGCATTGCCTGCAAAAATTTATCAATCCACAACAATGTTCGGAGCTGATTGACACTAAAAAGGTTGGCTTGGATAAGCTTTTTAATGACTATCCTGATTTTATGAATACCATTAAAGAGGATCTTACTGCTTCTAATTGTAAAACGATAAGAGAATTTTTTGTGGTTGATAAAGATGCGATCTTGAATTCATCGATTCCAAGATTGCGTTATGAATTATCCGCAGAGATACTCCCTGCACTTAATAGATTGGAATCATTAGGGTATATTGAAAAATTAAAAAATAATTGTCTGCATTATAAAATTGAGGAAGATTTTGTAAGTCAACTTAAACAGATTATTTCTAGTGATTCCTATGACAATGCAATTAAAGATGATGGAAAATTATGATTGGAATTTATTTATTTGCTGGAATTCTAACCGGATTATTTGCAACGTTATTTGGTTTCGGTGGGGGATTTATTGTTGTTCCATTGTTATTTTGGTTATTACCATTTGATGGTATCTCAAAAGAATTGGCCATGCATATGGCTGTAGGAACCTCTCTGATGCTTATGTTTATTAATATGATATATGCAGCATGGTTGCATTATCTGAAACAAAATATGGATCTGGCCTTATTAAGAAAAATGTTACCTCTTGTTGCTCTTGGTGCTGTAAGTGGTGCTTTAATTGCTACAATTTTAAGTGCCAATGCACTCAAATATGCTTTTTTATTGTTGATTTTTGCTGTTTTACTAAGAAATTTGAAACAGGAGTTTTTTAAAGGAGATACTCCGATTCACAAAAAACCGACCCATGCAATTTTGTATTTTGTTAGTTATTTTACTGGAACAATTGCCGCCTTGTTGGGAATAGGAGGAAGTGTGATTATTGTTCCATTTTTTAGGCATTATGGATTGCCTATGAACAAGGCTTCTGCTCTCGCAAATGGACTCGCTGCACCAAGCGGCTTGATAGGCAGTATTATTTTTATAGCAGCGGGATTTCATATACCTCATTTGCCGCCATACAGTACGGGTTATTTATATTGGCCGGCATTAATTACTATTTTCCTTGGTAGTATTATAGGTTCAAAGTTGGGAATATATTTTAGTGCTCTGATTCCTGATAAAATTTATGGCAAAATTTATTGTTTATTATTGATTATTGTCATTTTTTCAATGATGCTTAATTGATGTGATCTCATAAAATGTGTTAAGCCTTCACGCCTTGAAAGTCTGATTCAGTTCAAAATAAAATGAGTTCGATATAATAAATGGTGTTTATTTTTTATATGGAACTCACAAAAAAATTACTCCATCTCCCTTTGGATCGCGGCTACTTTGCGATCAATTTGACCAGAGAATCAACTGCTGTATCCAAGTTAAGTTGTTGCATTTCTCCAGTAGCTCTGCTTTTATATTCCACACAGTTTTGTTCCATATTTCGTTCACTAACTACTAAACGATGAGGAATACCAATGAGATCCTGATCGGCAAACAATACACCCGGTCGTTCGTTACGATCATCAAGTAACACATCAATACCTAAATTTTTGAGCTGTTCATATAAAGCATCGGCTTGCTTTTTAACTGCAGGTGAGCGATGGGCGTTTAAAGGAATAATCACTAGCTGGAATGGAGCGATATTTTGTGGCCATATAATTCCATGTTCATCATGATGTTGCTCTATGGCGGCAGCAACGACTCGAGTAATACCTAAGCCATAGCATCCCATTAACATGGTTTCTAATTGGCCTTGCTCATTAATGACAGCAGCATTCATGGCTTTGGCATATTTATCACCGAGTTGGAAAACATGGCCAACCTCGATGCCGCGACATGAATAAAGCGTACCTTTACCATCAGGGCTAATATCTCCTTCTTTCACATTGCGTAAGTCATAAGAAAAATATTCCTTGACATCTTTGTCCCAGGCGGCATGTTGATAATGCTTATCTGCTTGATTTGCACCACAGATGAACGAGTCCATAGCAAGTGCATGATGATCCGCAATTATGGGTATCGCTAAATCGACGGGTCCTAGCGAGCCAATTGGTACGTTTAATGTTTTTAAAATTGTTTCTTCATCTATAAATTGCAAGGGCGAATCAATCAAAGGATGTTTCGTCGCTTTGACTTCATTAAGTTCATCATCACCTCTCAAAATAAGCGCAATCATGAGATGTTCTTTTCCTTTGACGATCAATGTCTTAACGGTTTGGTTACTTGAAACATTGAGGAATTGAGCAACCTCAGCTATTGTTTTTATGTTTGGTGTATCAACCAGGGTTATTTTTTGATTGCTTGGAGTTGCTTTAGCAGGTTTTAAGCTCGTTGCCTGTTCAATATTTGCTGCATAATCTCCTTGATCACTGTAGAAGATTAAATCTTCACCTGAATCAGCTAAGACTTGGAATTCATGAGAAGCGGAACCGCCTATCGCTCCCGTATCTGCTTCCACGGCGCGATATTTAAGCCCCATTCGATCAAAAATACGACAATATGCTTGATACATATCTTTATAAGTCTCTTGCAGACTTTCCAGACTTAAATGGAACGAATAAGCATCTTTCATAATGAATTCGCGTGCGCGCATGACGCCAAAACGTGGCCTGATTTCATCACGAAATTTTGTTTGAATTTGATAAAAACTTACAGGAAGTTGTTTATAAGATTGCAATTCATGACGCATAATATCAGTAATGACTTCTTCGTGAGTTGGTCCAAAGCAATATTCTCTGTCATTGGAGTCCTTCATGGTTAAAAGCTGACCACCAAAGGTATCCCATCGTCCTGTTTCTTGCCATAACTCAGCGGGTTGGACTGCGGGCATGAGTACTTCTATTGAGTTAATACGATTCATTTCTTCGCGAACTATTTGTTCTATTTTACGCAATACTTTTAAACCTAGAGGCATCCAGGTATAAAGCCCAGAGCCCAATTTACGAATCATTCCTGTTCTCAACATTAATTGATGAGACACGATTTCAGCATCGTTTGGCGTTTCTTTGAGAGTTGCTAAAAACCATTGAGAGGCACGCATTTCAGCTCCTGATTTTAATTCTTAGATTTTCAGGCATTATACAGGAGTTTTTGAGCAAAAACAGATGAGTTGAATAAGTACATTGGATCTCGATGAGGTATGAACCTAGAAAAATCTTGGGTGCAGTAAAGCAAAACAAGGCTATTCTATTTCCTAAATTTTGCTTTGCACCTAAACTACAAATTTATATATGGATTTTAGCTTCTCTTAAGAGATCATTTAATTTAGAAGCTAAATGGAAGTTCTCTTTGCCATCCAGTTGGTCTAGTTCATAGACATAATCCTTATAATGAACTTTGCCTGTATGGACGTCATAGACTGCTCCAACCATTGCGATTTCATTTTTTTCTATCATGTCATGCAAAATAGGACTGCGTTTATAAATATTTTGCATGGTATTGGCTACGTTCAATTCGGTGACATGTTGAACGAAAGTATCATTTTTACTATGTCGATTATTGGTGGTTAGATTTTCGGCATTAATTGCTGGTTTTATTTTCTCTAATAACTCAGTAATATGTCCTTTTTCAACACCATCACAAGCAGATTGAATTGCGCCACAGCGAGTATGACCAAGAACAATAATCAGTTTTACACCCACGACACTGCACGCATATTCGATACTGGCGAGCACATCATTATTGACTACGTTACCTGCAACACGTACACAAAAGATATCGCCAAAACTCATATCAAAAATGGTTTCAACCGGTACTCTTGAATCAATACAGCCAAGAACTATAGCTATAGGATGTTGCTCTTTCGCTGTATGTTTAATATCCAATTGGTTAGTACGGTGAATTAAATTGCCATTCAGAAATCGATGATTTCCTTCGTTTAAAATATTTAATACCTGTGCAGGAGATAAATTTGATTGCACATCGTATGTAGTCACATTGATAAAATCAATATGATTATGAATTTTATAATGTTTCTTAAAACCAATAAGATTCAAGGAGATTTTTTTATTAGGAGCTTGTTGCTCTTGAAATTCTTTTAATAACTCCAAAATTTCCTTATCAAGGTATTGGGAATAGCGTGCATCAATAATTAATTGTGATTCTTTAGGTATTGCATTAAGTTCCGCAACTAAAGCCGCTTTATTTAAGAAGGACATTTGCTGTGGGAGTACTAAACGATTTATGATCCCAGTAGTATGAATTTCCTTAAGAATGTTGATACGTGCTTGACTGTTGGATTTTAAAATATAGAAAAGACTCACTGCTAATCCAATTAAAATACCCATTAAAAGATTAAATACAATAATACCGATTACAGTAGCTATAAATGGAATAAAGCGATCATAACCTTGTGCGTAAATGGAGCTGTAAATTGAGGGTTTATTTAGTTTATAACCGGTGTGCATCAGGATAGCAGCTAATGAAGACAAGGGTATTTTATTGAGAGTCTCTGGAATTAGCATTACTGCAAATAAGAGAAAAATACCATGTAAAATGGCAGAGATTTTGGTTTTAGAACCGGCTTGAATATTAATTGAAGTTCTAACAATCACTGATGTAATTGGGATTCCACCAATTAACCCTGCAGTTACGTTGCCTACACCTTGTGCAACTAATTCACGGTTCGAAGAAGGATGCCGCCGTTTTTTATCCAGTTTTTCACCTGCTTTGAAGTTCAGTAAAGTCTCAAGAGAAGCGACAATACTAATAATAAATGCATAAAGATAAATTTTGGGGTTAGTCCAAGCAGCCCAATTTGGATATACCAATTTACTAAGTAGCTCTTGAAAATCGTTTGTTTGGGGAATATTAACTAATTGTGGTGAGTTCTGTGCAAGATTTGAGTCCGTCCATTGGAATAGCTCGTTAAGTAATACGCCCAAAATAACTACAATAATCGGTGCGGGTATTTCCTTAAGCACTTTATTTTTTGTTAAATCAAAGAAGACCAAAGTGACCAAAGAAATTACAGTAATCAGCATGGCACCTGTGTTGATGTGATAGTAGATCGCGAGAATAGGGCTTAAGGTAATTTCTTCTGTTGTTTCCAGTAGATGGGTTTTAAGTTCATTAAAATCGGAAGACAGAGTAAATGCAAGTGGTAATTGTTTGATTATTAATAAAATTCCTATAGCACAAAGTAAACCTTGAACTACATTTGAAGGGACAAAATCTGCTATAAATCCAGCTCTTAAGCTACCTATTATGATTTGCAGTACGCCGGCAAGTACTAACGCCAGTAAAAATGAATTAAAATCACCAAGATGGGCAATTGCAGTAACAACGACGGCCGCCATCCCTGCAGCAGGTCCACTAACACTGACATGAGAGCCACTCAAGCTGCCAACAACAATGCCACCCACAACCCCACTTAAAATTCCAGAAAATAGGGGGGCGCCAGAAGCTAGGGCAATCCCTAAGCATAAAGGAATAGCAACGAGAAATACGACTATGGCTGCGACAAAATCAAATTTAAGATAACGCTTTGTATAAATTCGAAATATACGGGAGTCAACCGGTGTATTTGTAAACATGGAGAAATTCCTATAGCAATTTAATATTTTATTCAAAAAATTTTTTCTAATTTTAGACTAAAGTGATATTTAATAAAACATAAATGTTACAGAAATGTTATAAAAATGTTACTTTTTAGTTAAGATTTATGGGATAGATTCTAACTTTTTGATCATAAAAGTACCTTTTTGCTTAACTTTACATAAGATTATTCATCTACAGTGTCAAATTCCTCTGACTGGAATACCCCAGCTGTATCAGTTGCTTGATTTATGATTAATCCGTGTTCCAGATTTTTAAAGTTCCACATATTTTGATCCATGAGTTGGCTGGGTTTGATGCTTTGTAGGGCATGAAGGATGTTACTTGGAACTTTAGGATTTTCTTCTGCAAGCTGATCAATTAAATGAGCTACTTTTTTACGCATTAAATTTTCTTGAGAACCACAAAGAGTACATGGAATAATAGGGTACGCTTGTTCGTGCGCATAAGTAATGATGTCTTTTTCCTGTACGTAGCATAATGGACGAATAACAATGTGTTTTTTATTGTCACTGAGTAATTTAGGTGGCATCGATCGAATATCACCATTGTATAGGATTGACATCATTAAGGTTCGGACTAAATCATCGCGATGATGGCCTAGAGCAATTTTATTAAAGCCATTTTCTTCAGCGTAACGATAGATAATGCCTCGTCGTAGTCGAGAACATAAAGAACAATAGGTTTTTCCTTCGGGGATTTTTTCTTTAACAATACTATAAGTGTCACGTGTTAAGATTTCATGCGGGATCGAACGCTCTTTAAGCCATTGGCGCAAAGCAGAATCATTCCAACCAGGTTGTGCCTGATCTAGAGTAAACGAAAAAAGTTCAAACTTATTACCAGAACGACGACGCAATTGATTGAGAATAGTAAGTAAGGTAAAAGAGTCTTTACCGCCTGATAGGCAGACCATAACCCGATCGCCACGTTGGATCATATTAAAATCCGCAATGGCTTTACCTGTGTAATGAAGTAATTTTTTTTCAACTTGAGAAGGATTGGACATTATAAAAACTCATTAAATAAAAATTGTTATTTGGTACTCCCAGTTGGGCGAAATCCATTAACCCTTGTTGTTTCTAACCAGGAATTTATCAGTTCGAGATCATTAGCATTTAACGTTCCAGCCTGGTATTTTAAAGTTAAAACAGCATTTATCAAGGCGTATTGGTCATTAGCCAATTGGTTTTGTGCTTCAAATAAACGTTGTTGGGAATTGACTACATCGACCATTGTACGTGTCCCCACTTCAAATTGTGCTTCTGTACTTTCTAATGAATTTCGTTGAGAAATAACCGTTTGTCTATCCGCTTTCACTTTGCTAATGCCATCAATGATTGTATTGAACGCAATACGACTATTGACGACTACTTCTCTGTAGGCTTGCTCTACTTTTTCGCTTGATGCTTGAAAATTATGCTTTGCTTGTCGTGTTTGTGAGCGAACTAACCCCCCTTGAAATACTGGGAAGTTTAACGCAAGTCCAACAGACGATTGCTTTTGATTTGCAGGTAACAAAGGATTATTGTCTGTTGAACCTTTGATACTGTTTGTTGTTTCCGCTGAATTCCCCTGAAGAGAAATGACAGGCCAATTTCCTGCAGAAAGAGCTTTTACATTTTCACGTGCTACTTCAAGACTGTATTTGGCAGACAATAACTTATAATTTTGTTTAAGGCCTGCATCTACCCATTGATCCACATAATTAGGCTCTGGTTTTATCAATGGAATTTTCCCGTTACGTAAAGGGGCTATCGCATTATAAACATGGTTGGTTAGTTTTCTTAAATTTTCACTTTGATTGATTTGGTTATTTCGTGAAGCAATAACAGTAGCTACAGACTGATCATAGGCAGCTTTTGCTTCATATACAGAAGTAATCGGATCAAGCCCAACTTCAAAACGTTGTAGGGCTTGATCGTACTGACGCTTATTTGCTCTTTTTTTTGCCTCAGCAAAATTAAGCGTGTCCTGGGCGTAGAGCGCATCAAAATATGCTTTTGCAGTTCTGAGAATCAAATCTTGTGCTGCATCATTAAAAGTAGCTTGCGCTGCTTTTACAGAAGCCTTGGCTTGTTGTACTTTTGCCCAAGCTTGAAAATTAAAAATTGCTTGAGACGCAGAAATTTGCCATGTTCTTGAGTTATAATAAGCATCTTGAATTGTGAAAAAACCATCATTTACATGAAAGAAATTGCGAGTTGCTTGGCCTGTAATCCCAACTTGAGGCAGCAATGCTGCACGTGCTTGTGGAAGTGCTTCCGCATTAGCCATGTAAGTATCATACGCATTCTTGAATAGGGGGTCATTTTCAAGGGCTTGACGATAGATATCCATTAAATCTGTTGCAAATGCTTGCGATAATAGACCTAAAGTCATGAGAGAGCAAAGCAGCAATTTTTTCATTTACCCTAGTTCCTAAAATACAAACTCTTTTGGTTTTGATTTATCAATCAATAAAGGAATATTTGTTTCAAAAAGCAGAGACTCATGCCAATTTTCATTATGATCTAATTCATATAGCCTACCTTGCATTACAGGAGACTTACCTAATATGGTAAACAGTTTACCGCCGGGTAGGATTTGTAGTTTTTCTGTTTCAGTAATTTTTTCTAATCCACCGGTGAAGATAACAACATCATAAGGTGCTTTTTCTAACCAGCCTCGACTTGCATCACCTGTAATTAGTTCTACATTATTACAATGATGTGCTTTTAATTTTTTTTCTGCATGAGATGTAAAATCAGCATAATAGTCTACACTAATTACTTTTTTACACAATCTACTAAGTAGAGCGGTAAAGAAACCGCTACCTGTACCTACTTCCAAAACTGTTTCATGACCCTGGAGATTAAGTGCTTGCAAAATTATCCCTTCTTCTAAAGGAGTAAGCATCCGTTGGCCGTAATTTAGAGGAATTTGCATATCTGAATAGGCAAAATGGGCAAATTGTTCGGGAACGAATTCATGTCTGAGTAATATTTCATACAAATTAAGTATGGACTCATTTAAAACATCGCCAGTTCGAAGTTGTTGCTTGATCATATTAATGCGCGCGCTTTGATGACTCATTTGTTCTACCGTGTTGATTATTTTTAGATTTGCATTTGACAGTTCATTGTCCAGAGTTTTGTTTCTAGAGCATGCCTGCGAGCTCCCTGTTTTGGTGATTTTGGGATTCTGCAAACTCGTTGTGAAACAATGCGGCGAAAACGAATGGCCAATGCACTTTCAAAACTTGGGCTCAATCTTAGCAAAAAATAAACTCATGTGCTAAGAAATAATGTTTGAATTCTAAATTTCATGGTTACTCTGTTTAAAGTTTGTTATGATCTGCATTTTTTGATGGGGGAACCTATTGTGGGAGTGGGTTGTTTCCTTATGATTCGTGGCCAGGATTTTCGCTTCGTTGTACCAGGCTACAATATACGAAATTCACTATTAGGAGAATACTGTGCGTGAGCAATTTATTGATTTTTTGCAAACAGAAATAGAAACACTTAAACGCGAAGGTTTATATAAGTCAGAACGAATTATTTCCAGCCAACAACAAGCCGCTGTCACAGTCAATCATAAAGAAGTAATTAATCTTTGCGCTAATAACTATTTAGGTTTGGCTAATGATCCCGAATTGATTGCCGAAGGACAAAAAGCATTAGCTCAATATGGTTATGGTATGGCATCAGTGCGGTTTATTTGCGGGACACAGACTCCGCACAAACAGCTTGAGCAGAAAATCAGCCAATTTTTAAATAAAGAAGATACGATACTCTATTCTTCATGTTTTGATGCAAATACAGGTCTTTTTGAGACTTTGCTAGGAGAAGAGGATGCTATTATTAGTGATGCATTAAACCATGCGAGCATCATTGATGGGGTACGATTATGTAAAGCTGCACGTTATCGATATGCAAATAATGACATGAAGGCATTAGAAGAGCAGTTGATTGCTGCCCAAAATGCACGATTTCGTTTAATTGCCACAGATGGTGTTTTTTCTATGGATGGAATCTTAGCAAATCTCCCAGCTATTTGTGAGTTGGCGGATAAATATAACGCTATGGTTATGGTTGATGACTCTCATGCCGTTGGTTTTATGGGTGAAACAGGTCGTGGAACTCCGGAACATTTTGGAGTCAGTGAGCGAATTGATATCATTACTGGTACTTTAGGTAAGGCTTTAGGTGGGGCCTCTGGAGGTTATACTGCGGCTCATAAAATTATTGTTGAATGGTTACGCCAACGTTCTAGACCTTATTTATTTTCTAATACATTAGCTCCAGTTATAGCACATACTTCGTGTATCGTCTTAGATAATTTAATGAAGAATAACCATTGGGCTGAAAAATTAAAACGCAACAGCAAGTATTTCCGCGAGGGTATGACTCGCTTAGGTTTTAAACTCATTCCAGGAGAACACCCCATTATTCCTGTGATGTTAGGAGATGCCAGTTTAGCAGGGCGGATAGCGAATCGTTTATTAGAATTGGGTATTTATGTAGTTGGTTTTTCATATCCAGTTGTACCAAAGGGATTAGCTCGAATTCGCACGCAAATGTCCGCTGCTCATGAGTTGCATCATTTGGATAAAGCGATTGCCGCATTTGAAACTGTAGGCAAAGAGTTTTCTGTTATTTAAGTAATGCGAGCTCGAGATAAAAGGCATAGAAATGCCTTTTATCTCGCTAAACGAACGATCCAGTTCTAAAAGAAAAACAGTGCAATATAAAATAACTTTATTTCTTATGTTGAACTGAGTTGAGTAAAGCTTTCTTCTCTCATAATGTAGAGAGGATCTAATTTTGAGGTACTTTCATGAAGTCATTAGTCAAAGCGAAAAAGGAGCCTGGAATTTGGATGGAAGAAGTCGCTATGCCAGAATATGGTGTTAACGATGTATTAATCAAAGTGAAAAAAACAGCGATTTGCGGCACTGATATCCACATTTATTCTTGGGATGAATGGGCACAAGCAACTATTCCAGTACCTATGACTGTAGGTCATGAATTTTATGGAGAAATTGTTGCTGTGGGTCAGGAAGTACGAGGATTAAGCGTTGGTCAGAGAGTTTCTGGAGAAGGGCACATCACTTGTGGCTTCTGTCGAAACTGCCGAGCAGGAAAACGACATCTATGCCGTAATACTTTAGGTGTTGGAGTAAATAGACCGGGTTGTTTCGCGGAATACTTATCCTTACCCGCTACTAATGTAATTGTGCTTCCCGATAATATTACTGGAGAGCAGGCTTCAATTCTAGATCCTTTTGGTAATGCAACTCACTGTGCTTTGGCTTTTGATGTTGTTGGAGAAGACGTATTGATCACTGGTGCTGGACCAATTGGTATTATGGCGGCAGCTATAGTAAGACATATAGGTGCACGCCATGTAGTGATTACTGACATTAATGATCACCGTTTAGAATTAGCACAAAAAATGGGTGTGACACGAGCAGTAAATATTAAATATGAAAAACTTTCTGATGTAGCGGCTGAACTGGGGATGATGGAGGGGTTTGATGTAGGTCTTGAGATGTCAGGCAATCCTATGGCTTTAAATGACATGATGAAAGCAATGAATCATGGAGGGCATGTAGCTATGTTGGGTATTCCTCCTCAAGAAACCGCTATTGATTGGAATCAGGTTATTTTTAAGGGACTGGTCATTAAAGGGATTTATGGTCGTGAAATGTTTGAAACATGGTATAAAATGATTGCTATGTTGCAAAGTGGCTTGAATATTTCACCGGTGATAACGCATCGTTTTCCAATTGATGAGTACCAACATGCGTTTCAAATTATGGCTTCAGGTCAGTCAGGTAAAGTAATTCTTGAGTGGTAGATTTGTTGGGTCATCATTCTGACTGAACAGACAAGGAAGGTGTACGAAATAACTTCGATATTTAGGCCTACAGTAAGATGGAAGATCAAAATGTCCAAGTTATTTCATGTACGTTCCCAAGTTTAAAGAAAAACGGAGTAGTTATGTCACAATATATTTTTACCATGAATCGTGTGAGTAAGATTGTCGAAAATCAACGATTTATTTTGAAAGATATATCATTAAGTTTTTTCCCAGGCGCTAAGATTGGTGTTTTAGGTTTAAATGGTTCTGGTAAATCAACTTTATTACGCATTATGGCTGGTGTTGATACACGATATGAAGGAGAAGCTAGACCCCAACCAGGGATTAAGATTGGTTATCTTGAACAGGAACCTCAACTTCATTTGGATAAAACAGTGCGTGAAGTTGTTGAAGAGGGCGTGAAAGACATGAAAGAAAAACTTGCGCGCTTTGACGAAATCAGTATGCGTTTTGCTGAGCCTATGAGTGATGATGAAATGAATGCGTTGCTCGCAGAACAAGGTGAATTGCAAAATGAAATTGAAACTGGTGGCGGTTGGGATTTAGATAGAAAGTTAGATGTTGCTGCTGATGCACTGCGATTACCTGATTGGGATGCTGTAGTTGGAAAATTATCAGGAGGTGAGCGTCGTCGTGTTGCCTTATGTCGATTATTACTTTCTAACCCAGATATGTTATTACTTGATGAGCCAACGAACCATTTGGATGCTGAGTCAGTAGCGTGGCTAGAGCATTATCTTGAAGGTTTTCCGGGTACAGTAGTAGCAATTACTCATGATAGATATTTTCTGGATAATGCTGCTGAATGGATTTTAGAGTTAGATAGAGGCGAAGGTATTCCGTATAAAGGCAATTATACCTCTTGGCTTGAACAAAAAGAAGCACGTTTAGAGATGGAGCAGAAACAAGAAGATGCGCATCAACGTGCTCTTAAAGCCGAGCTAGAATGGGTACGTACGTCTCCTAAAGGACGTCATGCAAAAAATAAAGCACGTCTTGCTCGTTTTGAAGAAATGAACTCCAAGGAATTCCAAAAGCGAAATGAAACCAATGAAATTTATATTCCTCCGGGTGAGCGATTGGGGGATCTCGTACTTGAAGGAGAAAAAATTACTAAATCATTTGGTGATCGCATTTTAATTGATAATTTTGATTTCAAACTTCCAAAAGGTGGTGTTTTAGGCATTATTGGTCCAAATGGAGCAGGTAAATCGACCTTCTTAAAAATGATTACAGGACAAGAGGAACCCGATAGCGGTGTGATTCGTATCGGTGAAACAGTGCAATTAGCCTATGTGGATCAGTTACGTGATGAATTAGATCCCAATAAAACAGTATGGCAAGAAATATCTGATGGACATGATATTATGCAAGTAGGTAGTTTCCAAATGCCTTCACGTGCTTATGTAGGACGTTTTAACTTTAAAGGATCGGATCAGCAAAAGAAAATGTCACAACTTTCTGGAGGAGAGCGAAATCGTGTGCATTTAGCAAAGTTATTGAAAAGTGGTGGAAATCTATTGTTACTTGACGAACCCAGTAATGATTTAGATGTTGAAACTTTACGTGCTTTGGAAGATGCAATTCTCAATTTTCCAGGCTGCGTGATTGTAATTTCCCACGATCGCTGGTTTTTGGATAGAATTTGTACGCATTTGATGGCTTTTGAAGGAGACTCACAAATAACTTTTATTGAAGGAAATTATAGTGATTATGAAGCAGATAGAAAGCGTCGTTTGGGCGATGCTGCGGATAGGCCATCACGTATTAAATACCGAAAATTAGAATCATAGTTTAAATTAACATGAGTTTTAAATGAAATCAGTTCGATATACAAAATAATTTTATTTTGTATATCGAACTGACGTTAAATTAAGTGGAGATAAAATTTAGATGAATAAGTTGTTTTGGACAGGTTTGTTACTATGCTTCGGGTTGACAGCCTGTGTTGAATATGATGAATCTACTTTAATTACTGATGATGCGGGTTATGTTCACAGAACGGTTCATTATACAAAAGACAAGCGTGGTCGTGACTATTTTCCTCAGAAAATTAGTGCAACAGGAGAAAGACGATTCATTTTTGATCCCAAAGCCTCTGCCTGGGCTGCATATGATGAAGAAGGAAATCGGTTATTAACTGGTGGCGGTTCAGCTGGGATAGATGTTTGCGAGGAAAATACAAACCAATCCTGTAGAACAGTGACGGGAACTTTTAAGGTATATAACAGGAGAGGACCTGAGTGTCGATCAGGAGAATATCCTGTAGATACAAAAGGTGGAGCAAAAATGCCTTATTGTACTTATTTCTATCAAGGATATACTATTCATGCGGCATATGAAGTTCCTGAACATCCATCAAGCCATGGTTGTGTACGTATTTTCCCCAGTGCGGCTAAATGGTTAAGCGAAAACTTTTTCCAAATTGGCACTAAGGTCATTGTTTTGGCTTACCCTGATGAAAATGGAGTTCATAAAACACAGGCAACATAATCGATTTGGGAGGTATGCGCCAAGCTCAAATAGAATTAAGAAAGAAACACATTGATACCTACATCCCGCCTATCAATTGCGGGGTGGGGTGTATTATTCATGCCTCGAACGGATGCTAGGCCCTCCTTCACTTGCAAAAAGAAGGCCTGTCCATGTCGAAAGAATTATTGACTGTTTGGTGGTAGTAACGGTTTTGTTGGCTCAGTAGTAGTTGCAGCTGGAGTAGTTGTAGCTGGGGTGGTTGTAGCTGGAATAGTTGCCGGATTACTGGTAGTATCCGCTGTATCTGAGGTTGGCGATTTTTCTGTATTTCTTGGTGCAGCAATCATTTGCGCAATCCCTAAATCCCCTGTCATTTTTCGAGCAATAGTTACGTCAACATTGAGTAGTTGGGTAACTTTTTCTTTCTCATTTTGATAAACAACTTGTAGGGGCAAATTAATTTTCCATTGATTTTCTTTCACCTCTGTGACAGTAGCATGCCCTAGCACTTGACTACTTACCGTGAGTTTTTGTGATTTGATGGCTTCTAAATTTCCTGACTTTTGTAGTGCTGTATTAAAACCTGTCCATCCTTGTTCTGTAAAACAAGCTTCTAGCTTTTGTAATTGCTCATCTACTTTATTAGGGTCAAAATCAAAGGTTTGAGTTACCGCTTTTTCTGACCAGGTGATAACCAGTGATTGATCAATTTTTTTTGTTTCTGGTGGAATTTTATACTCGCAATTGATAACAGGAGGTGGTGTAGGTTGTCCTGGATTAATTGATGGCAAGCTTTGTGCTGGAGGTGTTTGCGGCGTTTGAGGGCTTGCAAGAGTATTAGGTGTTTGAGCTGGTGGCGATGCTGGTTGAGCAACATCAGCATATACTTGTACCTGAGTACCCATTAAAGTGATAAGAGTACCCCAGAGTATCGTATTCTTCATGAAACTGACTCCTTAAAGTGTATGTATCAATTCTGCAATAATAAGAGCCGCTAGTCTAACAGTTTTTTGGTCTTGATCCAGTGGTGGCGACAATTCGGCAATATCAAAACTAACTACTTTGCCACTTTGAATAATGTATTTCAAGAGAGGTAGAATTTGCCATGGAGTAAGTCCTAATGGTTGCGGAGCGCTCACCCCAGGCGCGAAAGATTCTGCCAATACATCTAAGCATATAGTTAAGTAGATATGATCCAAATTAAGCATGAAATCATCAAGAAAAGCTAAATGCCAGGCTAAGCTGTTTGCATAGATCTCTTCTGCCGTGAGGTAACGGACATTAAGTTCGTTCGCTTGTTGAAATAAAGAATCAGTGTTCCCCATTTTTTGAATTCCCAGGCAACAATAATGAAAGTTTTGGTTATTTTCATGACAATAAGCAGCAATTTGTGAAAAAGGAGTGCCCGATGTACCTGGCTGATTTTTCTGATAAGGTCTTAAATCAAAATGAGCGTCGAAATTAATAATACCTAATTTACTGTAGTGGGGCGCTAATCCTTGATAATGTGCCCATGCGATCTCATGTCCACCACCCAAGGCAATGGTTTGATGGCCTTGTTGATGACAAAAACTGATCAGATGGGCAAATTGTGACTGGGCTGTTTCTAATTCATCACCTTCACAAGTAATAGTTCCCAAATCCCAAAACTCCTTATCTAGAGAGCAAGGTAATTTTGCCAGCTGAGTTTTTAGGTGATCAGGACCTAATTTTGCGCCCGGTCGTCCTAGATTTCGTTTGACCCCTGCATCACTAGCAAAACCTAAAAAAATGGTTTTTTTCTCTTTAGTGATTAGCTCAGTTTGTTGTTTGGGAAAAATAATTTTTTGAAAAAATCGTTCTGCTTTTATCGTATCTGTTCTGCCTTGCCAAAGTGTAGAGTTAGGTTGGTGATAATTGGAAAGATGTTCAAACATTAAATTCCTCCTATGGTTTGATATATGATCCTAGAAAAAGCAGTTATGTCCTACTGCTCACTATGGAACCAACTGCTTTTTCTAGGATGATGCTTATGCCAATCTCAATTTGACTCACAATCAATAGCAATAACTTGAGAAAAGTCTGTATTATACATGATGGTGCATTTTTTAGTCCTATCAGGAAGTTTTTGAATTAATTCAAGGGTAGTATTTGTATATCCACAAGCTATCCAAATTTCTTGGTTATTAAATGTCCAAGTTAGTTTTTGACTTTTCGTGTTTTCATTATCGGGAGCCAAACTGGCGTGTTCTTTGGGATGCCCCTCATAAAAGGTGACTCGCGTAAAACGATGCTCCATGTTCCAATCATCAAAAAAAGTATCCCAATCAGTTATTTTTTGCTGTAAAGACTCTGTTGTTTTAATGACTTTTGGGCATTGTAGGGGCATTGTTGCCGATACTGATCTATAACAAAAAATTAATCCAAACAACAGAATTAAATTAATTGGGAGTTTCATCGAGTACGTTCTCATTTTTTAGTTCCTAAAAAATCTAAGATTATATTAAGATGCTCTTTTCTACAGCAGGAGCGCATAAAATTATGCCAAGTTTATTCAATGTCTGGTATCATTTGCACACATTAATAAATGTGCAGAGGATATCATGTTTGTAATTACCGGCGGCGGAAGTGGGATTGGGAAGTCTTTAGCTTTTTCTTTGGCAAAACGTGATCAATCTGTTTTAATTATTGGTCGCCGAGAGCAATTCTTGCTAGAAGTAGCAGCCACGTCAGAAAAGATTCAATATGTGTGCGCTGATATTACAACTGCTAAAGGACTAGAGTCTATCAAAAATTATTTACTTGAAATACCTCATATTGATGCCCTGATCAATAATGCGGGCACTTTAAATCCTTTAGTCCCATTAAAGGATGTAGAATTTCAAGAGTGGCAACAGGCATTAAATACCAATTTGAATGCCGCTCTTTTTCTTACCCAAAAACTTTATACGAGATTAATTAATGGAAAAGTGCTAAATATTGGTTCAGGAGCAGCCTATTTCCCGATTAGAGGTTGGGCTGCTTATTGTGTCTCTAAGGCTGCTTTATCAATGCTCACTCAATGTTGGCAATTAGAATCCGAGGACATTGCTTTTGCTAGTGTTATGCCTGGGATCATTGATACCCATATGCAAGTGATTGCCCGAAGTAGCGCTAATCCTGATTATGACCGTATTAATTTTTATCAGCGCCTGAAAGACGAAAATCGCTTGATTTCACCAGATACAGTTGCTGAGTTTTTGACATGGCTTTTATTAGATGTTGATAAGAAAACTTATGCATCTAAGGAGTGGGACATCTATGATACCGACCATCATCATGCTTGGCTCAAGCCTCCTCATCAAGTTCTTCATTGGAATTTTTAATGTTTGCTTGCGATAAATTATTAATAAATGCATCGATTATTGATGCTCAAGGAAACCAATCGTGGCAGCAGGCTGTTGCGATTAAAAATGGCCTTATCGCTTGGTGTGGCGCACAAGAACAAATACCGCCACAGTTTTATCAAACACAGCAAAAAGAAGATTGTCATGGAAAGCTGCTTACTCCAGGTCTTATTGATTGTCATACTCATTTGGTTTATGCAGGCAATCGTTCCTCTGAGTTTCAAATGAAACTTGCTGGAGTAAGTTATACCGAAATTGCAAAAAAAGGTGGTGGAATATTATCAACAGTCAAACAGACTCGAGCAGTTTCTGAGGAAGAATTGATTCAGCAATCGTTACCAAGAATTCTAGCTCTACGTGAAGACGGAGTGACCACTGTTGAGATTAAATCAGGTTATGGATTAGATTTATCCAATGAAATGAAAATGTTGCGCGTAGCCAAACGTTTAGGTGAATTAACGGGTTTAAGAGTTAGAAAAACCTTTCTTGGGGCGCATGCAATAGGGCCAGAGTTTAAAGGAAACAGCCAAGCTTATGTTGATGTGATTTGCCAAGAAATGCTACCTATCCTAGCTGAAGAAAATTTAGCGGACGCTGTAGATGTTTTCTGTGAATCCATTGCCTTTTCGCTCAAGCAAACGGAGCAAATTTTTAGTGCAGCTCGTGAATTAAACCTTCCTATAAAATGTCATGCTGAGCAGTTATCCAATCTCGGTGCAAGTAAACTTGCGGCAGAATTTGGCGCTTTGTCTTGCGATCATTTAGAGTTTCTTGATGCAAAAGGAGCATGTGCTATGGCAGAAGCAAACACAGTTGCTGTTTTACTTCCAGGAGCCTATTATTTTCTGCGTGAAAAACATAAACCTCCCGTAGATTTATTGCGCCAAGCTGGTGTGAGTATGGCTGTTGCTTCTGATTGTAATCCTGGTTCATCACCAACTGCATCATTACGTTTAATGATGAGTATGGCCTGTCAATTTTTTTCGTTAACTGTCCCTGAAGTTTTGGCTGCGGTTACTCATCACGCAGCAAAAGCATTAGGAATACACCATGAAGTAGGGGAAATCGCTGTAGGAATGGCAGCAGATTTAGTTCTTTGGTCTACTGATGACAGCGCAGCTCTTTGTTATTATTTTGCCTATCCCTTGCCTCATCAAATGATGATCGCAGGCGAATGGGTTTCTTCCAAGAAAAATAATTGGGAATAAAATTATGCTAAAACTTTTAAAAATTGTTTTATCTTTCTGCCTTATAGCATGTTCTTTTGTTGTTTACGCAATTTATCCGGTATCAGTTCAAAAAGAAACCGCTGCTTATATTCTGGATATCAAGTACCCAGAGGGATTTAAGGACCCTCGTATTGATGCAACATTACAAGGTTTTATTGAAAATGCCAAACAACGCTTTTTTAAAGGACTTGGAGCTGATGCTGATGTTCCTGCTGATGCACCCGGGAAATCAGGATTGAATATTACGTATTCATTACCCTATAAAACGAAAAATGCTTTAAGTGTGCAGTTTATGATTTCTATCAATCATAAAGGGGCAGCACATCCCGCAAACACAGTAAGTGTGTTAAATTTTATTAGTGGATCTCAAGTCCAATTATCCGATCTATTTCGTCCCGAAGTGGATTATTTAAAACCTATAGCTGATTTCTGTAGCAAGAAAATTACTGCGAAAAATATTTCAGACAAAAAATGGGTTGATGAAGGTACCAAGGCTACAGATAAAAACTACAAAATCTGGTCTTTTTCATCAAAAGGGATAGATATCATATTTGATACGTACCAAGTCGCTGCTTATGTCTATGGTCCGCAGACAGTGAGTGTCCCTTTATCTCAAATTGCTTCTTTATTAAAACCTGAAGTAGCGCACAGTGTTTGGGGTCGTTAATGGCAGATACACCTTTTATAGCCGCAGAAAAAAAAGTACCAGAGCTTACTGTCCGAGTGTTGCTTCTTGCTGTAATACTCACTGTATTGCTAGCAATGTCTAATGCATATCTTGCGCTGAAGCTAGGGATTCTAACTTCTGCTTCGATTCCAGCTGCTATTATTTCTATGGGAATCTTACGTTTTTTTAAAAATTCTACTATTCTCGAAAATAATGCGGTGCAAACAGCCGCTTCTGCTGGCGAGGCGGTTGCCGGTGGCATTGTCTACACTATTCCTGCATTAATCATTATTGGTTTTTGGAATCATTTTGATTACTTAACCAATTTTTTCATTGCAGTGTGTGGTGGGGTTTTTGGTGTATTATTTTCCATTCCATTACGCCGTATTTTGGTCCATGATGCCTCTTTAAAATTTCCAGAAGGTAGGGCTATTGCTGAGGTATTGAAATCATCCGTTGAACGATCCGGTATTAAAGACATATTAATTGGTGGTGCATTAGGTGGTTTAATTGAATTATTACAAACTGGATTCAAGATAATTGCCAGTAGTTGGGGATATTGGTTTGTTGTAAAGCGCTCTTTGTTTGGTCTTGGTGCTGGATTTTCAGCAACAATGATAGGTGCTGGTTATCTTGTTGGCCATGATATGGCGATCAGTATATTTTTAGGGGCAATAATTTCTTGGTTAATTGCCTTACCGGTGGTCAGTCAAATTTATCCTGACTTCATCAATCATTATCCTCCTGAACAAGCAGCAGCATTTTTATGGAACAGCGAGATGCGCTACATGGGAATAGGGGCTATGTTGTTTGCTGGAATATGGACTTTTTTAAAGTTAATTAAACCCTTGTCTAAAAATATTCGAGCTTCGTTAAGTAGCTTCAGCTCTAGAGGGAAAATGGAGCAGTTCCCTCGTACTGATAAGGATATACCTTTGCCTTATATCTTAATAGGTACCGGTGCATTCGCTGCCATATTATTTTTATTTTTTCAACTTGTTTTACCATTAGGTCAAGCAGGATTAGACAATCAATATTCACCTACTTTAATTTTCGTAGCGGTGCTGTATGTCTTATTTATTGGATTTATTTTTTCAGTAATTACGGCTTATTTTTCAGGCATGGTAGGCGTAACGGCAAGTCCTGGAAGTTCTGTGGTTATTTCGGGGATGCTTTTTGCGGCGTGGTTATTGCTAATTGCGATTGATCATATGTTACCTCTCCCATTAAGTACCGAACAAATTCAGGCAGCAGAAGCAATAACAATCATGATTGGTTCTGTAGTAACAGGTATTGCCGCTATTGCTAATGATAATACTCAGGATTTGAAGGTAGGGCAGTTAGTTGGAGCAACACCATGGAAACAGCAACTTATGTTATTACTTGGAGTAGTTATTTCTTCTTTGGTTATTCCCCCAGTAATGCAGTTGTTGTTTGATGTGTATGGTATAGCAGGGGTAATGCCTCATCCTAATATGGATATAAATCAGTCTTTACCGGCACCTACAGCAGCATTAATGGCTGCAATTACTGAAGCTGTTTTTAGAAACTCATTACCATGGGCGATGATGTTAATTGGTTCAGCTATTATTTTAATTATTGTTTTTTTAAATTATTTTTTTCAATTAAGGCGCTATTTGAACTTATCCATTTTAGGAGTCGCCATAGGGATGTATTTACCTCTTTCCTCTTCTTTTCCATTATTTATTGGCGGCATGATTTCTTTTTGGGTGAACAAGCATTTGAAAAAAAGCTACCGTGATCAAGAAGTGGTGCTCCGTAAGCAAAAAGGAACTCTCATTGCTTGCGGGCTTGTTGCCGGCTCTGCAATTATGGATGTTTTGCTTGCGATACCCTTTTCAATTTGGCATAGCCCAGATGCATTGCAACTGGTTGGGAATGATTGGAACGATATTGGTGTTTATCTAGGAATATTATCGACTTTATTATTGGCTTGGTGGATTAATCGTAGAGTATGTCAGTAAAAAAATTGTAACTCCTCATTTCGAGCACCCTGTGGGAAGATCCCTCACTACGCTCGGGATGACATGGAGGGAGTTACAAAAAATTTACCACTTGCTAGAATGGAGCGAATAGAAACAAGCGTTTGACAAGTCATATTTAATTTCCTAAAGTAAAAAGTATCAACATGACATGGACTTAAGTCAAATTCTAAAATGAGACAAAAAGTAATATTTATCATGATGTTATTCATCAGTACACTTTCTTTTTGTAGTCCAGTAAAAGTCGGTGTAGTAGTCTCAGGACTTCCCGTTTCTGAGAAAGTTAATACGGATCAAGGCATTTATTATTTTGGTTTTTGTATCGATTTTATGAATGAGGTATGCAAACGGATCGAAAAAAAATGCACCTATAGTGAAGTAACCTATGACAATCAATTTGAGCTTTTAGAACAAGGTAAGATTGATTTACTCATTCTTCCAAGACCTTATACTTCATCTGATTCCGAAAAATATGCTATTAGTATTCCTTATGCAGTCAGCAAAATGCAATTTATTACTTTAAAAGATAGTTCTATCAATAAAATTGCAGATATAAAAAACAAAAAGATTGGTGCCATTAAAAGTACTTTTTATAACCTATTAACTCAAACTCCTTTCTATCTCTCCAATCAGATTATTGCTTATAATATAGATTCGGATCTCATATCTGATTTAGTGCAGCAAAAGACGGACGTTATTGCACTTAATAATAACATTGCTTATAAATTGATTGTCAATAATTATTACGGCATTAAACTGATAGAGCCTGCTTTACCCATGGGGGATGGTTATGGCATTATTGCTCTTCCAGATAAGAAAGCATTAATCGAGAACATAAACAAGGAGATTCTAAGCATAGAAAAAGATGGATCGTACATTTCCATTTATCAAAAATATTACGATACTGAACGCCAAGGAAGGAGGAATGCCGAGACGAGGAAATCGCTATAGCCAATCGTTATGGTAACAGGGGGATGGTGAATCTTGGTTGAACGGAGTAAATCGTTCTGTAGCCGTTAAGATATTGGGAAAATCGCATAATTTCAGCACATTAGTCGTTCTCATTACGAGCTCAACTTGCTTTTTTTAGGTCAAATAACTTCCAAAAGAGCGCAAGCAGCAATTCCACCACCACCCGCGGCAACCAAGAGTACTTTGTCTTTTTCCTTAATATTTGCGTGTTCACGCAGGTAATCTAAAGCAATTCCTACGCTTGAACCTGAGGTGTTACCTGTCTCTTCGACCGTTTTGATGATGCGCTCCTCAGGAAAACCTAATTGTTTTGCTACAGATAAAACTAAATTCTTATTTCCTTGATGAGGAACCAGCCACTGAATGTCTGTAGTTGAAAGATTTAATGCGTTGAGAAATTCTTGTGCGCCATCTACCATGCCGTGTACTGCTTTAACAAATAGTGCCGTGTTTTCCTTAATGGTAATGTAAAACAGCTCGGGATTAGTGCAGTTTGCTGCAGGCAAACGTGAGCCTCCTGCTGGAGTAGATACTGTATCACCGACTTCACCATCAGCAAATAAAGCTGAGGCAATAAAACGAAACTCTGCATTCTCTTTATTCGTAGAAATGATGCAAGCGGCAGCTCCATCACCAAAAAGGACACTGGTTGCAAAATTATTTTTATTTAAAAATTTAGAACGGATTTCACTGGCGATTAATAAAATGCTTCCCATGCTTGCCTGCGTAATGGCTGCACTAGTATGCAAACCCACTACAAATCCAGCACAAGCAGCGCCTATATCGAAAGCACCAATATTTTGCAATCCAAGACGGTATTGCACGAGAGGGCTCGTGGGTGGGGCAAGATAGTCTCCTGAAATCGTAGCTAGTATGATTTGGTTGATTTTATCTCTTTCGCTAGGTTTTGCTGCAAACAATTTTTCGGCTGCAAGTACAGCCAAATCGCTACATGCTTGATCTGCATTGACCCAGTGCCTGTTTCTGATTCCCGTTGAGAAACTGATCAGAGTGGGACTTTGAGTACTATTCATCCAATTGAGTACATCTTGGTTACTCATTATCTTTTCCGGTAATGCCGTGAAGGGGCCTTTAAGATAAATGTTTTTTTCTGCACGTAATAAATTCATGATGATAATATTCCTTCTGATCGCATGAGCGGCAAACCACCACTTACTGTGACCACAGAGCCTGTCATAAATGAAGTTTTGGATAATAAAGGATCTAGGGCTTCAGCAACTTGCGCTGTTTCTCCCATCATCCCTTGAGGAATAATTTGAGCCATTTTTTCTTGGTAAGCAGCTCTTTTCCAGAATTGCTCTGTTCTCGATGTTTTAATCAATCCAACACGCACAATATTGGATAAAATGTTTTGAGCACTATAATCTACTGCCAAATTTAAAAATAATCCTTCTAACGCGGCTTTAACCGCGCAGTATGCACCATAACGACTGGTTCCTGTGATGGCAGAAAGACTGGAAATTAAGACAAGTCGTCCAAACTTATTTGCTAATAAGGAGGGCAACAGCTGATGAATCAACCAAACATTTCCATGCAAATTGTCATCAATGTAGGTACGCAATGAAGGATACGATAAAGCGTGTAATTTGCGCAGCTGACTTACACGCGTAAATGCATTAAAGATAATGCCGTCTAAGGGTTCTTGCAGGAGATTGTGTAAGGCATCTTGGCTGGCTTCTGGATTGGAAAAATTATATACGAAACCCTGAATATCGAGACCTTGTTGTGTATAGTGCACTAATGTTTTATTCAAACTTTCTTGATTGGAACTGGTGATAATGATTTTATCACCAAGTTGCAGACGTCGTTTGGCAATAGCTTGCGCAATATCTGATGATCCCCCCGTGATTAAAAGATTCATTGGACCCCCAGGTCGATTAAATGTTTGGCGATACTGTCTATGGACTCATAATGTTCTTTCACTAAAGGCGTCACCGGAATCTTAATCTTGAATTCACGCTCCAATTCAATGATTAATAAGGCTAACATCAAACTATCGAGTCCACCTTGTTCTAATTTAGAGTGGGTGTCTTCTGGGAGATTGGTTATACCAATTCTTCCTAAGGCGTTGCGAATTCGTTGGGCATGCATGTATTTATTCCTTATGAATACTTAAGAGTAGTGCTTTTCTATCAAGCTTTCCATGTTGATTACGGGGTAGCTCTTCTAATAATTGCACACTAATAGGAAGCTTTTTCGGCAAAAAATGGTGTTTTAATTGCTCAGTAAGCATTTGTTCCGTAGTGTTTGTGTGGAACATACCCCGCTCCAAGCAGGCAAGCAAACGAACACCATAAAGCTCATCAGCTAGGGGGAGGACAATTACTTCTTTAATTCCTTCAAATTGACAAATTTTATGCTCAATATCAATCAGATTGATTTTTTCACCACCTATATTGACTATGTGATCCAAACGGCCTTTAATGCTCACCAGGCCTGTAGGAAGTATCGCCGCTAAGTCGCCTGTGTAAAACCAACCATTTTTGATCTTTGATGATTGTTCTTCACCGAGATAACCGAGCATAAGCTGGCTACCTTGGATGAGCAATTCATTCTCCTCCGACAAGCGTACTTGCCAATCACCTACTGGATACCCTGCATAATCGTCTAGAAATAACGGATCGCTGCTGGAGTAAGTTAAAACTCGTGGAGAAGCTTCGGTTAAACCGTAATTGTTATAAATTAGAGCATTGGGAAAAGTTTGGATAAGATGCTCGCGTAGATGTATGGCCAAAGGGGCTCCAGCGGAGACTATTGCCTTTATTTTTGCTGCACTATCGGGATAGAGTGTAGCCATTTTAGTCATAGCGACCCAATGCGAAGGTACACCGCTCCACATTTGTGGAACCGCCCCGGTTTCCAAAAAGCTTTTAATATCAGTAAATTGGGTTATCAATTTTGTGTTTAATCCAGCAATTAATCCAGGGAGTAGTTGACCAAGTAAGCCAAAAGAGTACGATAAAGGTAAAAATAAGAGTTGATTACTTATTCTGGAAAACTCCAATGCTTTGATCACGGCATGACAATTAGTAACAATATTGTTTAAAGAAAGTTGAACTGCTTTCGTTTGTCCTGTACTTCCTGAGGTAAAAAGTACCAGAGCTAATTCTGGGTGATGCTGATTATGATTTTCTTGCAGCTCTATAAGTTCACCATCCTCATTAATAGTCATATTGGTGCTTAAAATAGTTCGTTTTTGCAGATCAGACTCTTGTTGAGAAAGGAGAGCAACGGGTTTTCTAATGTTTAAAGCAGCTAATAATTGAATGATAAATAAAGGATGAGTTTTTGCTTGTAAAACCAGTACTCCTGGAGGTAGTTTTTTCAATTGCAAAGACATATTGTGTATTTTTGCTGCTAATTCAGCAAAATTTAAATTTTGATCGTCGCAGCTTAGCGCGATTTTTTTAGGGGCGTGTTGAGCCAAAAATTGCATGCCTTATCTCCCAACCTTATTTAATTTCCAGGTGGCTACTACAGGAAGTGTACTATCCAATAAGTGCTGACGGCAAAAATTTCGACGAATTTTACCACTTGTTGTATGAGGCATGGTTTTGAGTGGAATAAGGACTAGGTGATGAATTTCGAGTTGATGGGTTTGATAAACCAGTTCAAAAATAGTATTGAATAACGATTCTTGTTCTTCAGCCTCCATAAAGCGGTTTTTTACTTCACACATTACAGTAAGTTCATATTCATGATCTGTTTGTACTACAAAAGCAGCACACTTGCCTAGGAGCTTATGTACTGGATTGTGTAAAATACAGTATTCGATATCTTGCGGGTAATGGTTTTTTCCATAGAGAATAATTAAATCTTTAATACGACCAGTAACGTATAGTTCTTCTTCATGGATGAAGCCTAAATCGCCTGTTCTTAAGTATTCTTGATGCGTGGAATCACCCTTAATTTTTCCATGAAATGCATGTTTCGTTTCCTTTTCTTGCTCCCAGTAACCATGAGCGACGCTGTCACTATGTACCCAAATTTCACCTACTTGATCATGAGTGCAGAGGGTTAAGGTGTCGGGATCAACAATTTTTACTGTTTGTATCAATTTGCCACAACCGACCAAACTATGACTCTGAGGACTTCCTTCTTCAGCAAAGTCTACGCGGTGATCTTGGTAGTGTTCTTTTGCCAAAGTAAGCGTGCGGTAGGGAGTAAAAGGAGTGTGGCCGGTTACAAATAAAGTAGCTTCTGCCAAACCATAACAGGGATAAAAGGCATTTTTATTAAATCCATAATCTTTAAATGCTTGATAAAAATGTTCCAGAGTCTCTTTACGAATGGGTTCTGCTCCATTAAATGCAATACCCCATGAGCTTAAGTCTAAACCTTGTTTTTTTTCTTCTTTAATTCGTTTGACACAATAATCATAAGCAAAATTAGGGCTACCACTAATCGTTGCTTTGTATTTGCTAATATTTTGCAACCATGACAGAGGATTTTGTAAAAAAGAGAATGGAGACATCATAAACACTGGAAAACCTCCATAAATAGGCGTCAGTATACAGCCAATTAATCCCATATCATGATGAGGAGGAAGCCAGCTAAAAAAAATTGTTTCATCATTCATGGCATAAGCTTGATATATTTTATGTGAATTATCGAGCAAATTATTATGACTGACTATGACTCCTTTAGGATGCATGGTGGATCCCGAAGTATATTGGAGAAAGGCAATGGTATTTCTACTGATATTAGGGGGTTGCCATTCAGTGCTTTGAGCTAATGTTATTTCATCGATGGTAATACATGGTATTTGGTCAATATGAGGCACTTCCTCTGGACCAGAATCACTAAATTTATTCACATGATCGGAAGTCATAATTGCACATGTTGGTTTTGCATTACTTATAATTCGATGCGCTTTTTCGAGTAGTTTTTTTTGAGCAGGAGGATGAATAGGTACAGCGATACATCCTGCATAAAGGCAGCCAAAAAAAGCTTGAATAAACGGCAGTCCGGGAGAAAATAATAACAGAATCCTATCGCCTGGTTGTGCTCCACGTATTTGTAATTCTGCAGCAATTGCTCGAGCATGTTGATCCAGATCAGAGTAAGTCATTTTCTCTTCTAAATTTCTATTAATAAAAGTACAACTTACTTGGTTTGGGGTATTTTGGGTCCTAAGTCGGACAACATCAACCAGAGATGGACAATGGATTATTTCTTTATTCATCTCTATCCTTAATTGGTGTGATAGTGCAAAATTTGTCCCGCATAAGAAAGTCCTCCACCTACACTCATTAGGAGTATCTTTCCAGGCCTGTCAAAAATTTTTTCTTTTACTGCTCTTGCTAAAGAGTAGAGAATGGATGCACCGCCAATATTACCAATGGAGTCTGCATCCCATATAATTGCTTTGTTAAGCATGTAGTGCTCTTGAAGAATTTGAGTAATTAATTTACGATTTACTTGATGAGGAATTACCCAGGTGATGGCTTTTCTCTCTTCTTCTGTGGGTAACAAATGAGTTAACATATGTTTGTACTTATTGTAGGCGAGTTCTTTCATGAGTGTTTCATCGCCGATCAGATGGTAACCTACCGTATCTAATTGTTCTTTTGTGGGTGGAAAAACACCTTGGGTTGTAAACGCGTCAACATATTTTCCATCGGTAGAAAAAAAGGTTTTTTCAACGGAAAATGCGCCTAATTCATTCTTTTCCAGAAGTAGGGCCGCAGCACCGTCAGCCAATCCAATCCATGTTTTTTCATTTTCAGGATCGATGACTTTGGATAATGTTTCAGCGCAGCTGACCAAGATATTCTTATAACCAAGAGCCATTAAGGCGTAGGCAAGATGCAAAGTAGATAATGAAGTGGAACATCCAGTTTTTAAATCATAAGCAGGAGCCTCGATCCCCAAATGTCCCAAGACAGCAGCAGCCTGTGATCCAGTGAACCGTTTATTCGTGGTAGATCCCAGTAAAAAGGCATGTATTGGAGACCTATTATCTGTAAGTAGCTTTTGTACGGCCAAAGTAGCTAGCGACTCCGCAGTTAATTCTCTGGACTTGTCCATAGCTTCCCAAGGTTTATGACACCAATAACGAGAATAAAAACCAAATTCTTCTCCAATCTTTTGGGCAAACTTTTCTAAAAAAGATAACGATTTATCGGATGTTCTTGGGAAGTTTTGTAAAATTTCAAGGTTAGATATCGGTGGTGAACTAGGTAAAACTCGAGATGTGGCAGTAATATCAAAACGAATACTGGGTTGTAAAATAACCATAATTTACCTTTATTATTTTCTCTTCTTACAACGAGTAAGAACTTATGTGTTTCAATTATAGCTGTTTTTTTAAATTGACCCAAATAATTACGAGGTGTATATTTTATAATAGCTTATTTGAATGAATAAAAAATGACCTCACTGTCTGCTGATAGAACTGCAATGAAATGGATAGAAAGCCTAATTGATGAGCAGAGTTTTCTTCCATTGTTTGCGGATTATGCGCCCGATAATCAATTACAGGTACAGTATGGTGCTGAAGTAATTACAGGTTTAGCTAAAGTGAATCAACGACCTGTGGCAGTTTATGCTCATAATAATTCAGTCAATCGCGGTTATATTACCAACCAAGGTGCCCGAAAAATTATACGCTTAATGGATAGGGCTAAAGAGTTACGAATTCCTATCGTTGCATTTCTTGCTTCACCAGGTATTTCTTTAGAGGAAAATTTATTAAGTGGTGATGGATACACTCAAGTTATTGCACGGAATATTAATTTATCAGGGCTTGTTCCGCAATTCGCTATTCTTGTTGCGCCAACACTTGGAGCACCTGCTTATTCGGCAGTATTAATGGATTTGCTTTTTTTTAACAAGCATCGCAGTTACTTGATGGTAACCAGCCCTATGGTTGTGCAGCAAGCAATTGGTGAAAAGGTGAGTATGAGTGAATTAGGTGGTACAGCAATGCATGCGAGTACTACTGGCCTGGCTGATTTTGTGGATGACAGCTTGGTGAAGCAAATTAATCATGTGAAAATGATGCTCGATTTTTTTCCTTCACATAATCGTGAGTATCCACCTATCCACGCCGTTCTTGAACCGCTACATTCGATGCCTGCAATTCCAGCCGATCCTAGAGTGCCTTTTAATATGCATGAATTAATTCAAGCTATAGTGGATAACTCTGATGTTTGGCACTACAAAAGCACTTATGGCCAAGCGATGATTTGCGCTTTTGTACATATTCATGGATATGCAGTAGGTATTGTTGCGAATCAAAGTATTCGCTTTAGTGGTGCGATTGATTCCGATGCAGCACAAAAGGCAGCCAAATTTATTCGTATCTGTGATGCATACGGTATTCCTGTGCTTACTTTAATCGATGTTCCTGGATTTATGCCGGGAAAGCGTGAAGAGCAAAAGGGTTTACTGCTGCATGGAGCTCGATTATGTACAGCAATGCAAACTCGAGTACCTAGGATGAGTGTCGTTGTGCGTAAGTGTTATGGAGCCGCAGCATTTTTAATGATGCAAACCGCTTCCCAGAACGGGGATCTGGTTTTAGCTTTAGAAACTGCAAATTTGGGAGTAATGAGTAAAGAAACGACCAAAAAAATTCAGCATACAGATGGTCAAGTATCAGCTGATGAGCAAGTCCAAGCCTCTGAAACTTTACCTCTTAACTCCTCCTTAATGGATGCTTTTTCTTCTGGATTAATCGATGAAATTATTACTCCAAATCAGGTGCGTGGACGTTTGGCGCAGCATTTAGAATATTTATATCGAAAGATGGATCATTTGGGAGAGGCAAGACATTCAATTGTGTAGTATCGAGCTCATGTTATTTAAGGATCATAATGCCTTCGTACACTAGTTTAATGCGATTAAGTCGCTCTTTCGAATCTTATTTAGGTAATCCCGAAACTCAAGAAACTCCAGTTAATTTTAAACAAAGCTTAGACTATGATGAGCAAGAGTTACTTGCTTGGCCACAAATTAAATTCATTCAGCAATGGAAGTTTATGGACTATTTAATTCCCCAACAACTAGGTGGAAAGCTGGATTCACTCGATTCTATTTATGCTTTGATTAAATCAATTAGTAGGCGAGATCTGACTACTGCGATTGCTGTAAATTTGTCTTTTTTAGGTGCCTTACCTCTTTGGTTGGCTGGAACTATAAAGCAACAACAGAAAATAGTTGCGCTTTTTCGACGTGGTGACATTGTGGCTTTTGCTTTAACTGAGGAGGAGCATGGTTCAGATATTATGGCTAATGAGGTGGTCGCTAAAGTCCACCACGATGGATGGCAATTATCAGGAAAAAAATGGTGTGTCAATTTTGCTACTCAGGGTCATGCTGCCAGTATTCTTTGTCGCACCCATGATAGAGGTGGCCCATTAGGTTTTTCAGTATTTCTTTTAGATAAGTCTGCAGTGGCATCTGGATTTACCCCCACATCTAAGTTACCCACTTTAGGGGTAAGAGGATTAGACATTAGTGGTTTTTCTTTAGATAACGTTTTTTTGTCTCAAGATGCGTTGGTGGGTAACGAAAAACAAGGTTTAGAAATCACCTATAAAATATTACAAGTTTCAAGAACATTATGTGCTTCTTTTTCTACAGGAGCTGCAGACACAGCTTTGCGTTTGACACTTGCTTTTAGTCTTAAGAGACATTTATACAATAAGCCTGCTTATGAAATTCCTGTAGTGAAACATCGGTTGGGTGAGCAGTTTACTCAATTACTTATTGCTGATTGTATGGGGTTAGTTATAGCGCGTGCTGGCTCAGTGATGCCGCAAAAGCTCTCTTTCTGGTCGGCAATCATAAAATTTCTCATTCCCAAAATGACTGAAGATATCGTTGAAGAGTGTGGCTTAGTGTTGGGTGCCCGTGCTTATTTGCGTACCACCGAATGGGCTATGTTTCAGAAAATAAGGCGTGACATTAAAGTAGTTGGATTATTTGATGGAAGTAGTCAGGTTAATTTGTCTTTAATTGCAGCCAATTTATTATCTCAGGCTCGATTGCGAGGATCTTGTCCATCAAATCAACTCATGCAACTGGAAGATATTTTTGATCTTAAAAAGAGTTGCCCCCTATTTAACATCACTGATTTAAGTCTTTCTCTGCATGAAGAGGATAATATTTTGGCTGGGTTAAGTATATTGAAATCGGAGCAAATTGACCCTCTAATCATTGCTATTCGTCATGAAATTGATAGACTTGATCAACAGATAATGCATTTACAAAAACAAAAGCAGTTGGAACCACGTAGTTTGATTGCTTTTCGTTTGGCAGAACACTATTGTTGGGTTTTTGCCGCTAGTTGCTGTTTGCACTTTTGGCATTTTAATCAAAAGATACTCTGTAAAGAGCATCTTGATTTAGATTGGATTCAATTGGCAATTCAGTTAATTCTTAGTAAATTACATGCAAATTCCAATATAGACACGAAGCTACAAGAATCTATGGCAAAAAAATTATCTATTTTTTATCGACAGAGTAAGTTATTCTCGGTGCTGCCTACACAAATACCCGATTAATATATAATTGGTGGAGTCTTGAGTATGAACTGGAAAAGAATGTTAATCGCTGCGATGACTCAAAAAAAGTATCAAGCTTTTATTGAGGACACCAAGCATCCCGAACATGCTCGGAAACGATTATGGATGCAAGAAACGGTGCCTTTATTGCAACAATCACCTTATTGGCAATCTTTATTACATCACAGACAGAATGTTCATTTAGATGATTTTCCGATTACCGTTTATGAAGATTATCAAGAAGAGCTATTAGCAGCACAACAAAGCCTTATTCAGCCCTTTAATGGAGAGAAAATAATATTTTGGTCAGAAACTTCCGGTACTTCTGGCGTCAGAAAGTTTTTCCCAATCACCACTTCTTTTCAGAAGCAATTTCAGCGCACCATGGCTCCTTATATCTATTCATTAACGCAACGATTTCCTGGTTTTTTTAAAGAAAAAATTCTCTATCTCGTTGCAGTAGATGCTCATAAGAACTCACCAGCAGGTGTTCCTTCAGGTTGGATTAGTAATTTTAATTATCGCCATTTGCCTTTCTTTATTAAGCGTTTTTATGCGATGCCTGATGAGGTATTTGATAATGCCGAAGTTTATGAACAATGGTCGGGTTTATATGCATTAGCCTATGATCTTAGTGCATTTTTTGCGGTTACACCTATGGTGATTGAAGCTCTTTTTGAGCGCTGTGTGAACAACTTTAAACACTTTTTACCCTATCTATTCGGTGAAAAAACGGTTCCTGATTTTTTACCGCCGATTCATATCAGTAATAAACGAAAGCAGCATTTGCGTCAACTGGCACAAACTTCTCCAAGTACTTTTAAAGAATTTTGGCCTTCAATAAATTTTGCAGGATGTTGGGCTTCTGGGCTTTGTGAATACCCTGGTCAGCAATTGCAACAACGGTTAGGAGATGGAGTACGCTTGGTTGACGGAACTTTTTCAGCCACTGAAGGATGGCTTACTGTTCCTATAGATAATCAACTTGGAGGGATTTTACATCCTGGGGCGCATATTGTTGAGTTTATTGAGGAAGGTAAAGAGATTAATCAGAACAACCTCTTGCAATCTTGGGAATTAAAACCCGGAACTAATTATGAGATTTTTTTAACCACCGCGATGGGATTTGTTCGTTATCAATTAAAAGATGTATTAAAATGCACCGGTTTTTTAAATAAAGCGCCTAGACTTGAGTTTTGCTATAAAACACAAATGCTCAAATTGGAAAGTTGTTCCATTACAGGACCAGAATTACTGAAAGTGCTGGACGATGTCTCTTTTGACATGGCTCCCCATTGGTATTTTGCGCGTAATCTTCTGGGAAATAGGATCGTTTTAGTGACTGATGATACAGTGGACATACCCGATTCTGTATTAATCAAATTGCATGAAGGATTGATGCAGGTTAATGAGCCTTATGCACATAGCGTTGTTGTTCATGAAGTCATCCCTATGGTTTGGTTGAAATTGCCACTCAAGCAATTATTGGCCGATAATCATGCGCAAACAAAACCTAGGTTAATTTCTCAACACGTTATTCGCGAGATATGATCCGAAGTTTTAACCTGTCCTATTTAATTAAAGGTAACTATTATGGTTGAGAAAAAAACTAAAAAAGCACCTCGTAAAACAGAATTAACGCTACCTCTTTTAATAGTGAGTGATTTAATCTCTATTGTGTTGAGTTTGATGCCTGGTGTTGCTGCATTTAGTTTAACTGGATTATTTATTTATCATGGTTATGCACATACCTGGATAGTCTTACCTTTAGCGCCATTTGTCTTTTTTGCTTCATTTATTATTATTGTCGCAGCGATTAGGGTTTGTTTACCTACTCTAAAACCCGGGCGATATAAGCGTGAGCTTAGTAAAATGATGCTTGCCTGGTTTTGTCATTTTGCCTTGTCTCGCTCTGCTAAAATTTGGGGACTCAATCCTTTATTCCAGTCATTTCATTGCATTAAGTTTTTTTATTGGCGTGCACTGGGTGCTAAGGTTTCATTTCAAATTATGAATTCGTTTGATATCGATTTTGTTGATTGCCCATTGATTAGCATCGGAAAAAATGTCACTCTGGCAAGTCAGGTGTCAATAAGTTGTCATTCCGATATTGGCGGTTTACTTCTATTATCTCCTGTTGTCATTGAAGATAATGCTTTTATTGGTGTGTCTACTGTTGTTGGACCTGGAACAACCATTAAAAAAAATTCATGGATAGGGTATGGAAATGTATTAATAAATCAACTTATTGAAGAAAATACTCGCCTTGAAAGTGTGAATCGTAAAGCAAGTGATCTTGATAGTTGATGCATCTGGCTCTTTAATGCAATTCCTATATAATAAGAGATTATCTAATCTAAGGGATAGGTCAATCAACCAGTGAGTTGAGTTAATATGCTAAGTAAAAGGGAACGTTTTCAGCAATGGCGTGGCAGTAAATCGGATGATGAACTTCATATTTTGGAGGTAGCACTACTCATTAATGAGTGCGTGAATTCTGCAGATAATCTGGAAGTAATTAAGGCTGAGGCTGAAACTAAATTTAAAGATTTTGATCAGGATAATTCTCGCTCTTGGGCCACGGCAGTCTTTACTAAATTATTTATAGATGAAGCAATCGTACAATTACCAGAAACTGCAACTCAAGAAAAAGAATTACTTATTCATTTAAGTACTACATTGACTCAGTTGTATGATAATTGGAAAAACGATACCGCGAAAAATATTGCTTTATTAATTGACACTATTGAACAATTAATCGCTATAGAGAGCATACCCTTTACAGATAAAAAACAGTATAAAACCTTTATTTTTTCTTCTTATATGTTGTTCCATATTCTAAGACTGTCCTTGAACGAGCTTGATTGGTCGATGCAAATGGTGGCATCTCTTATTATTAACGTGGAACAAATGAAGCTCAAGATCGCCTATTTCTTACAAAAGATTGAAGAAAAAGAGCATCAATTAGAACAAATGGAAACAGAAATAGAATCAGATAAGGATGATGATCCATTAAAATCGATTAAATTTCTTTTAAATAAGCGCTATTTTAAAATAGTGAGTTACACTCCCTTGCTTCATGAGCGTTTGCAAACAGGAGTTTCGCACTCTATAGGAACAAAACCAATAAAACGAGATATTTTGGCAAGTTTTGCTGAGTTTGAAGCAGATATAGAGAGGGTTTCCTCAGGGATTGGAAATTTAATTGAACAGAGAAAGAAAAAGGCTGAAATCGAAGCAAAAATCGAAAACATCAATAAGTTAATTGCAGCTGCACAAGATAATGATCGGAAAATTACTGGAAGAAAATATTTTTTTGATTTTATAAAAAGTCATGAGCAATTGTATCAAACTCTTTTAGAGAATACCGAAGGAGTTGTAAAATTACAATTACTTGAAAAAACAGAGCAATTAGAGAAAGCGATTGAATCCCCTGATTTATCTTCTGGAGTCATCAATGGGCTTTCGTGGATAGCTTCACCGCTCACTGTTGCTTACCGAACGGCGACACCACAAATAGTCCAGGATGTATTTTCATCTACTTTTCCTGCTACTTTAGATAGCGATTGTAAGGTTAAATTAAAAGAGCTTGCACAAATTTGTTTATCTGATTTGAAAAAACAACTAGAGAAAAAAGAAAATCAAATTACTGCAATATATAATCGATTTTTTAATCAAGATGAAAAGATGAAGCAGTTAATTGCTCGTGAGAGTTCAGAGCAGCTCGCTGTTTTACAAAAAGCAAACGATGCGCTGAAGGAAGCGGTGCAAGCAAGCAATAAATTAGTGGTTCATATAAAAGAGAATTTACATGTTCTTAATGATCTTAAGAGTAAGAGAGAAACATTAAAAGAATTCATTCGTTTACATGATACTATTTTGGTTAAAATATGCAATTTTCTATCACGATTCTGTTCATTTTTTAAAACAGAAAAGGTGCAAATGATTGATGAAGCCTCTACTTTGAAAAAGCAAGTCAATAAACTTGCAGCAGAGTACCAAAACTCAATTGATAAGGAACTGCTGCAAATGGAGCAAAATCCTCATTTCGATGAAAAGATTAAAAATCATATTAAGAGACGCCTTAAAGCAGAAGATCGAGACATAAACCGGGAAAAGAAAAATGATGTCGTTCCTAATCAACAGAATGTGCGTTTACTCATGGACAGTTTGTCCGACTTATTTACTAAAAAAACAACCGTTAAAGAACATTTAGAGGAAGAACAAAGCACTAAAGATGTTGTTATGACGTTTTCTTAGAGAGAAGCTTCTTCTGTTTGACAAGTTATTTTAGCCCTTCAGCCTTCGCTGAGTACGACATTCTTTCGAAAACGGAGCATGGGGACGTAACCGTGTGTAAAATTTTGCCTTCGAAGATAATATGATGTATATTTAGTCATCATGAATAAAAAATTAGTATGAAATGTTATCTTCGTCGGACGCTAAGGATCTAATAGAAAATACCCATTCATCATTTCGAGCATTGTTACGTTCACTAATAAGGGATAGCTCGGTTTCAAGTATTTTAATTGGTGAAACCCATGATTTCAGCCCTACTGTCGATGCTATTATTTCTAATTTAGATTTGCTTGCAAATTCACCGCGGCGCATCATCATTATCAGTGAGAATTTAAATCAATCCGAAAATTCCACCTTAAAATGCTCATTAAAAAGTGCGATTAAAGGGGATGTAGATCCTCTGAAAAAAGCTTCCTTTTTAAAGGAAAAATCAATAGATACCTACGAGTTGCTTTATGCCTCTTTTTCTGTGGGCGTAATTGTATTAGGCGCAGAAAATAAAAAATCTAATCCTTTTAGCACTTATAAAAGCAAAGAAATAACCCAAAAAATCATACGAAAAATGGAAGCGTATCAAAAAAGTCCAGATCGTATTATTGTTACTAATAAGGAATTTTCTAAACTTATTAACAGTTTTTGCAGTAAAGATACTCTTCCTATATTTATAGGGGGAGGAGCTCATGTTGTGCCCTTAAGCTCAAAAGATCAACTCTATGATCTAGGACTACAAGGCAGGATAAAAAATAGTGTTTCAATTTATTTAAACGATGCACCTTCACCCTCAATAACTACTTCTTTTCCCTATTCTGCTCCTGATAGAGAATTGACAGGCCAATATGATTATAAGGTTTTAACCAATAAGAAAGAACTTTATAAAAATACATTCGATAGTATCGAAGATTTAAATGATAAGACTGATTATTTAATCAAAATCTTAGATAAGTTGATAAGTAGCCATGTTTTTTTCCCAAAAAATGTTACATTGACGTTACAGGATGAATTAGAACCCATTCTTAAAGCCTTTCAGGAAAGTGCTTTATGCGAATGTTCTTTTAAATCGTTGCATACTCTTTTAGAGGATGTTGTGAAGGATAAAAGCAAACCTAAAGAAAAATCTTCGTTTTTTAGTAAATCTCATGCTTCAGTATCCCATTACTCGCGACAAGAATTATCTTTAGCCATTCGTAATGATTTAGCCGAACTTTTAAGTTCTGTTGCAAAAACTCTTTAAGAATTTCAGTTTTTTATTAAAAAATAGGGCGTGTTTACACGCCCTAGTACTACAGCTGTAATTTGTGGGCTATTGCTGGGTAAAGATTCAGATAATCCAATCTTAGATATCAAGTAACTCCCCATGTCATCCCGAGCGCATGTACTATTCCTTAATTCTGTTGGACTATGTGTCCGGAATGACGCATTGCCACAACTTATTGAGAAGTTGCGCTATTTGATCATAACCACATAATTTTTCAAGTGTTTTTTCCAGTATTTTAGTATGTGCTACTGCAGGGAGATCCCTCGCTGCGCTCGGGATGACGTGGGTAGTTACGATATAAAGAAACTGTATAAACTATACGCAAATCGCATGTGCTGTTTAAGACGCACGTAATTTGGTTTGGTCATAATTTAATCATATAAAGTGTTAATTAATGGATAGAATCATGCCTAAACCAGATGCAAAACAGTTGAAGATTGAACGGCTACAGAATGCAGCTCTTAAGTTAATGATATTAATCAATAGTGAATTAGATAAATCTGCTCCAGAAGGTCTGTTTAGAATATCCCCAGAAAAAGCATTAATTGATACGAAAATGGATGAAATTCAAAACGGTGCATTAAATTTTGAACCGTTACAACAGATACAACGTGCTGCCTTACTTAAGCGAGTCCTGCGTGAATTACAAAACGAAGATGCTCCTCTATTTAGTTATGCTCAATTTAACACTTTAAAAAAGGCCAAAGAAACAGGAGACAAAGAATTTAAGGATGCAATTAGCAAGTTAGAAATGGATGCAATGAATCGAAACATTGCTTGCCATTTATTTAAATTATTAAATAATGTATCAGAAAAGGCTCAAACGCTGATGGATGCATCAAATTTGGGCATCATGTTAGGTCCAAATGTATTTGAAATTCCCAAAGAGTTGAATCCTTTAGCTCAATTAGGTAATGTCTCACCTCAGAATGAAATTGTTGCTGAATTAGTAACACTACAATTTCAACCCCAAATGAGTATTCATTATAAACATGAAGTAGATGATGCACGCAAAAATAGATTTCATGCCTTTGAAGCAAGTCCAAAGGACTTGCAAAACTTTAAGGATTTGAAAGGTGATTTACTAAAAAGCAAAATTCTTCATGATTTTAAGGGGCAACTAGAAAATGCTACCGCAGACAATATTGATCAAGTTGTGGAAAAGATAAAAAATAGCAAAGAATATAAAGTACTTGCCACTGGCCAAGGAGTTATGACTCGATTATTGCATCTCGATACTTCTTCAGTAAACGCTTTTAATGAAATGGTGGCTGAGAGAAAAGATGATTTTGAATTAGAAAAGAGTTTTAACCCAATGCGTAACTAGGGGCTATGGGGCTAAAAGACCCCATAAAATTGATACAGTGCAATTATACCTCATATAAGCCCTAATTTTTAAGTTCCTAAATAAAAAATAATTCTCTTTCATTATAAAAAGGCTTGATTTTTATAACCTATATGTTTAAAGTTCGATCAACTTAACGTTATTAAGGAGGATTTGCATGTTAGGTTTTTTTAATCAAGAAAATAGATGGCGAGCTACAATGCAAGTGGCCAATGGTCTTGTCCTAGTGTTAGCAGCATATGAGATGATTAACAATCCAGAGACTGCTTGGGAAAATGGTTTTGAAATAGCAATGCATGCATTGAATATGATTACCTTCCAAGGCAATGATAATGCATTAACAAGTATTGGAAATGCTGCACTTAATTTTTCAAGTTTAGGCGCAATTTACGGATGGGTTGCCTCAGGTGGTTCTTCTCGGCCAGTGATGGTTAATGTCGCAGATGCCCTTCTACATCTAACAAATGCTGTAACCAGTATTTGCTATAGGACAGACACTACTCCTAAGCACGAAAATACAACTGCAACTCATTCTATGTAAAAAATAGAATTCATGAGCTAAATTTGCATTTGATGCAGGTCTATGGACAATTGGCTCTTACTATCTCATGTCGCGCTGTATGCGCGATATCCAGCGTTGCAAGAACCTAATATAATAGCTCCACACCGTTTGATCCCCGAGTATAAAATGTTCTCTTATGGTTTCTTAGCCGAAATAGACATTAACTTGTTGTGGTTTTCCCTCTTTAGTTTTTTAAGGTATTCATTAGTCAGTCGTAATTATGTTTTTGAGCTATAGTAAACGTATGGGATTTGAATAACTATAAGAAGGACAAATCATGGGCTCTATTCTGCTATTCGTTTTAGCAGTAACAACAAATTATTTGCCGCAACTGCCTTTGAGGTTTCCCCAAACACAATCAGTTCTGGATAATATTATCAATGAAGCGATACCCTTTCCTGGTCCAATCCAAATCAATGAGCTGTTCTTAAACGACATCAAGCTGATGTTGGATCGTGAAGCTCCTAATTTAAATCCTTTAGTGATTAATAAAGTAATTACCACTTTAAGGTGTGTGGATCGATATAATGTGGATCATAATAATATTTTAACGATTATTGATTATTCTCTTCCTTCAAATGAGAAACGGTTATGGGTGTTTGATTTAAAAGCAAGAAAACTGTTGTTTTATACTTATGTATCACATGGTATTAAATCGGGCTCTTTAATGACCAATTATTTTTCCAATAAATTTAACAGCAAAGCAAGCAGTATCGGTGTTTATCAAACGCAGCAGGCCTATTATGGTCGAGATGGACTTTCGTTACGTTTAGATGGTTTAGATAGAAGTTTTAATGATAATGCTTCTAACCGCGCGGTAGTAATGCATTCCGGATGGTATGTTGAGGAACGCTTTATTAAAAAATACGGTAGACCAGGACGTAGTTGGGGGTGTCCAGCACTTCCTTTGGAAAATTCCCAAGCAATTATTAATACCATAAAAGATAAATCTTTATTGGTTATTTATTATCCTAGTGATAGATGGTTTGCTCAATCAAAGTTTTTAAATTGTGATAAATCCTCCTTACCTCAATACGAACATGCACAGACAGTGCAAATACCCGATTCTGCTCCTGATGATCATCGGGATGCGATTTTATTTGTGGGTAGCGGTTATAAAGGAAGCAAGTATGCGGAAAGTAAACCCGTGGTGGTCATTTCTGCTGATGATTATACACGGATATTTCATACATCAGCCCCTTTAACACGTATGCTACGGCGCCAAATCAATCATGAGGAGTATGTGGCGTTGAGTACCTCAGAACTGAGTTATTTAGCGAATAGCAATGCAGGATCTCCTGGTCAAGAGAATGTATTCAATCATATTTATTTTGTAATCCCAGTTCTTAAGGTAGTGCGTGGTGGTTATTATGAAACTCAAATGCAGATTGTTAATTTAGGCAAAATAAAAGAAGTGAAAATCAACGGCGACTTTGCTCGAGAAAATGGTTCTGCAACCCATTACACTATTTATTTTGAAGGAAAATCTGCGGTTAGTTTAAATGCAAGCAATGAATTCATCCGCTGGGTGGGATTATAGTTCTGTAAGCACTAATGGCACTAAGTTAAGGTCCTGCCTACTTGTCGTGGATAAGCCGCGGGAAGTCGAGATGGGAAGAATTTCGTCAAAAAAATGCTTAACTTAGTGCCATTAATGCAAGCACTAATGGCTTCCTAAGTCCGAACAGATTGAGATATAGAGTATGGGCCTAGGTTTCATGCATGTTCATTCTATATTGGTTCCTTATTAGAAGATTCGTTATTAGAATCTTCTAATTCAAGCCACATTGCATTTAAGATGGCGAAGCAGCAAGCCAAGCCTGTGCCTAAAATCCAGGAAAAATACCACATAATAAACCTCCTAATAAGCAGTATCTTTGTTTTTAATAATAGTTTTTTCTGTTATTTTTCCACGCAATACCCGGTAAACCCAAGCGGTATAAAGCAATACTATAGGTAATAAAATAACAGTAGCAATTAGCATAATAAATAAGGTGAATTGACTTGAAGAACTATCCCAGACCAGTAAACTTTGTTCTGGGTAAGTCGATGAAGGAAGTATGAAGGGAAACATACTTACTCCTACAGTAGTAATGATGCCAGCTACGGAAAGGGCGCTGCAAATAAAAGCAGTTTTCGCATGTTTTGAAGTAATAAGCGCTAACAATGCTGCACTAATTCCTATCCCTGGAGCTAATAAAGTGATAGGAAAAGTGCGGTAGTTAGAAAACCAAGCATCTGCTTGTTGAATTACTGCTTTATAATGGGGATTTGATGGGCCATCATGAGCTAAGGCACTATTTAAGGTATAACCGTCTATACCATAATGAAGCCAAATGCCACCACTAATAAAGAGCAAAAGAGTGAATAAAGCACTTATTTTTCCAGCATTAATGGCTCGTTGTTGTAAATGCCCCTCTGTTTTTAAATTCAGAAAAAAAGCGCCGTGCATGGCTAACATCACTACAGACAATAGGCCACATAATAAGGCAAAAGGATTCAGCAAACTAAAAAAATTACCCGTGTAAAAGGGCCGTAAATAATCATCAAAATAAAATGGAACACCTTGCAAGACATTTCCTATTGCCACACCAAAGATAAGTGCAGGTACAATTCCTCCAACAAACAACGAATAATCCCAGAACAAACGCCAGTGGGTATTGGTTAATTTTGACCGATATTTAAATCCAACGGGACGTAATATTAAGGCAAGTAACACAAGAAGCATAGCGAAATAAAAGCCCGAGAAGGATAATGCGTATAAAGTTGGCCATGCCGCAAAAATTGCTCCTCCGCCTAAAATAAACCAAACTTGGTTTCCTTCCCAGGTGGGTGCAATACTATTAATCAATACTCGTCGTTCCATGTCGGTTTTTGCAAGCCAAGGCAACCACATGGCTACACCTAAATCAAAACCATCCATTATTGCAAAACCAATCAATAATACACCGAGTAGTACCCACCATATAATTCGTAATGTTTCATAATCCAAAGGCATCATGAGTCTCTCCTAGTGAGCCATATTATCAGGGCCAAGACGGATGTACTTAACCATTAAGTAGAGTTCAACTATGGCAAGTATTGTATAAAAGAGGATAAATCCAGTGATTGATGTGAGTACTTGAGCAGAGCTTAGACTAGAAGTACCCATTGCAGTGGGTAAAATATCTTGTACTACCCACGGTTGACGTCCATACTCTGCAACGACCCAACCGAGTTCTGCAGCAACCCAGGGTAGGGGCAATGCGAAGAATGCAGCACGCAAATACCAACGAGAGGTATGTAATTTGCGTTTCATCGATAAGTAAAAGCCAGTTGCAAATAATAAAATGAAGAAAAACCCACAGGCGACCATAATACGGAATGCAAAAAATAAAGGAGTAACGCGGGGTTTTAGGTCATGTGCTGCTTGATTAATTTGATCTGCAGTCGCATCAACTACTTTTTCAGTATATCTCTTTAATAACAAACCATAACCTAAATATTTACTGTGTACCATAAAATCGGCTTTTGCTTGTTCATCATTTGGATTCTTTTGTAACCTCGTTAATGCTTCATAGGCCTGCATGCCCTCTTTGATTCGTTCTTTTCCTTGTTCAATTAACTCGGAAATACCTTCTAGGGGTTGGGTGAATGTGCGTGTTGCAATTAAACCTAATACATAAGGAATTTTAAAAGCATAATCAGTCGTCATTGTTTCTTCATTGGGAATACCAAAAACAGTAAGACCTGCAGGGGTTTTTTCAGTGTGCCACATTGCTTCCATAGCGGCAAATTTCATTTTTTGGTTTTGATTATCGAGGTAGCCACTTTCATCACCAAGTACCACTACCGCTAAAGCGGAAGCAAGTCCAAAGCTTACTGCTACAGTTATTGATCGTTTCGCAAAATTAATATTTCTACCGCGTAATAAAAAATAAGCACTAATAGATAAGACAAAAATAGATCCGGTAACATAACCTGCGCTAATGGTATGGACAAATTTTGCTTGAGCTACTGGATTAAACATAACCGCCACAAAGTCAGTAACTTCCATGCGCATGGTATGGAAATTAAACTCAGCGCCAACAGGATTTTGCATCCATCCATTAGCAATTAAAATCCATAATGCTGAAAGATTAGTACCTAAAGCCAATAGCCACGTACAAAACATATGTTTTAAACGACTTAATCTATCCCAGCCGAAGAAAAAAAGACCTACAAAAGTAGCTTCTAAAAAAAAGGCCATGAGCCCCTCAATAGCTAGGGGAGCTCCAAACACATCACCTACGTAATGGGAGTAATATGCCCAGTTGGTACCAAATTGAAATTCCATAGTTAGGCCGGTTGCTACACCTAAAACAAAATTAATCCCGAAGAGAACGCCCCAGTATTTGACCATCTGCTTCCAGATATCACGACCCGTCATGACATAGATTGTTTCCATAATTGCTAAAAGCAAGGATAGGCCTAAAGTGAGCGGGACAAAAAGAAAATGATAAAGCGCTGTAAGGGCAAACTGTAAACGCGAAAGATCGACTAGTTCACTACCAGGAATCATGGAACACCTCGCATGTCATGTACTTTGTTTGTTACTATAATCCCCTATTTTGGAGGGGATTTCCCTAATTCATTTTTGTTTAGAATGAAGATATTCTTTTTCTTGGGCTACTCCTAGCAACCATTGTTCATTGCTTAAATGCGATTTTTCCACATTCTTGAAGCATATTATCCATAAGGAAATCAATAAGATAAGTTTTATAATTAAGGTAACTATAATATCACGGGCTAGCGGTTTTATCATGTTTCTACCCTTTTTTTGACTCAGTATTCCAAATTTTAGTAATTCGGAAATTAATGAGACTCGGTGTATGATTTGAGCAGATTCAGCAGGTCCAAATAAATAGTGTATGCAATCATTGAATGATACTTAAGTTTCATTTTAAATACAACTTTAAAACAGTATTTGCTCTTGCTTTATTTTTCCGATGTATTAAGCATGTTGACCATTCATCCCTACGTAGTCGGTGAACATGAATTGTTAACACGCACCAATGATTTTTAGTAGGGCCGCAGCATTGTTATGTGTTTTGTCTTTAGCAGCGTAGAGTAAGGTAACCGTATGATGTTTTGCGTTCTCAGTAATGGTTGTGATTAGTTTCTTTTCATGAGCTAATTCTTGAGCATAACGTTCTTGAAATTCGGGCCATTTTTCTAAATCATGATGAAACCACTTACGTAAAGAGTTACTCGGCGCAATTTCTTTTAGCCATAAGTCAATAGCTGCATTTTCTTTTTTTATTCCCCGTGGCCATAACCTATCAACTAAAATTCTGTATCCATCTTCGGGCTCTGGTTTTTCATAAATTCGTTTCATTTTGATTGCAAACATCGAACATCATTCCTTTGAGTAACGTAAGTTACAATATAGTAAGTTATCGATAAATGAAGCAAGTTTTGATGATCCATTTTGTTTTTATTATTGTGCTTGAATACGAGCAAATAAGCATCAAAAATGGACATGGCATTTATTTTTAAAACTTATTTAAGCTATAATTTATTTATCAATAGTTGAAATAGGGAATGATGATGAGCAGAAGTATAACAAAGAAAATTATGCGTGCTGCAGTTTTTGCTCTAGGCCTATTTTCTACCGGAGCATGCTTTGCTTGGTATGGCGGCTATCATGGCGGTTATTATCATGGTGGGGGTTGGCATGGCGGTTATTATGGTGGTTGGCACGGTGGTTATTATCATGGTGACTATTATCGTGGTGGTTGGGGCTGGGGTGGCACCAGTGTTGTTATTGGTGTCCCTGGTTATTATTATGCGCCTCCCGCCTGCCAAACCATTCGAGTCTGCAATGCTTATGGACATTGTTGGTTCCAAGATTCCTGCTATTAAGTAACATACAATTACATCGATTTAACCTGCGAGATCTTCTTGTGGGTTTTTGTTTTATATCAAATAGGAACAATACATTTTGGATACAGTCATATAAGACAAGACATTGTAATTCAATCTTAATCTTACAAGCAAATAGCTCATTGAGTGAAAAGTTCATGGTATCTTTTGGTTGAAATTGATACAATCGCTGTTTGCTTTTTTAATATTAAATGGCCTTTTATGGATAGCACATTAGAATATTTGAAACATGTTGACTGGGAGCGTATTGTTTTCGCTCTATCTATGCTTATTTTTGGTTATTTTTTTGCTAAGAAAATCAGTCATTGGGTTGAAAAATTCATTGAGAATCGATTTTCAAAACATCATGCCATGTTGTCAAATCGTGTGGTTTATTATGGTTTATTTTTGTTGTTTTTAGTTTCAGCATTACATGAAATGGGCTTCAAATTAACTATATTGTTAGGAACAGCAGGTTTGTTTACCGTTGCATTAAGCTTTGCTTCGCAAACAGCTGCATCTAATTTAATTAGTGGTGTATTTCTACTCTTTGAACGACCTTTTAAAGTAGGGGATGTTATTTCGATTAAAGATATTAAAGGTACTGTAGAGACTATTGATTGGTTATCTACCAAAATTAAAACAAATGATAATCGTTTGATTCGTATCCCTAATGAGGGTTTAATCAAGTCAGAAATCACTAATTTAAGCACCTATCCGCAAAAACGTGATGAAATAATATTAAGAATTGATGCAGTGCATGATATCAGTAATATTAAGTCTTTGCTCCAAAAAATTTGCGATGAATGCAGTCATATTTTACCGATACCAAGTACCAAAATTTTATTCTCGCAGATGATTGATAGGGGAGGTATAGAGCTGAAAGTGTTGTATTGGTCCAGTACTGATTTAGCAACAGTAAGAGACGAAGTATTATCTGCTATTAAAACTACATTTGAACAGGAAGCAATTACTTTTGTTCCCGAGCGAAGTTTTATTCCTCCGGTTACTTCCTCTACAACAGCATTGCCTTTATAGTAGGCAGATTGTTGTTAACGTCGACGTTTTTGAGTTGAGGCACTATTAATAAATTTTTTTGAGAAATCTTATGCAGATTTATTTCTTTTCTGCTTTACTTCATAAAGACAATAAAAAATAAATCCACTTGCTACTTAAGCATACAAGGTGTATGTTAAATAATGAAGGGATTGGAAGTAAAGGAGTTGAAATGGAAGCAACGATCGAAATTATTGGTTATGTAGCTTGTTGTTTGGTTTTTGCAACTTTCTATGTCAAAAGGATTTTGACATTACGTCTAATAGCAATCTGTTCTAATGTAGCGTTTATTATGTATGCAATTGGTAGTACGCTCTATCCGATTTTTATTCTACATTCATTTTTATTGCCGTTGAACTTATATCGGATTTTTGAAATAAGAAGAGGTGTTGCACGTATTTAATTGGCTTATCGCTTAACTCGAAACCAAATAGTTAAAAAAATGTAAATAATAACATCTTGTATCTTAAGATGGTTTTTATCTTGTTATTATGTACTGATGTTGGAAGTTAATCGAGTGATATGTCCTTTTAGAGTAGCCAGCGCAGGAGAGTATAAAAGACAAATACCTCAACTGAAAAAATTTTCGGGCTTTCGCGCTCGTAAAATTGACTTCTAAAGCATATGCACTGCAAAAAAAATTTTGGGGGAGAGGGTGCTCGCAATTGTTAGTTCGTAGCATAGATGTCATGTAGTGGAGTTCAGGATCTCGATAACTTAAAATCCTGGTTTTCCTTCTTTGCATTTAAGCTACGTATCTATCAATTCATAGCTCAACCTAACATTATTTCATATCGAACTGTTTTTATTTAGAACTCGATCATTCGCTTAGCGATAAAGGTGTTTCTATGCTTTTTATATCGAGCTTACATTATTTATTCTTCTTCTCATGCTCAATTAACCATTGCTTACGTGCAATACCACCTCCATAACCTCCTAGACTGCCACTGGAGTTAATAATACGATGACAAGGAACTATAATTGCCAGCTGATTTGCCCCGTTTGCATTGGCAATGGCTCTGTATGCAGTTGGTTTACCTATAGCTTGAGCTTGTTCTGCGTAGCTTCTCGTTTCTCCATAAGGAATCGATGTTAAAGCATGCCAGGCCATTTTTTGAAAAGGGCTCCCTATCCTCTTGATTGGTGTATTAAATTTTTTCAGATGTCCCGCAAAATATTCTTGGAGCTCCTTTTCAATAGAGTTTATTGGAGGGGTATTGCCAGGGATAATCGTCGCTTTCATTTTTTGTTTCACTTTCTCAATTTCATGCTCTAATCCATGTCTGTCAACAAACTCCAAAAGATATAAAGCATCATTATTAGCGATTGCAAGAATTGGTCCTAATGGTGAATCAATCCAAGAGGCTTTCAAAACAGTAGGATATTTTGCTAAATGAGAGGGAGCTGTTCCCATAATTTTAGAAAAAGCATCACGAAAATCACTACTTGATTTATATCCGACATTAAGGTTCTCACTCACTATTTTACCCTCACGAATTTGTTTCATAGCAATGCCAATTGTATGTGCGCGCATAAACAACAAAGATCATTTCAAATCGTTTTTTTAAATTGCTTACACGCGGTTGATGGATCTACTTCAGTAATTGGGTATACGCAATTGTAGTACAAAAGTTAATACACGTTTAATTGTGGCGCATCATAATACATATTGAGGTTATATACAGTAATTGGAGGTTTATTATGGCAGAAAAAACGATTGAGAACAATTTACTGGATTTAATAGCATATGGCAAAACAAGGGGTTTTTCATTTGCAGGCCTGGTCGCTACAATTCTGTTAGTTGGAGGGGTACTAGCTGCTATTCCAACTGCTGGATTTAGTCTTTTTTTTACTGTTGCAGGCTGGGAGATTTATAAAATTCTTTTGACACTTAGATTCACCATTTAAAAATCCAAATAGAGTAGGCGTGTTGACAATTCATGTTCATCGACTGCGTGCCGCGAACATGAATTGTCCACATGCTTCATATTAAAAGTATTTCTAAATTTAAAGAAGAAGCATCTGATGATGAACAACAGACCTAACATGAACTCATAGAGTCGCTTGGCTATACGGATTGCAACTTCTTCCCCCTAAAACAAATTGGATTATTGATTTGCCCTTGGGTAGGCAAAGTAATTTGTACCATGCCGCAAGTATCTGTTCTGTAAAAGGGAATATTTAATTTTCTCATGGTTGCTAAAGTCTTAGTATGAGGGAAGTGAAAGCGATTATCAAAACCTAAAGAGGCTATAGCATAGCGGGGGGCAACCTCTAATAAGAATCGATAGGATGAAGATGTTTTGCTGCCATGATGGGGGAGAAGTAAAACATCGGATGTAAGTCTATTTCCATAAGTTTGTACTAAATAATCTTCAGCTTTTTTTTCGATATCGCCAGTTAATAGTACACGTCCGGCATGTGTTCTTATTTGTAGAATACAAGAGCTGTTATTCTTTTCTCTAAAAGCGATTTTAATTGGTAAGAAGCGAAAAGATACACCATCCCATTTCCAGGGAGGGTAATCATGGCATCTTAAACCATGATGATAGAAACGAGGCTCATTGACTAAAAGTCGTTCTACCTGCATCCCTTTCTCCAGAGAATTAAGCCCTCCACGATGATCTTGATCAGGATGACTCACAACTATGGTATCAATTTTTTTGATGCCTAATGTTTTAAGATAAGGCAAAATAACCATTGTTCCTAAATCATTTCCTTGAAAGAAACGATCTCCAGTATCATAAAGCAAAACATGATGTTGCGTTCGGATTGCAACTGCTAAACCTTGTCCTACGTCCAAAACATCAATTTTTGCCTCGCCGAATTGAATCATTGTCTGTGGTGGAAAAAATGGGAGCAATAACCACAAAACAGCGATCCTCTGAAAGGATTTAATTGGCAATAAAACCCATATCAACAACGCTCCAATTAGGATAGCAGCAAGTTCAATCGAATGAATAGACCAATTGATATTTATAGACGCTAAGCGTTCTGTCCAAGATAATCCTTGGAACAGTAAGTCGATGAGTAAAGAAAGGGGTTGGATCAATAATTTTGCGATACTTAAGGAGCTTACCGTCATAGTGACCAATGCTAAGGGAACAATGAGTAATCCAACTAGGGGTATTGCGAATAGGTTTGCAATAAATCCATTAATTGAACCATACTCATACCAATATAAGGTTAAGGGCATTAGCCCAATTAAACAGCTTAACTGTAGTGCTAAAGAGCCTTTATATCCTTTTAAGCACCAACGTTGTTGCGTTAAAAGCAAGCAAGCTACTGCAAGAAAAGAAAAATAGAATCCTTGCATAAATACTGTATGCGGCTCAATCAATAAAACACCAAATAACGCATAACGCCATACTTGCCAAGCGGTAAAACGCTGTTGGCCCAAACTATAGAGCGTATAAAAAAAACATCCAATAAGAGCTCTTTGCACAGGAGGAGCAAAACCTGCTAAAAAGGCATATCCTAAAGCAGCTAGAAGACCACCGATACTGGCAATATAAGGTGCAGGAATATATAAACAAAGGCGATAACTTCGAGTCCATAACCAACGTAGTAGCCAATAAACGATACCTGAAATTAAGGTAATGTGCTCACCTGAAATGCCAAATAAATGAGTTGTGCCCGTACGTCTAAATAAATCCCAACTCTCTTGGTTGATATGGGTTGTTAGGTTTAAAGTTAAGGCTTCTACAATTCCCGCAGTTTTTTGATCAGGTGCTAACAGGTTAAGTTGATTGCTTAATTGTTCTCTAAATTCCAGCCAACTGAACGATGAAGATGATTTGGGAAGCAACTTATTGCCTGTAGAATGAATATAACCAGTCCATATGATGTGGCGTGTTGTAAGCGAACGCACGTAATCCATACTTCCTGGATTAAGGTAATTTCTAGGTTTTTTTAATTTTACATTAAATTTCCATCGTTGCCCTGAACGTACTTTTGGTGCTTTATTATACCATGCTAATTGCACGATCCCTTGTGCTGGATGATTATCATATTGTTCTAATGCAAATAAAAAAAGTGTTTTAAATGGACTCTGATCCGGTATTGAGGTAATGGTTCCTTGAACACTAACTTGGGGTATCACATCCACATCAGGTATTCCTTTAGGTAGGTTTTGTGATTGATGCAGCGATGAGACAATGATGCCTAAAATAAAAAACAAAATATTCGAATATTTTGGAATAATGAAAAAAATAAAGAACAGAATTAGAGGTAAGAATATATATGAGGTATACCGATAAAGTATGCCTATAAAAAAGCAAAAAATTTCCATTTTATTTCTAAGTTGGACTGTCCCTTAGAGGCAGATGGTAGAGAGTTAAGCGATGTTTGTAAAGTACAAATGGAAGGTTTACTAGACAACAGAGGAGTCAGCAGTGATAATTAGCGTTTTTTTGTATTTAATCACAGCACATGACAACACCCCTTATTGAAATCAGGCATGTTTATAAATCCTATGGCAACACTTCAATTTTGAATGATATTTCTTTAAGTGTTAATCACGGAGAATTTTTGACGTTACTTGGTCCTTCTGGTTGTGGAAAAACTACGCTACTACGTCTTATTTCTGGCTTTGAAAGTCCCACTCAAGGGGAAATTTATATTAATGGCCAATGTGTTAATCGTTTGCCTCCGCAAAAACGTGATGTACATACCGTTTTTCAAAGTTATGCACTTTTCCCGCATTTATCTGTATATGAAAATGTGGCTTTTGCTTTGCGATGCAAGAAAGTTCCCAATCCAGAAATTGAAGCACGAGTTTTTGATGCTTTAAGGTTAGTCCAACTTCAGGATTTTTCAGAACGTAATATCAAGCAACTTAGTGGTGGGCAGCAGCAACGTGTTGCTATTGCACGAGCGATTATTAATAGACCGCAAGTGTTGTTATTAGATGAACCATTAAGTTCTCTTGATTATCGACTTAGAAAAGCCATGCAATCTGAATTAAAGCAGTTACAGAAAACGTTGAATATGACATTTATTTTTGTTACTCATGATCAAGAAGAAGCTTTGTCTATGTCGGATCGGATTGTTGTCTTTAATCATGGTCACATGGAACAAATAGGAACCCCTAAATGTGTTTATGAAACGCCCGCGAATCTCTATGTAGCCAAATTTATTGGTGAAGCTAACATATTCGATGTTCAGGTTCATTCACGAGAAGATGCGAATCTTATTACTTTTGTCGAAGGTATACCTTTGCTTTGTAAAAACAGTGGGAATTATGAGATTGGTGATCGAATTCATTTAATTGTACGCCCCGAAGATATTCGTGTTTGGAGTTTATCTGAAGTGGACAAGACCGAGAGTATGTTACCGGGGCGTATCGCCGATATTATTTATAAAGGTTCAACCGTAGATTTGAAGGTTATACTCCCATCGGGAAAAATGATTCATGCTTCAGAGTTTTTTGATGAAGATGATGATAAATTAGAGTACACACTCAATGAACATGTTTGGGTGCAATGGTTATCGGGTTGGGAGGTTTTATTGCCTTATGAAGACTAGATCTATTGCTCTTAACATACTGTATTTTTGGTTGATTCTTTTTGGTGTTATTCCTCTTCTGATGATGGTTGTTTCAAGTGTTCTCTCTAAAGACAGCCTTCATCTTGTTGCTTTTCCTTTAACATTTGAAAATTATGCAGATTTATTTACTTCGATTTTTGCAAAAATTTTTTTTCGTTCATTGTTGATTGCCTGTATTGCTACCTTATTATGCCTGCTCATTGCTTATCCTTTTAGTTATTTAATGATTAAATCAAAACGCCAATCGATTTTGTTATTGTTGATTTTTATCCCTTTTTGGACCAGCTCTTTGATAAGAACTTATTCATTAATCGCTATCCTTAAATATAAAGGTGTTTTAAATGCAATCTTATTGAAATTACATATAATTCATGAACCTTTATCCTTATTGTATACGAATTTTGCGGTAATTATTGGTTTGGTCTACAATCTGTTTCCTTTTATGGTGCTTCCTATTTTTACTAACATGGAACGATTTGATTTCAGATTATTTGAGGCAGCTCGAGATCTGGGGGCAAATAAGTGGTTTATTTTTACGCGAGTATTTTTGCCCAATACGGCACCGGGGATTTTAGCAGGGTGCTTATTAGTTCTATTACCTGCAATGACTCTGTTTTATATTCCAAATGTGTTGGGAGGAGCTCGATCTATTTTATTAGGTAACTTAATTCAAAATGAGTTTCTTGTTTTAAGCAATTGGCCTCAAGGCTCGGCCACTAGTGTACTACTTACATTTTTACTGTTGTTGTTGCTGTTTTTTTTCCGACGCCAGAAAAATGAGGTTATTCGATGAAAATATTCATGCAACGCCTTTTTCTTTTTTTTGTCTATGGTTCACTTTATAGTCCAATTGTAATATTGGTATTATATTCCATTAATGATGCTAAGTTTTCACTGCAATGGCATGGTTTTTCCTTAAGATGGTATTATGAACTTTTTCGTGATCGAGGTTTATGGTCTGCTTTTTTTAATTCCGTCTTGCTTGGTTTGAGCTCGGCATTAATCGCAACCACCATGGGTTTGCTGGCATCCATTCATTTATTTTTATTTCGTTCAAAACGTCGTCAAATTTTACATACTTTATTACTGTTACTTATTATTATCCCTGATTTAGTTCTGGGTGTTGCCTTATTAATTTTCTTTAATCTTACTAAGATTCCTATTGGCTTTTTAAGTTTATTAATCGCTCATGTTACGTTTTCAATCCCGTTTGTGATATTAACCCTTAATGCTCGGATCAATACGTTAAATCCTAATATTTATTTTGGTGCATTAGATTTGGGTGCTAGCCGTTATGTTGCACTTACTAAAATCTTGCTTCCTTTACTCTGGCCTGCTGTTTTAAGTGTTTTTCTTTTAAGTTTTACTTTATCATTTGATGATGTCATCATCAGTTATTTTGTGGCAGGCCCTGATTTTTCTATTTTGCCTTTAACCATTTATTCATTAGTACGTACTGGAGTTACCCCAGAGTTGAATGCTTTGTGTTCGATCATCTTTATTCTATCCATGATTTTAGTCATTATTTCGCATCGATTATCAGGAAAACTGGTATGAATTATCGCTTATTTTTATTGCTCTTCTTTTTTACGTCAAAGATTTTTTCCAGTCCAGTTGTTAATGTTTATGTTTGGGGTGGTGAAATTCCTAAAAGTTTAATTCAACAATTTGAACAAGAATCTGGAGTCAAGGTTAATTTTTCAACCTATGACAGTAATGAAACGATGTACGCTAAGTTAAAGGCAAGTCAACAAACAATTTATGATGTTATTCTTCCCTCTGCTTATTTTGTGGAACGGATGAAAAGGCAGGGTATGCTAGAGCCGCTCGATCATCAACAACTTCCAAATCTTCATAACGTGGATAAACGTTTTGTTAATAATGATTATGATCGGGATAATCATTATAGTGTGCCTATTATATGGGGTGCTACGGGTATTTTTTTTAACAGTAATGCTATACGTCAACCACCAAAAATTTGGAATGAGTTGTGGGATAAAAAATGGCGTAATCAACTGATGCTCTTAGATGATTCGCGTGAAGTATTTGCGATTGCCTTGATGAGTTTGGGATTTGATCCAAATGATAATAATCCAGAGCATATTAAAAAAGCTTATGAACATTTATTGCAACTTGTACCTAATATTAAATTATTTGCAAGTGACAGTATTCAGGCAATTATTATTGATGAGGATGCGCTCGTTGGATCCGCATGGAATGGTGACGCATTTAAAGCCAAGGCTGAAAATAAGGCTATTGAGTTTGTTTACCCTGCAGATGGTTTTGTGATTTGGGTAGATTGTCTCGCAATCCCTAAAAATCCCCCACATCTCAAAGAAGCACTGCAATTTATTAATTTTATGCTTAAAGCTGAAGCAAGCGCACAAATAGCATTAAAGGAAGGGCATGCCATTACTAATGCAAAAGGTCGTGCTTTATTGCCTTTATCGATTAAAGATAATCCCATGCTTTATCCCTCAGAAGAAATCATGAAAAAAGGTCAATTCCAGCGAGATGTTGGAGAGGATACACTGATGCTTTATAACCGGTACTGGGAGCAATTAAAGTTAGCCTTTTAGTGTTTCTTTGATCCAATACTTGATTTACCTACATCCTATTTTGTCTCCCACTGCCTAGAGTGCGTTGATATTCCATATTGTTCATATTGTTCATTTCTTAATAAAACCTTAATGTTTCTATATTACACTTTGGGCTCAAACTTTAATCAAGTTGTGTTTTATAATAGTTAGGAGCTTTTTATGCCTAAGGCGTTCACCCATTTATGTAAAAATGTTAATCTGAGTTTGTATGATAATACCCTCACTGTTTATCCTAAATCCAAGCTTCCACCTCTTCCTCCAATACGTGATGAATTTAGTTTGCTTATGGTTTTATTGTTTTCTCAGATGGATTGTATGAGTGCGAGAATCAATGATATGTTTGATATGCGAAAAAATGAACTGGGTGTTTATCGTTTTGTACATCGTGATGATTTAGATCATTATTTGTATCATCAAGATACTTTTAGTATGGATGATAATCATTATCATGCGCAATTTGAGAAAACCATTGATGAACTTAAATTAGAGGATATTTTAAGCATATTAGAGAAGCACGCTCTGATTTCATCTGAAGAGCATGAGAGTTTCGTCAAAGCATATCATGAAGCGAATACACTTGATGTTTCAAGTTCGACAAAAAAAGTAGTTAAAGAGCAAGAAAAAAGTGTAGTACTGAAGAGTGTTACTCTTTTAGAAACACCACCGATGAGAAAGAAAGAAAAAGATGATGAAGTCACTTTCGCGGGGTTTAAAAGAGGATTTTTTGTTACTGTACCCAAGACAGTAGTGAAAAAGAATGAAAAACCCAACGTCTCCGACATGAGTGGTGAAACGAATAAAGAAAGCACAGTCCCTGAAATGAGCGGTAATCGATGCTAATGGGTTTATGTAATACCATTATTCTTTAAATTTCAACGTGTCTTTGTATCATTGAAGACACGTTGTTACCGTTTTTATGATGGATTCCAACAAATTGTTTGAACAGTTCCTGAGGAATCTACTGCGGTTTTTACATTGGTTTGATCAACCGTCATACTCGCACAAGTAGTATCTTTAGTCTGACTTCCTCGTGGCGTTGCAGTTAGCGTATATGTTGTCGCACCCAAATTAGTTAAGGTGATGCTGTAAAATCCTTGCGCCGATATTTGTGGAAATGTGGGTAAGGAGGCGCATGTGTTGTAAGAAAAATTTTGGGCATAGCAGCGTTCGAGTAAGATTTGATCGCGTGCAAGTGTTGCCAAAGCGTCAGATCGTCGCGATTTTAGCAAAAAATTCACATAGGACGGGTAGGCAATCGTAACCAGTATTGCCATAACTAATAAAGCTATCATTAAATCAATTAAGGTAAAACCTTTTCTTCGAGGTTGCTTCATTGGTGCATCCTTATTGCAGTTATCTATTGCTGTATTCGTATTGTATTTTGCAACATGATTGCTGTATTCACATTGGGACCTAATGAACGCGCAGTGATTCGATAAATATTTGTTACTTTATTCATATTTTGTCCAGGAATACTCACTGAAGGTAGTTTCTCAATAATGTAACTTGCCTGAGTATTAGAATACCCTTGAAAACTATTAATTACTGCAGCAGGATTGGACCAGTTGATTGTGCTCCATAATGGAGGATAATTGACATTCAATGTATATAATCCATTATTGTTTTGTAGAAAATTTGTTGCAGTATAAGTTCCATTTATTAGTTTATTGATTGCTTCATTTAAGGCGCCTTCTGCTTGTTCTAAGCTGATTTCTGTATCGGTTGTATTCGCCGCAATTCGAATTTGTGTCGTATTTAGTGACACATTTGCAAGCGCTAAAATGGTAATAATAATGAGTAGAATCATAGTCAAAAGGAGAATATAACCTTTTTGCTTTTTTTTCTCCGTTAACGCTAACTTTATCGTTATCCATTCTAAGAATTTTGATGAAGGAGTAGGGGTCATGAGATGGCATTCCTCAAAGCAATATTGATTTCATAAACATGACGAAGTCGATTATCGTTGGGGACATTTACTGTAGTACCTAATACCGTGTATTGAGTAGTATTCAAAGTACCCGAAGCGATTTGCCCCTCAATTAAAAATCCTAGACGAACAGCATAAACTTGAGCCCAGTTTGTTACTGCGTTAGCAGTAACATATTGAGATATGGAACCATTACTGCCAATTCCGTATTCTACTTTCATTACTGAAACCCCGGGAACAAGGGGTTGAATTGTCCAACCTGTATTGGTTAAAATTCCTCGCATCAATGCACTTTGTCCACCTTGGCCCTGTCCTACAAAAAAAGCAGTTTGCTGTAGCGGTATGAATTGAGCCCCTGCCTGGTAGCTCACAAGAAAAGTGGAAGTCCCATTGGCATACACCCCTGTTCCTCCTGAATGTGATATGCTGGTTCCAGTTGCTCCAGTAATTAGAAAGACCGAAGATGTAGCGCAGTCAGATACAGCTGCAAATTGTCCAGCTACAAGGTTAACCCCACCCGTGTTTTGAACCGTAAAAGAATTACTGCCTGAATCTATAACAGTTACTGATGCAGGAAAGCTACCCGGCACTGCACCTAGAACGACTAGTACATCACTACTGTTTTCAACAGTTCCGACTAATGTAGGATCGAGAGAAGGTAGCCAATCGGCGGCATTGGTACTATTAGCAGGATTACTCTGCGTAATTGTAATGGGGGAGCTTTGAGTATTGTATCCCATGACTAAGGTTGGATTGGTATTGAGTGAGCCAATAGGATTTGATCCACCTCCATTTAAATTGGATATTGAGCTACTTATAGAGCCACATCCTAAAAATCCAGCAGATCGAACAATGGGAGTTAGTAAATTGGCAATGGCATTTTCGGTATTCTGAATGAGGTTTTGTGAGTTAGTCGTTTTATAAACTTGTGCTTGGGTCACATAAATTTCAATGACTGCATAACTGAGTAAAAGCCCAATAATAGTAGCAATCATTAATTCAATTAAAGAAAAACCACGTGGATGTTTTGGATAATTTCTCATAATTGACTTTGGATACTTAGTTGAACATAGTTGGGATTAGTGGATGCTTGGGTGTTACTTGTTCCGACTAGGTTTTTTGCCAAACTATCGTCCCATTGGACGGTTACTGTAATAATAGTATTGCCTGATGCTCCTGGAGTTGAAGTAATCGAGCCGCTACCATTAGGTAACTTGCTAACATCGTAAGTTAGCCAATACCAGGTATCATATGCAGCTAACTGAGTGTTTGAGCATGGTGATTGATTACACATCGTTCCAGGTTGTGGGGGTAGGATAGGGGCCCCCATACTATTGATATTAGAGATATTATAGTTTCCATTAATTGCTGCTTGATAATTGGCACGTATTTTATCGAATATATTATAAACACTTTGCACTGCTTGTTGTTTCGCATAGCTTGAATTATTGGCTTTACTCGATAGAATAAGCATACTTGCTATCCCCAACATACCAACAGCTAAAATCATAAAAGCAACAAGGCCTTCAATTAAGGAAAATCCTTTTTGTTGTATGCTCAAATAACTTACATGATTCATGTATATTCTCCTTTAAGGACATGTAAGTGCGCTGTTATCCCAAACTGCTTGACCCGGTGTAACGCTTGATTGTACAAAACCCGTTGCTAATACTTCTACAGAGCGTGCAAATGTCCCTCCTCTACTGTCGCAAAACTTGAAATTACCAGGTGTTGTTGTTAGTCCATGACGATCAAAAACTATGCTTACTACATTACTTGAAAGCACAGGGTCTGACGGTAGAAGTTGTTGGCTTTGCAGCAATGTGCTTGCACCTACAGAAGGTTGAGTGATAACAATCCACCCGTTGCTCCAATTTCCACCACATGTGGTCGATTGAGCTATGCCAAATGGACATACAACGACATTTATTGATTCACCTAAGGCAGTGTTGCGTGCGTAATTAAGTGCATTTACAAACATATCAGTTCTAGCAACTAAACGATTATTCATCAGCAGAGTACTCAATGCTGGAATTGACAAAACGAGTATAATACTGAGTACTAATATCGTAATTAAGAGCTCCACTAACGTGAATGCTAACTTGTTTGTTATGAACTTCAAAGTCCTATCCCTGTTTTGAACTAAATCCATTTTTTAAAATTATGAACTAAAAAGTGTAATATGGGGGAAAGAGTTAATGCAATACTCTTACTTACTTATCGTATGTAAACGCAATTTCTCTATAAGTCTAGGCAATCTGCATTTTTCTATGTTCTGCGCTTTTATCCAGGCTTATTAAGAGGTTACATGTAAAACACCACTTAATCCCACTCTATAAATGTTTCGATATCTTTATTGTCGGATATTTGTTGTTGATGTTTTGCTTTGTTTCGAGCAAGCATCTGTGGTTTAGCACATTGAATCGGAGATTTAAAGGTTTTTAAAGCATTTTCTAAGCTGACAAACGCATAACCCTTTTGTTGATACAAATGAATAATATCAGGCAAAACATAGGCATTGAGTAAGTTAGCATGGATCAGTAGAATTTGTGCTTGATCATTGTTGTGATGAAATTGATTATGTTCTTCAGCTCGAAGTGTTTGTTGCCAAATAAAATCAAGATAAAAGGGCTTTAATTCATCAAGGTACGCTCGTCTGTTTATCTCAGGGACTGATAATAAACGCTGATTAAAGACAAAATCTTTGGAGTCAATGGTAATAGGTGCAACATGATAATTTTTTTGTGCAAGATAACAGAGTATGTCTTCCTTTTTTCGCCCAGAGCTCATCGCTAAATAAGGATAACGAAAATATTTGGGTTCAGTTAAAACAGGTAATAAAATTTTATCTGCTTTTTGAATTTCATAGATGTATTCTTCGGCATCCATTTTATTCAAATTAGCGTGACTGAGAGTATGGTTACCCAATCCGAAACCTGCATCACGAAATTTGCGCAATATGTCCCAATTGTTTTTACGTACTTCACTGGCAATGATAAATCCTGTGGCAGGAACTTGCTCCTTGGTCATTGTCTCGATCATCATATTTAAATGAAAATTTCTATATTCACCAACAAAAGGTAAATCATCTATAGTAATAGATAACAGTTTTTTAGGGGCAGAGTGTGGTTTGTCAGACTCCTCTTTTTTTTCATTTACACGGCTATCCTGCAATTTGTTAACGTTATTATCCTTGTTTAAGTGATCGTGATTTTCTTCTAAGGCGATACTTATGCTTGGCATGGTAACTAAAAAAATGATGATGAGTAATAACTTTTTAATAATTAATGTAATTTTCATTAGTACAAACTACAAATAGATTAGAGAAAATAGCATTGTAGCAAAAATTAATCGAAATGGCTTATACGAAGTGACATTGTTTATAATTATAAGAATACAGCAGCTAGGCTTATAGGGTCTGTCAACAGACCCTACTTGAAGTTTAAAAATTAATGGGTTAATGCATCCGTACTTTTGTGTTCCAGTTCATCATCCTCTTCTTCACTGGACTCTTCTTTCTTACTTGTTAAGAAGGAGAGTTTGCTTAGCGCAGAAGCGATATAACTTTTAGGCGCTTTCTCTGGAGTTTTGCCTTCTTTTTTAAACTCTTCAACAACATGATGTAATGCATCATTACGACAGTCATGAATCATGTCAATGCACAGATTAAAAATATTTTTTAAATCAAAGCCAGCGATTTCTGAAAAAAAGTGCTTGGCTCGTATTGCTTTTTTGTCATTGGCTTTGGGCTCTACGGTAAGAAAGCGCATGAATTGAGTTGTTGAAAAAATTAATGCTTCGATATCTTGCGAAGCTACGTCGCCCTTTTTACCCAGAATTTTATTCAATCCTTTATGAATAACAGAATTTTCAGTGCTTGTTAATACTGCGGAAGCGTATTCATCATCAATTTGTTTACGTACAAGGTGCATTGCTCCAGCAAGGACAGCAATTTTTTCTGATTCACTAATTTCGGTAGCTTGGACGGCTCCTTTTATGGTATTCAAAAAATGAAGTTGGGCCGCGCGGTGCAAACCTAGCTTGTTAATTTTTGAAACATTCTTATCTGCAAGCTCATCTTTGATCAAATCAGCAAGCGCAAGATTTAGCTCGTCCCATGTTCCAAAACGTCCTGTAGCTGATAGAGGAGAAGAGACTTTTTTATTAGCAACGTATTCGCCTACCCATATATTTTTTTTTCCTTCAACAACAACGGGAATGTCTTGTTTTTCTTCTACATCAGCAGTTGGTTTTTCCAAAACTACGGTAGTTTGTCCATTAGCAACCAAGGAATCAACAATTGCTTTTTCAGCAGTTTTTGATAATAGATAACTAGTTTCAACGAGTTCATTTAAGTGATTGGTGGGAATTGCACGAAGGATATGGTCTTTTTTAAATCCTTTACGTGAATCATTGTTAACGAAAATTTGTTTTAAAAACTCATTGATAGCGGTATAAAACTTAGCGGTTTGATAGAGATCTGGTTTATTTTCTGCAGAGATTTCAGCATTGATTCCTATTATATTTGCCAAACTGTCACTAAGTAGGCCAGAAGAATCGAACATCCCACGCTTATTTTCAATGTCCCTCATGACGGTTTGCATTGCACCATAAAAAGTGATTGCTGCAATTTGGGGTTTCATTGTTTTTTCAGTTACTTGCTCTTCTAATCTATTCAGTATCGAAGAGAGGTATTGAAGTTCGTACTTTCTTGGATTAGCAAGGTCTTCAATTTTTCCTTTTTTATCGCGTTTTAATAATACATCGACCGCATCATTAAACTCTTTTTTTAATGTACTTAATTCCTTTAACTCAAACGTCATGTTTAGTCTCCAGTTGTCCAAAAAGATTATGTAAGTTCTCCTTACAAGGCCTCAGTGTAAACTAAAGTAATCTTCACGTCATGTATTTTCATTATACAATTTTAGTATTTTTAAAAACTTAATAAAATTCATTATGTTATTCATGTTGATTTGCGTTCAGCACTGCTTTTTTTTGAAAAAAAGCATGGAAAAATTTAAAATAATGGGTAATATTTCCCTATTTTTATTATTTTTATCCTAGAAAAAGCAGTTGGGTCGATAGCGAGCGAGTTAAAGGTGCTGAATTTTTTTGAAAGCATTAATCACCACTACTGTGAACAAAAAAAATCAGCTGGTTCAGTACTTTTTAGCTCACACAGTAGGACCAACCGCTTTTTCTAGGTTTATGACGCTGTGTGGGCATTAAACCCACGTCATGTTGTGTGCCACACGCTCACGGCTTTCTTGTAGGAGTGGGAGCGTTTTTAATGAGGTTTTGTATTGGACATCAAAAACGAGAAACAGTCACAACAACTATTCCTTAATAATGCTGTGTTTGCATTATTCTTTCTCCTTGTGTGCCGAATTGTTTCCATGTGCTTTATTCCACTTAATGATGTTTCCGAGGCACGTTATGCTGAGATTGCTCGAAAGATGTTGGAAACTGGTAATTGGGTAACGCCACAGCATGATTATGGGGTTCCTTTTTGGGCTAAACCCCCGTTGTCGACTTGGCTATCTGCTTTCTCAATGAAACTTTTTGGCATTAATGAATTCACCGCTCGTCTTCCTGGATTGCTTTTATCAATAATGGTTTTATGGCTTGTTTGGAGCTTAGCCAAAAAGCATAGTGGTTCTTTGATTGCTATGATCACCACTTTGGTTTTAGCAGGGACTTTATATTTTTTTCTTGATGCTGGCACAGTGATGACTGATCCGGCATTAGTTTTTTGTGTGACTTTAGTTATTGTTGCATTTTGGCATGCCTTGGTAGATAGGAATAGGCTATGGTCTTATGTTTTTTTTGTTGCGTTAGGATTAGGTTTATTAGCCAAGGGGCCAGTTGCTGTTGTCATACCTGGTATGCCTTTATTTTTTTGGGTATTGATACGGAATCAATGGCGTAATTTATGGGAAAGATTGCCTTGGATAAAAGGTATTTTAATCATGTTTACCATAGCAATTCCTTGGTATATTTGGGCTGAACTACGAACTCCTGGGTTTTTAAATTATTTTATTATTGGTGAAAACTTTAATCGATTTTTAAAGCCTGGATGGATGGGTGATAAATATGGATATGCTCACAAAGAATATTGGGGGATGATTTGGATTTATGCTGCATCTGGAATTTTTCCCTGGTGTCTTCTTGGACTTGCTTGGTTTATCAAATGTAGGCATAACGTTCGTAAAGTGTTTCAAGATAATGACGGATGGTTAAGTTATTTTTTTCTTTGTGCTGTGGTTCCCCTGTTCTTTTTTACATTTTCCAGCAATATTATTTATACCTATGTTTTTTGCAGCTTGCCTGCTTTCTCATTATTTTTTGTTGAATATTGGGATCGGGTAGGTGTAATGATTGAAGCGAAAAACTTAGTTTTAGGACTATCCTTAATTGTAGGAGTGATTTTTCTAGTAGTGACGCTTGCTTTTAATGCAGTACCTGAAGCAGTGTCAAAAACACAAAAACCTGTAGTTGCTGCATGGTTAAAACAACATCCAGCTACGGGGGATTATCTGATTTACTGGGATTATAAAACAGAATTTTCAGCGCAATTTTATGCGCGAGGAAAAGTAAAATTTGCTTTTAGTGAAAAAGAGCTTTGCCATTTGCTGACCAATCATCGTGTAGATTATTTGGCTATTAATCCCTCTGATACTAAAGATGTGTCACCAAATTTATTGAATAAAATGGAACTTATTCAACGTGTTTACGCAGGTGATAAACCATTTTTATTGATGCGTATTCCAACTACAGTAAGTAATTTATGCATGAATGCATAAAATTTAGCTAGAGACAAGCAAATGAGTTTCGTTTTTATATTAAGGAGTTCTTTTTTACAAAGAGAACTTGTTCAATAAAGATACCAATTCATTTAGAGTTTTGATATACTCTGGCGCAATTTTTAGGCCATAAGGAGTAACTGTGTCGCAATCTGTTGCAGTGGATTCGAGAGCTTTTGTCCCTCGTGGTGACTTAATGGCTTGGGTTGTGTGTCTTTCAGCTGGATTGTTTTTCTTTTATGAATTTTTTCAGCTAAATATTTTCGATGTCATTAATCAGCCTTTACGTGATGATTTTCATATTGATGCAACTCAATTAAGTTGGATGTCCAGTGCTTATTTGTGGGCAGATATCTTATTTCTTCTTCCGGCAGGAATTATTTTAGATCGTTTTTCGACACGTATAGTTATCCTCAGCGCTATGTTTGTTTGCATTCTAGGCACGGTTGGTTTTGCTTTAACTGATTCATTTATTTTAGCTTCATTTTGTCATTTTCTTTCGGGGATAGGTAACGCATTTTGTTTTTTATCCTGCGTTGTTTTGGTATCGCATTGGTTTCCGCCGAGAAGGCAAGCACTTGTAATTGGTTCTTTGGTTACTATGGCTTTTGTAGGGGGTATGATGGCCCATACTCCTTTTGCCTATCTTTATGAATTATTTGGGTGGCGTAATGCCTTATTAATTGATGGCGCCGTTGGTGCTGTGCTATTACTTTGGATTTATTGGATTGTCAATGACAAGCCTAAAAACGCACCGACAGGGGATTATCTCAAACAAAGACAAGTGATGTCTGGATTTTTCAAGGCATTATCTAATCCACAAAATTGGTTGGCAGGTTTTTATACTTCTTTTCTTAATTTGCCCATTATGGTTTTATGTGCCTTATGGGGCGCTAGCTACTTACAAGTAGTGCATCATTTATCTGAAATGGCTGCCAGTAATGTGGTGAGCCTTATTTTTATGGGGAGCGTCATTGGTTGTCCATTAGCAGGATGGTTGTCTGATTCTCAGGGACGTCGTAAACCTCTAATGATTATTGGCTCAATAGCGACACTTATTACATTAGTTCCTTTATTTCTAGATATAACTTTATCGCAATTTACTCTAAGTATTCTCTTTTTTGCTTTAGGTCTTTTTACAAGTACACAAGTAATTACTTATCCTTTAGTAGCTGAAAGCAATTCTATTGAAAACACGGGGGCAGCTACAGGGGTCGCTTCTGTTATTATTATGGGCGGCGGCGGTGTAGGACAAGTATTATTTGGTTGGTTAATTGCACATCATGCAGGTGAAGCAGTCACAACGTATACGATTGCAGATTTTCAATTTGCTATGTGGATATTTCCAATAACAACTGTTGCAGCTTTAGTTGCTGTATTAATAACCCGAGAAACCTATTGCAAACGTTAAAGCTGAGGAGTCAAGATGCACATAGTGGATGAGTTTCAAGAATATGATAAGGTTAAATCATCCTTATTACCCTGGATGGTGTGTTTTGCTGCAACTTTATTCTTTTTCTATGAATTTATTCAAGGAAATATGTTTGCATCCATCGCCGCAAATATCATGCAAGATTATCGTATTCAAGCAGATAAAATGGCTTGGTTATCAAGTGTCTATTACCTTTCTAATGTATTGTTTCTTTTTATTGCTGGAATGGTTCTTGATCGATTTTCGATTAAAAATACTTTATTAATAGCGATGTTTTTGTGTGTAGCAAGTACCTTTCTTCTCGCCTATTCCCATTCTTTTTATACAGCTTTATTTTGCCGTTTTATTACAGGCATAGGAAGTGCATTCTGTTTTTTAGGTCCTGTTCGTTTAGCTTCGCATTGGTTTCCTCCAAGACGTATGGCTTTAGTAACCGGAGCTATAGTGACGATGGCAATGGCTGGGGGCATGTTGGCACAATACCCTTTAACTAAGTTGGTTCTTTTAGTTGGATGGCGCCAAGCAGTACAAGATGTTGGAATACTTGGGTTTACAATGCTCATTGTGATGTTTTTTTGGATAAAAGAGAGACCTCAAGTTGCATTAAAGCAACCTGTTGAACCAATTAATGTTATGTCTGCAGCTAAGAAGGCATATCTTAACTCACAGTATTTGCGGGCTGCATTCTATGCCAGTCTCATGAATATGGCTATTGCTGTTTTTGGTGCAATGATGGGAACTTTATATTTAGAACAACGATTGGGTATTAGTTCCGCTCAAGCTTCTATGGTAAATGGTATGTTGTTTTTGGGAGCAATTATTGGTTCTCCGCTTGTGGGATGGATTTCTGATAGGATTGGTTTACGAATTATCCCTATGAAGGTAGGTGTTATTACCTCACTTCTGACTTTACTTGCAGTACTTTATCTTCCTGTTTCTTATAGCATGATGGCTTTTTTATTTTTCCTGCTTGGTTTTTTTACTTCAGCTCAAGTAATCAGTTATGCCTTAGTCGCTGAAAGCAGTTCACCGGCAATGACTGCAACAGCAGTAAGTGTTATTTCCATATTGACTCAAGGCGGTTATATTATTTATCAAAATTTATTCAGTTATTTATTAACCAATCATAGTGGTATGCAAATAATAAATGGGACTCCAGTTTATTCTTTGAGTGCATATCAATATGCAGCAATTATTTTACCTTTAGGATTATTCATTGCTTTTCTAATGCTTTTGGGTTTAAAAGAAACACGTTGCCAACAACTCGAGGATTAAGATGACAGGGAGAGTGTGCATATTACTTATGGATTCTTTTGGTATAGGTGCCAGCCTTGATGCATCTCGTTATGGTGATACAGGCGCTAATACATTTGTTCATATCCATGAAACGTGTGGACGTGGTGATGGGGATAGAGAAGGGCTGCGTCAAGGAGCACTCACATTACCCAATTTGGCGAAGTTGGGACTTTATCATGCGGCTTTAGCAAGTTCTGGATTGCGTTTTGTTGAGTTGTCTTCTTTTGCTGAGCCTATTGGTTATTATGGCTATGCAGTAGAGCAAAGTTTAGGTAAGGATACTCCCAGCGGGCATTGGGAGTTAGCAGGGGTTCCAGTGACTTTTGAATGGGGTTACTTTCCTGATCAACCTTTTTGTTTTCCAAAAAAATTAATTGATTCTTTTATCGAGCGTGCCAAGTTGCCGGGTGTACTTGGTGAGAAGCATGCATCTGGTACTACAATTCTTGATGAATTAGGCGAAGAACACATACGTACTGGAAAACCCATTGTCTACACCTCTGCTGATAGTGTGTTTCAAATTGCTGCCCATGAAGAAAGCTTTGGTTTGCAGCGTTTGTATGATATTTGTGAAATCGCTCGAGATTTAGTAGATGAATATCAGATAGGTCGAGTCATTGCTCGTCCATTTATTGGTCATTTAGGAGCATTCAAACGAACAGCAAATCGTAAAGATTACGCAACTTTACCACCGGCAAAAACACTACTTGATTACTTGAAAGACGCCGGTCGAGAAGTGATTAGTATTGGAAAAATTGCCGATATTTACGCGCACCAGGGTATTACTCAAACCATCAAAGCTGATGGAAATATGGCCTTATTTGATGCAACTTTGTTGGCAATGAGGACAGCCCCTAAGGGTAGTTTGATTTTTACAAATTTTGTAGATTTCGATTCTTCATACGGCCACCGACGTGATGTAATTGGCTATGCTCATGCGCTCGAAGAGTTTGATGCTCGCCTTCCAGAACTCGATGCTTTATTACAACCTGATGATCTTGTTGTTATTGCAGCTGATCATGGTTGTGATCCTACATTTCCTGGTTCTGATCATACGCGTGAACATATTCCCGTACTTGTATATGGCCCATGTCTTAAAAGTAAATTTATAGGTCGTCGAGATACATTTGCAGATGTAGGACAAAGCATTGCCGAATATCTTGGATTGGAACATTTATCTCATGGAATATCTTTTTTAAATTGATTTTTATCCCTTTTACTGTTCCTAGTTCTTGTTGATCAGTCTTTTCTTTGGTATCAGCAGGTGCCTGAGTAAATTCGATTAAAAATTCAGTTTTTTGAGTTATTGAGATAAATGTTGACTCAAGTTAGCGAATTGTAAACAAACCCTATTCTTTCCAATAAAATTGATTAATTTTAAGCGTTACTCTTGTTTTTTTATCAATCATCCCCATGTTGGATATTCTGGTTTGATTTGAGGGTTTAATTTTGGAACAATTTCATGGAACAACCATACTTTCCGTACGACGTGGTAATCAGGTAGTTATTGGAGGTGATGGTCAGGTGACTTTGGGTAATACGGTGATGAAGGGAAATGCTCGTAAGGTGCGACGCCTCTATAAAGACCAGGTTATTGCTGGTTTTGCGGGAGGAACTGCAGATGCGTTTACTCTTTTTGAACGTTTTGAAAGCAAGCTGGAGATGCACCAGGGCCATTTAGTGCGTGCTGCGGTGGAGCTTGCTAAAGACTGGCGAATGGATAGAATGTTACGCCGACTGGAAGCTGTTCTTGCTGTAGCAGATGTCAAGTCCTCCTTAATTATTACAGGTAATGGTGATGTAATAGAGCCTGAAAATAGTTTGATTGCTATTGGCTCAGGAGGCCCTTTTGCACAAGCTGCTGCACGAGCATTGATGGAAAATACAGATTTATCCGCTCTAGAAATAGTGCGTAAGGCGTTAATGATCGCAGGCGATATTTGTATTTATACCAATAACCATTTAACTATAGAAGAATTAAATAATGGCAACAAATAACAGTATGGTGGCAACTCCTCGAGAGATCCGAGAAGTAATGACTCCGCGAGAGATTGTCCAAGAATTAGATAAATATATTATTGGCCAAGATAATGCGAAAAGAGCTGTGGCTATTGCTTTACGTAATCGTTGGCGTCGGATGAAAATTCAAGATCCCGCTTTACGTAATGAAATCATGCCTAAAAATATCCTTATGATTGGACCAACGGGGGTAGGAAAAACAGAGATTGCTCGTCGTTTAGCGAAATTAGCTCGGGCTCCCTTTATTAAGGTTGAGGCGACCAAATTTACTGAGGTAGGTTATGTTGGGCGTGATGTTGATTCTATTTTGCGCGATTTAGCAGATATTGCAGTGAAGCAAGAACGTGAATTTGCTATGAAAAAAGTCGAACATTTAGCTGAAGACGCTGCTGAGGAACGGATTCTTGACGTATTACTGCCCCCTGCTCGAGGCAGTTTAACTCCTGTAGAAAAGGACAGCACGGCAAGGCAAGTATTTCGTAAGCAATTACGTGAAGGGACACTGAATGACAATGAAATTGAAATTGAAGTTTCAGCAACTCCAATAGGAATTGAAATTATGGCTCCTCCTGGTATGGAAGAGATGACGAGCCAATTACAATCGATGTTCCAACAAGTGGGCAGCCATCGAACAAAAACACGTAAAATGACTATTGCTAAGGCAATGCAAATTTTACGTGAAGAAGAAGCTGCTAAACTGATTAATGAAGATGATATTAAGACTCGTGCTATAGAAAATGTCGAACAAAATGGTATTGTTTTTATTGATGAATTAGATAAAGTAGCCAGGCGCGCTGAAAGTGGGAGCGGGGGCGATGTTTCTCGTGAAGGCGTGCAAAGGGATTTATTACCCTTGGTTGAAGGAACTACAGTTACAACTAAATATGGAATGATTCGTTCTGATCATATCTTATTCATCGCATCTGGAGCGTTCCATGTAGCTAAGCCATCTGATCTGATTGCTGAATTGCAGGGTCGTTTACCCATCCGTGTTGAGTTATCCGCTCTTTCTGTTGAGGATTTTGTACGTATTCTTACAGAGCCTACAGCATCGTTAACGTTGCAATACAGTGCTTTGATGGCTACTGAAGGTTTAACATTAACGTTTGATGAATCTGGTATCAGACGCATTGCCGAAGTAGCATGGCAAGTAAATGAGCGTACAGAAAATATTGGTGCACGCAGACTCTATACTGTTATGGAACGACTGTTGGAAGTAGTTTCGTTTGAAGCTACGGATAAAGCAGGGGAATCCGTTTATATTGATAAGGCGTATGTAGATAAAAATCTCGGACAGCTTGTAGCTGATGAGGATTTGGCTCGTTATATTCTTTAAAATGTAATAGGTAACAGAAGCTAGCATCTGAAGTCACTACCATTAAGTTAAATCTAAAAAAAGCAGTCACCTTTCGTAATCAAGGTCAACTGCTTTTTTAGGTTAAAGTGACCATTCCCGAATAGATGAAAATTTCATTTATGAATGCGGCAACAATACCTCATCGAAAATGGAGCACCAGGGGGTTAATGATCGACCTTATATTTGGGGTGCAGCACCGATGTAATCCAGGAATACTCTCTTTTGGATCTATTGATAATTCTGATACTGTAAATTCTAGGTTGCAATTTTCACTCAATTGTGTCAAATAAAAACTATATGTCTTCACGGAGGAGAAAAAATGTCACAAGGATCGGGTTCTATTGCTACAATCAAAAGTGGGGATTTTGAGTTTTTGCAAGAGACTGATGATTCTTCAATCAGCTCTGAATCGTATTCTTCTTTTTCGTGCATTGAGTTAACTACATACTCATTTTTTAAACGTTCAAAGCCAACTTTGGTTTTTCCAGACTCTTACTCTAAGCTCTGGGGGAAAAATGAAGGAAATTCGAACATACGAAGAATCAAAGCGTTACTCATGGATTACACCAAAGAGAATTTCTTATTGGGTTCCTCTATTGGGCTTATTATTTCAGGGCATTGGAATAGACATCATGTTAGTGCAGTAAGTAAAATCATCACGAATATGTCGGTTAAGAATTATTATGAATCATCTGATGATGTTGTTGCCGATTTAAAAGCACTAAAACCTGAGAAAGGAGGATCTTTGTATCAACGCATTAAATTTATTGAAATGAAATTGGAAGAGCAACTAAAGTATTGTTTTAATTATTAGGGCCTGTTGACCCTAGAGTCATGGAGTAGTTTGATGTCTGATCCTTATATTTTGGTTTTATATTACTCGCGTAGTGGTGCTGTCGCACAATTAGCACAATATATCGCGCGTGGTGTAGGGCATGTTACGGGTATCGAAGCACGCTTAAGAACAGTTCCTTCGGTTTCTGCTACGTGTGAAGCAGTAGATAAGGCGATTCCAGATAATGGAGCACCTTATGCTACATTAGAAGATTTGCGTTATTGTCATGGATTAGCTTTGGGAAGTCCAACTCGTTTTGGAAATATGGCTGCTCCTTTAAAGTATTTTCTAGATAATACCTCTTCTTTGTGGTTGGCAGGTGATTTAGTAGGGAAACCTGCTTGTGTATTTTCCTCCTCGGCAAGTATGCATGGAGGTCAAGAATCTACTTTATTAAGTATGATGTTGCCTTTATTGCATCAGGGTATGATTTTACTAGGGATACCTTATTCTGAGCCCTCATTAAATGATACAATGAGTGGGGGTACTCCGTATGGTGTGACCCATGTTTCTGGTGTAGCAAATGACCGTCCTCTAAGTCAAGATGAAATTAATTTAGCAAAGCATTTAGGGGAGCGTTTAGCGAGAACTGCCCTAAAATTGAGTGAATAGAAATGAAAGTTATCAGTTTTAATGCCAATGGTATACGCGCAGCAGCACGTAATGGTTTTTATGAATGGCTTGTAGCACAAGATGCAGACTTTGTTTGTATCCAAGAAACTAAAGTACAACCGGAGCAATTAATCCCAGAAGAACTATATTATCCCCGTGATTATTATTGTGAATACTATTCAGCGCAAAAGAAAGGATATAGTGGCGTAGCGATTTATGCACGTCAAAAACCTATTCGTGTTATTAAAGGAATAGGATTTGATTATTGCGACAATGAGGGGCGATATATTCAATTTGATTATCCGAAATTCAGTATTGTTTCGCTTTACTTACCATCGGGTACTAGCGGTGATCTGCGTCAAGGAGTGAAGTATCAATTTCTAGACCAATTTGCTAAGCATTTAAAGCAATTAAAAAATGAAGGACGCGAATTAATTTTATGTGGAGATTATAATATCGCTCATAAAAAAGTTGATTTAAAAAACTGGAGAGGCAATCAAAAGAACTCTGGTTTTCTGCCAGAAGAACGTGCTTGGATGGATGAGTTATTTGGAGCTATGGGTTTTGTTGATGCATTTCGAGTTCATAACCAAGAAGAAGAACAATATACTTGGTGGTCTTTTAGAGGACGGGCTTGGGAAAAAAATGTAGGATGGAGAATCGATTATCAAGTAGTGACTCCGAGATTTATTGAGGATGTGGTGAATAGCCGTATTTTTCGTGAGGTACGCTTATCAGATCATGCTCCTTTATTAATAGAATATAAAGGAGATTGGTGTGCTTAAATTGGCAAGTTGGAATGTTAATTCGCTCAAAATTAGGTTAGATCAAGTATTATCTTGGCTGGATTCTTCTCATATGGATATTCTTGCGATACAGGAAACAAAACTACTTGATGAGAATTTTCCTAAGGCTGCGTTTGAAGAAAAAGGCTACTATGTGGTATTTTCTGGACAAAAAACATACAATGGTGTTGCTATAATTAGTCGATATCCTTTTTCGGATATTCTCACTGATGTTCCGGATTTAGATGATCCTCAACGACGGATTTTAATAGTGACTGTTGCAGGAATTCGATTGATTAATTTATATGTTCCCAATGGTTCTGAACTTACTTCAGATAAATATCAATATAAATTGAATTGGTTACAAAAAGTTACTGATTTTATTCAACAGCAAATAAAAATTTATTCTAAAATCGCTGTAGTTGGAGATTTTAATATTGCTCCCGAAGATCAAGATGTTCATGATCCTATTGAATGGGAAGGTTCTGTATTGGTAAGTCCTGCTGAGCGAAAAGCTTTTGCTCAACTGTTACAACTTGGATTTCATGACAGTTTTAGAAATTTTATTCAGGAAGAGCAATCGTTTAGTTGGTGGGATTATCGTGCTGCCGCTTTTAGACGTAATCGTGGTTTGCGTATTGATCATATTTTATTGAGTAAAGAACTTAATCATTTATGCAAACAATCAGTGATTGACAAAACACCACGAAAAGCAGAAAGACCTTCTGATCATGCACCTGTTTGGGTTGCATTGGAATTAAACGAGATTTAACTATTTAACGTGAGTTCGACATAAAAAATAAAGTGATTTTTTATATCGAACTTACCTTGCATGCACTGTGAACCAAAGCTATAGAACAGCTTCTGCTGTTTTACCTCATTTATTTTGTAGTGTTTCAAATAAAAACCAAACTCTTCGTTCTGTTTCGTCAATATATACTTCTAAAATACTCGTTGTAGCAACATCATTTTTTTTACTGCATGTTTCATGAGCTTTTCTCATGTTTTTTAAAAAATCTTTATTATCTTTGAGGAGCTGATGAAGCATTTCCTCAGCGGACAATGTTTCATGAGTATCCTTAATCGTCTGTAGCTCTTTGATCTGTCCAATAGATTGGATTGTTTTTTCTCCTAATTTTCGGACTCGCTCTGCTAAAACATCGATCATTAAAAAAATTTGCTCACTTTGTTCGTCGAGCAAAAGATGATAATCGCGATAATGTGGTCCAGTCATGTGCCAATGAAAATTTTTTGTTTTAACAAATAAAGCAAAAGTATCCGCAACAAGTGGATTAATTGTTTCTGCGATTTTGCGCCTATCTTTAATATCAAGATCATTTGGAGTATCAAGTTTATAAAGTTCCATTTTTTTCATTTTAAGCTCCTTTCATTTAATTAGGTTATCTAAGAATTGTAGGTCATTATTATAAATAATGAGTTAAATATCGTACGTTTTATGCTGAAGATACAGGATTATAACTTTTATTGAGGATGAGGAGCATTGTCATAAAAATTGCTTTAAAGAAGATTTTCTGCTATTGTTTTGCGTCATTTGCGTCGAGTATGGTGCCTGGCTGTGGTTCAGGTGGCGATACTCATAACTATAGAGAGTAGTATTATGAAGGCATCAATTCATCCTGAATATAAAAAAGTCAAAGTAACCTGTAGTTGTGGTGAGGAATTTGAAACTCGATCAACATTAGGTAAGGACTTGAACATTGAAGTATGTTCAAATTGCCACCCTTTTTATACGGGTAAGCAAAAATTAGTAGATACTGGAGGACGTGTTCAGAAGTTCCGTGATCGCTATAGCCAGCGTGCTACATCTAATAAAGAAGAAAAAAAATAAGGCGTTATTTTGCGCCTTATTTGTTTATACTTCACTCGAAGTGTGACTTATTGACAGATTGCTGCCTACGATGTAAATTCTTGTTGGTTGTTCAGTCTTGATAGTTCAATTCATGTTAAATCCTTATTGTTTCTCAGTTATTTCTCTTAGCGTTAGGAGTGTATGCTCAGATGTTTGTGTCTGAGAGCTTGGAATGAGCGATGAATTGATAATGGTTGTAAGATTCCGGATCTTACTTAAAAATTTATTTTATTAAGAGAGTAAGTACTTTGGATAACGACGTTTTGAAACAATGTGCATTGGATTATCACGAATTTCCTACTCCTGGGAAACTTGGTGTTCATGTGACTAAACCAACAGACTCTCAGAGTGATTTATCCCTGGCCTATACGCCAGGTGTCGCAGCTCCTGTAATTGCGATAGCAGAAAATCCTGAAAATGCTTATCGTTACACTAATAAAGGTAATTTAGTAGCAGTAATGACCAATGGTACTGCTGTTCTTGGTTTAGGCAATCTCGGTCCGCTTGCAAGTAAGCCGGTTATGGAAGGAAAAGCAGTTTTATTTAAGCGTTTTGCTGGTATTGATGTCTTTGATATAGAAATTGATGCTCACGATCCGCAAGCTTTTATTGGTACAGCAAAACGAATTTCTCCTACTTTTGGTGGAATTAATTTAGAAGATCTTAAGGCTCCAGAGTGCTTTGAAATTGAACAGGCTTTGATTGAACAATTAAATATCCCAGTCTTTCATGATGATCAACATGGGACTGCTATAGTAGTTGCTGCAGGTTTGTTGAATGCCCTTGAGTTACAACAGAAAAAATTATCTGAAGCACGAATTGTATGTATAGGAGCCGGTGCCGCAGGAATTGCTTCAATGCGATTACTGGTAGCCTTGGGTGCCCATAAAGAAAATATGTTGCTTTTGGATACTAAAGGGGTTATTCATTCAGGCCGAGCTGATTTAAATACCTATAAATTTGCTTTTTCACGTACTACTGAATGTAGAACCTTAGCTGATGCATTAGTTGATGCTGATGTATTTATTGGTGTTGCGAAACCAGATTTATTAGATGCTGATTTATTAAAACGAATGGCACCTAGACCCATTATTTTTGCATTATCAAACCCAGATCCTGAAATCAGACCCGAAATAGCTCATCAAGTACGGGATGATATCGTTATAGCTACTGGACGTAGCGACTATCCTAATCAGGTAAATAATGTATTATGTTTTCCGTATATTTTTCGTGGTGCATTGGATGTACGGGCTACATGTATTAATCAATCCATGCAAATTGCGGCAGTTGAATCAATCCGCCAATTAGTGCATGAGCCAGTTCCCCAGGTAGTGAAGGATAATTACCCAGGTGTTGCGTATTGGGAGTTTGGTCCTAACTATATTCTTCCAAAGCCTATAGACCCTCGTTTGCGAGAACGAGTTCCAGCTGCTGTAGCCCAAGCTGCAATAGCAAGTGGCGTAAGTCAATGAGTTGTAATTTAAAATAAAAAAGTAGCATCCCGTATGCAATAAGGGATCTCTGGGTGTAGGAGTATGCCGTATGAGATGTGCCTGGTTGTGTCCAGGATAATAATAGGTGAATTAGATAAGCGCCTTAACTGTCTTAGATAAGACAGTAGACGTTTTGCTTAACCAATGTTAAGGAGATAACCTTGCTTTCTGAAAACCGTAGAAATTACGCATTAATTGGATGGCTTATTTGTGGTCTTGGAGCCATGTTTTATAGTTACGAGTATTTGCTGCGGATCGCGCCTAGTGCGATGGAAACGGCACTGCGTGAGCATTTTAATTTATCTGCCACAGGATTTGGGAATATTTCATCTGTTTATTACTATGCTTATGTCCCTATGCAATTACCTGTTGGAATCATGATGGACCGCTACGGTCCTAGACGACTGTTAACTTTTGCATGTTTAATTTGTGTTATTGGTACTTTTTTATTCACAGGAACAACAGCTTTTTGGGTTGCGGCTTCGGGACGATTTTTGGTTGGATTAGGTTCTGCATTCGCATTTGTTGGTGTATTAAAGCTAGCAACGATCTGGTTACCTGAGAATAAGCTTGCTATGGTTTCAGGACTCACTTCAGCATTAGGAACGGTCGGTGCTATGCTAGGTGATAATTTTTTAGAGATATTTGTTCATCGATTAGGCTGGATTAGGACTCTTAATATGACGGCTTTCTTTGGTATTGCATTAACCTTCATTTTATGGGTAGGCATTCATGATAAAAAGGGTCGTTACAGACAAAGTGGGACTGTTTCTTCGTTTAAAAAGGGTATGATTGACTTAGGGATTATTGCAGGTAACAAACAAATATGGGTTAATGGATTATTTGGTTGTTTGGTTTATTTACCTACAACAGTTTTTGCTGAATTGTGGGGAATCCCCTATTTAAGGCATGCTCATGGTCTCTCTGCACATGGCGCCGGTTTGGCGAACTCTTTGCTTTTCTTAGGTTTCACTTTAGGAGCTCCGTTAATGGGGTATTTTTCTGATCGCATAGCGCGCAGAAAATTACCTATGCTTTTAGGTGCTAGTGTTGCTACTGTATTGATGCTGGTAATTCTGTATTTTCCAGGTTTGACCGAGAGTAATGTACAGATCCTCATGTTTTTATTAGGTTTATTTTACAGTGCGCAAGCGATTGTATTTGCAGTTGGGAGAGAGTTGAGTCCAGGTGAAGCTGCAGGTACAGCGATGGCACTGACTAATATGATTGTTATGTTAGGTGGTATGTTATTACAGCCTTTAGTAGGGTATTTATTGGATTTTAGTTACTCCCTACGTAGCGGCGCTTCTCTTTCAACGGCATTAGTAGTTGAGAATGTGCATAAACTCTATAACATGACTGATTATCGTATTGCCTTAGCATTTATACCTATTGGTATGTGTATTGCTGCTTTATTAACATTCTTTTTAAAGGAAACACACGCTCATGCACCTAAATGAAATTGTTCCAAGAAAACAGCTGCTGCTAGGCTTGTTTATCTGCTTTGTTGGGGCTGTGTTTTATTGTTATGAGTTTATTTTACGCATTATCCCAGGCGTATTACAGACCGAACTTAGTACCGCCTTAGGGCATATTTCAGCAACCACTTTTGGTCAGATATCTGCTCTGTATTATTTTGCCTATTCTCCTATGCAGATGCCTGTCGGGATGTTAATGGATAGATTTGGTCCAAGACGGCTTTTAACGTTTGCTTGTCTTTGTTGTACTGTAGGTTCATGGATGTTTACACTTACTTCATCTATGTTTTTAGTAGGTGCAGGCCGTTTTTTAGTGGGGTTTGGCTCTTCTTTTGCTTTTGTAGGTGTTCTTTCCCTCGCGTTACATTGGTTACCCAGGCGTTATTTTTCTTTAGTGGCAGGACTAATGACCACTCTAGGAATGCTTGGTCTTGTTTACGGCGAAGTAAAAATTACTGAATGGTCTCAAAGTATAGGTTGGGAACAAGTATTAATCTTGATCGCCATTGTTGGTGCTGGATTGAGTGTGCTGATGTTGTTGGTTGTTCGCGATGGACCCGAAGGGCATCAAGCAAATAAACACCCTTTACCGGAGTTTTTTCGAAATGTGCTTAAAGTACTAGTGGCTCCTGAAGTTTGGGTCATCGGTTTTGTTGGTGCTTGTTTGTATACTTCTTTATCTGTGTTTGGTGAGTTATGGGGAAAAACATATTTGGAGCAAGCTCATCATTTAACTAAAGTTGAAGCAGCTAAGACGGTTTCCGCAGTATTTTTGGGTTGGGCAGTAGGGGCTCCAGTCGCGGGTTATTTATCAGATCGTTCGGGAAAACGCTTATTACCTTTGGTCTTAGGTGCCATTTTGGCTTTAATTTGTATTAGTCTTGTTTTGTATTGTCCAGGATTATCTTATTTTAGTCTCAATGTCTTATTATTTTTATATGGGGTGTTTAGTGCTACAGAAATTATCGTATTTATTATGGCTAAAGAATGCAGTGGCGCTCAATTATCAGGTACCGTTTTTGCAGCGACTAATATGATAATTTCTCTTGCTGGGGCTGTGTTCCAACCCTTGGTGGGTAAATTATTGGATACGTTTGGTGATAGTGGTATTGTTAAGGGAGAGCATATTTATACTGTAGTGGATTATCAAGTTGCTTTATCCATATTACCTCTTTCACTTTTGTTGGTTACTATTCTTGCTTTTTTTATTAAAGATCAGAAAGACCATCAGATTATTTAAAGTAAAAAGCCACCTAGGATGCTGATTTTTGGTTAAACGCTCAAATATGACCGTTCCTTTATAGGAGTTGAAACAGTTAATGAGATCAACCGAATTAGCATGCGTAGGATCTTCACCAATAGCATTATCCTCTAGCAGGGCATAAGAATATGTTGCAAGGTGACGGTATTTTAAAAATCATCAATTAGAAAGGCCGCGTAAGTGCTTCCTCTTGGATGAACAGTTAGAGATGAGCACTTACGCTATAACGCACTTAATGTTTGGTATTCTCTTTGGGCATCTTCTTGGAATCAGAAACTCAAATCCAGATCCATAATGGTATTATCATCTGGTGAAGTAGTGTCTTTAAGTGTGTTATGCCATTGAGTGTTTACATTTAGTGTACCTATTACTGTATCGTCTTTGAATAAAGTATATTTGTTGTTTAAAACATTTAATTGATTCTTTCGTTCAGAAAGAATCACCTTTTCAACAATTTCTCGCTTTAATTCAGGTTTTTTCAAACTCTGATTTGGATATCCCTCAACTCTTCCTAGTATTTTTCCATGTGCATCTTTGTTAAGAGCAAGCAATATTAATTTTTCTCTATTTAAACCAAGCTCCTGTTGATTAATTTCAAATACATCCATTATTGCTAAAGCAGCATCAGCTACTAACTCAGGTGTACGTTCATTAAGAGGGGGCAATTCAGATGTTGAAAAATATTTATTGTCATAAAAGGAGTGTGTTAATTTATTATATAAACTCGTAATGAAATTGGGACCTACAGTGTCGTGAAAATATTTTACTCGGGTACTTCTGGAATCAATGTTTTTTCCGGCCCCAAATACACCACTTTGTAAATTATTATTTTGCATACGAAGTGATTCTATATTTTTAGGTTGACTTTTTATCATAATTTCAAAAGGAGCAGGATCGCCGGCTTTAAAACGAAAAGCTTTTTTTAAAGAATCCACATCAGGAGTAAATGCATATTCATGCAAAAACTCAAAATAAATGGCTTTCATCATATTTCTTTTGTTTATCTCGTGTTTGGACATACCTACATCTATTTTTATTGAAGGAAAAATAACCTCGTTAATCGTTTTAGCAAATTGCCTGTAAGCCTCTTCTCTAGTGCAATTATGTAATTCACAATATCGGTCATCATAAGACATAAATCTTCTATTGTGATTGATGTCATGAACCCAAAAGTCTTTTGGAGTATTATGGTAAGCATCAGTAAATAATGTTTTGGTACTTACACCGGTGAATGCTAAAGCGGCATAAGCTCTTAAATAAATTAAATCCTCTAAACTAAGTGGTCTGGATGAGGGTACAATAATCATTCCTTCCTTGTGCTTAAAGGATAATTCGTAATGAGTATACCTATCTGCATGATAGAGAGGAATGTTATTAGTATGCGCAATTCTTTCTACAGTATCAAAAAAATCCATCGCTTTAGAAATAGCTTCTAAAGTGGGTTGATAAGGATACCTTCCATGGGTATGTGGTCTATGAGGATATCCTGCATCAATTTCTTCTTGCTCAAGCTCAACTTCTAAAGCCACATGTCGTAAGCCAAGTAATGCTTGTGCATACTGATTCGCTAAAGCACCTCGCAAGGGTAAGTTAACCGTATTATCATGATTAATTAAGTCTAGTATGAAAGGATGGTTTAAATTTTCTATCAGCTCTTGAATAATTCCTTCATATTCTGGCATGGGAGCTAAAGGTCCTTCTTTAATCAGTCTTTCTTTAAGTCTCGTATAAACTTCAGCAGGGTTGGTAAATATTTCTTCTTCGAAAGCATATTTTTCTATATCATTTTTTTTCATTTTCTAAACTCATACTTATATTTCTTGGATTTAAAGTTGCCTACACTTAGGATAATTTGTTAATAGATTTCAGATTGCTTAAGTTAACGTCAGTTAGGTATAAAGAGGTTTGTAAAATTCAAGCCTTATCTCGATAAGGGTTAAATTGTAGGTTGAAGTGCAGCCCAATATAACGGAGGTCGCTTCGCTCCGAGTTTTGGGCTTCGCATGCTCAGCACCAACCTACTTTTAATAACAATTTCCTTATCCATAACTGACGTTAAGTTAGGACTGCATGACGTACCTCGTTAAAAAATAGATCTGAAACTCCGATTTTTTACTGGATTGATGGAATCTTTATTTTATCAAGTGTATTTTTTTTAACACTGGTAGAAAATAACAGGTAAGTATCTTGATCGAGCCCGGTCAGCTCAATTTAATTAAATATTGCAATTAATTCTTTGGCTGGCTGACGCATAGAGCCTTGACAGTTGATAAAACGAGAGACTGGGAAGCTTTTGATTGTTGCTTTTCGATAGTGATGTCGGGTAAATTCAGTATCATGATTGGAGAGAATAACTGGAATACCTTTTGCGGCTGTTTCTTTAGCGAGCTCTGTGAGCTCAATTTGATCTTCATTGGTGAATAACTTTTGATTGTAGGGTAAATGGGGTGTTTTTTCTGAAAGAGGTACATAAGGAGGATCACAATAGATTACATCACCAGGCTCCGCATGCTCAAAAGTTTTCCTAAAATCATTATGAATAAATTCAACACATTGACTTTTTTGATGAAATAGGTGCATTTCCTTGTGTGGAAAATAAGGTTTTGAATAAAGACCAAAAGGAACATTATAGATTCCTTTGGAGTTATAGCGACACAAGCCATTATAACCATGTCTGTTAAGATAAAGAAAATAAGCTGATTTTTGAGCGGAATAAGGTGAGGCATTAAAATCTGATCTTATCTGATAATATTTCTCTTTGCGATTGAATTCTGGATTAAAAAAAGATTCGCAGTACCTAATAAATGGCTCCCCTTGTTGTTGTAATAGGGTAAATAGGTAAATGAGATCAAGATTACTTTCAGCAAGGAGATAAGAAGAATAATTGGTATTCATAAAAACAACACCTGAACCGGTGAACGGTTCTATTAAGCGTTTTCCTGGAGGAAGAAAGGGAACAATCTTTTCCAAGCAGTTGTATTTACTACCTGCCCATTTTAGGAAGGGCCTTATTTTAATCATAGGTATTGCCACGATTGGTTCAGAGAGAAGTATTGCTTATTTTTAAGAAAAAAAACAGAATTTTTATCGTAAATTTGGGAGTATTAATTTGAACCTATTTCTATATTGTTGCTTATTAGTGTTTATGATATCAGCCTGCATTGTGCCTTGTAAACGCTGAGGCACATCGTTTTTTGAATGAGACCCAATGAATCCGGGTTTCACAAAGGTCTCCATGTTTTATCATCAGAGTTATCTGCCAGCACAAGCTCAGCCTGTTGATTCGTTGAATCGTTTCTATTACGGTTGAGAGAGAGGTCTTTATTGTGTGCGTATTCCGTTGCAATTGATGGTTCTGATTGCATTGAAGTTAGTGAGGTGTTCTGTTGATATACAGATCGCTCTATAGCTGTCTGACTCAATTTATTCGAAGTGAACAAATAACTTTGAGATGCACTTATACCGATATCTTTAGGTGTTCGAGTCTCTATTGTTGGAGTCTCAGTAAATTGAGTTACCCTAAATCCTAAAGCCCCGCTAATCAATGATAGACCCCCACCTATTGTTCCGGCAACAGCAACTAGACCTAATACACCCACTCCTAAAGGAGCAAACACTCCAGTAGCAACCAGTGTGGCTCCGATACCTGCTCCAATCACTAAACCTGCTGCGGCTAATAAACCGATAATAAGTGATTCTTGATGCAAGGTAGATTTTGTGCTTGTTCTCATTTTCTCTTCTGCACAAGATCTATCTTTAAGCGCGAGCGCCTTATGATATACCATTTGAGGAGTAGCTGCAGGTTGCAAAGTAGCGCTTAACCTTTTGATAGTGGATAGTTCAGATGTTTTACCCTCACTACCTGCATTTAATATACTTAATACTGTACTCGCAGAATTATGGGTATGCTCATTATATTTAAAATCAGAGTCTACTATTTTTTGCATCTGCTCTAACATACAAACAGCATTAAGCTCATGTTCTCCTGTTCCTATAGGAAGCTCTACTTGTTTATCAGCAGGCCTACCATAGAATAAATAGTCATCTTCATTAAATGTATCAACATGTTTAAATTTCTCTTTTTGATCCACTAATAGTTCTAACTGTATAACTGCTTTATGTTGAATAAACTCTGCATCTTCAATTAATTTATTTAATTGTTCCGCTGATAGTTCCTTTGTTTGAGGTAATTCCAGATGTGCTATTTTTGCAGCCTTTAAGATTGTGGCACATTCAGGATGTTGGAGATTAATCTTAGATTCGTGTTTTAACTTATTCAGTTCTTTTATTATTATTATGGTTGCAGTCATTAAGTCCTGACAATCAGCTATAGCTTTTTGATTAGTGATGTACTGGCCTTCAGCAGTATTGACATCAAGAGTACGTCCCTTTTCCGTTAATGAACAGGTTGGGAATAATGGGTCAGGATGAATCTTTGCTGCATAAAGAGCGTCCTCTTTATAAGTCATGTTAAGAAAGAATGGTTCTCCAATGTTAAAAGGATCAGGTATGAAACTAAATCGAACTACACATATATCATCGTTACCTAGTTCAATTTTATCGCTGGAATTGCAATAGTTTCTTATAAGATCCAAGTTTTCTGGAGTAGCAGGGAATCTTAACTCAAGAGATGCATGCCCCAAATCCTTCTCAGGATATTTAGCTACTTCTCCCGACTTACTTTGACTGTTCGTTCCCCATGTCTGAATTATGGCGGTGCCTTTCATATTAGTTACTCGAAACAATTACCTTCCATCATATTAATCAATTTGATTAAACTGTTTCCAATTGAATATTTTGGTTTCTCATATGAATTTATTTAATGAGTATTTTTTTTCAATGAGTTAGTTGATATTTAAGTCACTTAAGTCAGGGTATATATATCTATTTAAGGTGAGTTCGATATAAAATAAAGTGTTTTTTTATACGTTATTGAGATGATACTTACGACTTGTTTGCAGGTTCGGTTTTAGAGGCTATTTCTTGATTGATCTTCCCGTTGTGCAAATCAACATTCCCAAATAATAGGAAATAAAGAGTGATCCATCGGAGCACCTTCAGGGAGTTGTTTGATTAATCCTGGGAAATGAGGAGAAGTTACCCATTTACGTGGGGCATGAGTAATGTCATCACCTAGAAAACGCACGGAAAAAACTCTACGTCGTTGTGTGCCTGGAACTCCTCGTGCCGCATGAAGTGTTAACATGTGAAAGCAGATAATATCCCCAGGAGTTATTTCCCAACTAATAATAGGGTACTTTTCACGATGGGCTTCAATGTCAGGAAGTTCTGTTAAGCTTCCTTCCGGGAACCATTTTGCTTGATTCTCCATAAAAGAACGAGGCATAAGCCATGGCCCTAAATGAGAACCAGCAATAAATTCTAAGCTAGAACTACGCGGTACTGGATCCACAGATATCCATAAGCTGCAATTCTGAATCCCTTCAATGTTATAGTAGGGTTGATCTTGATGCCATGGTGTATGCTGTTGTGTTCCTGGTTCTTTAACAAGAAGATGATCATGATAAAGCCGTGTTTTTTTACTCTCCATAAGTGTTCCTGCAATAACACTGGCAGGGGATGCAAAAATAAATCGTTGATAATGTGGATTGCTCTGCCAAGTACAAAAGTCTTCTATAAATAGACCAGGATCATCGCTTTTACTTGCAATTTTCGAACGATGGCTAGGCGATCTCAGATTAAGTTCAATACCTTCACGAAGCACTGTAATTTCTTCAGCTGTTAGAATTTGGCGGATACAAACTGCGCCCTCTTTTTTATATGCATCAATATGTGCTTGGGTCACTGACTCTTTAACACGTTGAATAACTTCTTGGGTAATAAAATGAGATTGCATGATCTTAACGAAGAGAATATAAGGAATTATTTTGATATTACTAAAATTTAACAACAGAAACTATGCGTCTTTGTATCAATTAACCCGTGTTTTTGGGTTGAATCTTTATTGGTTACCGGCGTTGTTGCGTGAATAATCATAAAAATCGTAGGTTGGTCTTTAGCCTAATGGCACTACCTACAATTTTATCCATGCAACAATGCCTTTTGTTACCTAAGAGGCAGATTATAATGAAGTGATAAAAAAATCATGAGCGTCATTGCAAGTTATGTTATTTTAGCTCTTTCCCATGAAACAAGGATTTAAGCGTGCATGAGTTAAAGTTAAAACCTAGCGAACGAAAAATTATTTTTCTTGCTTCTTTAGGTGGTGCATTGGAGTTTTATGATTTTGTCATTTACGTTATTTTCGCACCTGTAATTAGTCAAATTTTTTTTCCGGAAACGGATAAGCTCGCTTCATTAATGAGTGTCTATGCTGTTTTTGCGATTGGATATTTGATTCGCCCTATAGGTGGGGTTGTTTTTAGTCATTTTGGTGATAAATACGGACGAAAAAAAACATTTATTTTTTCGGTTATTTTAATGGCAGTTCCTACATTACTCATTGGATTTTTACCAACGTATCAACAGATCGGTATTTTTTCCAGCATCATGCTCATTTTTTTACGTTTACTACAAGGATTATCTATCGGGGGTGAAATTCCAGGGGCATTAACGTTTACCTGTGAACATGTAGCTCCGCGTTCCAGGGCATTGGCTTGTGGTGTTATTTTTTCTTTCCTTAATTTTGGTATCTTTCTCGGTGCAGTGATTAGTTTAATTTTAACAACGCATCTTTCAAATGAGCAATTATCGAACTTTGGTTGGCGTATCCCTTTTGTTTTTGGTGGATGTTTGGGTATATTTAGTTTTTATATACGTAAACAATTAGCAGAAAGTCCATTATTTATTGCGTTTCAGAATACTGCAGAACGTAAACGAATTCCTTTTACTGAGGCAATCAGTGGGTATTGGCGAAAAATTTTGCAAGGTATTGGTTTGACATGCTTGGGTTCTGTCATGATTAATCTTGTGTTTCTATATATGCCTACGTACCTTTCTACTTTTCTTGCTTACTCTAAACAACAGGCGACTTTATTTAATACAATTAATTTAGCATTTTATTCTCTGTTGCTCATTTTTCTTTGTTGGTGTGGTGATCGATATGGACGTAAACTTATTCTTTTGATTGGTAGCGTTGGTTTTATCTTATTGAGTTATTTTTTATTTGCAACTTTGTCCCTGCAAACGACGCAATCACTTATCATCGCATTATCTATTTTGGGATTTTTAAGCAGTTTTATTATGGTTTATCCCAGTTTATTAGTGGAATTATTTCCTGTATCTATTCGTTATACTGGGATTGCTATTTCGTATAATCTTGCATTTGCTTTTTTCGGCGGTTTAACTCCTTTTATCGTTACTTACCTTATTGAAACATATAATAATAATCTTGCTCCTAGTTTTTACCTTATTTTAAGTGCGTTACTTTGTTTTATATCCGTATTAACTATTAAAAAACTCTATACAGAATCGGAGGTTCAATTATGAGGTTTGCTGTGAACGTATTTCTACTTATCTGTTTTTCATTGTGGTTATCCATTGCACATGCAACAAGATCCTTTATCATTGATACTGATGTTGGAACCGATGATGAGTTAGCTATTCTTTATTTATTGGCGCAAAAGGATATCGACATTAAAGCCATTACTGTAGTTGGTACAGGAGAATCTCACTGTCCAGCGGGATTAAAAAATGTTGCTGGATTATTAGCTTTAATGCATCAAGAAAAAATTCCTTTGGCCTGTGGACGTGCTACACCCTTATCAGGACAGCATCATTTCCCTGATTGGTTACGTAAACAAGCAGACAATTTAGCAGGTGCTGCTGATTTATTACCTAAAGTTGACGTAAAAACATCGCAAACTGCTATTCAATTATTGGAGTCTACTTTACGCAGTGCGACTGAGCCTGTTGAGATTTTAGCAATAGGTCCATTAACGAATCTTGGTGCATTTGTTGCCAAAGATCCAGAGTTAAAAAATAAAATTAAAATGATTTATATCATGGGTGGGGCAGTTGAAAGTACTGGAAATTTAGTTGAGGTTGATCAAACCATTAAAAATACTACCGCAGAATGGAATATTTATGTGGATCCTGAAGCCGCGGACAAAGTATTTCGTTCAGGGGTGCCTATTACTCTGGTAGGCTTAGATGTGACCAATCAAGTTCCTGTAACCCAAGCTTTTTATCAAAAGTTAAAGCAAAATCAAAATAATCTGGCTAATCAATTTTTTTATGAGCTTTTTCATCGTAATGAAGCAGAAATAATCGAGCACAAATGGTATTTTTGGGATGTTCTCTCGGCGGTAGTTGCTTATGATGATTCAATTGTCAAAGCAAGCAATAAAAAATTGCGTGTATTATTAAGCCCTGAAGAGCAGGCGGGTACTACAGTAGTGGATAAAAAGGGTAGCACTATTCGTGTGTGTACTGCTGTAGATAAGGAACGATTAGAAAATGTTTTAATGGATACATTAAAGAAAACGTCCTGATGCGGTGTTGAGTAGCACGACGATGAAAAAACGAAGCTAGGCTTCACCTAGGCTTCGTACTATTTAAGGTAAATTTTCTTGGGAGGATACTTTTTTAATCTGGAATAAAGCGTTTTTCTTCAAAAAAATGTACTTGCCCTGTTTTTATATCATGGATTCCAGCAACAATCCCTACTTGCTTTTTATTAATTAAATCGCTAATTATAGGACTTCTTTCCTGTATTTCTTTAACTATTTTTAAAGCATTAGCTTTAGCAATGGCATCAACTAGTTTAGGATCAGCACAATTTTTTGTTCCCTGCTCTTGCATGCTGGTTTGGACGACAGGTTCTATTTTATGCAAAACATCAGTCAAATGACCTAATTCAACACCATCACAAGCTCCAGCAACAGCCCCACAAGAGGTATGCGCTAAAACTACGATAAGACGAGCCCCTATAACTTTAGTTGCATACTCCATACTTCCTAAATTATCATCATTAAGCACATTTCCTGCGACACGCAAAGTAAATAAATCAGCTAAACCTTGGTCGAAAAATAATTCTGGGACACTTCGTGAGTCCATGCAATTTAGAACCACCGCAAAAGGATATTGCCCAAATGAAGCCTGATGAGCCTGTTTTATATAGTCCCTGGTTATTTGTTGATTGGATAGAAAACGTTGATTTCCACCTTTTAAACGTTGCAGTGCCTGTTTGGGTGTCATCTGTTGTTGCTTTGTTTGACTTAATGTCTTACCTAAAAGAAGGGATTCTGTATTGGCAGAGTAGGTAAAACTACTCAAAAGCCCCATAAAGATGAAAATCAAAATTTTTGTTAGATGTTGCATTACAATGCTCCGTTTTTAAATGAGAAATCGTCCTTTTGTTGATAATAGCTTAATAATAATGATCCTTCACCCGTTAAAATAATTTTTTATGTATGATGATTAGAGTGTGTTGATATATCCTACATGTATTGAAAAAAATATAAATAAAGATAATGACTTCTAGGGACTGCAAATGAACAACGATCCTCAAACGGGTTTGATACGAGTGCTTGGATTAGGTGCTTTAATCATTTATGGGGTAGGAGATATTCTTGGTGCAGGAATTTATGCCATTGTAGGAAAAATTGCTGGTCATGCAGGATCGTTAGCGTGGCTTTCATTTGCTATTGCTCTGGGAATTGTATTTTTCACTGCATTAACCTATAGCGAACTTGGTAGCCGTTTTCCTCGAAGTGGTGGCGTCTCTGTTTATATTCATGAAGCCTTTGGATCGCAGTGGTTATCAATACTGGCGGGTTTATTGCTTCTCGGTGCGACTATTCTCTCCATGTCAACTTTATCACATGCATTTGTTGGATATCTTAACGCCTTGGGATTTAAGATTACCACTTGGTTTGGTATTTTCAGTTTTTTGAGCATTTTACTCCTAATTAATCTACGTGGAATCAAACAATCATCCCTGACTAATATAATAAGTACCATAGTTGAGGTAAGTGGTCTATTTATGGTACTCAGTTTTGGTTTTTGGTATTTAACAACAACTCATACTGAAATTATTACTCCTGAAGAACAGGTAGGGCTAAAGGATGTGTTTCAAGGAGCTGCTTTAGCTTTTTTTGCCTTTACAGGATTTGAAGATCTGGCAAATGTTGCAGAAGAAGTAAAACAACCCGAAAAAAATATACCTCGTGCCATATTATCATCTGTCGGTATAGCTGGTTTTTTGTATCTTGGAGTAAGTTGGATGGCGACATCAATTATTCCAGCAAGTGATCTTAGTCACTCTAACTCACCTCTATTAGACGTTGTTAGCAAATCTTATCCTGCTATGCCTAATTATTTTTTTTCAATTATTGCCATTTTTTCGGTTTCTAATACAACGCTATTAAATTATATTACTGCTTCACGTTTGCTTTATGGTATGTCAAAAGCGAATCTATTATCGAAATTTTTACAAAGGGTTCATCGCAAATTTCATACTCCGTATATTGCCATTTTAGTAATATTTCCATTAGTTTTCTTATTAGGAGTAATAGGGACTTTAGGAGGGCTTGCAAGTGCTACAAGTGCCATGGTCTTATTCATATTTTCATTGAGTAGCATTGCCTTAATCAAAATTAAATTGGATGAGTTTAAGAAGAGTATTAATGCTAAAATATTTAGAATACCTGTATTTATACCGTGCTTAGCTGTGGTTTTAAATCTTACTGCCATCTCTTTTTTACCGCTACGTACGATTATTCTTGCAGCATTATTTATTAGTATTGGGGGTATCATTACTTGGGGTATCACTAAATCTTATCTAAGATATAAAAGATAGAGGAAGAAACTTTTTAAAAATTTTGTTCAGTTTGATTAAAGTGTTTGTTTTTAGAAGAAGTTATTCATTTTCAGGAAGAAAAGATGCAGTCTATTGGCACATGGTGGCTATGGTTAATTTTCATTATTTTAATACTGATTGTATTAACGATTGATATTATTTTTTTGAGCAAAAAACAGAAACAGATTTCCTTGCAATCTTCGTTCATGTGGGTTGCAGTGTGGATTATTTTAGCGTTGCTTTTTAATATATTTTTGTGGGTATATCTCGCACAAAGTGAAACAATCAAAATTGCAAACCAAAAAGCACTTGAATTTTTTACCGCATATTTGATCGAACAGTCATTATCAATGGACAATGTTTTTGTGTTTGTCATGATATTTAAATATTTTTCGATACCGATGCAGTATCAGCGTCGTTTACTTCTGTTTGGAGTATTAGGTGCAATCTCCATGAGAATAATACTCATTGTATTTGGGATATGGCTCGTTAATAAATTTGATTGGATTTTTTATCTGTTTGGTGTACTGCTTATCTATTCAGCATTTAAAATAATCAAGATGATTGAAAATGATCAGTCTGTTGCCAATAATTTTATTCTTAAGACATTAAGAAAATTTTTTCCGATAACAAAAAAACTCCGGGGTGGGCGCTTTGTTGTTAAGAAGAATAAATCCTATTATGTAACTCCTTTATTTATCGTCCTTATTTTTATTGAAATAAGTGATCTGATTTTTGCTATTGATAGTATTCCTGCTGTATTTGGTATTACTCAAGATCCATTTATTGCTTGCTCATCAAATGCCTTTGCAATCTTAGGGTTGCGAGCCATGTATTTCATTTTGGCAAACATACAAAATAAGTTTTACTATCTTAATTTTGGGTTGGCTTTAATCTTAAGCTTTATTGGGATAAAAATGATAGTGCATAATCTCATCGATATTCCCATAGTAGTAACGCTCTCGATGGTTGTCTTAATACTCAGTTGCTCCATGATTGCAAGCAAATTATGGAAAAATAAAGGCAGTAACTAATGCCGTTTTGCTGGTATTGATTTAATTTAATGAAAGAACAAGGAAATTTATGGAGCAATTTTTTATTTTTGTACTAGTGGGCTTTCTTGCACAAATAATTGATGGTGCATTAGGGATGGCATATGGGGTGATTGTTACGGGAGTTTTGGTTTCTGTAGGTATTTCTCCCGCAGTGGCTAGTGCTGCAGTTCATACTTCCGAGATTGTGACAACCGGTATCTCGGGTTTATCACATGCTATGTTTAAAAATATTGATTATGCTTTATTTAGACGATTAGCTATCCCAGGTATTTTGGGGAGTATTCTTGGTGCATTCCTTTTAACAAAAGCATCAGAAAAGCTAACAAAGCCATTTATTGCAATTTATTTAATCACTATAGGTGGGTTTATTTTATACCGAGCTCTCCAAGGTGGAAAAATCCTTAAGCTCATAAAAAATTTTATGGTCAAACGATTAAAGAGGCGTGCATTGCCGTCTAATCATGCACGCGGGTTAATCCCCCTTGGATTTTTTGGGGGTTTTTTTGATGCGGCAGGTGGAGGAGGATGGGGTTCTATTGTTAATGCTACCCTATTGGTACAAGGTACAACCCCACATTATACTATCGGCTCAGTAAATTTAACTGAATTTTTAATTACCCTCAGTGTTTCTACAACGTTCTTTTTTACAATAGGAATTACTCATTGGGCGGTTATTTTCGGTTTGATTTTAGGTGGCGCAGTCGCTTCTCCTTTTGCAGCATATCTCGTTCGCTATATTCAACCGCGAATTATTATGCTGTTGACAGGAACAGTAGTCTTATTACTTGGATTCCATTCAATTATTGCATTATTTTTGTGGAAATAAGATGTGGGGTGTGCTGCACCGCCATTGATACTCAAATAGAAATGGATTTTCGCTTTCGCGAAAATGATAAAACCCTTAAGTCAATGGCTGTAGAGATATCGGTATTCTACATGCCCTCTTTTAATGTCTATAATTAAATAAGGAGTTCTCGCTGTTTAAGGATATATGAGGAGAAAGCCATGTTTAAACGGATAGCTTTATTTATTGCTACAAATTTGGCCATTATTGCAGTTATTTCTTTTATCCTCAGTTTATTTAATGTCCAGCCATATCTGACACAATATGGTTTAAATTATCAATCTTTATTTATTTATGCGTTAATTATTGGTTTTACAGGTTCATTTATTTCTCTGTTTATCTCTAAATGGATGGCAATACACGCATTTAATATTCAATTAATTGAAAAGCCAACTAATGATATAGAGTCTTGGTTGTTTAGTGAGATAGGAAATTTAGCGAGGCAAAGAAATATTGGAATGCCAAATGTTGGAATTTATGAAAGTCCAGAACCCAATGCTTTTGCCACAGGGTGGAATAAGAATAATGCTCTTGTTGCGGTGTCAACTGGATTACTCCAATCTATGAATAAGGAAGAAATACAAGGTGTTTTAGGACATGAGATTTCTCATGTTGCCAATGGTGATATGGTAACCCTCACTTTAATTCAGGGGATTGTGAATACTTTTGTCATCTTTTTTGCCCGTATTGCTGCTTTTTTTGTAACTCAATTTTTCCGAAGAGATAATGAAGAAAGCGTTGGCGGCGGTTTTGTTTATTATGGGGTTGCTCTTCTATTTGAATTACTTTTTGGAATTCTTGCTTCAATGATCGTCATGTGGTTCTCTAGGTATCGCGAATTTAGAGCAGATAGAGGCTCAGCACAATTTGTTGGTAAAGAGAAAATGATAAAAGCTTTAGAGCGATTACAACAACTTGTCGATAAAACACCCAGCGATGATCGGGCGCCAGCATTTAATGCAATGAAAATATCCAGTCAAAACGGCTGGTTAACTCTTTTTTCCAGTCACCCTCCATTAGAAAAACGAATCGCAGCGTTACAAAAATTATAGATAATTTTAATAAAGACATAAATAGTACTACACTACTGAATATAAATACTCATGGATAAACTCTATGGTCAAGTTGAATTCACCACATATTGTTATTGTAGGTGGTGGTGCAGGAGGCATGGAGCTGGCTGCGACACTCGGTGGTAAATTGGGGAAAGCAGGTAGAGTCTCTATTACTCTAGTCGATTCATCACCTACACATATTTGGAAACCTCTTTTGCATGAAGTTGCTGCGGGGAGCTTATATACCAACGAAAATGAAATTGAATACTTAGCTTATGCTGCTACACATCATTTTCATTTTGTTTTAGGGGCATTAGAAGGATTGGATCGCAGTAAAAAGGAAATTTATCTATCGCCTTTTTTCAGCCACGAAAAAGAAATTTTGCCCAAACGGGTAATTTCGTATGATATTTTAATTATTGCAGTGGGCAGCATTGCGAATGAATTTGGCATCCCCGGTGTCCATGAAAACTGTTTGTTTTTAGATAATCTTCAACAAGCGAGCTATTTTCATCGCGAATTATTAAATCATTTTATGTGTCTTTCCCAACAACCCAAACATGAGCCATTTAATCTTGTAATAGTGGGCGGAGGAGCTACGGGGATTGAACTCATAGCAGAATTACATCATTCAATTCAGCAAATTATTAATTATGGATTTGAGATTCAGCCTAAAAATATTTCTTTGACTCTAATAGAAGCAGCAAATCGATTGCTAATTGCTCTCCCAAATCAATTATCTGAAAAAGTATTTGCTAAGTTAACTCATATGGGAGTAACTATCCATGTAAATGAACCGGTGAAGGAAGTTACAGAAAAAGGATTATTTACTCAATCAGGAAAATTTATAGCCGCTAATGTTGTTGTGTGGACTGCAGGCATTAAAGCTCCGAATTTTTTGCGTCATTTAGATGGTTTAGAAGTCAATAACATGAATCAATTAGTAGTCAAGCAAACGTTACAAACCACTGTAGATGATGCCATTTTTGCATTAGGAGATTGCGCAAGCTGTCCCCAGACCAATTCAGATAAAACGGTCCCACCAAGAGCACAGGCTGCTCATCAACAAGCCCATTTTTTAGCGAAACATTTACCAAATTATTTAGAGGGTAAACCAATACCTTTTTATCATTATCGTGATCATGGTTCTTTGGTGACATTAAGCCATCATGTAGTAGGTAACTTAATGGGGAAAATGGCTAAGAGCTTTATGATAGAAGGCAAATTGGCTCGCTTATTTTATTTATCTTTATACAAGCAACATCAAATAGCTTTATATGGTTGGTGGAGAGTCTTTTTACTTACTTTGTCTAATTTATTAAGTCGTAGAGTAAAGCCTCGATTGAAGTTGCATTAAAATAACGTAAGTTCTAAATAAAACAGTTCGCTGTAAAAAATCACTTTATTTTTTATAGCGAACTGGCGTTAAATAGAAACAATGACATGTTCAGGGATCAACAATGTGGGACAGAAATAAAAAAGAATATTTGAATCGTCTCTCCAAGATTAACGATTACTTTAAAAACAATAAGTTTATTGATGCAGATGATTTAGTGGCAGTACTTTCAAAGCTCATTCATTCAGGTGATCGAGTATGTATTGAAGGCGATAATCAAAAGCAAGCCAGCTTTTTGGCTGCAGCAATGACCCAATTAGATCCCAAACAAGTGAATCATCTGCATATGATTCAATCCGCTATCGCTTTGCCTGAACATCTCGATATTTTTGAAAAAGGAATTGCAACGCGAATTGATTTTGCTTATTCAGGACCACAGTCAGTACGTCTGGCCAATATGGTTAAAAATAAAAAAATCGAGATAGGTAATATTCATACTTATAATGAGCTTTTTGGTCGATTAGTTACTGATTTAACGCCCCATGTTTGTTTGTTGATGGCAGAACAAGCGGATCAACAAGGTAATTTATTTACCGGAGCAAATACTGAAGAAACTCCAGCAATTATCGAAGCAACCAATTTTAAAAATGGTATTGTCGTGGTGCAAGTTAATGAACTGGTTGATCGTTTACCGAGAGTTGATATTCCAAGTGATTGGGTTGACGTTATTGTTAAAGGTCCGAAACCCTCCTATATAGAACCTCTTTTTACCCGAGATCCTGCTCAAATTGATGAGATAAAAATATTAATGGCTATGATGGTCATTAAAGGAATATATGCACCTTATCAAGTAAATATCTTAAATCATGGCGTTGGTTTTAATACTTGTGCCATTGAACTATTATTACCTACTTATGCGGAATCATTAGGACTAAAAGGAAAAATAGGCCAGCATTGGGTTGTGAATCCTCTACCTACGTTAATTCCTGCTATAGAGGCTGGATTTGTAAAAACCATTTATCCTTTTGGAGGTGAAGTTGGCATGAATCGCTATGCAGCTGCTCGTCCTGATGTATTTTTTACGGGTAAAGAAGGTTGTTTGCGTTCTCATCGTATGTTAGGCCAGCTTGCTGGGCATTATGCCTGTGATGTATTTATTGGCGCTACATTACAGATAGATCTTGAAGGCAACAGTTCAACTGCTGTTGAAGGTCGAATTGCCGGTTTTGGCGGGGCTCCTAACATGGGTTGTGACGCGCCCGGACGACGCCATTCCTCTTATGCGTGGCTAAAAGCAGGGCAAGAACGTAGTGAAGCATTAGCAACGACCATGCCTCGAGGAAGAAAATTAGTCATTCAAATGGTTGAAACATTTCAGAGTTCAGCACGTCCCACTTTTGTAGAAAAGCTGGACGCGTGGGAATTACAAAAATCAATGAATGCAGATTTGCCTGCAGTGATGATTTATGGAGATGATGTAAGTCATATTGTGACTGAAGAAGGCATTGCAAATCTTTTAATGTGTCGCACTCTTGCGGAGCGTGAGCAAGCAATTCGTGGTGTTGCAGGTTATACAGAGGTTGGCATACAACGGGATAAGGCCAAGGTTGAAGAATTGTGTCATCGAGGCGTAATAAAACGTCCTGAAGATTTAGGGATTAAGGTTTCTGATGCAACTCGCGATCTCTTAGCTGCTAAGTCCATTCGAGATCTAGTTGACTGTTCTCATGGTTTATATGAGCCACCTGCAAAATTTAGAAATTGGTAGAGGTAAGAATATGGAAACAATGGAGTTTCGTTTTACATTGCCTGGCAATCGGTTACGAGGTAAAAAAACAGTTTGTGGGGTTGTGGGCTCAGGTAATTTGGAAGTTATTATTGAAGAGAATGATACATCCGAAACTTTATTTATGATTCAAACCGCAGTTGAGCATTATAAACCTGTTTGGAAAATGGTGATCGGGGATTTTGTGAATCGATATAAGCCTGTAGGTTTGCAATTTACGCTTAATGATAATGGCGCAATGCCCGCTGTTGTTCTATTACGTTTAAGTCAAGCCTTAGAAGAATTTCAAGGTTATTACAAAATCGGTACAAACTACCAAGAACTTGGTGCGCGTGAACGAATTCATGCTCTTTTTGATGAGAACTCATTTGTGGAGTGGCTTGCTGAAGAAAAACATTATAGCCCCTATTTAGCCGCTTTAAATTTACCCGGAGAAGCAGATGATGGCATTGTCATTGGCTCTGCCTTATTGGAAAAGAATAAAGTGCTTATTGCATCTCAGCAAAAAGATTTTATGGGGGGAGCTGTTGGTGAAATTCATGGCGCAAAACTTACGGGTTTATTCAAAGCAGCGATTAAGACTAAAGCTAAAGCGGTAATTTTGCTTATTGATAGTGGCGGGGTGCGTTTACATGAAGCAAATGCTGGAGAGATAGCTATTTCAGAAACGATTCGTGCTATTTTCGACGCCAGAAATAATGGAATAATGACTGTAGGTGTAGTTTGCGGTAAGAACGGCGCTTTTGGTGGTATGGGCATTATTTCTGGGTGCTTGGATTATCTGATTATAAATGAAGTGGGGCGTATTGGCGTTTCCGGTCCTGAAGTAATCCAAGCTGTAGCAGGAATAGAAGCGTTTAATGCATTGGATAGGGCTTTGGTATGGCGCGTATACGGAGGAAAAACACGTTATTTACAAGATGTTGTTCAGAGCTATATAAGTTCGGATGTAGCAGTGATTCGTGATAAGCTTATTGCTGCCCTAGATAAACATATTCCTCTAGATATTAACTCAATCAAACAAAAGCATAATCTCTTGAAAAAAAGACTCCAGGATACGATAGGTTATCAGGAAGAAGGTACTTATTTAAGCAAAGTTGCTCCAAAGTATGCTGCTACTCTTTTTAATATGAAGGATGAAGAGTTTTTAAAGGCAGCAAAAGAGATAAAAACAAACTTATGAGTTACATCATGGCTATAAGAATTGCGACGAAGGAACTATAAAATGGCTGCGTTAAGGGATATTCTAAAATTAATTTTTTCTCAGGAAATTGAGTTCATTGAGAATCAATCCGTGATTCAGGGACAAGCAAGGTTAAATAACCAATTGATGCATATTCTCGGAGTTAAAGAATCCACTTTTCTCGGTGCTGAACAAGCACTGATTATGGCGGAACATATAATCGAAATTCTTGAAAGTCAATCTAAAGATCCAGTATTGCTTTTAGTGGATGTTGCAGGGCAAGAATTAACGATGCGTGATGAATGGTTAGGAATGCAACAATATTTTGGTCACTTGCTTGAATGTCTTGAATGTTTACGTCAACAGGGAAATCCATTGATATCGCTTGTTTATAATCAAGCATTGGGTGGTGCGTTTATTGCTTATGGATTGATGGCCGATACAATCTTAGCATTACCGGATGCAGCTTTAGCGGTGATGTGGTTGGAGGGTATTTCTAAAGTGACAAAAATAGAATTGAATCAGCTTAAGGAACTGAGCAAGACGTTTCCAGTGTTTGCTCCCGGAGTTCAAAATTTTTATCAACTCGGAGGCTTACATGAGATTGTGACTCCATCTGAACTTGCTAAAAAGATTAGTTTAGCCATTCAAAAGAAGAGCACTGAAGATGATCGTGCATTTTTAGGCAGTGAGCGTGGGGGGCGGAAGTTGGCTTTTGCAATCATCAATCAAGTCGCTAATCATACATGACTCCACAAAGACATCATCTAATTTATCTTAAGCCTGATGCGGATTTCTCTCTTGTAGCCTGTCATGGAGATAAAAAAATAATTGAAGAACAAGTTTCATCCTGGCTTACAAGAGGATTTCCATGTATTTATGCAAAACAATTACCTGACGCAGAAACCGTCAATCTAGGTTTATCTCTTTGGTATGCCAGTAAAAAACATCGCGTTGGCCTTCGAGTTGTACCCTCAGTAATACAAAAGCAAGAACCTCTACCTCAACTTATTGAGATGCAGGATTTTTTCTTGCGTTATTATGGCCTTGACGATTTAAGCAGATTTATTGAATTCTATGAAATGTCAGATGTTGCCGTTTATGGATCTTTTTTATTCCAATATTTATCAGGATACGATTTCGTTACCGAAAGTTCCGATCTTGATTTGCTCCTCAATTATGACGAATATTCATTAGCTCATTTGCAAGGTTTCATTGATACTTTAACGCAACAATTTAAACGAACTATAGATGGAGAGGTCCGTTTTCAAACCTTAGGAGATATTTCGATTAAAGAATTACTCAATACATCTACAAAAAAACTATTGTGTAAGAGTAAGAACAACGTGATCTTATTATCAAGAACAGAACTTTATGAACACTATCCCTTGTTGTGAACGAACTTTAGCTAAATTGGCAATTAGAGCGCTTTATTTTGAGGTTAAGGCGTATCCAAAGCCTGGATTAGTAAGTTTTATTGATTCAGGGGCGCATCATGATATGGATGGCAAAACTTTTTATCGCAGTTTGTTTGCCTTGCGCCATTATTTTTATCAAATTTCAAAAAATGGACTAATCAATGGTTCTTTCGAGGAATTAAGAAAAATAGCTATTAAGGCTGAGCAACGAATGCTTGCGCGAACTTTTGGGGTTAATACCCATCGTGGCGCTATTTTTGCTTTAGGCATTATCTGTGTTTCAGTGATTCGATTAGCTCAGAAAAAGAAGTTTTTTACACCTAGTGACGTACATTTGCAGTTATTAAACGATTGGCCAATACCTTTAAAAAATCATACCGGAGATCCAGGAAGTCATGGTGCTTTAGTGCGCCAAAAATATAAGGTGATTGATGCGAGGCAAATGGCGATGCAAGGTTATGATCGGATTTTTCAATTACTCCCTGCTTTTATTGAGCTTTTTATAGAAACACAATCATTAGATACAGTCTGTTTGTTTGCTTATGCAGAGCTTTTAATGTGCGTAGATGATACCAATATTCTCTATAAAAAGGGAAAGGTTGGATTGGATTATGCAAAATGTAAAGTAAAAGAATTGCTAGCTATTTCCTGTTTGCAAACTCGCAGGCAAAAAGCTCTAGAAATACATCGAGTTTTTTCAGAAATAGGAATTAGTCCTGGTGGGGTAGCAGATTTAATTAGTGTTCTATTGTTTCTTGGGCAATTATTTTGTGACTCTCTTAGAGATTATTAATCACTTTGCAATCATAAATTATTTAAACGATTCATATGTGAAATCAAAATATCTCGTTGGAATTAATTTGCTCATATTGACTAATATAATAGGTAACGTTTTAAGCAAGTTATCATTATTATGAGGTAAGCAACATGACTGAAAGAACAGAATCGAATGAAAATAATAATAACTTATTAATGAAAATGATAGAATCATTGTTCAATCTGTTTGGTATAAAGCTTGGGAAAGGGGGAGGAATGCCTCTTAATGAGGCAATTAAGCAACCAGGGGCCGAACAACACGCTGTTGGAATGCTTGAAGATAAGACCACACAATGGTTGTGTCAACAAGCACTTAAAATTCCTGGGGTTAGTGACATGGCACAGGATTATTTAAACAATAATCCCGCGGTAAAAGCGTTTGCCCAAAAGGTTCTTGATAATCCAAGACTTACAGATTTTAAACAAGACTTAAAAGAAAGCGGTTTTCTCGATAAAATGGACTTAGATGCTAAAAAATCAAGTATGCCACAAGGAGACAAACAAGCTGAAGATGTTTCTTTGGCTATGACTGCAGTGAAGGATACACGAAATATTCAAGGAACTCATGATTTAGTAAGTAATATTGACCTCCCTGTATCTGATGAAACATGCACTGAGCAAAATACAATACCCAAAGAAGAAAATACGAGTCAAGTGCGAGCCAATTAGTATTGTAGATAGTCTCCCTTCAATGTATCCAATCAATGTTGAAAAAACTTGTACTGAGAAATGTTTTGAAACTACATCAAATTTTCTCAGAAACAATAGGGTAATAAAAAATCGATAAAAGAGCGAATAATACGCTGAGTGGAGGCTAAATTCTTTTCTCAAATGAATCACATTAATTTAGGATAAAGCCATTTAAAAAAATTAGAAAATACAATCTATACTATAAATTAAGTCATATTGCATGATTATTAAGGGAGCAACTTCATGGATACGATTAATAATTTGTCACAAATAGATAAGATCCCCATACTATCTCGAGCCCCTATTTTTACAGGTATAGGATTTACTGAGCAGAAAATGCTTGCGGATAAATGCACGATTGTTGCTTATGGACCTGAAGAGATTGTTATAGAACAAGGTGAAGTAGGGGATAGGCTTTATATTATTATTAAGGGTTCGGTACATGTTTCTGTAAAAACAAGCTCTATGGGATGGAAACATATCAACACTTTGGGTGTAGGAGATGTATTCGGGGAAATTGCTATTTTACGTAATATACGCAGAACAGCGCGGATTGTTACCATTACTGCCTGTCAGTTTCTTACGATTAATGCCAAAGATTTTTTAGATGTTTATCAATATTTTCCTGCAAGAGCACGTGATAATATCCAATTAGTTGTTGCTAAACGTTTACAAGAAAGTGGTGTTTATGTGCGTATGTAGAATATTGTAGATGAATTGTAGGTTCTCAGGAAGATAAAAATGGAAGCTCATTTTATAAATGTACTTTTAGGATTTATTGAGGGATTTGGTCTCATTATTTCTCCTTGTATTTTGCCTATTTTGCCTATTTTTCTAGCAGGATCTTTGACAGGATCTAAAAAAAGGCCAGTGGGCATTATTGTTGGTTTTACTTTGTTTTTTTCTCTACTGATATTTTTTTCGCATCAATTAGTGCAGTACTTTGACATTGATTTTAATTGGGTTCGCAATGCAGGTTATGTTCTTTTGCTTTTTTTGGGACTCATTATGTTTTCAAATTATTTAACAGAACAATTTGGCAAAATGACCCAAGGATTTACCCGCATAGGGAATATTTTTTCTCCAGTAAATGATTCTGAAGGAGGTTTTTGGAATGGACTTTTATTTGGGGGCATAATTGCAATTATTTGGACACCGTGTGCAGGACCTATTTTGGCAGCAATAATTGTCCAAACTGCTTTGCAAAAAGCAACGCTAATTAGTTTTTTTACTCTTATTGCCTTTGCTTTGGGCGCAGCAATTCCTATGTTTATTATCTCTCTTTATGGGAAAAAATTAATCAGAACTTTTGCTTTTTTTAAATCTCGGGCTGTTCTTTTTCGTAAATTTTTAGGTGGATTGATTATTATAAGCGTAGTGTATATGCTTTATTTTGAAGGACTTGTTGTTTCTACTTCAGTTAATCCTCAAACAGGGATTAAAACATCTACTTCATTAATTGATGGATTGTGGCTTCCTTATCCGGCACCGCCCATACAAGGCATTGATGCGTGGATAAATTCCCCACCCTTGCACATAAACGATTTGCATGGAAAAGTAGTGTTAGTTGATTTCTGGACTTATTCTTGTATTAATTGTTTGCGTACTTTGCCCTATGTTAAAGAATGGTATAAACGCTATCACAATCAAGGATTGGTGATCATTGGTGTCCATACGCCCGAATTTGATTTTGAAAAAAAATTGTCTAATGTGGAAGCCGCAGTAAAAAGCTATGGAATTTTATACCCTGTAGCACTTGATAATCAGTATGTTACCTGGAATAACTATGAGAATCATTATTGGCCTGCACATTATTTAATTAATAAAAAGGGTGATGTAGTATACAAGCATTTTGGTGAAGGCAATTATGATATTACTGAAAATAACATTCGCTTTTTATTGGGGGTGAAGAATTTAACTATTTTAAATATGTCACAAGATAATTCTTTTTCATTCACAGAAACTCCCGAAACTTATTTAGGCTATGCGCGAGCTGATGCTGATTACAGTCCGAAACTTATAAAGGATAAAACTACTCGCTATCATTTTTCTCCAGAATTATCTGCTAATGTTTGGAGTTTAGAAGGTTTATGGCAGGTTCATGCCGAGTATATTCGTGCTGAAGAAGCGAATGCAGCACTAAAAATACATTTTAAAGCACGCAAAGTGTATGCTGTTATGGGCAATAGTACTGCAAAACCAATTAATATTAAGGTGATTTTAAGTGATTTAACTGGAAGAAAGATAAAAGAAAGTGTTCTTTTAATCGATAAATACTCTATTTATCCGCTAGTAGTGCAAAAGGAATTTACGAGTGGATATTTACACATCATTGTTAATGAACCTGGAGTTCAATTCTATACCTTTACTTTTGGAAATTAACGTGAGTTACAAGGCATAAAAATGCTTTATATGTCGGATTATGTAAGCTATTTTTTAGCAATAGATAGAACTTTTTTTACCTCGGCAACTGTAGCGCCTTCTTCATTGGTAATAGGTATATTGAATTCTGATTCAATTTTTTTAGCATCTTCTGTTTGCAGTCGAATTTTTTCAACTTGCTCCAATGACAGCTCGAATCTCGCGTAAAGAGTCCCCTTAGCAGGTACTTTATAACGAATAGATGCAGATTTGTCCCAGACAATATATCCCTTACCCAATAAATTCATTAACATCAGCATGTAAAATGGGTCTGTCATGGAATACATAGAGCCCCCAAAATGAGTGCCTACATAATTTTTGTTCCAAAAGCGCATTTTCATTTGGACAACAATAGATGTTCCATCAGGATTAAAATTCTTTACGCTAATTCCTGCTCCCCAAAAAGGTGGCCAAAATCGCATCATTTTTAATAGGGTTGAAAATTTCATGCAAAAAATCCAGGTGAAATAGGAAATTAGGAGCAAATACGAAATGATTATAATACTTAAGTCTATTTGAGCACCATATCTTAAATATTTTTTGTATTTTTTGAAATTACTGACTACAGTTAGTTTGAACCTGAAGAAAAGGAGAAATAAAATGAATAGGGATATTTTTCAAGGTAAATGGGAAGAAGTCAAAGGTCAAATGAAACAATTCTGGGGTAAGCTCACTGACGATGACTTAAAACAAATTGAAGGGAACCAAGAAGAGATTTTTGGAAAACTTCAAAAACATTACGGTTATACTAAAGATCAAGCGGAAAAAGCAGTAAAAGACTTTCAAAGTAAAACTCGCCATTGATGATTAATTATATATTACAAGGAGGTTTAACATGGAAAACAGAGGAATTGTTAAATCCGGAGAACTTACCGGCACTAAAGTGATGAATCCAACACACGAAAACCTAGGCGAAATTGCAGAAGTTGTTATCGATAAACTATCTGGGAAAGTGGATTATTTGGTACTTGATTTTGGTGGTTTTTTAGGTTTTGGAAATAAATTTTTTGCAGTGCCATGGAATTTATTTATGTATGACAACAAAGATGATTGTTTTATTCTTAATGTGGATAAGCAACAGTTGAAAGATGCTCCAGGATTTGACAAAGATCATTGGCCTAATTTCTCAGCACCTGAATTTGCCACTAAAATTACAGGATTCTATAGAGGAAATAAATCATCAAGAATGTGAGTGTAATTGTACATAAATTACCTGAACTGTTAAAAAGCAATCTTCGTTGCCCGTGTTTCTTTAGAAATGTGGGCAATATTCTTTTATTTTCAAACGATTAGGGCGTGTTTACACACCCTAAGATATTCCTTAATTCACAATCAATCATTTATCAGTTATTTTTTAAATAAATTTGAAGAATTCATGAATTCTTCCTATGCTAAAAAGAGTTTTTAGTTATTCATTTTATGCCAAGGAATGCATATGAACATTTTAAAAACCCAAGTCTTAAAAGGGCCTAATTATTGGTCAAATTTCAGAAGGGAACTCATTGTTATCAAGCTTGATATAGGAAAATACGAGGAATTTCCCACCAATCTCTTAGTGGGCTTTCAGGAGCGATTAACTCAATATTTACCAAGTTTATTCAGTCACCGCTGCTCTCTTGGTGTTGAAGGAGGATTTTTAACAAGAGTTGAAGAAGGAACTTGGTTAGGGCATGTTATAGAACATGTTGCATTGGAATTGCAATGTCTTGCAGGCATGGAATGTGGTTTTGGAAGGACCTATGGAACTCATGAGTACGGGGTTTACACCGTACTGTTTTCTTATCAAATAGAGGAAGCAGGTTTATATGCGGGAACTATTGCTGTCGAATTCATTCATGCGATAGCAGAAGGGAGATCATATCCTTTAGATGAAGCAATCGCTCATTTAAAAGAAATTTTTAAAGAACAAGGTATTGGCCCTAGCACTCGGGCAATCCTTGCAGAAGCACAAAAAAGAAAAATACCTTATAAACGTTATGGGCAAACCTCTTTAATTACCTTAGGATATGGTCGAAATCAAAAAAAAATTTGGGCATCTGTATCTTCTAAAACAAGTTCAATTGGCGTTGATATTGCCTCGGATAAAGAACTGACAAAGCAAATTCTTAAAGCAAATTTTATTCCAATCCCCAACGGTTTGATGATTCACTCTGAAGAGGAGCTAAATGATGCAATGGAACAATTAGGATTTCCTCTAGTGATTAAACCGTTTAATGGTAATCACGGTAAAGGGGTTATGACTCATATTACTGATAAGCAAAAAGTTCATATTGCTTTTAAGTTGGCAAAAAAAATTTCCGATCAAATCATATTAGAACGTTTTATCTCAGGTGAAGATTATCGGTTTTTGGTAATTAATTATAAGGTGGTTGCAGTAGCAAAACGTACTCCAGCCCACGTGGTGGGAGATGGAACGCTTACAATTAATCAACTGATTCAGCAGGTCAATGAAGATCCTAATCGGGGTGAATCTCATGAAAATACGTTAACTACAATTAAAGTAGATGACACAACTCTTTCTATTTTAAATGAACATAATTTGAGTTTAGAAAGCATCTTACCCAAAAAACAAATTTTATTTTTAAAAGAGGCGGCAAATTTAAGCACAGGAGGAACAGCTCGAGATGTTACTGATGAAGTGCATCCTTTTAATATTTATCTTGCTGAACGTGTAGCGCGTCTTGTGAATTTAGATATTTGTGGAATAGATATTATTTCAAAAGATATAAGCGTTCCTTTGAACGAAAATCAGGGGGCGATTCTTGAGGTTAACGCAGGACCTGGGTTACGTATGCACTTAGCCCCTAATGAAGGGAAACCACGTAATGTTGCGGCGCCTATTCTTGATATGCTCTATCCTAATCACTTAAGTGCAAGAATTCCAATTGTGGCAGTTACTGGTACTAATGGAAAAACAACGGTTGTGCGTTTGATTGCTCATTTTGCACGTTATACGAATCATCATGTAGGATTTACTACAACCGATGGAATTTATTTAAATAATAGATTGGTTCATAGTGGAGATTGCAGTGGTCCTGACAGCGCACAAGTAGTTTTATATGATCCTGAAGTTGATTTTGCAGTTTTAGAATGTGCTCGAGGCGGGATTTTGCGTTCAGGTTTGGGGTTTGATGAATGTGATATTAGTGTCATTACAAATATCAGTGGCGATCATTTGGGATTAAATGATATCCATACTCTGGAAGATCTGGCTCGAGTCAAAGCAGTTGTTGCTCGTAGTACTAAAAAGTCTGGCTATGCTATTTTAAACGCAGATGATAATTTAACTTATGACCTAAGGAATGATTTGGATTGTAATATTGCTTTATTTAGCATGTATGAAAGTCTACGGATTAGAAAGCATTGTAGGGCGGGTGGACTAGCTGCATATATTGATCAAGGCCGTCTTGTGGTGCAAAGAGGTTCTGAGCGAACCTTTTTATCAAATATAAAATCAATACCACTTAGTTTTCATGGTGCTGCTACTAGCATGATAGCCAATATATTGGCCGCTACTTTAGCTGGAGTGATTAGTCAATTTTCTTTTGATAAGATAAAAGAAGCACTGCATGTTTTTTATCCTACGTTTGATAATTTACCTGGACGTATGAATCTTTTTAAATTTCCTCATTGTCATGTGATGGTCGATTACGCACATAATGAAGGTGCTTTCTGTGAGTTAAAGAATTATCTTGAGTCGGTGCATTGCGCTAAAAAAATAGGAATTATTGGTGTTGTTGGTGATCGACGTGATGAAGATATAGAAAAATTAGGTTTCCATGCCGCCTCTATGTTTGATGAGATTGTGATCCGACATGATAAGGATGGAAGAGGACGAACGCATAATGAAATTAATCGTCTTCTTGTTTCTGGAATTCTTCGCTCTGAATTTAAACCCTCATTAAATATTATTTCAGATGAATTGACAGCTATTGAGCATGTACTAGAAGTTGCTGATGTTAATTCGTTTATCTTTTGTGCTGTGGAGAATGTATTTGAAACCATTCATTTTTTGAAGCAAAAGGAAAAACAATTTAAGTCAGTCAGTGAGGTCTATGATGGTACCCAAGGCTAAGTTACTGATTATCGGGGGTGCAGAGGATAAAGGTAGTGATCTATCAACCGATACGGAACAAAAAAAAGAATTTACTCGCTATGAAATTCTAAGTGAGTTATTACCCCCGTCCAATAAGAAAATAGAGATTATTACGACTGGCTCAGAAATTCAGGATGAAGTAAAAAAAATTTATCAAAATGTTTTTCATAATATGGGATATAACAATATAGGTTTTATTCCTATTAAAAAAAGGGGAGAAGCACGTAGCAGTGAATATTTAAAACGAGCAGAAAATGCGGGAGCTATTTTCTTTACGGGTGGTGATCAATTTCGTTTATCCACAATATTAGGTGGAACGCCTGTTGTTGATATCATTAAAGATCGATATATGCAGGATAGTGACTTCATTATCGCAGGTACAAGTGCAGGGGCAATGGTAATGGCTTCGGTAATGATCACTGGTGGTGGGCTATCCGAAGCATTAAGGTATCGAAATTTATTGACCTCCTCGGGTTTGGGGATTTTACAATCCTGTATTATTGATACTCATTTTATTAAACGAGGCCGATTTAGTCGTCTTGCTCATGCCATTATTATGAACCCAGAACAATTAGGTATTGGTTTAGGAGAAGATACTGCTTTGGTCATACGCAATGGATCGGATGCAGAATGTTATGGTTCAGGTATGGTTGTGATCATCGATGGTAGAAATATTGATCAAACCAATATAACTGATGTTGAAGAAGGTGAGGCGGTTTTTGTTGAAAATTTAATTGTACATCTCTTAGTCAAGGGATGCCAATTTTCAATTGCAGATCGCACTCTTGCAAATCCAGCTATTCCTGTAAAAAAGTCAAATTTGGAATAAGAACATGAATAAAATTGCAATCGCAGTACACGGTGGTGCTAGTGAAAATTATCCTTTTTTACAGAAATATCAAAAAGAGGTTGAAAGGGGCTTGATTGATGCACTTGAAAAAGGTTACTCCGTGCTTGATAGAGGTGGGTCGGCTTTGGATGCTGTTGAAGAGTCGATTACAATTCTTGAGGATAATCCATTATTTAATGCGGGAAAAGGTTCTGCATTAAATTGTCGTGGTGAAGTAGAAATGGATGCATCAATCATGAACGGTCACAATTTGGATGCAGGTGCTGTTTCTATGGTCCGTACTGTGAAAAACCCAATTCATCTTGCTCGTTTGGTGATGGAACATACAAATCATGTTTTTCTTTCTGGATATGGGGCTTTAGAAATCGCAAAAAAATATAATCTTGAACTTGAAAAAGAGTCGTATTTTATAACTTCGCATCAATATGAGACATTTCAAAAGCTCAATAAGATCGAGACCTTAGAAGCGATCCAAAATAAAAAAATAACAGGAACTGTGGGTGCTGTAGCTTTGGATGCGCATGGAAATCTTGCTGCTGGAACCTCTACAGGAGGGACCAGTAATTGCCTTCCTGGCAGAATAGGGGATAGTTGTGTTATTGGGGCCGGATGTTATGCCAATAATAATACGTGTGCGGTTTCTGGAACTGGAGAAGGGGAATATTTAATTAGAAATGTGGTAGGCCATACGATATCCATGATGGTTGAATTTAATATGTCCTTGCAGCAAGCTTGTGATTATGTGATTCATGAACGGAACAAAAAAATTAATGGAGAGATGGGAGTGATTGCTCTTAACCGAAATGCTGATTTTGGTAGTTCATTTAATACCGAAATTATGAAAAGAGCATGGAAAAGTTCTTTGCAAAATACTCAGGTTAAAATTTTTGATTAATACTGATACAACAATCTAAGTTAAATCGAGTCGAATCATTTATTCACCTTGTTTGATTAAAGTGGTTTATTAATGCTACTGAATAGCATGAATCAAAGCTGAGAAGTAGGGAGGTTGTTCTGGTCGCGGATACCAAGCAAGAGAAACGAGATTTTCAAATGATCTCCCTTGATTAAGGACATATAAAGTATTGGATTTGATATAAGGCTCCGCAAACTCTTTTGTTAGTACACCATAGCCAAATCCCGCCGCAAGTAATTGAGCTAAACTTTCGGTATTATTCACAAAATGACGGTCCGTTTGAATACCGCTTAATAAGCCAAAAGCTTCGAGATAGGAATGGGACATTTGATCTACTGCATCAAAATCAATAATCTTTTCATGAGTAAGGATATCATTCAAGGTGCGATGTTGCCATTTTGGTGAGCAAACTAAAACATAGTGTTCTGAGTTTAATGGTTTACAAATCATCTCTGAAGAGGCATGTTTCGGTTGCAAAATAATAAGATCGAATTCACCAGACTTTAACCTTGGGCTAATATCTGGATTGTCATCTAACTGAAACGTCATGACCAATAGAGGAAATTCGCTCATTACCAATTGGCACTGTGGAATTATCCTGGTTCGCATAATACTGGAGGGGCCAGCGATTTTGATGGGTATGTTTGAGGTAATTCCACCACCTTGAATACTTGCAAGAAGGGCACCTCCCATTTCAATGACACGTTGACAGTAACGATGCAAAGATTCTCCTTCCAGCGTTAAGGTCATACCTTGGCGACTTCGAATAAATAAGGTTGTTTTCATTTTTTGTTCTAATATCCGCAGACGTTCAGTAACCGCAGTTTGAGAGATGAAAAGCATTTTTGCAGCACCATGAACAGTTCCATTTTTCACAATGGCCTCAAAGGCAATAAGTTTTGGGTCAAGTAATATCATTAAAATTCATCATTAGAAGAATATAATAAATTATATTGATTGATAATTTTGAAGTCCAAGCAAAATATTCTATTAAATGATTTAATTTTATGATTATAAAAATCAGTTAATAAATTTTAAGATAAAGAAATCGACAATTAATCGAAGGAGGATATATGAAAAAAGGAATCACTTTTTGTGTTTTATATGGCATAACAATGCTAGCCTATGCTAAAACCTGCCCAACAGTAAATGAGTTATTAGTGAAGGCGGGTAGAAATTATTATGTTGTTCCACCATCTGGCTGGAAACTTGTAGTCAATGATAAAAGCCCTAGCCAAAAAAATTTGGTTTTCAGAGTGGCGGCCTGGGGTGATCATAAACATCCAAGCGATAATGTTAGATGTCATTATTATCATGGCGTTTCAGAAGATCATGTTCAACTTGAAACTGTAGAGTTTATAGAGGAATCCAGGATTCCATGGGGTGGAGCCGATCACTATCAATTATGTGTTAGCCGTTCTGATAATGTAAATGAATGCCAATTTGGATAGATGCTGAATCTTAATCATTAAAACAAATGAAGAGACGCTTATGAAAGAACTCGATCTGAATAGTTCGAAAGATAAGCACATAGAGCCTGTCATACGTCGTCTCTACGATCTTATGAAATGGGCGCGCTTGTATTAGATACCTATTATCACTATAAAATCGCAAGCTCGTCATCACTCGTGCTGCGAAATAGGTTTTTCATCGTATAGACTGATGGTTCACTTCCAGTTATTTCTGCCTTGCCTCATAACACTCTACATCCTACGTTTTATGGAAAAACATACATTTATTAACCCTATGCCATAAAAGAACAAAAACTATTCCAATCAATCATTATTAAGTCACGGTGGCTTCATTTTGCGTCATTATACTGAAAATTAAGCAAACAAATTTATCTATGCGAGATTATCATGTATACCAAAGTGCCAGTTAACGATGAAGAATTACAACACAAGAAAATAAGAGTTACTGATAAAGAGCTCAAAGAAATCTTAGGATGGGAAACTACTCACATAGAGCTTTCACGAGTAGCGACACCTATTAAAGTTACTGACATTAGACAACAGGGGGTAAGTAATTGTTTTATGCTTGCTGCTCTTGGTAGTATTCTTGAAAAAGATAATGATTATTTGAATAAACTATTAAAATACAACACTAATGATAATACAGTAGAAATTTCTTTACAAGAAGACAAAGAAGTTTGGACCTATGTATTAGATGCCACGAAAATAGACTCTTTGAAAACTAATAATCATACTCATGCAGCAATTTTTTTGTTAGAAAAAGCATATGCTTTACATCGAATATTGAAGAGAGATAAAAATGATCCGAAAAAAGAAGAGTGCGATTTTAGTCTCTCAATACAGGAATCAAAAGGAGAAGAAATAATATTTTCCTCTAAACTCTTCAAAATTCAGCCACAAAGTTTTGAATATGCTTTGGAAGTAGGTGATCCTTCCATAGCTTATAGACGCTTAGGATTACCTGCCGATATAGAAATAATTCCGAGAAATATAACCCTAATAGAGTTTAAAGAAATGTTTGAGTCACCATTAATTATTCTTAGAGAAGGGAAAGATGCTTTTGGTGACGACGAAAATTTTTTCAATCGTAGTTTCAATCAAATAATTGATAATATTTCATTGTTATTAAAATTAAACGCTTTAGAAAAAGAAACTCTTGAAGAAAGTCTTTTGAATTTTATTGCTCAAGAAAAACAAAAGAGAGAGAGCATTATAGACAGTATAGAGCATCATGTAAATGTTCTAACACAAAGCTCACCCTTGTCTCTACATCAGAACCATGAACGAGTAAATACACTTCTAATTTCGTTGTTTGCTGGTAAAGCTCCTTTACCTGAAGCCATAAATATTGAACAAATTGGAACACGAATAATAGAGTCTATACCTCAAAAACGAGGTCTAAAACTTTATACGACAGAGCAGAATGAATTTTTTAAAAGAATTTCGGACAATTTAACACAGAACAAACTTGTTATTGTTGGGTCGAAAGAAATCGTAGGAACATTTCAAAAGAGATCATCAGGTGTTAGAGAAAAAAACTCCAAAGGATTGGTTAGTGAGCATGCAATGCACGTGGTTGCTTGTTATCAACGGGGTGGACTTAAATTCCTTTTAATAAGAAATCCTTGGGGACATACAGTAAGGGATTATTATTGGAAGGAAAAAAGAATTGACAATCAAACAGTGTTAGTTTTAACCGCTCATGCCAAAACTAATCTTAATTCATTTTCCTTGTTCCACCATAAAGAAAAACCCCGAAATGTGGTTGATATCAAAAATTCTACACGCAATTTGGACAATAAAACGTTTGATCAAGAATTCAAAAAAGGAGGGTACTTTGAATTAGAATTAACTGATTTTACGAAGCGATTCGAGACACTTACGATAACTAAAGATTCATTAGCGACAAAAGTTGAAAATAAGAGCACTTCTGATTTTAAAAATTTTAAGAAAGAATATCAGGAGGCACGAAAAACTAAGGAACAAAGTGCTGATAGAGAGACTCTTGGTTTTAAAATAAACTTATGATTCTAATACAATCACGCATCTGAGGCAAAGGCGAGTAATAATCTTTCATTAGCTATGCGCTAATAGACCCCCTGCTTTCGCAGAGGGTGACGTTCTTCTAGTTTGTCGCCTCTGTAACTCTAGTGATTCAAAGCAAATTGAAACAAAGTTCCCATACCGTATTTTCCACCATATTCACTTGTCCCATAAAGAGCGGTTTCATCAGCATTAAGCATAATTTTTCTAGGCCATCGGGGTGTAGACCGAAAACTCTCATCGAAAACATGTAAAATTGAGTAAACAGGTTCGTCGTTAGCTAAAGAAATTTTAAAAATATTCGCGGGATAATGATAATTTTTACTGTCCATACCGCTTGTTAAACCAAAAAGAGTCTGCTCATCCTGACTTAATACAAGATCAATTGGATGTTGTCCTTGAGCGTTTCTTGCAAAGCGATGTAATACTGTGGTGGGATAATTGGGTTGGTTAAGTTCAATTTTAAGAACTGATCCATAATTATCTGTCGATGTAGTATATAAAGTAGTACCGTCCTTGCTTATAAGTAGTGTATTTAGCCTTGGTTGATCCTTGGAACAATCAAATGATCTCAGTGTCTCAAAGGGTTGATTTTCTGATTCATCCAGAGTGATTCTAAAGAGGGTACCGCAATAATTGGGTTCACTGGCATAAGTCGTTAAACCATATAGATAATGCTCATCCGGACTTAAAACTAAAACACCATTAGGTGTCCTACCCTCTTCTTTTCCTGTAAAAGCATGTACTACTTTATAAGTAGATCCGAGTTCTGGATCCATGGTGATTTGATAAATTACGCCCCCTTTTGAGCGAGAATGAATAAGACCGCCAGATTCAGTTGCGCCATAAAGTTTCCGCTGATCTTGTGTGACTATCAAAGTACCTACCGCATCGTAGCCTTCTTCAAAGCGCTCTCTTAAATCAAACTCGTGAAGCAATTCTTTATTATTATTATTGAGATTTAGTTTAAAAATGGAGCCGCTTATAAAACCATTTTCTATACCGTACATATAATTTTTATCTCGACTTATCGTAAAATGACCACTAAAACTAGAATTTTTTTCTTGATCGGGATAGGTACTTGCTTTTTGGATTACAGTGGAAGATCCAGAGAGTGAGTTAATTTTAAAAATATGGTAATCACTATGGGAATAAAAGGTTATACCATCATCATTAGTGAGCAAATTTGTTCCTGTTCGGCCTTCACCATAACTATCAAATGAATAGAGAATGGATAATTGATTTGAAGAGCAATAACCAGGATTCAATAAAGAAAATAATAATATAGGTGTACTAGCAATTAGAGATATTTTCATTCTATTCCTTTAGATTTTTAAGTGCTGTTTAGGATAATTTATATTTTTATTATTTACAATTAGACTATAAAAAAGAGCTTCTTGAAGCTCTTTTTTATAGTCTGTTCATAAAGGGGGAGGTGGACGGCGTCCAAGTAAACCCATTACAAGAAATACGACAAATATAACAAGAAATATGAAGAATAAAATTTTTGCAATTCCTGCTGCGGCTACAGCTATTCCTCCAAATCCAAATGCAGCAGCAATAATAGCGATAATAAAAAATGTGAGTGCCCAACCTAACATGATAACCTCCTTGTGCTTAGTGCCGTAAAGTTATCCTACTTATTATTATAGCGTATTAATTAACCATTTTTTGAATGATCAATTGGTTGCTCTATATATCGTTTATTTTATGAAGCTTTAATAATCAAATAAAAATTATTTTCAATAATTACAACTACTCTTGATACCTCAAACCTCTAGTGCAGAGAGCAGTTGGAGGTATGTCTATAGATTTGTGCATAGATTAGGTTGGGAGTCTGTAGCGCATTGCTGCTAATACATTAGGGCAATAATAAGTAAACCTATCGCGACAAAACCAATGAGAACAAGACTGGAATTTCCTCCAGGTACTAAATGGCTTTCGTTCGTTATGAGGTATTTACGTCCTTTCCATGCCATAACTGCAGGGAGCAACAGTAATAAAATGACACAACAAATTCCAGCATAGCTTAAAGCATGGAGGTAAATTCCTGGATTAAATAAAACTACCGCCAAAGGCGGAAGAAAAGTTAATGCTAAAGTGTATTTTCCTTGATAGCCAGATTTTTTAAGTTTTAATCCATCTGCTAGAAAATCAAATAAACCTATAGAAACACCTAGAAACGCAGTAAGCATACAAATCGAAGTAAAAAAGCCAAAAAATCCACTTATCCATTGATTTTGAACGGATTGACTTAACGCTTCAGTTAGACCGCTTGTAGCATGATCAGAACTCATGAGCGCAATTAAGCCATTATCGCCTTCACGTGATACAACACCCATGATGACGGCATCCCAAATAATGTAGCAGAAAAGAGGAATGAGCGAGCCGAGGAGAATGACCTTTCTTAAGCTACGAAGATCATCTCCAAAATAATCTCTTAAACTGGGTATAATTGTTGCATAGCCAAAAGAAGTAATGAGAATCATTAGTGTGCCAGCAAAAGCACGTACGGAGCCCCCAGTTAACCCCATAGTTGATGTATGTGGGCTGATAATCGCAACTAACAAAATGTAAATGCCCAACTTACCAAACATTAAACCTCGATTAACGTAATCTACGGAACGGATGCCGTTATAGACAATCAAGCTGAATAAAAAGGTAAACAGTATCGCCGTGATACTGTTGGGTAAGTTAATATTTATTTTATGCAATAAACTATTAAAGATATCACTTCCGCCTGAAATGTATGCTGACAGTAAGGTATAAAGCAAGAATAGGTAAGTGATCCAAGCAATAATTTGCCCCGGTAAACCTAATGTAGATTTAGCCATGGAAATCATATTACTACCTGTTGGTAAGCGTAGATTAACTTCAAGCATTAATAAAGCACCCGCAGTCATGACAAACCAGCATAAAAATAGAAAGAAAATTGAATTACTAAAGCCAACTTCTGCTGTAGATACAGGTAATGCAAGCATGCCGCCACCTATTGAGGTACCTACTATAAGTAATATTCCACCTATTAGCTTTGAATGGTTCATAAGAAGTAATCCAAATAGATAAAAAATAATTCAATATGATACAATATTGCTCGTTTTGGGTCAATCGTATCATAACCTAATGGCACTAAGTTAAGTGTTTTTGACTAAACTATTTTCATCTTCGACATTGATCAGCAGATTTTTCTCTTAACTTAGTACATTCGTACCATAACCGAGTTCAATGCAGTAGTGTACGCTGGAAATGTATTTAGAACCTGAAAATGATTGAGGTATGCACTCCAAATTTTTCAGGTTTTGTTACGTTTAGCCTATTAACTTCCAAAGTTCATGTATTAACAGCCCAATTGAAACAGCAATTACGGTAATTTGCGTCAATTTACCGCCAGGAACACTAAAAGCAGGGCTATAATATTTCCTACCAAAATAGCACATTAGTGCGGGTAAAAACAGTAGCAGTATGATACAAAAGATCCCTGCATAGCCCAAGGCATGAATGTATGCGCCGGGATAATAAATGACAATAAGTAATGGTGGTGTAAAAGTAAGTAAAAATAACCCTAAACCATGACTCCCTCGCTCTCGTAACTTCAAACCATCGGCAAGAAAACTATATAAGCATAAGGATACACCTAAGAAAGCAGTTAACATGCAAATGGAAGTGAAAAAATTAAATAAAGCACTAATGATTGTATTTTGTACTTTATTTGAGAGCATACTTGCTAATGCACTCGTGGTATGTGGATTGCTCATTAAGCTTTCTAGGTTTTCACTACCCTCAGAAGGAAGAGCACCCATAATGACAGCATCCCAAGCTAAATAGCAGAATAATGGAATTAATGAGCCAATAAAAATCACTTTTTTTAATTGCTTAATATCATCATCGAAATAGTCTCTTAAATTAGGAACAATGATGGCAAATCCGAAAGAGGTGATCAAAATCATGATGGTTCCACCAATGTAACGCATATCACCATGATGAAGATGTTGTATCTCTATATGGGGTGCAATCAGCACTATTAATAAAAAATAGACTGCTAATTTGCCAAACATCAGACCACGATTCACATAATCTACATAATAAATGCCACCATAAACCACAAGGCCAAAAATGAGTGTAAATAAAAGACTTGCTTGCCAATCACTTAAGTGCAACCCTATTTTAAAAAGAAGACTGTTTAATACATCAGTGCCACCAGAAATATAAGCTGACAATAAGGTATAAAGTAAAAATAGATAACTTATCCAAGCAATGAGCAAGCCGAAATTACCTAAAGTAGCTTGCGCCATTGAAACCATATGTTTTCCTCTAGGTAAATAAAGATTTGCTTCCAGAATAAAAAAGGCTCCTAAGGTCATAAAAACCCAGCAAACAAACAGAAAAATAGAGGATTGCCAAAAACCAGTCGCAGCGTTGGCAACAGGCAGAGCAAGCATTCCTCCACCTATAGAAGTTCCAACAATTAAAAGAATTCCCCCAATAAATCGTGATGTACGCATTAAATCGCCTTACTTTGTTGCATAAATCATAGGTGGTGGTGCTGGAACAGGGCAAGTTGCGCAAATTTTTGCACCTAAACTACTAAACCATTGAATTTCAATGCGTCTATTAAATGCACTTCCATGAATCAATTGGTTATCACCTACATCATTTTTATCACCATAACCTTCTGCTTTTAGGAGTTTGGCTGGAATATTATTTGCCCATAAAAATGTTAACATAGTTTCTGCTTGAGCTTGAGATAATGACCTTTTATGGTATCTAGTACCTACATTATCTGTAAACCCAGCTACATAAACAGGGCTATATGGATAAAATTTCAACAGCCTTATGATATTAACTAAACCTGGATAACAAATTTCGTTAAGACGTGGACTTTCAAACATGAAATATTTATCCACAGGAACAATAAGGGTCATGGTATCCCCATATTGTACGAACTCAATATTTTCTTTATTCAATTCTTTAATGATACTGCGTTTACTGGTTTTACTTAGCCCTACAACAGCCCCTGCAACTCCTCCAGCTGCAGTACCCACGAGTGCTCCGGCTACAGTACCTGTAGTAGCAGCTCCTACCGCAGTTCCAACAACTGCTCCGGTAGCAACTCGCCTAGGCATGGGATGTACTGGTTTGAAATTGTTATAAGGTGGACGATAACAACTACTGATTAAACAGGTGATTAAGCCACAATATAAAATTTTTCTTTTAGTTGATTTGAGTGACATATTCACTCCTTTGTTCGGTGATTTAATCATTATTAAACATCTGGTTAAATTTCGCAATTGTAATAGCTTGCCCCCTAATGTTTACTCGAACAATGGGGGCAGACCACCCCCATTAATTTAGATGCAACATTCATGTGCTAGTTCGTTTTCTTCCTCATCAATCGATTGGAGCACTTCTCGTTCTTGAGGTGCGTGTTTGAAGAATGAAACTAGACTTACTTCATTGGTATATTCTGCGTCATGTCGGCTAACTGATTTAAATTCGGTAAAGCATGAAAGAGCTTTATATGCAGCTGCAACCATCGCGCCAACAATGGTTATTCCCACGGCAATACCTAGAGTCGGTTGGATAATAAGTACGGGTAAAGCGATTCCAAAAATACCTGCATATAAAGAAAATGCAGTAGCGGACCAAAATAATAATTCACATGTTTTGGCAAGATTTTTAAATAAAACATTAATTTTTCTAGATTCACTTGTCTTTAGTAATGCATCCATTGCATCTATATGACTCATCTCTCCATGTTTTACCTTAGTGAGGCCAGCAACAAAAGATTCATAACTGGTTGCAATTGTTTCAACAGTCTTTGCTGAGCTTGCTTTAGTATAAGAGAGGTTATAATAATCTTGAACTGCTTTTATTTGTTGTTTGAGCTTGTCGTCTAGTTCTTTTTCACTGGCGAAAAGCGCAGATAATTTTTTGTCGCAAATGCTTAAGCGTCGTTCTAATTTTCTATGATTATAAGGCATGATTTATCTCTTATTATAATTATGTAGGGAAAACCATTTCAATGAATTTTCTAGTAGATTAAATGTCTTATAACATAATTGACATAGAAAAATCATGCTATTTTTATCTATTCATTGGTGAACTAGTATGTTCATCAAAAAAGAATAGACTTCGTTCCAAATGCTACTGTAGTGGAGAATTGCTTACGGTGCATCCTCATATACTGGCGTGTACACTCCCGTTCTGTGCTCCGTTTCTCCTCGCACTTCCCTCACTACAGCGAGTTTGGAACGAAGTCTAATATCTATTCATCGCCTTGGAAGCGGCATAAATTTTGAAAATCACACTGTTGGCAAAGATTTAAATGGGAAGGTTGCGGTGGACAATGCCCCTGTTGAAATTCCATCGCTAAATCAGTTAATTGTTTTTGCCACATTTTTCTGTGTTCAGACCAAGTTTCATCCTTTTTTAACGAAGTGACTCCACTAATATTCTGTTTGTTCTCACTAAGGCCAGCACAGTTTATTTTCCCTGACTTTAATTGCATGAGTAAAAGAGTGTTAATTTGGTCATCAAGCAGCGCATAAAGAAGTACTTGTGATTCTTTGGGCCGTTCTTCATTCCAAGGTTTACTCGCAGGAAGGCTACTTTTATAATCGATAACCCATTTCTTATCAGCAACCTGATCCAGACGATCAATACGTACCTGAATATCAAGACCCGCTAAATTAATGGAGTATGATTGTTCTAATGCTACGACTGTAAATGGAGATCGTTGTTTTTCCCATTCGAGATAGGTCAGTATGAGACGCTTTAGACGAGCATGTTCAATTTCTTGAAGTGATGCAAGAAGTAAATCAGAGTTTCGCTGTTTTAAAAGAGCTAAGGCAGTATGAATTGCTTCATCGATGTACTGATCTAAAATAGGAGGCCCTAAAAGATATAGTTTCTCTTGACTCTCCAATGTTTGCCATAATAATTCCATCACCTTATGAATAATCTGTCCTCTTTCTTTAGGATTCAAACCATCGGTTGTTTGCATAGATGCTTGTGCACGAAGTCGATGTTCCGCGAAGGCTTTAAAAGGGCATTTTGCTTGATTCGCTAAAATTGCTGTACCTCCAGTAATATGTTCTTCTGGTAATACTGGTAGAGAAAAATGTTCTTCTACAGTCACGCATTCAGGTTGGGGTACCGAAAAGTTATGGGCGGTCAGTAAGGTAAAATTAGGGAATGTTGTTATTAAGGAGCAAGGCAAATTAGGATTATCGCCCTGTAATTGAGCATAACTAAATACTATGGAATTAGCACTTCTCCTTAATCTTTGGAGTATTTGACGAGCAAATTGCAGTTCACGTTCGGGTAGGCTGTGCGGCATGCACAATTCACGCTGTAAGTATGGGGGAATAAAAGCTGATAGATGCACTTTTTGCGGCAAGCATTGATCGGTTATACCCATGACCCATAGGCTATCAAACTCACATCCTGAAGCTTCTAAGAGACCGGAAACTTGAATTGGTGCATTGTTTTTTTGCGCTTGAAAAATGGTATGTCTGGTCAGATAGCGTAATGCTTCAAGTGCTTCAATCTTGGTTAAATAAGCGTCAAGTACAGCCAATTGCCTTAATTCATCAAAAAGCATGATAAAACGATTGAGACATTGATAGTTTTTTGAGTTAAGTCCATAGTCACCTGGAAATCCTAAACTATTTAGACGAGCTTGAAATAGGCTTATCCATTCATGTAGGGTAGCTATTTGTGGATACGGGGTTAGAAGGCTTAATAATTTGGAAAGTTTAGGGGTATGAACATAGAGCTCCTCTATAAAGCTCTTTAGTGGAATCAAATGTCTTCCTAGTAAAGTACTCTCTTGCAAATATTCAGCTCGTTCAATGAATTCTTCTTTAGAATGACCAAGATAAGGGGATTGGAGAAGCAAACTTGCCTCATGCTGGGTTAAAGTGAGCTCTTCTAAATTGAGCCAACATAATGCATGAGCAACTAAAGGAAAATCACTTAAAGGTTGACCTAAGGAAATATTAAAGAGTGTTGACTCAAAATGATGTGCTAATATTCTTTGTACTAAGTTTGATTCTTGTTCCAAATTAGGTACAACTACTCCTATACGAGAATGACCTTCCCGTATTTTTAAATGCAACCACCGCATTAACTGCTGATATTCCTCTTTATCATCCTGAGCTGCCAGTATTTCTGTTTTAGATGATTTTTCTTTTAAATCATATTGGTATTGGTTGAATCCTTGATTTATTAAGTGTTCCTGTAAGTGTACTTGTTGAGGAGTAAAGTCATCAAAACATACCCAAACAATCGAACCTGAGAACAAAGAGTGTTGGGCATCAATTAGATGAGGGATTAATTGATATTCCGTAATCAAATGTCGTTGTTCTAATTGTTTCTCAAAAAGTAGCCACCATTGTTGAAATTTCCGTGTTTGAGCTGTATCGATAAATTCTGGATTTTCGGAGGTAATGTGCCATTGTTGACAACGCTCCCAAGCAGTGATCACGGCTTTGAGCAAACCTTCACTATAGGTGATGGATGATTCAGATTTAATGATCCTTCGCCATAAATACTGACACTGAGCATCGCTTAACAATGTAGGATAGGACCTATTTGGATGAATAAAATTAAGGTTCTCATAGGCTTTGATGAGTGCAGTACGATAAGGCATGCATTTAGGTTTATCTACAGTTTGATTGTTACAATGAGTAAAATACTGTTGGATTATGGATTCACTCAGTCGATTGTTGGGTGTGAGGACCATAGTTCCTTGAGCTAAAAGAAAAAAAAGTTGATCTTTATTACTGAATGTATGTAGGGGCATAAAAATCCAAATAAGATTACCTGTAAATCAACTCCATTCAGGAAACGGCCCTATTTGACCGTTTGTGCTATATTCAGCATGGGGTACCTGAGCTATTACGATTACCTTAAACCTAGAAAAAGGCACGTGGGTTGGTAATCGGAGCAACGTATTTTTTACAGGGGGGTGAACATGTGTATTTATACAGCCACCTTAACTTGATGAGAGTATTAGTTAGCTCGTAATATATTGGATTACATTGTCAATAGCACCCCACTTTTGATGTTATTTTACTGAAGTTTTTTTCCGTTGCATAGTACGCGTTTTTGATGCAGATTTTGCTTTGGTCTTGTCTAGTGTTCCTAGATATCGAGGTAGGCGATGACTGCGTCGTTTATCTGTATGCAATATTTGATAGACAAATTGACCTCGTAAATACATAGAAGCAAGGCCTGCTGCAATGGCAAGTACAAAACCGAAAAGAATATAGCTGTAGCCTAATACTATAAAGTATGTACCAATAAGATCGTGGAAATTGGTTATTTTTATTATGGGTTTTTCTACTTCTTCCATAAAAAACATCATACCTAGAACAAAAAAAGGTAATGAAAGAAGGACCATAATAAAGCCTAAGAAAAAGGTTTTAAGTTTATAAGGTTTAGGGCAATGCACGATACTTTCGCCAAATAGGGCTCCAGTGATTGAAGCGACAATCACTCCTAAGACAATTGATCGAAAAAGAGGAATAACTTCCATGATGCCCATTGATGTAAGTAATACGTCGATCAGTATTGTTCCAACAACAGAGAGTAATCCGTAGTAAACAGCGGCGAGTAAACGTGGATTAGAAATAGTAAGTGCAGGATCTTCATTTTTCATTATAGCACTCCATAGCTACGCCTATATATGTATCATTTTAGTATAAATTTGCACGTTAGAACGATTTTTTAATTTTTTATTACTCTTATTTTTAACAACTTAAGTAAATTGGGGGTGTGCAAAGTATTTCAGGTGTATCGAAATAATAATTTGTATATACTAGAGTCTGTTGACCAATCTACGATACTGACCAAAATGGTGTGATTTTATGCGCTCCGATACTCACATACTTCATGTATGCTATGTTTCGGTGCTCTAAAATCACCCCATTGTGGCTCAGTCTTGCGAATTGTCAACAGACCCTAGACCGTGTTGACAACTTATTCTAAGTTGACCACTTTTCATGCTTTATAAGATTTGATGAAGAAGATTTGATTCATAGAAATCATTATTGCTTTAATGATCGAAGAGCGATGCAAATGTCAACGGTTCCTAACAAATATAATTATAGATTGTGAATATGCAAAAATTTGGTCGCTTTATTTTAAAACTATTCGGTTGGAAAATTGTAGGTGAATTACCTAAAGATAAGAAATATCTGGTTGTTGTTGCTCCGCATACTAGTAATTGGGATTTCGCCGTTGGTTTATTTGCACGCTTTGCAATCGGAGTTAAGATTCATTTTTTAGCTAAAAATCAACTGTTCTTTTTTCCTTTGAGTTTCCTATTACGAGTACTTGGTGGGGCACCTGTTGATCGCTCCAAAAAAAATAAGACAGTTGACCAAGTAGTTGAAATATTCCGCTCTCGTGACGAGTTTAAGTTAGCAATTACTCCAGAAGGAACGCGAAGTCCAGTTACCCGTTGGAAAGAAGGATTTTATCATATTGCTTGCCAAGCAAAATTGCCTATAGTTATGGTTGGCCCTGATTATGCAACTAAAGAGGTTCGAATCCATGAAGCATTTCTGCCCTCTGGGGATATTAATAAGGATTTTCCAATGATCCTTGATTTTTTTAGAACGATAAGAGGTCGTTATTCCAAAGAAATTCCTGAATATCATCCTAAAAAATAATCCTAGAAAATCCAGCAGGGCCGTGTTTCTGAGGCAAATTCAAGACCTCTTTAATTTCAGATATTGAAGTTAAACCGGATACATTACTTGTCTTTGATGGGAATTTACATGGTATATTTTGTCATTTTTAGCATTTTGAAAACGTGCCCCTCAGGAAGAACAAAATATTTGGGCTCTATTATTTGATAACCACAAACCTGGTACAGTTTTGCTCCTGGTAATGTAGCCATCATCTCAAATTTGGTAAATCCATAGATCAACGCTTGTTGTTCGCAGTATTCTAAAAGTTTTTTGCCTAGCCCTTGTCGCGCATGATCGGGATGAACAAAAAAAGCTCTAATCTTGGCATAGTCTTTCTTTGGATCTAGAAACCCCTCCTCACGGGCCTTGCATTGATCACCACCAAATAAAGTTTTTCGTTTACTCCATCCTCCACATGCAACCAGCACTCCTTCTTTTTCGATGACATAATAAGTTTGATCGTTAATCAACTCCTTATCTACACCGAAAATGGCATGAATTGCTCCCTCAATTTCTTGGGCGGTATAATTTTTATTGCTTAAGATGCGAGCTGAATGCTCAATAAGTTGGTTTAATTGAATTATATCATCACTATGTGCCAGTCTTATCATTATTGTTCTCTTTTATATTGAGTAAAGTGGAGGCTGGCAATGTACCATGAAATATAAATAAATAAATTTTTTATTTATTGTTCTTTTATTTCATTTTATAATTAAATTTTTATGGTTTTAGGTAACATATGAAAAAGAATAAAGAAAATGTATCCTTTGAAAATAAAACTGCACCTACTCAAGCAGCAATTTTGGATAAAATTGATCGAAAAATTTTAAATCTTTTACAAAAAGACAATCAGATTACGAATCTTGCTTTAGCTGAAAAAGTAGGGATTTCTGCACCTCCTTGTTTTAGGCGCGTGAAACGATTGAGAGATGAAGGCATTATTGTGAAAGATGTTTCTTTAGTTGATCCTTTTAAGGCAGGCCGGGGCCTGATTGTTTTTGCAAATATTACGTTGGAGAAACAAAGAGAAGATTTGTTAGCTCATTTTGAGCGTAAAATGGCGGAACAAGAAGAGGTTAAACAATGTTATTTTGTTTCTGGTGAGACTGATTATTTATTAATAATACATGTGTCAGATATGAATCATTATAATGAATTTGCACGTAGAGTATTTGCAAATGAAGCAAATATTAAGATGTTCCGTAGCAGTTTTTGTCTTAATCGAACGAAATACAACACCAATATTCAGTTTTCAGAGGATTAAATATACATTGGCGTCAAATAAACAATTACTTAGAGTTTCAACTAGACCCTTACTTACTATTCCCAAAAGGAATGGGCAAAGAATTTATTTCATACATACTTAATATTCTCTAAATTATTATTTGTTATTATGGAATAGTTGATTGATCTATTTTTTAGTTTTAATACACCATGATTAAGTTACTCGTTTTATTATTTACTTTTGCAGCATTTAATTCCACTCAAGTTTTCGCCATCACCAACATGGAACAAGCGCTTAATGTTCCTTCTGAACAACAATTAGAAATAGAAAAACTCAGCCAATCAGCGCCGCAATTAAATAAAGAAGTTATTCTTCTTGCATTAAGTGCCTATACTAAAGTCAGTGAACAAGGGGATGTTAAAAATCCAGTTTTAACCATTATCGATTATTCTGTCCCATCCGATCAACCTCGGATGTGGATTTTTAATATGAATACAGAGTCTTTGGTATTCAAAACCTATGTCGCCCACGGCCGTAATTCGGGCGATGGTAAAGTGCCAGTTAGTTTTTCTAACGATATGTCGAGCAAAAAATCCAGTCTTGGCACCTATATTACTGAAAATACATACGTGGGACATAAAGGTCTGTCTTTGAACCTGGAAGGATTAGAGAAAGGGCTAAATTCTAATGCCTACGATAGGCGAGTGGTAATCCATGGAGCTTGGTATGTAGAACCTAGTTTTATAAAAAGAGAAGGGCGTGCTGGCTGTTCATGGGGATGCCCTGCTATTGCGGAAAGTATAGCAAAGCCTGTAATCAACACCATTAAAAATGGTTCTGTAGTATTTGCCTACTACCCCGATAGCTATTTTCTCAGTCACTCCAATTATATTTCAGGACAGACAGTGGCTTTTCGGTAAGATTTTTAACTGGTGACTATAGAGACAGGTTAAGGTGAGAGGGGCATAGGCTGTCCTTATCCTTTTAACCTAAAAAAAGCACGTCTATAAATATCTTACCGCTTATAATCAAGCCTGGATCCATAATGATGTTATTGCATGATTTACTATTTTCTCAATATAGTTTTTCCAGCATAGGGTAATGCAGCAACTTCATTAATACGTAAGAGCTGATTGTATTTTGCAATACGGTCAGTACGACACAAAGATCCTGTTTTAATTTGACCACAACCTGTGGCTACGGCTAAATCTGCAATAAAGGTATCTTCTGTTTCTCCTGAACGATGCGACATGACACAACGATATCCATTTTGATGCGCTAATTGGATCGTTTGTCTCGTTTCGCTTAGGGTTCCTATCTGATTTACTTTAATAAGAATCGCATTGGCTATTTTTTGAGTAATGCCTTCCTGCAGAATTTTAGGGTTAGTCACAAACACGTCATCACCAACTAATTGAATTTTTTCACCTAACGTTTGGGTTAAATGCTTCCATCCTGTCCAATCTTTTTCATCCAAACCATCCTCAATACTTACTATAGGGTAATGAGCAACGAGGCTTGTATAATAATCAATAAGTTGCATTGAGGTGAATTTTTGATTTTCCGAAGCCATGTGATACAAGCCTTGATCATAAAGTTCTGAAGCAGCAACATCTAGTGCAAGTACTATTTCATCTCCTAACTTATAGTTTGCTTTTTCAATCGCTTCACAAAGTAAGTCAAGTGCTTGGTGATTGGAACGAATATTGGGTGCGAAACCGCCTTCATCACCCACAGCAGTATTTAAGCCTTGTTTTTTTAAAACGGATTTTAATCCATGAAAAATTTCAGCTCCCATTTGCAATGCAGTAGGAAAGTCGGATGCACCCACAGGCATGATCATAAATTCCTGAATATCTACATTGTTATCCGCATGAGCTCCTCCATTTAAAATATTCATCATAGGCACTGGCATGCACATTTGTTCACCTTGGTTTAGAGCCGCATACAATGGCATGTTGTGTGTGTTTGCTCGAGCTCTTGCAGCAGCAAGTGATACCGCGAGAATAGCGTTGGCGCCTATGTGCGATTTATTTTCTGTTCCATCTAATTGACATAATTGATTATCCAACGCTTCTTGATCTTCAATAGAACAAAGATGTAGCGCCTGATTGATTTCATGATTGATATGAGCTACCGCCTGTTGCACTCCTTTACCATTGTAACGTTTTGCATCGTGATCACGAAGCTCGCAAGCTTCGCGACTTCCTGTAGAGGCACCAGAGGGAACGCTGGCTCTTCCTTGATTGCCGTTTTTTAAAATAACGTCTGCTTCAACAGTAGGATTACCACGAGAATCTAAAATTTCACGTGCTTGAATTTTGGTTATTTGCATGTTGTATCCTGTTTTTGATTAAAATCTTAGTAGTATTTTAGGTAAAACTTACGGCTTCAAGCTGTATTAAAATTTCGACAAGAGGACGTAAAGGTAAGCCTAGAATAGTATCTTCACTTCCTTGAACTTCTTTAAATAGCCACTTACCTTGAGTTTCATAGTGATAAGCGCCACAACTGTGATAGGGTTTTTCACTTTGTAAATAAGTTTCAATTGTTTGTTCACTTAAATGATATAAGGTTAAATTGGCAATTTCATGATGTTGCCAAAGTAGTTCATTGTTTTTTGCAATGCAAAGGCAAGCGATTTGTTGATGAGTGTTACCATTTAATAAACGCAAGTGTTCGATTGCCGTTTGATGGCTTAGTGGTTTGTTAAGAATTAATTTTCCAAATACGCACAATTGATCCGCAGCAATAACAAAATGTTCTGGATGATGTTGGCTAACTTCTAAAGCTTTGTGTGCTGCCAATGTGTAGCCTAAATCAACTGTATTTTCGGAGTTAAAAGTAGCTTTAATCGCTTCTTCATTACAATGAGCAGGCACTGTAGAGAATTCAATGCCAAGAGAGCGCAACAGTTTTACTCGGATTGATGAACTTGAAGCGAGGATAATGGGTTTTTGTTGTAAAAAATTAGACATAAATAGCCACCAAAGCCATAAGTGAAAATCCTATAATTACAAAACTGAAATCTTTAAGATTGCAACAACGCTCCACCATAACACAACGCTCTAAACCATGGAGTGTCCCTAAATAAAGGAATGTTCCCGCAGAAGCAGCAATTAGAATGGGATCAAATATAGAGTTCGTCTCTACACCTTGGCCAAAATACCAACCCAAATAAATTCCTATAGGGGTCATCAAGCTGAATAAAATAAAAAATATCAGGCTGGTATTCATACTCATAGAACTTTTATTTAATTGTACCGCGATTGCAAAACTTTCTGCCCACTTATGAGTAATTATTGCAAGAAAAATCATTATAATCATTGAATTATGATGCGATATCCCCAATGCTGCACCAAGCATAATCGAGTGAACTGAGAGCATTCCCCAAGCTAAAATGGCAAAAGCAGGATGTGTTGCACTATTATGGTGGTAAAGTTCTTTTCCTAAGTGTTCAAACCAAAGAAAAATGAGAAATACAGTGCCAGTAATTATAAAGGCAAAAGGATAATTATAACCCATTTTGATGAATAATGAATTTGCTTCAGGGAGCATATGTAATAAACCTGCTCCTAAGAATACCCCAGTAGCTAATGTTTCTCCTATAGGAAAATCAATATGCTGATCCTCTTTTATTCGTTTTCTAAAAGGATACCAGCCTGCCATCAAAATAACTATAAAAATGGAAAAGGCAAAAAATATTTTTAAACTGGTAGCTGATACCATTACTTATCCTATTTCTATATCTAAGAAAAGAAATAAAGTAACCTGACACAAAGAAAACCCGGAGTTTGTTACAAAGTAGCTCCACTTAGATGTATTCAGGCTACACCTAGCTAAAAGCTAGTAGTTTAGTGGTGATGTATGATCTCATGCAAGCTAAATAAACGAACTTCTACAATGTCAATTTGTAATTTCAATGCTAGTAGGACTCGTGTATGCAATTCTTGCCATTGGATAAAGTGTTCATCACAAACAATATCTATTCCTATTTTCCCGTCCAGATAATGCAAATTCCAAGATAAAATTTGTGGGAAATCAATAGGAACTTCATTAAGTAGTTGCTCGAGTAACACCTTTCTACTGGGTAAATGTAAAGAGGGGCAAACGAGTTCATCATCTTCGGGATCGACATGTACTATTACATCTTTAACGTGTTCAATCTGATCAGTTAATGCGTGATGTACATGTTGGGCAATATAATGTCCTTCAGATACTGATATTTTAGGTGAAACTAAAATGTGTACATCAATTAATACATTTTCGCCCATAGAACGGCTGCGTAATTGATGTATTTTCTCAACTCCGTCCACATTTTTGATTACTTGTTCAATTTGCGTTAATAGTTCGGGGCTAACTGCAGTATCTACTAGTTCTTTGATACTATTCCAGGCATAGTCATAACCCATTTTAATAATCATAAAACCAACAAGGATAGCTGCTACTGCATCTAAAGCACTAAATCCCAACAGGCTGCCAATTAATCCTACCAAAACAACGACGGAAGATGCTGCATCTGAGCGATGATGCCAGGCATTAGCAGTAATTAATTTAGAATTGATACGTTTCCCAATATATAAAGTGTAATGAAATAAAACTTCATTACTCATAATGGAAATGCAAATCACTGGAAGTGACAACCAATCAGGTTTGATATAAGTCGATTTGAGCAGGTCATATAATGAATCCCAAGCGATGCCAAGACCCGCAAAAATAAGTAAAAGAGCTAAGAATAAAGTTGCAGCGGTTTCGATACGTTGATGTCCATACGGATGGCTAGCGTCTGCATCAAGGCTCCCATATTTAGAGGCCAACAAAACCATCGCATCGGTTATGAGATCGGAAAAGGAATGAACTCCATCAGCTACTAATGCATGTGAGTGGAAAAAATATCCACCAATGAGTTTAATAATGCCAAGAAGTGCATTTGAAACAGCTCCTAAAAGAGTTACTCTTTTTGCTTGCTGGTATCGGTCATGTTGAATCATTTTTAATTTTAACTCGGTTCATGTGAGTTGGATATGAATAATCAGTTAAATTTTTGTTTAGAGCTTAATTGTTTTTATCGATATTTAAACACCTTAGGATCTGTTGACCATTCGACTATCCTGGCCAAAATGACGTGATTTTATGCGCTCCGATACTCACATACTTCGTGTATGCTGCGTTTCGGAGCGCATAAAATCACGCCATTTTGACTCCATTTAACGAATTGTCAACAGACCCTAGAAATTTTTTTGTATTTTTACAGCACGCTTTGAAAGAGTCCAGTTTTTTAGAAACACGTTGATAAGTTCTAAAGCAGATACGCATGAGACAGATTCCACAAGATGTTAAATGTTCTGTACACAGGATTATCCACAGATTTTGTGGATAAATGATTTTTGAAAAATATAAAATAAATAGGTAAGGCCTTTATAAAATAAGCTAAAAAGATTGATTTAATTTTTGGTTATACTGTTTGCTTAAAAAGTTATCCACAGGACTGTGAAGAAGATTGGAGAATATGATTGAGTATCTTAGCAAAGAAAAAAATAAAAAACAGTCTTGACTTTGATATTTTAAAAAATATTTTTACCCTTGCAGAAATTGCTCAAAATTACCCAACCAACGTTGAGTGATATCACGAGCTATTTCTGGAGTATCTTGTATTAGTTTTTTGGCTAGAGGAGGTAAAAGTGGCAGCAAAGAACGATCTCGTTGGATGTCTGCAATTTTAAATTGACGGTAGCCTGTTTGTTTTGCGCCTAAAATTTCACCTGCTCCTCTTAATTCCAGATCTTTCTCGGCAATAATAAATCCATCATGAGTAGCGCGCATTATTTTTAAACGCTCAGCACTTTGTTGCGATAAAGGAGATTGATAAAGTAAAAGACAATGAGATTGAGTACTCCCTCTTCCTACACGACCACGTAATTGATGGAGTTGAGATAGACCTAAACGCTCAGCATTTTCTATGATCATTAAACTTGCATTAGGGACATCAACCCCAACTTCAATAACAGTGGTGGCTACCAGCAAATTGAGTTCACCATTTTTAAATGCAGCCATAGTTGCTTCTTTTTCTAATGGTTTCATACGTCCATGGATTAGGCCTATTCGAGCAGCAGGAAGTTGCTCTTGTAATGTACGGGCTGTTTCTGTGGCAGCCATGCATTGTAATTTTTCGGATTCTTCAATAAGGGTACATACCCAGTATATTTGTCGGCCACTCGAGAGCGCAACAAGTAATCGTTCAATAACTGCTTCCCGTTTATTTTGGTTCAATACGGCGGTAGTAATGGGTGTGCGTCCAGGAGGTAATTCATCGATAATGGAAATATCCAGATGCGCTAAATAGCTCATGGAAAGTGTTCTTGGAATAGGAGTAGCGGTCATCAGTAGTTGATGGGGGACCAACTGAGCGTGTTGTCCTTTTTGCTGTAAAAGTAGTCGTTGTTCAACACCAAATCGATGTTGTTCATCAATAATGATTAAACCTAGGCAAGAAAAACGGACTGCTTCTTGAAATAAAGCATGGGTACCAATAATGAATTGGCAGCTGTTATCTGCGAGAGCAGTAAATGCTTGGCGTCTTTCACTTGCTTTCATTTTCCCGCTGAGTCTTAATAATTTGATTCCCAAAGGTTCAAGCCAACGGGTCAGGTTATTGGCATGTTGTTCACTTAACAAATCTGTAGGTGCCATCAAGGCGACTTGCTGACCATTGGCAATAGCTTGTAATGCTGCAAGAGCCGCAATAATCGTTTTTCCTGCTCCAACATCACCTTGTACTAAGCGCAACATTGGTTTTGTTTGCATTAAATCCATGCTGATTTCTTGGGCTACTCTTTGTTGTGCTTGAGTTAGGGTAAAAGGAAGAGAACTTAGAAAATCGTTCTTTAAGTGATGATCCCTAGGTAATGGAGTCGCATGTAACGTATTACGTGATTCCCTAGCAAATTGCATACTCAGTCGTTGTGCTAACAATTCATCAAAAGCCAATCGTTTTAGTGCAGGATGTTGTCCAGTCTCAAGAGCCTGTAGTGAGCTATCAGGAGGTGGGTTATGCAGTAATTGAATCGCCTCTCCGAGAGGATAAAAATTCTTTGCTTTTAATTCATTTTCACTCATCCATTCTAATTGTTGCAACTCATGCTCACAGCTTTTTAAGGCGACGAGAACCAATTGTCTTAATCGAGTTTGGCTTAATCCTTGAGTACTTGGATAGATAGGTGTTAATGTTTCATTAACACGGCATTCATGCTCATTTTCAAGTAATTGATATTCAGGATGAGTCATAGTCAACATATTGTTGAATTCACGCACTTCACCAAAAGCATGAATCATCACGCTGTTATTTAAATTTCTAATTTGATTTTTGTTAAAATGAAAAAATTGGAGCTTTATTACACCGGTTTTATCTTGAACATAACAATGCAACATAGCACGCTTTCCTGGTTTAATTTCAGTTTTGCATACTTCTCCAGCAATGACACACCAACTGTTGGGTTGTAAATCTTGAATGGGAGTAATTCGGGTTCTATCCTGGTAGCGATATGGTAGGTGAAAAAGTAAATCACGTACGGAATGGATACCGCATTTAGCAAGTTTTTCTGCAAGTGTTGGGCCAATACCCGGTAATGATTCACAAGAGCTCGATAACACAGGATTACTAATGTTATAAAAGTTATATTTAAGTGTACCGCATAGTTTGTGAGGTAACAATTTGAAGTTTTTTTAGATTTAAGCTGTAGTCTTATGAAGTATATTAAAACCTTTTCATAGAGTACAAAAAAGCGCATAATAGCATCATTTTTTTGATGGAAAATTAAGTAGCATGAAACATACGGTAGAGCAGCTTTTAAAACACGCTTTAATTTCATTACAAAAATCGGATGAAATACCAGACAATTTGGATGTTGAAATTAAGGTCGATCGTGCAAAAGATTCAGCTCATGGGGATTATGCCAGTAACTTGGCTTTAATTTTAGCGAAACCTTGCCGTCAACCTCCGCGTAAAATAGCGGAGCTTTTAGTAAAGGCGATTCCATCTGATCCTGCTGTAGAAAAGATAGAAATAGCAGGCGCAGGATTTATTAATTTTTTTATACGCAGTAGTTCGCGCTCACAAATTATTGCTGAAATACTGGAAAAGGGTGAATGTTTCGGATGCAGTACCATTGGCAAAAATAAAAAAGTATTGGTTGAATTTGTTTCTGCCAATCCTACAGGACCTTTACATGTAGGACATGGTAGAGGAGCCGCATTTGGTGCTACGTTGGGAAATGTACTTAAAGCAGCAGGATATGACGTTACTTTGGAATATTACGTCAATGATGCTGGTCGACAAATGAACATCCTCGCTGCTAGTGTGTGGTTGCGTTATTTGGAGCTTTCTGGTGAACCAGTGGTTATTCCTGCTAATGCTTATAAAGGGGATTATGTTTCTGAAATCGCCCAAGAGCTATGGTTAGAGCATCGTAGAGAGTATGTTTATCCTTGGGCTACTGCGATCGAGGGTTTACCGCTTGATGAACCGCATGGCGGAGATAAAGAAATTTATATTGATGCTTTAGTAGAGCGTATGAAAACTCTTTTGGGCATGCCTATTTTTTCATTGTTTCATCAACATGCTCTAAATACAGTTTTAGAGGACATCCAAGAAGATCTCGCTGAGTTTGGAGTGAATTACGACAGCTGGTTTTCTGAGCAATCATTATTTGAGGACGGTTCAATTCAAAAAGGCATTCAAGCACTAAAGAACGGTGGCCATACTTTCGAAAAGGAAGGGGCACTTTGGTTTAGAGCTACTGATTTTGGTGATGAAAAAGATCGTGTTTTGGTTCGTGCTAATGGTCATACTACCTATTTTGCCTCAGATGTAGCCTATCATTGGAACAAATATGATAGAGGTTATGATCGTGTCATTGATATTTTTGGTGCTGATCACCATGGTTATATCACTCGCTTACGTGCGGTTGTTAAAGCATTAGGGCATGATGAGCGTACACTTGACGTACTATTAGTTCAATTTGCTATTTTGTATCGTGGTGTTGAACGAGTACAAATGTCCACGAGAAGTGGATCTTTTGTAACCTTAAGAGAGTTGCGTCACGAAGTAGGCAATGATGCCGCTCGCTTTTTTTATGTAGCACGTAAATCAGAACAGCATATGGATTTTGATTTAGATTTAGCGAAATCAGAGTCTAGTGATAATCCGGTTTATTACATTCAGTATGCACATGCAAGAATATGTTCTGTATTAAGACAATTGAAGGAAAGAAAGTTGTTTTGGGATAAATCAGTTGGACTAAAACATCTTGACTTATTAGAACAAGATCATGAAACTTATTTGATTTCGTTACTAAGTCGTTATCCTGAGATTGTGGAATTAGCTGCTTTTCATTGCGAACCTCATCAAGTAGCTTATTATTTACGTGAAGTAGCCAATGGATTGCATAGTTATTATAATGCAGTTCCACTTCTGTGTGAGCAGGAACAATTACGAGGTGCTCGTCTTTGTTTGCTCGAAGCAGTTCGTCAGGTAATATACAATGGTTTAGGTTTATTGGGCGTGTCCGCTCCTGAGAGTATGTGATGGCAAGAGAATACAATAATAAACGTTCTTCACGATCGCGCGGTGGTGCATCGCACCACTTTATATTGATTACGGTTATTTTTTCATTAGGCTATTTGGCCGCTTCTTTTTTTGATTTTGAAACAATAACGCATTGGGTAAATACTCAAGTTCTGGCTCATCATGATACTAAAAAAGAATCAGCCAAGCCCGAAGCATCAAAACAGGCTGTGATTCCACCTAAACCCAAATTTGAGTTTTATACATTACTGGCTAATGAAAAAACTTCTGGAGCACAACCTAATAATGCAGCAACAGCAGCTCAATCTGCCTCTGCTGCAAGTACAAATACAGCAGCAACTACTCAACCTCAGCCGACTTCCACTGCAAATACAACTACGGTTACTGCAGCTTCAGTAACTACTGCTCCTGTTTCAAATGCAGTTACAGCAGCATCTACTACAACTACATCACCGCAAGTAAAACCGAACTCATCTAAAGTGCAACAGCCTGCTACTACTAATGCCATGGCAGCCAGACCTGCTTCTGCTCCTTCTGGAAAGGGAAATTATTTAGTGCAAGTAGCTTCATTCAAAGCGCGACAAGATGCAGAACATATGAAAGGTACATTGATCCTCAAGGGTTTTAGTGTATATATAATTCCAGTGAGTCATCCTACTAAAGGTAATTGGTTTCGAGTAGTAGTGGGCCCATATGCCAATCGTGGACTTGCTCAACAAGCACAGGTTAATTTAGCTAGGAATGAGCGTTTGAATGGGATGGTTACTACGGGTGGGTAATTGGGATCTAATGGATCATTAGCTCGATATAAAAGGCATAGAAATGCCTTTTATATAGCTAAATAAACGTTATTCCGTATTGCTTTTTTTGCTTATCCTCCAAATTTCTTGATTCCTTCCATGAGTGCTGGATGGAGCATTCGCTCAAAATTTGGTGCCAACTCCTGTAACTTTTCTTTATTGTTTGCAACAAAAAAAGAAGTGGTATGAAACAAAGATGGGGGAACTACCTGAAATCCAAATCGTGCATATACATTAGCATCTGTTCTACTTAAAGATGGATTTAACTCCCGATTTTTACGATTAACAGTATCAACCAAAATAATTTGTTCAGCACGGGGATAGCGAGTTTGAATGGCTTTAAGTTGTTCGAGACTCATTTGCTTTAAATCGTCAACCGATAAAGTCACGGTCGCAACATTTTGAGGTATTGCTTTAAAAATCAGCGTCAATTCTTCCGCGGTCTTTTTACAAAAGTCATTCATCTTTAAATCAAGCTTGGTCACCCCTTGTGGAATGGCAGCAAAGGCTTGAGCCAATTCTACTCCTGATTTGCTTCCAAGAAAATTCCCGCTTAAATCAAGGTTAGTCACCCCTTTTGGAATGGCAGCAAAGGCTTGGGCTAATTCTGCTCCTGATTTTTGGTAAAGGTGATTTGCACTTAAATCAAGGTTAGTCACTCCTTGTGGAATAGCAGCAAAGGCTTGAGCCAATTCTTCGCCTGATTTGTCTCCTAAGTGATTCCAGCTTAAATTAAGCTTGGTCACCCCTTGTGGAATGGCAGCAAAGGCTTGAGCCAATTCTGTACCTGATTTTTTGTAAAAGTAATTCGCCCTTAAATCAAGAGTAGTCACCCCTTGTGGAATAGCAGCAAAGGCTTGAGCCAATTCTTCGCCTGATTTGTCTCCAAAGTGATTCCAGCCTAAATCAAGTGTGGTCACCTCTTGTGAAATGGCAGCAAAAGCTTGAGCTAATTCTGCTCCTGATTTTTGGCAAAGGTCATTCAAGCTTAAATCAAGTTTAGTTACCCCTTGTGGAATGGCAGTAAAGATTTGAGCCAATTCTGCACCTGATTTTTTGTGAAGGTCATTCCGGCAAAAATCAAGTATAGTCACCCCTTGTGGAATGAGAACAAAGGCTTGTGTTATTTCCTCCTCAGACATAGTTCCAAGGGCATTCATGATGTAAGTCGTCATCTCTATTCTCCAGTAAAATGGACTAATTAATGTTTTTAATGCTAAAAATTAAGTAACTTTTTAGCCAATTGAGATAAGACATACTAGATAGATGAGTCAAAACCTGTAAACGGATATCATCTCTTCGCTGATATAAAGTACCAAGCTGAAAGCCTTTTCCTGATTTCAGAGTCAGTGAACAATGGAGTTCTGGGTATGCTTTATCTCAGCAACGAACCCGTTTATTCATGAAAACTAGGTAGAGTACCAGTCCTCCTTGCTATCCTTAAGGAGAGGATAAGTTGCAGTAGAGCTCTAGTGATTTAAAGAGATTTGAGCTAATCGCTTAAATCATAGCTCGAGAGTTTATTATAAATTCGATTTAAATAAAATAATTTTCAATTGCTTAATTAGCGACCTATATGGAGAGGCTAATTGATGCATTCAATTTTAAGTTTATGCATGAAGAGCAAGTTAAACTGATTCATTGATTAGCAAACAAAGTCGCTTACTTTCGTTGGTTTCATTAACGGCGTACAACCACTTGAACATTTTCTGCATTTTTTATCGCATGGGGTTTACTTACACCTACTGTAAGATGGGTTATTTTAAAGTGTTCTTGAATTAAGGCAGCTACTTCATTAGCAACTGTTTCAATTAATTGAAATGATTTTGATTCCACGTAGCGAGTAACTAGTTCACAAAGAGCCGCATAATCTATAGTCTTAGTTAAATCTTCCCCACACACACGAAAATCTGTATCAATGCTGATATCAATTAATAGAGTCTGATTAATGCGTTGTTCCCAGTTATATACGCCTATTTTTGTACTGACGTTGAGGGCTTTTATGTTTAAGGTATCCATTTTGTCATAAAAATAATTTTTTTATAGTGTATCTAAATTAATATCTCTCTGTATAGAGTTGTTTTAATTACTCTTGGGAAAAGATTAAGAGTGATATCAACGACAAAAAGCATTTCTATGAGAATTGGAGTAGAGCACAATAAGTATGTTACTATTAGCTCATTTAAGATACTGAGATAGGTAATGTACGATCTAAATCAATCTTTATTTCTACGTGCTTTAAGACGTCAGCCGATAGAGAGAACTCCTGTATGGATGATGCGTCAGGCGGGACGTTATTTGCCTGAATATAGACAGACGAGAGCACAAGCGGGCGATTTTTTAAGCTTATGCAAAAATCCAGAGCTTGCATGTGAAGTGACCTTGCAGCCTTTACGTCGTTATCCCTTGGATGCCGCTATTTTATTTTCTGATATTTTGACTATTCCTGATGCCATGGGATTAGGTTTGTATTTTGCTGAAGGGGAGGGACCTTGTTTTGAGCGTCCTATTCAAGAGATACAAGCAATTAACAATCTTCAAATTCCAGATTTAAATTCTTTAGCTTATGTGATGGCAGCAGTGCGTTTAATTCGCCAAGAAATGCCAAAAGAGTTGCCTTTGATTGGCTTTGCAGGTAGTCCCTGGACTTTAGCATGTTACATGGTTGAGGGTAAAAGCAGTAGGGACTTTAAACGTATTTTGCATTTAATTTATACCGAAAGCGAAGCAGCACATCAGTTGTTACATAAATTAGCGTTGTCAGTAGCTGATTATCTTATTGAACAAATTAAAGCTGGCGTCAATGCAGTGATGCTTTTTGATACTTGGGGGGGAATTTTAACTCCAGAGAATTATCAAAAGTGTTCCCTACATTACATGCAATACATCGTACAACATATAAAGAGTTATTTTCCTAATGTCCCGGTGATTTTGTTTACTAAAGGAGGTGGGCAATGGTTGGAAAAAATGCTCATTACCGGTTGTGATGCTTTGGGAGTGGATTGGACTTGTGATTTGAGTGAAGCACGACGACGAGTTGGCAATAAAGTAGCGCTACAGGGAAATTTAGATCCCTCAGTATTGTTAACCTCAAAACAATGTATTCATGAGCAAGTCAAAAAGGTTTTAGCTTCTTTTGGACACGGGAGCGGGCATGTATTTAATCTTGGCCATGGCATAACTCCTGATGTACCACCAGAACATGTTGCTGCGATGATTGAGGCGGTTCATGAGTATAGTCCTTACTATCATCGTTAAATGATAGTAAAAGGACCCTTTCAGAGAACGGCCATGTTTGGCTCATCTTGAACGAAAAACGTCCCAGAAAATACTCACATAGCCACCTATGCTCCGCTTTTCTGGGACGTTTTTCGTTCAACCTGAGCTCAAACCTGTCCGTTCGGCCAAGATTCCCCATCCCCCCGTGACCTGCTTTCATTTAAAACGTACTATTAAATATCCTGGGGATTTAAAGGGGCAAAGCCTCTTTTTTTAATGCCCTTATAAAACATCATAGTAACTCTTACCTTCTAAATTGTCGACTTAATTGGATGGCCATTTCTATTGATTGTTCATAGTTTAAGCGAGGATCAACCAGACTATGGTATGCTGTTTTCAGATCGTCCGCTGCTAATCCGCGGGCACCGCCGATGCATTCGGTAACATTATCACCAGTAAGTTCAAAATGAACACCACCTAAGTAACTGCCCATACTGCGGTGGATTTCCCAAGCTTGTTTTAATTCCAATAGAATATTATCAAAATGTCGGGTTTTAATACCATCAGAAGTAGTTTCGGTATTTCCATGCATAGGGTCACAAGACCATGTTACTGGAATCTTTGTTTTCTTTACTGTCTCGATAAGCGGAGGAAGTAATTTTTCGATGTGCCGAGCTCCTAGACGAGTAAACAATAAAAGACGCCCTTCTTCACGTTGTGGATTTGCTCTATCTAACACCTCTTCCAACCACTCTGGAGAAGCTCCCGGACCAATTTTGATACCGATAGGATTTTCAACTCCTCGTAAAAATTCTAAATGAGCACTATCTGTTTGTGCCGTACGCATTCCAATCCAAGGCAAATGAGTCGAAAGGTTATACCATAACCCGTCATCCATTTTGCGTGTCAGTGCTTGTTCATAATGCAGATGCAATGCTTCATGAGAAGTATAAAAATCTACTTTGGATAAATTACTGGATTTTATTCCATCTATAGTATCTAAAAAATCTAAGGCATCAGCAATTGATTTCACTAAGGTTTGATATTCTTCTTTTTGTTTTGAATGTTCCACAAAACCTAAGTCCCATTGTTGAGGATGATTAAGACTAGCAAATCCACTATCAAGCAAACTACGAATGTAATTTAAGGTAACTGCTGAGCAATTATAGGCTTGCAGCAATAGTTTGGGATTGGGTTCTCTTGCTTCGGAGGTAAATTCAGGCGAATTAACCAGATCTCCGCGATAGCTGGGTAAAGTAATACCATTAATTGTTTCGTAATCAGAAGAACGAGGTTTTGCATACTGTCCCGCAATTCGACCAACACGGATGATCGGTTTACGCAACCCATGTAATAGAATTAAACTCATTTGCAATATAATTTTCAACTTATTGCTTATAATTTCTGCACGACAATCGTTAAATGACTCAGCACAATCACCACCTTGAAGAATAAATGCGTCACCACGTCCAGCGCGTGCAATTTCTTTTTTTAAATTTTTAATTTCGCTACTGGTTACTAATGGGGGTAACAAACTCAGTTGTTCTACAACTTTATTTAATTTTTCTTCATCAGCGTATGTTGCAGCCTGTAGATATGAATACTGAAGCCAAGATATAGGCGACCATTTTTGCATAAATAAACCTAGGTGATTTTTTTAAGTCTAAGTATGGAATAAATGAACATATACTGCAAGTTCACTGTTGCTGATTACTTGATTTGAATGTTTTTGCTGGAAACCTTAGGAAGTACTATAGAAATCTGAGTTTTTTTCTATAATTTACCAGATTTTTGAGAATTAAGGACTTGAAATTTCGCAGTGTTGTCCCCATTTCGGAGGTTCGCCTTAATTAACGTGAGTTCGACATAAAAGACATAAAAATGCTTTTAGGTCGCTAAACGAACGTTATCCAGTTTAAAAATTGGAATAGTTCGATATAAAAAAATTACATTATTTTTTATATCGAACTCACATTAATTAGGTGTAAAACCTAATATTAATTTTCGGCGCCAAGGATACGATGAAAATGGGAGACTTATTACCCATTGGTGTTAATTCTGGTGAATCAGGAGTATTTGCATGAGTAAGAAAGAGAAAAAAGATTGGCATCAATTTAAAGAACAACATTTAAACGAAGAGCAGCAGTCTAATGACGCTCAGGATGAAAGTCTTGAGGAAGCTTTGGACTTAATCGAACCTCAAGAGGCGTCTTTAGAGCATCCAAATTATGCTGAATTGAGTGAGAAACTCACTCTTGCAGAACAGCAAGCCCATGAGAGTTGGGAAAAAGCAGTACGTGCTCAGGCTGAATTAGATAATTTTCGTCGTCGAGCAGAACGAGAAATAGCGAATGCTCATCGTTATGGTGTTGAGAAGTTAATTTCTTCTTTATTACCGGTGATTGATAGCTTAGAACAAGCATTACAACTGGCTATCAAGGCAGAAGATGCATCAATGCGTGAAGGCTTAGAACTCACGTTGAAACTTTTTGTTGATGCATTACAAAAATTTGAAGTACAACAAATTGATCCTATTGGTGCTCCATTTGATCCTCAATTACACGAGGCTATGTCGATGCAGGATGCTCCAGATGCTGAACCTAATACGGTATTAGCTGTATTCCAAAAAGGTTACAAGTTGAGTGACCGTGTGATTAGACCAGCACGAGTTGTTGTATCAAAAAAATAAAATTGTGAGATTAATGGGTTGAAATTTAGCACAGGATACCCATATACGAATTATTGCATGAAAAATTACTACTTTGGAGCAAGAATAGAATGGCAAAGATTATAGGAATAGACCTGGGTACCACCAACTCATGTGTTGCTGTAATGGAAGGTGATAAACCTAAGGTAATTGAAAACAGTGAAGGGCATCGTACTACCCCATCCATCGTCGCTTTTACAGAGGATGGTGAAGTATTAGTTGGCCAATCTGCAAAACGTCAAGCAGTGACTAATCCAGATAATACTCTGTTTGCAATTAAACGATTAATTGGTCGTCGTTTTGATGATGCGATTGTTCAAAAAGATATTAAGATGGTTCCTTACAAGATTGTCAAAGCAGATAACGGAGATGCTTGGGTTCGCGTGAAAAGTCAGGATAAAGCACCACCACAAGTTTCTGCTGAAGTATTGCGTAAGATGAAGAAGACTGCAGAAGATTATCTCGGTGAAGAAGTAAAAGAAGCGGTGATTACAGTACCTGCTTACTTTAATGATTCACAACGACAAGCGACTAAAGATGCGGGTCGTATTGCTGGCCTTGAAGTAAAACGTATTATTAACGAACCTACCGCTGCGGCTCTTGCCTATGGTATGGATAAAAAGCGTGGTGATTCAGTCATTGCAGTATACGATCTTGGTGGTGGTACCTTTGATATTTCGATCATTGAAATTGCTGAAGTTGATGGTGAACACCAATTTGAAGTATTAGCTACTAATGGTGATACCTTCTTAGGTGGTGAAGATTTTGACTTGGCATTGATTGAATATCTGGCTTCTGAATTTAAAAAGGATTCAGGCATTGATTTACATAATGATCCATTAGCATTACAACGATTAAAGGATGCTGCTGAAAAGGCTAAAATTGAACTTTCTTCGGCACAGCAAACTGATGTTAACTTACCTTATATTACGGCAGATGCTTCTGGACCAAAACATTTAAACATTAAGTTGACTCGCGCTAAATTGGAATCTTTAGTTGAGAAGTTGGTTGAGCGTACAGTAGAACCTTGCAAAATTGCACTAAAAGATGCAGGTCTAACCGTATCGCAAATTAATGAAGTCATTTTAGTGGGTGGTCAAACACGTATGCCTTTAGTCCAAAAAACAGTAGAAGAGTTTTTTGGTAAAGAGCCACGTAAAGACGTAAATCCAGATGAAGCTGTTGCTGTAGGTGCTGCGATTCAAGCTGCGGTATTATCTGGTGAAGTGAAAGATATTCTATTGCTTGATGTTACTCCTTTGTCTTTAGGTATCGAGACGATGGGGGGTATTATGACAAAGCTCATTGAAAAAAATACCACTATCCCAACTAAAACAGCACAAGTATTTTCTACCGCAGATGACAATCAGACAGCGGTTACTGTACATGTGCTCCAAGGAGAAAGAGAGCAAGCGTCAGCGAATAAATCTTTGGGACGCTTCGATTTAAGTGATATTCCTTCTGCGCCACGCGGGGTCCCACAAATTGAAGTTACTTTTGATATTGATGCGAATGGTATTCTTAATGTTTCTGCTAAAGATAAAGCTACAGGTAAGGCTCAATCAATTGTCATTAAAGCATCTAGTGGTTTGAGTGATGAAGAAGTTGAAGCGATGATTAAAGATGCTAAATCTCATGCAGAAGAAGATAAGAAATTTAAGGAAATGGCCGATCTTCGTAACCAAGCAGATAGCTTAATTCACAGTTGTGAAAAATCTATGAAAGATTTAGCAGAAGAACTTACTGATGATGAGAAAAAAGGTATAGAAACGGCAATTGCTGAATTAAAAGAAGCAATTCAGGGCAGTGATAAAGCACAAATCGAAGACAAATTGAAAGTGCTAAGCGATGCATCTGCAAAAATGGCTGAACGAGTTTATGCTAAAAAAGCATCTGAAGGACAGGCAGGGCAGGGCCAAGCACATCAAGATCAGGCACAAACACAAGCACATGAATCAGCTAAAGCAGATGAAAGTGTTGTCGATGCTGAGTTCGAGGAAGTAAAAGACGATAAGAAGTAATTAATTCTATCGTAATATGATAGCCTGGGTATTTGACTCCAGGTGAAGCAACGCGTAACTTGGGAAATCAAGATGTACTTCCTGAGTTACGTTATTGTTTGATGCTATTGTTAAGGAGCAGTGCTCATTTCCATGCAGGCAAAGATCCATTTTCTATATAGCATTGTGCTAAGATTAATAAATAGATACTTGCTGTGCGGGAGTGACAATTTAATACAATGGTAGAGATGCTGTTGCTTCATATTGGTTGAAAAGCTAGGTTATGGAGCCTATTAATTTTTAAATTTTGTGAGTGGTTATGGAAAAGCGGGATTATTATGAACTTTTAGAAGTAAGTCGAACTGCCAGTGATGCTGAAATTAAAAAAGCATATCGCAAATTGGCAATGAAGTATCACCCAGATCGTAATCCTGGCGATTCTGCAGCAGAAGAAAAATTTAAAGAAATTCAAAGTGCGTACAGTATTTTATCCGATCCACAAAAACGGTCGGCTTATGACCAATTCGGTCATGCGGGGGTTGATCCTACTATGCGAGGTGGCCCTGGTGGTTTTGGTGGCTTTGGCGGTTTTGGTGATGTTTTCGAAGATATTTTTGAAAATATTTTTTCAGGTGGGCGGGCTTCTGGGCGACAATCACGCGGCCAACGCGGTGCTGATTTGCAATTCAATGTGCAGTTAACCCTTGAAGAAGCTGCCTTAGGTAAAGAAGTTCCAATTACTGTTCCGAGACATGGCTCTTGCACCGTTTGTAATGGTTCTGGAGCAAAAGCAGGAACCCAACCAAAAACATGTGAAACCTGTAATGGAATAGGGCAGGTACGCATCCAACAGGGTTTTTTTTCCATTCAACAAACATGTCCTCATTGTCATGGAGAAGGTAAAATTATTTCTGACCCATGCTCAAGTTGTCATGGTCAAGGCAGGATACGCGAAAGTAAAAAGCTTACCGTCAAAATTCCACCTGGCGTTGATACTGGGGATAGAGTGCGTTTAAGTGGTGAGGGTGAGGCTGGAATGCATGGAGGTGGTCCAGGTGATCTTTATGTACAGGTTAGTATCAAAAAGCATGCCATATTTGAGCGACATGAAAATGATTTACATTGTGATGTGCCCATAAGTTTTATCACCGCAGCTTTAGGTGGTTCAATAGAAGTTCCTACCCTTGAAGGACGAGTTACGTTAAAGATTCCTGAAGAAACGCAAACAGGTAAAGTGTTTCGTTTAAGGGGCAAAGGAATGAAATCCGTACGCGGGCATGGTCAAGGCGATTTATTATGTAAAGTAGTTGTAGAAACACCCGTTAATTTATCACGAGAGCAAAAAGAATTGTTAACAAAATTCCATGAATCATTGGAAAATGCCAAAGGAAACCATTCTCCACGCTCTAATTCCTGGTTTGCTGGTGTGAAAAAATTCTTTGAAGACATGAAATTTTAAAATAAGTACGTTACAATTGCTGACATTTATCTGTATGTGCATTTTTTGAGCTTAGATGAGTGCATCGCTTTGGTTATGCAGTTTCACTTAAGCTGAAATTAAATCATTGAAAACAACTTAGAGTAGATCCATGATGAATCAACCAGCAATTTTAGCATTAGCCGACGGTACCATTTATGAAGGCATTTCAATAGGAGCGTCAGGTGATTGTATTGGCGAGTTGGTTTTTAATACTTCGCTAACTGGTTATCAAGAAATGCTTACTGATCCTTCGTATGCACGACAAATCATTACTTTGACCACCGCACACGTTGGAAATACTGGATGTAATCATGTGGATATGGAGTCCAATAAAGTTTGGGCTTCGGGTTTAGTGATCCGTAATGCTTCAATTACACCTAGCAATTATCGTGCTGATCAATCATTACCTGATTGGCTCAAAAAAAATGGAGTGGTTGCTATTGCAGGTATTGATACTCGCGATTTGACTTTGCGTTTACGTGAAAAAGGCTCATTAGGAGCATGCATCAGTACTGATATTGCAAATCCTGAGTCGGTTTTAGCAAAAGCACACTCTTTTTCTGGCTTACAGGGTGTGGATTTGGCATTAGAAGTTTCCAGAAAAACAATAGAGCGTTGGCATACTGGTTGTGGAGAATGGGGAAAAAATTCTCAGCCGCAACAATTTCATGTGGTTGCTTATGATTTTGGCGTGAAGCACAATATTTTACGTATCTTATATGATAAAGGTTGTCATTTGACTTTAGTGCCTGCTACAACCTCAGCAGCAGAAGTTCTGGCAATGAATCCTAATGGTATCTTTTTATCGAATGGTCCTGGAGATCCAGAAGCGTGTGATTATGCCATCCGTGCGACTCAAGAATTTTTAGCACATAAAATACCTGTATTTGGTATTTGTTTGGGTTTTCAAATTTTAGCTTTAGCTTGTGGGGGAGCAACCAAAAAGATGAAATTTGGTCATCACGGTGCGAACCATCCTGTTATTGAAATTGAAGGTAAAAAACGTGTTTTTATAACCAGCCAAAATCATGGTTTTGCAGTGGATGAAGAGAGTTTGCCAGATTGTCTTGCTATTACTCATCGTTCTTTATTTGATAATACGTTGCAAGGTATTAGACATAAAGAGAAGCCTGCTTTAGGTTTTCAAGGACATCCAGAGGCTAGCCCTGGACCACATGATATAGAAATAATATTTAATGAGTTTATACAGTTGATGAGGTAAAGGTTGTTACCCATTTCTTTACCAAAATTCTGCAGATAATCTTTGGAAGTTGGTAGAGATAGGAAAAGCCAACAGCTCGATATACAAATACATATTAAAGAGGATTAACAATGAATGAAAGTCATGTCTTTACTTCAGAATCTGTTTCCGAAGGACACCCGGACAAGATAGCTGATCAAATTTCCGATGCAATTCTAGATGCTATTTTAACGCAAGATCCAAAAGCACGAGTAGCATGCGAGGTGTTTGTTAAAACAGGTATGGTATTGGTCGGTGGTGAAATTACTACCAAAGCATGGGTAGACGTTGAGGCAGTTACACGACAAGTAGTTAAAGAGATAGGCTATAATAGTTCGCAAATGGGTTTTGACTGGGAGTCCTGTGCAGTGCTTTCTGCAATAGGGAAACAATCTCCTGATATTGCTCAAGGTGTTGATAACCACGAAACTAAAATTCTTGGTGCCGGAGATCAAGGTCTCATGTTTGGTTATGCGAGTCGTGAGACAGATGTTTATATGCCAGCACCTATTGCCTATGCACATCGATTGATGGAGAAGCAAGCCTATTTACGTAAATCAGGTGCTTTACCTTGGTTGCGGCCAGATGCTAAATGTCAATTAACTTTAAAATACGAGCAGGGAATACCTGTTGAAGTGGATACAGTTGTTTTCTCAACCCAACATGCGGCTGAAATGAGTCATAATGATTTAATTGAGGCGATACGTGAAGAAGTGATTAAAACGACATTACCAGCTGAGTGGTTGACGCGAAAAACTCGTTATTTTATTAATCCAACAGGTCGTTTTGTTATTGGTGGTCCTTTAGGGGATTGTGGATTAACGGGGCGTAAAATTATTGTGGATACCTATGGTGGTATGGCTAGACATGGGGGGGGATGTTTCTCCGGTAAAGATCCTTCAAAAGTTGATCGTTCTGCGGCATACGCAGCACGGCATGTTGCTAAGAATATAGTCGCTGCGGGTCTAGCCGATAAGTGTGAGCTACAAATTTCTTACGCTATTGGTGTTGCCGAACCTACTTCAATCTTTGTTGAAACCTTTGGTACAGGACGATTAAAAGATAGTGAAATCATTGAGCTAATCAATACTCATTTTGATTTAACACCACAAGGTATTATTGAATACCATGACTTACTTCGTCCAATTTATAGACAAACAGCAACTTACGGCCATTACGGACGTGAAACTTTTCCTTGGGAACGTTTAGACAAAGTGGCTGAATTACGTAAAGCATTATAAGGAGATTGTGATGGAATTGGTCGATAAAGTAGGAGTGAGAGGCACTATGATACAGGATTATAAAGTTGCAGATATGTCGTTGGCTTCTTGGGGACGCAAAGAAATTGCTATAGCTGAGACAGAAATGCCGGGTTTGATGGCTTTGCGTGAAGAATTTGGACCAACTAAACCCTTAAAAGGTGCTCGTATTGCAGGTTGTTTGCACATGACCATTCAAACAGCTGTGCTGATTGAAACTTTAGTTGCTTTAGGTGCTGAAGTGCGTTGGTCTTCTTGTAATATATTTTCTACTCAAGACCATGCTGCTGCTGCTATTGCAGCTAAAGGTATCCCTGTATTTGCTTGGAAAGGTGAAACGGAGGAGGAGTACTGGTGGTGTGTGGAACAAACATTGACTGGACCCAATAATTGGGCGCCTAATTTATTGTTAGATGATGGTGGTGATTTAACACAAATCATTCATCAAAAACATCCTGAGTTATTATCTGAAATTAAAGGCGTTTCGGAAGAAACCACTACGGGTGTTGCTCGCTTGTATGAAATGGCTAAACAAGGTGAGTTAAGTATTCCTGCAATTAATGTGAATGATTCAGTCACTAAGTCTAAGTTTGATAATTTATACGGTTGCCGTGAATCTTTATTAGATGGTTTAAAACGAGCTACTGACGTAATGATTGCAGGAAAGGTTGCTCTCATTTTAGGTTATGGAGATGTAGGTAAAGGTTGTGCCCAAGCGCTACGAGGACAAGGTGCTGTTGTTTTAATTGCTGAAATTGATCCTATTTGCGCTCTTCAAGCAGCTATGGAAGGATATCGTGTGGTTACTTTAGATGATGTTGCAGAGCAAGTAGATATTGTGGTTACTGCGACAGGTAATTATCATGTAGTCACTCATGATCATATGAAAAGAATGCGGAACCAAGCTATTTTATGTAATATTGGTCATTTTGACTCCGAAATCGATGTACACAGCTTAAAGAAATATCAATGGGAAAATATTAAGCCCCAAGTGGATCATGTCATTTTTCCTGATGGTAAACGCATTATACTTTTAGCTGAAGGACGTTTGGTGAATTTAGGTTGTGCGACAGGTCATCCTAGCTTTGTAATGTCAGCCTCTTTTTCCAATCAGGTTTTAGCTCAAATTGAGTTATTTAAAAATGCTGCTCAATATGAAAAGCAAGTTTATGTTCTTCCTAAACTATTGGATGAAAAAGTTGCTCGGTTGCATTTAGCTCGGATTGGCGTGAAGTTAACTCAATTAACCGATGAACAAGCTCAATATTTAGGTGTTGCGATCAAAGGTCCTTATAAACCGGATCATTATCGTTATTAATTTGTAATTTTTAGCCTGGATGCTTCTTGTCCAGGCAACAAAGCTATTCTTAGTGATTAAAATGATTTTTTCATGGAAAATGCAGCTACAGCTGCAACTGCTGCTGCCGTTCCAATACTCGCTATCCCAAATTTTTTCCAATTGATTGAGTTAAAAAGATCAGACCAAGTTGACTTTCCCGGTGTGATTGGATTTACAGAGTTTTCATCTGGTTCTATAAATATCTCTTCATCTGAGTCAATATGATGCTCTGGTTCATTAGGAATTTGCTCTTGACGCAGGGAAGTCTGTTCTTCATGTGTTTCTTGAATATGGTGTAAGAACTCAAGATCTTTTTCTTGTGCTTGATGTACTAGCTCATTTAAAAGGTCTACATTATTATGAGCATATTCTTGAAGTGCTACAGAAAAAGTTTCTCTTAATTCGTTAATTCTATTTTTTAACTTATCGATTATTTTTATTGCATTTTCATCCGTTAAAATTTCATGATCAAATGATGGATCGTTAAATGCTCCATTTCTTCTGACTATTGCCTCAAGTAAATGATCCATCCTTATATCGTTTTCAGGATAACGGTGTACAATTAAATATAAAGCTTGCAAAAACTCATTGCGTAGTTCCGGTGATAACATATCTATATGAATCGAGTCTTTACTCTCGTCGGTTGAGCTGTAGTTAGCATTATATGGAATAACATTTTTTGAAATTTTGAATGGTTCTATATCCGTATCAGCCGCAAATCCAGCATCTATATTAATAGTGACAGCGCAATCAGTTCCATTTATATTTTCAATATAGGCTCCGGTATTTTTGCAGGAGCCACCTAACCAGTCTTTATCGCCTATAAAAAGTGCTACCGCAGCATTTTTCATGATTCCAGTTAAGGGATATTCTTGGTCGTTTATTATAACGGATGAAGGAAATTTATGGTATTTTTCGATATAATCTTTAAAGTTGATTTTTTCATTTAAATCGTTTACTTTATAATCTTCTAAATTACGATATCCTGGTACCAGCTTTGATAGGTAAGTTAAATATTCTTCTTTAACTTTAGGATATCTATTTCTAAGCCCCCCCATCCAAACCTCATACTCAAATTCGTCTGGTTTCATCCAAGAATATGTTGTGCTTTTACGCGAACACTCCTTGACAATTTCTTCTGTAAAGCAGGCTAATCGTGTTGATGGAGCATTTGAAAAATATCCTACAATATCCATATAGATCTTTTCTTCTACTGGTTTAGTTATAAATTTTCCTAAGAAGTTTATTTTCTCTTCCTGTTTTTCAGAATGAGTTTTCGAACAACTGAAAAATGCACCTATTTCAGCCCCTTCGCTTTTTACTTTTCCAACCGTTAAATCACGATATTCTCCATGTTTTCCGGAAAACAATCGTTGAAATTTGTTGTGCTTTTCATTACTCACGATCAATTGATTAAAATTTGGACATAATAGATATTATAGCAAACTACTGGTTTAAAATTGTCTATATTTGGGGAGTATAACTCACATGAATAATTTCAACTGTCATTTAAGTTTAATACATGACGTATAGGACGGCATCATTTTGAGATAAGTTTGATCTTGTGTTGATATTTATCTTATTGCATACTGATTGGCTATGCATTTTTATAAGGAGATTTTGCATGTTGAAATTAGGGATTTTAAGCCTAAGTCTTTTGTCCATCGCCCATAATACTTTTGCGACACCCAAACAGGATACTGTTCGAGTGATTATCAAATATAAAGAACAAATAACGAGTGTTTCTTCGTTAAAGTCACAAATAAAACAAATGACACAATTACCTGTGAATCAATTAAATCCTATGGCGAATGGTGCTTATTTATTAATTTTAGATGCTACAAATAGCCCCCTTTCTAAAGAAACAGAGGATAAGGATACAACTTCTTTAGTATTGGACCGTCTGCGTAAAAATCCACAAGTTTTATATGCAGTGAAAGACCGCGTAAGTTATTTTAAACCCGTTCCCGATCCTGAAATTTTGGATCCTGGTAATTTATTATCACATGAAATTCAATGGGATGAATTTTCACGACCTGCTGGAATTATGTTGGAATCTAAGCCAGGTTTCCGTGATGGTGCTTGGTTTTATACTACTGGTTTATCTAAAGAACCCGTAGTAGTAGCGGTATTAGATACCGGGATTGCTTTAAACGAAAGTTTAATCAATAACCTTGTTAAAGATGATACTGGTACTATATGGGGTTGGAATTTTGCAGGGAATAATAATAACTTGATGGATGAGACGAAATCTTATCATGGTACTCATGTAGCCGGAACAATAGCGGGTTATGGTCATGTTATGAGTGGCATGGGAGAAAACTTAAAAATTCTTCCACTAAAAATCCCTGGTAGTAATGGAATGTTTTATGAAAGCTCCGTAATCAATGCTATTTATTGGGCTGTAGGTGGCGATGTTCCCGGGGTTCCAAAGAATATTCATCCGGCAAAAATATTAAATATGAGTTTTGGTGTAGATAAAGGACCGAATGAAGAAATTGATTATTGCGATCAAGCTTTACAAGAGGCGGTCTTTTTTGCACGAGAGAATGGTGCAGTTCTTGCCGTGGCTGCTGGAAATGATAATGTATGGGAGCATTTTAATGCCCCAGCGATTTGTAATGGAACTATTAAAGTCGCCTCTACAGGACCAGAGGGACTTAGATCGTACTTTTCGAACTATGGCCCTAGTGTGACTTTAGCGGCCCCAGGAGGTGATAAACGTTATGGGCTTTGGGGTGGCATCTTATCCACGGTGAATCCCGGGGGTGGCTATGGAGGATCCGGATTTGATTTTTATCAAGGAACCAGCATGGCAACGCCGCATGTTGCGGGTGTTGCAGGATTGATTCTTGCAGCAAGTAATAAAACACTTAGTTCTGAGCAAATTGAGCAGTTACTTTATATTACAACACATAATTTTGGAGTAAGCTCTGATCCGAATAAATCGTGTGTTGGGAAAAAGCCTTGTGGACATGGAATCTTGGATGCTGAAAATGCAGTGAAGGCTGCAGCAGCAGGTTATGATTTACTCTTTTCATCCCCAAAAATGGAACGTTTAGCGATGAAAAATTGTGGAAAGAATTCATTAACACCAGGTAAGTCGCGCGTTGTTAGGGAGGGTGTTACTTGGATACTAAATCACTCTGCCTGCGAATCCATTGATAGTTTTCAAAAACCTCATATAGAACAAACTAAAGAGGGTGATATTATTGCTTATTACGGTTCGGTAAGTTATCGTCTTGATAAAGGTACTTACAAAGAATGTCAGGTGATTGGTTATGATGGAGTAGGGTGTTATCTATAATTATTAATTACCTTCAAAACCCTCTTCCGCGAAAAGCAGCATCATACTCTTTTAGAACTCTTAGCGCGGAAGATGAGGTAGATCCAAGTAATCGCTGCGATCTATGTATCCTCTAAAAATAAACAGTATGTCACATAAAGTCTGGAACGTTGCCTAGTAATTTGTTCAAATTTTTAAAAAAATGGGCGTAAGCGTTTTGCAGTTGCACGTTGCTCTAATTGTTCCGAAGATATTTGAGGGGCTTGACGTAAGGTATATTGGGGACGCGGTTTATATATTGAAGGCATGATTTGAAGTACTTCTTCTGCTTGTCTTAAAAGCAGATCAACTCTGTTATTTATGGGTTGATTCAAATTAATTTTTTCATAGAGTTCCTTTGCTTCACCTATGCCATTTAATATTGCTTGATAAAATTGAGAAATGGGTCCTCTAATAGCGGCTATATGATCAAAAATTGGTCCAATAGATTGGTGCTCTAAAAGCAGTGTTACATTGTTTTCTAGTTTGAGAATTAAGCTTATAAAGTGATTGTTTAGTGAAATAAGTTTCTGCATTCCTTTAATAATTGAGTTTTGTTTTACAGGTTTACTTGATTTTAATCCAAATTTGAGGTGCTCCTTTTGATAACGGTTAGTAATTTTTAATAAAGCACTCACGAGTAAAGAGAGGGCATGAAGCATTTGTTTTAAATCATCATGGCCTAAAGCATAAGCTAATCGATCAAAATTCATTTTGGCTGAATGTTGTGGTTGAATTCCTAAGAGATAAAGGAGATTTTGATCAAGATGAAAAAGTACTGCTAGTGCATCTTGGCAACCGAATCGATATTGAAGTACTAATTGAATGGAATACACTGTATCTTCCATAAAGGATACTTCAGCTGCCTTTGCATCATCACCAAGTTCATTGAGAATTTGTTCAGAAGACTCGATGCTTTTTCGAGCTTCACTCAATAGGTTTTGTAATCCCTCTATATTGATATCATTCATAGCAGCCATTAGGAGGAAAGAAATGATTAATTATATTATAAAGTATTGATGCACGTTTCGACAAAAATGTTTTTTAGTCATTAAAATTCTATCTGGAATATAAAAGCAGTAAATAAATATGCATGAGATTTTTTTTTAGATCTATAATAACCATCATAGTGAAAGAAAAACATTGAATAAAAATATCTTTACTAGGAGGGAAAATGTTTATTAGACCTTTAATTGCTGTACTTAGTATGGGCTTGTATTTCAGCCCTATTTTAGCAGTTGCAGATGATATGAAAATGTGTAATGCAACTCAGCAGGGGAATTGTGAGCATTTTTGTCAAGCACATCAAGGGATGAAGTCGTGCATCATTGATATTACTCAAAGAAGCGGCACTTGTACTTGTGTGGATGGAACTTCGCATACTAAATAACGCGAGTTCAACTTAAAAAGCATGGAAATGGCTTTTATGTTGCTAAATGAACGTAAATAAAATTTGCATAATTAAGGAATCTTGTCACCTTCCACGCATGAAAGTGGAGGGTGAATCTTCGATAAATAAAACATTAGCTATGTTCATACTTGAGCTAAATTACTTTTTGATAAAGAACTTCTTTTAATAAAGCACCGCCATCATAAAACTCTTCGAGTTTGGTTGAGCTGGTTACTTCAAATCCCAAAGCATCATAGAATTTTCGGGCTTGAATATTATCTTCAAATACCCATAAAAGCACTTTTTTGTACCCTAATTTCGCTAATTCAGAAATGGCAGCCAAGCATAATTGAGTTCCTAATCCCTTGCGCCAATAATCGGGATGTAAATAAATTGCTTTAATTTCTCCCATTGAACCATCATCTACACCAAAATTATGAAAAGCACCTATGCTCGCAAAACCAACAATTTGATGATTGATTTCTATTATTAATACTTTTACATGTTGTTTTATTAAATCATGCCATTGCAGAGTACGCTCGTTAAGAGATAAATTTTGTAATATCGTTTCTGGAATAAAATCTTTGTACATTTTCTGCCAAGAATGGATATGAATTTTGGCTATAGCTTCAGCATCTTCTAAAGTGGCTGTTCTAATTTTTGGTGTTACATATTGAGTCATAATAAAAACCTTAGAGAAGTAATTCACTTCTTTAATTTATTTTTGAAATTTAACGTTTAAATGACCTGGTAACTGCTATGCTATGTTAGAATACAAAAATTGTCACTAAAAAAGGATTGAAACATGGCTAAAATGAAACATTCAGGGAAGTTTATGGTCAGTATGTTTTCTTTATTAATTGCATCTGTATCGAATGCTGATAGTGTAACTAGCAATGTTTATACAACAAATGGAACCTCAGTAGGAAAAGTTGTTTTTGAAGACAGTCACTATGGTTTGCTGGTTAAACCCCAATTAACGGGACTCCCTGCGGGCATCCATGGCTTCCATGTCCATCAACATCCAGATTGTGGCAATAATGCTATGAATGCAGGTGGTCATTTAGATCCTGCGAATACAAAGAGTCACCAAGGTCCATATGGCAATGGCCATCTGGGTGATTTGCCAGTATTGGTTGTTGATAGCAATGGAACTGCAGTGATTCCCATATTAGCACCTCGTTTAAAAACCAAAGATATTAAAGGACACTCTATTATGGTTCATGAGGGTGGGGATAATTATAGTGATAATCCATCTTTAGGTGGTGGAGGAGCGCGTATTGCTTGCGGAAAAATTTCTTCATAATTCCAAAAAATCAGAATCAGCACGCATTGCGCTCAATGGATATTAGATCTTATAAAGATTTTCATTCAAGTTGCAGGGCTTGAGATCATTTTCTAGCGCAATAAAATCATTTGTTCTGACTTCACATAGCGCCCTCAGCGCATTTAAATCGACGCTATCCCATAGCCCGCGTTCCCCATCCTTCTCAGCCTTTGGCCCGCTAAACCACCAGGGACGGCCTTTATATATTGCAAAATCCACCCCCAGCTTAGAACCCTCAAAAAACCAAGATTCCTTCCTGCCATAATTCAACCAATTATCAAATCTCCTCGATGATTTGGGTTGTTCTTTAAATGCAGGGACAGGATGAAACGCCTCATCACTACAGTATTCATCAACAACATGAATGGGTAATAATCGTTGTGCACCACCAACACCTGTTCGCCATTGATTACCATCGTATTTCTTAACATATTTTTGAAGTTCTTTAAGGATAGTGTTATCAAAATCAAAATGATGTTCTGTCTTCGTTACAGGGTCAGGCATATAATGTTGTGTTACGCCATTAAGGATATAAGTCACACCTACTTCTTTTACCTGTTTATATTGCTCTCTTAATTTATCTTTTATTTCTTCACCTTCCTTATCCTTTGGTAAACAGGCAAGCATTTTTGTCCACATGTGTTTATCCAACGCCCACATCGCGTATTCAAAACCACTAATATTCTCAAACGTTCGGCCTGATAAATCCCTCACTTTGCTCTGTCGA
>NZ_LNYE01000023.1:157901-248448 GCF_001467695.1 Legionella gratiana
TAGAGTAAGTCTGGACGTAGCTTAAGCATTCTCTCTACAGCGTAGTGCTCACCTCGAACAACATGGCCTAAAAATCGATTGAGAAGCATTGAATTGATATGATTTGATGAGTCAGATTTAAAGAGCTGGTAGGTCGACTTATCGTTTTGCATGAACTGAAATAGCTCTTTTGTTGTGAAGTCTTTGGTGATTTTATTTATTAGTACACTCGGTAACTTTGTAAATTTATTTTGCATGAGGCTTCCTATGGCGCTGATAAAATACATGTAGTATTATATTTGATCATTATGTTTTTGTAAATGCAACAGGGTGGCAAGTGCATGCGAAAAACAATGCTCCAGCATAAGCACCTCTGGGGCTACCAGCCAGCAACCAGTTTTTTCTTCCCAAAGTAAAGGGTCTGATGAGGTTTTCTATTAGATTATTATCAATCTCAAGGCTGCCATCCAAAAGATAAGCAGTGAGCTCGTTCCCACTTCGTTCATAACCTTTAAATGGTCGTTTCCAATATTCTTCTTTTGATTTCATTTTTAGCTCGGTGTAGGTGTATTTGCTCGAACACATACACTTTCCGGACGCCTCTAAGTTCCACAAAAAGTTTGGCATACACGCTCGTGTGGTAGAGGTAAACATTGTAACTGTTCTGTGTTTTTTTGTTGTTGAAAAGGTTTTTTCAATACAGTCAAAAGAGAATTCATTAAAGTGCTTTCTTTATTTTCAATAAAATCATTAATTGCATTTTCGACTAAATGGTTTCTAGGAATATAAGCGGGATTTGTCTGATTCATTTTGTTTTTTATTTTTTGAATATCAACTTTTTGTTGTTTGATGTAATGTAACCAATCGGATACCCATTGTTTACTCTTGGGCTGGTTTCCGAGTGCTTTTATTAACTGCTTCTGTTCGTGATCGGAGTCAAGTGCGCCACTCATAAGACGAAAAGTATTGGTAAAATCAGGCTTATATTGTTGCATTAAGTGAAAAAAGTCATTGACCAATTCTGCGATCTGATTATTTTCGCCGACTAAGCCTAATTTTGCTCTTATCTTTTTACCCCAATAATGATAAAAACGATCCGTAAATGAATTCATTGCCTCGTGCAATTGTTGTAATGTTTGTTCCTCTTTAGGATGAAACAAAGGGAGCAATGCATGCTGAAATTGGGCTAAATTCCACTTAGCAATGGAAGCTTGATTTCCAAATGCATATCGACCAGAAACATCAATTGAGCTAAATACAGTGCCAAAATCAAATTCGTCCATAAACGCACAAGGACCATAATCAATGGTTTCACCAGAGATAGTCATATTGTCAGTATTCATAACCCCATGAATAAAACCTACGCCCATCCATTCAGCAATAAGACTTGCTTGACGATCGATAACTGCCTTAAATAATTCAAGATAGGGATTTGGACTCTGTAACAGATCGGGATAATGTCGTTCAAGGGCGTAGTTTGCCAAGCATTTTAATAAATGATGTTCTTTTAATGATGCTGCATATTCAAAAGAACCCACTCGTAAACTGCTCGAAGCAATGCGTGTTAATACCCCTAGAGGCACAGGGCCGCTTTGGCGATAGATTTGTTCTTCACTTGCGATTGCAGCCAAACATCGAGTGGTTGGAATTTTTAAACCATGCATTGCTTCACTAATAATATATTCTCTTAAAACTGCAGCCAGTGGTGCTCTACCATCTCCCATTCGAGAAAATCGTGTTTTTCCGGAGCCTTTTAATTGTATATCCCATCGTTTTCCATCTTGGCTGCATGCTTCACCAAGCAAAATCGCGCGACCATCTCCTAAAAGAGGAACATAGTAACCAAATTGGTGACCTGCATAAGCCAAAGCAATGCTTTTAAGAGGAGTAGGAACCCAATTTCCTGCATAAAGTTCCGTAGCTTTTTTTTCATCGGATAACGATACATCAGGGATTCTAAGAAAAGAGGCTAATTCATGATTGAATTTAACTAAATAGGGATTTGTAATTGGAGTTGGCTCAATCACTTCATAAAAATCAGCCGGTAATTTTAGATAAGAACTGCAATAAATGTTAGAAATCAAATTAAGCCAACCTATAAAAAACTATATTTTAAATGTTTCACTCAGCCCCTTCAATTTAATTAACAGTTTGTTATGTTGAGTGAGAATCCACCTATGGAAGTGGATTCTGGTCATTAAATTAAAGGATGCTTTTTTTATTATTATAGCTCTTTGATTAGTAGCTTTGGGAGCATATGTAGTATGAGTTAGTTTTTTTCTGCGCCTAAGTTTTTTGATATATCCCCAGCTAAGTTTATATCTAACGGACTAATCGAATAACTACTTATTTTGGATGAGAAATCAAATTTTTTTAAATCGACCCATATTAAGTTAGGTGTCATGGTGGAGTTGAAAAAATATATTCTGTTTTTTAAATCGGCAATTGTGGCCCAGCGAGTAGGCCATGCATCTTCTGTTTTATTTCCAGAAGTATCTACTGCTCCAAACGGTACCATAACAGTGCGAATTACTGAAAATACACCAGCAATTGCCTCTTGATTGGTTGTCGCATTGGGTAACGAGTGTAAGTAATAGGAGGCTCTGACAAAACGACTCAAGGGATCTGGGTCCCCTGGGATGGGTAGTTTTCCACCAAATGAACGATATTTTTTTAGATTATTCAGTTGAATGTTGTAAGGAGGTTCGTTGGTTATTACTCGATAATTATGGCCATGATAGATTTTTATTTTTCCATCAATGTATTCAACAATTGCGGAATCACCACTTGGATCCTCTATGGTTAAATGAATTGGCCAGGTTTTTCCATGGAGTTCTGTCGCAACAATTTGAAGTTTTTCTATTCCTTGGAGAGCTTCGTTTACGGTTTTAAAATTATCAAGAACATATTGTGCCCAAAGCAAATTGGAAAGATTGGGCTTATTATCTGTTTTTGGATATTGTGTGTTCGATAAATAAAGGAGGTGGGCGGCAAGACCTTCTTCATTCATGCCATCTGAAGCAGCATTAGAATTAAACGCTGTTACTACGATGCTTCCATATTTGGATTTCCATTTGAGTGAATTTTCTCCAGTATTACCATAGCGATCAATATTTCTAGAATAAATAACTAAAGTGGGCATGTCAGAAATATATAAATCCATAGTGCGCGCTACTATAGGACTGATCCCATTATTATTGGAAAATACTGTAGAACAACAGTAAGCATTTGTGATTAAAAGATTCGCTAATATAAAAATGCTGCCTAGTCTTAATTTAAGTGTCATGCAAAATCCTTTTGTAATTATTTGGGTTTGATAACTTACTATAACAAGAGTTTTTAAAGCCTGAAAAGATAAGTCTCGAAATTATAAATTAAAATTTTAGTGGCCCGCCCCATTATCCTGATGTAACGACTGCCTATAGGTACACTATCTAAATAAGGAGATGTAGTTAGGTTTTTGGTAAGCATGATTGGACAAAAAGTCGAGTTTGTTCGCATGGAAAATAACCTTGGCTTGCAATTTTTATAAAAATTTGATCACAACACGCTATTAGTCTTATGAAGTCATGAGTTGTGTTTCCTTGGCTTATAAGAAATGAAGCGGCTTCTCGAAATAATGTTAAACTGGATACAAGTTTCTGAGCATCAACAGTTCCTCCCATTAATGTACTAATAGGAGTTTTTTCAAGTTGTTGTAAAACTAGATGCGTTATTTCGTAATAATTTTTAAAAAGCGCTTTATTTTGTAAAAACTCACAAGCTTCATTCAGATCAGTAATACCAAAATATTTTGCAGTGGAACTATATCCAAGTGTGCCTAGTTGAGGAAAAATATACCAGATCCAATGACTTTGTTTTTTGCCTGTTTTGATTTCAGCATAAGCGTTTTTGTAGGCAGGATATAAATCTTTACCTTGTTGTGCTTCGATGAAACGTTGAATATGATGCATCAGAATTATCTCTTAAGCTCCTGAAGATACATCTTATAACATAATAAAGCCAGGGTGATAGAGAGCAAGTGTCATCAATTTTTTAATTTCATCAATAGTCCACCAAGCTCTTTTAGAGCTTGGTGACGAGAAATGATTAGTTGGCCCAAATGAGCCGTAGTTCTGCTTCTTGTAAACGAGTAGCAAATGATTGGTCAGATTCTGTTGCTAAAGCTCTTGCATTATCAATTGCATGGACATCAATTTTACTCTGGACTGGAGTGGTAAAGAAACGTTGATTTTTCGTTGTTTCGAAGAGACTGTCGAGATGCTGTTTATAATTTTCTTGTGGAGTATTACTAGCTCGTTCTACTTTTGTGGAGTGAGTCAATGTTTCATGATTGGTTTTTTCTGGTTTTCTAGATGAGACTACTTTTGATCCTTCAGTAATTTGCTGGGCGGAAACTCTTGGTTTCTGCTCGAATAATTGTTCTACAAAGGTTGTCCAGTGTGCATTACTTTCATTATTTAAGGTAATGGTGGGATAACCAGGGGTAGGTGTCCCATTAATTTGACCAACAACGTGGAGGTTAACTTTGAGTCTATCTGCAATTTCATTTAAATCACTATGTGTAGCCCATCTTCCTCTACGTCTAATTTGTTCAATTCCATTTAAGATAACAGAATGAGGATTCCTACCATTAATAGACAGTACGTCAAGTACCAGTGTTTCTTTAACATAAGAATTTTCTATTTTTTGTGCTTTATCAAAGGGTTGTCCTCTAAGCATTGGTAGAAGTGAATGGGCCGTTTTTTGCGCTAATTGCAATACTTCAGGAGATAAGGCTAATTCATTATACTGGCTTATCCGCTCCAAACTGCTATGTTTTCTTAAGTAAAATTGTACTAATTCCATAAATTTGCCATAGACAGGTGAACCTTCAATTTTAGTTTGTTTCTCTTCTGATGTTAATTCTACATAGATTCGATTTAGCAGATCTTCTTTATTGGCATTAACTGTAATGTTTCTTAAAGACATTTGTAGTGCAAGTAATTGATCCTTTTTATAACTGTGAGGTAAGCAAGCTAACCAATCTAAATCAATCGCTAAAATATCTTGGAGATCCATGCCAAGACCTTCTTTTTTCCAGAGATTAAATGTTTTACTGTTGCTACTAGAGTAATATTCTTGTTGAATTACATGGATTAACCCTATTGCAAACGCATAAAATCCACAATCACCACCCCCAGGATTATTTATTCTATAGGACATATTTAGACTCATTCTGTAGTTATATGGACCCAATTATAAGGTAAAAATATTAAGTAATTATTATGTTTGAATACACAAAGGATATTGATTGATGTAATGCTCATGCATTTTGTGAAAAACCGTAATTGCCCATGTTATCCTAGGTGAAAGAGATCTTCGTGAATGGCACCTATTGAATAATTTGAATGAATGTTAAGCCTTGAGGAGTGCCGAGTACTTTGCGACTAATGCGTTTTCTCTTTTGTCCATCTGCTAATTTCAGACTGACTTTCATCAATAACGTGAAGAACTTGTTGATATAATTTCTCTAATAATTCATGTTGACTGTTTTTCCAATAGCGTTCAAGATATTGACAAGCTATTTTCATACGTATGGCTCCAACATAGATTGCACCTCCTTTAATTTTATGAACAAGCTTTTGAACTTCTTCCCAATCTCCTTGGTCATGTGCTTTTTTTAGCATAGAACAGTCTTCAGTAAACGAATGTTTAAGCATCAGTTGAAGCATGTCATAAAGTGTTTTTTCTGTACCAGTAGTTTTTATTCCTTCTTGAATGTCGAGTATTGGAAATGCGGAAAGATCAAAAAGCTGTGCTTCTGAATTAAGTAAATCAGAGATCTCGTTAGGAACTATTCTTTTGTCTTTGTGTATTGCAGGAATAAAAGTATTCAAAATATCACGACAATTTTTTGGGGTTAACGGTTTATTGATGACCGCATTCATGCCTGACTCAATACAGCGTTGTTTGTTTTCATCGCTTACATGAGCGGTTAGAGCAATGATTGGTGTATGAAGGTTTTTCGCAACTTCTTGCACACGAATATGATGAGTTACTTGATAACCATCCATGTCAGGTAAGCCTATATCCATAAAAATCAAATCATATTTATTTTGTTTCCAATGTGTTAGTGCAGATTGTCCATCAATGGCTATATCTACATGACAGTTACACTGATTTAGAAATGTTTTGGCTACAATTTGTGCGATTGGATTATCTTCAACCACTAAGATCCGGTATTGAAACAGATTCACTGTTGCATTGGGTTGATTGGTATTGATTTCCATTTTTTGTTTTAGATTTGTTTTTTTTAAGACTGAAAAATCTTCATCGACGCCAATATTGTCTTCTAAAAGAGCTACTTTTAAGGGGATGATACATGTGAATATTGTTCCTTTTGAAACAATACTTTTGACATAAATTTCTCCCTCTAATTCATCAACAAATTGTTTGATCACCGCAAGACCAAGGCCAGCTCCTTTGTAAATTCCTTTGTAAGAAGGAGTGAGTCGTTTGAATTGAAGAAAAATTTCTTGCTGTTTGTCTTGTGGAATTCCGATGCCGGAGTCTTCTACTATAAATTTCAGAATGACTTCTCGATCTTCTTGTTTTGCAAGTTTGGCTGTTAATTTTACAAAACCTGAATCAGTAAAATTTAAAGCATTGGTCAGCAACTCAAGCATAATTCGATGGATACGAATGTTATCACCAATAAGGTATTTAGGAATTTTTTTATCAAAATCAATCGATAAATTGAGATGTTTCGCACAGGCTTTAGCCTTATTTAAATCAATTACATGCTGTAAAATGTTTTGTAATTCAAATTTTTTCTTTACTCTAGGTATTTCACCAGAGCTTACATGGATTGCTTCTAGGACTTCATCCATAAAATCAAGTAACGCATGACTGGATGCTACTAGATTATCTGCATATTCTTTGAGGCGAGGATTTTGAGCTTCTGCTTTAATGATGTCAGAAAATCCGACAATACCGGTTAGTGGCGTACGGATGTCGTGGCGCATGTTTTCAAGAAATTCTGTTTTTGCACGATTTGCTGCTTCGGCTTTTTCTTTAGCAATATTAAGCTCCGCCTCAATTTTTTTTCGTTCGGTGATGTCAATGGACATTCCTAATACGCCTATAATTTCACCCTGCTTATTGCGTATTGGTGACTTATGACTTAAAAAAATGGTGTCTTTACCGTTTATCTGAATGATCTCTTCAATAACTTCTGTTTCTCCCGTATCCATAATCTGGCGATCATTTTTGCGAATCAATTCAGCTTGTTCTTTTCCCCAGGGTAAGTCGAAGTCTGTTTTTCCAATAACATCAGAGCCAAATTGCAATCCTGCGCTTTGTGCTTGGAGATTATTGCATCCCTGATAAACCCCATTTTTATCTTTCCAATAAACATGGCCAGGCATATGTGCAATAATATTTTCTAATGTGGATTGAGTTTTTTCTTGGTTCGAAAGAAGACGTTCCTCTTGCTGTTTTCGATGAGTAATATTTAAAGAGACCCCAATAATACCTACAACATTTCCTTGATCATCTCTTAATGGAGTTTTTTTAGTCAATACAGTAACTTGTTGTCCATCGGCTAGTGTTGCTGTTTCTTCCAAGTCTAAGGAAGAATTCAACGCCATTACCCTTAAGTCATTATTACGTATCGTTGCCGCAGATTCCACCCAGGGCATATCAAAATCTGTTTTACCTATTACTGATTTCATTCCAACCATTTCAAGCATAGTATCATTACATCCGAGATATCTTCCTTCTTTATCCTTCCAATAAACACTACCGGGGAGTGCTTTGATAATATTTGTGAGAATTAACGCATTTGCTTCAACGGAGAGAAACTCTGTGGACATTTGATGGTAAATAGCTTTATTTTTAGTTTTTTCTGTCATGTGAAATACTCTTTGTTATTTTTAAAGTTATAGACCTATTATTGGCCATCTACAAGGTGGAATATTGATTAAAACAAATGAATTAATAGGATATATTTTGATTCAGAATTTAATGAAAAATTATCTCGTATACAAGATTCAGGCAATGACGGGAGAATTGTAATAGCGAAACGACTATTCGTCCTTAACGTTTCAAATCATCGTGTTAAAAATCAATTGGTTATGTTCGTTAGCCAAGCAGAGCGCGAATCAGTCTTAATTTAAGTTGATTATAAGGTTTATATTTGATTGGGGGTTCAAACCAAAACGTTTTTTTCAAGATACTTTTGAAGTGGCTAAATGTTTTAAAGCCTGCTTCACCATGATAACTCCCCATGCCACTTTCTCCCACGCCCCCAAAAGGAAGATTAGAATCACAAATATGCATAATCACATCGTTAATACAACCGCCTCCAAAAGAAACTTCATGGATGATTTGCGTGGGGAGTTGTTGATTTTTTCCAAAAACATAAAGTGACAAAGGGCGCGGACGTGTTTTTATTTCTTGAAGAACAGATTTTAAGTCCGAAAAAGGAATTACAGGTAAAATAGGACCAAAAATCTCTTCTTTCATGATTTCGTCAGTGAAGCTTACATCTTTAAGAATAGTTGGCTCAATATAATTTTCTGATTCGATAACTTGACCCCCGGTATATAATTTTTGTGGGTCTATGAGTTTTTTTAAGCGTTGTACGTGTTTTTGATCAATAATTCGTACGTAGCTTTCACTCTCAATAGGGTTAGGTCCAATAATTTTATTGAGTTGGGCTTTAAGCTCCGCCAGCATAGGATGATAAATTGAATCTTCAACCAGAAGATAATCAGGGGCAATACACGTTTGACCGGCATTTAAAAATTTACCCCAAACAATGCGCTGCGCTGAAATTTTTAGATCGGCATCGCTAAAAACTAAACAGGGACTTTTACCACCTAATTCAAGAGTTACAGGGGTTAGGTGTTCTGCTGCAGCTTTAGCAACGATTTTACCAACAGCAGTACTCCCGGTAAAAAACAATTTATCAAAACGATAACTAAGAAGCTCTTGAGTGACTTCCACACCTCCCTCTACTACATGAAGATAAGCAGGATCAAAATGTTGATTAATCATTTGCGCGATTGCAGAGGAAGTGTTTTTCGGTAATTCACTTGGTTTGATAATACTGGTATTGCCTGCTGCCATTGCTGCAACTAAAGGGCTTAAAGTAAGTTGATAAGGGTAATTCCACGCCCCAATGATTAATGTGGTTCCATAAGGTTCAGGAAGAATAAAACTTTTCCCTGGTTGGTTTACTAATTCAGTTCTTATGGTTTTAGGTTTAGCCCATTTAGCAACATATTTAATAGCTTTATCAATTTCATGATAAACCAATGCAAGCTCAGTCAAATAGGTTTCAAAGTGAGATTTTTTAATATCTGCATAAAGCGCTTGATAAAGCATTTGTTCGTTTTGCTTGAGAATATCTTTTAATTTTTGCAGTTGCTGCTTTCGGAAAAGAATCGTTTTAGCATGTCCGGCCATAGCGAACTTTCTTTGCTCTTCAACAACGGTGTGAATATTCATAAATGGCCGCCAGGAATAAAAGTTAGTGTAATGAACATTTATTTTATGCAAATAAATAATGTTTAGCTATAGGTGATTGGGAGCGATAGGATGGAATCTTTTGATACACCTTTTTATTTGATTGCTGTAGTGCAGGTGTTTCTCGAGTGCCCTCATTAAATTCTGCTCCTGAAAAACACGTGCACGTTGCATCAAACAAAATACAAGTCTAATTTTAATCTAGTACCATTGAGTTTTGATTGCGTTTCGAATATAAAATTTCTTCTTGTATTTCTGTTATTTTTTTTAGATATATTTTTTCTTTATTACCTTTTTTTTCACATAATTTCTTTTCATCCGGCTTCATTCTAAGTAAAAGTTGTATGTATTCATCCATAACTGTCTGTGTTTCATCGGAAAATGTGTTCGACAAGGTTCCAGTTGTTACAAGATCGATTAAGACTGGATTCATTGATTTTTGTTTCAATACAGAGTGATGTGAAAGAGAAGATGGACTTTTAGGCTCGGCTTTTTCTTTAAGATCTTCTAAAACATCATGCATCATTTTAAGAAAAATAGTTAATCCTTCAATAGGATTAATTTCTCCAATAGAAGTACGACGTATAATTTCTATGCATTCAGGCCTACAGGTATTTTCTAAGACATCATCGAGATCATTAACAAATGGAGGCAATTCAACAGTTGAGTTCAAGCTATTCTGCAGATGAGTATCCGACAATAAACTTCTAAGCTTTTCTCCAGTGTCCTTGTTTTGATAAATGATGTTATCAAGTAATGAAGGTGTAAAGCTGCTATGGCATGCTTCAGTAATACATCCCTTATTTATTGTTCGACCTGTACCATGTTGTAATGTAGTTTGAGCGTATGTTGGAAAAAAAGAAGTTTTATAATAGGCAATTAAGGTATAAAAAAATAAATCAACACGCCGATTGGCATGCTCAATTATTGACTTTTTGGACATTCCAAGAAGAGCCTCTTGATCGTTTTGTTTTGTCGCTAATTGCTCCGTTGAATAAGGTAATGAAAGTGCGGCGCTACGATTATCGCTATAACTAAATCTACGACGTTTTTTAGGAGAAAATTGTTGGTGTTCTTCCCTTTTTAATTTTTCAAAAAAACGTGCATCAGGTATTTTCGTAGCAAGGGGTTGAGCTATTTTTTTACTTAGTTCATTCATTAGTAGTGAATTTTCACCTGCGGAGATTGATTTGGAAAAAGTTCGAGAGGGTAAAAGTGTTCTGGTGCTTTTTTTGGTAATGAGTTCCTTTCCTACGGTAAAAAATCGCTTCATCTTAGGACCCTCCTGGAATTATCATAGTGACATAATCATTATCGGAATGTTTCAATAATAATCATTGCATAAAGTGAGACAATTTGACAAGAGTCCTTATCTCTAATTGGGTTGGGACCTAATACTCATTTAATATCATCCAAATATTGCTCATGATTGTTACCTTTCATTAGAGTTAATTTTTTTAATAATTGTGCATCATGAGGTGCTGCTACTTTCTCGTCATTATCAAAATAGCAAAAAATTTTTTTAACTGATTTATCCCAATGTGTAAATTTATGAACATAATCCAACAGTGAGTTTTCTTTATAATGCCCTGAATAGGGTTCGAGGTGTGGTCCATGTAGACGTAAATAGATAAAATCGCTTGTTACAATTTCCGGACATTGAAAGCCCTTATAATCATAAAAACAAAGAGCTATGTTATTTTTAAGAAGCAAATCATATACCTTCTTACATAACCAACTTTTATTTCTAAACTCAAAGGTAATAGAAAATGATTTAGGTAATTCCTTGATAAATTGATCCAGTCGTTCAAAATCAAGTGGCCAATATGGAGGCAGTTGAAATAAAATGGGACCTAACTTTTTGTCTAATCCTTCAAGTGTTTTAAATAAATAATGGATCCCATCCTGGACATCGTTGAGTTTCTTAATATGAGTGATAAAGCGACTGGCTTTACACGAAAAAACAAAATCATCTGGAGTATTTTCTTTCCACTTTAAAATATTCTTTGAGGAAGGCATACGATAAAAACTGTTATTGAGCTCTACTGTGTTAAAAATGCTTGCATAATAGGCAAGCATGTCTTTAGCGGGAAGAGAAGGGGGATAAAAAACTTCTTTCCATCCTTGGTAGACCCATCCCGAGGTTCCTATATTCATGAAGGACATTCTTACTCCCTCCTCGAATCTGAAATTATTCTCGGTAGGAAATACCCAGTATATTTAATCCACGTTCAATATCATCAGCTACTGATGGTCTAGATAATAAATATTCACCAGTGTGCTCTGTCAACTCCTCTTGAGCGAAATTAAAGGCCTCTTCCCATTCATCCTGGCTGTAATCGCCGCGACCTAAATACATCAATGCAACTAAAGTAGCTTGCTGATCGGGTCGTAAACCATCAATGTATTCTACTGTTTCTTGGTATACTGGGTCGTCTTGATAATCAGCCAAAACATAAAGAGAGTCCATTTCTGCAGTTTCTTCAGGAAAACTTAAGTCTTCTTTAACTTGAAATTGCCGTGCTTTATCCAGAAGATCACAAATGGTTTCTGTATCAAGATTCAACATATTTATCTCCCTATTCTATATGTTTTGAATCACAATATGCGTCCTTAGGGTGATGCAGCCACTTAATCTTATGACGACATGTCCTAGTATAAATAATATAGTTTATCTAAATAATTTTTGTTATTTTTATGGTGTTATCTGGGCCGATAACTTGACGTAGCGTCAGATTCAACCTTCTTTTTTACTTCTTCAATCATTTTTTCAAATGCAGCAACTGAACTTGTTTTTAGCCCTAATAATTGAGTTGTGCGATCTTGACCCGTAGCAAGAACTTTATATTCTTTACTATTTTTCAACCTCTCAACTATTGCAACTAGGTCCTTTTTATCTCTAGCCGTAGTCAATTCGCTCTTAAAGTCAGTTAAGATTTTTGTTTTTAAAGCATCTCCTCGCATTTCTTGATATTGCTGTTTAAGCTCTGTGAAATTTTTAGCATCTACAGTCTTTCGATGCTGTCTACCTTCGTTAGTTGTTGCATGTTTATAAGATAAGTATTCAGCTAAATTTTCTTTAGCTTCGCGAGGCATCTGATTTAGTATTTTTCTATTTTCTTCTATGCCATTAGAAATAATTGTTACACCATTTCCAGAAAAAGGAATTATAGTATCTCTGGCAGCCTCCATATCCCTGAACTTAGAGTTAAGGACCAAATTTAAAGCTTCATTATCACTAGTAGTGTTAACTACAAATTTGCATGGTGTATATTCTATTGTCCCATTCATTATTTGCCGTGGAAGCGTGTACGGTTTTGGCGATTCATCAGTTAGGAATTGAAAACCTTCAACTTGTTTATTTAAACCAGGAGTGGTACCACTAACTTTGTAGAGAGTATACGTTGTCATAAGCAATAAATCCTTGTCAATTTTAAGGTTATATTAAATTGAAACATACAAGAATTATGAGGAGGTTAATGACGCTATTCAAAATTTGTTGGGGGCATTCTATATTTTGGTTTCGAAAATAATATTAGACTTCTTTTGTCATTAAGACGAATGGCAAAGCGTATTTTCACTCAAGTGATGAATACAAAATAAAAATATTCTGTATCTCCCTCCATAGCCTGAATCTTCTACACATCTTGTCCATCGCAAATAAAACAGGATCCAATTATTTCTTTTGCAGAAGGAAACGGTATTAAGAAGTCCGTCACCCTCTGCGTAATCAGGGGGTCTCATACGCGTATGACTGCAAGATGAAGTTTAGAGCAAAGATTTGTTGCTTTTAGACCTTCCGCTTTTGCGGAAGGCGACGGTATTGAGAAGTCCGTCACCCTTTGCGCAAGCAGCTGTGATGAGATAGGATCAAGAAACAGCTCCATAGCTGGTTAGCGCAGAAGGAATAATTCAACTCTCTTAGAGTAAATTTTATTGATTTATATATTCTAATAACTATAGTTAATATATTACTTTAATATGAGTTTGAATCAACGGACCTACGCTAAGGAGGGTATTAATATGAAAAGCTCTAATGAAAATCAAGTGTATACACCAAGAGAGCATTTAGAAGCAGCTGCTAGTCAATTACTAAAGGAAGGAAAAAAGAAAGTTAATCATTTGTATGAAGAAGGTGTTCATAAGGCAAATGATGTGGAAGAGAGTATTAAAGAATATTCCGATCATTTATTAAAAAAGATACAAGACAATCCATTAACTTCTGTTTTAATTGCTGGTGGGATTGGATTTTTATTATCCAAGCTTATGAAAAAATAATGGATGCTTTAAAACAATTAGAAGCACTTATTGCAGCAAAAGTATCTATTATTAGAACAGTATTGTCTTTATTTCGTCTTGAGGCCAAGTTGGCAGGGCTTAGTGTTTTTCCTTTATTGCTGAATGTATGCATGCTGTTAGTAATATTCATCACAGTATGGTTAACAACTATGTTTTTACTAGGATATTTTGTTGCATTGGCTTTTAATAGCTTTCTTTTAGCTCTTTTTGTTATTTTCTTGTTGAATGTAGGGCTATTACTAGGGTTAACGAAATACTTATCTTATAATTTAAGTAATATGAGTTTTCAAAAAACCAGAGAATATTTTTCACAAAACCAGAGTGCTGAGCATGAGAAACTCAAGAAAACAGATCATTGCACAAATTGCTCAGATGGATAAAATTTTGCAAGATCAGAAGAAAGAGCTGGCAGAGCATAAAGAATATTTTGCCCAAAGCAAAATCAATTACGCTCACTTGGCACTCGCAGTTCTTCTTATTTCTGCATTTTTTATAGGGTGGAAGGCTGAACGAAAGCGATGGACTGGTAAAGTGATGCAACAAATAGCAGAGGTTGGCGCCTTGGCTTTTCTTAACCATTTCAAAAAAACATTATTTGCTCTTTTTGAGTAAAACGACAAATCATCGATTTATTCTTCTAGGGACTGGTTACTTCTAAAGCGCTTGTATGCTGAGTACTAAAAAATATTTCTGAAATACGAAAAGTACCTATTTCACAATAATGTGAGAAATTCTAACTCTGTATAGCGACATAAAGGCCCCAGGAATGCCTTTTATGTCGAATTCACGTTAATTTAATTTCTTGATCATCTTGGTTTAAGGAGATGAGTTTAAGTAGTCTTTCAAAAAATAAGGAATGCGTTGTTCTAGCCAGTATCGACTATTTTGTGCGATAAATCCTACATGTCCTCCATATTGGCTCAATTCTAAAAGAATATCTGGTGACAATTCATGTGGTTTTGGGATTACATCAGGAGTCATGAAAGGATCATCTAAAGAATGAATAATTAATGTAGGCGTTGTTATACTAATGAGGTACTGCTTTGAACTTGATTTCCGATAATATTCTTTGACACTGGGGAAACCATTTAATGGGGCCGTGATTTGTTTATCAAAATCGTATAAAGTTTTTATTGATGCTAATGTTTGCGTAGAAAGAGGTAACTGATGATTGATAACGTTTAATTTTTGTAAAAAGAGATGGCGTAATCTTTTTAATAAGTGGGCTTGATAGATACGAGAAAATCCCTTATTTATTTTTTGAACGACATTGTGTAATTGAAAAGGCACAGAAACCGCGACTGCCGCATCAATTAAAGATTGATGCCCTGTTTCTCCTAACCATTTGAGCACTATATTTCCACCTAATGAAATGCCTACTGCAGCTTTTTTTGTTGAAGGTTCTCGTAGTTTCAATTGACTTAGAACATAAGCAAAATCAGCGGTATCTCCTCCATGATAAGAGCGTGGTAAACGATTAGGAGCATTTGCACCACGAAGATTCATTAAAACCGCTCGGTAACCGGATGTATTAAATGCATTGAATAAACTGGCAATGTATGCGGAGTTCTCACTTCCTCCTAATCCATGGAGTAGAATAATTAACGGTGTATGATTGCTTAAACTACTTGTGCTCCAGATTAAATCAATAAAATCACCATCGGGTAATTCAAGACGTTCATAAAAATCGACAGGAACTTGCAACCGATTTGTAATAGTCCGATACAGAGTTTGTCCATGCTGATTTTTAAGCCACTTAGCAGGCTTAAATTCGCTATTAATGATCATTCTCTGCTTTCCAAAGAATTTTGTTGGTTATTTAATCGTTAAGTATAAAAGAATACTAACAAGAAATAAATAAAGTAAATCCCACGTCATCCGCTATGTGTTTTATCACGCTTTTGGGCTATGAATTTAATACGCGCCGCTTGCTTGAGATCCCGGGCGTGGAGTTACTGAATCAATACAAAAAAGAGAGTGGGGTTCTCGGATTGTATTGTTGACACGTAAATTTTTAAATATCTAATTTTAATTTTTTTCAATATAATTATTATGTTACGATTATTAACTCACTGTAGAGTGAGCTTTTTAATAAGAATTTCTAAAGTATTGAAAGGAGTTTTGATGCAAGTAAAAGCAGCAGTGGCATTTGAAGTTGGAAAGCCATTAGCAATCGAAATGGTTGAATTAGAAGGACCCAAACAAGGTGAAGTTCTTATTGAAATTAAGGCAACAGGTGTGTGTCATACCGATGCATTTACTTTGTCCGGTGCTGATCCAGAAGGTCTTTTTCCGACAATTTTAGGGCATGAAGGGGCTGGTGTTATTGTTGATGTTGGTCCTGGTGTGACTTCTCTAAAACCTGGGGATCATGTGATTCCTCTATACACTCCTGAATGTCGCCAATGTGAGTATTGTCTTTCTCAGAAAACGAATCTTTGTCAAGCTATTCGATCAACACAAGGTCAGGGACTTATGCCTGATGGTACAAGCCGTTTCAGTTTTAATGGAAAAAAATTATTTCATTATATGGGGACTTCAACCTTTGCAAATTACACCGTTTTACCTGAAATTGCAGTGGCGAAAATCCGCCAAGATGCCCCTTTTGAAAAAGTGTGTTACATCGGCTGCGGTGTCACTACAGGCATAGGCGCTGTACTCTATACTGCTAAAGTTACTCCAGGTGCGCGAGTGGTTGTATTTGGTTTAGGAGGAATTGGACTTAATGTAATTCAAGGTGCGCGTATGGTTGGAGCAGAACAAATCGTTGGCATTGATATTAACTCTAACCGTCAGGCTTTAGCTCAAAAAATGGGGATGACTGATTTTGTTAATGCTCAGGAATTTGGTGATGATTTAGTGGCTCATTTGGTTGAACTGACTAAAGGAGGAGCTGATTATAGTTTTGAATGTGTTGGTGATGTAAAACTGATGCGCCAAGCTCTTGAATGCTGCCATAAAGGATGGGGGATCTGCACGATTATCGGGGTTGCTGGAGCAGGACAAGAAATTTCAACTCGACCTTTTCAGTTAGTTACAGGCAGAGTATGGAAAGGCTCTGCATTTGGGGGCGCACGAGGTCGTACTGATGTTCCTAAAATTGTTGATTGGTATATGGATGGAAGAATTAATATCGATGATTTAGTTACTTATGTTTTACCTATAGAACAAATTAATAAGGCTTTTGATTTAATGCATCAAGGTGAATCTATTCGTACAGTTCTTACTTTTTAATCATTTTCTTGAGTTGAAAAAAAATGACTATTGATCTTATTGAAGAGCACTGTTGCTTTGGGGGTATTCAACGTGTTTATGCACATCAATCTTCTGTAACTCGTTGTATGATGCGTTTCGGTCTTTTTTTGCCACCGCAAGTACACAGCCAATGTGTTCCTGTGTTGTATTGGCTTTCTGGATTGACTTGTACGGAACAAAATTTTATTACTAAAGCAGGTGCACAACGCATGGCTGCTCAATTAGGTCTTGCATTGGTTACACCGGATACAAGTCCTCGGGGAGTTCATTTGCCTGGAGATCAGAAAAGTTATGATTTTGGCATTGGTGCGGGGTTTTATGTGGATGCAACACAAAAACCATGGTCACAATACTATCAAATGTCTTCTTATGTGGGTGATGAATTGCCTAATTTACTGCAGCAACATTTTCCTCTTGATGAACAAGCTTGTGGTATTTTTGGGCATTCAATGGGAGGTCATGGAGCTCTTACTTTAGCTTTAAAAAATCCCGAACAATATCGTTCAGTTTCTGCTTTTGCCCCTATCTGTGCACCTAGCCAGTGTTCATGGGGACAAAAAGCGTTTACAGGTTATTTGGGGAAAGATCAGGATAAGTGGAAGGATTATGATGCTTGTAGTCTCATTTTAGAAAGGGGATGGCCGCATAAGAAGATATTAATTGATCAGGGGACTCAGGATTCGTATTTGCAAGAACAATTAAAACCCGAATTATTCCAGGATGCCTGCTTGAATGCTGCTGTTGATCTTAATTTACGGATGCAAGAAGGTTATGATCATAGTTACTATTTTATTGCGAGCTTTATTGAAGAACATTTAATTTTTCATGCTTCAATGTTAAAAGGTAATTAAAAACTCAGGCATCGCGATTTTTACAAAAACAGTCGACTAAATGATCGTCCACCATTCCCACTGCTTGCATATAAGCATATATAATCGTAGAGCCTACAAAACTCATCCCTCTTTTTTGCAAGTCTTTGGATAATGCGTCTGACTCGGGCGTAGTTGCGGGAATTTCTTGAAGACTATGAGGGTAATTTATTTTAGGACTTCCATTCACGAATTGCCAAACATAATTATCAAATGAGGTAAATTCGCGTACAATGTTGATGAATGCTAGGGCATTTTTTCGCGCTGAAAAAACTTTAAGTCGGTTGCGGATAATGCCAGGATCAGTGAGTAAATTCTGTAGTTCTTCATCCGTCATCTGTGCCACAGCATGAGGATCAAATTGCTTAAATGCTTTGCGATATGCTTCGCGGCGTTTGAGTATCGTTTCCCAGCTTAAACCTGCTTGAGCCCCTTCGAGGATAAGCATTTCGAAATGTTTTTGATCCTCATGAACAGGGATACCCCATTCTGTATCGTGGTAGTGTTCGTAATAAGGTTTGTTTATTCCAACCCAAGTACAGCGTTTCATAATGGACATTAATTCTTAGACGAAATTGATACTATAGTACCGTTTTTTAGTGACAATAACTATTCTTATAGGGGTTATTGGGGTGATAATCATTTGTTTCGTCTTGAATTTGTTCAAGAATGGCTTAAAATTCACATACGAAAACAATCTACTTATTTTAGAGAACTTCATGTCCGATTTTTATCAGGATTTTAATACAAGACGAACCTTTGCAATTATTTCTCACCCTGATGCAGGTAAGACCACTGTAACAGAGAAGTTACTTTTATTTGGTGGCGCAATTCAATTGGCTGGAACTGTTAAAGGGCGTAAGGCGGATCGACATGCAACCTCAGATTGGATGGAAATGGAAAAAGAACGAGGTATTTCTATTACTACGTCTGTAATGCAGTTTGTACATAACCGGCACGTCATGAATTTACTTGATACTCCTGGCCATGAGGATTTTTCTGAAGATACTTACCGGACTTTAACTGCTGTAGATTCAGCGCTTATGGTAATTGATGTGGCCAAAGGGGTAGAGGAACGAACAGTGAAGTTGATGGAAGTATGTCGTTTGCGTGATACACCAATTATGACCTTTATTAATAAACTGGATCGTGAAGGTCGTGATCCCATTGATTTGCTTGATGAAGTAGAGTCGGTTTTGGGGATTCAATGTGCTCCAGTCACTTGGCCTGTAGGTATGGGAAAACGTTTTAAAGGAATTTATCATCGTTATGAAGATATAGTTTATCTTTATCAACCTGGAAAAAATGCACAAAAACAAGATGCAATGCAAATTAAAGGATTAGACAATCCTCAATTGGATGAGATGTTAGGAGAGAGTGCCCAAGAATTACGTGAGGAAATTGAACTTGTGAAGGGGGCTTCACATGAATTTAATTTGCAGGATTATTTGGCAGGAAAAATGACTCCTGTTTATTTTGGCTCAGCAATTAATAATTTTGGCATCAAAGAATTACTGGATGATTATGTGCGCTATGCTCCAGGTCCACAACCGAGAAATACTCAAGAGCGGGTTGTATCTCCAGATGAAGAGGCTTTTTCGGGGTTTGTATTTAAAATACAAGCCAATATGGATCCAAAGCACAGAGACCGTATTGCTTTTTTACGTATATGCTCTGGAGCTTATAAAAAAGGGATGAAATTGAGTCACTTGCGTATTGGTAAAGAAGTGCAAATTTCCAATGCATTGACCTTTATGGCAGGTGATCGATCACACACAGAAGTTGCTTTGCCAGGAGATATTATCGGATTACACAATCATGGAACTATTCGAATAGGTGATACCTTTACTCAAGGAGAGCAATTAAAATTTACTGGCATTCCTAATTTTGCCCCAGAACTTTTTCGTTTGGTTCGTTTAAAGGATCCTTTAAAGAGTAAGGCTTTATTAAAAGGTTTAATTGAGCTATCTGAGGAAGGAGCAACTCAGGTATTTAGACCATTAAACAGCAATCAATTAATCTTAGGTGCTGTAGGGATATTGCAATTCGATGTTGTTGCACATCGATTGAAGCATGAATATAAAGTAGATTGCATTTATGAGTCCGTAAATGTGACTTGCGCTCGTTGGGTTTACTCAGAGGATGATAAGGCGATGAGCGAATTTCGCACTAAAGCTTATGATTATTTAGCATTAGATGGAAGTGATGCATTAATGTATCTTGCCCCAACTCGTGTTAATTTAGCTATGGCTCAAGAACGATATCCTAAAATTAAGTTTCATGCTACACGAGAACATTAATCACATAGCGATAATCTTCATTTTTGATGATAATAAAGTGGATTCTTTATCGCTCATAGGCATAAGCAAGGTTTGTTGCGACATAAAAGGAACGGAATGTCTTTTATGTCGGCTTTAATCCTTTTTTAGGAATTTTAGGAAGTAGTACAACTCGCTTTTACAGTATGTAGACCAAAATTAGTAATTCTCACCTTTGCCCCAGAATCAGCACTGAGTTTCAGAGTCTGGTTGTGTTGTACACTATAGTGCAAAGAATCTCCTGTAGTTAAAGGGATGTCGTTAATTTTTCCTTTTTTAGCTAATGCTTCTACGAAAAGATCATTACTTTCATCTTCCGTAGTAATTTTACAATTAGCTTCTATTGGCCAGAACATATAATTAATGAATTCTTGAGGGACATTGCTGGGTAATTCATATTCAATAGCGATCCCTTGTTGGAGTGGATGACTATCCATAGCATATGCATTAGTAGTTAAAGAAGTCACAACACAGAATAACCCGAATCCTAGCTTTCGTAACATTAGTTCACTCCATAATGAAAATTAATGGGCTAAGATACCTTTATTTTGTTTCTATGGCAAATTAATATTCATTAATTATTTAGATGTTTAGCTGCCTTTATTTAATGGGAGTTCGATATAAAAAATAATGTAATTTTTTATACCGATCTGTTTGTTTTGGAGACATGGAAATGTCTTTATGTCGAACTCATGTTATTTATAATGATTCTAATGCTTTAGCAATAGATTCCGTCATTGCTTTAGCATCGCCAAAGAGCATGTACGTATTGTCGTGATGGAACAGAGCATTTTCCACACCGGCATAACCAGGCGCCATACTCCGTTTCACGAACAAAACTGTTTTTGCTTTTTCAACTTCTAAAACGGGCATTCCATAAATAGGTGAACTTGGATCAGTTTTTGCTGCAGGATTAGTTATGTCATTTGCTCCAATAATATAAGCTACATCACAACTAGCGAAATCACGATTAATTTCACTTTGTTCAAAAACTCTATCATAAGGAATGTTGGCTTCTGCGAGCAGTACATTCATATGTCCAGGCATACGTCCAGCCACAGGATGAATTGCAAAGCGAACCTTAATGTTTCGATGTTCTAACGCATCCACTAATTCTTTGACTGCATGTTGCGCATGTGCCACTGCCATACCATATCCAGGGACAATAATCACATCTTTTGCATTATTTAAGAGGAATGCTGCATCTTCACCATTTCCTTGTCGTACTGAGCGTGATTCGGTTGATGTATTGGCTTGTAATTGTGTTCCCGACGTTTGGATGCCGCCAAAAATTACGTTGAAAATAGAGCGGTTCATGCCCACACACATGATATAACTTAGAATTGCTCCACTCGCTCCAACTAGGGCCCCAGTAATCACCAGTAAATGGTTACTCAGGGTAAAACCAATACCAGCGGCAGCCCAACCAGAATACGAGTTAAGCATGGAAATCACTACCGGCATATCAGCACCACCAATTGGGATAATAAGTAGCACACCAATTAAAAAGGCTAAGGCAGCCATAATACAAAAAAGAGTGAGTGTTTGGTTTATTAAAAATAATACAAATAAAATAAGAATTCCCAACGCAGTCAAGAGGTTGATGATATTATGGCCAGTAAGTTTGATAGGAACTCCTGACATAATTCCTTGTAATTTAAGAAAAGCAATTACAGAGCCAGAAAAGGTGATAGCACCAATAATTAAACCTAAGCTCATTTCCACAAGGCTTGCCTTGGCGATGGCACCGGGAACTCCTATATGGAACGAGTGAGGAGATAAGAAAGCACAGAATGCGACAAGTACTGCTGCCATTCCTACCAAAGAATGAAAGGCAGCAACTAATTGTGGAATAGCGGTCATATTGATTTTAAGAGCGATATAGGTTCCGATTATTCCACCTGCAATCATTAAACTAATGAGTAGAGGTTGATGATATGTTGAGGGCATCATTAACGTTGAGCCTACTGCGAGAATCATACCAGCAATTCCCAATAGATTTCCTCTTCGTGCAGAAGCTGGGCTGGCAAGGCCTTTGAGTGCCAGTATAAAACAGATAGCTGCTAATAGATAAAATAAAGGAACCAAGGTAGTCATGAGAAATCATCCCTAATATTTAAATTAAAACCCACAAGTAAACAATAATTCTATTTTTTATACATGCGAAGCATACGTTGAGTGACCACAAAACCACCAAAAATGTTAATTGAGGTAATGAATATTGCTAGACCACCTATCCAGGTTATTTTTCCAATGAATTGACTTCCTGCAGCAATGAGGGCACCTAAAACAATAATACTGGATATTGCATTGGTTACTGACATTAGAGGCGTATGGAGTGCGGGTGTAACTTTCCAAACTACATAATACCCGACAAAACAAGCTAATACGAAAATAGTAAGTATTGTAATATAAGGATTTCCTAGGGTATTCATCTCATGCATTTTGGGTCTCCTTTATGACCTGGAAGGGTAGATATTGATTTTGATGACAAAGCACCGCTTGTTGAATAATTTCATCGTTGGGATTTAATATGATCTCGGGAGGAGTCGGGGCCAAGAGATGAATAAGGTGAACTAAATTATTCGCATAAAGTTCACTTGCTGTTGCTGGAACAAGCCCTGCTAAGTTGCTTAAACCAATGATGGTTACTTCTCCATGTTGGATGGTTTTATCAATAACGCTTACTTCGCAATTCCCACCGCGGGAGGTTGCGAGATCAACGACAACTGATCCAGGCTTCATTTGTTCTATCGTATGTTTATACAATAAAACAGGGGCCTTACGACCAGGAATTAAGGCGGTTGAAATAACAATATCTGATAATTTGGCGTATTGATCAATAAGTTCTGCCTGTAATTTTTTATATTCTTCGCTTGTTTCAGAAGCGTATCCACCTTTTGTTTCACTATCTTGATCTTGGCTGACTTCAATAAATTCAGCGCCTAAACTTTCAACTTGTTCTTTTGCAGCACGTCGTACATCAAATGCATAAACTACCGCACCTAAACGTTTGGCTGTTGCTATAGCTTGTAAGCCTGCCACACCAGCACCAAGAACAAGTACTTTAGCAGGTTGAATCATTCCTGCAGCTGTCATCATCATTGGAATAGCTCGATGAAATTGAGTACACGCTTCGAGAACAGCTCGATATCCTGCCAAATTGGCTTGGGAAGAGAGGCTATCCATGCTTTGAGCACGGCTGATACGAGGAATAAGATTCATTGAGAATAAGGTAATCTGTTTTTCTTGGCACCAGGAAATTAATTGACTTTGCGGTTCGTTATCAATAGGACCGATGATCATGGCGCCTGGTGATAAACCCTCCAGGTCTTTGGGATTAGGCTCATTAATGCAGAGAAGAATGTTTGCTTTTGTAAGAATATTTTTTTTGTTGTCGCTAATATACGCCCCGACTTGTTCATAATCTTGATTTCTAAAGCCTGCTGCCTGACCAGCATTTTTTTCTATGCTAACTTCAAACCCAGATTTTATGAACTGTTTCGCTGAATTAGGAGTAATCGCTACTCGAGTTTCATTTCCTGCTGTATGTAAGGTTGCAATGATCATGAGTAAATCCTTTTTACCTAGATAATTATTATCGTATTGTAATTTAGAACTATTTTCCAGACTAAGGTATACAACATTTTATGCGTTGCTTTTATGAAGTTCTTCTTGCAAGCTGTCTACTTCAATAGCTAAGGCAATTTGATTGGCGCAAGACTCTAAAAGCTGTATTTTTTCCGGTGTTGCCCAATCATCACTCTTAAACGGTTGAATTCTTAAAACACCCATTGTACCTCGCGCACCGATCAATGGGATGAATATGGCATTAGAAAAAGAAAGCGTATCAGTTCCCAATCCGGCTTTTTGTCCTAATTCAAATACCCATTGAGCAATACTGTATTCTTTATCATCCAATTCTTGATGAGATTTTGAGCGTGCGCGAATGACTAAGCGTGTATCTTTAGGCAATAACGCAATGATTTCACAATGAAAAATTTCGGAAATATAATTGATTCCAGTTCTAAGTAGCCTGACTATTCCACGAGTTCTCGATAATCTTCGGCTTAAAGTATATAAAGTAGAAGTTTGATATTCGGCAAGACGTGCAATCTCTGATTGACGACGAGTAACCAAGATGAGTCGACAAATGATAAATGCGATAACGAACATCATTACTAAATTGAAAATATAATCTGCATCACTTGTTAAGAAACTATAGTAAGGAGGCACAAAGAAAAAATCGTAAGCTAAAAGGCTGAGAAAAACTCCTGAAATTGTAGGTCCGGTACGTCCCAGGGAGGCAATCGCAATCATACCTATTAAATAAACCATGATTAAGTTAGCATCGGGTACTAGGGAGTACAGCAAAAAATTAAACAATGTTGTGACTGAAACAATACTAATTGATAAGAAATAAGGGAACCAGGAGGTCAGCGGTTTCGGAAGTGCTTTTTTTGGTGATTTTTTTACCATTTCGGTTATGGTATACACGTCAATGTCACCGCTATAACGCAAAATTTCGTCAGCTAAACTACGAAAGAAAAAATTTTTCCACCGAGTTTGAATTCGTTTACTTATCATAATCAAAGTAACATTTTGCTCACGAGCAAAATTAAGAATTTCTCTAACGAGATCATATCCCATTAATATATGGGTTTCAGCACCTAATTGTTCTGCAAAAAATAGGTTTTTTATCGCTTGGTTACGTTGTGTTCTCGATAATTGGGTTCGAGGAGAATCTACGTAAACAGCCATCCAGTCTGCTTGAAAACTCGCTGCGATTCTTTTGGCAGAGCGAATTAATTTATGGGATTCTGGACCAGGTCCTACACAAACGAGGATTTTTTCCATGATGTGCCAGATACTTTTTATTCCTTGTCCTTGCCTATATAAAAGCACTTGAGTATTGACTCGCTTTGCTAATGTACGTAATGCGAGTTCACGTAATGCCATTAAGTTGCCTTTACGAAAATAAAATTCTGCGGCTAGTTGTGCTTGTTTGGGGACATAAACCTTGCCCTCTGCCAAACGCTTTAATAAATCTTCTGGAGCCAAATCGACGAGCTCAATAGTATTCGCACGTTCAATCATGAAATCAGGGACCGTTTCTTGGACAGGTGCATGAATAATTTGGGAAACATCATTATTTAAACTTTCTATATGCTGAACATTTAAAGTGGTAGATACATCAATTCCTCGATCCAGAAGCTCTTTAATGTCTTGCCAACGTTTTTTATGACGCACGCCAGTAACATTTGTATGTGCCATTTCATCCATAAGGATTAATCCAGGATTTCTTTTTAGAGCAGCATCCAAATCAAATTCTTGTAGTTTCTTGCCGTGATAATCAATAGTTAATTTAGGTAGGACCACGAAATTTTTAAGTATTTCCTCAATTTCTATGCGGCCATGGGATTCAACAATGCCTACAACAATATCTAATCCTTTAGTTTGTTCTTCCAATGCCTCATGAAGCATGGAATGAGTTTTTCCTACTCCAGGAGCAGCACCGAGATAGATTTTGAGTTTACCACGCTGTTGTTGCTGTTCCTCTTCGAGCACTCGTTGCAATAATGCGTTAGGGTTGGGACGTGAGTCATTCATGAGTGGTCCTTATATGATCTAGGGCCAAATTAAGTTCTAATACATTAATACGCGGTTCTCCCAAAAGATACAGGGTTCTTTTTTTTATTAATTGATTCACCAATATTTGTATTTCTTGCTCCGAAATATTACGTGCTTTAGCAATCCGAGGTATCTGATAAAAAGCTGCTAGTGGACTTATCTCTGGATCAAGGCCGCTTGCAGAGGCCGTTACTAAGTCAACAGGAATCAATGGCATTTTATTTTCATATTGACGAAGAGTCGCCGCTCTTTTTTTTACTGCAGCCAAAAACTCGGGGTTTAACGGCCCCATATTAGAACCTAAAGAGTTTGCTGAGTTATAAGGAAATGGGGTCGTTGCGGAGGGACGTCCCCAAAAGTAATTGGGTGTATCACTATATTGTCCAATTAATGCAGAACCTATGGGTTTATCCTGATATCGAAGTATGCTGCCGTTTGCTTGGTAGGGGAATAATACTTGAGCAATAAGGGTAATGACAACAGGATAAATAAGGCCTGTAAGTAGCGAACATAGGAGTAAAAAGAGTAAAGAAATTTTTATTTGTTTGACGATTTCTGTCATTATTTTTATCCTGTTAAACCTACAAAAGTTAAGAACAGATCTATTATTTTGATGCCGATGAAGGGAACGATTAATCCACCAAAGCCATAAACGATCACGTTCTTACGCAAGAGCTGTGCCGCAGGAAGACGTCTATATTTCACCCCTTGTAACGCTAAAGGAATGAGAAAAACAATAATAAGCGCATTAAAAATAACTGCAGAAAGAATAGCGCTTTGAGGTGTTGCCAGATGCATGATATTTAAGATATTAAGTTCAGGATAGGTACTCGAAAATGCCGCAGGTAAAATAGCAAAATATTTGGCAATATCATTGGCCATACTAAAAGTAGTGAGTGAACCGCGAGTCATCAGTAGTTGTTTACCAATTTCAACTACTTCAATTAATTTAGTTGGATTCGAATCCAAATCTACTAAATTGCCCGCTTCCTTTGCTGCTTGTGTTCCTGAATTCATTGCGACGGCAACATCTGCTTGAGCAAGAGCGGGCGCATCATTAGTTCCATCTCCTGTCATCGCTACCAAATGCCCTTGGGCTTGTAACTCACGAATCAATTTAAGTTTGTCTTCTGGTTTTGCATTAGCAAGAAAATCATCCACTCCTGCTTCACCAGCAATAGAAGCAGCAGTAAGTGGATTATCTCCAGTAACCATAATCGTTTTAATGCCCATGTGTCTTAATTGAGCAAATCGTTCTCGAATACCACCTTTAATAATATCTTTAAGACGAATAATCCCGAGTACTTTCTGGTTTTCTACAACAACCAATGCGGTATTTCCTTGTCGTGAAATAATTTCGACGTTTTTTCTCACATTTTCAGGAACAATGCTGCCTAACTGATTGATGTACTCTTCAATTGCAGCAAACGAACCTTTCCGAATTTGTCTATTTTCAATGTTGGCACCACTCATGCGCGTTTGAGCGGTAAAAGGAACAAAAGTTGCGTTGAGTTGCTCCAGTTCTCTGCCGCGTAACTTATATTTTCTTTTGGCTAAAATAACAATACTCCGGCCTTCAGGGGTTTCATCTGCAAGTGATGCTAATTGTGCCGCATCTGCTAATTCATTAATGGTGACGTTTTCTGCAGGAATAAATTCGGTAGCTTGACGGTTACCTAAAGTAATTGTTCCTGTTTTATCAAGCAATAAAACATCAATATCTCCTGCGGCTTCAACTGCACGTCCAGATAAAGCAATAACATTAGCTTGAATCATTCTATCCATGCCTGAAATACCAATTGCGGAAAGCAATCCTCCAATTGTAGTTGGTGCTAAACAGACAAAAAGAGCAACTAGCACTGTTATTGAAATTACTTGGCCTGATTTGGTTACAAATACACTAAAAATGGAGAAAGAGAGTAGGGTGCTACAAACCACTAAGAATATAATGGTTAACGCAGCGAGTAAGATAGTTAAGGCAAGTTCATTAGGTGTTTTTTGACGTTTTGAACCTTCTACCAAGGCAATCATTTGATCTAAGAATGTTTCTCCCGGATTAGAAGTAATGCGAATGATCAACCAATCGGAGATAACTTGAGTCCCTCCGGTTACTGCACTACGATCTCCTCCACTTTCACGAATAACTGGCGCACTTTCGCCAGTTATAGCACTTTCATTAACAGAGGCAATGCCCTCAATAACCTCTCCATCGCTAGGAATGAAATCACCTGCTTCGACTAAAACCAGATCATTAGTACGTAATTGTGCTGAAGTAACTAGGGTAAATTTTGCGTTTTTAGATGCTTTTGTTAATTTTTTTGCTTGAATATCATGTCGTGCTCGACGCAATTCTTGTGCTTGAGCTTTGCCTCGACTTTCTGCTATAGCCTCAGCAAAATTAGCGAATAGGAGGGTAAACCAGAGGCATAATGTGATCGCCAGAATAAAAAGAGAAGGGGCCTCTCCTTTTCCTAAAAGTGATTGTATAAAAAGTACTGTCGTTATAATTGAGCCTACATATACGGTAAACATCACCGGATTTTTAATTTGTGTGCGTGGCCTGAGTTTGAGAAATGCATCAACTAGGGCAACTTTAATGATATTCAAATCCCATATTGAATGTAATTTAGTAGCCATATTTTCCCCAAAGGATCAATTGTTCCACAATAGGGCCTAATGCAAGGGTTGGTAAAAAAGATAGGGCACCAATGACAATGGTGATACAAACTAACAAAACAATAAAAAGGGGTGTATGAGTTGCCAGGGTACCGGGGCTACTGGGAATATGCTTTTTCTTAACGAGTGAACCAGCAATTGCAAGAGTGGGAATGGCAATCCAATATCGGCTAATTAACATAAGTAAGCCGCCCAGAATATTATAAAATGGAGTATTAGCCTTTAAACCCGCAAAGGAACTGCCATTATTATTTCCCATAGAAGTAAATGCATAAAGAATTTCTGTGAAGCCATGTGAACCCGGATTAGCTATTGAGCTAATACCTGAAGAGGTTACTGAAGCATAAGCAGTTGAGATAAGAACGATTAACGGCATAATCAAAACAGCAATGGAGGCCATTTTCATTTCATAAGGTTCAATCTTTTTGCCAAGATATTCGGGAGATCTGCCTACCATAAGACCAGAAACAAATACGGTGATAATGATCATCATAAGCATTCCATATAGTCCTGAACCTACACCACCAAAACAGACCTCACCTAAATGCATCATCCAAAGAGGAACAACTCCTCCTAATGGGGTAAACGAATCATGCATGGAGTTGACTGCACCATTGGATGCTGCAGTAGTTGCTGTAGCCCAAATTGTTGAGTTAACAATGCCAAAGCGTGTTTCTTTGCCTTCCATATTGCCAGCCGGGTAAAGATTAGATATTGGCTGCATATCAATTCCCATGGGTTGAAATGCAGGATTGCCATTTTGTTCCATTACAGTTCCAAGTATTAAAGGCGGAATAAATAGGATTAACATGGTGATTAATACTGCCCATCCTTGCCTCTTATCTCGAACCATCACACCAAAAGTGAAACAAAAAGCTGCTGGAATAAGTAAAAGTGCTGTCATTTCAAGAAAATTAGTCAGTGGCGTAGGATTTTCGAAGGGATGAGCAGAATTGACATTAAAAAAACCACCGCCATTAGTACCTAATTGTTTAATGGCAATTTGTGAGGCAGCAGGTCCCATGGGAATAATTTGTTCAGTTATTTTTGCAGAAGTTACTTTAGGATTACCTAGACTATCTAATAGGGGTTGACCTCTTAGGTCTGTAAGCGGTTGTTGATAAGTAAATGGATGTAGAAGGCTAATCTTTTGATAGGGTTTAAAATTTTGTATGACACCTTGTGAGCATAAGATAAGAGCGAAAATGAATGACAATGGAAGTAAGATGTAGAGTATACCGCGTAGGGTATCCACCCAAAAATTACCTAAACCGTGACTTTCATGTTTTGCTAGACTTCGTATTAATGCGATTAATAAAGACATTCCTGTTGCTGCAGAAATAAAATTTTGTACTGTAAGCGCAAGCATCTGTGTTAAATAGCTCATGGTTGTTTCACCACTGTAGGCTTGCCAATTAGTATTAGTAGCAAAACTGATGGCAGTATTAAACGCAAGATCAGCTGAGGGGGCTGAGAAATCCTGCGGGTTTAGAGGAAGATAGAATTGTATTCTTTGTAAAAGAAAAACTGCTAATACGCCTACTAAATTAACAAAAAGCATCGTTGATAGGTACGTTTTCCATCCCATTTCTTTTTTAGGATCAATCCCACATAGTTTATAAATAAGTGACTCAAAAGGTTTTAATAAGGAATCTAATAAACAAGATCGGCCTTGGTATACTCGTGCCATATACCAACCAAGAGGTTTGACAAGAAGGAGTAAGAAGATCAAATAGAATGCGATTTGAAGAAAACCAAATTTTGTCATGGAAATCCTTTTCCCTTTTTATTATTAAAACAATTCAGGTTTAAATAATACGAATAATAAATAAATTAACAAGCCGAAGGCGATGAGTCCACAGATTAAATAGAGGCTCATGAATCACTCCTTGATAAGTAATCAAAAAAACTAATGATCAAAAAGCACATGCTAAAAAAGAAAACAATAAGAAAAATTAATAAAATATCCATTTTAAGTGTTTCATCTCATTGAAATACATCTCTTAATTATAACGTGAGTTCGACCTAAAAAATAAAGTAATTTTTTATATCGAACTGTTTCTATTTGGAACTGGATAATGTTCGTTTAGCGACATAAACGGCATTTTTATGCTTTTTATGTCCAACTCACGTTAATTATAAGTGAGGAAATTAGAAAATAAAAAAGGCATCCTATAAAAAAATGCCTTTTTGTCGAATTCAGAATAGACAGTAAGATTGTTAGCAGTCCTAGTTACTATGATGGACTCCTCTGGAGTGTTTTAGGCTTCTTAGTTTATACTAGGCATGCACACCGCACTCTCAATCTGGCTCCCAAGTAATGATGTTGGCTGAACAATGTGTACTGTCTATGATCTTATGATAGGCCAATCCTCATAGTAATGCCACTTGGTCTTAATTGTTTTTTGCAAAGATTGCGTTAAAAAAATAGGATAATCGTAATCTTCAAATATAAAATAGAGCAAAAGCATGCTGTGCTCGAGTCAGTCCGAAAGTAAACTACGTTTAATTTTTTCTCATGATACCGAAAAATGGAACACTAAGAGTCGGTCTTTTAAACGTTGCATAGCTTCGACTGTTTTTTCCAGTTTGAATAAAAATTTGGGTGTAATAAAGTTTTCCTTGTTTATCACGAGCAACTCCAATACCTGTCAGATTATAATTACCAACAATATTTCTTTTATGTCCTGGACTATGTAGCCACTGCTTTACTACTTCTTGGGCACTTTTGTAGTTATAAGCGACATTCTCGGCGCCACCACCCGCGTTTTTAATTTGTGAGCGTAGTGTGGCAATTCGCTTTCCAAAGTCTTTATGGCCAAAAGGCATGCGATGGGTGGCCATATCCTGAGAATGTTGTTTGGCTTGAATTACAATATGATTATCCATCGTCAGTTTAGATAAGCCATGTTGTTGTCTGTATTCATTAATGTAGAATAAAACAGCATTTTGGATGGCTGTATCATTTTCACTATTTTTTGATACAGGTTTCGCATAGGCGTAAGACAAGAAGCTAAAAACAATAGAACTTAAAATGATTCTAATTTTTAAAGACATAATATTCTCTTCATTTTGAGTTTCGGCTAAGGAGATCGGCTCATTATCACGAACCGTTCGGGCTGAGGAGCACTGCTATTGACTGAAGGGCTTCGTCATTTTCGCGAAAGCGGAAATCCATTTCTATTGGAGCATGGTGTCTACATCAAAATGGGTCCCCGCTTTCGCGAGGACGACTACAAGTTCATTAAGTCTATGGCAGGACTCCTCAACCCGAACGAACCTAGATATCGACTGGATCTTATATAACTCTTATCCGAAACGTTTATTTAGGTAATCAACTCGGATTGAAATAGTGACTAAAATGAAGACAATTGTCCAGATCTATTTAGATATAAATAAATCCAAAAAGATTTTAATTGATTCACTTTGTTTGATGATATGGTTTTTACCATTTAATGACTTAAGTTAGTAATCGCCTTTTGTAGATCTTCGACTTCCCCAGAATAATGAAAGTAAATTCGTTTTTTTGAACAGTCTATAAGGCACAAGGCTTCTTGAGGTTGATCGCCAAATTGTTTAAATACCCAGAATACACCATCGTGATGTTGGCTTTCTATTTCTTTTAATAAGTCTACCATCTTATCGTTTTCTAGCGCAGAATGAGGACAATTTAAGCCTAATGCATGGTGAGTTATTTTATAGGCATAATGTTTTTCTTTCATGATAGTACTCCCTATAATTTAATGGCGCTAAGTTAAGCGTTTTTTGAGTAAACTCTTCACATATCGACTTCCGATTTGATTAAATTATAGTTCAATAGAAGGAGAAGCTAATCTAAAATATTCCTGAGTTTCAGTGTTACGATCCTATTTTTTATAGGTTAATAGATAATCCAACCAATAGGGCATGTAATGTAGGTATATTTGATAATTGTTCCTTATTGTGAGTATCTAAATGAAGATTAGGACCATTACCGCTAAATATTCCCTGATACAATAGACTTAAACTAGCTAGAGCAGTAATTGGATATCCAAAACCCGCTTGTATTTCACCAGCGAGTTGTGAAATATCATTTAGGGGTGCACGGGTATCTCGCCAGTGTCTGTATGCAAGTCCACCTTTTAATTGAGCAAAAAAATCACTATTTCCCAATGGATCGCTTTTGGTTGTGATTAATAAATCGAGTGTAGGTGAAAGAGTGGTTTGCATTGGAATCCAATTTTTTAGTGCTTGAAATGTTTCTTTTTGCAAGTTCAATTTTATTCGAGTACCCGTTTGCAGCCCTAATTCTAGGCCCAGGGCAATATTGCCTGCGAGCATCAGTTCATTAGCAAGTGCAAACCTTCCTATGGCCGTATTTTTATTACTAGAATTTACTTGGTAATTACCAGTTCCAGCACTTGCAGAAACAGACCATGGCTGATCTTGAGATATTTCTTTAGGGAAATAATTGCCAGCGATTGTATTAAATGATAATAAAATTCCTATTATAATTAACTTCATTTGTCATATCCCTAAATGAATTGTTCATAATCATACTTTGCAGGCTACATACTAAGATGTGTTAGCTCCATCACTGCAAAGTACCTGGGAATGTGAGACATAAAGGCAGTAGGTTCTCGCCATAATATCAACTACTTTTATTAGGGGCTGTTAACAAGTTCACTATCCTGGCCAAAATGGCATGATTTTATCCGTTCCGATGCATACTCACATACTTTGAGTATGCTGTATTTCGGTGCTCTAAAATCATGCCATTTTGGCTCAGTCTAGCGAATTGTTAACAGGTCCTAAGTAAGAGTCCAACCTGTACTCAAATCTGACTTTTACCCAAGATGTTTAACTTATGATTAAGAGACAGCTCAAGCATGGGGTCTGACCATTACCTTCTTAATTTGGCGGAGAGAGAGGGATTCGAACCCTCGATACGTTTCCGTATACACACTTTCCAGGCGTGCGCCTTCGACCGCTCGGCCATCTCTCCCAATCGGGCAAGCTTATACAGGTCAGATGATAAAATCAACCCTTGTTTTATCTTAAATACATAACTTTTAGATGATATTGTATATACTATTAGTAAATAGTTCTAAGGTTGTTACTATTTCTTAGTATGGGTTTCGTTTTGAGCCCCAAAATAAAAAGATTAATTGCTCTACGCACGAAGGATTCTAATATGTTAGCACGAATTTTTATTGTCGCTGTAAGTCTTATTTCCTCTAATTCACTATGGGCTATTACCTGTTACTATACCTTAGCTAAGGATAATTGTTGGAGTAACTATACTGTGACAGTAGATGTTATGGATGCAGCAACGGCCAAAGTTTTAACCACAGCAATAATACCGCCTGGAAAGTCTTGGGTGCGTCAATCTTTTCTTTGTGAGCCTGGACAGAAATTAATGTATCGTGCTCAGTTTTCACCGGCGATATGGGAAAGCGGAAAAGGTGAAAGTTATTATGCTAAAAACTATTGGTCTTTACCCAATGAAGTTAATCCTGGTGATTCAGCGTGGAATGTTTCTGTGTGTTATCCTTCCGATTTTTCACAAATCCCACTTCCTCCTGACGCTACTGGAACATGTAAGTGTGATTTTGACAGTATTCCAGCAATACCACCCAAAAAGATATAAATGGGATTGATCTAAATACGGACTGACTTTTTAGGATTATTCCTATATAAGTTGAGGGGACAATTCATGATTACTTTAAGAAATAAAATTGGTCAAATGTTAATTATGGGATTTGATGGATGCACTATTCATGATAAAAGTCCCGTGGCTGAATGGCTTTCTTCTGATGGATTAGGTGGTGTTTTATTATTTGATCAAGATGTATCTACAGCATCGTATGGAAGGAATTTAAAAGATCAGGCACAAATAAAACAGCTGACTCGTCAACTTAATGATTATTCTTCTGAAATAAATTATAAAAATAATGGATTACCTCTATTAGTTGCCATAGATTATGAAGGAGGAGCCATCGACTGCTTGTCCAGAGTTGAGGGATGTATGCCAACCATCAGTGCTTATGATATGGCACGTTTGTCTCCTGAAGCATTGCAGGCGGAATTGACCCAAATGGCGTTTACGTTAAAGTCTTTAGGGTTTAATCTTAATTTTGCTCCGGTTGTGGATTTAAACTTACAAGAAGAACAGGGTATTGTTGGTGCCTTACATCGTAGTTTTTCAACTATTCCTGAACAAGTAGTTGATTTTGCTAAAAAATTTGTGGGTGTTTTTTCTCGCTACGGTATTGCATGCTGCTACAAACATTTTCCAGGACATGGAAGTGCGCTTGGTGATACGCATAAGGGATTTGTCGATGTGACGAATACATTTCGAAGAGAAGAGTTAGAACCGTATTTTTCATTGGTACGCGATGTGTATCATCCTACAATGATTATGACAGCGCATGTAATAAACAAAAAGCTGGACAGTCAGGGGATGCCGGCTACTTTATCCTACGAGATTTTAACGGGTTTATTGCGTAATTCTATGAGTTATGATGGAGTAATTATCGCTGATGATTTACAAATGCAAGCCATCACTGATCATTACTCGCTTGAGGACGCTTTATGTCTGACAATCAATGCAGGGGCTGATATGATCATTTTTGCAAATCAATTAGCCAAGATAACAGCGCCTGAAGTAATTGAAGTAATCGAGCGCTTAATCTTTGAACAAAAAATAGAATCCCAACGTATTGAAGATGCCTACCGACGGATTATCCGTTTGAAACAGCAAATTAATTGTATAGAATTAGTTGGTTAATTGTATAAGGCACATAAAGCTCTTGACGAATAATTGGCGCGTGTTAGAATATAATTCGTATTGCTCATATTTTAAACATTTATAAGGGTTTCCATGTTAATTCCGTCTTACCATATGGCTCATCATTCGACCCTCTCTCATTTTAAGCTTATTTGTTGTTGTTGCTGATCTCATTTTCTTTTTTCCCCTTCTTTATCGTTCGGTTTTTTTTGAGGATTTTAAATATGTGTGCAGCACATCAGCAACAGAAAAAATTCATTTTTAGTACCCCATTAATTTATGCTTTGATGATCGGTTTAGGTATTGCCAGTGGGCTGTCGGATATAAGTGTTTTAAAAGAAACTGGATTATTGGTTTCCGATTTGTTTATTAAGCTCTTTAAATGCATCAGTTTACCGATCATTTCTTTATCGATAATTGTTACTTTGGCAAATTATAAGACCGATGGATTTATGAAAAAAATTTGGAAGCGAACAATTACGTACACTTTTTCGACAACTGTAGTAGCTGCGGTAATTAGTTGCTTACTCTATATCGTTATTCATCCTAGCTCTGTTCAGGTCAATTTGGACTCTCATGAGATTAAATCAGCAAGCAGCCTAGGATATATTGGGTATTTGGCAAATATCATACCAACTAACTTATTAGCTCCCTTTTTAGAGCAACAAGTCATGGGGGTATTATTCTTAAGTATCATTATTGGCATTGCGGTACGCCAAATTCCCGATGAAGATTCACGTGATATAATAACACGCTTTTTTAGAGGCGCACACGGTATGTTTTTGGTGATGACGCGTTGGATTATTGCCGTTATTCCCTTGGGACTTTTTGGTTTTATTACTTCAACAGTTGTTCAATTACGTTCTGGCATGGATATTAAAGGTATAGGTGAATACTTATTAATTGTTGTTTTAGCAAATTTAATCCAAGGTTTTATTATATTGCCATTATGGTTGAAGAAGAACAAAATTCAGCCTTTTACAGCGATGCGTTCTATGCTTCCCGCATTATCAGTAGCTTTTTTCTCTAAGTCTTCAGTGGGCACATTACCTGTAACTATGAGTACTATAGAAAAGAATCTACAGGTTAAGCCATCAATCAGTCGTTTTGTGCTACCGCTATGCACCAGTATCAATATGAATGGTTGCGCTGCTTTTATTTTTGCTACAGTGATTTATTTAATGCAAAATCACGGCATACCAATTTCTTATGGTACGATGGGATTATGGATTATCGTTGCTACAGTTGCTGCGATTGGTAATGCCGGTGTTCCTATGGGATGCTTTTTCCTTAGTGTGAGCTTATTATCGAGTATGAATGTTCCAATTGTACTTATGGGTGTTATTTTGCCTTTCTACGGTCTAATTGATATGTTGGAAACCTCCTTAAATGTTTGGTCTGATGCCTGCGTGACTAAAATTGTAAATGATAAAGCAATTGCAGAAGAACAGGCTGAATTAAAACCCCGAAAAATAGCTGCATATGAACCTGAGCTAGGTTAAACCTATAAAAATCAGTTGAGTCCTACTGCACAAGTTAAGACCGCTGAACCTGCTGTATTTTTTGAAGGACGTGAGGCAACGAATAATATATTGCCCACGTCCTAAAATGTTCTTACTGTCTTTTCTTTTTAGCGATCCATTAATTCCTATACAAACACAAGTAAATTTGATAGTGTTTGCACTTGAAAAATTTAGCAAAAATGAACTAAAAAATCGGTATTAGAATGAGTCGTTTAATTTAAAATTTTAAGGAATAAAATGAAAAAGTTATACGCAATAGTAAGCCCTGCATATACTTCGGTTGGCGATAGTCTTAAAGATTTATCCTCGTTTGTCGTTAATCCTTTTCATCAGTTTATGTATGAACAAGTTTGTGGTTATTCATTAGGCCATGAGGTTGCATTTTTTGATAGCATAGAAGATGCTCAAAAGAGCATGGATGTAAGTATTCGAGGTGCAAAAGTGGATTCTAAAGCAGCAGCCCAAAAGGCCATTATTGAATTAGATGCTGATGATGAAGGAAAAATAACAGGAGCTTGCAAGCTTTACACAGCTGAAGTCCAAAAGCTTTATGAACAAGCAGAACAAGAGCGTTTTTTCAAAGCAGTTCGCATGCCTCTCTGGAAAGAGCAAATAATAAATCCAGAGATAGATTTTACTGAAGGAGCACTTGAAGAGTTGAACAGGCAGTACCAAGGGAGTAAAAAAACAGCAACAGCGCAAGTATCGTAAAAAATTAAAGTAATTTGGGCGAATGAAAAGCGATCCATGAGCGAAGCAATTGACTTAGAACGATGCTGCATTGAAGATTTGAAGGATCACTTGCGGAGCATGAGGCATGAACGCTCAATGACGTCAATTTAAGGACGAATCATCGCCTCTCGATATCGTCGCCCTCCGTGAGCGGAGGACGACGTTCTTTCGAAAATTTAGAGTTGACAATTGATTATCGTGAGGGTGAATTGTGAGCATGCTCATCCTATCATTTCATTCAGATGGGGGATGAGTTCTTTACAGTGTCTCATCGTTCTTTGATCCTCTGGTGGTATTGTCCAATAATCTCCATATTGTTGAATGAGAAATGTTTCGGCATTATTGGGAATATTGAACTCTTTAGTTTCAAATATAACACGTTGAAGGGGATATATTTCATCATGTTTTATTAAATTATTACCGACACAATTATAACCACGCCCTACATAAGGGCTTTTACTTGTGTTGGCTTGATAGATAATTTTTTCTAGGAAAAATTCGAGCAGAGATTTAGGCAAAAGAGAGGCAATAGTCTTGTAAAGAGTTGGATAATGTCCTGTTTTCACTTTGCTGTATTTAGTGCTTAATAAACGGGAGAGTTTTTTAGCATAAAATTTATAGCGCTTTCGTTGCTTAGGATCCACGGGCATGTTGTCATAGACAAAAACATCAATAAAGATACCTTGCACATAAGGTTCATTACCTTTTTCATGCTTTTCAATAAAACGACTGCATCGATCTCTAATTTTTAAAGGTGTGGCCATGTTAAAATAGCCAGGATCACTGTGTATTGTTTGTAGCCACATGAAATCAGGAATTTCTTCGGGAGCGACACGTAAGAATTGTTCATAACTTGCACGAGGCATAGCAATATCTACATCATCATCCCATGGGATAAAACCTTGATGTCGCACAGCTCCTAGAAGGGTTCCTGCATCAAGCCAATAGTCTAAATTATGCTTAAGACAAATAGAATCAATGACTTCGAGCATCGCAAGCATCTTTAATTGTGCTTGTCTTAATCGACCATCGCTAAATGCAGATTCTGCAGAATATGGGTTTATTTGTTGTGCTAATGTCATGAATTAGTTCTTCATTACAAATGACAATAGGGAATATATTAGCAAAATAATTTAAAATCATTAACAGAGTGTAATTAATAAATTTTATAACCTAAGATATGACGAAGAGTAATCGTTGATTTATCGAAGATGAAATACGAAAATGCACTCACCAAGAACTCGAGAGCACTGAATGATGTAAATGTGCACAGTTCTCTGTTTCGAGGTTCTGCGGCTTGTCTGCAGAATCCAGCAATGTGGGGAGCGTTTCTAGATCCTGAGGACATGTCACGGGACGTAAGCATATGACGCTCTAGGGGTTGTTGACACATTCCTAATGTAATTTTTTTATTTAAAATAGGCCACTTATGTCTAATGAATTAAATCATTATTATCTGCAAACTATGGGTATCGATCTTTGGCTACTGCGTCACCCTAATTCTTGTCAAAAAGACCTATCCTCACTCGCAAAAGAAGTGGCAGCATGTACACGATGCCCTCTGCATAAGACACGTACACAAACTGTTTTTTATCGCGGCCATGAGCAAGCTAAGTTAATGATTATTGGGGAAGCCCCAGGTTTTTATGAAGATCAGCAAGGTTTGCCCTTTGTCGGAAAGGCCGGGGGTTTATTAAATCAAATGCTGCAGAGCATTGAGATGGTTGAAAAGGATGTTTATATCGCTAATGTTTTAAAATGCAGACCCCCTAATAATCGCGATCCCCATCTGGATGAAATTGCTCAATGCAGTTCTTTTCTGGTTCGTCAAATTGAGTTTATTCGACCCCATCTGATTTTGGCTTTAGGGCGTTTTGCAGGCCAATTTTTATTGAACAAGCCTCTTTCTTTGAAACAACTACGTAATACGGTACATCATTATAACAATATTCCCTTCGTAGTGAGTTATCATCCTGCTTATCTTTTGCGAAATCCAGCTGATAAGAAAAAAACCTATTTTGACTTATTAACTGTAAAAAAATTATTGTCAGAAAAAATGAGTTGAATAAGGCAAATTCTTTTTAGCGAATTATGAATTTTTTATAGCAAAATTTTTCCATTCATTAGATGCATTAATAAACTGCTGTAAATACCCAATAAGTAGTCTAACCATTCGTTCTTCTTTGCGTTTCACTAGAAAATATGCATAAAATTCGATATCCAAATCACAACCTTCAATTTTTATCGGAGATAAACCTGGCTGCAATAAACGTTCATAAATCACAGACCATCCTAATTGTTGTTGGGTCATAGCGATATTATTATAGATGGTATTCGCTTCGGATATTACTCTTAAGTTCAGATCATTATTCCATAGAAGTTCATCAATTTTCTGGCGCAATGCCATTCCTTTTTCCATTACTACAGCATCGTAAAGAGCTAAATCGCTCAATGTTAGATTCTTATTTAAGTGAATAGGATGATCATCAGCAGCAACAAGTAAAAGTTTTTCTCTCCATAAGGGAATCGAAGTTACTGTTTTTGGAAAACTGAAGCTCAAAGGAGAAAGAATTATATCGAAATTACCACTAAATAATCCATCGACAACATCTCGCTCATGAATTAATTTGATGTTCATGAGTAAATTATTGTTTTGAGAGCTTATATATTTTTGAATGTCAGGGAGTACAGATTGCGCGATATAAACTGAAGCGCCAATATTGCTAAGCAAACGTGAATTACAATTTTTTCCTTCCAGTTGAAGCATCAATCCTTCATAGGTATGTATTAATTGCCTAATATAAGGAATACTTAGCTTACCTTTTTCAGTTAATTCGGTTCGTAAACCTGATTTTTTAAATAACTGCACTCCAAGTTCTGACTCCAACTTTTGTATGCGCTTGGTCATAGCGGGCTGAGTAACATACATTTTTTTAGATGCTAAAGAAATCGAATGATATTCAACAACAGCGAGAAATGATTTTAATTCGACGATATTCATTTTTCAGTATGTCTTGATAATTAATTTATCTTATAACTACTCGATCAATAGTTCAATATAGGGTGATAGTGGGTACTCATATTTTTTAAAAGGAATTATTTTCTTAACAACTATAATGCTCTAACTAACAATTAAAAACAGTGGTGTCACAGGTTCTAATTTTATAATTCAATTTGACATCAAGACACTAGGGCACTGTTAACCTAGTTAACAGTGCCCATACTATTTATAAAGTGTATCAATATTCCTATTTTCGATTTTTGCGGGGTGTTGGTGTTATATTCTCTAATTGTATGTATTCGTTACGAAGCTCTTGGAGGTTACTTCGTAGTGATTGTTGCATAGAATAAGGGGCAGTATTGCTGGATCTTATTGAATCGTTGATTTCCTCTTTTGAATTTGAAATACTTTCGTTGACAGAGCTTTGGATTGTAAATTTTAGCACGTCAAATTTATTCATGCTGTTTGGTATTAAATTACTGGAATTCGCTTGAAAATTGTTTAGCTTTACAGTGGCATGGTTTTTAAATTCTGAAACAATCAAATGGAAAATAGTGGGATTCATTGCATTTTCTTTGGCTAATGTTATAAAGGTGTTTCTGATTTCGTTTTTTAATTCATCACATAATCTTAGGAGCTTATCGCTTTGATTAGTTTGTGTGTTTTGCACTTCACTCTCTAGATCATTAACTAATGTTAGAATTACATCAAGGTACTTTTGTGCTGACTTCCTAGTTATTGAGGTTTGCGGTTGATTTTTATGGCTATCAGAAAGAATGATACTTTGTTTAATACCAATATAAAAATCGTCATCACTATTTATTTTATGTATTATCTGGCTTTTTGAGAAATAACTGTCAATCAGACTCTTAATTTGATAAGCGATTCTATTTTTATTATTGAACAATACTTCATAATTGTTTTTATCAAAACCATGAGCGTTATCAACTTTCCAATGTTCTAGGATCTCGAACAATGAACGTCCATCTATTTTATCAGTAAGATCTTTTAAGATCACAGCAATATCATTATGATTATGCAGCGATTTAAGTTGAGAAGAGTACTTGCTTAGTTGATCAATTAATTTCTTTTTTAGGTCTTTATTCCAAAAATCATCTAAGTATTTGAGATTTATAGATAAGTCGTGATTTTTTAAAATGGTGAGGCGAAAATCGTGTAGCCCCTTTAATACATTTTCATCTCTTAGATTAGAGGATAACGTTACATATTTTTCTTCACTATCTGCTGTACCTAGTAGCCTAATTGTTTCTCCTAATTTGCCACTTGCATCAATAGTGTTTCCAAGTGCTACCATCGCATCTAAAAAACCTTTTTTCCATGTTTGACATTCATATACAACAATAGAACTCTTTGAAATAGCTTCACTATAGGATTGATCCCCCGTGGCGCCTCCAAAATCGCCACATAATTGACGTAGTGCGAGTGATTCATCAGCAGACACCATACCTGTATGTATCACTCTGTAAATAGGACCATTATTATTGGTTTGGGCAACAACTTCTGAACCATCTTCTATAGATGCATAAATGACCTTAGAAAAACCTTTCTGGAGTAGTTTTTCTGATTGTTCTTTTAATACTGTTTTGTCAATTTGATTTTTATCACCAAGGTTGATTACGTCGACATTTTTAACAGGACTAACTATCAAGCTATGTACAGTTAGAAATCGGCGAGCATTATTATGACTGTAATTAACGGCAATATTTGTGTTATTTATATAGTCGTTACTGCTTGCATTGCCTAATATAATGTTACTTGTTTGTGTCAGTTTATTAAAAATATTTTGTCGCGTTTCGTCTTTCGTTAAATCACAATCAACAAGTTGGTTTTCAATAAAAATGCCGCCAAGGTTATTGATACCCGTCGGAAAATCAAGAATCGAACCGGAAAATCCTTTTTGTCGCATTATCTTATCATTTAAATCTCTGATTACCCAATCATCAAAGTTATATTCAGTCATTAAGACAATAGGTACAGTAGGATTATTCTTTGCTAAGATATTAATAACTAAATCTTCTTTAATGTTTAAAACAGGGCCTATGATGATTAAATCAGCTGGAACATCGTATCGATAATTTTGTTGGTAATCATCAATTGGTATTATAGGAAACTTTGAATCTAGATTAATCTTTTCAAGATGCGCTTTCGCTTGTTTTCCTCTAGGACTATCTTTCGGATCAGTCACTAAAGAAATTTCTGCTTTTGGATATTTATCGCGTAATTTTAATCCTATTCTTTTACCAAACGCCAGGTCGCCAAAGTTATTGCTGCAACTACTAAAAACTACGATTTTCATTTTTTTCTCCCAGCTATTTTTTAAATAGCAATCTTATTTCTAGATGCTTATTTTTTATTCTACAAACCATTAATTAAGGGAATTTAAGCGATGCATATCTATGGCTTATTGGATATAACTAATAGTTATTTGGACAAGCGAGGGAGTGATCAGGAAAATCATTCCGTTATCAGAATGGTGTGGGGAGTTATAAATAGATTAATTTTATTTTGTCGCAGTTAAAAATCATTATAATCCATAGCGAGTATTTGTGATTTTTTTCGATAGATTTCCGAAAAATGGGACGGTTCAGATAAGTTTTTTTCACACCATCGGATAGCCGTAATCATAGGTATCGTATCGTTATTTTTATAAAAAGCCCATTGAGCGTGTTCCAGTAATAAGCTTGCGGCAAAGGTTTGCGTTAAAGAATAAGCAAGTTGACGCGCACCTGCTTGTTGATCCTCATCACTTATTTGGGGTGAGTGGATATAATTTTGTAGTTTTTGTGTCATATGTTGGACTTTTACTTTAGCCTGGATGAGGTCATGGAGGTTGATTTGGTTCAAGCGTTTTTGTAGGTCATCGAGAAATGCTACTGCCGCATTTTCTTTATGAATTGCGCGTAAGACATCTAAACTTAGAATATTTGTTGTGCCTTCCCATATGGATAAAACTTGGGCATTTCGCAGTAATTGTGGCAATCCGGTATCTTCAATATACCCAGCTCCACCAAAGGATTCTAAAGCTTCACTGACGAGTGCGATTGCTTGTTTTGCTGAATAGAGTTTTACAAGAGGGGTCAATAGTCTTAATAGGGCTCGTTCGGTTTGTGTTGCTTCACCTAATTCATCTTTTCCTAAAAGTTCAATAGCATGAAAGACGAGATGAAATGCTGCAGTAAATTCTATTTGCATATTCGCTAAAGTTTCGATATGCAGTCCGTGCTTTGATAAAGTGTGACCGAATGCAACGCGTTTCGTGGCATAATCACGGGCAAGTGCAATGGCGCGGCGCATATAACCTACAGCGCAACATGCATTGTAAATTCGGGTGATATTAAATAAGGAGGAGATTTTTTTTACCCCATCACCAGCTCCTCCGACCAATAGTGCACGTGTATTGTTTAAAGTGAGTTCTGCTGTAGGGAGCGCACGTGTGCCTAATTTATCTTTTAAGCGATTAATCCGGATACCATTGAGTTTGTCCATTTGATCGTGAAGTTCTAAATAAAAAAGACTTAATCCTTTACTTCCTTCTGGAGCACCTTCGATACGAGCAAGAGTCATCGCTATTTGTGATGTTGTTGCTGAGGTAAACCATTTGTCACCATTGAGAAGAAAGTAAGTACCATCAGGTTTAGCAATGGTAGAGGTACCACTTACATCCGAGCCTCCTGTGCGCTCAGTCATCCATTGTCCCGAAGTCCAGAATTGAGCAGGATCAGAAGAAATAAGATGTGGAAGGGCATGTTGCTTTAATGACTCATCGGCATAAAGCTCCAAGGCTCGTGCGGCACCATCGGTCATTGCAAGAGGACATGTATAAATGGCTGAAGAGGGATGAAACAGATATAACTTGGCAAATTGATGAATTCGAGAGAAAGCACCATGCCGACGTTCATAACCAATGGCAATTAATTTTTCTTCAGCTGAAATTTTGTCGAGTTTTTTCCAGGCTTGAGAAACCTCGATACGGTCTATGCGCTTACCCCATGGATCATAGGGTATATGTTTGGGTGGATATTCTTCTGCTTCTAGGCCTAATTGGTAAATGTCTTCGATGGCGCGTTGGCCTAAATGATACAATTCAGGTTGAATCTCAGTAAGCATGGGCGGTGGAAGTTTCCATTCAAGATAAGTTTTTAATAGTCGATCATCATCGTATTGATTGCTAAGACAAGGAGGAGTTTGAAAAAAATCACTCATGGATCACTTCCTTATGATTTTTAGTTGGCTCTATCTTAGCTGGATTAAAAATTGAGAGCAACTTAGAAAATTTCATTTATTTTCAATTAAATAAATTAAAGCGAATTTTTTGACAGGAGTAGCTGTTGTCTCAATAAAATTGCAGTCATCTCTTTGAATCTTTGCTTTGCACAAACAGTAAGTTACACTATTATCTTTTTAATTAAGGTTTGTAACAATGAAGAAAAGATCGCATAATCTTTTAACTTGGGTGCCCCATCTTTTCTTGTTTTATAAAGAAAAAGTATTTCGAAAATTAATGCCAATTTCGGTAGTGCTTATCCTCTATGCAGTATTTATTGCCTATTTTTTTGAAAGTGCGACTCGCTATAATTTAGGGCAATTCCACCTGATTTTTAGCTTTATTCTAACTATTATTATTAGTTTTAGAGTCAATACCAGTTACGCACGTTGGTGGGAAGGTCGAGTTTTATGGGGATCTATTGTAAATAATTGTCGTAATTTGGGTTTAAAGTTTGATGCTTTCGTAGGATTGAATGAACATCCCGATTTTTATGCATTACTTCAAAAACTTCCTATCGTTATTAAAGCACATCTACGTAAAGAAAGTAATGGAATCCAAACAGAATTGCTTTCTTTATGTATCCATGAGTTTGAAGGAAAAAATCCAGTTCTTTTAATAATGAAACGAATGTATCGTATTCTTAATGAATTGCGTCAAAAAAATAAGCTGCATCTGGAACAATATCTTGTTTTAGATGTTCATCTTGCGAACATCAACGATATGGTAGGTGGGTGTGAGCGAATTGCTAATACTCCGGTACCCCATGCTTTTGCTTTTTTTGTAAAACAAGCGTTGCTTTTTTATGCGCTTATGTTTCCTTTTGGTTGGATTGATACTTTTGGTTTTTTTATTATTCCAATGATGGTCATGATTGTTTATATTTTACTGGGTCTAGAAATCTTGTCTGAAGAATTGGAAGATCCTTTTGGTAAAGATGATAACGATTTACCGCTTAATGCTATTGCTAAAAATATTGTGCGGAATATAGAACAAATTGCTGAGAACCAAAGCCATTAACCACATTGTGTTCTATATTTAAAGAGTATTATGTTGTGGTAAGTGATTGTGTTTTTTGCTTGAAAAGCAAAGATACATGGGTTACTTTTTATGAAAAAGTAATTGCCTGAGAATAAAGAAGATTTTCCCGAATGCTATATGACTATCAGCAGGAGATAAACTTCATCTTTATCTGGGGAAAAGCAGTACATTAATCATTTAGATAAGGAGAGTTAAATGATAAGTAATAACACGTTAGAGCATGAACATTGTCATATACATCCCAATAAATGTATTTCTTGGACAGCTATTCTTGTTGGGGCGTTAATTGCTCTTGGACTGGGTCTTTTATTAGGTCTATTAAGCATTGTTATAGGGTTAACTTCTTTTAAGACTGTAACTAATGGATCAATTGTATTCTCTTTTGGTGGAATGCTAGGAATAATCGTCTGTGTTATTGTTGCCACGGTTATTAGTGGTTATATTGCAGGTTATTTAGGTCGGTTGCATTGCTCCAAACATCATCATTTGGGAATTATTTACGGTTTTATTACCTGGGTTTCTTCTTTGATCATAGGTGCTATAGTATTAGGGATTTTGAGTCAAAACGTAGTCGCATATTCGAATATTGCTCGTACTGTTGTCGCAATTCCAGTTCCTATTACACAAATTACGACCCCAGTTGGATCTACTAAGATCTCTTCTTCAACAGAAAATGGTGAAAAAGTTACTGTGGTGGAGGTTAACGTGACTCCAGCAGATCTTGCTTCAGGTGCTTTTTTAGCTTTCTTGGTATTTTTTCTTGGGGCAGTGTTTAGTTGTCTCGGCGCTTATTGGGGAATATGTCACAAAAGGCATGATAAGGATAATAAGTAAAGCTCTCGCCTACATCTTAAGAAAAGATGTAGGCAAAAACATGCCGAAGTTAATAACTGCAATTAAAATCGTAAGGAAATACTACAGAAACACTATTTTCTGGACCATTTAAAAAGACGGGGCCTGCTTTTAAAATACATTGACCAATGACAGGAGCTTGTAATAAGCCATTCGCTGGAGTTATATAAGGAGTTGCGCTTATTATTAAAGGCTCTGAAGTACAAGGTAATTTTTCAATAAATTGTGGAGCACTTCCGCCGCTGAGTGTAATGGATTTACTTAATCCTGTTTGACTAGTTACATTAAATGCAACATTTTGGTCAAAAGTTATTGGTGGTGTTGCAACAGCTACTTGAACCTTACAGCTTGTATCTATGTTTGCATATGCAGGAAGAAAGGAAGAGAAACTCATTATGGAAAAAGTAGTAAAAATCACCTTTTTTAACATATAAAACTCCTAGGTTAGTGGTTCAATTTTTTTATTAATGGAATTCATTGTAAAAGGACGGGTAGAGTATCTTGTATTAGGAAAAAAATCCATCAATCCTATCAAAAAAAAGATCAGATCTCTTGCTTTACTGGATCTCTTACCTGCAACTCTATTTTGCTCTTAGGAATATAACTGCGCTCCTTGACCCCCCGCGTTTTTGCACTCAAAGCAAAATCTGTTTGTGATGCAAAAGGTTTGATATATTCTCGTCTTGGAATGTTCTTCGAAGCTGCTATATTAGATAAACTAGGAATATTAATTTTTAAAAAGGAAGATTAATGGTCAAAACCATTCACCAAGTAAAACGATCTATTCAACTCATTTTGATGATTAGTGGAATGATGTGTATGGTTCAAACTCATGCATTTACGGCGGCTAAGCAAGATCCTAGCGCTTCTCATAAAGTTCTAGTTCAATCACAACATGCTCGGGAAATAATTGTACTCGTTCATGGTTTAATGCGTACTTCCTTAAGTATGTGGCCACTAAAAAATTTTTTAAAAAGAAAAGGTTATGAAGTTTATTCTTATAATTATCCTTCTCCTAAATACAGTATCCAAGAACATGGGGTTTATTTAAGTCAATTTATTAAAAATTTATTAGCAAAAAATCCTGGGGTAAAAATTAATTTTATAACGCACAGTCTTGGGGGAATTATTACTCGAGAAGCACTCGCTACCCTTTCAAAAAAGCAATTAAAAAATATTGGTTCTCTCATTATGTTGGCTCCACCTAATCAAGGTTCAAAATTAGCAAAGTTATCTACGAAGATGTTTCCTTTTCTTACCTTCCCGATAAAACCATTAGCTGAGCTTAGTTCTGATCAAACATCATATGTACATCATGTACCTGTACCTAACATTAAAATAGGGATAATCGCTGGTCAGTATGATGCGAAAGTACCACCTGAGTATGCGCGTTTGGAGGGACAAAATGATCCTGTTATTGTGAATTCCAATCATACTTTTATTATGAATAATGCAAAAACACGTGAATTAATCATGAATTTTTTAGCAAGAGGGACATTCAATCAGGAGGTAGGTAAATTATATTCATATAATGATATCTAAGAATATAGAAATTTTAATGCTCATAAAATTTGTCACATTTGTTTCGAGAATGCTACCTTGGTGATATTTGGTATATCTTAGCTGTATTTGTTGCTTCAAGGATTGTCCTAGAAATTGTTTGGCTAAGCAATTCGCGGGCTGAGTTTTTTGCTCTGGCAGAAGGGAATGTTATAGTACTAAATAAATCTTGATATACCTCATGTTCATCACTCAAAGAGCACTTGCAAAAACCATTAATTTCACGTAGTTGTCGACACATGTAATTGATTGTATTATCAGTTTCGTACAGAGGTAATGAACTTTGAAACTCTTTTTCAAGTTCTTCAGAATTAGCATAGGTTGCTAAAAGTAGCAAAGTATCAAATATCTCAAGCCGATTTTCTTTTTCAACTGCATCATCGTTATTTGAAAGTATTTTACGCATCTGACTAATAAAGTTCTCTATTTTCTCTTTCTGTAATGCAATTTTTACCTGAAATTCAGTATTCATAATGTAACCTCCTGACCTAAAAGATGTACTAATCATAATTATCCTACCTTTAGTTTGCTCACTACGAACTCAACTGCTTTTTCTAGGATTATATCTAGTTTGAAATGGTTTTAAGCAAAAAATGTCCAGTATTTTCCTGTGTAGAGTATGAATCAATTAATGGATCAATAACAACATCAATATCATCATGTAATAAACACTCTTTTTGAACTGATTTAAGGTTACCAAGTTTTCCGTATAATAAAAGCATTTGCAATAAAGATTTTTCAGCCTGATTGTCTTTGATTTTAGCTTTAATTTGTTCAGGATCGGTGATTTCCATAATCATTTGGCCATTACTTGCCTTTTTAATAGTGACGCATGGCTTATTGTGCTCTCCATTCAATACAATTTTAAATCCATAATCTGTTACCGCAAGTAATGAATCAATTTGGAATTCAGGTTGTTTTAATCGTTTCAAAAAAAGATGTTTGTCGCTTTTAGCTCCAGTATTTACTCGTGCTTTATTAAAAAAGGATGCTAAACACATCAAGGAACCTGTATCATGACTAATTGTAAGTGTTTTCTCTCCATGGGTGTCCAAAGTAGCAATTAAAGGAGGTATTGTGCTGCGAGGCACATTAGTATTGTAAAATGCAATTGTAGTATTGAGGTCGCAGTGAATTAATAAATTAAGACTTGCTGTTTTATGCATATGAATCAAGCTAGTGGTATTTACATAACGACCTTTATCAGCTGAGCCACTTTCTTCTTGTCTTGCTCGCTCATAAGAACGTTTGATGGCTTCTGACATATCATCCAGACAAGCACAAACGATTATAGAATTATTATTTTGTGCAACTAAAGCTTTTTGTGATGGTTTATAAGTCACACCGTCAATAATGATATTGGGGCGCTTTTCCTTTTTTTCGAGCATACGTTTTTCAACAAGCTCGCTAATTAAATAGGCGCTATCTTGAGTACGAATGAAACCTTGGTCTGTTTCTTGTTTTTCAAACGCCTCAGTGAAAGGCATAAATATACTCCGATAATCATCTGTAGCGAGTGAGACGTAATCTTTTCTTTCTTCTTTTTTAATGTATCTGTTAGAAATGGTGCTTTTACCACTTGCTGCTGGTCCTAAAAAAACAAAATCGTGATTATCAGTTAATGGATAAATTGTTTTTTTCTCAAGGTTTATTTCTTCAGTAAAGTCATCTAGGTTTTTATCCAAAAACTCCGACATGGTTTGATTACCCTGTTTTTTTTGTACCTTATTCATTTCCATGATGAAACACGAATTAAATCTGGATTGATATGCAATGCTTTCTTGATTTAGTGTAGGGTATAGTTGTTTCATTCGTTCATGGGCGTTTTTAGTACAGAGTTGTTTCGTGTTTGTTTCATGGAGCGAAGTATTCATTTCTGACCAAGCATCCAAGAGTTGTTGGGACTTTACACCCGATTTTAAAATATTATGAAATAATTGTTGTGCTAATTCATTGACCTCCTCTACATCAACTCGATAATCAGTGATTAATCTCGTTGCGAGATGAAGCATTAATGTCGTTTGCATTTTGGGAACTAAGACATCAGTGAGCCATTCTTCGTGAGCTACATTGGCGTGCATTAATTGTTCTTCTAGATCTCCTTCCATAAAATTAGGCTGTAGTATGCGATTATAAGTTTCGTGCAATTTTCTTTCCTGAAGACTCCACCGATTTAAACTTTTAAGAGTTAAGATGTGTCTCATATTAAAATGAGCAACGGCCGCTTCTCTAACCTCACTTAATCGACCAAGTGTTTTTTGAAATGATTGTTCAGGAAGAACCAATCCGTCACTTAATGGTTGCACTTGTTTTACTTCCGGCCTTAACATGTCCATAGATAAAATCTTATAGCCATTACTAATGCTACGATTAATTCTTATACTGCCTAGAAAATTCGAGGGCGGCGTTTTTTTTGCTAAAGAATCTGATTCCATTTGATGCATATGTAAGAGAGCAAATAAAGATTTCTTTTTAGGTAATGGGTTTGCGGAATGCTGTTTGTGTACATGAAAATCAGGCAGCTTAACTGAAGGTTTATAAAGCAAAGAGTGATCATGTTGTTTATTATAAAAATCAATACCTGCTCTAATAACCTCTTTGGCATAATCGCTAACTCCTTGAATTTCGCCGTTTAAGTTACCAGGAATTACATCAAGTATTTCATGCTTGTGGTTATAGATAATCGTCATAATATAATCTTGGGGTTTAACATGCGTATAAGCAATTTCAGCTAATTTGGTTTTACCCATCATCTCTGTAAAAGGTTGTGGATTAAATGCTTCTTTTCCACGAACAATATAGAGAATCTTAATATCATTCATGTCATCAAATTTGAGGGCGATATCAAACTTATCAGTTACAGTACGGGTACCAATTCCAGTAGCTGCTAATGCGGTAGCAGTTGCTGATCGGACTTCATGTTTTTTTAAGTTATTTTCTTGCCCGGATAACAAATGACTATCTGTAGTGTATTCCCCAATACGAGTCATTTTTTTAGCAAAAAATGTGGTTTCAGTTAATGAATCGGTTAAATGCCCTTCTCTAAAAACCATGGGTGCTTGAGTCATATTTAATTTATCATTTTCATAACTACGTACAGTATGATAGTGATGTATATCATTTTTTAAATGTATTGTTAGTTTGTCTTTAAGCTGTTCTCTGAACACAACAGGAGGCGGTATCACTAAACCTAATTCATCTGTCAAAAAAGAATACTCTTCTTTATTTTTAACATCACGTACGGAAACGAAATTTGTATTGTTCACTAATCCAACGACTAAATCTACTAAATTAAGTTTCCAGGTTTTTTCTTTATCTTTACTATCAGGAACATATTGAATGAGTTTGCCATTCGAAGAATTAAAGAGGACTTTTTTGATAAAATTTTCAAAATTTCCTGTGATTGATGGAAAAGCCTCATCTGATTTTAAAAGAGGGGTATTTTTATAGAGTTTGTCAATGGTTATTAAATGTTTAATCAGCTGTGCTATCGCCGTATCCAACTCTATATCTTTGGCGTGGGAGTTCCCTTCTAAGCTAGCGACTAAAGCAACTATCCCCTTCATTAAGATGCCCACAGTTTCGATTTCATTTTGAAATAGTTCATTGTCTCCCACAAGCTCTTTCATTTGTTTTATTTGACTATCGAGTTCTTGGTTATAGTGTTGGCATGCTCCTGCTGCTAATAGATCGATAAAACGCGCTAAGTTACCCTGACTAAGCCATTGATAGAGGGTAAATTTAATTCCTTCATCTTTTACCAAATCAACGGCAGGTAAATGAGATAGAAATATGCTTGCGCCAAGATCGCTCTCTAAAAAGGAAACTCCTTTATCTCTTAGTGATGCAGTACTATTAAGTGGAATATCTCCTGTATGTCCTCGTTGTGATGTAATTTTCAAAATAGCAGATAAATGTTTTTTTAAGTTTTCCTCAGAAATTGGTTCATCCAAAGCAAAATCAAGTTCACTGAAATTAATTAGCGCACTGATTTCTTTTCCAGAAGGATTAATAACAGTATATTTCAGCTGATCATGAAGTAACTCCACATATAACGTGTTTGTTTTCAGCAAATCGGTATTGGGAGTTTTAAGAATTAAGTCATAGCTAATTGCGTGTAAAAATTTGAGTAACGATTTGCTATCCATTTCTTTAGGTGCTTCTACTTGCTCACTTTTTATTCTTCCTTGATTAAATTCAGATGCTAAATGTTGCGTATATGATAGGAGAAATGATTCGTACAATGGTTCATTAGCCATGAACGTAATGAATTGGTCATAATCATCTTCCTCGGTTATCTTGTGAAAATTAGGGAAGTTTTTAACTAATTTGCTTTGCATTGACAAAAAATGAACAAAGATTTCATCAAATTGATCAATAGTATTAATTCCTAATGATTTTAAGTTCTCAACGGTCAATTCTTGAGATTTATTATGAGTAATATGTAATGCTAATTTTTGTAGGAACAAGGAATAATGCGGGTTGCTTTGTAGTTTTTCTAGAGTTATTTTTAGACACTCTTCGTAATATGCTTCAGCACCCATTGTTTCCAGTACTTCGTCTTGAATATTAATGCCCTTTTTTTTGGCATCTTGCAAGACAACAAGAGCAATTTCTGGAGCAATGTTATCCCATTGATACATAACTCCATTTTTTGCTTGTTGTTGTGAATAGCTTGTAGCAGATAGTTCTATCGCATCACGTAGTGTACGATGATATTCATATCGAGGAAGAGCATTTTTACTTACATTACCAAAATTAATCTGTTTTTTTGTATGTATTTTTGTCATTTTGTATTGGTGCTGTTGGTTTGTGGTTAAACTTATAGCATATTTTGATTAAGAATATATGATGTAAAAAATGATTTGCTCATTCGAGTTGTAAACAGAGGCTAATTTTCTCTCGTATACGTCTATTTTTTTACCAACAATACTGGGATTTTGGAGATACGAATGATTTCCTCAGCTACACTACCAGTCAGTATATGCTGAATCCCACGCCGACCATGAGTACCAATAATGATTAAGTCCGCAGACCATCCTGTTGCCTCATCGACAAGCTTTTCAGCAATTTGTGATTTAGAAGGAGTGAGTTCAACTAGTTTCATTTCAAACTCAATTTTTACGCGATTTAGTTTTTTCTTTATTGATTTTAAAACTTCTTGCCCTTGTTTTTTTATTAATTCAACGAACGCCTCACGATCTACATCGCCTTCATATAAGGTATCAATGATGTGAACCACACAAAGTTTAGAGTTTTGGTTTTTAGCAAGTTGAATGGCTTCTTTTAAGGCTAAAGAGGAAGTTTTACTCCCATCAACAGCAACCATAATCTGTTTATACATAAGACTTCCTTGCCGATAACATTTAAATTACATTAGCTTTACGCACTTGCAATATAATTGCAAGAAACCTTATTGATTATTACAAGATATATGTACATTTTGGACGCCTTCCATAGTTTTGATTTCCAAAAATAGGGATTTATTGATCAATAATTGTTTGTTTATGACATCGATACATGATTGAACCTGAAATAATCTCAACAATTTCTCCTTCAGCTCCCGAGTGCTCCTGATCACATTTTTCACTTAAGCATATTTTCAAATCGTCAAGGTTTTTTCCAGTGGTTTTAAAGATAATTTCATTTTCTATCAAAATCCTGGCTTCATAGATGTCCTTTTCATTCGATGGATCCATGACTACCTCCGATTTATCATCATATATATAGTATAGTGCAAAACTTTTTTTAAAGTTCAGGTCATGAAATAAGCTTATGAGGCTCTTATCAATATGCAAAGAACAAAATGTATAGGAATTAAAGTGTTATAATAACAGGGTACTGAGATGGGCTGACGTAAAATTAGAAAGAATGTGTCTTTTGAGCTTGAGTCAAGCAACGACATAATTCATTCGGTATTATTCATGTTCATTATTTTCCTCAATCCAACAATCGCTAGGCCCTCCTGTTGGTATTGGCCGTGTTGGTAATGGTGTAGGATGAAATTTTGCTCCTTTCTCTGTTCTTTGCATACGAGAGGATTCAGTTTTTCGATGAGTACAGATGATTTTATTTAAGGTATCAATTAGATTTTGGTCTTTAAAAATGAAAAAAAGATCATTTTCGTTAAGCAAATCATCAAGGTTACATTTGCTAATAACGAACAAATTAGCATTAATTCTATGATTAAAGTTTGCAATACATTTTTTATCTGTAGCATGTTGTGCTTTTATCATGACGTGAAAAGGAAATTTGATGATGTTGAGCTCTCCATTACCGTCAGCATATTTTGCATAGGAAACAGATATATTATCTTCATTAAATTCATGCAATAAATCAAAATCATCATAAAGTCTAAAAATAATTTTTTGCTTCTCTATTCGAGTATCTTCTTGTTTTTGAGCAATAAAAATTTTGGCATCATTTAATTCTTTAAATTCAGCAATTGCTTTTTCTTCGCCGCGAGCAAATTGTTCAGAAACTTTATAGCGCATGTGTAGAAAATTCTAAAAACTTATCCTTAAAATAAGAATAGCATAATCTTTATTGTTTCATTAGTTCTCCTAGGCGTTTTACAATTCCGAAGTATTTGTAGATCACTTTTTCCATCTTCTCTTATGACTTTAGCTTCACTTGAGAAGATGGTATATTTTTTCAGAGTCAATAGATTGTTAAGGAATATTATGCCCCGTATTAAAGTGAATGATATTTCCATGTACTATGAGATGCATGGCCAAGGAGAGCCTATTGTTTTTATTGCTGGATTCAGTGCCGATCACACAGCTTGGGCTGCAATTATCGAGTACTTTAAAGAAAAGTATCAAGTGATTCTGTTGGATAATCGTGGTATTGGCCAGACAGATATTCCTGATGGTTCCTATAGCATTGATCAAATGGCCAATGATGTAGCGGGTTTATGTTCGGCACTTAATATCCAAAGAGCTCATTTTGTAGGGAGTTCGATGGGGGGATTTATAGTGCAATCATTGGTGTATCGTTATCCTACTCTTGTTAAATCTGCGGTCATTGGTAATTCTGCTGCAAAAATACAAACCGCTTTTCACATTTATCTTGAGGCACAACTTGAGTTTATGAAAGCCGATGTACCTTTTAGATCACTGCTTAAGGCTTCCTGTAGTTGGTGTTTTTCATATCAATTTCTTTCTAGACCTGGAGTCCTTGAGCAACTTATCCAAATTGGTCTAGATAATCCTTTTCCATTTACGATTAAGGGTTATGAAGGACAATACGCTGCGCTCCAACAATTTGACTCACGAAGTTGGGTAGGACAAATTAACGTACCTGTTTTAGTATTGACTGCTGATCAAGATATAATTATTAGTGAACGGGACTCCAAATATCTTGCCGATCATATTCGCGGAGCACGTTATTATTGCTTTGTTGGATGCGGTCATTTACCACAATTAGAAACCCCACAAAAATTTGTTCAAATTGTTCGAGAGTTTATTGAAACATTACAATGATCCCTAGGAAAATAACTTGTTATAGCATTGAGATGCAATAGAGTTAGGATGAGAAATACAGTTTTAATAAAGAGTTTCTGCAAGCCGTACAGAAACTCTTTACTATAAATAAAATTATAAATTCCTATGGGTAGGGACAGTTCCATTAGTAACTTGTTTCTGGGTAATAATGTTATGAACTTCTTGTTCCTCACATGTACCTGTTTCCAGTGACCATCCAAGTTTTCTTAATTCTGGATTGATTTCCAGTTTTTTGATTAGGTCAATCAATTTCTCAATAATTGGAAACTCATCACTTTCGTCAATAATTTTTAATAATTTTCCAATTTGCTCGATATCAAGCAGTTGCATTCGGTTTTTTACGCCATTATTTTGAAGTGCATGCAGTAAATAATGAACAGTGATTTTATCGGCTTCTAATAAATGGAAGATATCGTTCCAATCTCGTTTGAGATTGGGTACTGTTTTTACGTTTACTCCTTCTATATTTTCACCGAGAGGATACTCTGAACAGTAAATTGTTCCGCGATCAAGAATCATGTCAGTTACGGAACCACCTTCTTCTAAGGTAGTGATAATTTCATTGAGTCCGAAGCTTTTAGCATCTTCAAGACCATGATCGGCTTGGTTTACTCGAATATGGACATGCAACGTTGTAGTGGCTTCCAAATAAGGCATGTGGAGATATATTTTTATTTTATCTTCTGGAGTAACACCATATACTGTTTCAAGATTGGCTAAAATACTTGCTCTAAGTGATTTTAAATAAATCAATGATTTTTCTTTATTATGATCTAAATCAAATAAGCAGGCTAAATAATTATGGTCACTTTTTGATTCTAGCTCGGTAATTGATTCCTGACTCATAGTCCGTGGTAATTTTGAAAAACTTCCGTGCAATTGCAAGGGTGTCATATCTTTCCCATATCGATAATAGTCAAACGGTTGTTTCCCAGTTATGCTGTTACAAGTTAGTTCAGCTTGCTGCATTAATTCATGCCTATAGGATGCAAGAATCTTGTTCGCACATTTTTTGGATCGAAACTTTGGAGGCAATGCTTCAGGATGGATATACCAGGTCACTAAAGCCAAACCATTCTCAGAGTTTTTTAATTGTTTTAATGCATAATTAGTGGATACTTTACAATCAGATAAAAATTTCTTGGTATCCAGATAAGCAGGGTTAGTCATTAATATGGTCTTTGATTCGTCACAAGGTGTATCAAAAATTGGATACATTTCTGGTGCTTGAACAAATAAAGCTCTTTCCAAAGAGGGTCGGCCATGTAAAAAGCGATGTACGAATCCAGGTAAACCATGAATTTTATGATAAGCATCGGTTAATAATTTTGCTCCATGGTCATTAATATTGACTGCAGTACACGTTGCTACATTGTATTTAAATCGAGTTTTTTCACTTAAAATAAGTTTTTTTTTGTTCCATGTATTGGTACTTTCGGGTCCGATTGGAGCCAAATGCTCAGGAGAAAGTGTTGGATTATCTACTGATACCACATTATTAGAGTTTTTCTCATGCACTAATGGATTAGTAGAAGGAACAATACCTATTGTTTCTTCTTTTTTAGTTGATCCAAGGTTGAATATGGTTTTAATAGCAAAGCTTTCTGATATATATTTAGACAGCATGTAATTTATAAGAATAGTTAAAGGTGGGCGAATAATACACGATGAGTCTTAAAAAAATCTTAAGTAGCATAAAAAATGGTAAAATGCGTAAAATTTATCATTAAAGACCATATAAATACAGAAAGCTTATAAAATGTATGACGAGTGCATGAGTCTCGAGAAGGGTTGCTCGGTTGAAGCGAATAAATTACTTTTTCCGAGCAAAGGTTCCCTGATTATTCAGCGTATTTTTGAGTAAATTGATGAATTTCAGGAATGATGATATTGCGGAATTTTTTGCCATTGAATAATCCATAATGACCAACTTCCTCAGCAAGAAAATACTTTTTCATAGAATCAGGTAAGTTTTTGCATAAACTGATTACGGATTTTGTTTGTCCTACGCCTGTTATGTCATCCCGTTCGCCTTCAATAGCCAAGATGGCTGTTTTATGTATGTCTTGTAAGCGTACGTTATGCCCCCGTGATTTATAGCGACCAGTTGTTAATAATTTTTCTTGAAAGACGGTATTAATGGTTTGCATGTAAAATTCAGCGGTCAAATCCATGGTTGAAAAATACTCAAGATAAAATTTGATTATTTTAAATGCGGCTTCTTTTTGATTCTCCGCATATCTATCAACTGCTCTTTGTAACGACTCCACATGTCGTTGTAAATTCATACTCATAAAACCGGCAAGCTGCATGAATCCAGGATATACTAGGCGCATTGCTCCTGGAAAACGAGAAGGAACGATGGATATAACATTTTGCTGAAACCAATCATCTCCTCGAGATGCAGCTAATTCATTTACTGAAGTAGGGGATTGACTGGTATCAATTGGACCACCGAGCAATATTGCAGTTCGTGGTAAGTTAGCTGAATGATTAGTAGACATTAATGCAACTGCTGCTAAAACAGGAACCGTGGGTTGACAAACAGCCATTACATTTAAATTAGGTCCTAACAAATTAAAATAGGAAATCATATATTCAATGTAATCATCTAAATCAAACGAACCTTCAATTAAGGGGACATCCCGAGCATTTTTCCAATCGGTAATGTATATATCATATAAAGGTAATAAGTTTATAACTGTATCACGTAGTAAAGTAGCATAATGCCCTGACATAGGGGCGACTACGAGCATTTTGGGTAAATTTAAATGCTCTGCGTAATTCTTTTTGAAGCGAATTAGGTTACAAAAGCTTTGTTTATCAATAATCTCTTCTTGAATATCATAATATTCATCGTCAATTTTGACTTGATTAATATCAAATTTAGGTTTGTCGTATACATTAGTAATCATATGAAAAATATAAGCATAGCCAGACACTCTACGATAATGACTTGATGTCGTTTCTAAGAGTTTACGAAAAGAGTTTTGCGCATCGTCAGAGACATAAGGAATTCTATAAGGCAAATTAATATTATCGGAAATTCTACGAAAACGTTTTGCCAGAGTTTCACAATAATCGGAATAGGGCTGCAGTAAACGCATATTAAAATCATAAATATTATAAAGATTTCGATTATCAAGAGGGTTGAAAAACATTGCTTATCTCGCAAGCATAATGATATTAAAGTAATATACTTAAAACGATAAAATAGCAATATTCTCTTCTAAATATTGTGTTTTACACGAGAAAGAACAGTAAGTCCCCATACTCCAAAAAGTTCATGGATACTCCAATTAACTGACACTAAATTATTTTATTCTTCAGGTATAATAAAATTACTTTTTGCTTTATTCATTAAGATATTAAATCGTTGTAAATGTTTCTGAGTAGTTGTTGGAGAATGTAACACAAACTCAGAGACACATAATGCAAAAAGTACTCTACGTATTTCCCAAATTGTTTCTTGAAAGGCATCAATTCGCTCTATAGTTTGTGGACTTGCTTTTGCTTCCAATTTTAAATTTTGCGAACTAACGGCTATAGGTGAGCAGGTTTTTATAACTTGAGTACGTAATTTTGCGACAAAAATAGAAGAGTTAATTCGTTGAGAACCGGTTTTAGTGATTTGCTGTACTACATCATTAAAAAAATTGTAAACCATCATCTGATGAAATAAATAAAGCTTTTGTGAATAATGATAGGTTTGAAATAAAAAATAATCGCCAATTAAAACTATAGAAACACCCAGCAAAGTACATATGCCCCGATTTAACATCATCACAAAAGGACCCTCAGGAGAATTCATTTCAGTAGTTTGGGCTAATAAAAAGAACACAATGAGCGTAATAAAAAAAACACTGATGTCATAACGATTGGTATTAATTGATGAAACAGAAAATCCAATGATCGCTACGATGAATATAAAGGGAATTAATCGATAATTAAACTGAGTTAAATAAAGTAGTGGAATTAAAATCAATAAAGCAGCAAAGGTGCCGCCGATGCGGAAAATGGCTCTTTTAACAATTAATCCAGGCTCAATTCCGGCGCTAATGACGATGACAGTGAGCAAAACCCACCACTTATGAGGAATGTTCGAAAACAAATAAATTAACATGGCAACCATAAACATGATTGCCAAGTGAACAAATCGTGCGTAATCAAGCTTTCTTTTTAATGTATTTTGAGTAAGCATAATTTATTCCAGCTGCTAAAAGACTGTTCTAAACAATGGGCAACATGATGTTGTAATTTTGTTTTGGGTTCTCTAGGAAGTTTAGGGATGCCGCATGGTGAGTAAGTGTGCATTTGAAACCTAAGCCAGAGCAAGTTATGTTTAATTCCATACCAAAATGCTTCATTCATTGTCTCATAGTAAAGATTATCTAAAGAATGTTGAATATTGCGAACGTTCACTGAGAGACGATAGGCAGACATCATATACTTCTTCGGGAGCATTTTTGTATAATTTCGAGCTATCCCTAAATGTGTAATTTCTTCCCAAGTCGGTTTCTTATCGTTTTTATGTATGGTGAGATCAATGTCTTTTTCAAGATATTGGATGAATTTTTGTAAGGCTCTGTTCCAGACAATAAAATACATATTCGGAAAAATTCTTAAACAAATGAATACAAAAGTCATTGATAATGCAATGGATGAAATAAAGCCATACGCGACTTCAAGATTAGCAGGGGGTTCGACACTTAAAACGAGAGCACCTGATGAAATAAGTAACATCGTTAAATTTTTTAGGGTGTAAAAATACTTTAATACGAAAAAATAAGTGACTGAAAGAGCAAAAACTGAAAAGAAGAAAAAAATCACACGAAAAGGATATACAAGATAGAAAGTGACACTAATTAGAATTACCCCTATGGTAATAAAAATCAGAAGTTGTTCTTTTTCTTTAAAAGTGGGGAGTACAGGTGCTTCATAAAGTGATACTAAAAGAAATGGCATAAAAAAACCAATAAAGCTGACCGGTTGAAATATCCAATAAACATATACTTCTACAGTTGCTATAAAAAGACATTTATAGAGCGTGATGCGTTGAAGCGCATAGGGATCAACTTCATCAAGCCATTGTTTAAACTTTGATATAGACATACGCACTGGTTCCAACACGAAGTGGATAATGAGGATCAGGATCGGTTATTCGGATAATGACTGGGAGTCGTTGCGGTAATAAAATCCATTGATTTTCATTAATAACATTTTGTAATTGTGTTCGATTGTCTACTAATTGTCGATTTGCCGACCAATAATCGGATTCAACTACTCCGTGAAATATTTTTCTACTCAGATACATTCTAGGAAATATTAAAACTTTTGATCCTTTACGTACATCACGTAAATCTGTTTCATTAAAATTTGCCTGTATGAAAATATGGTCAGTATCTACCAAAGAAAAAAGTGGTTGATTGATATTCACTGGGGTTCCAATAGTGAAAAATAAATTTTGAATAATTCCATTTCCTTGGGCATAAACATTCGTCAACTCTAAATTGACTCGCGCATTTTTTAATCGTGCATAAATGGATTTAATTTCGTTATCTTGTGCTTTTATTTGATTTGTATCAATTTCTAATTGTTTTAAAGCAGCTTGCCATTTGTCCTTTGCTGCTTGTGTTTCTTGTTGTGAATTTTGTAGCGTCATTAAGGACACCGATTTTATTTTATAACCTTTACGGTATTTTTGATCATCCTGATCGAGTTTAATGTAATTTCTTTGTTCGTTTTCACTGAGCTTAAGATCGCGTTCATAAGTTGTTTTTAGTACTGCTAATTGTGCTTGAGCACTGGCTAAATCAGCAGTGAGTTGTTCCACTGCATAGATATAAGGTTTTTGAAACACGGTAAAAAGTTTTTGCCCCTTTTTGACAACATCACCATTTTGGACATAAAGATCAGTAATATAACCACTAGTAAGTGCGGCAACTGGCCGTACATTGTTGACCACAAAAGCATTATCAGTGAAAGGAAATAAATAAGAGAAAATATAAATAATGGTTGTTAAAATACCTATAAAAATAATGGTATTAACTAAGGTAATTGCTCGTTTTAAACGAGTATAACCTTTCTTAATTTTTTCACGAAACCGAATAAAATTTATCATAAAAACAAATTAGTTTAAATTGTTCTGCTCCTCAAAAAATGAGGAGTCCTAAGCCCACTATCATTGTTCTGCATGCAATTTTTTAGGCTGATATGCATAACCCCCAGCTAAATCCTGATATAAGGCAACTAACGACATTGCAAGCTCTAATTTGGCTTGATTGGTTGAAAGTGCTAAGTTATCCAAATATATCTTACTTTGTAATAAATCTTTATAAGAAATTAATCCTGTTTGTAACAATCCTTGTTGTAATTTATATTTACGACGATAATCTTCTTCCGCATGTAAATAAGCTGTAAACTGTTCATTCATCCGTTTATTTGCCGAATAATCAGTATCTACTTCTTTTAAAATTCGTTTTACGGTTTTATTAAATTCAGCAACTTTTGCGTGATAAGCGCCTTTGCTTGCAGCTACATTGCCTAGAATACTTGGTGTTATTGTCCAATTTACATAAGCATCTGCTGCTTGTGCAAAAGAACTTTGAGGCAGACTTACTTCACCAATGAAGTCATCTAATTGTAAGGCTGGAAAAAAATTACTGTAGGCAACTGAGATTTTTATACGTGATGCTTTTAACGCATATTCTGCTATTTTCATGTCCGGTCGATTATTTAATACTGTGGCGGGTAAGCTGCCCGGTTTAAAACGGGTAAAATCTAATGCTGCAAAATTATTTTTATTCTTTATTCTCCCCGGCGTTTCATTAATTAAAAAACGAAGCGCATTCTCGCTAAATACAATATTATGTAAAATGGGTTTCATCTGTGCTGCAATCAATTGTTCATCGGACTGGAGCTGGGCTAAATTAATTTCATCAACTAAACCAATCTTGATATCTTGTTGACTCAATGCAATCAAAGATTTTAAATCTTCGTCAAGTTGTTGCAGTAATCTTAATTGCTCTAATTGAGCGATTAAAGTGAAGTAAGCGGATGCAATTTGACCAATTAAGGCCAAGCGTACTCCATCAACAGCAGCTTGATACACTTGTACATTATAAGTAGCCTGTTTTTGCTGGGTGTACAGTTGCATGATATTTAAAACATAGTAGGGCCATGCTCCATAAAATGCGCCTGGAACACCTAAGGCAGGGTTAGTGGAGTAACCGGCAAATAATTTTAAGGTTGGGATCCAGCTTAGCTTGACTTGTTGTAATTCTCCTTGAGCTTGTTGTACGTTTCCTATGGCAATATGAATATCCATATTATTTTTTAAGCCAGTTTCAATTAATTGAGTCAATTCTAAATCATGAAATTGCTGCCACCAAGCAGTATATGGCAAGTTGTTTACTGGCGTATATACTTTTGTACTGGAAGGAAATTTTTTGGGTGGTGCAGGGATTTTTTGCTCAACATTTTTATGGCAGCTTGACACTATTTCAACCAATAATATGAAGATGAAAATCCTTTTTAGCATGAATTATCATTATTTGTGCGGTATTTTGGGTATTGTAATTTATTATTGGTGATGAAAACCATATTTATTGAAATTTTGTGCATCCTGAGTTCATTTTTATAGAGACATTTAATCAAGATGATCCAGGGGTAGTGACGTTGTTTCGCAAATAGTTCTTAATATAAAACTTGATTGGACACTTGATACACCATTGATGCGGGTTAGTTTATCTAATAAGAATGCTTGGTATGCATTCAGATCGGGTACCATCACTTTTAATAAATAATCTGCGGATTGCCCAGTAATCATATGACATTGAATCACCTCAGGAAGAAAGCGAATCGCATCTTCGAAGTGGCTCATTACTGTAGGTTGGTGGTTGTCTAATCCAACCAAAACAATCACTGATAATTTTAATCCTATTTTTTCGGGATCCAGAAGAGCTACTTTTTTTTTAATATAGCCATGGTCTTCAAGGAGCTTAACTCTACGAAGACAGGGAGAAGGAGACAAGGCAACCAGGTCTGCCAATTCCTGATTGTTAATTTGGCAATTTGATTGAAGAATATCGAGTATTTTTTTGTCAGTACGATCCATGGTCAGTAAAAAATAATATAAATAAGTAACATTATAGAATATTATTTCAACAAAAAGTATTTATTTGAAATAAAAATTCATACATCAAGAATTTTAAACATAATTTTGCAATTTAATTTCAAGAGATTTGAATTAAAATATGCTTGTGATGGTAATTTATGCATCATGAACATAAAATATTATGAGGATATTATGTCTACTTCACGAGTTGTTGCCTGGTTTGTTTGGGTTATTGCATCGATTTTTTACGCGTATCAATATGTTTTAAGGGTGATGCCCAATATTATGATGGATGATATTACATCTCAATTCCACATTGATGCGACGGTATTTGGGCAATTTTCTGGCATCTATTATTTAGGCTACTCTTTAATGCATTTACCTATAGGCATCATGCTTGATCGATTTGGACCCAAAAGAGTGATGACTGTATGTATTTTGCTTCCTGTTATTGGTTTGTTGCCGCTTATTTTTGCGGATAATTGGATCTATCCTCTTATAGGTAGAGCCTTGATTGGCATAGGGTCTTCTGCTGCAATTTTGGGTACATTTAAAATAATAAGAATGTCATTTAAAGAACAATATTTTTCACGCATGCTGAGCTTTTCAGTCATGATTGGGCTTATTGGAGCTGTTTATGGAGGTGGACCTGTAAGTTATCTCACTCATACCTTGGGTTATAAAGTGGTTGTTGAAATTTTCATTGTTCTAGGATTAATACTTGCATGCATTACGTATTTTATTGTTCCAGAAGAAAAACCAGCTTACCATGCTTCAGTCTTTGCTAACGTGAAAACAGTCTTTTCTAATAAAAAAGTCATGCTGCTTTGTTTTTTTTCGGGCTTAATGCTTGGACCTTTAGAAGGTTTTTCGGATGTATGGGGTTCTGGTTTTTTAAAGCATGTATATGGTTTAGATCCTTCGGTAGCCAATTATTTGCCTTCAATGATTTTCATAGGCATGTGCTTTGGTTCTCCTATATTAAGCTTGATTGCAGAAAAAACGGGATATTATCTAGGGACAATCATTACCGCAGGAATAACAATGTGCTTGGTTTTTGTGGCTCTTGTTGCTGGTATGTTAACCGTATCAAGTATAACAGTATGTTTTATAATAGTAGGGATGTGTTGTGCTTATCAGATTTTGGCTATTTATAAAGTATCTACTTATGTTCCAGATAATCTTGCTGGTTTAACTACTGCTATTGCTAATATGATTATCATGATTTTTGGCTATGGCTTTCATACAGTCATTGGTCTTGTTATTAATGCCCATGGGGGAATTCGTGATGCAAATGCTTTTATTTACGGAGTTGGCGTTATTCCAATAACATTAGCTCTAGGCTTTACAGGTGTGATTTTCTTGGCTTATAAGGAAAAATTTGGAACAAGAGCATTAAAGATAAACGAGTGTCTAAGTGACGTTTAAATTGATTTTAATACTAAAGTGAATACGCTTTATAAGCGCGCCACCCTTCGCGAAAGCGGAGGGTCTAATAACCAACTAAGCAGTAATATATTGGTTTGGAAAAATTAAGTCTGTAAAATTTATACCCTGATCTGGGATATTTTATTGAGATTATAATCCTACTCTTGATTATCATAGCATTTTTATTAAAACAAGGTTATCTATACCAATTATTTTCATAAAAAACTTAGTACCTAATGAAGTGGTAGTTTGTCGTGGGCAAACTCCTCAATACCAGGACAGCGCAAAGAATAGATTGGTTATAACTTAACGTTCGATTAGCGATATAAAAGGCATGTATATGCCTTTTTATGTCGAACTCACGTTAATTTCATAGGATTTTTTAGTTTTGAAGATGACAAAACTCATCGTAATAAGTTATTATTAAAATTGTTATGGACATGTACTCGTTGTTTACTTAAATATGGGCCGTTAGCTCAGCTGGTAGAGCAGGAGACTCTTAATCTCTTGGTCATAGGTTCGATCCCTATACGGCCTATCAATAAAATCAATAAATTATGTTGGTAACCTCGAATAATCATATGGGACACTCTTGGGACATATTAAAATACCATATGCCAATGCTTTACAATGATAATCGCTACTATAATTTCTCTATCCAACAAGATACTGACACCTGCTATAATTTGAAAAATAAAATGAAAAGGAATTTCTAAGATGAGCAATAGTGTTCAACAAATGATTGATGTTTATGCTACAGAGAAGGATGCTGATATTACATGTTATTTTGGGAAAATTTCAAGGGATCAAACAGATTATATTATAGATACGTGTCGTGATAGGAAATTAAGAAAGAACATAAGCTTGTTATTGACTACTGCTGGCGGAGATCCCGATGCTGCATATATAATTTCACGTTGTTTTCAACAAGCCTATAAAACACGTAAAACAGGGGCTTGAAAATGAAGATAAGGATAAAGGAACATTCTCTATCGTAATTGATGGTATATGTAAAAGTGCGGGTACCCTCTTATGCTTCTGTCTCTTGATCCTATCTCATCAAGAGACAGTTGCTTGCGCAGAGGGTGACGGACTTCTCAATACCGTCGCCTTCCGCAAAAGCGGAAGGTCTAAAAGTAACCAATCTTTGCTCTAAACTTCACCTTGCAGTCATACGCTTACGAGACCCCCTGCTTACGCAGAGGGTGACGATGCTCTCAATACCGTCTCCTTCTGCAAAAGAAATATGATCATGTTTTATTTGCGATAGACAAGATGTGTAGAAGATTCAGCTTATGCTTAGGGGCTGATGAACTAGTAATGTCGGGTAACAGCGAGCTAAGTCCTCTTGATGTTCAACTTTTAAAAGAAGATGAAATTAATGAAGTTTATGAAAACTTAAACAAAAAAAGTATTGCTAATGCAAGTTTATATGATCATAAATGACAGGGGATAGCATTTCGTGTAAAAATTGCTTCGCGTACATAGTATTCTTCTCAATATTTTATTTCGCAAAAATAGATTTGATCATGAATAGCTGTGTACGCCAACTTTTATTTTAAAATATCTTTACTCTTTCCGACTTCACTAAATTATGAGGGGATACCTTAGACTGATGGCACACTCAGAGCAATAAATTACAGAATATACCAATGAAAAAAATAATTAACCATATGATTTAATTATCTTTATTTATTGTAATTTATTACTGTTTATTAATTCCATATAACTCTTAATCTCTTGGTCATAGGTTCGATCCCTATACAGCCTATCAATGAAATTAATAAGGGCGCATTAGTGTATTGATCAACCTACACCAAAAACTGTTAATTGATAGTCCTGGGTGGGAATGACGTATTCACACTCAATGGAAATCGAAAACTCATTTGCCCCAACTATCTCAGATCAAGATAGTTGCGCAACTTAGCCTGCCGTAAACAAACTATTATTAATCTGAAAATGAAGACTTACTAATGTATGTATCCTTTTCAAGAACCTCTTGTATATCTAACTTATTAGAGCGATTTTTAAATAAACTATATTGATTTAATAAAGAAGCCGTTCTGTTGTAAATATAATAACCACTAAGTACTATTCCTACTCCTGACATGCCTCTGGCTGTGTCAATTAATGATGTTTTTGCTGCGGTTTTCAGTACATTACCACTACTTTTTATAAAAAATGACATCATATATAGCCTTCCTGTTTAATAATTAACAAATCCTATTAAATATCAATCATTGATTCTAAATGAAATTTGAAAGAATGCAATCTATAGCCGCCCTATTCAATTAAAAATATTAATAGTTAACGTCGGTTCGATATAAAAAATAAAGTGATTTTTTATATCGAACTGCTTTTATTTAGAACGAACGCTATTTAGATGGAGTTAAAAGGAAAAGATGGGATGTATTATTCATAAAGAGTTCAAACAACATCCTTGTTTTATTTGATTACATTTTTCTTGATGGACCTTTTTCTGTAGGTGCAGTGTCAATTTCTTCTACTTTAGGCCAAATTTTCTTTAATGGTTCAGGCCCCATTAATTCATCCAAACCGAAAATAATTCCAAAGGTTAAAGCAGACATAGGGCTGCGTACGGCGACTTCTTTTAGAAAATTAAACTTCACAAAATGGCCTAAGGCTTCTTTAATACCAACCGATTTGACATGAGATTTCACCTGGCTAAACATTGTGAAAGGTGATACAGTCAATAAGCGACCATTTTCAATTGTTGATGCCAGAACTTTTCGGTCAGCATAAGAGTTAGGAATGGTTGTGAATATTGTTGCGATTACACCCGCAGTAGAGCCACCTGCTAACTTATTATAAAAATCATTATTGAATTTATAAAATGAACTAATATAATCGCCCACAAAGCCTAAGGCAGCAAAATTAACAAATCCTGCAAAAGAACGTGATCCCCAATTAACGCTAGTTAATTTCCAATAATTTGCAAAAGACCATTTGAAATTTGTGTTAGTAATAATACCCGCATATTCTAATTTTGATTTTCCACCTAAAGCATTGCTTATAAGTAGATCAGCCTGAGAAAAAAGAAATGTTCCTAAAAAGCGCTGACGACCAGGTATTTCCATTTCCTCTTCTTCAATTACTTCTTTATTTGCTTGCTTTGCTGTTACCGATACAGCACCTCTTTTTTGGCCAGCAATTGCGTAAGGTATAAAACCACGATACATACTGCGGTAAAATCCTGCACTAACTCCACTAAGTGAATTCATCTGAAGTTGGGTGAGCAGCGCTTGAAATGGTTGTGTAAGAGCAGAGACAGAAAAAGAGATTGCTGCTGTCTTAACTCCTAAATTAGCTAAAAAATAAGGTGTGGGAGAAAACCCTGGATTACCTGAATTATTTTCTGTCTTTTCTTGCATTATAAATACCTCTATTCAAACTTTTGTGGAATAGTAAATAAAATTTATTAAGGTAATATTAAGAAAAAGAAAAAAAAGTAAACAATTTTTATAAAAGTCGTCTTTTTTTTGCTTTTTAAGTAACTTATTAGGACTTTTTGCTTCTTTATCCTGAATAATAAGAGTGGTGATTTGAGTGTTTATCAGGGATTTCTTCCATAGATAATCTGCATTTTTCGGTATATTCTGCTCTATTTTTCATGATCCTTTCTTGCCGTGCTTTATGTTGTCTTTGGATCATAGTATTAAAGCGTTTTTGTTTCGCATCTTCTAAAAATTTAAGTAGGGACCGTTCCTTAACAGTAAGCCTAACATCGGAATCCATAGAGGCTATTTGGGGATATAAAGTGGTACGAACTTGGGCTGCTTTATACCATGTACCATCAAAAAGAGAGTATTTTATTTTATCATTCATTGGAGCAAATAGGGTACCTGCATAATAATCAATAGAAGAAGTAAATAATGTCAAATTTTGATTGAATCGTTCGGCAATCGATTTTTGATTTCCTTGATTGTTACAGAAATAAAGCTTAATGCTCACTATTTTATGATGTATACATACAAAATCGGAATTGAATCGTTCAGCAATTTCTTTAATATCAAGCTTAGTTGTGGTGCTGGTAATATTAGCCTTACTCGCTAAATGAAAGGGCTCAAGAGAGCTGTCCATTCCATGTGCGAGTACATAGATGGTAATTGTATCTCCGCTATTTTCAATCACCTTATAATCAATTGGTTGACCATGTTGGATGATAAGTAGGTTTTCATTGCTAAGCCTTTTTTTCCAATTAATCGCAGAAAGGACCAAATCGTTTTCTTCATGGAAAGGTATGTATAAAATTTTCATGCGATTTTCTCTTTAGGCTTTAAAAACAGCGTATATTGTATATTTAGTTTTTATATTTTTCAAATAGACCTAATAATGATCATTAAGTTTTATCATCGGTTATTTAAGAAATGGCAATTTTAGCATTTCAATAATAAATTGTTCACAACGATGTAATTGCTCAAGAGCGACAAATTCATTTGCTCGATGGGCTTGTTCGATACTACCTGGACCACAAACAATAGTAGGAATTTGGGCTTGCTGAAATAATCCTGCCTCTGTTGCATAGGCTACTTTTGATTGTTGTTGATTGTTGCAAATAGATTGTGCTGCATGAACAATTGCTTCGGTAGGTCGGGTCTCTAGACCTGGTGCATTAGCGATGTTTTCTAAAATTATTTGGGCATTTGGTTGCTCTTGATGCATGATTGGAAGCAATTCCTTTTCTATGTAATTCACTATTTTTTTATGAATTTCATCTGAATTATCTAAGGTTAAGTTTCTAATTTCAAAAATAAATTCACATAAGCTTGGGATAATATTATAAGCATTTCCACCTTGGATAAGATTGGTTGAGACTGTAGTATAAGGTACGTCATATAATTCATCTTTGTGTCCTTTGAATTTAAACTCGTTCGCCAGATTACGAAGAAAACGGATCAAAGATGCGGCATGTTCTATGGCATTACATCCCTCAGAAGTAAGTGATGAATGAGCAGCTACCCCATGAATTTTACAGCGATATGAGTGTATCCCTTTATGGCCAATGACAGGTTGCATGGATGTTGGTTCACCGACGATGCAGGCTTTGGGTTTATAATGTAGCATTTTAATTTTATCAATAAGGTGAGGTGCTCCACGACAACCAATTTCCTCATCGTACGAAAAAGCAAGATGTATAGGAAATTCGAGTTTCAATGCTTTTAATTGTGGAATAAGGCTCATAACTACAGCAATAAAGCCTTTCATATCACAGGCGCCTCTGCCATAAATACGTTCCTCTTTAAGCGTGGCTTGGAATGGATCGCTATCCCAGTCTTGTCCATCTACAGGAACAACATCAGTATGTCCTGATAAGATAATTCCGCCGTCAAAACGATCATTATGAGCAGGAATAGTTGCTAGTAAATTGGCTTTAGGCTCTTCATTATCATGAATTATAATCGACTTTATCTGATAATCATCCAAAGCATTAGCCAGAAACTCTATAAGTGCTAGATTAGAGTTGCGTGAAGTAGTATCAAAAGCGATAAGTTTTGTTAGCCAATCTTGTACGTTCATATGTTCCTCATATTCTAAATGAAGTATTTTAACCTAGAAAAAGCAGTTGATTCCTACTTTCCTACTGTGTGAGCTAAAAAGCATGAACTAGTTGGATCTCTTAACTGGCTCTTAATGAACACAACTGCTTTTTCTAGGTCTAGCCTAAAAATAATTGTTCTATACTTGTCAATAGTTACCAAATTATTTCAAGGAGTGAAGTTATTATGAAAAAAACACTTTTATTCGCGATGTCGTTTTTTATGACACTTAGTATAGCCTCCTATGCAGCTAAGATTGTTATTACAGGTAATCCAGTTATTTTAGAAAAACAAGGAAATTTTTATTACTTGCCTAATCATTACACAATAACAACCTCTTATTACTATGTTATAGTGGATGGGGCAAGACAGGTTTGTTATATCGATAAGCAACCGGCATTATCTGCACTAAATACTAAAACTATTGATGTAAATTACAAAGGTTCTTCTATGACCTGGATTTGTTATCCTTTTGATAACAACTATTTTGAAACTCTAGGATACTAATACAAAACGGGTCATTAAATTACTTGTTGCACTTAAAACGTGGTTGAATTTCCAATTATGGATGATGGTGTGGAGTTTATGCTAAATTTATTTGTTTTTAGGTGAAAAAAATTCATTAACTACTGATTGCAGTGCTTTTAAATGGATTGGCTTATTGAGTATTTTATTCATGCCCAAGCGTAAGTACTCTTTTTCTATTTCGGTTGATTTATTTGTAGTTAGCCCAATAATCGGTATGGGTTTTTTATGCAATTGATTTTCCAGTTCACGAATACTTAGAACAAGCTTGTTTCCTGAAAAACTTGATAAACCTATGTCGGTAATGATTAGGTCGAAATCATTGGTTTCTATTAATTCTAGAGCATGTTCTCCATCGATGGCGGAATAAAACTTATAACCGGCTTGCTCCACTATATTTTCAATCATATGCAAAGAAAGAATATTATCTTCAACTAATAGAATAAGGGGTGAAAAAGGAGCTTTATTTTTCTTTAAATCAGATTCAATAACAGTATTGGATATTGATTGATCATTATAGCCAATCTTCATCGTAAGCGTAAAATAAAAGGTTGAACCTTTTCCGACTTCACTTTCCAAATTTATTTCCCCTCCTAACAGGCTTAAGTATTTTTGCGCAATATGTAAACCCACTCCATAACCGCTATGAGTACTTTTATAAGAAGGAATAGCCCGAAAAAAACGATCGAAAATTTTGGTTTGTAATTCGGAAGGGATACCAATACCTGTATCAATGATACTAAACCGAAGCTGTGCATAATTATTTTCGAGTGAGAGTACTTCTACTTTTATGGTAACAACGCCATTATCGGTAAATTTAATGGCATTGCCTACAAGATTTAAGAGTACTCTATGTATTTTTGTAGCATCAGTGATTACGGTGTTGGGTGCATTTTCATCAATTTCAATGTTCAATTGAATTTTTTTCATTTGCAGAGTAGGTTGCACCAGATGGGCTATATCTTGAATATTTTTACGTAACTCAAATAATTCTTCATGAACATCATCTTCTCTTAGATTATCTGTGGCTACAATTTCCATCACGCCATTGAGTAACTCCAATAATTGTTCACCGCTTTCATGAATCCAACGTGCATATTGTTTTTTCTCTGGATTTTGTTCTTTTTCCTCCAAGAGTTTTGACATGCCAACAATCCCGCTTAAGGGGGTGTGAATATCATGGCTCATATTGGCGATAAATTCAGTTTTAGCTTGATTGGCAACTTCTGCATTTTCTTTGGCGCGACGTAGAGCGACTTCCATTTTTTTACGTTCAGTTATGTCTAGGGATATGCCTAAAACACCAATGACTTCATTCTTTTGATTGCGTAAAGGAACCTTTTGTGAGTAATAAATGCCCATTCCATTAACCATTACCGCATATTCTTCTGCAGTATGGGGTATGCCTGTTTCCATCACTAGCGTGTTAACTTTATTGAGCTCTTCAGCTTGATCTTTCCAAGGCATATCATAATTTGTTTTTCCCACAATATCTTTTCTTGATTTTAATTGTGCATTTTGAGCTTGCAAATCATTACAACCTAAAAAAACGTTATTTTTATCTAACCAATAGACATGTCCTGGCATTAAGGCAATGATGTTTTCGTAATAATCATGAACTGCTTGTAACTCGTTCTTAAACTTTGATCGCTCTTCCTCTAGACTTGAAATCAGTTGATGAATTTCATTATTTTTTTCATCAATAATTTTTTGTAATTCATTTATTTTTTTTGAATCCATTTTTCACCGTACTAGATATTAGGAAAATGCATTTTAGAGTGCATTATAGATAAATAGTATTTCAATTAAGCCTCGTAGCAATATATTAATGGGCTCTCTACGTTATGAGTATAGTAAAGAGAAGCTAAAAATTCTTGGGCTCTAAGTTTAGATATTGGTTATTATAAACTAATTATGAAAAAATGGTTATATTTTTTGCAAATTGATTTAAACTATGCAATAATCTTGATGAAAATTATAAATCTGCCTAAGGAATTGAATCTAATTAATGTAGATTAAATAAATAATAAATAATAAATAATAAATATAATACAGATAATGAATTATGAGCGTAGCTTATTAAAAAAGCTGAGGATTATATAATGCCAAAAGTTAGAGGCCCCAAAGACGGTGAAATTATAACCGCGAGTTTTGATGGAAAAGAGAAAAGCCTTTTTCCCTCATTAAAAACTACAAAGGATTTAGTTTTGCTGAGCATTCGAGGAAATGAATATTGCACAGGCGAATATTTAGGCGCTATTGTGAAACAAGCTGTTGCAACACATCAAACTCCTATTGACTATTCTGGCGCGAAAGGAAAAGCAACGTTCTTAATCGCTGATGAAATTTATTGGCATAATATCAAGCAGTTGACCTCTACTAAATCAGATGAGGAAGAGCTGAAACAAGAAGCCATTACGATTGGTGATGATTATTTTCTAACTAATCTAGGTGCTTTTTTAGCTCCTTTAGATATGAGCATCGAGCAATTTCGTGATAATTATCCTGAAAAATCAGTTGATGAAATAATTGCCATTATTAATGATTTAGCTGATAAACAAGGAAAAAATTTCGAAATAGTTCGTTGGCAAACATGGATTCAAAATACGAGCCAAGAAAAAATTAGTGAAATAATAAAGCTTTATGATTCAGTAGAGGGTCTTAAAGAATCTATTAATAGGACACAAGAGGATTTTGTTAAGCGTCATAGCAAAGACGGTAATGAAGAGTTATGGAGGCATCGCTCCCATGATTATCTTATTGAAGAAAGTCCCGCAGTGATGTGGTTAGCAGCTTCATTAGGTTACAATTTTGTGGTTTATCCCGGTGAAATTTTAGAGCCTTTTGAAGCAACAAAAGAATATCTTGTTGTTCCAAAGCATGTTGCTCGGATTTCACAGGGAAAAAATATTATTGAGGAGTGTGATCATAGTGAGTATTGCATTCATGTCGACGATCCTTCCCGCTTAGTGAATTGGTTAGAAGTTAATTTTAAAAGAAGTCATCCGCCTAAACAGCCTACAATTTCCGTAGAAAAACATACTCCTCTTATAGAGACCTTAACTCCTGTAGAGAGAAAAATAAGTTTTTTCTCTGCTCCACCAAAAACTAAAGGCAGTGTACTTAAAGAAAATGATGAGGATACTGGGATGGTGGTCTCTAATCAAAATGCACTTATGATTGCCTCAGCGCTTAATGGTGTGAGTAAAGGGCTTATTGATACATACTCGAATGGAAAAAAACCAGGAAAAAGCGCCTCTGTTTTATCTGAAGTATTTGCAGGAATTACCAGAGAAGTATTAGCAACTGATATTTCTGAGTCACAGAAGGTTAATTTTTTGGTAAATCTTATTAACGGTGTGATACAATCGAGCAATAAGTGTTCTTATACTTCTCCTGGAATTGAAAGTAGATTGTTAGAGTATATGAATAAATCAACAACTTGTAGATAAGGGCTGTTGACAATCCTACTATCCTCGCTATTGGAATAGTAGAACGCTTGTTGAACAAGAAAAATTATTTGAGGCATATCAAGCGTCGGCTAAGAAAGTATCCTGTTCCAGTTTAGGCAGTATTTATCTGAAACGAGTCAACCTATAAGACATGAGCTTAGTCATATTTCTACCGCCCAATACTGGGATCTTTTAACAAGTGAACAGCGGCAGGAATTAATAACTGATTTTTCAGAACAACAAAAAGCAGCAACTACATTGACCTTACATTAAGACCAGGGCGTAAGCATTCATGCAATGGTGCCAACTTCAGCAGGAAAGGATGAGGTTTCGGATCAACTCTAAGTTTTCGAAAGAATGTCACCTTCTGCTTTCGTGGAGGTGGCGATACGTCAAGAGGCGAAGATTCGTCCTTAAATTGACGCCATTGCCTGAACGAATACGAGAGAGCATAAACTTAGAAAAAACATAGAAATTGCTGCGCATTTTACGGGATTCGTTTAGCGACATAAAAAGCATAGAAATGCCTTTTATGTCGAACTCACGTTAATTGATTATCTAGGCTATTTTGCATGTTATAATAAATTCTGAATTGCAATAGCTGCAGCACCTACAGCAATAGCTTGTAGCGTATATCTGCTGGGTAGATTCTTTTTAAAAAATCCATAATAATCATTGTTGGAGGACGTTTCTAAATAAGAGGAATCATCTCCCTCTTTAATCTCAGATTTAGACTCAACACTTTTTTCTAATTCTTTATGAGAAAGCAATGTAAGTGTCGGCGTATGTTTTTTTTGTTGTATTTCGTTCTTTAGGGTAATTTCACTTTTAATTTTGACTTGCTCACATTCTAATTTTCGCAGCTGCTTTTGTAATTTTGCGCAATATACTTTGGGAGATCTGTTTTTAAGTTCCTGATTTAAATCATTTTTTGTGTGAATGAGATGTGCATGTGCTGCTTTTAAATTGTTGATCTCAGGTACTTCAATAAATAATGAGAGGAACCAATAAAAGGCCTTAGTGATAAACCATTTATTTTTCCATTCATTAGTTAATTGAAGATAGTCTCGTTTTGCTTGTTTAAAAACAGATAATTTTTGATCAATTAAGTCCGCTTTAATTTTTAACTGATTCAATTTTTGGTTTAAAAATTCAAGTGATTTTTTGAGAGTGGTTATCTCATCGAGTGGAGGCAAATGGACTTTTGTTTCATTTTGGGGCTGTTCAACCGGGCAATTAAACGTTTTTACGAGTCTTGAAGTATACTCGCTTATGGATTCTTCCTCTTTTTTTAAAAATAAGAGTTCATCAACATTTAAATTTTGTTTTTGGTAATATTGACGAATTTCTTGAAGTAAGGCTTGTGCTTGAATCGCCGTGGTGATTTTTTTTTGATTCATGGCATCAATGACTTTTTGTCGAAACCAATTGATAGACCCTTGATAACTTACATTCTGATAATTGAGCAAATGTTGATAATAGATAATGGCAAAAATAAAGCTTTGGGCATTGGTTATTTTTGGTAAATAAAATGTATATTCGTGGTTATTAGTAGTATAGAAAATTTCATTTTGAAAGAGTTTTGCTTTTTCATGTAATTGATCCGATACCTGTTGGATTTCCAATAGCCCGAGTTTTTCTATGGTTAATCCAATTGCAATCAAATTTTGGGCAGTGGAAATTTGTCTTGTGCAGTCTATATCGTGAGTCGACATTTGAAGGTTATCAATACACTCTTTAAATTGTTGCCAATAGGTTGTCATTGAAATCATGATAAATGACTCTCCAGAATGATGAATATCTTTCTAATGTAAACTGCTCATTTGAAAAAAGCTATCATTGAGGAAAAATTATTTTTTGAAGCAAATTAAAGCAACATAGGGTGTGTTGACAATTCATGCTTACCGTAGGTGCCGCGTAGTCGGGGAGAAGAATTGTCAACATGCCTTAATTTTGAGTGTATTTTACCTATCCCTTTTATGTCGAGCTACGTTAAATTAATTGATCGCGTGCTTGCAAAAGTTCCTGCAGTGATTTGGGTAGTATTTTACGTAGTGCGGCAGTCATTCTCTGTTCATTTTTCTGCCAAAGTATGCCTAGATAAATAATACCTAATCCAATTACAGTAAGAATTATAGGGAAGAGGTAGCTGTCTTTAAATATATCATAAGCCAGATGTCCTAAATAAAAACAAACTCCAATTCCACCAAAAACAGTAAATACTTTTCTACTTAAAATTATTCCGATTAAAATGAGTAAGAGATTAATACATAAGTAGATAAATTTAGACAGTTCAGAGTCTGAATGTTGTGCGCTTAAGCCGCCCCAAAATGTAAGTACACCAAAGATATACAACCAAAAAGCAAAATCTTCAGACTGTCTCGATCGAAGATCGACCCAAAACCCAATAAATATAATAATTAATCCAAAATACATAGAAACTTTAGCACTAAGTTCAAAAGAACTCTCTCCGCCTGTAAGCATGGCAGTAAGATCCATGGACATATACCATAATGTAATTGCTATGGGCATAACCATGAATGAATAGCGATAAATCCACGCCATAATAATGCCAACAGCAAGAGTACCTAGCTCCATAAAGATCCAATGCCATTTTATATAATAATTATATTCACGAAAAACAGTATCATCTGGAGGCCACCACCCCATTCCTTTTTGAAGTCCGTAAATCGCCAATGGGCTAAGAAATATTACAAATGTGGCGCAGATTTCAGCTGGAACGATAAACCCTTTTTTGTTAAAAATATCTGATAAGGATAATCCTAATATGGCGTAACAGATGCAGAGGAATAATATTCCCCAACCTCCAAAAAGTTCCCAACCTAAAGTCATAAATAAGCTCATTGCACTAATTGCTATCAATCCTCCTAAATAATAAAGAACATTAGTTAACCCAAATCCTTTATTTTGACCGGGTTGTTTTCTAATAAATTCAATAAGTTCTTCTGATTGCTTTTGGGTAATGATTTTTGCTTCTACGGCTTTATTGATGATTTCTCGAGTAAGATTCATTACTGCATCCTTGAGCATGTCTTTTATCAATTATAGCGTAGAAATTTAATTTAAAATGACCACTATGTGCTGTGCGAGTTGCTCCATGAAACAAGAGGACGAAACTTAGTGCAGCATATTGGGAGTAAATCGTTTTCCATTCACAATAATTTGTTGGTTTTCTAATTTAAACTGAAGTACGTAATCCTTATCTTCAATTTTTAAGAAACCTTTTTCTAATAATTTTTGTAATATTTTTTCAGATTGATTCTTCGCCTCCTCATCTAAATCTAAATTAGTTGGAATTGGTGTCGGAGTTACAAGGGATTGCGGTAGTGTTGCCGGATTTTGAGATGTCTGTTCTTTGTTTTGGCGACTTAGATTACTTTTAATTGAGGCAATCATCAGTTTTTTGACTGCTGCAATAGGTGCTTTAAAATAGCCTTGGCCTTGAGCTTGTTGCATCGCTTTCGATAAGTCATTTATCTCTGTTTGTGGCAGTGATATTTTAAAATTACCTACAACTTTCCCTTCAGGTAAATTGATAATCATTTCAGAAAGTTCTAATACAGGTCCTTTGCGAAGTAGTTTCGGTAATTCAGTAGCGAAGCCCAATGCCACAAGATTAGAATCATTGTTTTGCAACATACTGAATGTTTGTTTATTGAGCTTGGCCATAGCTTCTGGATCTAAGTTTTTTAAACTTAATGTCATAAGAATCGGACCATAGTTTTGATTGTTGGCGAATAATTTTTGTAATGAAAGTGTGTAATCAAAGTTTAATGTCCCATTGGTGACATCAGAATCCAATATAAAATCAAATTTCTCTAAATTAAATATGCTTTGATTGGTTGAATTTATGAAAATAGAAGAAATAGTAACATGGGATTGACCAGCCCATAACCATTCTTGAATACGTTTTGAGTTAAATGTATGGGTTATTCTGCCTATTTTGAAATGAGTGTCATTGGCAGAGCCATCAATGCCATAGAGTTTTAAATAGCTATCTAGATTATCTACAGTTGAAGAAAAACGGACTAAAGCGCTTAATCCCATCCAATTGAATTGAAATTCGTTATTATTGGATGTTTCTTTACCATGTATCTTAAAAGAGGGGAGATCGTATTTTATAATGATTTGGTTTAAATAATTGATGAATACTCCATAATGAGTTTCAGGTTGAGTTGTAATTGCGCCAACTCCAAAACGTACTCCATTATTTGTAAAGAGAATAGGGCCATGTTTGATTGTGATAGGTAGCGTCATTTCAAAATCAAGAGGAGGCTCCGTTTTGGGAACATTATTTTTATCTGTAATTGTTTGCTCAGGTATATGCATTCTGAATACCCATAGGGCTTTAGATGAAAACCAGCCACGTTGATATTTATCAATTTGAACGCTCATTATAGAAGATTGGGGAATTGTATTGATGACGTTATTCAGGGTATTTTTCACCATAAAACCCATGACGTAATAAATAATAAAAATAAGCACTACTAGAGATAAGAAAAGTCCAATCCATTTTTTCATTATGATTCAAACTGTATTCCGTTGCTTTTGTAATTTAGTAATAGTCTAAAAACCTTATTTTGTAAAATGAGTAAGAGGTGATTCGCAGCAGAGAATATAACTTTTGTAGCATGCTAAAGCGCTCTATCAACTTGGTCAAATCTACGTGTATCGATACAAGTTGATGCTAAATTAGCTTGATCGCTTTTATCTAAAAAACCATTAGAGTGCGGGCAATCTACCCAACAATTATGGAGTAAAATTAGTTGTCATTTTTTGCTTATTTGAATTTACACAACTTTAGAGTAGTATGATTAATGCCTTAGCTGCAGATAGAGTTATATTGGTCATCAAAAACAATTGATAAGCTATTTTTGCTGGATTGGACGGAGGGCATTAATGAAAAAGATCCTCTATCATTGGGGTTGTTCTGAAATAGTTTAGCTAGTGATTTATTAGCCCAGTACCATGGGTTCGTAGCATTAGCGCGACAATCTAGGATAGTACCATTAGTGCAGGAGTGGTTTTGGGAAATGGAGCCAAAAACGAAAATTTTTTACCCAGAACTAGATCGACACAGAAATCTATTTTTTTAAAATCGTACATATTTTCATAAGGACATGGGTATGAAAAAGATATCAATAAATAAAATAATCACTGGAGTATTGTTACTCTCTATGGTAACAATAGCGCAAGCAGCAGCTCCTTTATGGACATTTACACCTGATGATAATTTTCCACCCGTAGTGAATGTAAGTAGCACGGGAAGCGCAACAATTAAGTATATTGTTCAAAATCATTCTTCTAAACCACATAGTTTAGTTATCGAACCCATTCAGGGAATAAGCCAAACCGCTCCTTGTGATGTTAAAGGGAAGGGGACTTGTGATTTGGTATTAACTGTTACAGGCAGTGCCTTGCCAACAAATGGTGTTTCTGGTGGTCCTTCTCTTTGTCAGAAGAGCCCTAATGGGGCACCAAATCCAAATCAATGTTACCAACCTACTAGCCCCGGAAAACATTTACAAGTGACTAAAGTCAGTGGGCCAATAGCAAGTATCACTGTTAATCCAAACTTATTAAACCTCACTGTGAATGGTGCTTTTGGACAGGTTACAGTACAAAATACGTCTGCTACAACTGCAGTTGAAGGTTTGACTGCTTTGATACCACCAGGCAGTCAGGTAACTGTAGATCCTAGTCATACTACATGTACCAATACACTGCCCGAGAATCAATCGTGTATCTTTGCATTTCTTCCAGGTAATACAGTAGAGCACATTACCATAGAAATAACGGGAAGCAATGTCACAGCAGCAGTCCCAGTAACCGTTAATGTGTCATCCGCCAGCCAAGCTACGATTACGGTTAATCCAAATCAATTAAACCTCACTGTGAATGGTACTTCTGGCCAGGTTTCAGTACAAAATACATCTGCTACAACTGCGGTTGAAGGTTTGACTGCTTTGATCCCCGCAGGCAGTCAGATAACTGTAGCTTCTAGTACCACATGTACCAATACATTACCGGCAAACCAAAGTTGTATTTTTGGATTTTTGCCAGGTAACGTAGCAGAGGATATCTTTGTAACTATTTCGGGAAGTAATACTGCATCTGGTGTTCCTGTACGTATTATCGTTACAAACAATACAATGAGTTCTCTTGCATTCGTAGGTGCATCAACAGCTCCTTATGTAAACCGTTGTACTATTACTAATGGAAGTTTTAATACTGCATGCCAACCAACAGGAGACTATAATTTTACCCAATCGATTATTCAAATAGTTATTAATTCTACAGGTAATAAAGCTTATTTGGTTCAGTTTGATAGCCAGGGCCAGCCACTTCCTGTTATTGTATGTAATATAACCTCACAAGGTGATTTGACTGGATGCACCTCAGCCACTCCAACAACTTGGCCATACTCTTTGTTGAGTTTGGCTCTTAACAATAATGGAAAGGCCTATTTTACAACCAATATTACACCGCCTGCTAATTCATCAAGTCTTTATTCTTGCGATGTAGATAGTGCGTCTGGATTCTTTATTAATTGTAATCCTATCATTGCTTTTGATCCGGGTACTGTTGCCCCTGGAATAACGCTCAACACGAGTAATCAAAAGGCTTATGTGAGCTATAATAGTTTCATCGCTGGCACCTTAATAGATGGGATTTTTGAGTGTGATTTTGTAACTAATAGTTGTATCCCAAGACCAATGACTTTGAATTTTAGCAATTGGTTCTTCGGTAATCTAGTTCTTGATCCTTCTAATACTTATCTTTATGTTGTGGGCAATCAAGATGGTGATCAGAGTAAAGGAAATATTTTCCAATGTAATCCTAGTACATCCCCGATGAACTGTAGCCTTTCTTTTCCTATTAATGGGAATGGAATAGTTTTCGGAAGTAATATTGCTTTCGGTGAAAAGATCGTTGCAGGTCATAATCAACCTCAATTGTATGTAACTACTCCAAATACGGTAACTAGTTGTGATCTGAATAATAATGGGGATCTTAACAACTGTACCCAGGGTAGTGCTACAATTAACGGAGCATCAGGTCTTGCTGTAAATCCAAATACCTAATCAGTTTATTGTGAGTATCGTTTATTTTTATAGAATTTATGATACTCACATATAAGTAAGCTATACTTTCGAGTCTTTGGTGTTGTTGTATGGATAAAGTTGTAGGTTGGACCTTGGCCCCCACCTATGATTATTAGGAGTATCCACGCAACAATGCCAGTCTTTTAGTGAGTTTGAAAAGAAGCCTTAATGTTGTTCAAAATAGTCGGGTGGTACACCGTAAATGGAACAAGCCAAAGCTTTACTGGATTTGTTTTCCCAGTCAGGATTTTTAAGAATATCCATTGCATTCTCATAGCCTATTTTCATACGATAATTAATTGCTGAGCGCACGAAATTATAATCTTTGAACGAATGGGCAAAAGGAGTGCCGCGATAAATAATATGCACCACACTGAAATGTTTGCTATGGCCTAACTCCAGTATTTTCTGAACTTCAGGATCTTTTTTGGCTTCAGGACTTAATTTTTCCCCTAAAAACTGTATAGCTGCCTGCAAGTTTTGACGGCTGGTATATACATTGGTGAGTCGTCGTGAGTGGCTGGCATAACGAATGTCTTTTTGCCGCTCCTCAAGTTCATCCATGGTTTGCGGTAATCGTCCGCGTAGACTGAAACAGTCTACTACAAAACATAACGTATCCAGTTCTGGCAAGGCATCCAGCACGGTCACAAGAGGTGTATTCGCATAGATACCGCCATCCCAGTAATAATCATTACCAATTTTGATTGCTGGAAAACCTGGAGGAAGCGCTCCGCTTGCCATGACATGCTCTGGAGTGATGATCATTTTTTGATTATTAAAAAACTCCATTTCACCAGATGCTAAATTGACTGCTCCAAGACACAGAGTTATTTTTTTATCATTAATACGATCAAAATCAATTAAATTTTCTAATGTCTGTTTGAGAATGGAAGTATCATAATAGCTGAGTTTATCAGGGGTATCATAAGTTATGGAGGTTGGTGGAAAAAGTCGGGGTTTAAAAAAACCCTTCAGGCCATGGAAGACTGTATGCATAGCCCCTAATTGATTGTGTAGATGATGTAAAAAGTTTGGAATTTCTCCACTATAAAGCATATCGGTCCATATTTTGGGCACAATAGTGTCCCAAAACAATTCTAATTTTTCAATTTGCTTGTTTCTTGGATTACCGGCAATAATTGCACTGTTAATGGATCCGATTGAGACTCCTGCCAGAAAATCAGGATGGTATCCTTTTTTGTGGATGGCACGAAATGCACCTACTTGATAGGCTCCTAATGCACCGCCTCCCTGAAATACACAAGCAATTCGTTCGTAAGTCTGTTTGGTATTTTTTAAAGCGGCTGTAGGCTTGTTGATACGGCATAAAGGGCTTTTATGATGTTTTGATGATAATTCTTTAGTTTTTTTGCCCATGCTTATTATCCCTACGGTCCTTATTAGTAACAATTATAATCGATAATTACTGAATTTTGCCAAAAAAAATAACTTTCTTATCTTACTTATTACTAATTGTCACAAGAGATTATCCACTCAATAATAGGGAACTCTCTCAATTTGGGTGGACATAATATTGTGATGAAGCTTATTCGTAAGTTGTTCCATCCCAATAAGTGCGAATATTTTCACTGGTTCTAACGTCAATGAGCAACCGGCAAATAAGGGATCAATAACCGCTATATTTTTAATATCTGTATTTATTTTATTGATTAAATCTTCCATGGCACTCTTTGTTTCGACTAAAGTATGGCTAGGATGCAGCAATGTTAATCGTTTGGATAACTTATTAATGACTTTTAATAATAAATCACACACATTATTTATTTTATTTCCTACAGTTTCAGCATCATTATTGATTATTGTATTAAGAGCCTCAATAAATTGATTTGAATTTTTAATGGCTTTACCTCCAATAACTAATCCTGCTTTGACTATCCCTGTAGAAGGTTCTCCTTTTCTTTTTTGCAGTGATTTGCTAAGTATCAAGCATAGTTCATGAAGCCTATGGATAAATGTTTCTTCAAGAACATGGGTACAAATCGAGTGGAATAATGCGGTGCTCTTATCTGCATTTTCTGCATATTGTTTCAGTTCGTCCTCTAATTGCTGGATTTCTTGTGAATGTACCTTAGGATGATTAAATTTTTTCCATTCTTTAAGCAGCAGTGGCATTTTTAGTAGATGTTGCATGGGATGAATCAGTCCATCCAATATTGAATTATATTTTATTGATTTTTTGAACTCATCGAGAGATGGCTGAAATAACTTCATGGTTGATTCATAATAAACGCCAATCATTTTACTTGGCTCAAGAAATGATGTGCCGAACTCTGCATTGACTCTTATTAATAAATGTGCAATAAACGCATTGATTTTATCGAATAATTCTTCTTCATCATCACAGTGATTTAAATATTCTTCGTTAAATTCCGGGGTAATTGGTGTACAACTCGCAATTTTATTATATTGTTCCATCTGAAGGTCCACGAGCATTTTAAATGGTTTAGTTAATCCATTGATGTAGTGTTGTACCGTTGCATGATTAACCCAAGTACTAATCGATTTGGAGGATTGAATTACTGCATTCGTTGTTTTGCTAAATTCAAGCATACCTCTAGCTAAATTAATGAGATCTTTGTTCATCTTTTCTCCAAATCAAACGTACTTAAACTAATTAAAGATAATGTTTTGTATAAAGTGCGTTTATTATATGCGAATTGGGTTTGGTCAACCATTTGCTATCGATGACAAAATGGAATTTGTTATTTCCAAGCCGAATACCTTCTGAAGTTTTAACTTGGGACTAAGAGATAGTTTATTGAGGAAAAGACTTCTTCCTTCTTTTTGAGTTCAAATGGAGAATAAAGTAAATAGGTATAGAGCAATAATCTAAATTGTTTCATGAGTTATTTTATCCTCTTTATAACTATTTTTTCAAATTCTCTTGAACCTTTTATATGGATAAGTTAATTATCAAGATGGTATCTAAATATCCAATAAAATCTTATGGGCGATTAAAGGGATTTACGACATGAAGGTATTAAAATCTATCTCAAAAAATTCACATGAAACAAATCCTAAAGAAAATAGAGCATTACCGTTTCAATTGGTGCAACGTATCGAGCCGGATCGCACTTTTTATTTAAGAAGTACTGTAGAGGGAATAGGAAATTTTTTTTCTACGCGCGTGAAAGAACTGTATCATACTTTAGCGATGACGTTTTCTTTAGACTCTATGGATTGGAGTAGCTTTAAAAAATATATTTGGCCTACGATTTCTTCTGGGGCTGCATTAGTTCTTGGTCATTACCTCACTCAGTATATGAGTGAATATCAAATGGGGAGTCCAGAATATGATTTTATTTTTAAATTTATTTTTGGGGCAGCCCTATTAGGTTATTGTGCTTTAAACCGTATTACAGATAAAAAATTTACATCTCAAGCCGAAATGTCTCTGGCTGTAGCCAGTGAGGTAATGGCAATAATCTATATGTACAGTTCTGTTTTTAGAGGAACTGCTTTCTTATTAAACAATGCGGTATCTGATGAATATTCATTAATTGCATCACTTGGAACGAGTGCATTGTTGGTTCCAAGTGGCATTTCTTATCTTGCGCAAAAAGCACAAGAACTTCTTATTCGATTTCAATACAATCGAGGGGCACAACGTTCAGATACAGCCATTATTTCCGGGGGACTTACTCCAATATCGAATTTATATTTTCAAATCAATCATTTTATTGCCAGTGAGCTTATGGTGAGTTCTCGTACCTTTCAATTGGGATTGATTTCCCACAATATTCGTCATGCCGATAAAATAATCCAGAAATTTCGTAACTTACCTGCATTATTAGCTGATTTGGCGCCATCTACTTTAAAAAAAATGAGTGTGCAGCAAGAAAAGCTTGATCATGATTATGAATATAATCATAAGTTGCATCAAGTTTTAAGATTTACATCAAATGGACCAATGTTTGTTAGTATTCCTAGATATCAATTACGTACGGGGGATTTGGTTTATTGTGACAGCAGCATTGATTTGGCTTGTGTGCCAGTATCTGGGGAACTTCTTGCCTTAAAACGTGATGAGAAAGGAAATTTCACTCAGGCATTAGAGCAAAAAAAATTTAGTGTAAATCTTAAAGCGCAAAATGGTGAAGATGTTTGGATCGAACATCAAACCAAACCCGATTTTACTTCAAACTATAAGAAAGTAGACTTACACGCAGTTAGAGACGGTAAACAGGCAGGGGTATTGGTAGGGGATAAGTTAAATTTATACGGTAATGATACTATTTTTATTCAAGTTAAACCCGAAAAAGAGCTTTTATTAAATAGTAATTATGAAAAAAAGGCTGTGATTAATGAAATTGTTGCGGAACGTAAACAAAGAAGCGTTTTATATTCTATTTTAGGCTCCATCATTATGGCCGCTTTTTTGCAAAGGGATATTACTTTAATGCCTGCGGAAACAATAAAACTTATGTTTACACTTTTTCACACGATGATTCCTTTTTCTGAGGCTTTTTTAAGGGAAACAGTAAACAGCCGCTTGATGAAAACATTAAATAATAATTTAGGAGATCAACCTTTAGAGACTATAGATGCACTTCGGGTCGTGGATTTATGTAATGCATTGGGCGGATATTATCGTGACCGATTTCCAAACGGTGTCGTTGTAATTTCAGATAAAACAGGAACTCTTACTACGACTCGAATGGATGTATTAGGTTTATGGACTACAGATATGACTCCTGATGTGCAACGGGTATTGAAAGAGAAGAAGAACTTGCTTTTACCACAAGAAATACAATGGCTTGAGTCTTTTGAGGTATTTTGTGAGGCATTTACAAACAATAAAAAAGAATTAGAGCCCGAAGAGCATGCTGTCTTGGATCTATTCAAATCTTTGTTGAACAATCAACAAGTCTTGGAAGTGACTACTTATGGGACTAATCATTTTAAAAAAGTACTTACAATTAAAGACAAGAAGAAAGAAATGGAGACATTTCATTTAGGTTTATATCGTACGTTTGGGGGTCGTTTCAGCTTAGTTCAGGAAGGTCTGAATTATTTTCTTGTCTTTTGTGGGGTTCCTAATCAAGATGCATTTAAGGAAACTCCTGTGTTGCAAGCTTATGCTATGATGCAAAGCCGTACCGAAGTATTATCCCGAGATTGGTGTATTGCTCGAGGTAAACTCCGTGCAGATGAGTTTGCTGCTTTGCACGAATTAATGGATAAGGATGATAAAAAGGAAATTGAACAGTATCTTTTAAAAAGACCGACATTACTTAAAAATTTGATGTATTACGGCACTTTTATTATTGATAATCCCGTAAAAAAGGGAGCAGAAAAATTTATCGAGCAATGTCGAGAAGTATCTGTTCCTGTATTTGTAGCTACCGGTGATACTGCTAGGGCTGCTGAAAATATTGCCAAGGTATTATGTCCGAAAAATGCAAAGAACATTCTTACTATTTGTGCCAAGGAAATTAAAGAAAATACTTTTGATTTTTTAAACGAAGAAAATTGTCCAGCCGATTCGACAGTCATATTTTCAGGTATTAATGAAGCAATCTTGGCACAATTTCAGAAACTAATGGATAGAGAGCAGGCGAAGCGTCCTGTAATTATTTTTGCAGAAATGAGTACAGAGAGTAAAGGGATGCTTGCTCGTTATCTTAAGGACCATCAGTATTTTGTAGTCGCGAATGGTGATGGCACCAATGATGTGATGATGATGAGAAATTCGAATATGGTAATCGCACATCAGTCAGATGATGGTACTTTTGCCCCTGGAGTCGATTCTTTATCGAATATCAGTGAAGAACAGTTACGAAGATTGTTTGGTTCTCAAAAATCGTTCTATGAGCTTTTTGATATTAATCTTCCAAAAAGTTTATTTGTACAACAATTTGCTCCTTTAGCAAATTCACAAGAAAAACCAACAATGGCCTTGGCACTTAAAAGTGGAAAAATGACTTTTGATTTGGCTAAAACTGTGGGCGCGGATGTTACAGAAATGAATCAGCAGCATTGGTATAGTGTTGTTTTTGATTTATTATGGTTGTGGATTTCATTTTATGAAATTAATGAAAGTGCCGATTTGCCTATGGATAATCGAAATATAAATGCTTCAAGGTTGATTTCCAATACTATGGCAATTGCTTTGACAATTGCTGTTTTCCAATCCTTTGTCAATTATGCTTTTTTTAATGAGTCTACTAATTTGACCAGTATGATCATTATGCTGAGTCTTTTACCTCTAGTTCTAAAAAGTATTTTTTCAGGATTTAGAATGGTGCAGGATAGTGTCTGTCCTCCGCTGAAAACCATAGAAGTAGAAAAAAAAGAAGTCGAATCGAGTTCTACTCGCTCGTCAGTGTTACGTTATTTGGGTTCTTTTTTTTCGCATAAGCCAATGAAGCAATTAGAGGATATGAGTAGCATTCCCAAGCCTCAGTGATTAGTGGACTTTGCATATGTGATAGTAGCTAAGTCCATATTTTTTAGGAGAGGCTGATGATTATTACTCCAGCGAAAATTAAAAAACCACCAATGATGACTGAGGAATTTACATGAGTTTCATTAAATAAAAACCAAGTAAAAATAATGGTAAATAAGGGATAAATTAATTCCAATATCCCTGCGATTGTGGCATTTTTCAGGTTAATTGATGTGGCAATGAAAAAACTTGCAAGAAGAAGAACGGCAATCTCTGCGATTGTTAACCATAAAAGACCGGCATCAGCAGCCAAAACTTGAACGTCTTTTTTCATTGTCGTAAAAAACGAAATACCGGTAAATAATAAAGCGCCAATGATCATTTCCAATGCTAATAACGTAACGGGTGATATGCTGCGTAATACTTTTTCAGCTAATGCGTAATTGAATCCCCATAAAATGGCAGCAGAAATCGCAAAAGTAAACCACATCACTGTACTCCTTGGAAAACAGACGAACGCATGAGCTGAACATTATATCATCAAAAAGATAATAAATCAATCTAAAAGAGGAATGCCGCATTGCTTCATAAAAAATGTTACCCAAAATAGGAATTTTTAGATTCGTTGCCTCATAAATAATGTTACCGAAGGAAGAAAAGGGACATTAGAATGGGGAAGCTTTCGATGGATCTTTATTTGGATAATGTGATTAAGAAATATCAAAAAGCGAATAGGCGCGAAAAAAGTGCACTATTAGAAGAATTATGTACGATAAGTGGTTATCACAAGAAGCATGCGATAAGAGTGTTAAATCAAAGAAAACAGCCTAAGAAAGAGACGAAATCGAAACGAGGTCGTAAAGAACGTTATTCAATGCAGCTTTATTTAGAGCCTCTAAAGCGCATCTGGCTGGCAACAGACCAATTATGTGGGAAACGTTTAGAAAGAGCGATGCCTTTGTGGTTACCTTACTACAGCAGTGCTTATGATGATCTTGCCCCAGAGATTTATGAAGGGCTACTTGGTATGAGCGCATCCACTATCGATCGCATGCTATCTAAAGCAGGAGTTAAGGTGCAACGAGGTTTAAGTGGGACAAAACCCGGTACGATTTTAAAAAAGCATATTCCCATAAAAACAGATCAATGGAATGAGGAAAAACCTGGCTTTCTAGAAGCGGATACAGTAGCTCACTGTGGTTCGTCATTAGCAGGAGATTTCGCCTGGAGTTTAACAATGACGGACATATGCACCACCTGGACTGAAAATAGAGCCGTATGGAACAAAGGAGCAATAGGTGTATTAACTCAAATAGAAGATATTGAAAAAAGCCTGCCTTTTGATATTTTAGGATTCGATTCAGATAACGGAAATGAGTTTTTAAATTGGCACTTAATTCGATATTTTACTCACGCAGAACGGCCTAGATACATTCAATTGACACGTTCAAGACCCTATCATAGCGATGATAATGCCCACGTAGAGCAGAAAAACTGGACTCATGTTCGCCAGTTATTTGGCTATGAACGATTTGATAAAAAAGAGGTTGTTGAATTAATGAATGATTTATATAGAAATGAAGTCTCATTAATGAACAATTATTTTCTTCCCAATACAAAACTCATTGAAAAACAGAGAGTTGATGCGAAAATCATTAAAAAATATGACAAACCCTGCACACCCTATCAACGATTAATGAAATCAGAATATATTTCTAAAGCAAAAAAAGAAGAACTTCAGAAAATCTATAATACTCTTAATCCTTTTGAATTAAGAACTATTATAAAGAAGAAAGTAGATCGTATTTTTAGGTTAATAAACAATAAATATGATAAAAATTTATGCTATAAATAATATACGGTACAGCCGGGGACGGCAATGCCGTGAGGATACAATCGAAGGGGCCTCATTACCGGCCCCTTCACCTCGCTAGGATATTTTTAGAGGATATTTATATTAATAATGTCTCTGTTCGGTAACATGAATTATGAGGCAACGAAAAACTCTTCGGTAACATTTATTTATGAAGCATCACTAAGAGCTATTTCAGTTCATGCAAAACGATAAGTCGACCTACCAGCTCTTTAAATCTGACTCATCAAATCATATCAATTCAATGC
>NZ_LNYE01000023.1:248458-295369 GCF_001467695.1 Legionella gratiana
TGCTAAAAGAGGAATGCTGTGAAGTGCACGCATTAATATTTGTTGGGCATTGTTGATGTTATCCTTTAGAGAGTCACTTTGATTTTAAAGAAATCGTCACCCTCTGCAAAAGCAAGGTTATTGCGGAAGAGGACGAAATGGGTTATAGCAAGCAGCAGTCTACACTGAATGCTCCATGGGCTATTACTGAGATCGGTTGATTTTAAGATCGCATTTCATAGTACTTATGAATGACATCTTCTACTTCCTTAATCCCAAAACCGATCTCTTCATGAATGGCAGCCCATAAGGCAAATTTATTTTTTGCTGTTGTAGTGGTTTTTGCATCTTTATCATTTAACCATAAGGCATGAGCTACTTTTTCAGAGGTAAGCGGTTTTCTTTTAGAGATTTTTAGGGTTGATAGAAATTCAGGTTTATCAGACTCTAAAAATGCCTCAAGATCAATTCCTTTTTGAAGACTTTGTTCAGCAGTTTGTAATTCGTGACAATGATTTAATCTGATTTTAGAAACAGTATCATGATAATGAATTGTTTGTTCAGCATGCTCTTTTTCATTCATATAAATATCAACTGCAGATAAAATTCCACCAATGACCAATGCTGTTCCAACAAGAATTAATGCAAGAGTTAATGGGGGAAAAAACTCAAAGAATATAAATCCTAGCGCAGCAGCAGTGCATAAACCGCTTAACGAGCCGAATCCTATAGAGAAACTGTTTCGGCTAAGAAAACCATTATTCGCTGGATTAGGTATTTGTGCCAATTGTTCTTGTATTTTTTGGTTCGATTGTTTTTTATGTTCATAATACTCTTGTATTGTGGGATCAGTTGCATAAAATTTTTTTACTTTTTTATCTAATTGATCCATATCAAGTTGGCTGAGTCTTATAATTTTATTTTCATCATGACGAGTCCCGTCAAATTTTAAGCTTCTTGCTTCTAATTTAATACGCTTTGCAAGTGCTTTATAAGTGTTAGCCAATTCTATAGTTCGATATGATTTTTCTGCGAGCATTTCAAAATGGGCAATTCGCTCCGAGATGTTATTCAGAATTAAGGTAAGTTCACTAACAGTTTTGGTTACATTTGGATTTTGGCGCAGTGTAGCAGCTAGAGTCCCTAATTTTTTCTTTAAATGCAACTGATATACCCCATCTTGAAAAAAATCAACATCCTCTGGAGGAGCACTATCATCGTGTGAATTGGTGCTACCGCTTTGTTGTGACCATTCAAGTAAGCAATTAAATTGAGCTTCTTTTCTATCACGATCATCAATATTGATGGATGGTTTTATCCGGGATTTTAATCGCTTAATCTCCATTTCATTGAGCGAGCCATCTTGATTAAAAATGCGCTTGATTAATTGAACGATTTTATCATTATGTAGCGCAGCTTTTAATTCAGCTTCAATACTCTTTGGACTATTCATCGCGATCATTTCTTGTGCTTTTGTAGTCACATAATTAGAGGATGACAATACAGTTATTTTTCTTTTTTTAAAGGGAGCGGTGGTATTTTGAATTGTAGAAAGGATCCAACCTTTATGTTTTCCATCAGAATCACCACTTGCTGATGCAATTAATGAAAACCCAGCGGGTTCTCCACTATCAGTTCGATAAGCAAAACAAATTCTTTTAGTTGAAGCCATTAATTGCGTAAACGATTCGGTATTTCTTTTAGATAGAGGTAACATCACTTGTGTTGCATGAAGAACTTCACTCACACAGGCACCCGTGTTGTCGCCTTGCGTGAATGTTGGAAATACTCCTTGTGATATTCTTATTTCGGAAAGGTTTCTAGTTAACCATTCTGCTTTTAATTGAGATGCTTTTAAGCCTGTAAAATCGATATAACAGGTTCTATCCGCATCTTTATCGATCTGTTCAATTGTTGCATCTATATATTCTTTTTGTTCTTCAGTTTGTTCCAAAACATCTTCGGGAATTGAGGTTGCTGTTCTTGTAGGGATTAGATAGAGTTGCTTTGGTAAGGAAAATAGTTTAGGAATTAAATCATAGGTGAAATTAAATTTTTTGACGTTTTTAGACATAGTACATCACTGTGTGAACCTAAGTGCTCAAATTTTACACTTTTTAGTTCTAAAATGAAATAACTAATTAATCGGTGATCATTATAGGGTTTATAACGAGTATTTAGATTTTGAGGTAATCTGTTATAATTAAATTCTATTTGTCCTTATTTTGTTATTAAACAAGACTGAACAGGATCATCATTAATTGAATTTAATTCGTTGGACAGAAAGACAATGTCTTTTGCACTTGTTCCCATTAATTATTAGTATCTCTTTTGCTATGGATGTTTTTGTTCCTGCAATCCCGGCAATGAGTTATTTTTTTAAAACAGACAGTGCTGTGATGCAAGCAAGTCTTTATGTATTTATGCTTACTGTCGCTTTGGGGCAATTGTTTGTAGGGCTTTTAGCGGATCGTTTTGGGCGTCGACGAACTGCCTTGTGTTCTGCTCTTCTTTTTCTGGGCGGTTCTATTCTCGCTGTATTTTCTTTATCAATACACGTACTTATCATTGCGCGAATAATTCAAGCAGCGGGAGCCTGTGGTACTTATTTACTTTGTTTTATTATAGTAAGAGATAATTACTCAACTACTGTTTGCGCACGTCTCTTTAGCATTTTGTGTGGAACTAATTCATTGGTTGCAAGTTCTGCTCCGGTCATTGGAGGACTGTTACTTGATCACACTCATGATTGGCACAGTGATTTTTATTTTTTAATCATACTTGGTCTTTTTATGAGCGTAGTTGCATGTCGCTATATCCCTGATTACGACTATTTTAAGCAGGATGTATCCAATTTTTCTCTGGTTAAAAGTACAAAAAATATTCTTGCACACCCAGGCTTTCGACTATATACCTTTATTGCATCAGTCAACTTACTTGGTCTGTATTTGTTTTGTGCTCTCTCTTCGGGTATTCTCATGACTCAACTTCATCTTAGTGCAACTCAATACGGTTTATGGTTTGGCCTAAATGCAATGACTGTATTTTTTACAAATCTTATTGCTGCCCGACTCACTTATTCTTTTCCTTTAGAAAAGACAGTATATTGTGGTCTAGTGGTGATGATTATTTCTTGTCTTTTAATGATAGTGCTTAATTTTTATCAATTCAGCACGGCACGTTTCATGATGCCTATGCTTTCTTTGACCTTCGGTATTGGGCTTAGTATGGGGGCAGCAACAGCTCTTGCGTTAAAAAATTATAAACAGCAAGCGGGTATCGCTACAGCATTGTTAGGTGCTTGTCAGTTTGGCCTTTCGGGTTTGGTTGGCATTCTCATTACTCAATGGACCCCTGAGCCATTGATCCTCGCTATTCCTATGCTGTGTTTAAGTACATTAGGATTAATCAAAATGAAAAAAGGAGAAAAACAGTCTGTTCATTGCGATCAAATATCAAATGTAAATTCCTAGTTCTAGTGGACTAATACCCTTCATCCGCTCCTTCAGGTCTCTTTTTCCCATATTTGGTGCCTAGTGAATAAATAATTCACTAGGTATATGATATCTGAAGAAAATTTACTTTTTTATCTTAGATAGTACTATACTCAATTTAATAAAAGGGATCTGGTATTAAAATGGAGTAGCCCTAAATGATGGATGAATCCTCACCAGAGAAGACAAATCAAATCAGCTTATCCTTTGCCGCTCTTGGAGTTGTTTTTGGTGATATAGGGACGAGTCCTCTTTATGCATTCAGTCAAGTAATAGCGTATTTACCGATCAGTAACCATAATATTTATGGTATTTTATCACTCATTTTTTGGTCTTTGCTCATCATAATCAGTTTTAAATATCTCGTGATTGTTTTTCGTGCAGACAATGATGGCGAAGGCGGTATTATGGCTTTAGCAGGCATCCTAAGACAGAAAATAAAAAAAACAGGAGCTTGGCTATTATTTATTACGCTTATTGGAATAGGGCTTATTATTGGTGATGGAATATTAACTCCAGCGATATCTATATTAAGTGCTGTTGAGGGGCTCGAACCCTTATCTCCTCATTTAGCTAAGTATGTTTTACCAGTTACTTTAATTATTTTAGTGTTTTTATTTAAGTTACAACGTATAGGTACTGGGACAATTGGCGTTTTTTTTGCTCCTATTATGCTTATTTGGTTCATCACAATAGGAACTTTGGGTTTTTTGCAAATTATACAGAACCCTAAAGTACTTATAGCAATAAATCCTTATTATGCGATTCATTTTTTTATAATGCATAAGGAGTTTGCTTTTATTATATTGGGTGGCATATTTTTAGTGATGACTGGAGGCGAAGCGTTATTCGCTGATCTAGGACATTTTGGCAAAAAAGCTATTCGAATAGGGTGGTTTACTGTGGTTTTTCCTGGTCTTTTCTTGTGCTATTTTGGCCAAGGAGCGCTTGTATTAAGTCATCCAGAAGATATCAGTTATCCATTTTATAGTCTGTCACCACATTGGTTTCTTCCTATTATGGTGATTTTGGCTACGGCTGCAACTATTGTTGCTTCTCAAGCAATTATTTCTGCGGCATTTTCAATTTTAAAACAAACAGCGCTACTGAACCTGATTCCAAGGCTTAAGATTGTATATACATCTAAAATTGAAAAAGGCCAAGTGTATTTGCCTTTTATAAATTTTATTTTAGCTATAGGTACATGTGCGCTTGTTATCACTTTTAGATCGTCAGCAAGTCTTGCAGATGCTTACGGAATTGCTGTTAATTTAGATATGCTCCTCACCACTGGTTTAGTGGGGATTATTGCATCTCGTTGTTGGCATTGGAGTGTGTCCAAGTTAACCATTTTCCCTTTAATCTTGATTATTGAACTTGCATTTTTAACAGGAAATAGCTCTAAGTTTTTGACTGGAGGTTGGATCCCTATTTTAATTGCATTTCTTGGGATTATTGTGATGTATACTTGGCATTGCGGATTCGAAAAATTACGCGAATTACATCATAGAGATGCTTTAATGGATGTATTGATCATTGATGAACTCAATCAAAATAAAATTTCAAGACAACCTGGAACAGGGTTATATATTATCGATCCTTATGATTGTCAAGGTGAAAGTCTTCTACATCATCTGCGACTCAACCGCATTTTTTCGGAGAATATGGTTTTTTTAGGTGTTAAAATTGAAAATAAACCTTATATTCCTCTTGAAAATAAATTTGAACTCATTACAAAAGCTAAAGGATTTTATCTCATTTATATTCATTATGGATTTACTGAAAATATTAATTTACCTAATATATTAGACGAATTATTTCAAAGAGTTCGATTACCGTTTGAAATCAATAAAAATAAGTTAATTTATTTCATAGAGATCGTTTTTGTTGAAATGACAAGAGAGCAGCTAAGAGGTATGTTCTTGTGGCAAAAACATTTATTTTCTTTCATGATACGTAATGCGGTACCCGATATTCAGTTTTATCGTTTACCCTACAATAAAACGATTGCATTAGCTACATATTATCAATTTTAAATCCAATTAAAATCGGTTGATATTGGATTAGTTAGAGATAAAGGATTGTCCTATGGAGGAGTTTGATTTACATAATTGTTCCTTATTTAGAGGAGTGGATGAAGAATATATTGATGAATTTTTGGCAAGTGGTGATCTTGTTGAACTTCGTCAAGGTGAGTTTCTTTTTCATCAAAATGAAATTGGTGACGCGATGTATATTGTTGAACAGGGTGAATTACAAGTTATATTAGATGAAGGCATGGCAGAATCGAATTCTCAAAAAACGCGGATAATTGGCACGCGTGAAAGAGGGGCATTGATTGGAGAGTTATGTGTATTTGGCCAACAAAAACGCTCTGCTTCAGTTAAAGCATTGGTCGATTCTCGATTGTTAAAAATTGAAGGCGAGGATTTTAGGATTCGTATTTACTCTAAAGAATTGGATGCATTATTGATTTCCTATAATATCGCAAAAGTATTAAGTGAACACTTAAGTACAACAAATACTCTTTTAACTTCGTATCTTCCATTTAAAGGTCGCTAGATTTATTTAACCTAATCTGATAGATACTTCGAACTCAATGTTTTTTTACTTTTCTTTTTTCATTTATTTTTATTATTTCTGTCGAAATCAGTATAAGGGCTGTTCCTATTACTGCTCCAACAGCAGTTCCTATGCCGAGTAATTTTAAGCTACCAATGACGGCACCTATAGCCATCCCAATAGATAGCTCAACACTAATTCCAAGCGCAGGAAGAAAAATGTCAGAAATATTGTCTTTAGAAAGTACTTCAATTTCATTTTTGTTTTTATAGATTTTAAAAATAGCGATACTTCCGGTTAACGCGCCGCCGAGGAACATTCCAATAATAAAACCAAAAGCAGCGCCTACAATAAGATTTATATCAATGCCAAACTGGAGATCCTTATATCCAGTAAATAATCCAAATAGGGGAGTGATAAAAGCACCAGATAAAGCACCAATAGCACCACCTGTAGCTCCTCCAGGAATGGAGCCTACTGCGGCTGCAACATATAAGTTAGGGTTTTTAAAAAGATTTAGAATAAATAAAAAACGGTTTTCAATGTTCATGATAACTAAAAATCCCCTACATTTGAATGTTATTAATTTAACAATAATGGTACTTATTGACAATCTAATCTTTATCGAAGTAATACTCTTGCTTTATCCAATACAAGTGGTGCTCTATAATAGACGGTATATGTTTTGGGGATTGATACATGATCCATGACAAATTGATTTGATATACTTTATATTTGTATTATGTCTCTAGTAATAACAGGATATTTTTTCACTATGAAGTGAATTAATTTGCACTTTATATGAGGGTTGTCACATTTTGAATAAAAATATCATCATTCAAATGCAAATTGCTTCGGTTTTGTTAGGTGCTCCTTTTTTTATATTTTTGGACAGCCCCTGGTTTGCCAATCATTTTTTTGTGGGACAAGATATAGCTAATGTAATTATGTTCCTTATCTATGCGTGGATATTTTTTTTTGCTGGCCGCAGATTGCATTGGCTGATGTTAATTATGGTCGTTGCTAGTTTTTGCGCAGAAGTGATTGGTTCAAAGATCTTAACTGTATATCGATATCATTTAGATAATATTCCTCCTTTTATTCCTCTCGGTCATGCGGTGGCGTATGCCATAGTGTTCCACATATCTCGTCAACCCTTTATATGGAAATATCATGTGGATTTTGAGAATTTTTTGCGCAAATTTGCTTTTATTACCTGTTTTATGTCTTTGATTCTATTAAAAGATGTCGCAGGTTTTTTAGGCTATTTGTTTTTTCTCATTATTCTTAGACAGCGAAAAAAACCTTTATTTTATTTGACTATGTTTGCTGTGACTTATTATTTAGAATTTCTAGGTACCGCTTTTTCATCATGGTCCTATTATTTTGTTCTTGGAAACCATCCTAATTACCCTCCAACATCCGTGACGCCTTGTGGTATCCCAGGTATTTATATGCTTGTTGATATTTCCAGTAATTCGGCTTATTTTTACGTTAAAAAGTTAAAAAAATATCTTAAAAAGGCACAAACTTCGATACAGGCAATAACGCCTGAAAAAAATGACATGATACAAGTATAGAAATCGCCTCTTTTCCTTTAACTGTTTTTTTTCTTGTTTTCAAACTTAATAATGATTTTTGCTAAATGACCAATAGTCTCTGTGGCTTCCTCTAGCGTTTTAGACACTAAGTTTATTTTAGATATGTCCGTCATTGATTTTGAGCCTTCCTTTTTATGGTGTTCTTTATATCAATTCTTAACTAAAAGAAAAACCCTTTGTTTCTTTTATTGACAAAGGGTCTGAACGTTTAATGACGTTAACTTAAGGGAAAGATGAGGTTTCGAGGAACTCACGGTTTCGAAAGAACGTCGCCCTCTGCGAAAGCGGAGGGTCTAAATAACTTGCGAAACAGTCAGCGCTTTGTTTCTAGAACAATTGTGCTTTTATATTAAGGCTTTTGATTGAGACCCCCCGTTTTCGCGGAGGGTGACGATTTGCCTAGAGACGAAGATGGGTCCTTAAGACGACCTTATCTGAACGTTTACAATTTACCTTGAATCTGAGGTACGCTATCCTTGATAGAGTTGTTCAATGATATACCGGCTTATCATTAGGAATTTCGTTGTTAGCTTTATCTTTATTAGCGATAGCTTTTTTTAATTCATCAAGAATTTTACGGTATTTATTTGCAATCTGCTCAATAGGATTAGTAGTATGAGCAGAACTAAGTTCGCTAGGGCTAATTCTAACCTCTCGAACAGCACGTGGCGCATTTTCTGTAAGAGAACCATCTTTATGCATCCATCCAAGATCGATAAACGCTTTCCGACTTCTATTATCATGTTTTTGAGCGTGTAGCACGCAATCGTGAAGCGCCCAATTTTCATCTACCTTTGTATGACGCAATGAACTAAATGAACGCATATCTTTATCATAAAGTTCCTTATGCTTCGCTCTAAATTTTTCCAAAGATTCAGTTATCTGTTGTTGTGTAGAGTTATTAGTTAAAAGATCTGGATGCTTTTCCAAAGATTCAGTTATCTGTTGTTGTGTAGAGTTATTAGTTAAAAGATCTGGATGCTTTTCCAAAGATTCAGTTATCTGTTGTTGCGTAGAGTTATTAGTTAAAAGATATGGACGCTTTTTCAAAAACTTATTAGCAATATCTTTAAAGAGAGAATCGACGTTTTCTCCAGTCTTAGCACTTACTTGGCAAAAGGATATACTTTCTCGTGTTTTAATAAAGTTTTGGGCTTCTTCAAGCGTAACCTGACGCCCGTCTTTAGGTATGTCAGATTTTGTTTCTACTAAGTAAACGGAATATGTATCTTTATACTTTTCGCACAAACATTGAGCTTTTAGAAAACTGTCTTTATCAGTAGGGTCATAAACTACAATAACTGCCTCGGAACCTCTCAAAGAGGTTGCATTACCTTTTTCTATCTTGGTATCCTTAATATTAAAAATTATTATTTTTAACTTTTTATTTTCGACATCTAAATCTTTGCAAATGAGAGTATCATTAAGCAAAGAGGACGGAAGATTTACAAATTTATTATCTTTGAAGCGTATGCTTAAGGCAGTTTTACCTACATTTTCTCTCCCAATTATTGAGACTTTCACCGCAGCACTATAATCGTCGTTTGACATCGCTATCTCCTTAATTTGTTTTATAATTCCATTATAAAAAAACAGAATTAAAGCAAGGTTACTTTGAGATTCCATATTAGAAGTCGCATCATTCCTAAAATTTAACTCTAAACACTTGTTTGACAAGAGTGGCAAATCAAGAAGAAATTGAGAATCTCTCAATCTGCTCCTTCTGGAATGATTACCAATCAATTGATGATGAAAATAAATGATGCATTAAAAATTCACTTGGATATTATTTAAAGAGAGGGCAGATAGTTCAGTTCTCAAAATGGTACATTCACGGAGTATGTCATTTTCTAATGAGCCAGATAAAAAGTAGTCGTCATTGCGAACAAAGTGAAGCAATTGTAAGTTCAAATCTTCAACGCAGTATCCTTCTGGATTGTTTCGCCAAGGCTCGCAACGACTAAATATACAGACTCCGTGCATACTAAGGATGTTATTTTTGCATCACATATGATCCTGGAGCATCAGGGAGTGATGAGTCAATATCCGGAGGTGGCACCAGTTTTTGTGAACTGTTGTTTACCAACCAATCATGCCAGGCTATCCACCAGGATCCCTCTTTTTTTTCTGCTTTATTCAGCCACTTTTTGGGTCCAATATAGGGCATGTTCTTTTTGTTTTCATGAATAAAATAAAAACGTCTAGGATGATTAGGTTCGCTCACAATTCCTGCGTTGTGACCGCCATTAGTTAGTACAAAAGTAATATCTGTATGCATCATTAAATGTATTTTATATACTGACTCCCATGGCGCAATATGATCATTGTCAGTACTTACTGCAAAAATAGGTAAATGAACATTACTCGGTGCTACTATTTCATCTTCTACGCGAAAATGTCCTTCTGCAAACTCATTATGAAGAAACAGCTTATCAAGGTACTCTGTATGCATTTTATAGGGCATCCGGGTCGCATCAGCATTCCAGGCAAGCAGATCAATCATGCCTCGTTTCGTCCCTGTCATATAGTCATCAATCATTTTTGACCAAATCAGATCGTAGGTACGTAACATCTGAAAAGAGCCGGCCATATGTTTGGGGTCCAGATAGCCTTTTTCCCACATCATATTTTTGAGAAAGTTTATCTCGCTCTCGTTAATAAACAGCATAAGTTCACCTGCTTTTGTAAAATCTCCCTGTGCTGCAAGAAGAGAAAGGCTTTTAAGGCGATTATCTTTATTTTTTGCCATTGCTGCAGCGACAATCATGGCGAGTGTGCCACCAAGGCAATATCCCATCAAATGAATTTTTGTTTGAGGCAAAATATGATTTACAGCATCAATTGCTGCCATTGCACCTTGACGGTAGTAATCATCCATTCCTAGCTCTGCATCATTTTCATCGGGATTACGCCATGAAATAATAAAAACAGTATGTCCTTGTTCAACAAGCCATTTGACTAATGAATTTCTCGGGGATAAATCTAAAATGTAATATTTCATTATCCAAGCGGGTACTATTAGGATCGGTTCTTTAAAAACTATATTAGTTTTTGGCTTATATTGGATTAATTCAATCAAGTGATTTGTGAACACCACTTTTCCGGCAGTAATTGCCACATTCTTCCCTGGTTTGAATTTTTCAGCGCCAGGAGGAGGTAAACCTGCCAATCTTCTCAGTAAATGATCAAATGCAATTTGAGTACCTTGAATCAAATTTACACCACCTGAACGAATTGTTTCATTAAAAAGATCCGGGTTACTCATGACAAAATTTGAAGGTGATAAAGCATCAAGTAACTGACGAATACAAAAAGAAACGGTGCGCTCCGAACGATGAGATAATCCAGGAACTTTTGTTGTAGCATGTCGCCACCAATCTTCAATTTGAAGAAAAACTTCGGCATAGAAACGCCAAGGTATTAATTGCCAATTATCTTTATGAAAACGAACGTCTTTACCTTGTGCTGGTTGTTTCTCATAGATTAAGTGAGTAAAGAATTCAGGAGTATGCATTATCGGATAAAAGGCTAATGCGAAGAGATGTCCTGGTGATTGAGCTAATTGCAAAAGCCAAGCACAATGAGCGGTTCCTATTACAGCAGGACTCATTCCCATGGTAATCTTGCCTAGATTTGCTTGATATAATTTATTGATATAATAAAAAAAATCATCGACTTTATTTATATAGTCTGAATAATTCTGGGTATTGACTGTCTTGGTTTCTGAGTCTGCTTGCTTTTTTTTATCTGTTTGGGTTGCTGTGTTTTTTTTCACAAGTCCTTTTATAGCCATTTGGTTCCATCCTTTGAAGATAGATATCGATTTCATTGATATAAATTATAGTGTTATTTTGAACGTTTATGAAACAGGGTGCTAGTAATGATTGATTGAGTAACAATACAATCCTCTGACGAATCATCGGTATCTGTTTTTCAGGTTTATTTGGGATCGGGAAAGAGGATTGCTATAGAATCTTTTTGCTAAGAATGTAAAACTTTATATATAGTTCAGCTATTGCTATTATTTTATTATGAGTATTCTTTCTATATATCTATTTTATAGAGAAGATCTGAAGGGTGTTGAGCAATGAGATTATCTAAAAAACTGTGTTTTATGTTGGCTTATTTACTAGTATTACTGCCTTTTATTGGTTTTCATTTCGGTACATTTTATACATTTTTTCCTTTTTTCGTGTTGTTTACAGTGGTTCCGCTCGTCGATTATTGGTGGGTTGATCCAAGTAATCCCAGCAGCACTGAAGAACAGGAATTGCAACAAGATCGTTATTTCAAACTTCTTACTTGGTTTTATGTTCCCTTACAATGTTGCGTTTTGATTTTTTCAATTTATCTTGTCGCTCATTATTCCTTAAGTTTCATTGAATTGATTGGATTTAGTTTGTCAATTGGTCTTCTTACTGGTGGAGTAGGGATTACTCTTGCCCATGAACTTATGCATAAAAACTCCCTGATTGATCAAACTCTAAGTAGAATTTTATTAGTAACTGTATGTTATGGCCATTTTTTTATTGAGCATGTTCGGGGACATCATGTTCATGTTGCTACACCTAAAGATCCAGCGACATCGCGGTTAGGAGAAAGTTTATATCAGTTTTTACCACGAACGCTTGTCGGATCTTTTCAATCTTCTTGGTTAATTGAACGGAAGCGTTTAGAACGTTTAGGGTATTCAAGTTACCATTTAAAAAATCAATTTTGGTGGATAATTAGTGCTCCGATTATTTTGGCGTTGGCTATTTTCGGTTATGGCGGTTGGCGCACTTTTTGTTTTTTTATTCTTCAAGCGTTGACTGCTATTTTACTGCTTGAGATTATTAACTACGTGGAGCACTATGGGTTAGAACGTAAGAAACTAGCAAATGGATATTACGAAAAAGTTTCTCCTCAACATTCATGGAATGCAAATCATTGGCTCAGTAATATGCTTCTTTTTCATTTGCAAAGACATTCTGACCACCATACCTATGGTGCCCGTCCCTATCAGATATTAAGGCATATTGATTCAAGTCCGCAATTGCCTTCTGGATATCTAGGAATGATGATTCTAGCGCTTTTCCCGCCATTATGGCGACGAGTTATGGATAAGCGAGTAATTGCCAAGCGAGCGGAAGCGACTATAAATAGTACTTTATAACTCAATTTTGATCGTTCTAAGATATAGAGGAGCTGTCTCATACTATTTTAGAGGTGCGACCCCATCCCTAGAACTCTCACTATCGTCATCTCCAAGTATTTTATTTGCCTGACTTTTATCTTTATGGATCTTTGTTTTAGGCCCCAGAAAATTATTCTCAGGCGGAGGCGCGTTTGGAGGCACGTTTGGAGGTGCAGATGTTTGTTCTTGATTCAATTTCAATGGATTAGAGTCATTATTTTCTTTGCTAGACTCATGAATCTTGGACGTATTCTCAAGTTCTTTGTGCAAGGTATGTTCTACAGTGTCACCTTCAGGAGTGAGAGACTGAGCAATAATATATTCAGAACTATGTTTTGTTTTTGCTTTAATATCCTGAGCTTGATGTAATGCGTCTTGTGCTTTGGTTTGAGATTTTTGGGCTTGATAATTTTTAATGCGGTTGACTGTAAATGAGCCGAGAAGGATAGAAACGGTGAGAACACTTGCAGTCAGCATCAATATGCCTCCTATGGGTGCAGCAGGTGTTAGCATTAAAATTGCGCCAACTAGAGCTAAAATACCAGCACTAACGTATATTCCTTTTCTTGCTAGTTCCCACCGACTGGTTCGTTTTTCTTGAAGATCTAAAAGTTTAGAGCTTTGATTAGCAAAAACAATGCTTTTACTTTCTATTTCTTTACTTACGAACGCCAAATGATCCGATGATCTTTTGAGTTCTGATTTTAGGCTTTTAACTTTTTGTGCATCAATGATTAAGGACGGTTTATTAAGCTCCTCCATGAGTTGTTTTTTGAGCTTTGAAATTTTATTGACTTCCTGATCAAGAATATTTTCTAAATCATTAAGCTCTTGCTCTAGGCGATGTACTTCTTTTTCTAATGCTTTTCTTTCTCGCCATTCATGAAAATAATTAAATGCGGTTTTACCCAAAGCTATAGCAGTAGTCGTTAATACAAAAGCTCCAACTCCTATAGGTCCTCCTACTGCAGCAATTGCTAATGATCCAAGTACAATAGTGGCAATAGAAAGCCCCATAAGTATTGCCTCATTAGGCTTGGGTTTTCTCTTTTCTAAAGCACAGATAAGAGGAATAGTAACAAACCCCAGTATACCCGTTATTAAAGCACCAATGCCTCCGCCGTGGATCATTGATTTGGATGCTTGCTCCGAAATGTGAATAAATGTATGAGCGTTATCAGCAAGTTCACCGAATAGTTTGGTGATTTCATTACCCTGACCGGTGAGCTCCATAATTTGATCAAATATTGCAATTTTTTTAGCACGCTCAATTGCTAGTTTTTCACCCTGGCTGACATGTTTCTGAAGACGGATCATATCCAGCTCAGCAAAATAAGCTTGTAAAAGACATTTAATCTTTTTTGCTTTTAAAGCGTTTTCGATTGATTTTATAGTTTGCTGGTCAATGGCTAATTGTGCTTGTACGTTTTTTTGAGATGGAGTCATTCTTCATTTCTCGGATTGCTGCTTATTACTAATAGTTTAGAATAAAATATAAGTTTATTGTGAGGATAACCCCTCATAACATTCACTTATGAGGAAACTCAGAGCAAATTATCCCCATCGGAATTTTGTAGTTTTAAAAATGGGATTTGGCCCATTAAACTAATCACAGCAATGCAGATAAAAGCTGCATGAAAGGAGGTCATAGTAAAGGTACCAAATGAATAATTGAAGAGATGTATGCTCCCCGCAGCGATAGAAACTCCGAGCGATACGAATAATTGTTGAGTCGTACTGTTTAAACTGGTTGCCGCGGCATATTTCTCGTTCTCAATGTCTGAAAAACATAATACATTGAGCAACAATAGAACAATGGCAGAAAAAAAACCTAGTGCAATCATAACCATCCATGCAAACACATTCGCTTGCTCAATGAAGCATAACAACACAGTAGCCAGACAGGTTCCAAAGTTAGACCAAAGTAGTGTTCTTTTGAATCCGAATCTTTTTAGGTATCGAGTAATAAAAATTCGGCTAAATAGATATCCGATGGCCATGGAGGAAATTAATAAACCACTTTCAGAAGGCGACATAGACAAAGAGAGTTGTAAATACAGCACAATAATAAATGCTCGTGCACCTAAGGTAATGCGACTTAGGGCACTACTAAAAAAACACAGTTTATAAGTTCGAATTTGAAACAATTTGAAATGGATAATCTGATGTTCTGATTTGCTTTCGATAATTAGATAAATAACAAAACTCATTATTATAACCATTAGAATTAGCAACTGAGTGATGCTGCTGGTGATTTCTGATGTGGTGTCTAACCAGTACGCCGTAATGGCTAAAAATAGAGCTAGAGAAACAAAAGAAGGCCAATTAAAGGGTTGGGTTGATTGAGTATAATTGTCAACGAAACGCCAAGTCGCGAATAACATCAAAAGAGCAAAGGGAACGTTCACATAAAAGATAGAGCGCCAACTTAAATGGCTGACTAATAATCCTCCAATATAGGGGGCTAATAAAGGGCCTAATAATAAAGGCATGGAAATGAACATATACACTTTGACCAATTCTTGTTTGGAAAATACTCGTAACATCAATAGTCGACCTACGGGGACTAATAAAGCCCCTGCGACCCCTTGTAAAATACGAAAGCAAGTGAGTTGTACTAAAGAAGTTGCCCAACCGCATAATAAAGAAAATAAGCCAAAGGAAAAAATTGCGATCATCAAAATGATTTTAGTACCGAATTTATCAGCTAAATAACCACTAATGGGAATAAAAACAGACAAACTAATTAAATAACTTGTAATGGGGAGCTTTAAACTCAGGGCGGAAACTCCCAAAGATTGTGCCATAGCTGGAATAGCTACATTTAGAATATTGGTATCAATGCTTTCCATCATCATCATAGTACCAATAATAACTACAGCAAATAATTGTTTGGTAGAATAGTTCGATAATTGCAACATATTTATAGACTCTCAATCGTACATTAAATGTGACAGTTGGTGAAAACGGTTTTTAACTGTCTTGGGTTTCTGCTACTCCATGTATGGTTAATGAGGTTCCTTGAATTGGGTTGTGTTTGAGCTCCACCTGAATACCAAACACGTTCTCAAATAATTGGGGATCGAGGTTAGGCTGAATGGAGTTCTGATGGATCAGTCTACCTTGATCAATAATTATCAGATAATCGGCAAATTGAATAACTTGTGGGATGTCATGTAATACAACCACAATAGTTTTGCCCAAATCTCGTTTTAGCTTTTGCAACAGTAACAAAGTTTCTAATTGGTGGCGTATGTCTAAAAAAGCGGTGGGTTCATCTAATAACAAAACATCGCTATTTTGGGCAAGTGCCATAGCAATCCAAGCACGCTTTTGCTGTCCTCCAGATAATTTAGACAGACAATGATCACTTTTATCTTCTAAATTCACTTGTTTTATAGCCCACTGGATTTGGTCATGATCGGTTTCATTTAAACCAAACCATGCCTGATGGCTAAAACGTCCAAAGCTGACTAATTCTTTAACGGTCATTGATCCTGGGGCTTCAGGATTTTGCATTAAAAAAGACATTTTGCGAGCCAATTGTTTTCGGTTATAAGAATGGATAGGTTGTTTATCAATGTATATTTTGCCGCTCTGTGGTTTCATTAAACCGGATAGGGTTTTTAAAAGTGTCGACTTGCCCGAACCATTGGGCCCAATAATTGCAGTTACTTGATGTGCAGGAATTGTTACGCTTAAATTTTTAATAATATGATTGCGATCTAAAAAAACATTGAGATCTGTTGCATTAATTTCAACCATAATAGTTCCTGTGCATTGTTTTTAATAAATAGAGAAAAAAGGGTGTCCCTATAAAAATTAAGACAATTCCTATGGGAATTTCTAGAGGATAGAAAAGCACGCGACTGATTAAATCTGCTCCGAGGACTAAACTGCAACCAATCAATAGAGAACCATATAAATTATAGCGATGACTATGTCCAAAGAGCATTCGCGACATATTTGGGGCAATAAATCCAATGAATCCTAAACTACCGCAAGTGCTTATGGCACTTGCTGACATATATAATGCTAAACCAATGAAAAAAATTTGCCAAAATCTTAGTTGTAGTCCAATCGATCGAGAAATATCCGCATGAAGCATGATGACATCCAAATAGGGGGCACTGAATAAACAGAGGGTGATACTAATGAGAACGGAATAAGTCATAAAACCCAGCTGTTGCCAACTGGCTTGGTACAAAGTTCCATTTAAAAAATGTAAGAGGGTATGAATATTTTCCTTAGATTCAATTACTAAAAATTGACTCAATGCTTTAAATAAAATACTCAGTGCAATACCAATAATAATTAAACGTGTGTTGTTGATTTGTCGATTGCTTGTACTTAGTAGCGTTGTTAATCCAAAACCAATGAGCGCTCCCATTAACGCATATCCTAATAGACCATGCTGATTATCAAAGAGATTAGAAAAAAATAAAATGGCGAAAATTGCGGTAGCATTAATTCCCAAGATATCTGGAGAAGCTACTGGATTTTTGTGTACTGCTTGAAAAATACTGCCCGCCAAAGCGAATAATGCTCCGGCATAAAGGCTGATGATTAAACGCGGCATTCTCATGTCAAAGAGGATGAAATAATTACTCTTATCCATTTGACTCATTTGCCATAAGTCATGCAATGCAAATGTTGTTTTGCCAAAAAGTAGTGTAGCAATCGATAAAGCAATGACCACAGCAACTAATAGGATTATTTTAAAAAACATTTAGTGCACACTCCTCGCACGTACGATTAACAACGGGACACCCAGTATGGCAATAAATAAATTGAGTGGAGCTTCCCAATCCGGATAGAGGACGCGCATAAACAAATCACTGGCTAGCAGCAATATACTCCCTACACAAGCAGTTACTAGAGCAAAATGATGTGGTTTGTTACTTGAAATGAATAATTTGCTGCAATGCAGGGCTAGAAGGGGAAAAAATATCAACGGTCCAACGATTAAAACAGAACCGGTGCTTAGGATCAAAATAATTCCTAAAAAGAAGAACAGTATTCTATTCACGTGTACGCCTATGTTTTTTGCGACATCAGTACCTAAAGATAAAAGATAGCCTTGCTTCATAAAAACTATAGCGAGCACGCTCGTTAAGAAAAGAACCGAACCAAACGTCTCTAATAAAGCCCAATTACTGTTCGCTAAGGATCCATTCAAACTTACTAACAGTGAGTCTGCATATTGAGGGGCTAGCATTAATAATAATTGGCAGAGTGCATAACAAAACAAGTTGATTGCTTGCCCTATGAGTATGAGTTTTAACGGCGAGAAACCGAGTTTGAACGAAATGAGAAAAGTCACTAATCCTGCACTTGTCCCGGCAAGAATACCACTCAGGAATAGATTCTGCATTATCATGGACTGCGTCAACACTACACTGGCAATGACACCAACAAAGACACCTTGATTGATACCAAGCAAGCTAGGACAACCTAATTCATTGCGTGAAATATAAAATAAAATGACCCCTGTTAATGCCAGGGCAGCTCCGACGATGATTGCACAACCCGTACGAGGAATACGTATGGTATCTAAAAGAATCGATTCTATAGTTGTGTCTTTATGATGCATGAAATGCATGATTTTGCTTACCGAAATAGGGAGAGTTCCAATGCTTAAAGAAAGCAGTATCAAAGCAAGTAAAACCATCCCCAGCATCATATAAGTGACTAATAACTTCATTTTAATCAGCTCGAAATGAAAAACACTGTAAATTGTTTGCTAATTGTTTCTGATTTAGTAAGCAGATTTGTTGTTTTGCCAACCAATCCTTATCGTAAATTTGATGTAAGTAATTGATCCCGCTATCTGGGATGATACATACAGCTTTATCTGCATAATCCTGCAATAAATAACTCATTGCGGCAAAAATAACCAATCCACCTGAGCCGCCTAACAGCATTCCAGCATGTTTTGCTATTAAATGACACATTGAAATTGCATCTTGATCGCTCACATGGCAGACTTTATTAAAAACATCTAAATCGATGTTTGCACTTCTCCAAGATAACCCGACACCATTTAATAAATAAGGCTTAAATGGTTTACCAAATATTGCTGAGCCGATGACATCACAAGCAACAACCTCAACGTCGGGTTTATGGTAGTTAATGTATCGAGCAATGCCTGTCATATGTCCACCAGTACTTACTGCTCCAAAAATGCTATTCATATCAAGATCAAGTATTTCTTGGGCTGTTTGAGAAAAATGAAAGTTTGGATTGGCTTGGTTGTCGTATTGATTGGGCCAGTAAGCATGGTTATATTGTTTCAGCAATTCCCGTACCTTTTGAATTCTGGTTTTTTGATATCCCCCTTCATTGTCGGTTTCGGTCACAATCACTACTTCAGCTCCATAAGCTTCGCACCAATTTTTAAATGCTTGTGGGACTTTGGGATCAACGACTAATATCACTTTAAAGTTCATCACGGCCCCAAGCATAGCCAATGATTTACCTAAATTACCCGATGTGGATTCAATAACTATACCACCGGGCTGCAGTTTTCCCGATGAAAAAGCATGTTGGATTAAACCTAATGCGGTCCTATCCTTAATGCTAAAAGTTGGATTAAACGATTCCAATTTTAACAAGAGTTGTTTTTTACTCGATAAAAGTGGGTGAGTAAGTTCGATGACTGGTGTGTTACCGATTAATTCATCTATGCGCTGAAATTTGTTTCTCATGGTATCTATCTACTGTAGTAAAGTCAAAGGGACGTTGATTTGTGGAATACAATTAATGGTTATTTCATGTCGTGTTGATTTGCTATCAAATAATTTACCGCTTTGTCCTGCATTAATGATCAACTGGTTATCGATTGCTGAATTATCTTTATAGAAAGAAACCTTAATGTAAGGATTTGTATAGCTGGTCAAAATACAGGGAATGTATTTAAGTCCTAATTTTTGTGCAATTTGATGACGATGATGACCATCCATAATGACTTTCGTGTTTTTGTCAACTAAAAGTGGATGAGTCCAACACTGCATGGATGTAATTTTTTCCAACCAATAACTGAAATTATTTGGGCAAAATTTTTCATGTGGTTTGAGTATCTCTATTGGTAATAAACGCACAGTTAATAAATCACCAATAAAATCGATGCGTTTACTGTTCATAAATTTCTCCAATTCGGTTAAACCAGGGAAAAGCGGTTGAGAACTACTACATGACTTAGGAGGTTACAACACACCGCTTTCACGGGTTATGGTTTGAAAGCCTCCATCATAAATGATAATGATTATCATTTGCAATATTAATTTTGCTGATCTAGAATACAATTTCTTCAAAATGACGAATGTGTGAAATAATGTTTAAAATAAAACAATATTGGCAAGCAATCTGCTTTTCTTTCCTAGTAATCCTTTGCAATTTTGCTCATGCGACTACTCAAGGTCAGATTGACCCGACTGCGATTCCGAAGCGTATTGTAGTATTAGAATTTAGCCTACTGGATAATTTAAATCAGCTCGGTCTAAAACCAGTAGGTGTTGGTACTAGTGGATTTTTATATGAGGGGGCTGATCCTGCTTATTTAGAGTCTATTATAGCGAAGACCCCAAGTGTCGGCGCACGAGAAGCACCTAATCTTGAAGCTATAGCCTCTTTAAAACCTGATTTAATCATTGGGGATATTGATTTTAATCAATCGATTCAAGCTCAATTGGAAAAAATTGCGCCTACAATTTTGCTGAAAGGAATTTTTGGCTTACCGGAACAACAAATAAAAAACCTTAAAATTATCGCTCAGAAAACCAATACCATGTCTCAAGTTCCTTCAATTGTAGCTGAGTACCAAAAGCAATACACAATCGCTCAAAATCTCGCTAAAAAAGGAGGTTCCTCTAAGGTCCTTATTGGTTTTCCTACTGTCAACAACAGTTTCAATGCGCTTGCGCATAATTCAATTACTAGCCAAATTCTTGACCAATTTGGAAAACATAACCTGATTACTGAAAATACTTCGAGCCAATTATATGAACTTTCAGTTGAAGGATTACTAAAAAAGAATCCTGATCAAATCGTTATCTTACTTACAGGCAACGATCGCAGCGCTTTTGCTAATTTTCAGAAAAACCCATTATGGCAGCAGCTTACTGCGGTTAAAAATCATAAAGTATATTTTGCAGATCGTAATATTTGGGGGAAATCGCACGGACTTGAAGCATTAACACTCATGTACCAAGAAGGAATACAGACGGGGTTTTTAGGCAATACTCCTACTTAAACCTAGAAAAATCGTTATCCAAAGCTCATTGATATTGGAGGATGTATATGAAAAAAATAGCAGTATTAGGTTGTGGTCACGGCGGCCAAGCATTGGCAGGGCATTTAAGCCTCATGGGGCATGAAGTTTCTTTGTATGCCCATTCACAACATCCAGGTGCTTTCCATGCTATTTACCAGCAAAAAGGCATTTATTTAACCGGTGAAGTAGAAGGTTTTGCACCAATTCATGCGATGCATACTGATTTACAACCCTGTATTGAAGGAGCAGCAGTCATTCTTATGGCTTTACCTGCTTTTGCCTGCGATCAGTTAATGCATGATTTATTACCCTATCTAAGTGCGGGACAAATCATCGTGAATTTAGCAGGATATTTTTCCTCCATTTTTGCCCATCAATTGATAGTAAATAGTCCTTACGAAAAAGAGATTAAGTTAGCTGAGCTTACATCTTTTCCTTACGCGTGTAGAACGAATCATCCCGGTAGTGTACATATCGTTGCAACCAAACAATTTGTTGGTATTGCAAGCGTACCTAAAAATCAGATTCACGAAATAATCAAGGAATTATCAGATGTGATACCTTGTCCTTTACGTGCAAAATCGAGTGTCCTCGAAGTGGGGCTTTATAATACAAGTGGTATAGGCCATACTCCAGCAATTTTGTTTAATGCAGCGAGAATTGGCAATCAAGATATGTTTTACTTTTATAATCAGGGTATTTCAGAGGAAACAGCTGATGTATTGATGCGTTTAGATCAAGAGCGTTTGTTAATAGGCAGCAAACTGGGGTACTCTATACCTGCTCATTATGAGGTTTTAAATAGGTATTATGGGCATCAATTTACCTCCATTTATGATTATTTTAAAAAATCACCGATTCATAATTCCATCCCATTTTTTCCTACTTCTACGAAAACCAGGTATGTTCAAGAAGATGTGCCTTTTATATTAGTTCCTTGGTATACCCTAGGTAAAAGTTTAGGTGTTGATGCTCGTGGCATCAAAACAATTATTGATGCGATGTCATTGCTGCATAATACCGATTATCTGGCAATGGGTAGAAAATTGAATACAGAGCTTATCGCAGCTTATCAATAATAGCATATCTCTGTTTGTTGATTACTTTGATACCCTCCATTTTCGTGGAGGGTGGTACTCGTTTAAAAAGTGGCTTACTTTAATAAATGTGACAATTTATGGTTTGATGGCGAGGACTGGTTTTTGCTCACTAGTATCAAATTTATCCAATACTTTTCTTACTGTACCGAATGGGAAACTTTGAGCATAAGCTTGTATCTCTTGAAAACTCACTGGCTTGCCTTTTAATACGTTAGAAACAAATTCACTCGCACCAAAAAGTTTGACTCTCGTACTGTCTTTTTGGGCTACAGCAAGCTCTTGTTTGAATAATTCCATAGTAAACTTAGGTTTTTTGCCTAGGTTTTCGAACATTTCTTGTTTTTGTTCCAATGAAGCTACATGTTGTTCTGAGGTAATCAAATTTTGAGTAATATTAAAATAACCATTCGCAGCCGCACCATACACACTTCCGAATTGATTAGGAAGACTCTTAAAGCCATCCCATAGTAATCCTAGCTGGATGGTTTCTTCAGGTAGATTTTCAATAAAACTAAAGACAGCAAATTTATGATTTTCACTTACAGTGATAAGTCCGATAACCAATGGAAGTGAATGATAATCATTTTCTTTCTGTACCGCTAATAAAAATGTTTTTGATTCTAAATTATAATTTATTGATGGAAATGTATCTGTAATGTTTCTGAATTTTCTGATGGTGATATTAATACTTTCTTGTTCTTCATCGTAGGATAAGTCTTTAGCGGTAGTGTAATAACCATTAGGGAAATCCACCTCAAAACTAACGGATGTATTACGTCCATGACAATGAGTTTTTGTTGCAGATCCTGTATTAAGAAAATCAGGAGGAATATAGATATATATTCTGCTTTGACCGGATCTAAGATCATTGGCTATATCATTGGGATTCAATGCAGAGTATCCAGCATCTTTATCCTTATTGGCTTTTTCAGCACTTCTAAAGAACTGATTATAATCTTCTGGCCGTACTTTTTCATTATTGGCAATGGATTGATCATATAATGCTTTTTTATCAGGATCAGAAAGTACCGTATAGGCTTCATTTACTTTTTTAAATGCCTCAGTCCATTTGTCTTTTTCTGTTTGATGCTTATCAGGATGGACTTCTCTTGATTTACTCTTATAGGCTTGCCTTAAATATTGACTATCATTAGCCTTTGCTTTGTCATCAATGCCTAGGATTTTATAATAATCTTTACTTAGATATTCTTTAACTACATCTTCATTTGCAGCCATGATTAATCTCCAATTATTGAAATACAGCCCATTTTATATCGCGGAGCGTTAATAAATTATTAGAGCGAGGCTGCAATTTGAGAATAGGGTTAACGTTAATTGCATCGATAAAAATTGCTTACTCATGCGACTCAGGTTTTTTTCTTAGCGCTTTTAGCTCACTTTGTTTCGATTTATCATCCAGAATTTTTTGTTTGGCACGCCGTGATCGTCTTTTCTTTTGGCGTTTTAATTTTTCAATTTGTTGTTGCTTTTTTGTTTTTTCAACATTCAAAATCGAATGTAATTTTTCACAAAGACGTATTCTTGCAAAATATCGATTGTCATCACGACTTCTTGATTCCTGACATTTTACTTCTAAGCCAGAGGGTGTATGTTTCAAATAGACTGTTGAGGTGGTTTTATGTAACTTTTGACCTCCTTTACCACTGCCCAAGATAAATTTTTCGATGAGGTCTGCTTCATTAAGATGAAGTGCAGCCATCCAATCGGTTAGCTTATTCCATTTATCTTTATTAATCATATTGATACCTAATAGTTCTTGAATTAAAGGTCCTCTATGTTAACGAATTTTGCAATTTCAAGTGCTCCAATTAGTTCTATGTCATAAGAAAAATGAATGCAAGTATATCGAATTTGAGTATTCACTCAGCGCCACTATTTTTCATAAAAAATAGTTATTATTCAATATACTATTTGAACAATTTGCAAAATAATAAATAAGTTGTAGGACATTATTGATCTACTTATATCCCTTATGTAGAATAATCTTCTTTTTTGATTAATTAATGGATATTATGAAGTTAAATATACTTTATGGAGTTTTAAGACTTTTAACTGAATCTTCAGAGTTTAAATTGTGCGATAAGATTATTCCTATCCATGATAGGACCTTAGAGGATAAAGAATATTATCGTTTAGAAATTCCTCATGAAGATATTGCTGCAGAGGGGTTAAAACTCCAAGAAATACATATGAGTATTTACAAAAAAGTTGATCCTCAAAATGCTGCCTTAGGACCTTCTCACTTTACGGCTCTATTCCATAACTCTTATGGGCAAGAATTCCGTATGCATTTATTTTTGAATTGTTTTGATACCTTAGCATGTCCTCCTACTTGGGAACTATTAGACGGTGAGCATCATTACGTCAAAGTTGATCCGCCAGCGTGCATGGACTATTTAACCCATGCAATCTGGCAGCAAGGACTACCGTGTTTACAGGAATTACGCCGGCAGCAAAAAACTATAGAAACGAGACTGCTTAGTGATTATAATGAACTAGAGCAGCAAACAGCCTTACTTTATGAAAAATTAGATGAAAATAAATTAGCTTATTTAGAAAGTCTTCAGAAATTAATTAACTCGGCTACATTATTAACGAAAATCTCTGATAGCCCAAATTGGCCTAGAGTGATTTCTTATCTTAGAAAATTACACAATAGTACCTCTTCCATGCCTGAACGAAGTATTGAATCTATAGATAAGAAGGAAACTCTCAAGCAAGACAAGAAAGAGGAAAAAATATCCATTACCTCATCCAAGCAAAGTACTTGCAAAAATCATCGACATCCAATCAATACCAGTCTTTCTCAACATACATTATTTTCTAAACCCTCAATGGATTCTAGCCCTGTTACAGCGATACAAAAGCGAGTGAATAAGATTGAAAATTTATTTGATAAAATGAGCAAGACTGCTGATAATCATCTTAAAGCACTTCTTCTCATCGATCTGAATAGGCAGTTAGTGGATATTGATTTAGAAAATCTAACCTCGTTAACGAGTACACAAATAAATACATTAAGTCAAATTGAAATAAAGGTGGCTCATCAAGCAAAATCAATGTTGCAAATGGTTTTGTTGAAAGGAGAGTATGATTTTGCCAGAACACTATCTCCATTTTACAATCTGATTAATAGCGATATATTAGCGATTGCTTTGATGCAAAAAAATGCAGATCTTTTGAGATTTGCAGTTAAAGAGCTAGCATTGCCAATTAATAGCTATCCAATCACCATGAAAAAGCAAACTTATCCTAACGTAGTTCAATATTGTTTCTCTGAATGTCAGGGAAAGGATTCACTTTTAGATTGTTTTAGTGTGTTAATTGAACAAGGAGCCAGTTTAATGGATCCTGTTGGCCCCGATAAATTGCCTCTAGCCCATCTGATTTTATCAGCAAAACCAAAGCACCCGTTGTATGCTGCTTTAGAGCAAAATAAAAACCTAACCCTGAATAATCAACATTTTTATGCTCATCTAATTTATGTACTGAAAGGTCATATACGTGCTGATATTCTCGAAAAAGAAAAGAAAGCGGAACTAGAAGCTTGGATTGGTCGTTATGAGCAATTAAAAATCAGATCAGAAAGTCAAAATTTACTTCTTAATCCCAAAAATCAGATTTTGTCTGAAGAGATCTCAGCGATTGCCAAAAAGTTCTTTTCAACAGCAATGGTAGAAGCACTCGAACGAGATGAAGATATAGCAAGAGAAAACGCTTATCTTGCTCAAGAAACTAAAGAACTGCTTCAAATGATAAAGCTGTTTCAGCGAAAAACAGGTAAGGTATTTCCCTACCAGTCTTTAATGAATGCGAGTAATCAGGATCTTAAGAAGGAATTATTAAAAAGTGATTTACAAGTAGATATTGGTTTTAGTGAACTAAAAAGCTCGATAATGCAGAATCTCAATAATGGAAGATTAATGATTAGCTATTGTAAGGAATTAATTGAAGTTTTGACAATGATGACTCAATTACCTCCAATCGCAGGCAAAAAAAATAAGCGTTTCAGAGCACTTGACGGTCAACGGAAAGAGTTGATGAGTAAAATCGAAGAGTTAAACAAAACCATGCCCTATTCAATTATAAAGAACTACAATGATGTTCAAGAGAGTCTCAATCAACTTGAAGATCTGATGGGTAAATTTACAGATCTTAAAGGAGGATTAACTATGTTGACTGAATTGTTAAATCAATTAAAAGTGGAGGTACCGTCTCATGCAGGCTCTAGTAGTTTTGCAGTTGAGGATGAGAGCGCTGAAGAAAAACGCTCGGAGTGTCCTCTTCAATAAATAGTTGAAATTAAAATATTAGGATGCAGTAAGATAGTGCATCCTAATATTAATTAATAGTTTGATGGGCACTTATTCTTTTTTGAAGTCATCTGAGTTTGTTAAAAACTTATCTTCATGATCAATGACAAAAGCGGCAAAAATTCGAATGATTCGATCATCAATTTTTTCAGGGTAGTGCACAGTGATACTCCAGTTTTTATCGTAGAAATATCGATGGAGTTCTGCAATTGGATGGGGATTGCTAGTAGATGGTAAAATGACAAATCGGTCAAAGCTCGAATTAGCATAGGCAAAACCGATTTCAGTGGCTTTTCCTGATTCATCATATTCATAAATAGTGAATTTTGCTGATTCAAGAGTTGCTAAATTTCCATCAATAAATCCAATTTGTACGCCACGAGTATCGTAAATGTCAATTTCTTTAGCCCAATGATATAAAGAACCTAAGGAAATAATTCGTGTAATTCCAGTAGCTTGCCAGCCGTCTTTATTGGATAAATCATAGTTTGTACGGATACGAAAAGCGCTCTTTTTTACTGAGCCAGGATAAGTTTCGCGTTGGAGAGATTTAATCTGATAAATTTCGGAAAATTTATAAATATGTTTTGTAACTATGAAATCATAAGGATGATCTTCATGAACCCCATAACTATTAGCATAAGTTGCATAGGATAGTGCAAATAGGAGAAACAAACATGACATCAATAATTTTCGCATTATAGAACCCCTTAGTTTAAAGAGTGAGTGGAGATGCAAATATGATCACCACGGAAGAACAGCGACACAAATATATTTTCACGCGCTTTATAAAAAGCGGATGCATGGTAAATCAGATTGATTAATTAATAAAGTATTTTCAAGAAGATGATGACTACTGTTGATGACTCATCTCAGTTTAGATAAAGAGCTATTCATGCACATATTGAGTTTTGGAAGCCGTTGTACTAAAATAAGCCATTTTATTATCAGATCAAGATTAAATATGTCTTCGGATTCTTCAGTTCAAAAGGGTATAGCCGATTTTAGTTTAATTATTGGCAAAGGTTTAATTTATGGTGGGGGCGCAGGTCTATTAGTAATGGCTGCTGTAGGAACTATGGCTATTGACCTTGTATTACTCGCTTATGCGGAAAAGCACCATAATGATTTTATGACAGGGTGGATTTTAGGATCTATGTTTTGGGGACCCAGGGTTGATCCACTGCCTCTTCTCATTGCTTCTCCTATAACCTCAGCGATTGCTGTAGGTTTATCTGTTGCTTTAGGTGTCCCTCAAGTTGGTGTTGCTCTATTGGCTGGGTGGGCTATAGCAGCTACTGTTTTTGCTGTTGGTTGCGCTTTAGTTTCTTTATCAGAGTCTATTAATCCTGAATTTGAGCATGATCGTGCTGGTCTTTTTGCTTGTGTCTGATTTACGAAACAAGCTATCAATGTAATTAACTCAATTATTCTCATTAAGCTGGTATGGTCAAATCTATTATACCGTGTCACACTTAAAACTAATCGAACCAGGGTTCAGGGCATTTTACTTATGTATTTACTTTTTGATTTTGATGGAACGTTAGTGAATAGTTATGATTGCGTTATTGAAACAACCAATTTATTGGCTGAGCAATTTAATTTAAGAAAGATCGAGAAACATGAGATCGAACATCTACGCAATCTTACATCTCGTGAAGTAATCAGTTTTTTAGGAGTTCCCTTTTACAAAATACCTTCGTTAATACGAGAAATCAGACGGCTTTTATACGATCAAATGGTAAATATTCAACCAGTTACCAATATTTCTACAGTATTGGAAACTTTTTACATGTCGGGATGTTCCCTTGGTATTTTAACTTCTAATTCGATTGAAAACGTTCGTATTTGGCTAGAGATGCATAAAATTCACCACTTTTTTAGTTTTATTCATGACGAATCAAATCATTTTTCGAAACGCTCTTTGCTGAAAAAGACTCTCAAGAAGTACAAAATTGATAAAAATAAAGTTTTTTACATAGGTGATGAAGCTCGAGATATTGAAGCAGCAAGAAGAAATAATATCCAGTCAATTGCTGTGACCTGGGGATATAATTCGGAGAAGATCTTATTGCAGTATCAACCTACTTATCTTGTGAAACGACCAGAGGATTTGTTAACTATATGTTTACAAAATCTAGAGGCTTATGATTAGAAAATTTATATCGTTTGTATTTCTACCCAACGTCAATGAGTTTGAATGCGAATACTCGTTCGTGCTCAGTTATAAATTCCCGCTTGATAAATTTGACTTCGTCTAGAGCTCAAGTAGGCGGGAACGACGTATTCGCACTCAGTAGAAACTCAAAACTCATTGGCGTTGGGTATCTCTTCGAACACTGGTTTGGATAAGATAAGATCTTTACGGGGCCGTAAAGATCTTTCTTTTATCAATTTTTCAATAATCACTAATGACAAGAGTTGGGTTGTCCTGTCTTATCGCAGATAGGTGTATGGTTCTCAATACAAAATTGGTGTGTGGTGATTTGGCAGGGAGGACTGGGCTCGCTTTGGAATATAGTTGCTAAGCATTCTCCTTGATTCTTAAAAATTAATGCTGATGGACAATGTATTGTTTGTGATAAAGGAGTGCAAGTGAGTTTATCGAAGTCCAGACAATGAGGGCTATTGGCCTCCAAATCATTATAAGGGATGCACGCACAGTATCGGTAGATGTTAGAAAAACAACCATTTTCGTCAGGACCACAGAGAAAATAACGGTCGTTGCAATAACAAGGGGCGGTAATCATGCAATACAGGATGACGAAGAGATTCATCTTTTTCATTGTTATTATTCCTTTTAGTTGGACAGTTTGTTTCCATTTTTAAGATGATTATTCAACAACAATTTCCTTGTTCGTTAATGGTTTCATCTTTGTTTTATTCGATGCAGTACCATTCTTTATAGGCATAAATCTAGGCTGGACTTATATGCAGGAAGATATGATTTCTAGGAGCATCCCAATAAAACTTTGTATTTTTAACATAAAATAGAAATTATTCATACACTTGAAAATTGAGTCATTTTATAAAACACGCAATTGGAACGATACTTTTAATTGCTATATATGTTTATTGGAAACCCAATTGCCTCCATGCTTCGTATAAAATGACAGCAACTGCATTCGAAAGGTTTAAGCTTCGATTATGTTCCCGCATCGGAATATGGAGCGATGTGAATTTTTGTAAAATTTCTTTAGGTAATCCATTGGATTCTGGTCCGAATAGAAACAGGTCTTCTGAGGTATAGTGAATCTTTGAATAACACTTTTTAGCTTTAGCACTGCACGCATAAATAGTTTTTTGCTGATGTTGCAGAATAAATGTTTCCCAATTTTCATATTGGGAAATGCAAGTCCATTCGTGATAGTCCAAGCCAGCACGCCGTAATGCTTTTTCCTGTAATGAAAAGCCAAGGGGATGTATTAAATGTAATTTTGCCCCTGTATTGGCGCATAGTCGAATGATGTTTCCCGTATTAGGAGGAATTTCAGGTTGGTACAGAGCAATATGAAACATAAGTTTTATCAAATAAAAAAATAGTTAATGATATAACACATGCTTCTCTATTGGAAAACCCTATCATAATGGATGGCTGAGGGAAACGATTTTGTTGCGATCATATAGACCCGCTGGTATATTGCTAAATGATGTAATTTTCGAAGATCTATTATGTGTACTGCTTGGATAAATCAATTTTATCATCAAAAACCATGCTATTAAGATGATAATCCTATGATAAAAACTATACTATTAAAACTTCGGTTTGTAATCGCGCACGGGTTAGCAAAATTCAATCTCTTTTTTCTTTTACTTTTCATGATAGGAAACTTTCTACAAGGGTGTTCGTCATCGCAACATAATCATGATGAATCAAAGCTGCAAGTTCCTGCAAAATGGCCTCAACAACCCGCACAAGTAAAAATGGATGATCGTATTGATCTACCCGACATGGCATGGTGGCGGCAATTGAATAATCCCGAGTTAAACCACTCTATTCAGCAAGCACTTCACAATAATAATAGTGTCCACATCGCTGCGGCCAATCTTCAATATGCACAAGCACAATTAAAACAAGTTAAATTGAATTGGATTCCAGGAATGAGTATCTTATCGGGTTACAGTCAAATGCCTAATTTAGGAGATCCTGGTGCATTTTTGGCTCTATTTCCACAGTATGTTCTCAATATTTTTCAGCAAATAAAACAACAAAAAAGTGCTCAATATCAAGTCGAAGCAAGTTCTTATGCTCAAGATGGTGTTCGATTAACTCTTATCGGTCAAGTATCTGCCAGTTATTTTACGCTATTGGCACAGCGCCAAGCACAACAAATATATCAACGTTTAGTACACGATGAAAATAAACTGATGTCATTGTATCAAAGTCAATACCGTGCTGGTCTGATTGCAAAAGATAAAATAGATACATTAGCCAGTCAAATAAAACAAACACAATCACAATATGTGATGACACAGCACAATATTATCGTGAGTCAAAATGCGCTGCATTTTTTATTAAATCAAAATCCAGGTCCCTTTTCTCTTAAAGCATCCTTTAATCAACTGGATGATTTAAAGATAATCCCAGGTAATTTACCGGCAACAGTGCTTAAAAATCGTCCTGATGTACGTGAAGCAGAGGCAAAATTAAAGGTTGCAAACGTGGATATAGGAGTTGCGCGTGCTAATTTATTACCTTCTGTGCGGCTCGATTCGCTTTTAGGGTTCAGTCAAAAAACAAAGGGTGCGTTTGCATTAAATGAAGCTTATCTAAATACACCAGCGATTAATCCACCAGTCTTTGGACTCATCCAAGCAAGTAAAGCACGATCGTTAGCCGTATATTATGCCTACGTTGAAACAATAAAAAAGGCTTTGCAAGAAGTTGATAATGCTTTATCTGCTTATTCGGCTTATAGCGACCAATTACTCCAAAATCAATCGGGATTTTTGGATGAAAAAAAACATTGTGCTTTGGTTGATTCTCGTTACAGTCGTGGCATTGTCAGCTTATCTGAAGTCGTATCTTGTCAAATTAAGCTGGATTACTACGAGTTGGTAATCAATCACAATAAGTTGGAAAAAATGCTCGCTCTCGTTGTATTATTTCAGGATTTAGGTGGTGGCTATCATGGGGTTTGATTCACAAAAATTACTCCGTTCGATGCGCTTATCTTTGGCTTATTTGATTATATTCTGGATAACTACCTATTTAGTGATACCAGAACCGGGTTGGTGTTATGTAACCGCATTATCTGTTTTATTTGAATACTCTACTGTAGGTGGGGTGCTTACCAAGAGTTTTTTACGCATTACAGCGACACTATCAGCGGCTATTTACAGCATTATCATTGTTTATTTTTTTGCAAATATTGCAATCCTAAATCTTCTTGCCTTAATTGTTGGCATATTTTTATATGCATATTTTTTTATGGGGGGCAAATTTCAGTATGGTGGGTTTTTAGGGAATTTAACCTTAGTAATGATGCTTATTAATTACAATAACCTTGATATAGTCGTATTGCGACCCTTTAATATCATTATTGGACTGATTATCGCTTTAAGTCTTATGCGGTATTTTTATCCCCAATATGCTCGTGATCTCGTCATTAAAACACAAGCAGAGATGCTCCTTCAACTCATAAATATTTTGGATTCCTTCTTGGATAAATCTCAATCAATACAAACAGTTAAAGATAATTTTTTGGTGCATGAAAATAAGTTTCTCACTCATCTCACGAATTTTAATCGTTTTAATGATGAAGCCCGATTTGAAACGCGAAAAGCCCCTTCATTTATAAGTAAAAATAGGAGCGCGCTTGTAGAGACAAAACGTATTTATCATTTAGTCAGTGTATTTGTTTTTCATTTAGCTAATGATAAGTTACGATCTAATGTTATTATCAATGATAATGTTACTCAGGTGCGGGATTGTTTAAACGTTTTGCGAATAAGACTTCTTAATGATGCGCTGCCTATACAAACAAAATTAACACCCCTTGTACTTAATAAACTACACAGAAATTCGTTAAAAGAAGATGATCCAGAGGTATTCCTGGATATTATGTTTGTCGAGCTGAGCAAGGAATTAGGGCAATTGAATCAGATAATAGATGGCATCCTTTTAATTCGCTCGAATAAATATTGCTTCACATAGGGCTTTTACTCATGTTATCTAAGATTTCATTTAGAGTATCTAAAATAAAAAACAACTTTCCAATTAAAACCGTTATTTGTGTTTTGATCGTCGTGCTAATCTTTTATTTTGTCTATTATTTTCCTTTCACTAATAATGCTTTTGTAGCCGCCAACATTCGTCCTGTGGCTGCAAATGTATCGGGTTATGTCACTGATATTTATGTGAAAAATGAAGAATATGTGAAGGTTGGTCAGCCGTTATTTACCGTATTTAAAAAACCGTATGAATTAGCTTATCAAAATTATAAGGCTAAGGTTGCTAGCGCAAAGGCACGATTAATTTCCTTACAAAAACAAGTTGAAATAACACAACATAATGTACAAGCCCAACGTGATGTTTATAAGAAAATTGAATTTGAATACCAACACTACCAATCAGCGCTTAGAGATAGTGCTGTTCCTAAAGTCACCGTACATAATATGCTCCAGGAAAAAAATACAGCTTGGAATACTTTAAAAGCATTAGAAAAAACGCTCGAAAAAGATAGACAAGATGTTATTGTACAACGTATGAACATCAAGTCTTTAATCGCGCATATGCACAATGCTAAAGTAGATTTAGATGAAACAACGGTTTATGCAAAAAACAATGGCATCGTACAAAATATGTTTGTTGCATTGGGAGCTCCTGTTGAACTACGAAAGCCATTATTTTCGTTTATTGACACAGATCATATGTTTATTCAAGCTAATTTTAATGAAACGGATTTACGTAATGTTAAAGCAGGCAATAAAGTTACAATTTATCCACGAATTTATTTTTGGAAAAAGACATATCATGGTGTCATTATTTCTAAAAATTGGGCTGCAAGTCGTCAAGTAACCGATCCACGAAGCCAAGAACAAATAGTTACAAATAGTGAAAATAACTGGTTTTTATTACCTCAACGTTTCCCAGTTCAAATTTTAATCACCGATTATGATCCTGAAAAATATCCACTAAGCGTTGGGTCTAGTGCCTATGTTTATATTCATACGGGTTAAAGCAAGGCAACTTTTCGGTGCAGGAGACGTGGTCGTATACTCAAACCCTACCTGGATTAATCAAGCAGGGTTCAGTTGTTAGAGATAAGTCTAACTCATAGGCATTGGTTTCAGTTCTTGGACTTTCTCTTTGAGGGTATCCAATTGTTTTTGACTCGCGGTCTTAAATAGTTGAAATGAAAAACTTCCTGTTTCTATTTTACTTTTTATAGCTAGCGCTGTAGGTACAGTCCCCAATGTTACTATCCCAAGTATTAATTTTGCAAAGAAATCTTTCCATCCACGATGCTGTTTCAATACAGGTGTTGCTTCAAGAATAGCACGACCACATGACTCTTTAAAAATCGTATAATTCTTTTGCGTAACATATTGAGCATTAAGATATTTCGATCTCGCCGCAGCTAATTGGGCATGAAGTGTAGAAGCTGCCTCGGCTGCTTCCGATTGACCATTAATTTTAAAGGTCTTTGCTTTAGTCTCAATTTCAGACAAAAGCACCAAAAACTGATATTTAGCTTCAGAGCGAATTTTAAATAAATCAGGCTCAAATTCTTTTTTACGCTTTTCCAAATCACGTGCAACCAGATCAAAACGCAAATCAAATTGTTCTTTGGCACACATCGAATAATTTTCGGAGTTCGCAGCGATTTTATTCACCATAGCCCTGAAAATATCTTGATACTTATAATCAATACCGCCGATGGTTAAGACTGTCTCTTGCTCTAAAGCTGCTTCAATGTGAGCACGGTCATAAAATAGATGAATTACTGTACCATCTAGCATTGCTTTAGGACTATTAAGAAATTTCTCACATAGGGAATCTAATGTTTCATTTTTTACTTCATTAAATTCATAATCAAATTCAATTTCCAAAGCGGAGCATAGGTGCATGAAGCCACCTTTTACTTGACTGCGCATACTTTGAGGCGTATATCCAGGAACATAAAGTAATTTATCTGATTTATCCGCTTGTTTGATGTTATCAATAATAGCGACAATGTGTTCAAACCTGTCAACAAGCGACATTTCATTAGAGTTGTCATCCTCAATATGCTCAATAACACCCGCTGCGATTTTAATATTTTCTATTATTCGAGTAGTATTTTTTTCATAATTTGCTTTTTGAGCTTCGTATTGTTCAGGTCCAAATTGGTGTTCATTGTTAGTCATGAGTTTAATGACAAATAAACCGTCATTAAAGCCATGAAAAATAGCATCTCTAAGCGCAATCATACCACTTGAGTTACGGAATATGTTACTTTCTTCTGTTGGCTCATTAGTAAATAAATACTCGATGACTTCTGGAGTAAGTAAGTTTGCGATACCTTCATTCAAAAGCATAAGTCTGTTTAATGCACTATTTCCATAGAAGGACTGATCATAAAACTTGCTGTCGCATATTTCTTTTATTTGAGCAATATTATGGGCTATTTCTAAAGTTATAGCTTTAGATTCTCTACCGTTAAAATGAGATAATAATTCTGTAACTGTCATAATTGTGCCTGTTTGTTTATATATCAAACAATATTATGACGCTACAATATTACGGTGAAATTAGAATGCTATCACTTGTTTTTTATAAGTTATAACCAATGGTTATATGTTTTGTATAATAATAAAAACTGTCCTAGTATTAATTTAAGTCATATTGCAAATGGTATTAGAGTAATGAAGATTACTGACCTGCAATCCTTTCTAGCAGTTGTAGAATTTCATTCCATCTCGTTAGCAGCCAAAAAGCTGCATATCACCCAACCTGCTTTAAGTAAACGAATTCGAAAGCTTGAGTCGGAGTGGAATACGCAACTTTTTATTTCTTCAGGATTAAGAACTGAGCTGACTGAGAAAGGAAAGCAATTATTGCCTTATATCCGCCAAATGATTCATCTCAATACCGAATTGTGCAAACATACTGGAAAAGATCTAAAACAACCACAATTACTACTGAATCTTGGTGCTACCGCATATGTTGCAAAAACTATAGTCCCTCCTATGATGAGCTATATGAGCTCTCTAAATTTAAATTACTTTATTACTATAAAACTCCTAGCTGACAAAGATGTGGTCCATAATTTAAAGGAAGGAGCCCATGATCTTATTATTTCGCCATTTGTTGATAATACTACCGAAATTAAATCCATCCGCTTGTGGACAGAAAGACTGATACCTGTTGTAGGGCTATCACACCCACTGGCAAAAATTAAAGAAAAAATATCTTTAGCTGAATTGGCAGAGTTTGACGCACTACTTATGGAAAAAAACTTTATAATTCGCCAAATTATAGATAAAGAAGCGGAACAACAAAAACTGACCCTGAAAGTAAACTCCGAAGCCAACATTATTTACAATAATATTGCTCTTGTGGAGCATGGAATGGGCTGGAGTATCATTTTTGAAAGATTATTGAATCCTAATCTTATTCCATTAGAATTATCCGATTGGCTACCGACCATTGATTTTTATTGTCACTTTCTAAAAAAACGTACTGATGAACGACTGATCCGTATTTTTGTTGAGCATTTAGTAAATTGGGTTAATACCTCAAGTGAGTTAAGACCTTTTGTCCATTAACTGGAACTATCGAACGGATTTTATTTAGAAGTAGATCCCATTTACGGAATAAGGTTCGTTTAGCGACAAGGTATTTCTATGACTTTTATGTCGAACTCACGTTATTTATTGGTTTTCTGAATTTTTTCCTGAGCGCAAGGTTTAAAATTGATATACTGGTACAATCAATGGGTTATATTCGTCATCTCGCATCATAAATTAGGAGGACTTTATTATGGAATTCATAGAAAATCGTACATTCGATGAACTTAAAATTGGTGATTTTGCCAGTTTAAAACGAACACTCACTCAAAAGGATATCGAGTTATTTTCCATTATGTCAGGCGATGTGAATCCTTCGCATGTCGATGCTGAATATGCAAAAGACAATCAGTTTCATAAAATTATTGCTCAAGGAATGTGGAGTGCATCGCTAATCTCCACGGTGTTGGGAACACAGCTTCCTGGACCAGGAACGATTTATTTGGATCAAACTCTCAAATTTACTGCACCAGTAGTTCCTGGCGATACAGTGACGGTTACTGTGACAGTCTTAGAAAAAATTGCCGAAAAACATCTTATTCATCTGGATTGTAAATGCACCAACCAAGAGGGGAAAATAGTTATAATGGGGGTTGCAACAGTACTAGCTCCTATTCAAAAAGTGAAAAGAGAGCGTGTTGAATTACCAAAAGTAGTTTTACAAGAGTCTAAGGATTCATGGTATAAGCAACTGATTAAAATGAAAAAAAATTATGAACCTCTTAAAACAGTAGTGGTTCATCCAGTTGATGCCCTTTCACTTCACGGTGCAATTGATGCAGCAGAAGACCATTTAATTATTCCCATTCTTGTTGGACCAGTGGAAAAAATCCAAAATGCGGCAAAAGAGGCCAATATTAATCTTTCTTCCTACGAAATAGTATCCACAAAACACAGTCATGAAGCAGCAGAAGTTGCTGTTAAAATGGTTAAAGAAGGTAAAGCAGAAGCGATCATGAAGGGAAAAATTCATACTGATGAATTAATGAGTCCTATAGTAGATAAAGAAAAGGGCTTACGAACAGGTCGACGAATGAGTCATGTTTTTTCTTTAGAAGCACCGAACTATTATAAGCCATTATTTCTTACTGATGCTGCACTAAACATTCAACCTAATTTACAAGCCAAAAAGGATATAGTGCAAAATGCGATTGATTTATTTTGCAGATTAGGTTTGGGACAGCCTAAGGTAGCGATTCTTTCTGCAGTAGAAACTGTAAATGAAAAAATTCCATCCACTTTGGATGCTACTGCATTATGTAAAATGGCGGAACGAGGCCAAATTACTGGAGGGATTGTGGATGGGCCACTTGCATTTGATAATGCAATTTCTATTGAATCAGCACGAGAAAAAGGAATTTATTCTCAGGTTGCAGGTGATGCGGATATACTTGTGGTACCCGATATAGAGGCGGGCAATATGTTGTACAAACAAATGACTTTTTTGTCGGGTATTGAAGCTGCAGGCATTGTTATTGGAGCACGAGTTCCTATTATTTTAACCAGTCGAAGCAGTGATGGGAATTCTCGTAAAGCATCTTGTGCTATGGCCTTAGCGTATGCACGGAATAAGGATTACGCCAATGAATAAACTTATCTTGGTGATAAATTCAGGTTCATCAAGTATTAAATTTTCGCTCTTTGCTTCTGAAAATCAGCACTTGGATTTGTTTTATCATGGCCAAATTCAAGACCTTTATGAGTCACCTAAAATTGATATTTTTAATGCGAGTCAAGTTCGGGTACTCAATCAATCGATTACTTCTCAAGGACATGAGGCTGGTCTAAAAATACTTTTTAACTGGTTAGATGATTTGTCCCCCTCCATTAAGCTCGGAGCTGTAGGTCATCGAGTAGTGCATGGAGGAACATTTTTTCCCCATCCTATGTTAATTACTGATGATGTGATAAAAAAAATTGCAAGTTTGATTCCATTGGCTCCCTTACATCAACCCCATAATTTAGAGGCGATTACAATCATTAATCATTTGTATCCAAATCTAGCACAGATTGCCTGTTTTGATACAACATTTCATCGAACTCAGCAGAGATTAGCTACACTTTTTGCACTACCAAGATCATTATCCGATGAAGGAGTTCTGCGGTATGGATTTCATGGACTCTCTTATGAATACATAGCTTCGGTTATTACTGAGTCTCTTGGTGAAATAGGGAGTAAGCGTGTAATTATGGCTCATTTAGGTAACGGAGCAAGCATGTGCGCTATGTATCAAGGAAAAAGTGTGGCTACATCCATGGGGTTTACTGCATTGGATGGTTTAATGATGGGAACTCGATGTGGGCGTATTGATCCTGGAGTGCTTCTCTATTTATTGGAACAAAAAAAATACTCGGCGGAGCAAGTAGGGCATTTACTCTATAATGAGTCGGGTTTATTAGGTGTATCAGGCTTGAGCAATAATGTACGTGAATTACTGGAGCATCTAGAAGATGGACGAGTTTTAGAGGCCATCAATTTATTTTGTTATCGCGCGGCTCTGGAAGCAGGGTCATTGTTAGTCGCTCTTGGGGGGTGTGATGTACTGATATTTACTGCGGGGATTGGCGAACATGCGCCATTGATACGAAAAAAAATCAGTGATCATTTAAGTTGGCTAGGCATTAAAATTAACGATGAAGCTAACAACAATAATGCAACCATTATTAGTGAAAAGGACAGTACAATTTTGGTGAGTGTGATACCAACCAATGAAGAATTGATGATTGCCCAGCATGTGCAAGCTCAATTGAAGATTTAAAGATGTGAAACTTAGAAGCCGATGATATGAAATCAGGGAACATCTCTAGAAATAAACCAATAATGCTCGAAATTTTTAAAAATTTTAAAAGAAAACTGCATCTTGTTCATTTTTGTGCTAAATTAGATCGCTGTTGTTAATTATTGAGGTTTTGGTATGTTTATTAGTCGATTTGATTTGTTATTTATCGGTTGCTTTTTCATGTTATTCCAAATGTCAGCCCACAGTCATGGGTTAATAGAAAAGCCAATGTCTCGAGAGTATTTTTGTGGCAAAACAACCCAACCACACCATATCGAGCCAGGCAATAAACTCCCTTATGAAGAATGCCGCCCTATTTTGACAAAGGAAGATGGAAGCTACAATCATGATGTTTACCAATTTATGAGTGTATTAAGCCATACTCGAGGTTATTATCAAAATGACAATTTACCCCAACACGTTTGTGGATTTGATAGTGAAACATTTAAAGGAAAAGCCTCGCCTTGGGATGCTGCGATTGATTGGCCAACCAATAAAGAAATGAATAATCTTCAAGAATTTGTGTGGGATGTTTCTTATGGTCCTCACTTTAGTGATACGGAGCATTTTCGCTATTGGATTACTAAACCTGATTTCCAGTTTAATAAAAATGAACCTCTTAAATGGAGTGATTTGGAAACAGAACCTTTTTGTGAATACTCATGGGACGATAAAAATCCATCACAAGATAAGAATACTATTTGGGCAGATAAGGCAAATAATAAATTTCATATGACTTGTACTGTACCAGAACGCAAAGGCCATCATGTCATCTATGCCGAATGGGGTAGAGACCAAAGCACCAATGAGCGATTCCATTCCTGTATTGATGTTGCTTCTTAATCGTTCTTGTAAATAAAAAAAGTAAATTTTTTTCTTGTACAACTCAAGCATAAAGCATGTCTATATGTGATAGGATTTGATTAGGGACTGTTAAGAGTCTCTAATATAACCATTGCAAAGGAAGCTTCATGTTAGAAAAAAATTCATTATCTTTGATGGTGGAAATTCTTAATTGTTTGGAGGCTGGGTTTGATCATTTACCCTCTTATAAGCAAGAGGTAGAGATAGAAGAGATACGGAACGTTTTACTTACAGTCGCTGAAAAAATGCACGATAACTTTCCTTATCCTCATCCCTTATATGCCGGTCAAATGCTTAAGCCTCCACATCCTATCGCACGTTTAGCTTATACTCTTGCCTTGTGGATAAATCCTAATAACCATGCACTTGATGGAGGGAGGGCTAGTTCACACATGGAAAAACAAGCGGTTGCGCACATTGCACAGATGTTTGGCTGGGAAACACATTTAGGTCATCTCTGCAGTGGTGGAACAATGGCAAATTTGGAAGGACTATGGATTTCTAGCAAACTTAATCCAGGTAAAAAAATTCTAGCCTCATCGCAAGCACATTATACCCATCATCGTCTTTGTTCTGTTTTAGGAATCCCTTTTGAGTCAGTGGAAGTAAATGATAAAGGACAAATGAATTTAGTAGATCTTGAACATAAATTGAAAGTAGGGGATGTAGGGACAGTTGTTGTTACTATGGGAACTACAAGTATTGGAGCGATTGATCCGCTCACAGAAATTTTGAAGCTCAAATCTATTTATTCGTTCCGAATTCATGCTGATTGTGCCTATGGCGGTTATTTTACTCTATGTACTAATTTATCAGCACCTGCAATGGAGCATTTTAACAATCTGATTAAAGTAGATTCATTAGTGGTCGATCCTCATAAGCATGGATTGCAACCTTATGGATGTGGATGTATTTTATTTAGAGACCCCTCAGTAGGGAGGTTTTATAAACATGATTCTCCTTATACTTATTTTAGCTCCTCTGAGCTACATCTTGGAGAGATTAGCTTAGAATGCTCAAGACCCGGCGCTTCTGCTGTAGCCTTATGGGCAACGCATCAACTGTTGCCTTTAATACGAAATGGCCAATTTGCTATGGGTTTGGAAAAATCAAAACAGGCCGCATCGATGCTGTATCATAAGCTTGCCGATCATCCTCAGTTTTTAGTGGCAATGCCTCCTGAGTTAGATATCGTTGTGTGGGCACCTAAAGCAACGAATGTCAGAGCGATATCCAATTTTAGTCAACAATTTTTTGATTTATCGGCACAATCAGATTTACATTTAGCGTTAATCAAGTTGCCAAAATCAATGCTGAAATCGCATTGGAATCATCTGACGTGGGATGATGAATATGTTACACTTTTGCGTTCTTGCCTAATGAAATTGGAGCATTTAGATTGGATGGATGAAATTTGGAATCGGTTAACACATGTAATTCATTTAATGAATTTGTAAAAACCTGGAGTTATGTTTCCTAAAATTCATATGTTACTATGGTGTCGATTTGATTAAAGGACTAAAAATGAAAATAGCGATTATAGAACCAATAGGCATTACTAGCGATGAAATTCATGCTGAACTATCAAATTACACGATTACGGAATGTGATAGTCGTGATTGGTCTGATGAGCAATTAATCAATCATATAAAAGATGCCAATATTATTGCACTTACCAATCGCCCCTTGTCTGCAGCAGTGATCAATGCAGCAACAGAATTGAAATTTATTGCTGTTGCATTCGCAGGAGTCGATCATATTGATAGAGATGCTGTGAATCAGAGACATATTCAGGTGAAAAATGCTGCTGGGTATGCAAATACCGCAGTAGCTGAACTTGTGTTTGGATTTATGATCGCTTTAGCACGTGATATTCCTGGTAATAATCAGAAAGTGAGGCAAAAAGCGGCGACAAACACAGGCATTGAATTAAAAAATAAAACATTAGGTATTGTAGGTTTAGGCGCGATCGGTTCAGAGGTCAAAAGGCTTGCCGAGGCGTTTCACATGAAAACACTTGCTTGTGGTAAAAACTCGCAATTAACTTTGGAGGATTTATTTTCGCAATCAGATTTTATAACGCTGCATATTCCTCTTGTTCCTGAAACTCGAGGAATGATTGATTTAAAGCTTTTATCTAAAATGAAAAAATCTGCTTATTTAATTAATTGTGCCAGGGGGCCTATTGTTGTAAGTAGTGATCTCAAGCAAGCTTTAGAACAACAATTAATTGCTGGTGCGGCAATAGATGTATTTGATATGGAGCCACCGCTGTCTTCTGATTATAGTCTTTTTGAGGCTCCTAATCTGATTGCTACACCACATATCGGTTTTAATACTAAGGAAGCACTTAGAACTAAAGGGCAATTAACCTTAAAAAATATTCAAGAGTTTCTCAAGGGTTAATTATTTTTTACCCTGAACCAAATAAACAGAAAGAATAAACCAATGCTCGCCAGCAAACTTTTCTTGGCATTCTTGCTCATAAATGGTTACCAAAGACTCATTAATAAGGTTAATTTGTTCACTAGGGACTTGGCCTTGAAAAAAAGCAATACCATTTACGAATTTACGGAAAATATCCAAACTGGGCAAACGTATTTGATGTTTTAGTCGTTCAATTTTAATTTGTTTAAAAGGAAGTTTCTGTATTTTTTCTTCTAAGTGTTCAAAGTGCTGATAATCCACAGGTGGTTTAAATTCATTGAGACAAGAAAACTGGTTAGACTCTTTCACCTTATAATAGCTGAGAATAAAGGGATCATCACCAGAAGGGAAGAGAGCGAATACTGTTCCGTTCTCCTTTAAGGCTCTATGAATATTAAGAAATGCTTTTTCTATGGCGAATGCACACCATTGTAAGCACCAAAAGGAAACAACACAGTTAAATTCATTAATAAATGGCAGCGTTAATACATCAGTATGGTGCAGTTTAGCATTAGGATAATCAGCAAACTCTTCTCTAGCTAATGCCAACATATTTTCTGAAGCATCTATCCCTAAAAAATGGTTTTGTGGAAATTTATCCAAAATTTTACGACTGAATGCTCCATTACCACATCCAATATCCAAGACGTAGTCTGTTGGTTTGATATCTAAGTATTTTAAATAGTCACCGGCAATACTTGCTTGAATATAGGACCCAATCGCATAATCATGAGCTGGCCACTCTTGTGTTGGCATTTGATATTCCTTGGTTCTACTGGCTTATGAGTATTAATAAACGATGCACTATCTTTAAAGAAAAAGCAAACCCTCTTTATTAAAATTATCCTAACTCTCTTAAACGAATTTCTTTAGGAATTAGTACAATTGCTAAGAGCATCATTATTAAACCTAGAAAAAGTATCGAATTATTTACAGGAGTTAAATACCGAAACTACATAGAAACACATTGATTTGCTTTATAAATTCATCGGCACAAGAATTTTTGAAAATAAACCAATTCCTTTATTTCTTGACTGCTTAAATATTCCTTAAGGTTCAGTGTTCACTATAAAAAATCTTAAATGAATCCTCTAAACTTATGGAGTTGCAAATATGCCCAATATAAAACAAATCGTTGCCAGTTATGGAGTAGATATACCTGAATATATTGAATATGTTCATATACCGGATAATATTTCTAATACTAATGCACTCATAGATTTTTTAAATAATTATCAATCTATATCAAACAGTGGGATGGATCCTGAAACGCTGCAAATTGATAAACAAACATTCATTCAGGATCTTAGAAATTATCAAAAATTTATTGATGAAGCGATACAACAACAAATTTCATATAGCTATCAAGAGAAATCACAGCATGAACCCTCTAAGTATCAACAAGCGGTGATGGTAAGTTCATCATCATCATCTTCTTCTGCTAGCAATTCAGGAACGTTTAGTGATAAACAACAACTTGTCATCGATCAAATGAGAGTGCTGTTAAGTTGTCCTATCTATCTTGATATTTTGAAGAAAGCTAATGGTACGCCTTCTCTGCAGCATACTTTTATTGATCCAGTAACCACCCCAAATGGTTATACTTATGAAAAGAAATGGTTAATAAGTTATCTGGCGCAAAATGGTCAAAAAACACCTACTGGCGAAAGGATTAATAATGCTGATCAGCAATTAATACCTAATCTTTTTATCAAAGATGCAGCAGACAATTTTAGATCGAGACAAAGTATCGCCGAGCAGAATCTTTCTGATCCCATATTGTTTGGCCCCTTAGATAAAAATGCGGTGCTCTCTCCTTATGGCCATACCTATGATCTTGATAATATTACTCAATTAACAAAATGCCCCTTTACCCGTAAACCGCTTTCAAAAGATAAATTCCGTCCAAATTTGCTTATTCAAGAAGTAGCAAAATTTTATAATGACAATATCGATATTTTTGAACCCAAACCATTAACGTCAGTATCTCCGCCTACTTCGGTATCAGATTTTGAAAACATTCACTTAAATTTTGCTGTGCGAGCCTTGCGTGATTTAATCAATCGCTTTCCACAAGATACACCTGACAATAGTCCTTCAGGGCGTATGAAGAATGGGCTCACTGCATTATATACTGTGATGCATGATATAGGGCAAAACTCCGCATCCCTGAAAAAGCTGGGTCTCATAATTAACTCTCTAAGTACTTTAATTATTCCGGAGAATCGAAATGTTTTGCGTAATAATGGTATTTCCCAATTGCAACTTGCTAACAGCTTACATGATTCATTCAGCGTTTTAAGAGACTTAATCGAAAAAAATGCGGTGCAGATTGATCAAATTGAGCCGGTACAAGTAGGGCGTGCAAAAAATTATCTCTCTAAATGCAATTTATTTTTAGATGAAATTTCTTTGCGCCAACACATGTTTACACCAAATTCGGGTGTTCTTTTTGCGTCCAGTCAAAGAAACGACAAATTTTCAAAAATGGTGATACGAAAACAAAACAACCAATATACTATTGAAATTGATGTTGCAACTGAGAACCGTTCAAAGATAGAGGAGAATATTCAAAATTTTCTTACTCAAGTCACTAACTCAACAAAATATAAGGTTCAATCCATTGACACAGAAAAAGGTTTTCTCATTCGCATTCAAACGAGTTTTGATCCCTATATACTCTGTGGATTTATCAATTTTGGTTGGCTTAGTGAACAAGACATTAATGATATAAATCCTGATTTGTTGCAACGGTATGAAAAAAGCATGTTTAAAAATGCTATGGAACATAAAAGTAAGGAGGTAAAAAAAGAATTTTACATGTTTGAGTCCCTTTTTAATTTTTTTAAAGGCAAAGATAGTAACACAACAGTTTACGCTCCCATTCAAGTAAAAGACAATATGAAAATGGTTGTAGTTGGGGATAATGGTGTAGGTAAGACATCGTTTTTACATGCCTTTACGAATGGCGAATTTCCTTTTGATTATGTCCCCCATTATAATGAAAATCCGCATGTAACTTTCGAATATGACAGCCAAACAGTTGCGCTTGACTTATGGGATACAGTTGGCTCAGAAGAGTATGCAAGAATCAGATCATTGTCCTACCCAAATACAGATGCCTTTATCGTTTGTTATAATGTTTGTGACAAAAGATCGTTGGATCATGTCCAGGAGTTTTGGTATCCCGAGTTGCATCATCATTGTCCAAATGCAAAGATAATTTTAGTTGGCCTCAAAGAAGATTTGAGATATAACCCAATACAAGGAGCAGCCGGGCGAACTCTTGTCACATCTGAAGAGGGAGAAGCAGTAGCCAGGAAAATTGGTGCTTATAGTCATGTAATTGTATCTGCATTGGAACAAAGGAACCTATCGACACCATTTTATCAGGCTATAGAAGCTGTTAGCGCTGGCTTGGAGCAATCAAAAAATGATACGAGCCCATTCTTAATTTGATATAAATTCAGTTTCATTAGGATGTGTTGACAATTGCTTATCAGCAATTGTCAACACATCCTAAATATTATATTTTATTTATAAACAGATCATGTAATCATGATCTTATAAACTTCATCAATGAAAATGGTAATGGACAAAAATTGTTGGTTCAAATGGATAAGTGAACTTCAAAGCCTCTGTCAAGCAGGCTTAGCTTATTCTAAAGATAGCTACGATATTGAACGGTTTCAGCGAATTGAGCAAATCGCAGCACAAATGGCAGCCTCATGCTCCTCACAATCGGCAAATATGATCCATGAGTATTTTCAAGTAGAAAAAGGTTATCCCACTCCAAAGGTAGATGTCCGAGCGGTTATTCTCCAAGAAGAAAAGATATTGTTGGTTAAAGAAAGATTAGATGGTCTTTGGTCCTTGCCGGGCGGTTGGGTTGATGTATCTGAATCACCTTCAGAGGCAATGATCCGTGAAGTCCGCGAAGAGGCTGGTTATGATGTCAAAATTATAAAATTACTGGCTGTTTGGGATAAATTAAAGCATGATCATCCACCACAATGGCCGCATAGTTATAAATTATTTTTTTACGCCTATATTCTGTCAGGTAAATTTGAACCTAACACAGAAATTCTTGATCTGGATTATTTTCCTCTCAATCAGCTTCCGAAACTTTCGATCCATCGAGTCACCCAAAAGCAAATAGAACGGTTGTACCAACTTATTCTTAATCCTACTGACACGCAATATGATTAAGAAATCAAGGGACTAGATATATCCTGCCATCGGCTGACTCCTTGTGCTCCTTGTTACAGCAAAGAAGTACGAAAGAAGTCTTCTTGGATTCCATCGCAAAATGAAACTCATTCAGCGAAGAGCTTACGGTTTTAGAAATGAAAATTACAGGGTGCGTGTTAAGGTGCTCTGCGGGTGATTATGGCTGTCCCCTTAAATGGGCTGTCTCTTGATTCTATCTCATCAAGAGACAGCTGCTTGCGCAGAGGGTGACGGACTTCTCAATACCGTCGCCTTCCGCAAAAGCGGAAGGTCTAAAAGCAACCAATCTTTGCTCTAAACTTCACCTTGCAGTCATAC
>NZ_LNYE01000023.1:295379-402643 GCF_001467695.1 Legionella gratiana
TGGATGAGAATTTAGAAGCTCGAGTCAATTTCAACAAGGCTTATAAGGATTTAGAAAGAATTAGTTTAGTTGATTCAAGAGTTGGAAACCTTTTAAGCGCTGTTAAAAAGCTTAAAGATAATGTTGATTTGAGTACAGAGGATTTGCAAAGAATAACTACATACCTTAATGATACAAAAGCTTTTATAGAGAATCCTACCAAGGAGGCCTATGAAAAGCAGCTTAACAATATGAGGGATGCAATTAGAAAAAACCAATCGTGGGGACCCATAGTTGGAGGCGCACTGCTCTTGGATAGGAATAAAGTAGTTTATCACTCTCTGGATTTTGATGGATGTTATAGCAACGAGGCCTCAAGCTTTAATCTTGGTAGAAACTGGATTACAGAACGAACACTTGAAGAATCCAATAAAGCGTACCTAGAGGCAAATCGTGAATTTCTAGATTCTTTGAAAACAGAAGATAAAACAGTTCTTTTCATTGGCTCTAATCGCCAAACACCTTATATAGATCTTAATAATGGAACGGGCACGGACTATCCTCCTGGCTCCGTTTACCCGAGAATGGAGGCTATTGCTAAAGAATTGGGAGAAAAAGCAACATTTAATCCTTTTCTACTGCCGGATTTAGAGAGTGATGTAGTTGTGGCAGGAGAAACGCTTGGAAAATTCAAGGAGAAGGAATATTTAAATGAGAATGGGAGTTATAAAGAGGAAATAAGTTCAACTAAATTTAATGAGGATGGATTTTTAGAGTTAATAGATGATGAAAGTAAGGTCTCTTTGGCTTTGGCCCAAATGCATTATGCTGCCATGGAAAATCCTGATGATATCATTGAATTTAATTTTTACGATGATCGTAAAGATATCGTCGAAAGTATGGAACTTTTTTTTAAAGAACATCCCGAATTAATTCCTAAGAATGTAATCTTAAACTTAAGAGGATATTCCGGACCCCAATTAACTCAAGAACAAGCCAATGAGAATCTTCTTAATTTTTTAACACACACAACAACAAATCTTGAAAGTGAAGAAACAAACAAGGCAATATCAGAAGCCAAAAAACACAATATTCCTATCCTAATTAAAATCCCAGGTGAGGAGGAAAAATTTAAACTATATCGCCGTGATGCTAATGGAGACTGGGACTTCGTTGACTTTAATAGAAACATAAAGGGATTAGAGGCCTCTAAATTCGATGACGTTTTTCCGGCGCCTGATGAGATTAAAGGACATAGTACATCAAAAAACATGGAAATTTTTGATGAGTTAAAAAAGCACCACTGTTTGCCTATTCCAGTAACAAGAAGAGATAAAGTCTATAATTATGGAAGCCCAACGTTAATAGCATCAATACCAGGCGAAGGTAGTATTCCAAAAGAAGTAGCTGATTGGAAACCTCTTTATGTAGCAGTTCGGGAAGCTTCGATGAGTTCCGCGGCGGAGCAAGGGACAGCAATGAAGGTTGCTAGTGAGTTCGATTTTACAAAACTTATATCGCAATCCTACTCTGAAAAGCGCTTACCTTCTAAAAGAGTGAACGAATTTATTGATCACAATCTTTCGAAAATGGGAAATAAAGAGATTGCTGAAGTACTTTCTAAGAGCAAAATAAGTAGCCAAGCAGTAGTTCAAATCCTTGATGGGAATGAAAATAAAGATAATATAATTGAACAAATAATAGAGAAGAAAATCAATCAGCTTAAAGAAAAATTAAGTGAGGAAGAACGTCAGCAGATAGAATCTTTTCTTAAAGGATTTAAAACAACTATTAATACCATAATAAAAGAAAAATTATTGGAATTGCGCAATGAGCATGATCTTGAAAAGAGAACTGCAATAGAGTCTTATTTAATTGATCTTTATAAGCTAAAAATTCGCGACGGCAATCAATCTTTAGCCGAGATGGACATAAATCCCGGAATAAAACAAACAAGAGATGCACTGTGTAGCACCATTAGTGATGCATTGAACTCACCTATAACACTACAAGATTGTCAAAAATTGAATAGTTTAGTAGGAAATGCGAGAATTGCTGCGGATCCTAATGGAGACCCTAGAACTAAATCAAAATCTCTTTGCGCACTTGCCTATCTTTCAGACGAGCTTGTTGGAGCAAAATCTGAGAAGTTGCAGGCAGTTTCTGCAGCATGTGGACTATTTGCTGTTATTGCGACAATAGCAGCATTTGCTCTTGCTCCTACAGGTATTGGGTTTATTGTGGGTATGGCTGTAGCTGGGGCACTGGCAGCGGCTAGCATTGGAACGGGAATAGCAGCAAAAGTTAAAGAATCCGATGTATCGGAAAAAACTCGGGACTTCAAGAAGGCGCTCGAGGCAAAAAGAGAAGTTCAAGTGGAAGAGACTCTAGAGCAGCCTCCTCAATTTAACTTTTAAAGTGAAGAGGTTTCTAGCTTTTCCCATGACCTTGGGGATTCACAGATCATGGGAGGATCTTTCATATTGGGGATTCATGGTCGCCTGGGTGCCGCATAGCGAACCCCGGGTTCCGCTATGCGGCAGCTGTCTCTTGATCCTATCTCATCAAGAGACAGCTGCTTGCGCAGAGGGGGAGGGACTTCTCAATACCGTCTCCTTCCGCAAAAGCGGAAGGTCTAAAAGTAACAAATCTTTGCTCTAAACTTCATCTTGCAGTCATACGCTTACGAGACTCCTTGCTTACGCAGAGGGTGACGATGTTCTCAATACCGTCCCTTCTGCAAAAGAAATATGATCATGTTTTATTTGCGATAGACAAGATGTGTAGAAGATTCAGATGCTGCACCCAGGCTACCAATTCATTTAATTTGAATGATCTATTCGTGACTTGTAAACTTCATCTCTCCATCTTGATAAGTTACATCAATTGTTTCACCTGATTTAAATCTTCCGGTTAAGAGTGCTTGTGCCAGAGGATTTTCCAATTGTTGCTGGATGGTTCGCTTTAAAGGTCTAGCACCATATACTGGATCAAATCCTGCTTCAGCTAAATGCGTTAGTGCCTCTTGAGTCACTACAAGATGAATGTCTTGTTGTTTGAGGCGTTTTTGTAAATAGCTAATTTGTATGGCAGCAATTTTTGCTATTTGCTCTTTAACCAAAGCATGGAAGACAACTGTATCATCAATTCGGTTAATAAATTCAGGACGAAAATGTTGGCGAACCATTTCCATGACAGCTTCTTTGATTTGCTCGTATTTGAATTTATTACCCATTTCTTGAATTAGATTCGAGCCAAGATTGGACGTCATGACAATAATAGTGTTGCGAAAATCTACAGTACGTCCCTGGCCGTCAGTTAATCGGCCATCGTCCATGACTTGAAGGAGAATATTAAACACATCAGAGTGTGCTTTTTCTACTTCATCCAGTAAGATAACGGAATAAGGTCTGCGACGTACGGCTTCTGTTAAGTAACCGCCCTCTTCATAACCCACATAACCTGGAGGTGCGCCAATTAAGCGTGCAACAGAATGTTTTTCCATAAACTCAGACATGTCGATACGTACCATTGCTTCTTCTGTATCAAAAAGGAACGTTGCCAGAGCTTTACACAGTTCTGTTTTGCCGACCCCGGTAGGTCCAAGGAACAGAAAAGATCCAATAGGTCGATTAGGATCAGATAAGCCCGCACGTGAACGACGTATGGCGTTAGACACTGCCTCTATGGCTTCATTTTGTCCTATGAGGCGATGATGAAGTACTTCCTCCATTTTCAGTAATTTTTCTTTTTCACCTTCCATCATTTTAGCCACAGGAATACCTGTCCACCTAGAAACAACTTCTGCAACTTCATCTTCAGTTACTTTATTGCGAACTAATTTGTTTTCATGTGATTCCGCAGTAGCCACTTGTGCTAAGCGTTTTTCAAGTTCTGGAATGCGTCCGTATTGTAATTCAGACATTCGACTTAAATCACCAGCACGACGTGCAGTTTCCATTTCAAGTTTTGCTTGTTCAAGAGCTTCTTTAATTTGAGTTGCTCCTTGCATGGTTGCTTTTTCAGCTTTCCACACTTCTTCTAAATCAGAATAATTGTGCTCTAATTCGTCGATAGTATGTTGTAAATCTTCAAGTCGTTTTTTTGAGGCTTCATCATGTTCTTTTTTGAGTGCTTCCCGTTCAATTTTCAACTGAATTAAACGTCGCTCTAATTTATCCATACTTTCAGGTTTTGAATCGATTTCCATGCGAATCAAGCTTCCTGCTTCATCGATTAAATCAATCGCTTTATCAGGTAATTGCCTGTCTGTAATATATCGATGTGATAAAGTTGCTGCCGCTACAATTGCTGGATCGGTAATGTCAACGCCATGATGAACTTCGTAGCGTTCTTTTAATCCACGAAGAATGGCTATGGTGTCTTCGACACTTGGTTCATCCACTAAAACTTTTTGAAAGCGCCTCTCCAGAGCAGCATCTTTTTCAATGTATTGTCGGTACTCGTCCAATGTAGTTGCGCCTATACAATGCAACTCACCACGAGCTAAAGCAGGTTTAAGCATATTTCCTGCATCCATTGCGCCCTCTGCTTTTCCGGCGCCAACCATGGTATGGAGTTCATCTATAAAGAGGATAATTTGGCCTTCTTGTTTTGCTAAATCATTAAGTACTGCTTTAAGTCGCTCTTCAAACTCACCACGATATTTTGCTCCGGCAATTAGTGCGCCCATATCTAAAGCGAGTAATCGTTTATTTTTTAGACCCTCAGGAACTTCGCCATTAATAATGCGTTGTGCTAATCCTTCAACAATGGCAGTTTTGCCAACTCCTGGTTCACCAATTAAAACAGGGTTGTTTTTAGTGCGTCTTTGTAAGACTTGGATGGTTCTACGGATCTCGTCATCGCGTCCTATGACTGGATCTAGTTTACCTTGTTCTGCACGTGCTGTTAAATCTAGAGTATATTTTTCAAGCGCTTGTCGTTGTTCTTCGGCATTAGGATCATTAACTGTTTCTCCTCCTCTTAACTCATTAATTGCCTTTTCTATAGCTTTGACTTCACCACCAGTTTGTTTGAGTATTCGTGAAAGAACTCCTTCTTCACTTAGTGCAGCTAAAATAAAAAGCTCACTGGAAATAAAGTTATCCTTTTTTTGTTGGGCTAATTTATCAGTGAGATTTAATAGGCGATTTAATGCATTGGAAATATGAATATCACCCCCTATACCGGCGACTTTAGGAAGTTTATCCAGTGCCTGATCGAGAAGGGTTCTTAATAATGGGATATTCACTCCTGCTTTACTGAGCAAGGGTCTACAGCTGCCTCCTTCTTGATCCAAAAGTGCCTTCATTAAATGTTCGGGCTCTATAAAACCATTATCTCTTCCTAAAGCTAGAGACTGTGCATCTGCTAAAGCTATTTGAAACTTTGATGTCAGTTTATCCATTCTCATAACGATTCACCTTATTTAATGGGTGTTAATTTTCTTTCATCTACCGTAAAATGAGGCTTAATTAAATAATTTCAAGTGACTTTAATATGGCAAATGATATTTCTTCTAATTCGAGTCAGGATTCACAAGCTTTGCTGAATCAAATCATCATTGATTATATGAAAGAGGCGAAAAGAAAGCGCAGATGGAAATGGTTTATGCGTGTTATTTATTTATTAATTATCGCTTATGTTGTTTATCAATTTTCTATGAGCTCCAATGAAGAATCAGGTACCAATACTAAACCTCATGTTGGGATTGTTGACATTAATGGTGAAATGGCTGATGCAAAACCTGCTAATGCAGATGATTTTGCAAAAGGTCTTGATGCTGCTTATAAAAATTCAGGGTTAAAAGCATTAATTGTTCGTATTAATAGTCCGGGTGGAAGTCCTGTTCAGGCTGAGTATATGTACAATACGATAAAATTTTATCAAAAAAAATACCCCGATATAAAAATTTATTCAGTTTGTGTCGATGCCTGTGCTTCTGCTTCTTATTATGTAGCTGTCGCTACAGATACTATTTATGCAAGTCCTGCAAGTATGGTAGGCTCCATTGGTGTTTTATATAATGGATTTGGTGTCATTGATTTGATGAACAAAATCGGAGTTTCACGCCGATTACAAACGTCTGGTGTCCATAAAGGATTTTTAGACCCCTTTTCTCCACAAACTGACCTTGAAAAGCAAAAGCTACAAATCATGCTTGATATAGTGCACCAGCAATTTATTGATCGGGTGAAAGAGGGAAGGGGAAATCGTTTACATATTGATGATGAAACTTTTTCAGGACTTTTTTGGACCGGTGAGCAAGCGTTAACTATGGGCTTAATTGATGGATATGCGAGTAGCGGACAGTTGGCCCGCGACATCATTAAAATTCCCGATGTTATTGATTACACTCATAAACAAAACTTCCTTGATCGTGTCACTAAAAATATTGGAACTGCTATGGCAGATGAGTTGCCTTTAAGTTTTGGTGCAAGGCAAGGATTTAAGTAAGGTTAGCCCTTATAAATTTTCTATGAAAATTTATAAGGGCTTTTACTATACTATCCAGTTCTAAATAAAACTTAATGGTGCGTTCAGTAGGGATTTATAACTTCAAGAAGGGCATATACTCCATGAATGCTTATTAATCGACAGTAAAGCTTTCTCCACAACCACATTGCCCTGTTTGGTTGGGATTATTAAATACAAATTTATGATTTAATCCTTGCTTTACATAATCAACTTCCATTTTTTTAAGAAATGGGTAACTGGCTTTATCAACGCAAACAACGTATTCTTCAGTTAAAGGTAGCATTAAATCTCCTTCCAATGGGGCTAACACATAATCTATTACGTAGGATAAACCCGAACATCCCGTTTTTTTTACTGATAGACGGATGCCTGCGTGCCCCGGTTTTTTTTGTAAATAAGACACTACATGTTTTAAAGCTGCATCAGTAAAACTGATTTCAGGTGTTTTATTTTCTGTATGATGCATAGTGACGCTCATGATACTACCTCTCAAATTCTGTTCTTATTATGTAGCTTCCCCAATAAGTCCAGGCAACAAACAGCAGCCTAGGTTTTGCGGTTTGTTCGCAGAATCTAGAAATTTCGTTCTGTGCCTCGATCTCTGGATACTGCGGACGAGCCGCGGGACTTAGAATGCAATTTGCCTGATTATTGAGAAGTTACCTTCTTATTCATTAAAAGCATAACTTCTTTATAAATATCTACAATCCTTAATGCTATAGGATATTGAGCAATAGGAATATCCAAGCTTTTAATGATGAGCTGATAATCAATCTGCGGCACATCATCTACAGCTTTTCCCTCTAATTGTCTGCATAACCATTCTAAGCTAGCAATTACGTAGGGATTACCATTGGTTTTAAAGCAAGCGCGTATAATGATACCTTCTGAGTCGCATTGCATGTAAAACTCAATAGTTCCCTGATTTTTTTGACTGTTTTTTACTACCCCAGCAAGAGCATGATTGATATCAATGACTCCTACATGTTTTGGCCAAAAAAAGCAGTCTTGTACTATTTTATTATACATCATGATGGTGATATTTCGTGTAATCGAGTGACTTGAGTACAAATCGTATTCATTGCATGTTCAATTTCTTCTTCTTTAGTAAAACGTCCAATGGATAATCTTATCGTACTTTGTGCTAGATCATTGCTTAATCCCAAGGCTTTAAGAACATAAGAGGGTTGGATACTTGCAGAGCTGCATGCTGAGGTAGTAGACAGTGCTAATTCATTCAATGCTAAAAGCAAAGAATCACCATCCAATCCCGCAAAACTCATATTCAAATTTCCAGCGATTCGCTTTTGCTCATCACCATTGAGCTGAATACCGGGTAAATGTTTTATGCCATTCCATAAGCGTTTACTATAACTTAAAATACGTGCTTGCTCTTCTGCACGCAAAAGCTCCGTTAATGCAAATGCTTCTCCCATTCCTACTATTTGGTGGGTTGCTAAAGTCCCTGAGCGCAGACCTCCTTCATGTCCCCCACCGAAGCTTTGTGGTTGGAGACGAATTCTAGGTTTATGTCTGACATACAATGCACCAATACCTTTAGGTCCATAATTTTTGTGTGCTGAAAATGCCATTAAATCTACAGATAACTGAGTTAGGTTAATCGGAATTTTTCCTGCACTTTGTGCTGCATCAACATGAAAAATAATTCCTTTGTGGCGTAATAAAGCACCTATAGCTGCAATATCTTGGATCACCCCAATTTCATTATTTACATGCATAATGGATACTAAAATAGTATCGGATCTTAATGTTTTAGCTAATTTTTCAAGATCTAGTAAACCATTAGGTTCTGGCTGAAGATAAGTTACTTCAAACCCATCCTTTTCTAAGCGGTTAAAACTATCGAGTACTGCTTTATGCTCTGTACTCATAGTAATTAGGTGTTTTCCTTTGTTTTGATAAAAATGAGCGGCACCAATTATTGCTAAATTATTTGCTTCAGTTGCTCCCGATGTAAACACGATGTCTTGAGGTGAAGCATTAATTGCCTCTGCAATTTGTGTGCGGGCATGTTCTACCGCACGAGCTGCAAGCCGACCATATTCATGCGTACTCGATGAAGGATTACCAAAATTTCCATCGGGCCCTAAATAACAGAGCATCCGCTCTACAACACGGGGGTCAACAGGCGTTGTTGCCATGTAGTCAAAATAAATTGGCTTTTTAATGATCGTATTCATTACTGTCTCTTTTGCTTGCCCATTTAAGTGATTTTTGTACTTGACTTAACATTCCTCTTAAAAGATTCACTTCCATTTTCTCTAAGCTCACACGATTAAATAACCGTCGTACACGTTGCATTAAACGTCGAGGATTGGACGCTTTTAAAAATCGAATCTCAATAAAAACCTCTTTGAGATGCTCATAAAATTGTTCGATATCCTCTGCAGTTGCGTATTCGTCTTGTCGTAATGCTACTTCTGCTTTGGGCGCTAACAATTTCATCCGTAATTCATAAGCAATGATTTGTACCGCTTGGGCTAAGTTTAGCGAACTGTATTCAGGATTGCTTGGAATATTTATATGATAATGACATTTTAGCAGTTCTTCATTAGTAAGGCCCGCATGTTCTCGTCCAAATATAATAGCAATTTGAGTCGTCTCTGTTTGCTGATTCACTAAATCCGCACAAGATGCGGGAGTTAAACCGGGCAAAGATAGCCCTCTAGGTCTTGCACTCGAACCTAAAATGAGTTGGCACCCAATCAAAGCCTCATCTAAAGATTCAGTAACAACCGCACTTGCTAAAAGATCATCAGCTCCAGCTGCCATTTCTTGTGCACGAAGATCAGGAAAGGATTTGGGTTTAACCAAATAAAGAGCATTTAATCCCATAGTCTTCATTGCCCGAGCTGTTGAACCTATATTACCTGGATGAGAAGTTGCAACTAAAATGATACGAATAGAATTTAGATTCATAAAAAATAGTAATTAATGCATTTAGATCAGGCGATCATAACATTTAACTCTCTTTGTGCAAAAAAAGTATGATAGAATCGCTAGCTTTGTAGATTACATAGAGTATATTCATGGAACCACTTTTAAATATAGCAGTTAATGCAGCGCGGCAAGCCGGTGATATAATAATTCGTCATATGGAGCAAGTGGATCGCCTTAAAATTACCGCTAAAAATAACCATGAATATTTTAGCGAAGTAGATATCAAAGCCGAACAGACTATTATTAATACAATTTATAAAGCCTATCCTGAGCATGGAATTCTAGCTGAGGAAAGTGGGGTGCAAGAAGGGGATGGAGAAACAATTTGGATTATTGATCCTTTAGATGGAACATCTAATTACTTGCACGGATTTCCTTTTTTCTCTGTTTCTATCGCGGTAAAAATTAAAGGAAGAATAGAGCATGGAGTTATTTATGATCCATTACGACATGAATGTTTTGCTGCGAGTCGTGGACGGGGTGCTCGACTAAATGATAGAAGAATTCGTGTTTCGAAACAAACTCAACTTATGGCTGCATTATTAGGAACTGGATTTCCATCTCGAGACGTTAATGTGGCGCAAAGATATTTACCTACATTTGAAGCACTATTTGGTAAGTGCGCAGGTGTACGAAGAACGGGATCTGCTGCTCTTGATTTAGCTTATGTAGCTAGTGGACGATTGGACGGTTTTTGGGAGTTCGGTTTACGTCCTTGGGATATTGCTGCAGGATCACTATTAATTAGAGAAGCTGGGGGCTTAATTAGTGATTTACAGGGCGGAGACGATTTTATTAAATATGGAGATATTGTTGCAGGAACTCCTAAAGTATTTAAATCTTTATTACAAGCTATTTCACCTGCTTTAAAATAAGCATGTGAAGACATAGTAACCTCCCTAAAGTTTGTTTACGTCTGAATATTTCATCAAGATCTAAAAGCAACTTTGTGCACGAAAGATCGACATAAAAAATTACATTTTTATGTCGATCTCACATTAATTAAAAAATTCATCTGTCCATTTAACAGGTAAAGTGATAGAATTTTTTAACTTAATATTTCCTTAATAAATGAATATCATTAAAACAATATTTACACTCTTTGAGATGTTTGGTACTATATAGACCATGGTGTTCAGTGAGTGTATGTGCTGGGCATAATTTTACTTGTTAATTTGTACTAGGAGACTTAAATGAGCACAGAAACAATGGTGCAAAGCAGCGAAGCACTTTCACATCAAGTAATTCGTGCTGTTAAGGGGTATTTGACGAGCATTAATAATAAAGATTCTAATTTGAATTTATATCAATTAATTGTTGAAGAGGTAGAAGCGCCGTTATTTCGTACTGTTATGGAATTAACTCGCTACAACCAATCAAAAGCTGCTCGTGTTCTTGGTGTAAGCCGTGGAACTTTGCGTACTAAGTTGAAGCGTTATTTTGACGATGAATTTATTGGAACTCGTGATTTCTAATTATTTAACCTAAAATTTTTAATGTCATTTTTCGATTAATTATCTCCAAATAGTAGTCTTTCGATAGGCACTCTGCTACTATTGATAACAGAGTTGGTCAGGCAATCGCTCTTTGCTGTTGCAAAGAGAGGAAAGTCCGGGCTCCAAAGGGCAGAGTGCCAGGTAACGCCTGGGAGATGCAAATCTACGGAAAGTGCCACAGAAAATATACCGCCTTTTTTGAGGTAAGGGTGAAATGGTGCGGTAAGAGCGCACCGCACAACTGGTAACAGTTGTGGCAGGGAAAACCCCACTCGGAGCAAGACCAAATAGGAATCCATTTAGCTGTAAAGCTATGACGTGTGGCCCACACGGGATTCGGGTAGGTCGCTTGAGGCGTGTGGTGACACACGTCCCAGATGAATGATTGTCCATGACAGAACCCGGCTTATCGACTGACTCTTTTTCTTCCAAGTTTTTCATCTTCAAAATAAAACAGACGGTAAGAGTTCACGAGGGATGGTGAATCTTGGCCAGAACGGGCAGGTTGAACGAAAAATATTTCAGAAAAGCGAGCGGCGCATAGGTTAATGCTACTGAGTTAAGGTCCGTTGCCTACCAAACATGACCGTTCTCTGATCGAGGCTGACCTGTTATAATTTTTTAGTGTTTGCTAATGTGTAATTTCAGTTTGGGCCGGGTACGACTTAGCATTTTATTGGCTATTCGGAGTAAAAATGAACACCATATTCCATACAATACTGATAAATGCATAAGATATAATGAACGATAAGCAAGTTGAGCCACTTTGCCTCCTAGAAAGTAACGCGCTTTGCCGATACCTGAAATATCTCCATAGGCACCATAACAACTTAATGCAATTAAAGAACCTCGATCTTCATATTTAAAATCAAGAAGTTCCTTATTATTAAGTTTATTCTTCAATGATTTTGCTAAGAGGTAAGCTTGCTGGTGAGCTGCTTGTGCACGTGGAGGCACAGGCTTTCCTGTAGCAACATCTATTACTTGGGCACAATCCCCAATTGCAAAAATAGATTCATCATTCATGGTTTGTAGTTTTGAATTAATCACTATACGATTTAAATTATCCACGGCTAAACCATCAAGAGTAGCTAAAAACTCAGGGGCTTTAACGCCTGCAGCCCATACACATATACTCGCAGGTAAAATTTTCCCACTTTTAGTGTGAATTCCTTCATTATCAATGTGACTTACAATTTCATTTGTTAAAATTTCAATCCCTAATTCGTGTAATTTTTTAGCAGTTAAAGTAGAAAGTAATTCAGGAAGAACTGGTAAAATACGAGGAGCGCCTTCAATAACGGTAATTTTTGCTAATTTTCTAACTCTATGATTAAATTGATATTTTTCAGTCTGATTAAGGGTATGGAGTAATTCTGATCCCAGTTCGATTCCGGTAGCTCCACCTCCAATAATTACAATATTAAAATCTTGATGTGCTTCTCCAGGAGCATATTGCAGTGATAATAATTTATCTACATATTTCTTTTGAAAATGATTTGCTTGATCAATACTATCAATGCTTAAGCAATATTCTTTAACTCCAGGAGTATTAAAATCATTGCTTTGACTGCCTACGGCAATCACTAATGTATCGTATTTTAAAGTTCGCTCTGGCACTATAATGTTTTGTTCCTCATCCATTAGAGCAGCAATACGAATGACTTTCGTTTTACGATCCAGACCTATCATCGTTCCTGGTTGATAGTTATAATAATGGGATACTGAGTGAGAATAAAAATTGAGCTGATCCATATTTGAGTCGAGGGAGCCGGCCGCTACTTCATGCAATAATGGCTTCCATATGTGGGTATCTTGTTTATCTAAAAGAGTAATATTTGCTAGTCCTTTCCTCCCTAAATGTTTACCCAAACGAGTAACTAGTTCTATTCCACCAGCTCCACCACCTACAACTACGATATGATGTAATTCATTACCCATTTTAGTTTATCCTTAATTCAGGCTCTACGGCTGTCTAGTTTCGTGATTTATTTAGTTTTTTGTTTAAGCATAAAGTAGCTAATACCTAATACAACACCAAACACAATATGACCTACTAAAGCCGGTACATTTTGTTTTATACCTTCAATAGTCCATTTTGCAAATAAAGAAACGCCTGATGATAATGCGGGTAATATAGTCATAGGTCCACCTACCCACAAAGCGAAACCAAAAAGTACGCCAAGAACTACAGCAGAAGTCCAGGAGTTGATTAACCATCCTAATACTAGAGCAAAAGCAATCCCACTTCCTATACTTACTACCGCATGAACTAATAAGCCGCCTTCTGTATTAGGAAGATTGATGATATTGCCAAGTGTTGTAAGCATTCCTGCATGCACTAGAAAAAAAGTAAAAACAATGCCTGCAATTATTCCTGCAACGGCTCCTTGCCAAATCCAACTGATATTTCTCATGGAACACTCCTTTTAAATAAATTTCTAATACATTAATAATTTTATTGGTGATGTGTAGAGGGCTCCTCATGCAAATGCATATCGTATAAAATTGCGCCTACATCTTTGGGTACGGGTTTTAACCAAGCTGATTTTTTAAGGGCCATCATTGCTTGTTCGTATCCCATTTCAATACCTTCATGTATTGAGGTGGGTGAAAAGGCATAGTCTTTGGAAGAAAGATCGGTTGATGTATGGTGGCGATGAAACCGTACCATCAACATGGTCGATTTACATCCAAGTGCTCTTAACTTTAGTGCTTTAGGATCTTTTTTTAGTTCATCTGGAAGCATATCATAAAGAGCGGAAATTGCGTGTCGCATTTCGTGAGCTTCACTAAAGGACTTTATTACACGTTTATAATTACTCGCATAACTAATATCTTTATGCCTTAATAAGACTTGGTCAAGATTAGAAGGCAAATCTCCCTCTGGATCAAACAAATGTACCATAAAGCACAACGTGTTTTTGCGGGGTAAATCATTCAAAATAACCTCAATTGGTGTATTATTGACAATTCCACCGTCCCAATAATATATCCCATCAATTTTTACTGCTGGAAATCCAGGGGGTAAAGCACCACTTGCCATGATATGTTCGGGATGTATTTTTTGATTTTTTGTATCAAAATGAACTTCTTGTCCATTATCTACTCTTACTGCAGATAAAGTTAGACGTGTTTTGCCGCTGTTTAAACGATCGAAATCGATCAGATTCTCCAGAGTATTACGAAGTATTGATGTGTCATAAAAACTGATCTCATCAGGAACGGCCTGATGAATAAAATGAGGGGAGATCATGCGTGGCTGAAAAAATCCAGGTTGACCTAATAATAATGTTGTATGAGCATGCCATTGATTATATAACTTCTTTAGCCCTTCATCTGCTCCTAAATAGTGCCACCAACTCAGCGATTCTGGAGAACTAATTATCTGCCAAAACTCTTTTAACTTTTCCACACGATGTTCTGGTTTATTTCCAGAAACAATAGCAGCATTAATTGCGCCAATTGATATGCCACTCACCCAATCAAAATGATATCCAGCTTCTTGTAACGCTTCAAAAACACCAACTTGAAAAGCGCCTAGAGCACCTCCTCCTTGAAATAGAAAAGCTACTCTATCCCATATTGGCTTTCCTTGCATCTTCTTAGCCATATTAACCTTTCTCCTCAAATTAATACCAGTCCATATGAAAGAGATACAACAGTTCTTCCAAAAATTAATTATTTCGATTCCATAGCTACTTGGTTTGTGCTCATCTTATGTGATGTGAGTAATGAATAATATTTAGTACTAATTTTTTATTATTTCAAGCAAATGAGTCGCAATCAAAAATTAGAGGGCGCGTAAAAGCATCACTCAATTTCAGAGAGCTTGCTAAAATGCAAGCAATAAACTAGAGTGAGTTGGATCACTTTCCTATTAAGTGTTTCTTCAGAAGAAGATTAATTTGCTCCGGATTTGCTTTTCCTTTAGTTTGTTTCATTATTTGCCCAATAAAAAAGGCCAATAATTTTTCTTTTCCTGCCCTGTAATCGGCAACTTGCTCGGGATATTGTTTTATTAATTGAACAATCATATCTTCCCAAAGAACGGTATTATCTGATTCACGAAAACCTTCGCGCTCGATGATTGCTTCAATATCTTGTTCACCGGCCCATAGTAAAACAAAAATGGTTCGGGCATTGTTTAGAGAGATAATATTATCATGTAACTTATCGAGGAGATTCGCCATGATTTTTGCGGGTATACGAGGTGTATTGAAGGTTAGGTTTTCTTCATTCAAAGCCGCGGTATATTGTCCTTTTAACCAATTAATAATCATTTTTTCAGGGGCATGACTTTGTGCTTTTATTTCTTTATAAAAATAATAGGCTGATGGCGAAGAAAGAATAAAATTAATGTCTCCCTCATTTAATAAAGGAGTATTTTTTAATTCCAGATGAATTTTATCAGGGAGATCGGGTAAATTATTTTTTACTTCAGCAATGAGAGAAGGGGTGATTTGAATCGGTAATAAATCAGGATCTGGAAAATAACGGTAATCGTTTTCATTTTCTTTACTACGCATCGCATGAGTAGTATGCGTATCAGGATTATAAAGACGCGTTTCTTGAATTACTTGTTGCCCATGTTCCAATAAATCCAAATGCCGCGCTTGTTCATAGGCGATTGCTTTTTCAATAAAACGAAATGAGTTTAAGTTTTTTAATTCAGTTCGTGTCCCTAAGGCAGACGATCCCTTCGGTTTTAATGAGAGATTCACATCACAACGAAAATTACCCTCTTGCATGTTCCCATCACAAATATCCAAAAACTGAACCAATTGATGTAATTTTTTGAGATAGCTAACGGCTTCGTGGCTGGAAAATAGACAGGGGGTGGTTACAATTTCCAACAATGGTGTGCCTGCACGGTTAAGATCAATGCCACTATAACCAGAATGTACCCCATGTAATGATTTACCCGCATCTTCCTCCAAATGGGCACGTGCAATGAAAACATCTTTTTCGCTACCATTATTCAAAGTAATAGTTAATTTACCGTTACTGATAATTGGTTTTTGAAATTGACTAATCTGATATCCTTTAGGCAAGTCAGGATAAAAATAATTTTTGCGCTCAAAAACGGATTGCTCTTGAATTTCTGCTTGGATGGCTAAACCAAATCGAATCGCCATGGTCACCGCTTCTCGATTTAATACAGGTAAGACACCAGGAAATCCTGCATCGATAAAGCATGTTTGTGAGTTAGGAGTGGAGCCAAATGCGGTAGATGCGCCGGAAAATAGTTTAGATTTTGTTTTAAGCTGAATATGTACTTCGAGCCCGATGACTGTATCCCATTCCATAGTCCACCTTTATTGATTTGGACTGGCTAAATGCCAGTTGGTCTGTTGTTGATAATGATGAGCAATCTGAAGCAAATGAGATTCGCTAAAATGCTTGCCCATAAGTTGCAATCCTATAGGTAGTCCTTGAGCAAATCCTGCGGGGATGGAAATTGCAGGTAATCCGGCAAGATTAGCAGCAACAGTAAAGACATCAGCTAGGTAATTTTGAATAGGATCCTTAACCTTTTCGCCGATCTTAAAGGCGCATGTTGGAGAAGTTGGTCCCAAAATTATGTCTACTGTTTTTAAGGTAGTGACAAGTTCTTCTTGAATTAAGCGACGAATTTTTTGTGCTTGCAAATAATAAGCGTCAAAGTAACCCGAAGAAAGCACATGAGTTCCTGTAAGTATTCGTCGTTTTACTTCAATACCAAATCCCTCACTACGTGTATTACGAATGAGCTCCGTTAAGTTTGTTGCTTTATCACTGTGATAACCAAAACGCAGTCCATCATAACGCGATAAATTGGATGAAGCTTCAGCACAGGCAACTACATAGTAACAAGGTACCCATAATGGCTGTAGTTGTAAATCCAACTCCATAATTTCAGCGCCCATTCCCTCAAAAACGGTAACTGCTGTACGGATTGCTTGCTGTACCTCTTGTTCTACTTGGGGTTGAAAAAAACATGAAGGTAGGCCTATTTTGAGTTTGGCTAAGGGTCTATTGAGCGCTTCATAATAATTAGGAATTGCTGATTCAACTGAGGTTGAGTCTTTAGGATCATGCCCTACCATCGCTTGAAGTACTAATGCGAGATCTTCAGCACTTCGGGCCAAAGGTCCTGCCTGATCAAGACTGGATGCATAGGCAACCATTCCATAACGCGAAATAAGACCGTAGGTAGGTTTTATTCCACTGATTCCACACAAAGCAGCAGGTTGTCTTATTGAGCCGCCTGTATCAGAGCCTATAGCAAAAGGGATTAAACCTGCAGCTACAGCTGCAGCGGAACCTCCAGAAGAACCTCCTGGAACTCGTTCTTTATCCCATGGATTTTTAACTACTCCAAAGTAACTGTTTTCATTGGATGAACCCATGGCAAATTCATCCATATTGGTTTTGCCAAGAAGAATGGCGCCGTGTTCTAAGAGTTTATTCACCAAAGTTGCTTGATAAGGAGATTGAAAACGAGCGAGCATTTTAGAAGCACACGTGGTCGTCATTCTCTCCGTACAAAATAAATCTTTCAGTGCCATCGGAATTCCTGTAAGTACTTTTCCTTGGCCATTTTTTAATTCTTGATCGGCTTTTTGGGCTGCAAGCAGAGCGTATTCTTCATCAAGGCTAATAAATGCATTTAAATCGTTCTGTTTTTTGATTTGTGCTAGGCAATGTTTCGTTAATTCAACGCTAGAAAGTTTACCTTGATGCAAGGCATGAGAATAGTGTTTTAGAGATAAGATTTCCATAGTTATTTACTCTGTTCTATAACTTGAGGTACTAGATAAAGATCCTTTGCAAATTTGGGCGCAAGTGCTGCTAATTCAGTCACGCAAGTTTCTTCAGTAACCACATCAGGTCTTAAGCACTGGTTTAGAGCAAGAGGATGAAAAAGTGGTTCTACGCCTTGAGTATCAACAGCACGTAATTGATCTACAAAGTTCATAATGGCATTAATATCTTCGATAAGCTTAGGTGAATGTTCTATATCTGTATCGAGATAGGCTAGTTGTGAAATCTTTTCTAACTCTTTTACTGAAATGGTCATAAATTGGGTACCTTACACGTGGAAACCTTATTATATCTAGGATGTAAGAACTTACAAATATAATTGTATTTTGGGGTGAGGAGAGCTGCGTCATGTAATGGTAGGGTATATACCATTACTAAAGCAGAGGTCGGGGATTCCTCAGCGCTTTCGCAGTAATGATAGGGTTGCAGTTAATGTTACATTCAACCTCTTTTTAAATAAGGAAATTCATCGTATAACAATTGGACTACATGAGGCAGTTGTTCCTTATTTTTTACAATAAGAAGCACGGTGTCATCACCTGCAATAGTTCCTAAAATACCGGAGTTTTGTGTATTTTGAAGGGAAAAAGAGACGTATTTTCTATCAATGTAAAAGGCAAGACTATTAGCGTTTCCAGGATGAGTGTGGAGTATTATGAGTCCATAATCCGAGATTTGCATGTTCAATACTAAGGGCAAATTGGGCAAATTAAAATCGATTACTTGATAAGTGCCACCAATTTTCGCTATTTTTAGTTTTTTGAGTCGACGAGATAATGTTGCCTGGGGGATCGTGTAGCCTCGCTTTTTTAATGCGTTTTGTAAATCAATTTGTTCTTCAATTTGTTCTGTCTGCACAATACTTAATATATGTCCATCCAGAGCTGGATCTTGGCTCATTGATTTCTCCCTTTTATTGGATATTTTGAATGCATAGTCACTTTTAAGAAATTATATTCACAATTTCTTGACAAAGCAAGTTGTCACTGTTAAATTTAAAAAACGCATAAAAACTGGATTTAAATTCAAATGAAGACACCGTTTTTTATTGTTTTATCAGGCTTGGCTTTTTTCATTTCTCTTTGCTATGCTAGTATTTCTGATGAAGACACACAGTCAATTCACTTTGCCGTAGCTGCTGAATATCCACCATTTGAATATAATGATTATGGGGAAATTAAAGGATTTGATATTGATCTGGCACGTTTAATTGCAAAAAAACTGGGCAAAGAAGTCTATTTTGATACCATGCAATTCAGCGGTATTTTACCCGCATTAAGCATGGGACAGGTTGATGCAGCGATTTCTACAATTACCATTACAGAACAGCGAAAAAAGAATTTTGATTTTACTGAACCCTATTATTTTGAAAGCATGGCAGCTGTATTCCCAAAAGAAAAACCAATTAAGAATGCAAAAGAATTAACTGATAAAAAAATAGCAGTCCAATTGGGAACTACTATGGAAATTTGGTTAAAAAAGAATGCACCCAATGCCAATATATTGGTGATGGATAATAACAATCAAACTATAGCCGCCTTGAAAGCGGGACATGTAGATTTAGTCTTGGTAGATGGAATACAAGGAGCTGTTTATAGCCAAAAAAATCCCGGATTGTCTTTTGCAGTGATTGCTCAATCAGCAGATGGCTATGGGTTAGCACTGAAAAAAGGTTCTCCTTTAACTCAGAAGATAAACCAAGCCTTACACGAGCTCGAGCAAAACGGTGAATTAGCCAAATTGAAGAAGAAATGGTTGGAGGGTACACAATGGCCGAGTTAAATCAAGATATTCTCTATATTGGCGAAGGGATTCTCGTGACTTTAACGCTACTATTCGGTGGTTTGTTGATAGGAACTGTATTGGGTACTTTACTGGCATTATTACGCTATCAAGGAATAATGAAACCGCTTATTAATGGATTTATTTCGATTATGCGAGGAACTCCAGTAATCTTACAGCTGAGTTTTATTTATTTTGCAGTACCCGCATTAATTGGGATTAAAGCAAATATTATGGTAGCGGGTCTAATCACGTTTGGGTTGAACAGTTCCGCGTACATAGCAGAAATTTTGCGAGCAGGAATCGATCATTTGCCAAAAGGTCAGTTTGAAGCTGCAAAAACACTGCATATTCCAAATTTTTATTTATGGAAAGATATTGTTTTACCCCAAGTAATTAAAAATGTGTTACCTGCTTTTATTAATGAAATGATTGCTCTACTCAAAGAAACAGCGTTAATCGCAACTATTGGTGGTATGGATTTGATGCGTAGAGCTCAATCTGTTGCCGCTGAACAATTTACCTATTTTATACCTCTTTGTATTGCTGGTTGTTATTACTATGCCTTGGTTCTTTTAATCGAAGCATTGGGTAAAAAAATGGAACACAGGGGGCTTTATGTTAACCATTAATAAGGCGTGTAAGTACTTCGGTGCATTACCCGTATTAAACAATTTGGATCTTCATGTGAAAGCTCATACTGTACTTGGTTTGGCTGGGCCATCAGGAAGTGGAAAATCCACCTTATTACGTTGCATACAACAGTTAGAAACTTTAGATTCAGGGTCAATTGAAGTGGTAGGGAAAAGTGGTTTTATGTTCCAAGATTTTCAACTTTTTCCTCATATGACGGTGATGCAAAATTTAGTTTATGCACCACAATTACATCACAAAAATGTAAATCATGAGGAACAAGCACATGCTTTTTTAAAGAGTTTAGGAATGAGTGATAAGGCATATGTTTACCCACAACAATTATCTGGAGGACAAAAACAACGTGTTGCCTTAGCGCGAAGTTTGATGATGCAGCCTCATTTGTTACTGTGTGATGAACCTACATCAGGCCTTGATTTGGCAACGATTGATGAAGTGATTAGTCTATTAAATTCAGTAAAGTCCTTAGGTGTTACGATGATTATTGCCTCGCATGATCTTGATTTTCTGAGCAAGATGGCTGATCGATTAATTATTCTTAAAGACGGCCAATTAGTCGCAGATGTGGTACCCAAAGAATTAGCGGAACCCATAGCATATTTAAAACAATATTATCAGGAGTAAATGATGACTGAATCCATAAAAAAAATTGTTCTTGCCTATTCAGGTGGCCTTGATACTTCAGTGATGATTCCCTGGCTTAAAGAGCATTATCAACAAGCAGAAATTATCGCTATGGTTTGTGATTTAGGACAAAATGAAGATTTATCGGCAATTAAGGAAAAGGCAATTAAAAGTGGTGCTACAAAAGCTTATGTAATGAATGTTCAAGAGGAGTTTGTGAGTAATTATCTGTGGCGTTTAGTAAAATCAGGAGCACTTTATGAAAATCAATATGTTTTAGGTACTATTTCCCGGCCTTTAATCGCGCAAAAATTAGTTGAAATTGCCTTACAAGAAAATGCGGATGCAATCGCTCATGGTGCAACTGGAAAGGGTAATGATCAGGTGCGATTTGAATATACGATAAAAGCTTTGGCACCAGAACTTAAAATTATTGCTCCATGGCGAATTTGGAAGATAAAGTCCAGGCAAGAAGCAATAGAATATGCTCAATTACATGGAATAGAAGTGCCGGTAACTCCTAAATCTCCTTATTCACGCGATCATAATCTTTGGTATATTTCGCACGAAGGTGGGGTGTTGGAGGATCCAGGACAGCCCAAACCGAATGATTTGTTGTTAATGACCGCAGCTTTAGAACATACACCCAATCATTCAGAGCTTGTAAGTATTGATTTTGAACAAGGTGTACCTATTGCGCTGAATTCTAAAGAAAAATCTCCAGTTGGATTGTTGAAAGAATTAAATGAAATTGCAGGAGTACATGGAATAGGTGTGGCTGATATTGTAGAAAATCGATTAGTTGGAATGAAAATCAGAGGAGTGTATGAAGCGCCTGCGGCAGCAGTGCTTTATAAAGCACATCAAATGTTAGAAAGTTTATGTTTAGATAGGGCAACATTGCATTTAAAGCAATCGTTACAACAAACTTATGCTAATCTTGTTTACGAAGGACGCTGGTTTTCCCACGCTAAAAAAGCATTGGATGCACTCATTGATGTGACTCAGCAGCATCTTACTGGCACGGTGACTTTACAGTTATTTAAAGGAAATATAATTCCTGAAAGTATGCATTCACCTTATAGTCTTCATGATCCTGCTTTGGCAACTTTTGAAGAAGACAGTGTGTATAATCAACAGGATGCCGAAGGGTTTATTAATTTATTTTCTCTGTCAGCACAAGTTTATGGCAAGGTACATCAAAGCAAGGAGAAACATAATGAGTCATAAAACTTGGGGAGGGCGATTTAAGAAAGCACTGGATCCCAGAGTGATGCATTTTAATGCTTCATTGCCTTTTGATAAGATACTTTTTAAGCATGATATATTGGGAAGTCAAGTACATGCAAAAATGCTTGCTCGCCAAGGACTTATTACTCAGAGTGAAGCGGAATGTATCTATAATGCTTTGACAGAAATAAGTCATGAGCTCGAAAACAAAACTCATGCGTTTGATGAGTCCTGTGAAGACATTCATATGCTCATTGAACAATTATTGATTGCGAAAATTGGTGAAGTAGGTAAAAAACTACATACAGGTCGTAGTCGTAATGATCAAGTTGCTTTGGATTTAAGGTTATATTCTCGCGATGTAGGGTTGCACATCAGCCAGCTTTTAAATCATTTGTTGCATGTTTTAGAAGAACTCGCAACACTCCATGCTGAAGATAAAATGCCTGGTTATACCCATTTACAGCAAGCTCAACCTATTTATCTGGGCCAATTTTTTGCAGCTTATAGTGCCATGTTTCATCGAGATTTAGAACGTCTGCATGATTGGCAAGAGCGAATGAATTATTCCCCTTTAGGAGCAGGGGCTTTGGCAGGAAGCGCCTTACCACTCGATAGAGTATGGGTGGCACAGACTTTGGAGTTTAAAGGAGTTATTGAAAATACATTAGATGCTGTAAGTGATAGAGATTTTATTATTGAGTTTTGTTCTGTTGCCGCAATCATTATGATGCATTTATCACGTTTGTCTGAAGATTTAATTCTTTGGTCTACCCAGGAGTTTGGTTTTATCACTCTTGATGATGCATTTGCTACAGGTTCTTCTTTGATGCCGAATAAGAAAAATCCTGATGTTTTAGAACTCATTAGGGGGAAAAGCGGTCGTGTTTATGGACATCTAATGGGTATTTTAACTGTAATGAAAAGCTTGCCACTTGCTTATAATAAAGACATGCAGGAAGACAAGGAGTGTTTGTTTGATACAGTAAATACATTGAGTTCCTGTTTGGAAATTATAACTCCTTTTTTACAAAGCGTGCAATTTAATACAAATGTGATGCAACAAAAGGCCAATAGCGGTTATTTAGAGGCTACTGCACTCTTAGAATCATTGGTATTGCAAGGAGTACCATTTAGAGATGCGCACCATCAGGTTGGAGTATGGGTTAAAGAAGCAATCGATAAAAACTGTTCTTTGAGTGAACTTATTAAAGAGCGCTTTTAGAGAATAAAAAATAAAATAGTGCGTGTGGAATATAATGTCACAATAGGGCAATGATATGGACTCTCCTTTTCTTGTTTAGTTTCTGACGAAACCATTTTGGCTCATTTAGTAGCCGTTTAAAAGGGAGGATGAGTCCATATCATTGCCCTAATTTCAAATGAAAAGATGTTCGAAATGAAAACAGGGTACATCATAAAGCAGAAATTGCTTTATCATCGAGATTCTTGCAGAACAACTATTTTAAAGTACAATGATAAGTCACCCTAGTCATTTTTGAGTTTTTATTCATGTTGCAGCAATACAAAACCCAAGGTGGTGTTGAGATCGAGTGTGCTCAACAGAGTTTAGATTACCACCAAGGTATAGGAAATCTTCTTGAACATTTAGACACACAACGAGGCGCTTTATTTGCATCGAGTTTTGAATATCCAGGACGTTATACGTGTTGGGATATAGGTTTTTATAATCCGCCCCTAGCATTCGTATGTCGAAAAAACTTTGTGCAAATCGATGCGTTGAATCATCGAGGACATGTATTGTTGGCTTTTATTGTTCCTTTGTTGGAACAAGAAAACTCTTTAGAAATAGTGACGCACCATCACTCTATGGTTCAAGTTAAAATTAAAGCTTCTGAGCGGGTATTTTGTGAGGAAGAACGCAGTCATCAACCCTCTGTTTTTACGGTTATTCGTTTGCTATTAGCTTTTTTTAAAATAGAAAATGAATCTTATCTAGGATTATATGGAGCCTTTGGTTTTGATTTAATTTTTCAATTTGAGGATTTGCAAAAGCATAAAGAACGAGATTTATCTCAAAGGGATATGGTTCTTTATTTTCCTGATGAAATTTTTGTAGTAAATCATCAAAAAGAAGAGGCTTTTGTTCGCCGTTATGAGTTTCAATTTCACGATCAATCCACTAAGTCTTTAGCTAGGGAAGGTATTTCTGTACCGTATGAGGCTTTTCACAAACCTGAAAAAACGTGTGACCATGTGCCTGGGGAATATGCAAAAATTGTCGATATCGCTAAAGATCGTTTTGCTTGTGGTGATTTATTTGAAGTAGTACCAAGTCAAACCTTTTATACCCACTATACAGAGTTGCCTTCTACTTTATTCAGGCAAATGAAGCGATTAAATCCGTCTCCTTATGGTTTTTTTATTAACTTAGGTGAAGGAGAGTATTTGGTTGGTGCTTCGCCCGAAATGTATGTACGTGTACAAGGAAGAAGAGTAGAAACATGCCCAATTTCTGGAACGATTAAGCGCGGTGCTGATGCGATTGAAGATGCTCAGAATATCCAAGCGTTACTCGACTCAAAAAAAGAAGAGTCCGAATTAACAATGTGTACTGATGTAGATAGGAATGATAAGTCACGAATTTGTGAGGCAGGTTCAGTAAAAGTCATTGGACGAAGACAAATTGAAATGTATTCTCGGCTTATTCATACTGTAGATCATGTGGAAGGGATTTTAAGAGAAAATTTCGATGCTGTTGACGCCTTTTTAACCCATATGTGGGTGGTAACGGTTACAGGAGCACCTAAAATTTGGGCTCTTAATTTTATTGAGGAGCATGAAAAATCGCCACGCAAATGGTATGCGGGTGCTGTGGGGTGGTTTGGTTTTGATGGCAACTTAAATACAGGTTTGGTATTACGAACCGTTCGTCTTGAAAAAGGAATTGCGGAAATTCGTGTGGGAGCTACCTTGCTTTATGATTCAGTTCCTGAATCCGAGGAGCAAGAAACGCGTCTGAAAGCATCCGCTTTTTTAGACATATTGCAAAAAAAAGAAAGCAGTTTGCAACTTAAACCTTCGTTACATCTAACAGGAAAAGGTAAACGTGTTTTGTTGATTGATCATCAAGATTCTTTTGTTCATACCTTGGCAAATTACTTACGTCAAACAGGAGCTGAAGTAGATACTATTAGGTTTGATAAGGCATTACACTATTTACAAGAGCAAAAATATGATCTTGTAGTTTTATCTCCTGGCCCAGGTAAACCTAGTGATTTCCAAGTTTCAGAAACAATAGCCGCAGTTATTTCTCGCAGTATTCCTTTATTTGGTGTTTGTTTAGGCTTACAAGGTATTGTTGAGCATTTTGGTGGTGTTTTAGATGTCCTTGATTATCCCATGCATGGTAAACCTTCAATGATTAAGGTGACCCATCCAACTCGTTTATTTTCTGGTTTAGGCGAGAATTTCAAAGCAGGTAGATATCACTCGCTTTATGCGCGTTTAAAAACCATGCCTAAAGAGTTGATTGTTACGGCAGTGAGTGATGATGGGATTGTGATGGCTGTTTCTCATCAGCGTTTGCCGATTCATGCAGTGCAATTTCATCCTGAAACAATATTGTCTTTAGTGAATCAAGCAGGAATAAAAATTATTACAAATTTGATGGAGATGATTTAGACAATGCGCCATAAAATATTGGTACTCTATATTGTATCGGTTGTATTGGGTATTGTAGTTGGTTTAGTAGGATCAACCTTTCGTTTGTCTATTGATGTACTGGGTACCTTATTAGATAACTTTTATCATTTTTTAAGTATCAATGGATGGCCATCAGGATTTATTTCTGGATTAGTCTCAATGACCATGGTTTATTCTGCTTATCTTGCAGTGAAGCATTTTGCCCCAGAGGCCTCAGGAAGTGGCGTTCCCGAAATAGAAGGAGCCTTACTCCACGTAAGACCTATATTTTGGCGGCGTTTATTACCCGTAAAATTTTTTTTTGGTATTTTAGCGCTTGGGGCAAAAATGATTTTAGGTCGAGAGGGACCTACTATTCATATTGGTGGTAATTTAGGGGAAATGCTTGGCAGTTTATTTAATTTAGCACGACGCAGAAAAGATAGTTTGATTGCCGCAGGAGCTGCTGCCGGTTTAGCTGTTGCATTTAATGCTCCGTTAGCAGGAGTGATTTTTGTCATGGAAGAAATGCGTAACCAATTTAACTATTCCTTTACAAGCTTCAGTATGGTGGTTATTTGTTGTATTACAGCCACGGTAATTTTGGAGTTTATGATTGGACCTCAGCCGACTATTCCAATGAGTGTTTTCGAATTTCCACAACTTGATGCCTTATGGTTATTTGCTTTATTTGGTATTGTGGTTGGTTTTGTAGGACTTTTATTTAATCTTGCTTTAATGAAAACTCTCGAACTTTTGGATAATTTAACCCCGAGACAGAAGTCGTGTTATGTTTTAATTGTAGGTTTTATAGTAGGTTTTCTGGCAATACATCATCCTGCATCTGTGGGGGGTGGAATGGAAATTATTCACCAGGCAATAACATTATCACCAAGTTTTAGTCTTTTATGTTTTTTATTAATAGTCCGATTTATAGGCATGATGGCTTGTTACGGAACTGCTGTGCCAGGAGGAATTTTTGCTCCGATCCTTTCTATAGGCACACTTCTGGGCTTGGCGATGTTTCGTATATTGGAGTTCCTACACATTGATTTTTTAACACAACCAGGCATGTTTGCTATCGCAGGAATGGCTGCACTTTTTGCTGCGTCGACTCGATCTCCTATTACTGGGGCAGTATTAGTGGTTGAAATGACTCATAATTATTATCTCATATTTCCAGTGATGATGGCTTGTATTACCGCAACCATTGTGATGCAGCTTGCTCCAAATGGACCTATTTATGAGCAGCTATTGCATCGGACGCTTACTCCTACAAGTAAAAAACAGAAATAGCATTTGTCGATGTATTCCATTCTAACCCAAGCTCATTGATCAACGATGCAAGCTCAGATACGCTGTGCGGCTCTGACCAAAAATGCAAAGGATTTCTTTTCATTGCACAAACATCATGAATATGATCACAATATCGGTTTATATCAATATGCTGAGGATCTTCTCTGATAATTTTATTTTGTATCTCAACTAACAGATTTACCTTCCATTCATGATTTCTAATTGTTTTGCGTCCATTTTGTTGCGTTAACATATTATATTTAAGCGTATCTATTATGATTAATAATTTTTCTTTATTTGATAAAGTAGGCACATTTTGACTTACTTCCGCTGTATCAGTTTCTTCCTGTTCCTTTTTCTCTTCACGCTCGATTTGTGCTTCATCATGTTTTTTTATTATCCCCTCATCCGTAATCGTCCCCTCATCCATTTGGCTGCTTAATTCTCTTGTTAAGGAGTCCACAGAGCGCTCAAATATATCAAAAGTCTTCCCCCATGGAACTCGTGTTTCAGTGGGGATAACTTTAGTTAACATATCTGTAACGGCACTATTAAATGCATTCTTCGGCAATAAAGTAGGCACTTCATTGTTGATTAGGTCAAAAACTTCCTCAGCCTCATTTTTATCTAATGCTTTCAGCGTAATAAATATCCAAGGAGTTTTTTCCCAGGAGGGTAAATGGTATTTTTTTTCTAAAGCATGAACTAATTTATTATGTATATTAGGATTGCTTAAACGAAAAAAAATAGAGATAGTGGGTTTAGGTTTATAATAATGGATGGAAATCTCATTATATGAGCATTCATGGCTCGGATGGAAAGCTATTCGATACTTTAAAGCCGCAGAATTACCTAAATTAGACTGGTTACTTCTTCGCCACATTTATCCCCCTAAATTATGCTTATTGCTGAGATCATTAAGCACAATTAAAACAGATGCACTTAATTTTTAGCTCGTTTTTTATGTACTATTTAATCAATATTTAGTCAGTAAGTAAAATAAATTATATCGATATATGATATGAAATAATTTGATAATTATTTGCTTTTAAGGGTTTCTACTCGTTCATTTTTACAAAAATAAACAGAAGTCATTTTTCTTGTTAATTGATAAAACCAAAGTTTATGCTATTACCTCGGTTTATCACTGGAGTATCTATCGTAGAAGTTTGAATGAAGGCTATTCGGTTAAACTACTAGGTTTAATCGATAAGAACGACTATTTTGCCAAAATGAGCACTTGATTGCATATATCGATGTGCTTCCTCAATGTGCTCGAGATTAAACGTAGAATCAATAATTGGGGTTAATTGTTTTATTTTGAGAGAAGTAATCCACATTTTATGGGCATCACTCCATAATTTGGCCTTTTCTTCAATACTTTGAGCACGAAGCACAAAACCAATAATTTCCAGTCTCTTACGCATAATCAGGGCAAGATTACATTCGACAGCACTGCCTTTGAGACAAGCAATCTGAATTAATTTACCTTTAGGTTTGAGTAGATGCAGATGCTTATTAAAATATTCGCCGCCAATAAAATCAATGACTAAATCAATACTGTGATCCTCAATTAAATCTTCGAAATCTTGTTTATTGTAGTTAATGACCTGATTTGCACCTAGTTTGACCGCTTTTTCTACTTTATCATCTGTGCCCACAGTAGTGATTACATTTCCATGGACAAGTTTAGCCATTTGAATTGTGAATGAGGCGATGCCACTTCCTGCTCCATGAATAAGTAAGTTTTGTCCCGATTGAAAATTACCGAGATCAAATAAAGTAGCATAAGCAGTTGTGAGCGCTTCAGGAAGTGCAGCTGCAAGTGTATAATCCCAATTCTCAGGAAGGTGGTGTGCAAGTGATGCTTCAACAGGACAAAATTCAGCATACGCTCCGCTACCTACTAAACCGTAGATTTTATCACCTGGTCTGAAATGACTCACTTTTGCGCCTACCTCGATTACATCTCCGGCTATTTCTAAGCCAGGAATTTCAGACTCTCCAGGAGGAGGGGGGTATTTTCCATACCGTTGCATAATATCGGCTCGATTTAGAGCAGTTGCTTTAACTCGCACTAGAATTTGTGAATCACTGTATTCAGGTGTGGCACCATTTTCAATGAATAAACGACTATGCGGCCCAGGATTTTCTATATGTACGTAGCGCATATGTTCCTTTTTATCGTAGTTATCAATTAGCGTCCATTTATTTTCTTAGCTGGCTAGCGAAATGTAAACAACCCCTACTTTACTTCAATAACCATCCCTATATAATGCTTATACATACCCCTTTATTTGTTGGGCAATGGCTAAATTCAATCATCAACGTCTTTATGCTTGGCTTTTTATAATTCCTCAACTTATTGTAACCTGGATGTTTTTTATTTGGCCTGCATGCAATGCATTATTGCACTCTTTTTTTTATACAGATGCTTTTGGCCTACATAAACGATTTGCTGGGTTTGCCAATTTTTTAGATCTTTTTCGAGATCCAAGTTACAGCAAGGCAATAGGAGTTACTTTTAGCATTGCTTTTAGTGTCACTTTTCTCACTATGAGTTTAGGACTTTTCATTGCCATATTAGTGAATAATCGAGGTAAGACGCAAGGGGTTTATAAATCTTTGTTAATCTGGCCTTATGCTGTGGCACCTGCAGTAGCTGCAATTTTATGGCGTTTTTTATGTCATCCAACTTTGGGTTGGTTGACTCATTTTTTGCAGTCAATAGGAATACATTTTGATTACGTCAATAATGTAAACCAATCGCTTTTAGTCGTTATAATTACTGCCAGTTGGCAGCAATTTAGTTATAATTTTTTATTTTATTTTGCAGCCATCAAAGCGATACCGTCCTCATTAGTGGATGCTGCAATTATTGATGGTGCTTCTAGATGGCAACGTTTTTGGCAGATTATTTTTCCACTTTTATCACCAACAACATTTTTTTTGCTCATTATGAACTTAATGTATGGTTTTTTTGAGACCTTTGGCATTATTCAAGTAATGACGCATGGTGGCCCTGGTAATAGTACGACTAATTTAATTTATAAAGTATATCAAGATGGATTTGAGGGAATGGATTTAGGAAGTTCATCGGCACAATCAGTACTACTGATGATTATTGTAATCATTATTTCTTTACTGCAATTCAAATACCTTGAAAAGAAGGTTCATTACGCATGAAACGCTATTTCACACGTGTTTTATCTCATGGATTTTTGTGTATTTTTGTTCTTTTAATGTTATTGCCCGTATATTTGGCACTTGTAGCTGCCAGTAATGATGGCAGCATTATGATGCAATCTCATATTCCTATGATTCCCGGGTCTTTATTATTTAAAAATATAAAATCTGTAATGACAGAAGGTCTATCAGTTACAGGGGGAGAACCCATTACTTTTATGTTGCTTAATAGCTTATTTATGGCTTTAGCAATTGCTTTTGGCAAAATTATTTTTGCCTTAGGATCTGCGTTTGCTTTGGTTTACTTTGATTTTCGCTTTAAAAAGCTGTGTTTTGCATTGATCTTCACGACTATGATGTTACCTATTGAGGTCAGGATTGTCCCAACATTCCAGGTGGTTGCTTCTTTTGGATTATTAAATTCGTTTACAGGATTAACTTTGCCTTTATTTGTTTCTGCAACAGGTACTTTTTTATTTCGTCAATTTTTTAAAACCATCCCTGCTGAACTTGTTGATGCAGCGAAATTGGATGGAGCGGGGGCGATACGTTTCTTTTTTGATGTGGTTTTACCTTTATCTAAAACACAGATTGCATCACTGTTTGTGATTTTATTTGTGTATGGCTGGAATCAATATCTTTGGCCATTAGTGATTACTACAGAAACAAAAATGGCTACTGTAGTGATGGGTATTCGTTATCTTGCGGGTGTAGCTGACCAAATTCCTCAATGGCATTATATTATGACTATCGCGTTAATTGCTTTAATTCCACCCTGTTTGGTTGTGATGTTGATGCAGCGCTGGTTTGAAAAAGGGTTAAAATAAATATGGCAACAGTCAATTTAATTGAGGTTTCAAAACATGTTGGACAAACAACTGTCTTAAATCACGTTAATGTAAGTATTAAAAAAGGCGAATTTATGGTAATTGTCGGTCCGTCAGGATGTGGAAAAACAACTTTATTGCGTTTAATTGCAGGTTTGGATGATTTAAGCTCAGGATCTATTTTAATTAATAATCAATGCGTTAATAAAATTCCTGCAGCAAAGCGAGATATGGCTATGGTTTTTCAAAATTATGCGCTTTATCCCCATATGACGGTATTCGAAAACATGGCCTATGGGTTAAAAATGAGACGATTTAAGAAAGCAGATATCCAAAAAAGAGTCCATGAGGCAGCCCAATTATTGCGATTAACTCCCTATTTAGAGCGTAAACCGCATGCACTTTCTGGGGGACAAAAACAAAGAGTAGCCATGGGAAGAGCGATGGTCCGATCCCCCGCTGTTTTTTTATTTGATGAACCTTTATCTAATTTAGATGCGAAATTGCGCACTGAAATGCGACATGAAATTCGACGCTTACACCAACAATTGAATACAACGAGTTTATATGTGACACATGATCAAACTGAAGCCATGACAATGGCTGAACGAGTGATGGTGCTTAATCAAGGAATCGTGGAGCAAATAGGAACACCCCAAGAGTTGTATCAGAATCCAGCAACCTTGTTTGTGGCAGGGTTTACAGGCCATTATCCTATGAATCTTGTACCTGGCTGTTATGATAAGAATAATCATCGCGTGCATACAGAATTAGGACTGAGTTTTCCTGTCCCAGATTTAGCGCAGAATTTGAAAGATAAGGAAGAAATCATTTTAGCGATTCGTGCAGAGCACGTATCACTTTGTTCAGAAAGTAATCCGCAAGCTCTATCAATCCAGGTTGAGTTTATAGATGATATGGGCGCTGATAAGTTAATAAGAGCTACAGTGAATAAAAATGGATCGATTTTAAATTTGCGCATTGCGGCAGATCAATCTCTTCCTAGTGGACAATTTTATGTTGAGCTACCTAAAATAAAGATACATCTATTCCACCGTCAATCGGGAAAACGAATTGGAGAGGTAGTATGAGAAAAGAAAACCATAAACTAAAATTAATTGATACTCCTAACTATCGTTATTGGTCTGCATTGTATATGTCTTTTTACTCTAGACTTCTTTATGTAGATGTAGGAAAGCGTTGGAAGGGATTTGGACTCCTTTATCTTTTATTTGCTATTGCTCTATTTTCAATTCCATTAGTTATAAGAATGGATTTAAGCTTAAATGATTCTTTCCAGAAACAAATTATTGAGCCTTTAGAAGAGCTGCCTATTTTTTACATACAGGATGGCAATGTTGTTTTTGATAAACCTATGCCTTATCTGGTGAAAGATGATCAAGGACACGTGGTGATTATTATTGATACTACCGGAAAAATTAACGATTTTTCTAAATATCCTTCGCTTACAATTTTGGTGAATAAAAATAAAATTTCTTTAAGAGTGCCAGGCACTCAGCTATTGAATATGACTCAATCTGATATAAGTAATGATCCTCCAGTGGTACAGGAGTTCGATAAAGAAACTAATTTAGTGTTTGATGGTAAAATCGTTGCTAAAGAGCAGAGAATAACTAATTTGAACTACTTCGCGCAAGTATTGATGTATCCTATAGTGGTTGCAATATTATTTTCAATGTTTGTTACATTTTTTCTAGTAGCGGGATTTTTAGGGCAACTTTTTTCCAGTATATTTTTTTCCTTTAATATTGGGTTTAAGCAATCATGTCGACTTTTAGTTGTTGCTGGAACTCCCATGCTCTTACTAATGATTTTTATGTTGACGATTAATTATCTTTTCAGAGGCTCAGGATTTATTTTATTACCGGTGCTTATAGGGTATTACAGTTTTGCTTTGTATGCCTTACGTGCCGAAAGCAGGAGAATGGCTAAGACATGATGAGTTAAAATGTTCCCACACGAATAATGATTGAGATTTATTTAATTAAGAATAAGTGGTGACTTTATGAAGGAATTGATTCATTTTGCTCATGGAAACGGTTTTCCAGCTTTATGTTATAAACAAATGTTGAATTGTTTAGAGAATCAATTTGATTATTGCTATATAGATAGGATTGGGCACAACCCATTATTTCCAGTCAGTGAAAATTGGCACAATCTGGTATTGGAAGTGATTGCTAGTGTTAAAACGCAAGCAACCCGACCTGTCATTGCGGTTGGGCATTCTTTAGGCGGTATTTTAAGTTTATTAGCCGCGATAGAACAACCCGAATTATTTAAAGCCGTAATTATGTTAGACTCACCATTAATTGGTACTTTTAAATCAAGTATGGTACGTCTTGCAAAGGCGTTAGGTATTATTGATCGGATTACACCCGCACATAAAACTAAAGGGCGTCGTATGTACTGGAACGATCATGATCAATTAATTAGTTATTTAAAAACAAGAGACTTATTCAAAACGTTTACTGATGACTGTTTAAATGATTATATTACTTATGGACTAGAACATACGGACGAGGGTTACTATTTGCGTTTCGACAGACATATCGAATATCAAATTTATCGTACGATTCCCCATGTTCTTCCTAATTATAAAGGTAAGTTGCTTATTCCAACAGCATTAATTTATGGTGACAAAAGTACTGTGGTTGCTAAAATGGATGTACGTTATATGAAAAAATATTTCAATGTCATCCATCATAAGATTAAAGGAACTCATTTGTTTCCTATGGAGCACCCTGAATTGTCGGCAAAGCAAATTATAAAAATTGTTTCTTATTTCACTAGACCTTTAGATGTACCAAATAAAAACAGTTCGATATAAAAATAAGTTTTTTTATATCAAACTACATTAATTAAGGAGAATACAGTGCTACATGCTATTTTAGTGCTTCTAATTATTGGAGCAGCAGGAGTTTTACTTACGAGACAAGCAGCCATTTCGGTTTGGGCTATTAGCTTTGCTTTATTTAGTGCTCTTGTCTTTTCCTATGGTTCTCCGAGTTTATTCACTAAAATTCTTCTTGTTGTCATTGAACTCATTTTAATTGTCTGCTCTATAAAGCCTTTAAGAAGAGAACTGTTATCGAAACATTTTTTTAGAGCAGTCAGCAAAGCGATGCCTTCTATGTCTGCAACAGAAAGAGAAGCTCTAGAAGCAGGTACAGTGAGCTGGGAAGGCGATTTATTTAGTGGTACACCTGATTTTTCTTCACTTAGAAATGCTCCAGTTGTGCACTTATCCGCTGAGGAGCAAGCATTTCTTGATGGTCCTGTGAATACTTTATGCGCTATGATTGATGATTGGAATATAACTCATAATCTTACTGATTTACCCCCCGAGATTTGGCAGTTTATTAAAGAGAATCGTTTCTTAGGTATGATCATTCCTAAGAGTTATGGCGGACTCGAATTTTCTGCCACCGCGCAAATGTCAGTTTTAGTGAAAATCTATGGCCGTTCAATCACTGTAGCTACTACTATCTCTGTTCCAAATTCTTTGGGGCCTGGGGAGTTGTTACTCAAATATGGAACTGAAGAGCAAAAAAATTATTATTTGCCACGATTGGCTGATGGACGAGAAATTCCATGTTTTGCTTTGACTGGGCCTAATGCGGGCTCAGATGCCGCATCGATTCCAGATAAGGGAATTGTATGTCACCAGGAATTTAATGGTCAAAAAGTATTGGGAATACGCTTAAATTGGGACAAGCGTTACATCACTTTATGTCCAGTAGCCACAGTAATAGGTTTAGCTTTTCGATTATTCGATCCTGAGAATTTGTTAGGTGGTGGTGAGGATGTGGGGATTAGTTGTGCATTAATACCAGCAAATACACCAGGAGTTACCAAGGGACGTAGACATTTCCCACTCAATACTGGATTTTTAAATGGACCAACTCAAGGTAAAGATGTATTCATACCTATGGATTATCTGATTGGTGGCGCTGCTATGGTAGGTTGTGGCTGGCGTATGCTTATGGAGTGTTTAAGCGCTGGAAGAGCAATATCTTTGCCGTCAAGTGCTAATGGAGGGGCTCAAGCAGTTGCTTTGGCTTCAGGAGCATATTCACGCATACGCAAACAATTTAATCAACCCATTGGAAAATTTGAAGGGATTGAAGAGCCTTTAGCGCGCATTGCCGCGAATACATATATTATCGATGCTGCATTAACAATGGCAGCTGCGGCTATTGATCATGGAGCCAAACCCTCTGTGGCTGGTGCTATATTAAAATACCATACCACAGAACGAGCACGAGCGGTCGCACTCGATGCCATGGACATTCATGGTGGCAAGGGAATTTGTCTTGGCCCTAATAACTATTTAGGCAGAGGTTACCAAGGCTCCCCGATCGGGATTACTGTTGAAGGTGCAAATATATTAACCCGTAGTTTAATTATTTTTGGTCAGGGCGCAATACGTTGTCATCCTTATGTGTTTAAGGAGCTAGAAAGTATAAGAAATGATAATCTCATTGATTTTGATCAGGCTTTTTTTGCACACGCAGGGTTTTTCCTGGCTAATTTTACTAAGTCTGTTATTTTTGCTTGGACGGATGCGTACTTGTCTAAAGCGCCTGTAAGTAGTGCAAAACGATATTATCAATTAGTCCACAGGTACAGTACTCATTTGGCATTTCTTGCGGATTTTTCAATGACTGTCTTAGGAGGCGAATTAAAGCGTAAAGAGAAATTATCTTCGCGTCTTGGTGATATGCTTAGTAATTTGTATCTTGCTTCTGCTGTTTTGAAACGTTTTCATGAGGATGGTGAGCCCAAAGCTGATTTTCCTTTGGTTGAATGGAGCTGTCAGCAATTATTGTATGAATGTGAGACAGCAATGCAGGGGGTGATTGTTAATTTTCCTGCCCGTTGGGCAAGGATTATTCTACGATTGATTATCAAACCCTTAGGTAATCGTAGAAATAAACCAGATGATCAATTAGGTCATAAGTTAGCTCGAATTTTAATTGAACCTAATGAAACGCGTTCGCGTCTAACTCGATTAGTTTATAAACAATCAGGTGAAAATTGTCCCTTAGGTCGTATGGAAGAGGCATTCCTTAAAATTAGTGCCGCAGAAGAGTTAGAACGAAAAGTAATGCGCGGAGTAAAAGAAAATGTCTTAAAATCACTTACCTTGCTGGAACAGATTGACGAGGCTTTGGCTTGTGGGTTACTCAGTAATTCAGAAGCAAAACAATTAAAAGAAGCTGAATTGGCACGTCAAGAAGTGATTAAGGTAGATGACTTTAATGACGAGGATCTCCGTCGTCCTTCACTCATGGCATCAGTAATGAGCAAAAAGACTGTTACGAATAAGGATGATATAGAATCAGAAATAATTTAAGTTATAATTAATGGAGAAAGGATAGAGAAGTTTATTATCAGTGTTTCTTCAGGGAGGATAGCATGGAAATTAGATCACTAAAAAATAATACCATGCTAGCCGCCCTTCTCGGATGTTTTATTTGTTTTGTATCCACTTGGACTTTGCAGATCCTCCCTCTTAAGTAGCACGACTTAGCTATATCGATGGTACGGTAAGCTTTCTACCCGCCGGAGAAACTCAATGGGTAGATGTGTCGGCTGAAAAGAATACTACTGTGGTTAGTGTACGTGTAGGGCAGGGAACGGCTCATGGAGAAAAGACATCTAATGTTATTAGTGCCGGTTAATCGTGTCGTGTTATATGCAGAAAAATATAAAAATCAATTATAAAAATGCACTGATTGTCAATGCAGTGACTGCAGTCCCTATTGCTGATTTTACTAATTCTATGATTGTGAGCAAGAAGGATGTCCATGTTTCCAATCAAGTGTTACTTAATTCTCCAAAAACCTATGCTCCCCCTGTGGTACCCAAGTCCGTGAGTGTATTCGGTGGTAAAAAGTTTACCAAAGTACTCCCTCCTGAAAAAATTACATCAAGCTCCGAGATTATGAAGACAAAACCAGAAGCACCTACACCTTCCTTTAAAGAAGCGCAACAGCTTCTTTTAAAGAATGAGAGCAAACCTTGTGCTCAATTAAGTAGACGCTAATTGAATTTATATGGATCTGGGCTGATATCGATGTTTTTTTCTATTAATTCATTTGGGCGTGGTATTTCAATACCCATCTCTTTACTGACCTTAGCCAGGCGTCGAGCAGAATCAACCAGTTCATCAAGCACTTTCAGGTTCCGTTCAATGTCTATGCTTTTGTCAAGTTTGGACTGATCCGAATAACATTTTTCCAGTTTCTGCAACATTTCAGAGAATTTTTGGTATACTTCTCGATCGCTGTCGTTATCTTCCACAGAAAATTCTTCTAAAATTTCCACAATTTGTTTAAAATATTCATCATTTACGTCGTCATCAGTATCCAAATCAAAACTATCTGAAAATTCCCCCGTGAAATTTTTGATGGCAGAGACCAGAACTGGCAATATCGAATCATCTTTTCGGATATTTTCACGAAATGATTCGTTACCCAAATAGACCTCCAAGTTTTTGAGTTCTTCACTGGCGTACAACCACATTCCGTCTGTATCCTGATCCCAGTTTGATTTTCCACCATGTTCTAATAATAAGTTGGCAATTTCAATTCTTTCAGGCATGGGTTTCCAATCTTCAGTATTTGAGGGTGTAGGAAAAAGATATGCCTCGGTGATAGTCTTTTGTCCTGATCCACCCAAACCTACTTCAGGCTTATCATTAGGATTTGCATGATGATTAGCCAGTAAAAGTTTTATAAAGTTAATCGGTGCTTTATTTAATAATGCTTTTTCCAGAATTGCATCCTCTGAACGAAATGTTGATCCAGATTCCAACAGCAGGTTGATCATTGGAACCCAGGAGTTCTTATTATGATCAATATAACCAAAAGGGGTTTTAGAGTCATTGCTTACTAGTTTAGGATCTGCATTTGCTTTCAACAGCAGTTCAACCAGTTTGAGATTACCGCTCTTAACAGCGTGATGCAAGGCCGTCCATCCCTTACTGTCCTGATAATTTATATCTATTTTATCAAGAAATTTTTTAGCTGTTTTATAATCACCTATTTTAACTGCATTATCAAATATTCGTCGAATCTCTTTTTCATTGTCAACTGGCAGATCAAATACTACCTGATCAATCAGCTTTAATGCGTCATCCAGGTCAATTCTTTCTTGTGGATTGTCTTCAGTCATTTTCTGAATTAAATTCTGTATCGATCCGAGAGCATTTGTGTTATTTGAGTGTTCATCATTCTTTGGATTATCCAGCTCTTCTTTCCATAATTGAGCAAGCACCTTTCCAAGTGAATAAATGTCCTGAGAGGTTTTCGCAGGTTGACCAGAACCAGGTTGATGAATTAACATTGATTCTTTATAAACTATTTCTCTTGGCGTAAAACCTTCGCTGTAAGGGAGAACGTCACAAATGTCACCAATCACAGCGGCGTCATCCAAATCAATAAACGTTGGAAGAAATTTTCCGTCTGAAATATTTAACATAATATTTTCAGGCTTAATATCTCTATGAACCCTATTTTCATCATAAATTTGTTTTTTATAGGCTTCCAGAAGCGCTAAAGTTAATGCTTTTTTCTCATTCAAAGACATATTTAAATTATATCTTTCAGCGGGCTGGTATGAGTAAAAATTATTGGATAATTTATGAAGCCCAAATCCTTTTATCAATCTCATCGTCGTTGCAAATTTTGTTGTTTTCCATTGTACAGGCTCTTTTACGCCGATATTATCAAGGTTTTTGATATTTTCAATATTTGGTTTTTCACTACTAAATTTAACAGCGCGACTTTTATGTTTAAATGTAACATGTTCATTATTTATGCTTAATACTCCCACAGTCTTGAACACTGATCCTTGTCCTCCTTTGCCAAGGAATTCATTAGATAATATTTCCACACGAAGACCTGTCCTTGCTTGATGTGTTTTCTTGTCAACAACATTTTTTCTAGGCCTCTCAAATAAGTCGGCTTCAAGTATCAGCTTGTTACCGTGATTGTCAAAATGGGTGCCTTTTTGCCAGTCATGTATGCCCTTATTTACTTGTTCTGTTATAAAATCAGCCAAAATTTTTTGATCAGGCTCCGACATTTCCTTTATTGATTCTTCGTTTACTATGACTTCTTTTGCTTCCTTTTGATCGCTCTTTTCACGCATACTTATTTACTATTACAAATTATCTTTGTATTAATTATAGTCATACTTTTAATGCATTGATTTTTATCTTTGGCGGATCGAATTATCCTGATTTGAGCACTTATATAATTTTTAGAAAATATATTTACGGCCAATTTAAGAATTGAGTAAGTTCGAAAACCTCTTAAATACTCATCGGAATTTTATGGGGTAGTTATGCGGTTTCTAAAGCCTCATCCGGCATGGTAATATTTAATTCGAGAACGGAGTTATCTCCCATACGTTCAAGGTTTACACTGACTTGATCACGGGTGACATGAACATATTTAGCAATCACTGCCAAGATTTCCTCTTGTAATTTAGGTAAATAATCGGGCGTATGACGTTGTGAGCGCTCATGAGAGATGATTATTTGTAGTCTCTCTTTAGCAACTGATGCAGTTGCAGTCCTTCTACGTAAGTAATTAAATATACTCATATCGCCACTTCCTCCTTGTTTTTACCGAATAAGCGACGCAATAATCCTTTACGGTCATTGCTTATAAAACGCATTGGTCTTTCTTCACCAAGAAAACGAGCAATAGCATCTTGATAGGCAACACCGGCATCACTAGTTTCATCAAGTACTACTGGGGTACCTGTATTTGACGCTTTAAGGACTGATTTAGATTCAGGGATGACGCCAATTAAAGGGATAGCCAATATTTCCTTTACATCATTTACGGAAAGCATATCACCACGTTCGACGCGTTCGGGATCGTAACGAGTTAACAATAAATGTTCTTGGATAGGGGGTGCATTTTCAATAGCTCTTTTTGTTTTGCTGGCAAGTATTCCTAAAATTCGATCGGAATCGCGCACCGAGGAAACTTCCGGATTCGTTACCACAATTGCATGGTCAGCAAAATACATAGCCATTAATGCACCTGTTTCGATTCCTGCTGGAGAATCACAAATAATGTAATCAAAGTCTTTAGACAGATCATTAAGTACTTTTTCAACGCCCTCAAGAGTCAATGCATCTTTGTCTCGAGTTTGAGATGCAGGAAGGATGTAAAGATTTGCAATGCGCTTATCTTTAATTAAAGCCTGATTTAAGCTTGCTTCACCATTGATTACATTGATAAAGTCATAAACAACACGGCGCTCGCAACCCATAATGATATCAAGATTTCTTAAGCCAATATCAAAATCAATGACAACTGTTTTGTGTCCTAATAAAGCAAGACCTGAAGAAATAGCGGCAGAAGAAGTAGTTTTTCCTACTCCACCCTTACCCGATGTAATTACGATTATCTTAGCCAACGCTGAACCCTTCCTATTTTTTGATTCAACACAATATTTAACCAACAGTGTACACGTTAATCAATAAAAAATTCAAGAGTTGTACAGAGATCTATGAAAAAACATTTTTCAATGATCTAACTTATGCCGATCTTATAATCTTAATGCTTTTTGTTAGGGCATCTTGAAATTATAAGCGATTCTTGAGTTCGATAAGATACGCAACAATTAAGTAAAACACTTTAAAATTGATATTTAATATCGGATGTTACGCTTATTTACTGTAAATTATCTGTTTAATTTGTCCACTATTTATGGTAAACTATTCGGTTAATTTAACCTCGTAGTGTTGAGAATAAAATGGCTCTTTCTATTGTGCAGCAATCATTAACTTTTGATGATGTTCTTCTTGTTCCCGCTCATTCTTTAGTGCTTCCTAAAGATGTCTCTTTAAAAACGAAACTAACCCGCGGGCTTGAATTAAATATACCTCTTATTTCAGCAGCTATGGATACTGTAACCGAAGCACGCTTAGCAATTGCTTTGGCCCAAGAAGGTGGTATTGGCATTATTCATAAAAATATGACCATTATGGCTCAAGCTGATGAAGTTCGAAAAGTGAAAAAATTTGAAAGTGGTATGGTGAGAGATCCAATAACAGTTACTCCCAATATTACAGTTAGAGAATTATTGGATGTGATGGAAAAATATAATTTTTCAGGTGTTCCAGTAGTTGATGGTGAAGATTTAGTAGGTATTGTAACCAGTCGTGACATACGCTTTGAAACGAATTTATCGTTGCATGTAGAACAAGTAATGACCCCTAAAGCGAAATTAGTTACTGTTAAAGAGGGGGCCAGTCGCGAAGAGGTTTTGAGTTTATTGCATAAGCATCGTATCGAAAAATTACTCGTAGTTAATAATTCGTTTCACCTACGAGGATTGATCACAGTAAAAGACATACAAAAAGCCAAAGAAAATCCTTATGCATGCAAAGATGAGGCAGAGCAATTACGTGTTGGTGCTGCTGTTGGTGTGGCTGAAGGAACAAATGAGCGTATTGAAGCTTTAGTCGAAGCAGGTGTTGATGTTCTTGTTGTAGATACTGCACATGGACATTCCCAAGGTGTTCTTGATCGTGTCAAATGGACAAAAAAATACTTCCCCGATGTTCAAGTAATTGGTGGTAATATTGCTACTGCAGCGGCTGCTCGAGATTTATATGCTGCCGGTGCAGATGCTGTAAAAGTAGGTATTGGTCCTGGTTCTATTTGTACCACAAGGATTGTAACAGGTGTTGGTGTTCCTCAGATTAGTGCTATTGCTAATGTTGCCCAAGAACTTAAAGGAAAAATTCCTATTATTGCCGATGGTGGCATTCGTTTTTCCGGGGATGTTTGTAAGGCACTCGCAGCTGGAGCAGATACTGTAATGCTGGGTAGCATGTTTGCTGGAACAGAGGAGTCTCCTGGTGAGATCGAATTATATCAAGGCAGAACATATAAAAGTTACAGAGGGATGGGATCTATTGGTGCGATGGCGTTATCACAAGGATCTAGTGATCGTTATTTTCAGGATGCATCATTAGGTTCCGAGAAATTAGTTCCAGAAGGAATTGAAGGACGTGTACCTTACAAAGGATTAGCGCAAGCGATTATTCATCAATTGCTGGGTGGTTTGCGTTCTTGTATGGGTTATACAGGATGTGAAAATATTGAACAATTGCATACAAAAGCTGAGTTTGTGCAAGTGACTAATGCTGGCATGCGAGAGTCACATGTCCATGACGTAAATATTACAAAACAAGCACCAAATTATCAGGTGGATAATTAATCATGAACGATTTAAAACAGCATCCTTTATTGATCCTCGATTTTGGTTCTCAATATACACAACTGATCGCACGACGTGTTCGTGAATTAGGTGTTTATTGCGAAATTCATCCTTTTAATATTGAGCAAGAGCAATTTATTGCGTTAAAGCCGTGTGGGGTAATTTTATCGGGAGGCCCCGCAACGGTAACCCATGATATAAACCCACGTGCGCCTCAATGGCTATTTACTTCGGGAGTACCTATTTTAGGAGTTTGCTATGGAATGCAAACAATGGCAGTCCAGCTGGGTGGCGAAGTTCAATCTTCTCCACTTCGAGAGTTTGGTTATGCGGAATTAAAATTACATGGCCACAGTAAGTTATTTTCACAGATTGAAGATCGTATTAATTCCGATGGTTGTGCTTTATTAGATGTTTGGATGAGTCACGGTGATAAGGTGACACAATTGCCTCCAGGCTTTAAAATTGTTTGTGAAACACGTAATGCCCCTATTGCGGGAATGGCTGATGAAAGCCGTCAAATGTATGGGGTACAATTTCACCCAGAAGTAACACATACCTTACAAGGATTACGTATTTTGCATCGTTTCGTAGTGGATATTTGTAACGCTTCGACCAATTGGACTTCGGATCTTATTATTGATGAGACGATTAATGAAATAAGAGCGCAAGTAGGCACAGAGAAAGTTTTGCTCGGTTTATCGGGTGGTGTTGATTCTTCTGTTGTTGCTGCTTTATTACACAAAGCAATTGGGAATCAATTGATTTGTGTTTTTGTGGATACAGGTTTGTTACGTGTTCATGAAGCAGATGAGGTCATGAATATGTTTGGCAAGAACATGGGGATACACGTTATTTCTGTGAAAGCGGAACATAAATTTTTAAATGCGCTGAAAGGTGTCACCTGTCCTGAGGAAAAGCGAAAAATTATCGGCCATACCTTTATTGAGGTATTCGATGAAGAAGCTCATAAAATTCCTGGGGTTTCATGGCTAGCTCAAGGTACCATTTATCCGGATGTTATAGAGTCTGCTGCGACAAATACAAATGGTGCTTCAATGGTTATCAAATCACACCATAATGTGGGTGGATTGCCGGAAACATTGAATTTGCAATTATTAGAGCCTATACGTGAATTATTTAAAGATGAAGTGCGTAATATAGGTCTTGAGTTAGGTTTACCTCATGATATGATCTATCGCCACCCGTTCCCTGGTCCAGGGTTAGGAGTGCGAATTTTAGCTGAAGTGAAAAAGGAATATGCTGATATTTTACGTAAAGCAGACGCTATTTTCATCGACGAACTGAAAAAAGCTGACCTTTATTATAAGGTGAGTCAAGCGTTCGCAGTGTTTTTACCCGTTAAAAGTGTCGGGGTGATGGGGGATGGCCGTAAATACGATTATGTTATTTGTTTGCGTGCTGTAGAAACAATCGATTTTATGACCGCGCATTGGGCACAATTACCCTGGGATTTCCTTGGGCAAGTTTCTAATCGCATTATCAATGAAGTTGATGGTGTATCCCGTGTTACATATGATATCTCTGGTAAGCCACCGGCTACTATTGAATGGGAATGATGCGTTTTCAATGTTATCCAAATCGCCTTTTATAAATGAATGATCAATACTGGATGCGTAAAGCTTATGAACAGGCGATTCTCGCTCAAACTGAGGGAGAAATTCCTGTCGGCGCGGTATTAGTGAGTCAGGATAATCAGCTGTTAGGGACAGGACGAAACCTCATCCAAAACAGTCATGATCCATCGGGCCATGCAGAAATTCATGCCATCAGACAGGCATCACAGCGCTTACAAAATCACCGCTTATTGGATACAACTCTATATGTGACTCTGGAGCCTTGTGCGATGTGTGCTGGGCTTATGGTTCATGCACGTATTAGAAGATTGGTTTTTGCTACACGTGATTTTAAATCGGGAGCAGCAGGTTCTGTTTATAATTTATTGCAGGGTTATCCGCTTAATCATAAAGTTCAAATTGATGAAGGAATAATGCAAGCTCAGTGTGCTTCTTTGTTAACTGAGTTTTTTAAAGCCTGTCGATAAATTTATATGCCACATAAATATTAAAATTCTGAGCCTATACTTAAATAACATTCGTTTAGCGACATATAAGGCATTTTTGCTTTTTATAGAGTTCACGTTAAATAAAAAATAACGAATTGATAATTGGAGCGAATTCTTATGAAGTTTCAATTGATTGCCTTGTTTTTTCTTATCGTGTTCTTCGCGTTTATTTTATTGTTTTTGTACTTAGGCATTTACAGTGCCCAGCGAAAGGCTAAAAATAGAAAAACAAGTAATAACTCTGGCTTTCAAATTGTAGAGGGGGCGGTTTTTACTTTACTAGGATTAATTGTAGCTTTTACTTTTGCCTCGGCTAATCAAAGATTTGATCAACGTCGTTATTTAATCATTGAGGAAGCAAATGCAATTAGAACGGTTTATCTTCGAATGGATTTAGTGAGTTCTGAAATACAAAAAAACTTACGTCAAGCGCTTAAACAGTATTTATTTTATCAAATTGCTAACTATCAAAAAATATCTGATTTTAATACGTTCATATTAAACCATGCGAAAGCCCAAGCGGTACAGAAGAAAATATGGAACTTAGCAGTAAAGGACTGTATCTCTAAAGATAACCAGTATGAGTGTTCGCTTCTTCTATCTGCTTTAAATAAAATGTTTGATATTGCTAATACTCGCTATGAAAATTCTTATGTTCACCCCCCGTTGATCATTTTTATACTGCTAGTGGGACTTGCTTTGCTAGGAGCATTGCTTGCAGGATATAATATTGGAGAAAAAAAAGATGGAAGTATTTTACACCTCGTAAGCTATGCGCTAGTTATAGCAATCACCATTTTTATTATTATTGATTTAGAACTCCCTCGTATTGGATTTATACGTATTGACTCGTTTGATACAGTGTTAGTACAACTGTATCAAGAGATGGCTTAAGTGTTTTTAATCTGTATTAGAAAGTTCTTCAATAAGCTTTTGACGTAGCATTTCTTTTTCTTCAGGAATTAATGCTTGATTTTTTTGATTTGTAATATAAAACGTATCTTCAGCGCGTTCTCCAGCAGTTACAATCTTAGCATTATGTAAGTGAATTTTTAGCGTTGAAAACACCCTAGCAATTGTTGCTAGAAGCCCTGGTCGGTCACTAGTCACTAAAAATAAACGAGTTTGATTATTTGCACTTTCATCGTAGTAATGAATCTGAGTTTTAACATTGAAATGTGCTAAAGCACGAGATAATCTTCTTTTGACTACTCCAGGTAATTGACCGCTTTGAGATAAGTGAGTACATAATGCTTCTTGAATATCATGAGAGCGTTGTTTATCAAAAAATGCCTGATTTTGTTCATTTAATATGATATAGGTATCTAAATCATATTGATTATCACAAGTAAGAATCATTGCTTCCTGGATGGTTACATTGTGATTACTTAAGACTGTTGTTGCAATGGCAAATCGATCATCACAATGAGGCATATAGATAAATACTTCGGTACCACCTTGGCTGTGGTGAGGCATGATCATAACTAAAGGGAAATGGGTACATGCCAAAATGGCTTTAGCGTGGCGTGCAATTATTTCTGAAGATTCATGCAAAAAATACTTATCTTTAAATTGTGCCCATAAATATTCTACTTTTTTAGGAGCTATACCTTCGGCGGTTAAGGTCGATAAGGCATATTGCTTTCGCATCCCAATGAGCACGGATTCATCCATTAATTCTTGTTCTTTATGCAGCATATGTTTCGTTGCATGATATAATTCTTTAAGAAGAGAGTCTTTCCATGAGTTCCATAAAGTAGGATTGGTACCATAAATGTCTGCGACTGTAAGTAAATATAAATAATCCAAATAATAGGGCTGGGGTAATAGTTGACAAAAGTTTTTTATTGTATTTGGATCATAAATATCTTGTCGTTGTGCCGTTTGTGACATGATTAAATGGTTACGAACTAGCCAGACAAGTAAATCACAGTCTTTTTTTTCAATACAATGATTTTGTGCAAAATAGAGTACTTCAATAGCTCCCAATTCTGAATGATCACCGCCTCTTCCTTTCGCAATATCATGAAATAATGCACTTAAATAAAGAAGCTCTGGTTTATTTAACGTGGATATTATTTGAGCACAAAGAGGGAATTGTTTCGTGTATTTTTCTTGTTTAAAACGAGAGAGATTACGAATGACAAATAAAGTGTGTTGATCCACTGTATAAACATGAAAGAGATCATATTGCATTTGTCCGGTAACCATGGCAAAGCATTCGAGGTAGTGAGCTAACACACCATAACGACTCATTCTATGTAATGCTTCATAAGGACCACCTTCAGTTTTGAGGATGCTCATAAAAATTTCTGTTGTTTCTTGTGATGTTTTAAAGCGTTTATTCATAAGGTAGAGCGACTCTCTAATTAATCGGATTGTATTTGCTCTAACTCCTTCAATATCAGGTCTTCTTGCAATCCAAAGAAATAATTTTAAAAGTGCTTGTGGATGTTGGCTAAATATTCGAGAATTTTTTACTTCAATATAATTATTGGAAAGTTGAAATTCATTATCCAAGTGAAACAGTCGTTGTTTAGGAGAGCGTACAATAGTTTCATCAAACCATTGTAATAACATTTCATTAAGCTCTCTATTTCGTTTAATGATTTTAAAGTAATCTTTCATGAATTGTTCTATAGCTAATGAGTGAGGTTTATCCTTATAGCCAAAAAATTGAGCTAGTTTAATTTGATAATCGAAAGACAAACGTTCTTCGGCTTTTTCAGCCAATACATGCAAGGCAAATCGTACACGCCAAAGAAAATGTTGGCAATACATTAGATTTTCATATTCTTTATCAGTAATAAATCCGTAGCTTATGCCATCCGCTAATTTTTTAATATTAAAATGACGTTTCCCGATACTCAGCAAAATTTGTAAGTCGCGTAATCCACCCGGGCCATATTTAACATTGGGTTCTAAGTTATATGCTGTTTCACCATATTTAGCATCACGTTTTTCCTGTTCTTGCAGTTTTGCTAAAAAATAATCATGACTGGTCCACATATGTAAGGGATGAGTTTGATAAATTAATTCCTCCATCAATGCACCACGACCACACAATAAAAACATATCCATAAGACTGGAAATGACCGTGATGTCTTGCCTGGCTAATTCGGCACAATCAGAGACACGTGTAATTTGATGGCTTATATTTAATCCTACGTCCCAACAATCTTGGATGAAGTTTTGTGCATGTTGTAATTGTGATTTTGAAACTTTATCGGTATGCACTAAGAGTAAATCAATATCGGAATAAAGAAGTAATTCTCGGCGTCCATAGCTGCCTAAGGCTAGAAGACAAAAAACATCATGATCCAGTTTGTTTTTAATGAAAAGAGTAATTATCAGATCATCAATAAAGGCGACTAACTTGCGGATGATCGTAGTAACATTGGTTTTATAATCAAACTCATTACGAAGTTTTTCTTTAAACTCTTTAACAGTATTTTTAAGCTGGTGTAAATTTACTGGTGTCCCTGATAAAAAAGGATGGGTGGCTCTAGGAAATTTATGTTCGTTCTTCATCGCGCAGAGTCAAAATTTCTACACCATTATCTGTTACCAATAGGGTATGCTCCCATTGGGCGGAAAGACTGTGATCTTTAGTAACTACGGTCCAATGATCAGGTAATAATCGTGTATGATGTTTTCCAACATTGATCATCGGTTCAATTGTAAAGGTCATACCTGGTTCTAATATCATTCCTGTTCCAGGTATTCCATAATGTAATACTTGTGGATCCTCATGGAAAATGCGACCTATACCGTGACCACAATAGTCGCGCACAACGGAACACCGATTTTTCTCGGCATGCTGTTGAATTGCATAGCCAATATCTCCTAAGTGGACTCCAGGTTTTACCATTTCAATTCCAATAAATAAGCAATCATGGGCTACTTGGACTACATGTTTTGCTTTAATTGATGGATTACCAATAAGAAACATTTTACTAGTATCACCATGATAGTCATGTTTGATGACAGTCACATCAATATTGATGATATCTCCGTCTTTTAAAACTTTTTTACCGGGTATTCCGTGACACACAACATGATTGACTGAAGTACAAATGGATTTAGGAAAACCATTATAATTTAAAGGGGCAGGAATGGCTTTTTGGGTGTCTACAATATAGTCATGACATAGAGTATTCAGCTCATCAGTCGTAATTCCTTCTTTTACGTAAGGTCCGATCATTTCAAGAACTTCAGCGGCAAGTTTGCCAGCAATGCGCATTTTTTCTATTTCGTCAGGAGTTTTTATTGTAACTGCCATTATGTATCCAATATAGTGTTATTTGTCATTGTTCCAAAGCATATAGAATTGGTTAAAAGAACAATTACTGGCATATATAAACACACATCCGCAGTAGGTTCCTTTTGTTTATCCTTTATTAAAAATGTTTTTTCTGCTTCTTTAATTATATGTCGAATCTGGGTTATCTCGACGAAACAAAAAATATCCTCTACTGTGAGGTCTGGGATAAACGATATTTTTTGGAACAAGCGCAATTTTAGCATAACTGATTGTGTATGTCATCGAATTGCTTTTGCAATCAATGCCCTATTAACTATCTGATTTTATTTGCTCTCCCATGCTAAAGAGAGCAAAATTAACGGTATGAATTATGTTGGTAAAGGACAATCACCATAATGTCTGCGATTTTCTTTCTGAGCTAATCTTTTCTCTTCTAATTCAATCTCTTGGGAGCGTGTTAAATACATATGGTGACTCCAAAAAGTACCATAACTTGAATAAATTTTTGGATCATATTTCTGAGCATTTTTCCCAATCACATATTCTGGCTCAGTTGCAGTGGGGTATCTTCCATTATGATTAGGGTTATATGCTAAAAATGGTTCGTCAGTATTAGGGGGCGTACGGAGATAAATCGTAAATTGATCTAACTTAATACATTTTTTACGTCCAGTGTTGGTGCGTAGTGCATCTTTAACTAAGTCCTGAAGTTCTATAATATTTTTCCCAGTTGCATCAATAAAACAATCTCTTATTTCTGATGTTTTTTTGTCTTGGTCTTCTGTAGTTATTTTTTTAAAAACCATTCCTTTAGGAATCGTTAGGTAAATCATGAAATTTCCTCATCAAGATAAACGGATTTTAAGTGTATCATATATATTCAGATCTTATATTTATTTATCATAAAAATGGTGTTGGATATTAATAGCTTTTTTACTCCTACTATACTTTATTAAAATGCGGCCTATCCATGTTAAGGAAAGAACATGAAAATGCAACTCTCTTCTCTCATTTTTTGGTGGTCATTTCTTTTAAATACATCAGTTTTTGCTTATGAGTATGGTGGTTATCACTACGGAGGTGGCTATCATAGTGGTAATTACGAACATAATGGATATTATAATGGTTATCACAATAACGTCTGGTATGGAGGAACTATTGATGTCAATTCATGGGATGATGGAATTTGGTATGATAATAATCTAAATGATGATACAAATGTAGTAGTAGGGGTGCCTGATGAAGGGTATTATGATCCTTCATGTCAAACAGTCGATGATTGCAGTACGGGTACATGTATATTAGTAAATACCTGTGATGAATAAAAAAATTATGCAGAATAAGAAATTTCAATGGGCAGTAATAGGAGCAGGACCTGCTGGAATTGCAGCCGTAGGTAAGTTATTGGATCATGGGGTTTTACCGGAGGATATTCTCTGGTTGGATCCTCATTTTAACGTTGGTGATTTGGGGTATTTTTGGCGGAATGTATCGAGTAATACTAAGGTAAAACTTTTTAAAAATTTCTTATTTGCGGTTAATTCGTTTTATTATCAAGACGCTCCTGTAGATTTCAAGTTAAATCACTTACCAGAAGATGAAACATGTACTTTAGGTTTTGTGGTTGAGCCGTTACAGTGGATTACCGATCACTTACTAAAAAAAGTTCAGGCCGTAAAAACCATAGTGCACGCGATGTCTTTATCTGAACGTTTATGGTCTTTGAATTCAGAGAAACAAACTTATTATGCTAAAAATGTGATTTTGGCTACTGGGGCATCACCTTCCACACTTAATTACCCTGGAGTTAACGTTATTCCTTTTGAGATTGCGATTGATAAGGAAAAACTATCTTCAGTGTTTCATCATGAGGAAACTTATGGGGTATTTGGTTCGTCTCATTCCGCGATCATTATCTTAAAACACCTGGTCGAATTGGGTGCAAAAAAAATAATCAATTTTTATCGTTCGCCTTGTTGTTATGCCATTGAAATGGATAATTGGATTCTTTTTGATAATACTGGACTAAAAGGTCAAAGTGCGGCTTGGGCTCGAGAAAATATTGATGGTATTTTACCTCCTAACCTTGTTCGTTATAATGTTAGTGAACCTAATAGTGCACGTTTTTTACCCGAATGCGAGCATGTCATTTATGCAGTGGGTTTTGAGAAGCGTAAAACTATAGTTATTGGTGATTATGAATATTCTCAGCATAACCCCTATGTAGGTATTATTGGTCCTGGATTATTTGGTTTGGGGATTGCTTATCCTGAAACAAAAGCTGATAGCTATGGTAATGTGGAGTCTCAGGTTGGTTTATGGAAGTTTATGGTATATCTTAATAAAGTTATGCCAATTTGGTTTAAATATCCTGCTTAAATTAGGTGAATATACTCATTCTATGATACCTCTAATTTGTCCCCTAAAGTTTCGTGACATTTATGGTTCTTAAGAGAGTAGTTTGAGCCGCAAATGTCATGTAAAACTAAGGTTTTTGGAATGCTACTATCTAATTAATAAAAAAATTTGTAAACTAAGTTCCCTTTTAAGCTGAACCTTTTACCACAATTTATTGGGTATATCTTGAATGAAAATGGTTCTCAAATCTGACTTTTCCTCAAGATTTAATTTGTGACTAAGAAATAGCCTTTTGAGGAGTAAACCATCATATTTAAACTAATGCGTACTAGTTATTGGTCTAGTGAATTAATCACTTTATTATGTAGCATTTTCTTTACCTTAGCATGTAATAGCTCTTTTTGGATTGAATTATTACGTGATAAGGAGTTAATGAATGTTCATACTTGGTTTGTTATTTTGGGCACTGCAATAGCAATCACAGGGTTACAATGGTTTTTACTTTTATTAGTGATTAATCGTTGGACTTTTCGGTGGGTTACCATTTGTCTTTTTTTGATCACATCTATTGCAGTTTATTTCATGAATACTTTTCATGTTTATATTGATTCCACAATGATTACCAATATTGTGAGCACTGATTATCATGAAAGTAGAGAATTCTTGCAATGGCGAATTCTTCCTTATTTTTTATTCTTGGGTGTACTTCCTTGTTGGATTATATGGCATATTGAAATTTATAAGAGAAGTCTCACTTCTTATTGGATTGGACGATTGGGAACAATTTTTTTATCACTCTGTATGGTTTTTGGGGGCGGATGGGCAGTGTTTCATGATTTTGGTCCAGTTCATCGTGAACGGAAAGAAATTGCCTATTTGATTACTCCATTAAATTTAATTTCATCTTCTGCAAAAGCATATTGGAAGACTCGCCAAACTCGTGCGGATAAAACAAAAATCAAAATTGGTGAAGATGCATATCAACTTCCACGTGCAGAAAAAAGCAAATCTCGGGCTATAGTACTTGTTGTAGGTGAAACGGTTCGAGCATTAAATTGGGGTTTGAATGGTTATCACAGACAAACAACACCTGAACTTGCAAAGCGTCAAGTAGTTAATTTTAATCAAGTAACTAGTTGTGGCACCACCACTGCAGTTTCATTACCGTGCATGTTTTCTCCTTATGGAATCCATGCTTATGACAGTCAAAAAATAAATCAAACAGAGTCATTGCTGCATCTTCTCAATCGAACTAATATTTCAGTATTATGGCGAGATAATCAATCGGGTTGTAAGGGAGTATGTGATGATTTACCCATTGAAAAATTGGAAGTAGATGCTTTATGTAAAAAAGGACGTTGCTTTGATGAAGTTCTCTTGCATCAACTTCAGCAACGTATTGTGAATACTGAGGGAGATCAGTTAATAATATTGCACATGCTTGGTAATCATGGACCCGCATATTACGAGCGATATCCAACGCAGTTTAAACATTGGAAGCCTACCTGTGAAACCACAGATTTATCCAGTTGCTCGCAAAAGGCCTTGGTGAATACTTACGATAATGCCATTTTGTATACCGATGCGATATTAGCCAATGCTATTGATCTATTGAATGCGATTGAATCGCATGATACAGGATTAATTTATGTATCTGATCACGGAGAGTCACTGGGAGAGCATAAATTGTTTCTTCATGGATTACCTTATTTTATGGCTCCGAATGAACAAAAAAAGGTCCCAATGATTTTATGGATGTCTAAAGGGCTTGCAAAGCAATTAGCAATACAAGAGGATTGTCTTCGCAACAAACAATCAGACTCTCTATCACATGACTATTTATTCTCTACACTGCTGGCTTTTTTTGATGTGAAAACAAAAGAATATAATTCAAAATTTGATTTGATTTATTCGTGCCGAAATTTGAATAAAACCGAATAGTGTTGTTCTGATTTTTATAATCCTAGAAAAAGCAGTTGGGTCCTTAGCTTGTGCAGTAGGACTCAACTTTTTTTTCTAGGATAGTTCACTCACGTTAATTACGAATTCTCAGATTTCATAGAATGGGATTGATAGTGCCAAAATTTTGGTAGCAGCAAACAACATGTGGTTACTCCCACAATGCATAATATGCCGCCTGAGATCAAAGCTGTAGATATCCCAAACGTAGCGGCGATAAATCCCGCGCGCGTATCACCCAATTTAGGGCCGCTTAAATAACTAATCATTTCAATGCCAGCTAGCCTGCCTCTATATTCAGTTGGAATAGTATTATTCCATAAGGTGCTACGGAAAATACCACTTATAGCATCAAAGGCACCAGATAGTGCTAAGAAAGTGAGAACAAGCCAAAGTGAGCTTGATAACCCAAATCCAATAATTGAGACTCCCCAAAGTATGGCCGCTATTGCAATTGCCTTACCGTCTTGATTTATTTTTGAAGTCCAGCCACTAAAAAAAGAAATAAATAGTGCGCCTACAGCAGGAGCGGAATAGAGTAGGCCTAAAGTTTTTGCACCCCCAAAAGATTGTGCCAGAGCAGGAAGCAGTGCATTGGGCCAAGCAAAAATCATGGCAAAAAAATCAACAAAATAACTTCCTATTAATTCTTGTCGATTAAATGCAAAAGAGATTCCTTGTTTTAGTGACGATAAAATTGATGAGTGTTCTTGGATTTTTGGTTTAGGTAGCGTATGTATTCTGATTAAAGTAATTAATGATAAGAAAAAAGTAATTAAATCAATTAAATAAGTAATCACAATGCCATAATGAGCGATAATTAGGCCCGCAATAGCGGGAGCACAAATCATGCAAAAACTAAATTTAAATGTGGCGAGAGCTCCTACTTTTTTATAATCACTTGGATTCACGATTTGTTGGATAATACTGTCAAAAGCAGGACGATGTAAGCCATTGATGGCTGACATTGCGGCTGAAACAATAAAAATGAGCCAAATAGATGGGTTTGCGTGATAAGAGTTCAATGCGAGTAATAAACAGCCACATGTAAGAAATAGCTCACTGATAATTAATAATTTTCGACGATTATACCGATCAGCAAATACTCCTCCAATCAATGCAGTAATTAATAGAGGCATTAATTGCACAAGGCTTAATAACCCAACCATAAAACTCGAATGGCTTATTTGATAAATTTGGTAGGGTAGGGCAACACCACTGATCATGGTACCAATAAATGAAATGAATTGTCCTAAATAGATTAATCTAAAGTCACGATTTTCTTTTAGGAGCGATAAGTCTAAGAACTGGCTCATTTTGAAACATCCAAAGTTATAGAAAACTTAGGTTACGTGTTGTGAGTTGAGAGAGGTTACAACTTTTACTTACCTATTACATTATATACATGGTTTGATGCTTAATACTGAAACTCTACTTAGGATTAAGCACCATCGATAACCATGCTAGCTCCAATGGTTTGGGGAGAGGAGCATGATGAATTATAAACAATCCTTTATACAACAGTAAACATTAATTTATGTATTTTCTCAGAACTTATTAGGAAATTATCAAATAACCAGTTGAAAACAAATAAATATTTAAAATTTTCGTATAACATATAAAAACAACCGATTGGATATTAATTTTACTTAATGTTTAAATTAAGTAAACAAAAGTTACTGCAAATCAATGGTAAAGATTTTCTCTATTGAAGAAATTGATGTGTGGTTAATAAACCTAGTTGGGGTATAAAGAAAATGAGTTGTTTCAGTACCTTAAAATACATAATTCAGGAAGTACTTAAAGAAAAAGATAAGCTGCATCGAGCGGATATAGAGACAGATAGAGTTTATTTAGATCAAATATACGGTACTTTACATGAAAAAAAAGTAGTAATTGATAGTCTAATTAAAAATCTTGCTTTTGAAATTGCCATTAGAGATGAGAGTCTTATAACTAAACTCCAAATACCAGGAGTAGATATACATTCAGACATAGAAAAGACAGGTAAAAACTTGATAAATATTGCTGTTGCTATGGATACCTTAAATAAGGTATCCAATTCTGGCATTAGATTCTCTGAGAAAGGACTAGAAGATATTCTTTTTAAATTTAGACAAAAAGCAGAAAGTTATTTAAATCACCCTTTTATAAAACAATATATTGTTCACGACGGAAGATTTCAGTTATTTATGGGGAGAACTATAAATACAATAAATAATGTCTTCTTACAGAAATACATCTTTTTATAGCGTTGTTTCGCTTATGCACTTTACATTTAGGATAATTATCATTGATGATTTTTTTTAATTTTAGAACCTTTTTCTTTGGATGGATATACATCCGCTAAGGATACTGAGGTACCATGCGCCGAGACAATGCGGGCATGGTGTCGCCTTAAGTCACGTGGTTCTTCTACACCACAGGCATGGCAAATGACCCCTACTTCATGAGTAAGATTTTTTACATAATGATATACGCGGTTTGTCTTAACTTTAGGATTTAAACCTCTAACAAGCCATTTATTGTGTGTTGTAATTCCTGTAGGACACGTATTTTTATGGCATTGTAATGCTTGAACACAACCGAGAGCAAACATAAATCCACGCGCTGAATTCACAAAATCAGCACCAACACAAAGTGCCCATGCAACCATACCAGGAGTTATTAATTTTCCTGAGGCGATAATTTTAATCCGTTCACGTAAATCATATTCAACAAGTTTGTCAACAAGAACAGGAAGACTTTCTGTTAAAGTAAGGCCCATATAATCCGCTAAAGTGAGAGGGGCGGCTCCTGAGCCACCTTCAGCACCATCAAGTGTAATAAAGTCAGGTGCATATTCAACTCCCTTTTTGATAATCTCTTGACATAGCTCATCGAGCCACTCATAGTTTCCTAAAACGACTTTAAAGCCAGTAGGTTTCCCAGTTACTTCTCGTATGTGATGAATCATATTAAGTAACTCAATGGAGTTTGAAATTTCAGGGAAACGATTGGGACTTATAGAATCTTGGTGCGGTTTAATTCCTCGAATTTTAGCGATTTCTTGAGTTACTTTTACTGCGGGCAATAGTCCTCCTTTTCCGGGTTTTGCCCCTTGACTTAGTTTGATTTCAAACATTTTAACTTGAGGATGCGCAGCAACCTCTTTTAATTTTTCATCTGATAAGTTGCCATGCTCATCATGATAACCATATTTTGCGGTTCCAATTTGGGCGACTAAATCACAACCACCATCTAAGTGGTAAGGGGATAATCCCCCTTCGCCAGTATTAAGCCAACAACCTGCTTTTTTTGCACCGTGAGATAGTGCTAAAATTGCATTTTTCGAAATGGCTCCATAACTCATCGCGGAGATATTAATTAACGAGTTTGTTGTATAGGGAAATTTACAATGTTTTCCTATGGTAACAGAGTGTGCTTTTACAACATCACGTTTCAATACTGGGAAAGGAGAGTCTACAAAATAGATTGTATTAATCGGTTTGCGATCGCGAGTGGTTCCAAACCCTATAGTGGTATCTGTGTTTTTGCTTGCTTCATAAACCCAGGTACGTTCGGTGCGATTAAAGGGTAATTCTTCTCGATCTCGAGCATAAAAATACTGTCTTAAGTAAACCCCCAATTCTTCTGCAATATAGCGTACATAACCTATAAGAGGAAAGTTCCTTAATATGGTGTGTTTTTTTTGAAATACATTCCATATCGCTAACAGAATAATTAATGACATTGAAATAATGAGTAATGATTCTAAAAAGCTGGTGTATCCTTTCATAATGAGCATCCACGCTAAAAACTAACTCAGAATACAATACAAAAGCGCTTGACAGCAATACTGATTTCCATGAGCTATTGAATTAAAGTAATCAATTTATTCTATAATTAGCACTCACTGATCGGATAATGGCATAAAGATATTGCATATATCATTTTGATCGTATAAATTGCATTTTATGCTAAATAAAAACTAAAGGATTAATGTTGTGTCAACGTGTTTCGATCCCATCATACAAGCAGACACTTTGGACGAAAAAGCCAACGTTTACTTAGCAAAAATCAATACTCCATTTAATGCCAAAGAAATTTCAGATTTAGAGATACAATTTTGCAGTTCAATGATTTATAGGACTGATTAATATCAGCTTATTGCTATTAAAAAATAAAATTAAGTGATGCAAGTAATCAATTATGTTTTAAGGAGGGTAGCAAAAGTTTATTAGCACAAGAACAAGTCAAGGATTAATAATTTACAAAAGGAGTAAATATGTTTCATGTGGATAATAGTGGTAAAGGCAATTGTATGTACTATGCGTATAGTATTTCTTTAATGTATTTTCTACGAGCCAAGAACATTCCTGAGTTAGCGGAAGATATTTTTAATATACTAAAACTTGAAGAAGAGGAGAAAGTTCGATTACGGACCCTATTATCTAAGAAGTCAGACCAAGAGTTTACCTCATCTGAGATTAAAAATATTATTGAACCCATTCTGGGAAGAGCGACTCGAAATTTAGCAGCAGAATATACAAAAAGAGAATTTAAAGCTTCCCCTAAAGATTCTCCTTTATTTTCTTCCGCGCACTACGGCTTGGAGTTTTGCTTTAAATGTTCCATGGAGCTGAATGGTTCAGAGTTGTCCTATCTTATTGATCACGGATTTGATAATCCAGACTATATTAGTGCAGATATATATAAGGTCCGTGGCATGGATGTGGCAATGCATGACTATTCTTTAGCTCGCTTGCCTCATGTTATTGAGGAGTTCGAGCGTCAGTGGATTATTAAAGAGCAAGCATTTTTAGAACAAAAAAAAGAACTTACTGAACGCGAAATTCAATCTCAGAAAACGACTCTTTTAGATAATATTCTGAGAAATGAAACTATTGAGTTTTTTTTAGGAGAAGAAGACAAGCATCTTAATCAATATGTTCATCATCTCCAACAAGAAGGAGTATGGGGTTCAGAAGAAACGCTTTTCGTACTGCATCGCGCGATTCAGGGAGAGCATTTTGTTAAGAATAATGAGGGGAGAACTCATATTTTATATGATAGAGAAATTATTCTACATCTGTATCGAAATGATGGGATTCCCTATGTTCAATCTGGAGGTCCAGAAATGATTGTGAATAATAAGAGCAATGTTCACTGGACTTCGATAATTCCTGATTCAATATTTGTACCGAAATTCACTCCCCAGGAACAAAAACTTCATCAATTACTGGATGACATGCAGAGAGAGTATGAAAGTATACCGCAAGGCTCGGAAAAACAGGTACTTGTTTCGGACGAGTGGATTCATGCTTTAAGAGTCCAACTGGCAGTCATGAAAGAGAATCCGAGTCGAGAAGCTAAAGAGAAAGCAATAGGCGATTCGATGCAAATTCTTGGTAAGATGATACCAACGTTAGGTAATTATCCCTATTGGAGAACTTTACTTACTCATTTCTTCTCTGCGTTACTTGAATGTATCCCCACTTTGATGGCTGACAAGAAGATCAGTTCAGGATTGGCTCAGTGTGAATTATTGATCCCAACACGACGACGTCCTATGGTTGCTTCTGAAGAGTTGTCACAAACTTCTGAGCGTAAGGAGTTATCAAAATCTTCTGAGAGTAAAGAATTATTACATTCAGATGTAGTTAAGAATGAAGAAAGCCCGATTCAATCTCAAAAAGGAGGAGTCAGTCAATTTTCTCAACATACTCTATTTAAAAAATCTTCTGTAACGGTTCACAAGACTTATCCTGAAGAAATTGCTGGCTATATTCGAGAAAACAAGCAAACCGGACCAAGCGTGGCAAAGGCACTGAGAAAAATGTATCAAGAAGGGCTTAGTGGGAATGAGGAGTATTCTCCAGAAAAATGTAGAGAGATAGCCCAACGATATATAAGTTATGTAAAATATAATGGACGGCATTTTATTCTTACGGATGTGGTTGATTTTATAAAAGAGATGGACGATGTGATAAAACAGAAAGAAGAAAACCTTGAAGAGTTTATTGAACATGTCGGTGGCATGAAGTTTCACTAATTCATTGAGCTCTATGCGTTAGTTGCCAGTACAATCCTTCCATCTCGATATTTTGTCTACAAGCCATGATATGCTGAGATGGAGAAACTTATTCACTGTTTATTCCCCATAGAAGGTGATACCATCATCAACGATTAAGCATCAGCTAAGGAAAGTAGTACTTATGAGTAAAGGAGCGAATTCATTTATTTTTTTTGTTGCATTAATTGCTGGATTTGGTGGTTTCTTATTTGGTTTTGATTCTAGTGTCATCGCAGATGTTAAAGATCAGGTTATGGCTCAATTGTCTCTTTCTGAGTGGCAATGGTCTCAGGTAGTCAGTATTAGTTTATTCGGATGTATCTTTGGTATTCCTGTAAGTGGTTTTTTTGCTGATAAGATAAGTCGACACTGTCTTTTAAAAACAGTCGCTATTGGTTTTATTGTGGGAACGATTTTATGTGTTTTGACCAATTATTTCATTATGTTATTAATTGGACGCTTCATTATTGGAGTTTGCATCGGAATTGCTTCTTATATTGCCCCATTATTTATTGCAGAAATCGCTCCTCCTAAAAGAAGAGGAACTTTAGTTTTGATCAATGGCTTGACGATTACCTTTGGTCAGGCTATAGCGTATTTAATTGGGTATTTTCTTCATGATTATTCGATACATAGCTGGAGATTTTTATTTGCAATAGGCGGTATTCCTGCACTGATATTATTTATAGGAATGTATTTTGTACCTCATTCGCCGCGTTGGATACTGAAACAATATGGAGTAGACGAGGCAGTAAAAACCTTAAAACGCATTCGTCCTTCTGAATATAACATTCAACAAGAGATAGAAGAAATTTATAGCCATATAAAGAAAATTCAACCAAGCTATAATTTATTACTTAAACCCCCAATTGTTTTCGTCTTAGCCGTCGGAGTTATTTTGGGAGTATTTCAGCAACTTTCAGGGATTAATTCCGTGATGTATTACGGGCCAGTTATCTTTGAATCAGCAGGTTTTTACCCAATTTCAAAGGCTATTTTGGCAACTTTTTGCATGGGAGCAGTTAATTTTTTATTTACTGTATTTACTTTGTTTTATGTCGATAAATTAGGCCGGCGTTTTTTATTATTAAGTGGTACCCTGATTGCGTCGTTTAGTCTCTTTATAGTTGCCTTGTTATTTAATTCTGCCATACCAGGCCAAAAGTTCTGGATATTGGCTTTTTTATCCTCCTACATTATGGGATATTGCATCAGTGTAGGATCTTTATTTTGGGTTTTAATTTCTGAGATTTTCCCTTTACATGTGCGTGGCTTAGCGATGAGTATTGCCACAGTGGTACAGTGGGGGGCTAATTTTTTAATCTCCATATCTTTTTTAGCTATTTACCAAAATCTAGGGCAAGTACTTACTTTTGCCTTATTTGGCTCATTATGCCTGTGTGCTTTTCTCTTTATTTACCGTTTTGTACCTGAAACTACAGGAGTTTCTTTGGAAAAAATAGAAAAAAATTTGATGGCAGGTAAAAAAATTAGATCTATTGGCAAACAATTATCTAATCCAATAAAAGCGAAAAAATTTGAATTAGTGAGAGATTAAAATGGATTTTATAAATCAGCAAAGAACATGTCGTATCGGTATCATTGGCGCAGGACGAATTGGTAAATTGCATGCAGAAAATATCAAATACCATTTGCCAGAATATGAGTTACATGCAATCGCAGATCCTTATCTCGATAGAGAGTGGGCAAATAAACTATCAATCGCTGGTCAGTATGAGCGTGCTGAAGAAGTGATTTTTCATCAAAATTTGGATGCTGTTCTTATTGCTTCACCGGCAAATTTACATGTAGCGCAAATTAAAGCTGCTAGTGAAGCAGATAAGGCGATATTTTGTGAAAAGCCTATAGGCTTATGTGAAGAGGAAATCCTAGATGCTTTAAATGTAATTCAAACCAATAACACCTTATTACAGATTGGTTTCAATCGACGCTTCGATCCCAATTGTGCTTATTTGCAGAAACAGGTGCAAGCTGGTGAAATTGGTGCTGTTCATGTAGTTAAAATTACCTCTCGTGATCCTGCTTGTCCCACTCAAGAATATTGTAAAAACTCAGGTGGTATGTTTATGGATATGAGCATTCACGATTTTGATATGGCGCGTTTTTTAACACAATCAGAAGTTGTTGAAGTGTATGCAACAGGAGCGGTACTTATTAATCCTGATTTTGAAGCATTGCATGATGTGGATACTGCAATAATACAAATGCGCTTTGCGAACGGTGCTTTGGGAGTTATTGATAACAGTCGCCAGGCCGTTTATGGCTATGATCAGCGTATAGAAGTATTTGGTAAAGAGGGAATGTTATTAACTACGAATCAATTAAAGCATTCTGTGTTTTATTATTCAAATACAGGTACGGAACAAGCGAATCCAAAATATTTTTTTCTTGAACGCTATCATCAAGCATTTAGAGCCGAGCTACGTTCATTTTATGATGCCTGGTTGCATAATAAACCCAGCCCTGTTTCTGGAAAGGATGGCTTACAAGCTTTGCGAATTGCTCAGGCAGCAAAGCAATCTTTAGTGACTAAATTGCCTGTTTTTTTGAGTTGAGGATGACATGATTTACCCACCATTTTACTTTGATGCAGAAAGACCTATAGATTTGATTTGTATGGGGCGTGTAGCTGTCGATCTTTATTCAGAACAAATCGGGGTCGCTTTAAGAGATGCAGCAAGTTTTAAAAAATATTTAGGAGGTTGTGCTGGAAATATCGCTGTTGGTGGGGCTCGTCTAGGTCTTAAATGCATGATGTTTTCTTGTATTGGCAAAGATGAGATGGGATATTTTCTAAAAAATGAATTAGAAACTGAGGGAGTAAATACTGATTTATTACAAGAAACGGAGCATCATTTAACTGGACTTGTATTGCTGGGTATAAAACCGCCCAAAGAGTTTCCCTTAATGTTTTATCGTACTGATTGTGCGGATATGCAAATTAAAGCGCATCACCTAAATAGTGAAGTACTGCAGCAAGCAAAAGCAATTTTAGTGACGGGAACCGGCTTATCTACAGCAGCTATGCTACAAACAACTGAGGAAGTGATTCAACGTGCAAGACACACTGAAACAGCAGTAATTTTGGATCTGGACTATCGTCCTGTTCTTTGGGGTTTGACGCAGATAGGCGATGGGGAAACGAGATATGCCCAGAGTCAAAAAGTAAGTAACACTTATCAATATGTTTTGTCGTTTTGTGATTTAATTGTGGGTACCGAAGAAGAGATTTGTATTGCTGGTGGATGCAATGAGGTCTTTAGGGCATTAGAAAAAATAAGAGAATTAACTCAGGCACCTGTGGTTGTAAAGCAAGGTGAACAAGGTTGTGTTGTTTATTTTGCAAACTCTAGTCATCCTTTAAAGGCCAAGCCTTTTCCTGTTGAAGTGCTTAATGTACTTGGTGCAGGAGATGGTTTTATGGCAGGTCTTTTATCCGCTCTTTTGCACGGCAAATCTTGGGAAGTTGCTACTACTTACGCGAATGCGAGCGGTGCATTAGTTGTCACCCGCCATGGCTGTGCTCCAGCTATGCCCTATAAAGAAGAGTTGGATTATTTCATTCACTATTTTGATGCGCATCCGCAAATTTGGAAAAGCGCTTATTTGACTCAACTGCATCAAAAGAAAGGTACACAAAACTCAGGTCGTCTTATTAAAAATCCACAAGGTTTTTATCAAGGATCTCATACGATTGTGACTATGGAACCCGGATCAAATGACAGCATGAATTTTAGTGTTCTAAAATTAGGTGTGGGAGAAAAATATTCATTTAATGAACGTTATGAATTTGCTGCTTTATTAATGACTGGAAAAGTAGTCTTTCATTATGCACAACACAGTCAACAAGTACATCGATATGATTATTTTCTTCAAGAGCCTATCGTTTTACATTGTGCTTCAGGTCAAGCAGCATCTGTAGAAGCGTTGACTGATTGTGAGATTTTGTTGATCGAAACAGAAAATGATATTCCATTTGCGCCTTTATTATTTGATAAATCGAATCTTTTGGAATTGGATAATCGGGGAAAAGATATTTTGGAGGACAGTTCCTATCGGATTGTGAGAACCGTATTTGATAAACGTAATAGACCAGAGTCTAATTTAGTAGTTGGCGAGATTATTACTTTTCAAGGGCGCTGGTCAAGTTATCCCTCGCATTATCATGATCAGCCTGAAATTTATCATTATCGTTTCTCAGAACCGCAAGGTTATGCGTTTGGTGAGAACGGGAAAGAGGTCTTACGTATCGAGAATTATGATACGTATCAAATTGCTTCTGGCCAGACTCATGCCCATTGTACGGCTCCGGGATATGCTCTTTATACACTGTGGTTTATACGTCATTTACCTGATAATCCTTATAGTATTCCAACTTTCCTAAAAGAGCATAAATGGACAAGAACAAGTAAAGCAAATAATAGGGTATGGAAAAATAAGGATTAGTGTTGATGAAAATTCGATTAACTATGGCTCAGGCATTATTGCGATTTTTAGCCAATCAATACGTAGTAATGGATGGTAAAGAACATCGATTTATTGCAGGAGTATTTGGAATTTTTGGGCATGGCAATGTGACTGGCTTAGGCGAGGCTCTTGAATATGACAGCTATGGCTTGACTTATTATCAAGGCCATAATGAACAGGGAATGGCTCATGCAGCTACAGCTTATGCAAAACAGAAAAATAGATTAAGCATTTTTGCCTGTACTTCGTCTATAGGTCCTGGTGCGACCAATATGATTACCGCGGCAGCTACGGCAACTACGAATAGAATTCCTTTATTGCTATTGCCTGGCGATGTATTTAGTTGCAGACAGCCGGATCCTGTTTTACAACAACTCGAAGTATCACATGATTATACGTTATCGGTTAATGATTGTTTTAAACCGGTAAGTAAATATTGGGATAGAATTGCTCGACCGGAGCAATTAATGACTGCGTGTATGAATGCAATGAGGGTGTTAACCGATCCGGTTGAAACAGGTACGGTTACTTTATGTTTACCACAGGACGTACAATCAGAGGCATATGATTACGAAGATTCTTTTTTTGAAAAACGTTTTTGGCATATTGATAGAGAGCCTGTCAGTGAGCGTGCGCTTGATGATGCGTTTCAACTTATTCTTAAAGCAAAAAAACCATTAATTATAGCAGGAGGCGGAGTCCATTATTCTTTTGCTACAAATGTCTTATCACAATTTGCCCAACACCATAAGATTCCAGTAACTGTAACACAGGCTGGTAAAAGTGCTTTGCCAGAAAGTCATCCCATGAATGTAGGCGGAATAGGGGTTACGGGTTCTGAAGCAGCAAATATTCTTGCATCACAAGCTGATGTGATTTTCGTAATCGGATCTCGTTTACAGGATTTTACTACAGCGTCCAAATGGGGTTTTAAAAATGAAGAATGTCAGATCATTCACCTTAATGTTTCCCGTTTTGATGCACTAAAAATGAATGGGTTCATGTTGAAAGGGGATGCAAAAACTGGTTTAGAGCAATTAGGAAAAAAATTGGGAAGTTATCAAACATCTAAAGACTACCAGCAATTGGTAGCGCATTATCAAAATGAATGGCAGAAAGAATTAAAACGTGTTTGTGTGACATCCCATGCTTCAGAAAGTGGTTTATCTCAAGTTAAGGTTATTAGTCTGTTAAATGAAATGGTGACTAAAGATGATGTCATTATCTGTGCAGCGGGGAGTTTGCCAGGCGATTTGCATCGATTTTGGCACTCTAAAACACCGAAAGACTATCATTTGGAATATGCTTATTCTTGCATGGGTTATGAAGTTGCTGCGGGTTTAGGTGTGAGGCTCGCTAAAGAAAATAATCCAGGTGAGGTTTATGTTTTAGTGGGTGATGGTAGTTTTGTGATGATGCATTCAGAGCTACTTACCTGCATTCAAGAACATCAGAAAATAATTGTTATTATTTTTAATAATCATGGGTTTCAATGCATTAGAAATTTACAGGAAAGCCAGGGTAGTCAAGGTTTTGGCAATGAGTTTCGTTTCCGAGAGGATAAAACGAATCGGTTATCAGGAGAGTATTTACCTATAGATTTTTGTAAGTATGCTGAAGGATTAGGGGCTCGGTCTTTCTATGTGAGCTCTTATGAACAGTTGGGTGTTGCCGTGGAGGCTGCTAAAAATGAAAAAAATTCTGCGGTCATTGTGTTACCGATATTACCTAAAACCATGAGTAATGGTTATCAAACTTGGTGGCGGGTAGCGGTTGCAGAAATATCAAATTCTGAAGAAGTGACTAGGGCACATCAAGTGATGTGTGATCAATTGAAACAGATCAGGGAATATTGAAGAAGGATAACAATCGAGCACAACATTGGCATTGTGGCATAGAAAAATGTCTTTTCGGTGAAAGAAAAGCAGTTATCTTACTTCCTCGGGTTATTTTGATTTTTAATAGAGGAATTATTGATGCATATCAAACTGGGAATAGCACCAATTAATTGGTGTAATGATGATGATCCAGAGTTGGGTAAAGAGATTAGTTTCGAGCAATGTATTCGTGAGATGTCAGAGGCAGGTTATAGTGGTACAGAACTAGGTAATAAATTCCCTCATGATGCGTCTGTTTTAAGAGCTGCACTCAATAATTATGGTTTACAATTATCCAGCGCTTGGTTTAGTACTTTTTTTACTGAGCCAGAACAATATGAAAATACTTTATCGCGGTTTATGGAACATTTAAGCTTCATGAACGCTATGGGCGCATCCTTTATTAATGTCTGCGAATGCGGACACGCTATTCAAGGAACAGAATTACCCATTTTAAGCTCCTATAAACCTAAGTTTAATGAAAAACAGTGGATGAGCCTGATTCAGGGACTACATACTATTGGACGTATTGCCTATGATTTTAATATGCGTCTTGTTTATCATTATCATGCAGGGACAGGCGTTTTTTATGAGCATGAAATCGATTTTTTAATGGAGAATACTAGCCCCCAATTAATTTCTTTATTAATGGATACAGGGCATGCTGTATTTGCTGATATAGATCCAGTTGATTTAATTAATAAATACAGTGAGCGAATTTTATATGTTCATTTGAAGGATGTTCGCATAAAAATTCTGAATAAAATTGAGAAGGAACAAATGAACTTTATGAATGCGGTACGAAATGGTGTGTTTACAGTACCAGGGGATGGCTCCCTTGAGTTTGCTTCCATTATTAAAGCACTAGAAAAACATCAATATACTGGATGGATGATCGTTGAAGCGGAACAGGATCCAATTAAAGCTCCTCCGCTTGAGTATGCAAAGAAAGCTTATGATTTTTTGCAGCAGTACATTTTTTAGGAGTGAAAAGCCTAGAGAATGGATCTTGAAAATACGACTCATTTTTAAACGCTGTTTTTATTTCCATACGTGACTGATCGCATTAATTCTTGGACATAGCATCATTTTTGCTTTTTTTGACATGGGTAAGCACTTCATGTGCAACCCTAATCCCAGATAAATAAGCGCCATGTACAGTACTTGGATCCGTTGTAGAGGTTGCTTCTCCAGCAAAATAGAGTTTCCCCGCTACAGGCTTAGCCAATGTTGCAAGTACCTTTTTATCGATATTTTTAGGTAAATAAGAATAACTACCGAGGGTATAGGGATCGCTAACCCAATGAGTTTTTTTCGTTTTTATCGGTTCAGGAATATCATTACCATAAATTTGTCTGAGATGCTGCATCACCCACTTGCTTAGCTGAACTTTTTCCATATCGCGTGCAAGTTTACCACTAGTAAATACGATGAGAATCGGTTTTTGAGTATATTTGTAAAGATTGAAGATATTATAGGCTTCTTCTTTATTATTAGGTAACATACCAATCCATTCCTTGTCTTTATCCCAAAAGACCTTATCAAATAATAAATAAAGTTTTTCATAATTCCCCATTTTTAATTGAGCAATTGCATCACGTTTTTCTTTGGGTAAGCGTGGATGAAATAAAATTTTATTGGATTTGAGTACCCCTAGGGAAACAGTAATGATGACTTGATTGGCATGATAAGTATCATTTTGAGTAATAATTGTAACCCCATCTGTATCATAATCAATTTCCCGAACAATTTGATTTAAAGTTATAGGAATATGTTGTGAAAATTGTTGGAAAATTTGGAAATAACCTTCTGGGACAATGGCGTTTTTGCCAGAGACGATTGATTTTTCAGAAACAAAATAGGAGTTAAGAGATAAATGTGGCAAATTCTCCGCAAATTCGTAAGTATAAATATTATCCAAAGCATAATACAACAAAGAGCTTTGCTTCAAGGTCAATTTTTTTTGTTGCGCGAATTCAATGAAATTTTGTTCAAAAGAGATCAGTTTGTTACGTGTATGACAATACTGTAAGAACTCATGAGTCAAACTAGAGAATAGATTTAAATCGTGTTCCGATACAGGTTTTCCCCTGCTATCATATAAAGCAAAATCACGGAGCATGGCTATTAGATTAGAGTTATTATAGCTTGTCTTTGCAACAGATTGTTTTCCTAACAACGGAACTAATGGATTGTGATCAATCCCATGAATCCAAGATGCCCCTAGTTCAATGGGAAAACCCCAATCGTAATTAGTATATACTCTACCGCCAAGACGATTTTTGGCTTCAATGATGAGTACATCTTGGTGTGCTAAATGTAATTGTTTTGCTGCAGTTAATCCAGATACTCCAGCACCAATAATTAGGGTATCGTAGCGATGATCTGCCCAAGAGTTTTTAATAATGAATAATAAAAAAATAGAATAGATAAATTGTATTTTTGTAACGTGAAAACGACTCTTCCTCATTTTCTAGTCAAGCCTATTTATTTGTAAAAATTTTACTCAATAAAAATGAGCGCCAGAACCGCTCATGGTAAACTCATTTATCTGCTTTATTCAATATGCGTTCAATATAAAAAGTGGGTTAATCGAAGTTTAGATGTTGGTTTTACCAATCAGACACTGTAAATCGCATAAACTTAGCCAAATAAATATAATCCTAAATTCGGCAATTACCGAATTTAGGATTATATTCAAAATAAAAAGTTTTTGAATTTAGACTGTTCCAAAACTTCAATTTTTCGAATAATTCAAATAAAAAATTACGCTATTTTTGGAAGGTGGTACAAATCAGATGTATGTTTTTACTTTAATATCAGAAATTTTAGATAACATCTATAATTGCAGTGAAAAATTAAAATAAAGCAGGGAGAACATGAATGGCATTAAAAATTGTAGATTCCCATTTTCATTTTTATGATAAGAAAATAAATAATTACCCTTTTTTAGAAAATTGTGATGATAATCTGGAATTATTATGGGGAAGAAATTACCAGAAAAAATTGCCAGAGTCTTATCTTCCTACCGATTATTTTAGAGATATGGAGGAGATGCAAATAGAAGGTCTGGTTATGGCTGAATTAGTGTCAACCGATCCACTCAAAGAAATGCAATTTGCTCAGAACATTGCAAATAAAAGTCAGCATCTATCAGCAGCAATTGCAAATATTAGCTTACGAGATAAAAATCTTTCACAACTTCTCAAAGAGTATCTTCAGATTCCTTTGATACGCTCCGTCCGCGATCATTTACTTTGGGATCCTAATAATCCTAATCGATGTTATACGGATAAAGCGGGGATTCTCCTAGAACCTGTCGTACAAGAATCGTTTACAATTCTTCAAGATTATCCCTTTAATTTTGAATTTGAAGTTTATGCACATGAAATACCCTCAGTACTTGATTATGCAAAAAAATTTCCTACGATTAAATTTGCGTTACATTGCATGGGTTGGCCATTAGATCAAACCCAAGCCGGTTTTTTAAAATGGGAAGACGATATGCGCCGCTTAAGTCAATGTCGCAATGTCTATGTGAAAATCACTGCCATTGAGTGTATTTTTGGTCTTGAATGGTCTTTAAATCAAATTGCTCCTTGGATAAAAGCAACAATTGATATTTTTAGTCCGACACGATGTATGTTTGGCAGTCATTTACCCATTACTAAATGTTCAAAAGGAGTTAAGGTTCTTTATGAGGCATATCAAGCTATAGTTAAAGACCTCTCAATACAAGAACAACAAGCTCTTTTTGCAGATACTGCGAAGGATTTTTATAATATTAATTAAGTGATCCTCTTCATTTTGACAAGCAGGTGTTACACATCTGCTTGATATAATTAAAAATGAAATGGGCATTGCGATGATTTTGATGGGTCTCAGCTCATCTGCGCTCCATTGTTCGATCTCATCTTTGTACTGTATGGTGAAAAAACATCTAATTTTGGACGATGTTTTATAAAGAATTTAAAATCAATCCCATATTGGTGATGAAGATGTTTACCAATTAACAAAACTGAAGCGTCTTAGTCATTGATCGCTCATTAAACTCCTTTATCAAGAAATCGATTTTTTCTCCTAACTGACTTTTGCCCATTATGGTTTCACTGGCTTTATAAAATGTTTGTGAAAAATAAGAATACATGGAGCTGGTATTGCTTTGTTGAGATTTTCGTCGCTGGATATCATTCTCATCCGTTTGCATTCTTTGTAATAACATTTTCATAAGTTCTTTGTATTCGCTCTCATGTTCATTATTTTCAAAACGGGAATAAAGACTTGCTGCATTTTGGACGTACTTAAGAATTAATTGTATTTTTGTATCAAAGATATCTCTACCGTTTTTATTGGTAGCAAGCTCAAATTCTTTTTCAAGGATGTATTCATATAATACAAAAGAAAATTGATAAATCCAGGGTATACTTCGAGTATTATTAAACGATGAATTGTCCTTAATGCACTTGATGATTTCAGGGCTTTTTTGATATAAGTCGTTTAAGGCATTCAAAAAGTTTTTCAAACTGGAGGTAAAAAACGTTTCGTACAGATCAGCGGTGAATGTTGTACCACTTTTGCTATTATGTTCATTAACAGTAGTGTTAACTTGCTCTAATGCGGTGGTAATTTCATTCAAAAGCTGTTGAAAATACTCATTATAATTATCACTGAGTTCTTTTGATTTAAGTGTTTTGATTAAACATCGAGCGAACTCATTTCTTTCGATTAATAATTCAGCTTCCTTACCTTTATAGGTTTTTTCATCCGCCTGTAATTTATAGGCATCATATATTTTTTCACAATAACGGATTGCAATTTCTCTAAAAATGCCCATTGTACCTCCCTTTAGTTATCTAGGCTTAGCGTCTTTTTATGCAATATGGAAATAAATCATTTTTAGAACAATGTTTTCGTTGGTAATGACGAAAACATATAATTTCCAGACTGTTCGTTATGTTAACTCACTGTAAGCTTTAGGAAAAGTGACTTTAGGCAATTTTAGAGCTTATATATTAGTTGAAGGTAAAGAATCAATATCCAGGCATAGGATTCCCAAGCCCAATTTCAGCACGTTAGCCTTTCTCATCACGAGGCCAACTGCTGTTTAAGAATGATAAAAATCGCTCACGAGGGTTGCGAAAAACCAATTTTAAGAAATAAGACTTATATATTCTTAGCGTATCAAAATAGAAAAAGTAGGTTAGGGATGCAGTTGGGTAATAATACGATCCAAATGGTTCGAAAAACTCTGAATTTCTTTTGAACTTAGAGTATCTAGGCCTCCTCGAATTAAACCACTTTCTCTTAGCGATTCATTTAAATGACGCATACTGAGAATTTGTTTCATATTGTTGGCAGAATAAAATATGCCACGTGGGTTCAGAGCAAACGCTTGTTTGGTAATAATCTGATCCGCCAAAATAATGTCCGCTGTAATGACCAGATCTTGGCTTTGTACCTGAGCGAGAATGTATTTATCGGCCCCATCAAATCCTGATTCAACTTTAACTCTTTTAATAAACGGCGAAGGGGGAATAGTTGCTAAGTGGTTTGCGACAATAATTACCAAGATATGGCGTTTCATGGCCGCACGAAATAAAATTTGTTTAATTACCTTTGGACAGGCATCACCATCAATCCAAATCTTCATTAATTGTCACTCATCTAAGCCGTTAACAAAATAGTTTTTCCATTCGTTACATTAATAAGTAACTTATGATTTAATTTGAAACATTGGGTATGTTGATACTTTAGCTTAAATGGTTTGAATAAAGCAAAAGATATTTTTGAGGTTGGTCTTGGCAGGACCAACCCAGAATTTCATTAAAAATGCTCTAATGTACTTGATTGCATGGGTTCTTTGGAAGTTTCTGTTGACATTTTTTTATGTACTACTGCTTTAAAAAAAGACTGCAATGTGCACGCATGACGGTAGATACTTTCTGATACAAAGTGGCTTGGAGTTCCCTCTTGATCTGATTTTAATATATGACCCTTTTCACGTGCTTCCTGGGCTTTCATAAAGGAAACCACACATTTATTTGTTGTTGGATTGAGTTCATAAACAGCTGCGTTATGCCAAGGAGTACCGCCGGGAGCATGATCTTCATTAAACCAGATACCAATTTTGTCGGTAGCTATTGTTTTAGGATGGCATGATAATCGTAGTGCTTCAGGCTCAATTATTGATAGATATTTGCTAAGTGCATCGCTCATTCGTGCTACACCACGAGCAATAACTTCAGCTTCCTTTTTAACTCTTGATTTTGATTTACTCGGATAGCCCATACTGAGTTCAGTTGTAAAAAATTGAATTTGGCCTCTGTATAAATTAAGGCTATTTATATCCTGATCAGTTTTAGGTTTTGAAATTCTTTGTCTGAAGCTTGTTTCACTTTCTGCGTATTTATTTAAATCAACAGTACCTGCTAAGTTAATAATTTTAATGTTTTTTAAATCGTTTTTTTCTATCATTTCATTTAATTTTGATAGATAATTTTCTCGTTTTTCTTGAGTATGAATATCAGGAAATACTTCTGCAAATGCAAATCCGTCTGAATAGATTACCATTTCGGCTCCAGGGCCATAAACGTCACCTATTTTCTTACAGATATTATTTAAGTGTTGTAAGGAGACTAATTCGGCCATATCAGGCGTATCGCCTAAAGTTTTCCCTCGTACTGGTGCTTTTTCTGGAAAGGCGGGTGCCACAAGTCGAATTTTTTTGCCTTGAAGTACCATACTTTCTACTTTATTTATGATCGACTCTGAAAATTCCGTGACTGCGTGACTTTCTTTTTCGTAGTCAGGAATTTTTCGATGTTCGGCTAATATATTCAAAATCTGAGTTGTCAGGGGGTGTGGCATCATAATACTCCAATATACTTTAGTCTTTATCTACTTAATCTCCTGACTTTGTTTAATTATAAAATTTCAATTAATCAAAAATATTTCATATAGATTAAATAGTGAGCTTGTATGATATATTCTAAACATTAAGGAAATATTAAGATCGATCCAATATGATTCATTTGGTATGATAGATTTTCATGTTGATTAAAATAAATTCTTTTTGATTGCAAATAATAAGTGAGGTATAAGTTATCTGTATAATTTTGGTTGACGCTCTAATGATTATTAGGTTTTTTCTTTTTTTGCTGGTGGAACTACGATGGCAAAAGGTTCATTAAAACTGCCTTCTATGGTTTTGTTTAATAACCTAACTCGTATCAAAACTTCTGTAGTTTGGCTATCCTCGGAACATTCTATGTCATACAGGGCACGTTTACAATTTGCAACCTGATGAACTGTATCTATAGGGCTACTGTCTTTATCAATCACTTTTTGATTTTTCAGATCAAAAACGGTTAATTCTAAGTGACTGAGTTTCCACTCCGATCCTTCAGGAGTGTATCCCACTCGTCGTTCATGTACTAAAGTAACTTTTTGTCCCCTAGTAAGTGTGGTACGGTATTCCCATATTGGATTTTTTACAGTCAGCTCACCTTCTACAATATTTTTTCTTTGTTTAAACGCTTTTTCCATGTTGAGGTAACCCCAGCCATAAGTTCTATTCCAGGCTGAGCCCATGATTTTAGAATGTCTGGAGTCTTCAGTACCTGCATCAGTCCAAGTATCAGCACTATTAATAAGTAATGCTTTAATTGCCATAGGATTTTGAATTCCGGCATCTTGTACTAATAGTGCTGAAGCACCTACATGTGGAGCTGCCGAGCTGGTTCCACCCATAAGACGATAGCCATCTTTGTAGTTCATCGCATTGGAATAAATAAAACCATAAACTTTGGGATCAGGAGCACAAGTCATAGTATCATGACCTGGAGCAGTTAAATCAGGTTTGCGCCTACCAAAAGGGGTAGGTCCTCGACTGCTGGTATTCCTAATACGGTGCTTTTGTCTCTCTGCAGATTTAGCCACAGTATTATTTTCAGTGACAAGTGTATTCATATTGGCTATGGTCAGCCCATTATAATTGTCACCTGGCACAGTCAGCGTGGAAGCATAAGGAACTTGTTGTGTTGCTTCTATATATCCAGCATTCCCGGCTGATTTTACCCAGAGAATTTTTTGAGTATTAACTATGTAGTCTATCACTTTTGCAAGCCCACTCCATTCAGGGCACGCAGGACAATTTAAATCTAATCTACCGTTTCCCATACTGTAATTGATGAGGGTAGGTTTTACTTCAGCACGATTCAACATCCAATCTAAGGTTTCCATAGTGAGTAGAATACTTGTAGGATCTGCTGTTTCTTCTCCGGCTAATCCAGAAATAATAGTCGATGCTCCATAAGCCATACCTTTGTATTTTTCATTGGTGCTCGCATAAATACAAGCTACGCCAGTTGCATGAGGTTCTTTTACACCATTAATATGATTAGAATATCCTGAGCCTACATCTTGACGTACAATTAACCTTTTATTAGATAAGGCAAGATGTAAAGGATCTACTCCGGTATCGATGATACCAATAACTCCTTTTTGACCTGTATAACCATTAGCCCACCAATTTTCTGCATGAGGATAAAAAGTTGAAGGTACCAGTTTTAAAGCTTGGGCAGTAATATCTAATTCGACTTCAGCTGATTTATGTGAAGAGATTTGCGCTGCAGCATCAAAATTAGCAATTTGATCGAGCAAATTACGATCCTTAGGAAGTTGTATTGCCACAGCAGGCATGAAACCTAAATCTTGTACATGTACTCCCTGAATTTTTTTTATTTCATCAATAAATGATTCTTTTTCTGAGAGATGATGCAAAAACACGATAAGTGATAAAGAATGCTTTATTTCTAATTTTTTGGTGTGTTTGACAGTATCGAGAACATCAACATCAATTATTGCTTTTGCAAAAAGAATGGGATTTACGGCAAATAAAAAGATCGTTATGTAAAATCTTCTGAGTATGTACTGCATGCAGAGCCTCATATTTAGATTCTAAACTGAATGAATTTTTTATTTATTCGAGAGTAAAATAATCCTTACCGTCTCTAACAATCTCCTACAATTAGAATGATTCTAAAGCAAGTGTTTGAAAGATAAAAGCTATTCTTTACATTTAAACCTTCAGCAAAAATTTCCCCAGTAATCAACAGATAATAAATCAGGTTCTAAACGAATAAATTTTAAATTCCAATCCAATTGCGTCAATTGAGACAACGGCATCATTTAAAATAGATAATAGGGCATATGAGCATAATAATGTTCACGATCTGAGTTGCAAGATATCATCCAATTTTTGGAGTAAAAAAATCAATTTACTTTGGAGCTTGTAATTTATTGTTCCGTAAGAGTAAACTTGGGCCATAAATGCGGTATGGGAATGATTTTTTATCTATAAATTTAATAAAAAACAATAGGTTGAAGAGCAATTGCCATCTAGAAATACACCCATTATGCCGTAGTGACTTTAACCAAAGAGATATCTTTTTTTAGATCACTATGTATCAGATCTATTGACGATGTCATAATTATATGCAATATAGGTATTTAATTTTCAATTATTAAGAACATGTATTTTTCAAGGGTCGTTTGTTATGGGTAAACATGCCAAAATTTCATTATTTAGTGCAACAGCTCTTTCTGCTACTGCTATGGTTGGATCAGGATGGCTTTTTAGCGCTCAATTAAACGCTAAAATTGCAGGAAATTATTCTTTTGTTGCGTGGATTTTGGCGGCATTATTAGTGATGGCGGTTGGGTTATGCCTTGCACAAGTTGCATCAATTTATCCGGTTCGAGGAGCAACTGCTCGTTCTAGTGCGTTGTCACACAATAATATTTTTGGTATGCCTTTTGCCTTTGCCAATTGGTTTGGATTGATGGTAACTATTGGTACAGAAGCTCAAGCGACTACGCAATATTTAGCTGCTGCAATTAAAAGCGATGTTTTGATGACGGAACACTCATTGACTCTTTGCGGTAAACTGTTTGCATTGAGTATCTTAGTAGTTTATTTATTAATCAATTACTTTGGTATTAAGTTACTCGCTAAAATAAATAATACGGTTACAGTAATTAAAATTCTTAGCCCAATTTTTACTATTATTGTTTTTTTAATTATGCGTTTCGACACGAGCAATTTTAGTTTAGATACAAGTTCTCAATATGGTGTGGGCTCAGCAGTTACTGCAATCATTTCGGCAGGCTTAATTTATTCTTATAATGGATTTCAATTAGCTGTGGCTTTTGCGAGTGAAATAGAGAATCCAAAACGGAATATTCCTTTATCAATCATTCTTTCAATTGTTATTGTGATGTGTGTTTATATGCTATTGCAATTATCGTTTATGGGGGCGGTGCCTCACGATATGTTAGCTAGTGGTTGGAGTAGTCTGAATTTTCATTCACCTTTAATTAATTTAGCAATGTTACTAGGCGTCAATTTTTTAGCAATGATTCTGATCGCTGATAGTATTGTGAGTCCATCAGGGACAGGATATTCTTATTTAGGTGGGGCCTCGCGAATGTTCTATGCTATGGCCAAAGAAGGGCAAATGCCAAAAAGAACTATTACTAAATTACATCCTCGATATAATCTGTGTCGTCGCTCGTTATTGATTAATTTTACGTTGACTGCAATATTTCTTTGGAATTCAGATAGTTGGGCTTCATTAATGGTCATTGTTACTGGTTATCATTTAATTGGCTATATGGCTGCACCAATTAGTATGGGAGCTATCAAGCCCAACACCAGAATATTTGGGATTATTATCTTTTGTGTACTTGGTTTGATGATGAGTACTCTGCCTGCTGGTGATTTCCTAAAGATGAACTTATCCATCTCAATTTTGATGATAATTTACGGAATAATACAGATCACAAGGAGAATGAAAGTAACGACATTATTAGTATTATCAACACCTTTTCTGACTTATTTGTGGTTAATTTATTTTTATCAAAATATTTATTATATCTTAATAATGTCCTCTCTTTTTTATGCGTTGATCACCCATAAAGAATACGTCAAATTATGCAAGGAAACTCAATTTATTGCTGACGATGATGATGTTGTGGTGAAAGCAAATCAAGGATCAACGATCATCTCAACAAGTACTTAACTTAACCTGGGTTACGGAAGGAATTATATAAGATCTATTATGCTTCGGATAAGCCGAAGCACGTAGGTGATGAGGACTAAATTGTCGATGCTCTAAAACTGTAAGATGTACTTATTGTAATTTCTAATATATTGGGGTGAGAATTCGTATTGTAATAAAGCGTGATTAACTAATTGTAATAATGTAAGGTCATTTGGCTTCACCGCGATTCCCAAACCATAGCCATATAATATTGGTCTGCCTATTGTTTGCACTTCACCTGATGAATTGGCTGCCCAATAAAGCGCAGAAGGATTATCCATAATTACAAAATCAATTTTTTCATTCTGCAATGCTTCTAACATCTCTTCGGTACTATGAACGCCATAAAACGGAACAATAGTTGCACCTTTTATGTTCATTTCGTTAATTTCATTTTCAAAGATAGAGTCTCCATCCACCCCAATCCGTTTGTTATTTAAAAGATCTAAACGCAGTGGTTGATCCGCATATTTATGGTTTGTAAGAAATCTGGAATAGCTTAACAAATAGGGGTTACTGAAATTAACTAAGCGCAAACGATCCGGAGTGATAGAAATTGCATTGATCGCTATATCAATCTCTTGTCTATTTATTGCTGGGAGCATTTCTTTGAATTTCATGGCATGAAAAGTGCAAGTACGACGCATAATTTTACAAAGGTCAGCTGCCATTTCGATATCAAAACCAAAGAGCTCATTATTTGCTCCTTGCATGACGAAAGGAGGATAAAAGCGTCCTATCCCCACTTTCAAAGGTTGATCTTGTGCATAAACAGTGGCAGTAAAGCAAAAGAAAAAAAACAACAAACCTTTAAAAAATTTCATGAGTACCTTCTATTTAAGTATCTATATTTAAAATAATAAATTAAATCAAAAAAAATGACATCGTCCAATTCTATAATTTAGGATAATTATTCAGGAGTATAGCCTGCTGGTTTTTCCGAGCCTTCGCCGAAAAAGTATTTTTGCATTTCTTCTTTTAAAAAGTCCCGTGCTTTGGCTTCCATTAAGTTCAAGCGATATTCATTAATGAGCATGGTTTGATGATTTAACCACATATTCCAGGCTTGTTTTGATACTTCATTATAAATTCGTTCTCCTAATGATCCTGGGAATGGTGGTTTTAGCATGCCTTCGGCATCTTGTTTTAGTTTACAACAATGTACTGTTCTGGTCATATTTGCCTCATAGTTCATAACACCGCTATAGTTTACGTGTTATTTGGCAAATTTGTACTTAAAATCGCTTATTTTTTTAGTCAGAACGATGTTTGGCTTGAGCTAATAAAATATGTTGCGAAAGAATTTGCTCTTGTTCAGTTGTTAATTCATTAAACGATACTGCGGTACGGTAATTATGTTCATTCTGATATTGACTGTAAACTACAGTACTTTCAACAATGATGGGTATCATTTTGGGTTTGGTATAAATGACTAACTTTAAAAGCGTTTTCTCTTTAATCAGATCAGGAGTTTTAAATGCCATTCCACCTAAACTTATATTAACTTTGCGTAGATGAATAGTATTTGTCATGAGCATTTGTCTCGATAAATAATCGATTTTTGCATTAAGTAGATTAAGATAATGAGCTATGGTTGGCTCTTTGAGTGCTATAACTTGGGTTAACTCGGCCATTTCATAATCAATTTCTTGAAAATAATGAGCCGCTTCTAAATACCGTTGCCCGTTTTTTCCTAAGAGTTGCTCCACAACCGCTCGATCAGGACATAATTCCCCCGGTTCTATAATTTGGTAATTAAAGTAGATGTGATCTTCTACCCGGAAATGTTGACGTCTTTCATGTATAGGCATAATAGCTCCATTTACTACCTTAGTGAAAAAATTAATTCATCTGACTCAAAAAGAGAGTGAAATTTGTTCTTGTTCATTAATTTCCTCGGTATTTGTTACTGCCATTAACGGTTCTTTTGTAACAGTATAAAGTCCTTTTTCTAAATCTGCCCTATTAATAATTATAGGATCAACTGGATTTAATTCACTATATTGTTGTGATGCTAATAAAACTGTAAACGATTTAGGGGTGCGTAAACTATGTATTGTCTTTTCAGCTGTATTTGATAACTCGCGACTTTCTTGTTGTGCCTCTATATAGTTTCTTGTGTTATTTACCCTTTGAATACAGTTATCCAAAAAGCATATAAATTGAGAATCATTAGTTTTATCGTATTTTATTGCCTCCATAACTACGGTATTAAACTCCGAAATTCTATCCAATTGTAATGCAGCAATAAATGCATTATTTAATTGAGCTGGAATCTCTAAAGTAGGGATGAATTTCTGTAATTGTTGTTGCACATCAAAGTAGAATTTTTTAAGTACATGTTTACAAAATCCCTTGTCATAAGCTGTAGTGAGGTATGCTTTGAGTTGATTTTCAGTTTCAGCAATCAATGTTATTTTTTCATCCACAGAAAGTGTGTCACAGTCCATCTTTGTGTGATAGGAGTTGATTGTATTTATCACGTGAGACCTATTACCCACATTATATGCTTCTTTAATGACGGTTAAATCCATAAGATCTAAGTAATTGATAGAGGGATCTAGAATTAATTGATGTTCAGGGTGAAGTAGATTTTCATTTAATAACATTAATTGTTCTTTGCTTATAAGTACTGTTTTGACTGAATTAATGATTATCGAGTCACTTTTGCTGCGACGTTTAATAAACTCAACCATAGCTGCAGAAATTTTGTCAGTAAAAGTGAGTTGAATGTAGCCATTGCGTAGGTCATCTATTTGTTTAATCGTATTGAACTGTCTGTAGGTCCATGGGTTTTTATAGGGGCGTCCATCATCACTAAATAAGATTGGATTATGCATCAATTTTTCGAAAATCAATGCTTGTCTTATCTCTATAGAATTGATCTCTCCAGTTGTTTGAGGAAGCAAATTTTCTATTGTTGCGATGCGTTCTTGTATTTTTGTTTTAAGTATCTCAGCATCTTTTTCAAGAATTATCAAGTTGTTCAACTGAGTTGTGAGACGAGTATATTTTTCATGGCTCTGGTTTTTTTGCAGCTTCCGCTGAATTTTAGTTATTTTCTGATGATGTTGCCATGTAACATGATTTGCATATTGAATGAGTTTATCTTTTAGAGTTTTAAGTCGCATGATGCTTGCAAATTTGGAATTAAATGATGAATCTTCAATAATAGTGCGATTACGTCCTATGCCATGACGTGTATGTTTTCGAAGAAATTCACCAGGTATTAAGCAAAGACGTGAATCAAGAATAAATTTATCCGTATCCATTAACGATTGATCAAAAATAAAAAGAGACTTCCCCCCCTTTAATGCTTTATTTTGACAATTGCCGCCTAGGGTATCAGGATCACTACATATATAGAACAAACCCAATGCATTACTGAAATCATCAATGAAACAATCTGCTTCTATACCTTCACCTATAGGTTTAATCGTAGAGTAATGAGTGTAGGTCTTACCACTGAGCCAAGATGTAAATGTTTTTCCTGAAGAAAATTCACTTAATAAACGTATGTCGGAAAAAAGAATAAATAACGCCGGATGATCATTATAAGTAATAGAGATCGTAATGGCTGTATCTAGCCCCAATAAGCGAGAAATATTAAGTGCCATAGCTTCATGTTGAACTTCTCTAATATCACCGCGTTTAGGCAGCTTTATTATGGCTTCGGTACAAAGTTTATACTGTTCTCTTGCCGCATAATAATCATCTATACGAAGGTTAATTGAGCATTCACACAGATTGCGTAATTGCTTTTTTACACTCTTTAAGCTCACTAATGGGATTTTTTCTGTAACGCCCCCTATATCTTCCTCTAGCATACAATAATCGAGGGTGGAGCCATTGTTTTGAGTAATACTTATTTGTTTTAATTCATTGATTTTTTTAAGATCCTGGAGGATAGTTACTCTTTTTTGTATTTTTTCTTTTTTAGAATTGTTATCAACTAAGTTAATTTCTTCTTGTAATTGTAAAATTTGTAAAGTAATTTGTGAGGAGCTAGACGCATCAAAAGTTATCGCTTCAGGAACGGTTTGTAGTAAAGTATACAGTTTTGCTCTACTGTTTCTAATTAAGTCATTTAGTTCGGGTTCTATTTCGGAAAGCACTTTGGCTGAGCGTGCATAATAATCATCATTGGGTAATGCAACGATATCATGTGCATTTAAAGTATAACGTATGCCTTCTTCGGCTTTTTTAAGACTAATCCTCTTTAATAGAGGAGGAGAGCCTGGCTTAAGAGTAGCGGAATATTTAATGATGCCACACAACTCGTGCCATTGGTTTGGATCGGTTTCAAGCGTTTCAAAATTAAATAAGCCATTGTGATGAAGTTCAATATGCTTTAATAAAACATTCAGATCAGCATAAATCTCTAAATCCTCATCCTTTAGATCAACTGCAATAGGATTTTCACTTTTTTCTGTTAAGAAACGTTTAATAATCCTATTTTTTTGTACCAACTCCATATGTTTTAGGTCCTTATGAAAAAATTGATCCAATTTGCTTATAAATATAGACAATTTTGATGCTTTTGGTCAAAAAGTAATTAAAGATTGTTGTAAGATCACGATTTATTACCCATTATGATCTTTATTCAAAAATAAAGAACCAATTGTTTTAGTCAATTATTGAGAAAATTACTACTTAAATAGCTTGTTTTATGCTTTAATAACTAGTATTTCAAGTTCAAAAAAGGTTTGTCATGACTTTTGTAGTTACAGAAAGTTGTATTAAATGTAAGTATACGGATTGCGTAGAAGTTTGTCCTGTTGATTGCTTTTATGAAGGACCTAATTTTTTAGCCATTCATCCCGAAGAATGCATTGACTGTGCTTTGTGTGAACCGGAATGTCCTGTTAATGCAATAGTTTCTGAAGATGACTTAACGCCTGAGCAGCAGCAATTTAAAGAATTAAATGCAAAGCTTGTTACGAATTGGCCTAATATTACATCTAAAAAAGATGCGCCGTCGGATGCTAAAGATTGGGAACAGATTAAGGATAAACTTCAATATCTACAAGAAGAGTGGTAGAAATCACCTCACTCATTCAATCATGTCAGCGAGCCCTTGGTGAGAAAGGACGACTTTCTACAGCAATTCCTGGGTTTATGGCACGTGCACCACAATCTGATTTGGCTGTAGCGATTGCTGCAGCAATCGATGAAAAATCCACTCTTGTAGCCGAAGCAGGAACTGGAACAGGTAAGACATTTGCCTATTTGTTACCTTGCTTATTAAGTGGAAAAAAAACACTCATTTCTACTGCTACTAAAACGTTACAAGATCAACTCTATCAAAAAGATTTACCAACTTTAGTCAGAGCATTAGGATTATCAGTACGTGTACAAAATCTCAAAGGTAGAGCGAATTATATCTGTCAATATCGTGTCGCGTTATATTCGGAGGAAGGACAATTTCAAAACCCACAATGTGCTCATGAAGTGGCTCATGTTCGAAGTAAATTATCACAAATGAAAAATGGGGATCGCTCTGAATTACCTGAGCTAAGCGAGGATTCTTCGGTCTGGCCTTATGTAACTTCAACCGTAGATAATTGCTTGGGTGTTGAATGCTCTCACTATGAAACATGTTTTCTAGTCAAAGCGCGTAAGCGAGCGTTAGATGCAGATGTAGTAGTGATCAACCATCACCTTTTTTTTGCTGATTCACGTCTAAAAGAAGAAGGATTTGGTGAGTTACTACCCGGAGTTGATGTCGTTGTTTTTGATGAGGCACATCAACTTGCTGAAATAGCAACTCATTTTAATGGAGAGCGAATTGGAACGCGACAGTTTCGTGATTTATTGGATGATCTTATTAAGGAATGGCCTGTTTTCGATCGTGCCAATCAGCCTTTAAAAGCGTTAAGCCATAAAGCAGACCAGTTAATGGATGAGTTAGTAACACGCTTACCTGCAGAGGAGCGAGTGAGTTGGGAGGAAATAAAGCGAAATAAATCATTTATGAGTATTTGGGAACATTGGTTGGCATTGAACGATGAGTTAATGGAGTGTTTCAATGAGATCGCTCTTGCTGAATTTCCCGGACTTGCGCGTTGTAAAGAGCGACTCATCGATTTTGCTAGAATTCTATTAATTTTTACTGAGGAAACTAAGGATAAAATTAGATGGTTGGAGCGTTTTAAACATACTTTAGTTTTTCATGTTACACCCTATGATGTTGCTGAGTCGTTTAGCGAATTACTAAAAAGACAATCATGTACTTATGTATTTACTTCTGCAACGCTAACAATGGCGGATTCCTTTGATTGTTTTTGTAAACCTTTAGGGCTACATGGAATTAAGACTTTAGTATTGCCTAGTCCTTTTAACTACCAGCGGCAAGCATTATTGTATTTACCTAGAGGTTTACCTGATCCTAAAAACGCTTCTTATAATGAATTATTAATCGAACGCGCTATCCCACTTATTGAAGCTTTAGGGGGACGTAGCTTTTTTTTATTTACCAGCCATAGATCTTTAAAACATGTTGCTCAAATAATGTCCAATAATTTAAACTATCCGTTACTTATTCAAGGAACAGAAGCAAAACCTATTTTATTAGAACGTTTTAGGCAATTAGGGAATGCAGTTTTGTTAGGAACTTCAACGTTTTGGGAAGGCGTTGATGTAAAAGGGGAGGCGCTATCTTGCGTTATTATTGATAAAATACCTTTTTCTAGCCCAGTAGATCCCGTAATTCGTGGTAGAATGGCTTATTTGAAGGAAAAAGGATTATCGGGTTTTGATGAGTTATCTTTACCTAGTGCCGTAATCGCTTTAAAACAAGGGGTGGGGCGCTTAATTCGAGATAACACGGATAAAGGTGTATTGATGATCGCTGATCCTCGTCTTACTGGTAGAGAGTATGGTAGGCGAATATTAGCAAGTTTACCACAATTACCGAAAACCCGAGAAGAACACAAAGTACTTCAATTCATTAGAGAATTAGAGTTGACTTATGAAGTTATTAGCGATTGATACATCGACCGAAATAGCCAGTATAGCGTTGCTAACTGGAAAAGAGTTACTTTGTGACGAGCAAAGCAACCCTAAAACGCACACCCAATTTATTTTGCCTATGATTGATAAGTTAATGGTAAATGCTGGTTTGCACATGAATCAACTTGATGGCATTGTATTTGGGCGAGGACCTGGAAGTTTCACGGGTTTGCGTATTGCTTGTAGTATTGCAAAAGGGTTGGCTTATGCGCATGATTTGGGATTAATTCCAGTAAGTAATTTAGTTGCTATTGCCTGGTCAGTTCGTCAACAAAGGCAAGGAGCGCATTTACCTGTATTAACAGTACTGGATGCGCGCATGCATGAAATGTATTGGGCTTATTTCGCTAAAGATCAATGGATGGCGGAGGAAAAGGTCAATCCCGTATCTGAAATGAGTATACCTGAAGAGCAGTCTATAATCCTTGCAGGAGTAGGGATAGATTTATACTGGGAAAATTTTACTTCTAAAACTAAATCACAAGTTAGTGAAAAATTGCTTATAAATCCTTCTGCAGCTGCTATGATTCAATTTGCCCAGTTTTCTGCATTAAAACCGGTCTCAGCAGGTGCCGCGCACCCTGTGTATATCCGAAATAAAGTCACTTAGGAGTCTTTCATGGATAAAAAATTATTGGAACTATTAGTTTGTCCTCTATGTAAAGGAAAATTACTATTAAAAAAGCAAGAACTGATCTGTAAGTTTGATCGGCTGGCTTTTCCTATTCATGATGATATTCCGGTAATGTTGGAGCATGAAGCTCGAGTTATTCCATTGGAAGAAAAAGATAAGTTATAGAAAAATTGTACCGAACATCGCCCTTCGCGAAAGCGGAAGGTCTAATACGAATTTGCTAAATATTGAGCGCTTTGTTTCTGGAACGATTGGCATTCTTTTAATTTGTAGATTCTGTGTGTCCCAAGATCTTGATCTGAATCTTCTACACATCTTGTCTATCGCAAATAAAACAGGATCCAATTATTTCTTTTGCAGAAGAAGACGGTATTGAGAGCATCGTCACCCTCTGCGTAAGCAGGGGGTCTCGTAAGCGTATGACTGCAAGGTGAAGTTTAGAGCAAAGATTGGTTGCTTTTAGACCTTCCGCTTTTGCGGAAGGCGACGGTATTGAGAAGTTTTTTTTAATCTGTAGATCCAGGGCTCCCTAAAAAACAATTTGATTCCATTTTTTGCGGAGTATCTTCTAGCGATATTTTATGTTCATATTTACTAAATAGCCCTAATTTTGAAGTTTGCGGTATTATTGGTGCAACTTGCTGGTGAGCGGATACGAGTAGCCTCTCCTCAATTTTTAAATAGTCTAAGAAAGCTAACAAATTTGTTGGTAGGATATGATTTAGATTTTTATTCTCGAAAATATAACGATGAATTACTTGAAATTCTTCTAACAATTGAGGATTAATAAGCAAGGGCTTTAGTACTTCTAAATCTAACTCCTGCATATTCTTTACGATCGTTAGAAAAGAAATTGCCGCAGATTGTTCTGAATCTCTTTGTGCTGCCTTCAACGCTTGCTTTGCTATTTCTAAGTAATTCTCTGCTAAACATTGCTTCCATTGCATTACCTGATAAAAAACGATGGCATTTTCAACAGACACTACATCAGATAAGGATTGATCGCCAGTGCATAGTTTCAAGGGATGAGAGGCGGCAACTAATTGTGTAAATGTATTATTCTCAAAGCGAAACAAATTAATAATCCGTAATTGAGGAAGATCTTGAGGTGAAGGATTTTTATAAAGGGCTTCCTCATGAATCGTATTATTTTTTTGTGTGATAAAGCGGATTTGACTGTATTTCTGATAATCAATATTAAGTCCATTCAGTTGTTCTCTTGTAATAGGTACAACAATATCGACATCTTTCTTTTTATCTTGTTCTGCAACCGAAAGAGCCATTCGAACGAAGTTACTGACATTGGCTCCTTTATTTGCAGTTCGTAGTGCATCTTTATTAGCATAACCGAAAAATAGCATATGATTTGCCTCATATGCTTTCGCTTGGTCCTCAGATACTCCAGGCTGAGCAGTAGACTGAACTTCAGTTTCTGATGAATCATGTTGGGGCATAGGAGTTTTAGCTAGAGTGCACTCGGGGAATAGAACATCAAGAATAATTTGTTGCTTTTGTATTTGCGTTAAAGGATGCCCATCAGTAGGAGGAAGAATGAATATACCCATTTCATCTTCACCCAGCCCCGTTTTTAATTCAATAACGTCAGGTTGAGTTTTTCTAACCCCAAAAGAATATTCTAAGCAAGAAATAATTTGTTTCTTAAATTGATATTTTAATTGTTCCAGATGATTATCGGTTAAAAAGTGAAAAGTAGGGAACGCTAAAATAGCATCTGTTCGCTTAAGATTTGTAATGATTTTCTTCTCTAGGAACAACTCATCCCAACTGTTTATTTTATCAATGAAAAGAGTATCAGAAGTTGCTAATTCATCAGGAATTTCTGCAACTCTCCCTTTAATAATCCAATGAATGGTTAATTTAGGATGAGCCGATTTTAATAACCGGATTAAACGAGCTGCTGCGTTATAATCTCCTAAAGTACCCCAAGAGACTTCGGTGAGAATGGTTAATTGATTTTGAGTGTTTAATCGTTGCTGTTCAGAAATATCTTTTATTTTTGCTCCATATAATATTGCTTCACGCAAAATAATTTTCAAATGGCTTTCCATCAAATGTTTTTTAAATAATCCAAGATCAATAAAAGGGCTTTTGTTCTCTTTAATGTCTATTATAGTTTGAGCAAACTGGTTTAATTCAGTAAGTTCATCCACAGATAATTTAAATGTTTCTGCGTAAAAACTGACAGTCTTAAGAAAAATATCTTTTGCATTTTTATCTTTAACCCGCACGAGTTGGTAATAATCATTAATGATTTGATATAGAGTCACTTGAGGTTTTGGAGAGGTGTCCAGAGGCATCATAGGGTTTTTTGTTTTTTTTATCTGGTGATGAGGTGCTATGATTTTTTTTGTTTTTAAAAGATCACTATAACCATGATTAGGATTTATTGGAAAATAGTTTTGATTGTTTGTTTTTGGATTTTGACTACCTAGCGTGTTTTGTTCCTCAGGCTCTATGGTGAGGTATTTTTTTAATTGCGCCATTAAAAAATCTTGTTGATTTTCTGGAGCATCAGAAAGTTTTATTAAAAGAGATTTTTGCGCGGGGGTAAGTTCTGAAAACATGAAATTAGCTAACTATTTATATTAATAGTGGGTAATTTTAAGACATTTTGATTTTATTTCAAATATATTTTGCAATTTTTAAATGGTTTAAACCTTAAACTACAAGATAATCTGTTAAGATTGGATAATAACTTTATGATTTATAATATTTATTGCTTATTAAATAATTTTTTTATTTCTTGGTAATGTATTTTTTGCGCCAATACAATAAAAATGCAGGAATCATCATTAATATAATTCCCATTGAAAAAACAAATCTAAAATGCGCTGCACTGCCGAAATTCATAAATTCAACTGGAGGAATAAATCCTACTATTAACGTCATAGTGCAACCGCACAATCCTAAAATACAGGTTAAATAATAACCCATTTTTTTACCAGGTATGGCAAAAGGTCTTTTCATATGCGCGAATTTACTCTTTAATTTCCATGCAGCAATAAACATTAAAACATACATCATAATATAAAGTTCTGTACTTAATGCTGTAAATAACCAATAAATAGCATTCACGGTTGGAAATAATAGAAAGCCACTACAGAGAAGCGTTACTAGAATTGCTTGAATAATTAAAATTCGTGAAGCAACCCCGCGCTTATTTAATTGACATAAAAAATTAGGTAAGAAATTATGATTAGCTGCCATGAGCAAACCTTTGGCAGGTGAAATAATCCAGTTGATCATGCTGCCTAGACTACCTAATAACAGAAGGACGATGAGAATGGGTAATAACCAGGATAAGTTATACGCATATAAAAAGTTATTAAAGGCTTGTAATACGCCATCAATAAGACTGATTTTTTCTTTAGGTAGAACAAAAGCAATTGCTAAAGAACCAAAAATCATGGTAGTCAAAATGAGCAACACCGAAAAAAACATCGCTCGGGGAAAATTTTTCTGTGGGTTATCCACGTTACGAACGTGAACTGCTGCAAGCTCCATACCCAGAAAAGAGGTCATAATTGCGGTGAGAGACACCCAAGATTGGCTGTCACTCCATTGGGGCAATAAATGAGGCAAACTTAAATCAATGGCTATAGGATTTCCTTTAATGACCCAAACAGCCGCAAGAAAAATAATAAATCCCATGGGAATGATCATCCCTAAAATGGCGCAAAGGCCTGCAAAATGGGCTGAAGCACGTAAACCCGATAAAGCAATAAAAGTTAATGACCAAAATATAATGAGAATAACAGCAATTAAATAATACTTATTTTGCGCGAGTTCAGGATTGATCAAATAAGCAAGTACTCCCGCAATAAACGATAAAATAGTTGGATACCAAACTAAGGTATTGATCCATTGTAGCCAAATAGTAAAAAAGGCTAGATTCTCACCATAAGCATGTTTTACCCAACTGTAGATTCCCCCTTCTTCATCAGACCAGGTTGATGATAATTCTGCTGAGACTAAAGCAACAGGGATTAAAAATACAATTGCCGAAAAAATAAAGAAAAAAATTAATGAAGAGCCGAATAAAGCTGTTCCTGGTAGATTTCTGATGCTATCAATTGCACCAGTAATCAATAAGACCAACGCAAGCACAGATATTTTTTCAGAAGACCAATTGTTCATTAATTAATTCTATTTGCTAAAATGATATACATTATATAGGAAGTTATTGATTGATGTTACAATTTTTTATCCTACCAAAAAATCTTTATTCTTTTTTAAGAAAATTAACTGTTTTGAAAAATTTTTGTGAGTACTGGATAAGGATTTTATTAGATTAGGTCCAGTGTTTACCTGATTCCGTTTTGCTGAGGAGATCCTTCAGCATCGTCCGTAGCTTTAGCAGGAGTAAATGCTTCGAGGCGACCTAATGCTTCCTCCAACTCTACTGCCATTGACTTAGAAATTTGGCGTCGTCCTCGCGACGAAAGCGGGGACCCATTTTGAGGCACCCTGCTCAAAAGAAATGGATTTCCGCTTTCGCGAAAATGACGACCCCTTAAGTCAATGGCAGTGCTCCTCCTCAGCTCAGTAATGATTCATTATCTTGGAGAGAGGTTACGATTCGTTCTTTTTAAATCCGCCTCTACACGCTGGAGATTGCGCAACAGTGTTGTTTCTTTTTTCCCATTCATCAGGAGTAAACAAATGCATGCTTAACGCATGTAATCCCAGTTCAAATTCTTTGTAAAGCAACTTATTTAATAATCTATGTCGAGCAATTCGCGATAAGTCATTGAAATGAAAGGATACCACAGTTACTTTAAAATGAGTTTGCGCTCCTTCTGGAACATGATGATTGGCTGACTCATCCTCAACATTTAAATAAGCAGGGGTTAGTTCTTGCTTTAATAATTCTTCAATACGGAACTTACGAGACATATTCAACTCTAAATACTTATTAACTTATTCATATCATATAAAATAAAAAAGCCGCTTGAAAGCAGCTTTTTAAAAGAGAATAATTAAATGCGACAGTTTGCAGGAACATATCGGTTATTTGCAGCTGCGTTTACTGCGCAGGTCCAAGTAATGGCACCTGTGGGTGGAACCCCTGCAGCAATAGCAGCACCACCGGACTGAGGAGTTAATGTAATGACAACATTTTGTGCAGCTGCAGTATAAGTGATTGTAATTTGTCCTGTATTAGCATTTACAGCTATAGCATTCACATTACCTGTTGCTGCAGGTGCAACCCAACCTTGGCTTAAATTAGCAGCACCACTTGATGCATTCTCAGAAACTGTGGTTTTTGCCGAAGAGGCGAGGCTTAATCCTTCTGTAACACGAGCTCTAACGACGTAATCCTGATATGCTGGAATAGCAATTGCGGCAAGAATTCCTACTATTGCCACTACTATCATCAATTCAATTAAAGTAAAACCCTTCTGCTTCATTGTTAGCTCCCTAATTTAAAATAAGCAAATCAAATGCAACTCCATCACAAATAGGCTAAACAACGATACAACAAACCTTACCCTGGTTGAAAAAGATAAAGTCCTATTTGATCTTTTCTTTTATTATTAAGTTTAGCAGATGCTATACCTAATATGCATAATTTTTGCATTTATTGCGCTTTGTATATTTATATTAAATATACATTTTTTGGTAACTCTCTACGTTATCTTCACTGCTATTGGCAAGGGTTTCGTCATTTTCGCGAAAGCGGAAATCCTTTTCTATTTGAGCTGGTGCCACATCAAAATAGGTCCCCGTTTTCGCGAGGACGACGGCAAGCTCCTTAAGTCAATGGCAGTGAAGATGACGTAGGGCGTTACATTTTTAAAAATAAATAGTAAATGGACGAAGCCATTGCCGAATACAGATTTCAGCAGGTTGCACTGCAATTAGGTTCGGTTTTGCTTCGCCAGATATTTTAAGCTATTTAATTTGAAGTACCTTAGGTACCAGTTTATTCTTTAAACGCACATAATCTGGAAGTCCATTTATATAATCAGGATAAGCTTCGCCTTGAATCAATGGCGATAAATAACGTTTGCATGCTTCGGTAATTCCCATCCCATCTGCGGCAATATATTCTTTGGGTAACGCTTTCTCTTGGTTAGCGACATCAGCTAGGGCAGCATGACCTATGGACCATTGATAAGGTTCATCTTGCTCACGAATGATAATAGGCATAATGGCATTATGTCCTTTAATGGCAAATTCTACGGCTGCTTTGCCTAGAGCATAAGCTTGTTCCAAATCCACTTTAGATGCAATATGGCGAGCAGCTCGTTGCAGATAATCAGCAACCGCCCAGTGATATTTATAATTAAGTTCGGTTTTAATGAGCTGAGCAATGACTGGGGCAACTCCGCCTAATTGGGCATGACCAAAAGCGTCTTTTAATCCTGCATCGCTTAAAAACGTACCTTCAGTAGTACGAATTCCCTCTGAAACAACAATAACGCAATAACCATAGGTTTTGACACATTCATCTACTTTGCTCAAAAACTTTGTAGGTTCAAAAGCGACTTCAGGTAATAAAATAATATGCGGTGGTTCATTAGGGCTTTGGCTCGCTAAACCACTTGCTGCCGCAATCCATCCAGCATGACGTCCCATGACTTCAAGAATAAAAACTTTTGTTGACGATGCTGCCATTGAAGCAACATCAAACCCCGCTTCTCTGGTGGATACAGCTACATATTTAGCTACAGATCCAAAGCCTGGGCAAGCATCTGTAAAAGGAAGATCATTATCTACTGTTTTTGGTATACCGATACACGTGATGGGATAACCCATAGTAGCACCCAATTGCGATACTTTATAGGCTGTATCTTGTGAGTCGCCACCTCCGTTATAGAAAAAATAGCCTATATTATGTGCTTTGAATACTTCGATTAATCGTTGGTATTCCTCCCCATCATTTTTTAGTTTGTATCGGCACGATCCAAAAGCACCAGCAGGAGTTTGTAATAATTTAGCGATATCTTCATCACTTTCAAATGATGTATCAATAAGTTCCTCATGTAACGCTCCGATAATTCCATTTTTGGCAGCATAGACTTTTCCTATATGTTGAGGATAGAGTTTCGCTGTTTGGATTACTGCGCAAGCTGAGGCATTAATGACCGCAGTGACGCCTCCTGATTGAGCATATATCGCATTTTTTATAGTCATTCTATCTCCTTATTCATTTGAGATGCGCAGATGCATTGCGCTAAGTTTTTATTTTTTGATGTTCGTATTCACTAATTACGGCATCGATGCTTTGAATTAATTCTGCAAAAGGAATGGTTAGTTCCTCGATCGAGGCTGCATGAGCAGCCATTTTTTCTACTTGAACTACATTTTTTTGTAACGTAGGTACACCGCTAAAACAACAGGCTCCATGAAGCTTATGAGCGGCTTCGCCTAATTGCTTCACCTTTTTTTCATGCATGAGTTGGATAAACTCTTCGCGATTTTTATACAACTCTTCTACAAATCGAGTCAAAAATTCTTCTGCAAGCGCTTGATTTCCAGAAGCTTTTTGGACACACAACTGCCAATCTATTGCAGGGTGTTTTGCTTTATCTGCAATACGCAAGATTTGGATCAATAATTGTTTCTCATCTATAGGTTTTTGCAAACAAAAATCCACCCCTGATTTTTTTAAATCCGTATCATTTACATCTCGTCCATTGGCACTAATTAATACTATGGGTGTATGACGGTTAAATTCTGATTTTTGGCGGATCAGACGTGCTGCTTCTAGGCCATTTATTTTGGGCATATGTAAGTCAAGTAAGATGAGGCTGTATTTCTTTTCATCACACACCGATACAGCCATTTCTCCATTGTCAACTGAGGTAATGTTGGCACGAGTACCTAGTAACGAGTCAAGAAGCATTTTGTTAACTGGATTATCCTCTGCTATAAGAAGATCTGGGTGTAGGAAACGTAATTGCTCTCTTAAACCCTCTAACTCATGGGTGGCTGATTTTTCAATGTTCTCTTGATTTGTTAATGACTCAATAATATCTTGGAGCTTTTGAATGCTAATAGGTTTATATAAAAATCCTTGCGCTCCAAGTGCTGTATAATCATTAATAAGCCATTTGGAGATCAGCACATAGGGAAAGTAATTATGTTCCGCTATTAGTTTAGTAATTTGTTGTTCGTAGCCTTTATTGATATTAAGAAATGCGATCTTGCAGTCTTTATTGTTTTTCAGAGCATTAGCGAGTTGATGCAATGAATTGACCGCGATACATTCTATTCCCCAATAGCCTAAACCATTACAGAGGGCTTCTAAGTGTATCGGATTATCGTCAAAACAAAGCATTTTAAAAGAAGCAAAAGGATGCACTTGATTTTTTTCTACCTCGTAAGCAACTAATTTTTCAACTTTAATGTAGGCAGTAAAAACAGAGCCTTTATTGAGTTCACTGGCAAAAGTGATCCGGCCCTTCATTTCTTCACAGAGCTTTTTGCAGATAACCAAACCCAGCCCTGAGCCACCGTAACGACGGGTAATGCTTGTATCTGCCTGATTAAACGCGGTAAACAATTTGCCTTGATCTTCTGGCGAAATACCTAGGCCCGTATCAGTAATTGTAATGCATAAAGTGTAATCTTTATCGGTTTCCTGATCTACTTTAGTGCGAATTAATACATATCCGTGATCGGTAAATTTAACTGCATTAGTGACCAAGTTACTAATAAATTGCTTCACTCTGAAGGGATCGCCTAAAACAATTTTAGGTACATTGAGTTCGGTTATAGGAATTAGATCTATTCCTTTTTTATGAGCATTGGGTGCTGCAAGTGCGAGTACTTCATCGATACAATGACGAATGTTTAATGGAATACAATCCAAATGAAGTTTTCCAGCATCAATTTTTGAGAAATCAAGAATGTCATTAATAATTCCTAATAAATCTTGGGCTGAAGATTTAATGGTTTTTACATAATCTAACTGCAGCGGATCGAGTTTGCTTTCAAGCAAAACATTAGTGAAACCAATAACTCCATTCATTGGTGTACGAATTTCATGACTCATATTGGCAATGAATTCTGATTTTTGTCGGCTTTTTTCTTCGATTTTTTTCTTTTCAAGGGAAAGTTCAATATTTTTTTCTTCTAGGAGTTCTAGGCTTTGCTGTAAATCAGCAGTGGCTACTTCGATGTGATGATTCAAATCGCGAATGGTTTCAAGGTACTTTTTTTGCAGATGGGAACAACCTTGCTCAATTATTCCTAATTCACCGGAGCTGGTGGTTTTTATTTCTGTTTCAAACTCATTACGCAAAATTTGTTTCATGCTCCGTCGTAAGCGAGAAATGGGTAAATAAATCTGTTTCGAGAGAAAGTAATGAATGGTTAATCCTACTAATAATCCAAATAAAGTAATAAAAATAGTGACAATAAGCATCTGATAACGTTTGATTATCATGGAACGAGTATCGATATCAATAGACAACCACCCAAGAATATCATCAGCACGAGAGGCCATAGGGCTTAACAGTTTTTTAAAGGAAGAGTTGGAGTACAAATTGAATTTTGGAATTGTAACAGGGGCTATAAAATTAATAGTAAAAGGGTTAATTTGTTTACTTTTAATGTAATCGCCAGTGAATTTAGGGGGAGTAAATGGTTTGCTTAGTGAGTGTTTGCCGCCACGATAAGCAAGGAGTTGTCCATCGCTACTGTAAAAAGCAAGTGCTTTGACTTCAGGATTAATTGTTGATGCATTGATTAAACCTTGTAAGGTTCGATCATCACGACGCAACATAGCATACTGAGCGGCTGGAAGTAACTGTCGAATATATGCCTCACCTAGGCGAGACATGTGTTGTTTTAAGTCATTACCAAACAGCCCATTATAAAAAATGGCAAGAAGCAAGGCGACAAGAAAAGCAGGGATTAGAGTAGTAATTCTCAGTTGATACTTAACACCAATGCTTTTCAAGATAATTCACCAGATGGTTTGGATATTATATTTAAGCTCATCGGGAAAAAACAAATCTTTCCCTTTCACCCAGGCTACAAAGTCAGTTATTATAGCCCGATTATTTTATTCCTTACAATGTGGAAGCGATTATGACTGTGAGAACCCGATTTGCACCAAGTCCGACTGGATATTTACACGTGGGTGGAGTAAGAACTGCTTTATTTTCATGGCTTTATGCAAGACGTCATGGTGGTGAATTTATTTTACGTATTGAAGATACGGACCAGGAGCGCTCTACTCAAGAATCTGTCCAAGCAATTTTGGAGGGTATGGCTTGGTTGGGTATGAATTATGATGAAGGCCCTTTTTATCAAACAAAACGTTATGATCGATACAATGGTGTCGTACAGCAGTTATTAGATGAAGGCAAAGCATACCGATGTGAATGCAGTAAGGAACGTCTGGAAGCTTTACGAGAAGCTCAAATAGCTGCTAAAGAAAAGCCTCGTTATGATGGTCATTGCCGCAATAAAAATTTACCCGTATCTGATGCTCCTTTTGTCATTCGGTTTAAAAATCCTGATCAAGGTATGGTATCGTTTCATGATCAGGTTTACGGTGAAATACACGTGGCTAATAGTGAATTAGATGACTTAATTTTGATACGTTCCGATGGTCATCCTACCTATAATTTTGCCGTGGTGATCGATGATATAGATATGAAAATCACTCATGTAATTCGAGGTGATGATCATATTAACAATACACCGAGGCAAATAAATTTATTTCACGCATTAAATGCGCCTATACCCGTATTTGCTCATTTGCCAATGATTTTAGGTGAAGACGGTAAACGTTTGTCCAAACGCCACGGTGCAGTGAGTGTATTGCAATTTAAAGAGTTAGGTATTTTACCTCATGCTTTATTAAATTATTTAGTTCGTTTAGGTTGGTCTCATGGGGATCAGGAGATTTTTAGTATCGAAGAGATGATAGCCTCTTTTGATTTAAAGAACGTAAGTCGAGGGGTTTCTAGTTTTAACTATGAAAAATTATATTGGCTCAATCAACATTATCAAAAAAATGATCCGGTTGAGGACGTGGCCAAAGCTTTGTATTGGCATTTTGAAAAGGAAGGAATTAAACTGGAGCAAGGGCCAGCATTAGCTGATTTGGTGACTATTCAGGCTGAACGATGTAAGACTTTAGCTGAAATATGTCAAATGAGTACGTATTTCTATACTGATTCAATTGAATATGATGAAACCGCAGTAAAAAAACATTTACGCCCTGTTGTCTTAGCTCCTTTAACTGCACTTTATGAGCGCTTGAAAACAGTAGAGCTTTGGGAAAAGGAGCATTTGCAAGAATGCATTAATGACATCAGTGCAGAGTTTGATATCAATATGGGAAAAATTGCACAACCTTTAAGAGTAGCGGTAACGGGTTCAGGTATGTCGCCACCTATTGATATGACTTTGACGTTATTAGGTCGAGAAAAAGTATTAACTCGTCTTGCTTCTGCGTTGGAACAACTAAAAATAAGATCGGATGGAAACTTATGAAATTAAAATTACATCAATTGGGTTTCGCTGTAACAGCATGTTCTACTTTTTTAATTGCACCGGCTTTTTCTGCTAGCCCTAATGCTTCAACTAATCTTACACAACAATTTCAACAGGAGGTTGATAATTATTATAAGGAATATAGTGAAAAGGAAAAGTTTACAGCAATTGCTGCTTCGGTGTTGATTCCTCAGAATCGAGCGAATAATAAGCAAGAGGTTCAAACTGTAGTACACGGAACTATGGGGTATCCGCCGTTATCCCAGCCAATTACTCTAAATAATTTATTTGATATTGGCAGTATTACTAAATCATTTACTTCATTACTGTTATTGCAATTGCAAACGGAAAATAAATTGTCTTTAGACGATCATTTGGGTAAATGGTTGCCACAATATCAAAATTGGAAAGATGTGACTTTGCGTCAATTATTGAATATGACTAGCGGTATTCCGAATTATTCTGAAGATGATGAGTTTTCGCAAAAAATGGAGGCTCATTTAGAGACTGTTTGGACTGATGAAGAATTACTTTCTTATGCTCATCCTGAAAAGCCACTTACCAAAAAAGAGAATCAATTTGAATACTCTAATTCAAATTACATTTTGGCCGCCATGGTTATCGAAAAAGTAACTCATGATACTTTTGCAAATCAATTGAAGCTACGCATTATGAATGAGAAAAATGGCTTAAATGATATGTATTATCTAGCGGGTCCAGATGGACAAGCTAGAGCAAAAGCAATTCAAGAGCGAAGAGTCCATGGTTATTATTATGATGAAGAAAAAAATAAACTTATTGATACCATTACTAATGATTTGTCTTGGGCTGGTGCTGCTGGAGCAATTGTAAGCAATACCGAACAGGTATTACATTGGGTGCAGTTGCTTTATCACGGAACATTAATTAATCCTATTTATAGAGAAAGCGCCTTAGCCGATTTGGAATCGGTTGTATCTATGAAAACCGGAAAAACCATTTCTACGGTAACAGAAAATGATCCTTTAGCATTTGGTTTAGGTGTGGGTTATTATTACGATAAAGAACTCAAGCAACGTTTTTGGTTCTATGAAGGCAGTACTTTGGGGTATAGATTCGCGTATACTTGGCAGGCTTGTAATAATGTGACCACCGTTGTCGCTTTAAATAGCAAAGCCGGGGAGGGGAATCCTGATTCTAAATTGGGTGATGCGATTAAAAAAGCGAATGTTAATTTACATAAAATTATCTTGAAAAATTATCCTGAATTAAATTGTATTGGTGATTGAGTTTTATTGGTTCATTCTATAAAGTGATTTAAATAAAAACAAATTGTAGTCTTTCATTTACTGAATGTGCTACAATTTGTCCTTTAAGATTTAAAATGACCAAATATGTCAATTACAATCAATAAGCAAACTGATAAATTCTTTATTTCAATCAATAAGCAAGGAGTGCACTCCTTTGTAATGTTGGGTGTTTATGATCAAAATAAAGCGAAACATTTGCTTTGTCGTGTTGGAAAATTTGGTGATAATGAGGATAAAGATCCAAATTGTGCTTTAGTGACGAAATTTTTGTGTAATGCCCTTTTTTATAAGAATAAAGCTAAATTAGGGGATGAAGGAGTTACAAGAACAAAAAAAGGATCAACGCCTATAACGTACCAAGCTTATGATATTACTTATGCTCAATATTTGGAATTTATACAAACGTTAGAATCATTACAAACGGATGATAATAAATTTTTGTGCTATAAACCCGTTGCAACAAATGATAATGAAATTACTTTTGAGCTTAGTAATAACCTGTCTTTTCCTCCTCAACCAGAACATCGAATTAAGAAAAATGTTACAGAATTGCACGTCGGTAATACCTGCAGACATTCTGCAATAGCTTTGGTGGAGGCCACCCAGCATGCACCTGTTGCATCTTTGATATCCTCCCACTTTTTGACGAGTTTACCTTATAAAACAGTATTAGATTACGGTAAGCCGAGTGATGATATCCCGTTTTATGTTCTTCCTGCTCCTCCTGCTGCTTTTTCTGAACTAGGGAACGCTGAAACAAAGATAATCACCAAATTGTATCAACGCATGGAGCATATGTTGTTGCTTGAACCCAATTCTCAATCTACTCAAGATAAGTTTTTGCGTTTAAAAGAATTATATTTAAATATAATTGGGCCACAAAAAAAATTATCTCTTACTGAGTTACTGAAAAGTATTCAAACTTGGAAGCAAGATAATGAATTAATATTAACTAGCTTACGAAAAAAATATTTTTGGGATTCATTTTTTACTCGAAAATCGGCTACTATGAGTTTAATTGAAGAAGTGGAGCGCGATCTTCAAGTGGCCCAAAAAGGTCACTGCCATAGTTAAGGAAAACCCTCTCTTTCCTCCGTACAGCAGCTTATCCCTGAGAGATGGTCACATTTTGTGACCATCTCTCAGGAACAAGTCGCGGGACGTAGGCCGAGGAAAACAATTCCTTAACTTAATGGTAGTGCCCAAAAAAGTATTGTTGTTTTTTAGCTTGCTTGACTAAAACAAGAATTCTTGGATCTATTTTTTGTACAAGAATTGGGGCGATTTACCTATTTGTATTGATTACATTGACTATTATCAAAGGAGTTGAAATGAAACTTTATTACACTAGATCAGCATGCTCATTAGCGGTACGTATCGTTCTTAACGAGTTAGGGCATGTCTTTCAAGAGGAAGAGGTCGATTTAAGGGCGAAAAAAACAAAAACAGAAGAGAATTATTTAAAAATTAACCCTAAAGGTGCTGTTCCTGCACTTCGTCTGGATAATGGGGATGTACTTACTGAAAATCAAATCATATTACAATATTTAGCAGATATCACCCCAGGTCAAAAGCTTTTAGCACCTGTAGGGGATCTCATGCGCTATCATACCCTGGAATGGGTCAATTATGTCGCTACAGAATTACATAAAACAGTAGGTATGTTTTTCAACCCGAATTTGCAGGAAGAAACAAAAAGCTTATTTATGTCTCTAGTTATGACAAGGTTGGACTATATTAATAAACACTTGGAAAAAGGTCCCTATTTGATGGGTGAGCATTTTACTTTACCTGATGCTTATTTGTTTGTCGTTCTAAGATGGGCCCATTATTTTAAGATGGATCTTTCAACCTATAAACATCTAGAACGATTTATGAAAGTTGTGGGTGAGCGTCCAGCCGTTGTGATGTCACTACAACAGGAAAAACTGTAATCCTAAATTCGGCAGTTGGCACTCGTAGTAGATTCAACTGCCAGTCTAGGGCAACTTATTAGCGGAGATAAACGTGTCTGTAACAGCTGATTTTCAAGGTGGATTAGATCTTAATTTTTTTGCAAAACGTGAATTTGAATCCACTGAGGGAGTTGAGCTTTCAAAACAGGCACCGATTATTGCCCGCAATGCTGCACGATTTTTGATGATGGGATGGACGGATTCCTGGACTCAATTTTTGACTCCAGCTGTACTTAAGGCTGTTTTTTTGAAACGGGATCATGAGTTATTAAGGGAATTGCGTGTTGCTTTTCAGCACGGTTTTTTTGAAATTTTTGAACAACTTAAAGAAAAAGAACTTACTGAAGAACAAAAAGAACAAGTTCAGCTGTATCTAAGTAATTGTTTAACCCTGTTGCCTTATGGTGATTTAACTCCTTATGAATCGATTAAAATTCCTCAATATATTGAGGGGAAATGGGAGATGGTTGAATATCAAATTACCCCAATTGAGTTAACAGATGTATCAGGTTGGCGACGTTTTTTCATCCAAGACAAAGATCGTGTTTTTGCTTATGGCCTAGAACCTCTTTTTCAAAAAAAAGCAGAGTCTCATTTAATTTTTATGGGTACAACTTATCCTGCTGGGCAAGGTTTTGTACCCCAAGTAAATACTGATTCCAAAGGTTTTGAAACAGTAGGCAAATCCTTATATCGGACAGGTCGAAAACGAGTACAAGAGTGGTTAAGCCAGCAAGAACATAGTATCCATGTATGCGGGGTAAGCCTGGGCGGTTCTTTAAGTTTATTACTTGCTATCGATCAAGGGAATTATAAACTATCACGAGTTGACGCATTAAATCCTGCAGGACTTCATGATGCTTGGTCTAAAAGTCGATATGACTATTGGGATGACTTAAGTGATAAACCCAGAGTAGTAGTACAAAAGCAGGGAGATGATCCTGTTTCAGCTTTTGGAATCTGGAAGAAGGACTGGGATATTTTCCATGTCATTCCACCAAAAGATAAACGCGGTCCGATTAGTTTTTGCGATCATTTTCTAAATTATGCGGGTTTTGCCGGTACTCAATTTAACTACATTAAAGCAGAGCATGATAACTCCAAACGTTTAGCGCGTAATTTTTGGCTTTATTCTCTGGGTAGAAGTCTAATTTATTATTGCTTTTTAGTACCCTATACTTATTTAGTTCGACCATTCATTAACTTAGTGGCGCAAAATTGGGTATTGTCGGCACATATATTAGCATTTAGTGTAGCTGCAGGTCTTACAATGGCTGGAATTATACCCGGACTCGTTTTTTTAGGAGTTGCTGGAGGTTTATTAGCAAGCAGTCTAATAGGTTCCACACTATCCTCCATAATAAAGGATTCAAAAAAGTCTACTACTAAGAACCATTGTGTAGAAAAAGGACTTGCAGAATTACATGATCCTTCTCTTCCTCGAAATCCAACTATGGATATCTATAATGAGGATAATGCGGTAGAGGTTGATTTCACTTATCAACAAATACATACTTACTATCAGCTGATGCGCTCTTTGAAAAACAAGGATTTTTTACCTAGTGAAGAAAAAGAAAGCAAGCATGTAAAAGGAATGACCAAAAAAGTCTTACTGGAAAACAGTCAAGATCCTAAAAATGCAGATGTTGTTATTTCTTTTAAAGTGACTAAGGCTAAAGCAGCACACATGCACCATACTTTATCTTTTGTTCAGAAGTTAGGTGCTGATCATGAACGATTAAAGTCAGTAGTGGATAAAAGTTATTCGGACTATCGTATGGGTAAATACGCTTAATGGTAACGTTCGTTTAGTGACGTAAAAGATATGGAAATACCACATTTTACGTCGAGCTCACGTTAAATAGAACATGGAGGTTTATTTTGCCTACTGGAGCTGTTTTTAAAGGAGGTCTTGAGTTAAAATTTTTTGAACAAATGGAATTTGAAGACGTTGACGGTGTGGAATCCTCGCAACAAGAAGCGATTCTTGCACGTAATATATTGCGCTTTTTTACAATGGGGTGGACAGAGTCATGGACTCAATTTTTGACACCATCCGTTTTGTATTCGTTTTTTGTAGAACGTAATTCCAATTTATTGCGAGAAGTGCGTTTTGCCATGCAACAGGGATTTTTGGTGCTTTTTAAACAGTTACACGAGAAAGCGTTAACTCCAGAGCAAGGCGAACAAGTTCAGCTTTATTTGAGTAACTGTTTGTGCATGCTTCCTTATAGCGATTTGACCCCTTATGAATCTTTTAAAATTCCTCAATATATTGCGGGGCATTGGGAACTGGTTGAATATCAGGTTACTCCAATTGAGTTAACAGCAACATCAGGTTGGCGTAGTCTATTTATATATGACCATGACCGAGTTTTTGCTTATGGCTTGGAGCCTCTTTTTCAAAAAAATGCAGAATCTCATTTAATTTTTATGGGTACAACTTATCCAGCAGGTCAAGGTTTTTTAACTCAGATAAGAACAGACGCGAAAGGTGTTGAATCAGTAGGTAGTTCCTTGTACCAAATAGGTCGAGAAAGAATACATGAATGGTTAAGTCAGCAGGAAAATACCATTCACGTATGTGGAGTAAGTCTTGGCGGGGCATTAAGTTTGTTGCTTGCCATTGACAAAGGGAATTATAAATTATCAAGAATTGATGCATTAAATCCTCCAGGTCTTTATGATCCGCTATTTAAAAGCGGTTATGATTACTGGGATGAGTTATCTGAAAAGCCAAAAGTTGTGATACAAAAACAAGGTGATGATCCGGTTTCAGCGTTTGGCGTCTGGAAAAAAGACTGGGAAATTCTGCAAGTGACTCCACCTAAAGACAAACAAGGACCTAATGCCTTTTGTGACCATTGTTTAAATTATGCAGGATTTGCAGAAACGGAGTTTAGGTATGTTGCCGCAGAATACGATAATCGCAAACGAAATACGTCTTATAATTTAATCAATGCTCTTGCGAGAACTTTTGTTTATTATAATTTTTTAGTTCCATACACTTATGTTTTTCGTCCACTTGGCTATTTTGTATTAAATAAGTTTTTTATAAGAGAAGATAATAGGACGGTTGAGAATAATTCTGAACTAGCTAAGATTCATCGGCCTACGCTTTTACGAAATCCAACCATGGATATGTACAATACTAATAATTCAATTGAAATGGATCTCACTTATAAGCAGATCAGTACTTATTATAAAGTAATGCGTTGTCTGGTAAAGAAAAAGGATTATTTATCGAATCAAGAGTCTGAAAGTAAGCATGTGCAAGACATGAGTAAAAGAACCTTATTGGAGAAAAGTTTAGCACATCAAGGATCGGATGTTGTCGTTTCTTTTAAAGCGACCAAAGCTAAAGCGGCTCATATAAAACATACTTTAACCCTAATTCACCAAATAGGTTTTGATAATCAGGAATACTTAAAACGGACCCTAGAGAAGTCCTATCAGAGTTATTGTCTTGGTAAACAGAGTAGTTAAATGATAGGTCTGATGCTCATCATATCAAGATCTTGGGAGATAGAATAGACCCCCTGCTTTCGCAGAGGGTGATGAGATTCTTATTTATAAAGATTACTTACTTAACACGTTATCTGATCTCATTATCAGGCTATTTTTAAAAGCGATAAATAAGATGTGCTGCAACGGAGTAAAGAAAAGGATAATAAGCATCTACCGGACTAAGTTGAGATTCACCATAGCCGGCAGTGAAGTTTCCAGCTATTTCGCCCATAATATGTTCCGCAAAATTATAATTTACTCCAACAGTAAAAGTAGGTCCAGGATTCCAATCATTCACTATAAGATCTCTACGATGTACTCCCGCGACTCCAGCACCTGAGAAAATTTTCATTTTAGAATGAGGAACAGGTACCATCAGTTTACCAATTAAACTGAGTGTTTCAGTATGGGTGGTTAAAGTTTCTGCTCCTTCATGATAAAAACTGAAGAGACTCCAGGGATCAAAGTAGACGTTTGCGTCAGCAAAGCGCATATAACTGGCTTCAATCGCAAAATAATGCGTAAATTCATATCCTGCTAAAACACCCCAGGCACTCCCTCCTTCTTCAACTTCTATTGGAGTAGATAACATCAATGCTGCATTTTGATTTTCTTTAGACGGAACTAAGCCATCCCAGGTAGTTGAACCATAACCAGCAATAGCTCCAAAATAAAAAGGGTGTTGTACAGGCGTTTCTTTATGTGCCACACTTAAGGGGGCATATAAAAATAAGTAAGCTAATAGTGATAATTTCAATAGTTTAACAAGCACAATAAATACTCTAAGAAATATAAACTAATCAGAATTTTCGTTGGGGCCGAAGCCCAACTTGAAAATGGCTTATTATTGAATAATAAATTTAAAACGGCTCACAAACTTTTGCGCAGTTTTTAGCTTTGTCATTAGGACCTGATTTATAACATGTCCAATTAGCAACACAATCTGCAGGAGTAGTTTCGACTTGACGTGAGCATGCTGCTTCTAATGAACCATATATACTTGTCATTTGCTTATATAACGCCTGCATGTTTTGACATATAGGTAGAGGTAATCCTTTAGAGGTACAATAACAAGTTGCAGTTTTTTTAAAAGAAGAGCAAAAATCTGGGTGGTCGATTGGTAAGGCTTTACCACAAGCAGCCGCAAAAGTAACAGCACTAAATAGAAATAATAATCCTGCAAATATTGTTCTTATCATTCGTACTCCTCCTCAATTATAGATATTTATAGCGGCATTTACTGTATCAGAAAAACAGATGGTCTGCAAAAAGAAATCGATGATAAATGGATAAGTTAAATGGATTATTATTCTCTAAATTTTGGGCAGGATTCGATCCAACCATTTGGGTAAGTACCATACCCAATTTTTAAAAATTGCCATTGTTGCCGGTACTAAAAAGCTACGGATTAAAAAAGCATCTACGAAAATAGCCACCGCGATACCCAGTCCAAATGCTTTAACCATTAATACATCGGCGACTAAAAAAGAACCACTAATAACAATAACGATAAGTGCTGCACTGGTAATAATACGACTGCTTTTTTCAATTCCAAAAACGATGCTGTTATTATTATGCTTTGTTAACTGATGAGCTTCTTTGATCCGGGATAATAAGAACACTTCATAGTCCATAGAAAAACCAAATAAAGCACAAAATATGATCACTAATAAACTAATGTCCAACATTTCTTGGGGTTGAAAATTCAGCATTTGCGACAGATAGCCATCTTGAAATACCAGCACTAGTGCTCCGTATGAGGCGCAAAGACTTAATAAAGTCATCACAATTGCTTTTAGCGGTAAGAATAGTGATCGTAATAATAGAAGAAGTATCAAATAAGAAAATATCATAATCCATAGAATAGCGTAGGGGAGAACATGATAAATACTTTTTAGCACATCACTATTACTTACAGCAGTTCCAGTGAGTTCTAATGTTAATCCTGAACCAATTTTCATATGATATAATTGAGTAATTAGTTTTTTAGTTTCGGGTGAATCAGGGGGATATTTGCTTACGACTCGGATGACTGTTAAATGTTTCGTTGTTGTTGTCTCTAACAATTGTTTTACCCGAGCATCGAGTAGTTTTTTATTCATATGATATAAAGTGTAATATTGGCTTTTTTTCACGTCTGAATCACTGCTGATAATGCCATTTACTTCTTTCACTAAAGGATTTTTTTCTAATTTATGAACGAAGTCATATATCTTAGAAAGATTGCGCCGAGATAAAATAGACGAAGAAGGTGATTCAACTACCACTACAATAGGATTGAGTTCTCCAATATTAAATTTTTCAGCATAGGTATCATAAAAAGCTCTATTTGCTGAGTTCTTAGGAAAAATCCGGTAATCTGATATTCCGAAATTAGCCTCTAAAAATGGATATCCTAGTAATAATAAAAAAATAAGAATGGGAAAGAAAAATCGATAAGGGTGGTTGACAACCCGTTCCGCTAACCAACGCCAATAACTGGAATGATTTTTATTTCTAAAAATACGTACAGAGAGGAAATTTATCTTTGTCTTTAAGACAGCAAGGATTGCTGGTAAAAGAATGGTCGAAATTAATACGGCGTAAAACACAGCAGCTAATCCACCTACTGCAACAGAAAATAGGATATTAACCGGAAATAGGAATAAGGCACTAAGGCTCACGAAAACCGCTAAACCGCTAAAGAAAATTGCTTTTCCAGCGGTTTCTTGGCTTGTTGCAATAGCTTCTTCAATGCTTGAGCCATTTTTCAATTCGTCTCTAAACCGACTGATAAAAAATAACGAATAATCCAGACAAAGACAAAGTCCTAATAATAAAGCAATATTTATTGTGAATATGGAAAGTGTAAAAGAATGACCTAAAAAGTATAGGGTAGTCAAAATAATTAATGCACATCCGCCTCCCAAAATAATGGGAAGAGTTGCAGCTACTACTGAACCGAAAACAACGACTAGAGTAACGATTGCTACAGGTGTAGCAATGAAATCCGCTTTATACAGGTCGGTCTGGGTTTGCTTGTTTACGTTTTGTACAAAAAGTGGCTCGCCCCCGATCTGCATGGTCATATTGGTGGGTTTTTTGATAGCGTTTTTAAATTGCTTGAGTAACTCATCACTAATTGGTTTATTTGTTTTTATGATGACCGCAACATAGGCAGTATGTTTGTCCTTTGAGATCTGATGTGTGTCATCAGGATAAATTATTTCATACTTGATCGGAAAATCTTCTAATTCCGATAATGATCGTTTCATTTTCTTCTTAAATAGAGAACGAGTGGCTAAAAGTTTGGGACTGTGATACATGACAATGAATTGATTTTTATCATCATAGCCGAGTTTTTGATCCATATAGAGTTCTGCTTTTGCACTTTGAGAACTTTCATCAACGAAACCTGTTGTTTTAAACGGAGCAATGATGTGTGGCAAAAAGGGAATACAGGACAAGATAACGAGTACCCAAAAAATGATAATGGGCCAACGTAATTTATTAATTAACTTTCCTAATCGGTACGACAATGTTTTTTTGTGCATTTTTCCAGTCGGAGTATCCAAACTCATAAAAATTAATGACTCTCTAAATATATTAGTATAAATTAATCAGTATGTGTAAATTAATGAGAAAAAGCCATTTATGCATCATTATCAGGATTTAATCAATCTTTTTGAGACTTGTTTTGCTAATGAATACAATACAAAGCTTGTAAAAGGTGATGATGAACCTATTTACTTACCTGCGGATGCAAAGCGTCCTTATCATGCTTTATGTTTTGCTCATGGTTTTTTCAGTAGTGCTTTACATGAATGTGCTCACTGGTTAATTGCTGGGGAAGAACGCAGAAAACGGGTTGATTTTGGTTATTGGTATATGCCTGATGGGCGAAATGAAGAGCAGCAAGCGGAGTTCCAATGTGTAGAAGTAAAGCCACAAGCCTTAGAATGGATACTTTCTAAGGCTTCGGGGTATAAATTTCATATAAGTATTGATAACTTAAATGGTGTTGAATCAGATACAGTATTGTTCAAAAAATTGGTATATAATCAGGTCAACCATTACTGTAAGCAGGGGTTATCGCTACGCGCGAAAAAATTTAGAGATGCTTTGTGTTCTTTCTATAACCAATCTCCTGTTTTAAGAGAGGATGATTTTTCTTTAGAAGAGCTATAGTGACTGGATTTTACTGCATTCAAATCCGACCTTTCACCAAGAATCAAGTATTCTTTCTGTTCATGATCTGTCTCTTGATCTATCTCATCAAGAGACAGCTGCTTGCGCAGAGGGTGACGATGCTCTCAATACCGTCTCCTTCCGCAAAAGCGGAAGGTCTAAAAGTAACAAAGTTTTGCTCTAAACTTCACTTTGCAGTCATACGCTTGGTCGTAAAATGAATAAAAAGATCCAAGCGAAGAGTAAGATAAAAGAAATAGATTACTTATTGAGCAATGGTTACATTTATAAAGAGAGGCTATTCATCTATAAAGCTATAAATGAGTAGGCCATAGGTGATGAACAAAAGCATGGTCCATACTATCAATTCAAAGTGGTTATATGGAATATTTAGCTCAAACTGATTTTGAAAATATAAAGAAAAATGGTCTATATGATGAAAAATTAAACTGTATAAATTTTGTGGGGATCTCTTAGAGAGCGGCCTCTCTTGGAATCAAACATCGTTCCTCATCCGAGGACTTTGAGAAAGGCCCGCGAGCAAGTCAAATCGATGGTTATCGATGGGGTTTCTCCCTTAAAAATCAAACGTTACTTGCATCGATGGTGTCATTGGTGGGTTAGAACAAGCACAAGTTGGCACTACATTGACTTGCTGTTATGGTTTTTGAAGGTTTGTTGGGACAGGCGAGCGGCAGGGTATGCCCTGAATCTTATACACATCTTGCAAAAAGATGTTTTGCATGATCAAATGTCTTTTATTTTTACGTGTAAAAGCCATGGAATTAGA
>NZ_LNYE01000024.1 GCF_001467695.1 Legionella gratiana
GCAACATTAGGTTCTGTATCAGGTACAGCAAGTTTAGCGGTGACGAATGCGACTTTAGTTTCGATTGCAGTTAGCCCAACTAATCCATCGATTGCAAAAGGTACAACCCAGCAGTTTACGGCGATTGGCACTTATTCGGACTCCAGCACGCACAACATCACCAGTGCGGTGACTTGGATTTCATCAAACACTGCAACAGCAACGATCTCTAATGCCTCAGAAAGTAATGGTCTTGCTACTGGGGAGGCTTCCGGTTCTACCACGATCACGGCAGTATT
>NZ_LNYE01000025.1 GCF_001467695.1 Legionella gratiana
ACTGGCTTGGTTAACGGATATCCACCTCAATTTTCTAGAGGTTGAGTCTCGCCAAAAATACTATGAGGACATTCTAGCTACTGGTTGTGATGCAACATTAATTAGTGGTGATATTGCCGAAGCACCTTCTCTAATCAATCTTTTAAATGAAATGGTTGGGCAAATCAAAATGCCCATATACTTTATTGTCGGAAACCATGATTATTATCGTGGAATTATTTCGGATGTACGTAAGGCATTGACTGAATTAAGCGCGGCTTATGCTGACTTATTTTGGTTGCCTGCGACAGGTTTACAACACCTTCCCAATAATACAATTTTATTAGGGCAAGATGGATGGGCGGATGGTCG
>NZ_LNYE01000026.1:0-36503 GCF_001467695.1 Legionella gratiana
TCTCCTTCTGCAAAAAAATAATTGGATCCTGTTTTATTTGCGATAGACAAGATGTGTAGACGATTCAGCTCAAACGTCACCTTCTGCAAAAGCGGAAGGTCTAAAAGTAACAATCCTCTTGTTAGAAACTTCATTTTGCAGCATACTTCAATAGACCCCCTGCGTCCGCAGAGGGTGACACTCTTCTAAATATCACCCTCCACAAAAGTGATAGTAATTTTTCCTAAGTTGATGTCTATGTGCGCAGGCGGGAATATCTATACATCACATTAATTTATTATGTTGAGATAACTACGAAGATAGCTTTTATCTTTCTGAAAATTAATCCGCAAATTGATTTTTTAGAGTTTTGTAAGGTGTGCACTCTAAAATACATGTTTAAGTGTCTAAATGACAGTTCTATTAATAATTATTTTAGGCAATTGTCATAAGTTCATTTAATATCAATACAATCCATAATAAATACTTTTTGATTGTATCCTGTTGAAAAAGTATTGCATACATCAAATTGATCGTATAAATTGCATTTTAGGTCAAATAAAAACTAAAGGAATAATATTATGCCAACCTATTTCGATCCGATTATGCAAGAAGATACGTTACTGGATGAAACTACCTGTATTTACTTGATTAAGCTTAGTGATAATACATTCAGTATTAAAGGAGTGTCGTCGGGGTTAGATAAATTACCTGGTGATCCAACGACCCATGCAACTGAATATTGGCCTATTCCTATAAAAACGCTAATGGGGCTCTTAGACGATAAAGTCCTTTTTGAAGAAGACAAGTTAACTACAAAACCTTTGTCCTTAGAACAAGTAATAAAATTTTTTGATTTTGATCCTAATAAGGTAAAACCTAATCCTTTTAATAGTGCTATTAAAGAAGAATTAAAAAATGAGTGGGCTGAACAGACCATGCAAGACTTACTAAGACAAGAAGGAGCAATTCCCCATACTTTTTTCTTCCGCCCTATGTTTATTCGAGCAGCTCGTCAAAATGATGTTAACCAGGAAGAACTAAATCCCAATCAACTCATTCCCGCTATGGCAGTATTTTATATGATACCGCAGTCAATGGGGGAGGAGGGTGAGCCAACCCAAGTATTGTTACAGATGTTTATTATGCTTATGAATCAAGAAGAAGCTGCATCTGATGAACATGAAGAGGTGAGTACCCATCAGTTACATTAAACCTAGAAAAAAGAATGAGGCTGTGTTGTAGAAGTTCGATATAAAAAATCACTTATTTTTTATGTCCCCGAACCCACGTTAATTAAACAGTAGCTATTACATAGCTACTGTCCGATAATTATTCATTGGACCTTCACAACGATTTTTCCAATTTGTTCGTTAGATTCCATATATTGATGTGCTTCAACGATTTGATCTAAAGAAAAGATACGTGCAATTCTTGGCTTAAAATTCCCTTGTCTAATATGTTCAAAAATGTATTTTTCTGCTTCTTCCCTTAATTTGGGATTGGTGCTGAGTTCAAACAGAGTATAGCCACGTATCGAAAGGCCTTTGCTTAAAGCAGTAAAAAGAGGGTAAGGCATGGTGGATTCGTTGGATAAATTACCATAAACAAAGATGATTCCTTTTTCGGCGGCTGCTTCAGCAAGTTTTTCGATACCTTTGCCCGCAACCGGATCAAAAATTATTCGTGCACCTTGACCGTTGGTGAGCTCTTTTACACGAGTGGGTAAATCTTCATCATTTGTAACAATTACATGATCTGCACCAAGCTTAAGTAGTTCTTCTTTTTTTGCTTGTGTTCGAGTTGTTGCAATACTTATTGCTCCTTGAGCACGTGTAATCTCAATTGCAGCGATACCAACACTGCTGCTGGCCGCTGTAATTAAAACATAATCTCCCTTCGTAACTTTACCATAGTGAACAAGGGCACCGTAAGCAGTCATATATTGCATCCAAATAGAAGTTGCCTCAACGAAAGAAAGTTCTTCGGGGTAGGTTGCAAGAGCATCAGCAGGTAAAAGAGCTACTTCACCATAAACACCATATTTTCCGAGATCAAAACAAGGTACAGAGCTCAATTTTTTGCCTAGCATGTTCTTATCAACACCTGGTCCTACAGCTTCAACAATACCAGATGCTTCATAACCAATTTTAGAGGGGAATTGGGGCGCAATCAGGTAGTGTCCGAGTCGAAACATAACTTCCGCTCGATTTAAACCAATGGCATGTACGCGCAGTCGTACTTCTCCATTATCCGGTTCTGGTAAAGCCATTTCCTCTAGTTTTAATACTTCCGGATTACCCGTTTTATGAAAACGTACTATTTTTGCGGTTGTATTTGACATAGTATTTCCTTATATCAATAAATAGAATAATTGGGTACGGTGTTGATTGGTTTCAAGCTGGATTATATCTCATATCCGATAAATAGGATCTTTCTTTTTGGTTCCTATTGTGGAAGATGAATTTTAAAAAAGCTAGGTAATTTTAAATTGCGGTTTTTTACTCGTTCATAGAAGGCTTATTTTTAATTGGATCTTGTGCTTATTAGAGGTGTAAAAACTCATTGCTTTATCTGCATATATTTTTTACTAATAGATTTTATTTTTATAATAATAAGTAAATATTGAGATAGAATATGAAAAATTGTTGATTTAGAACGCATCTTATGTAAACCTTGTGTCGCTATGAGTAGGAAATTAATTTACACAATATGCGGTATTAGTTGTCTTACGATAAGTTTCGTTGGATTGTCGTCTTATAATCATAATAGGCTTCAAGTTCAAGAGAAACCGCAGAATCCTAAAAAGGTGGTTATTAAAACTGAACCTGTAAAGACAGTTTTGGTGGAAGATAATGCCCTTAAGAGCGCTAAAATGGTTGTTGAACAAAGCGCTCCGTTTGAGCATACCTTAAAAAAGGTTAATACGGAACATGTTAACTCCCAAAAAGTTAGTGCAAAAAAGGTTGTTTCGAAAAAGGTAACTATAAAAAGAAAAAATATAGCTTTAACAAAAGTATCTTTTGAAGAATTACCTGGTTGGGATCAAGCAGATGTTAAAAAATCTTTATTAGCATTTCAAACTTCATGCAATGTGTTTTTGAAGCAGGAACCCTCTCATCCCATCGGTACTCGACATCTCAAATTGAAAGCTCGAGATTGGCATCCAGTGTGTAAGGCTGCTTTGGCACTTGATTCTATCTCAGAAGAGTCAGCAAAAATATTTTTTGAAAAATGGTTTCACCCTATTGAGTTGAAACAAAAAAAATCTTCTCAAAGCTTATTTACGGGCTATTATATGCCACAAATAAAGGGAAACCTAAAGAAAAGCTCTAAGTACAATACACCCATTTATGGATTGCCAAAAGATGGGACAACCTCATATACTCGTGCACAAATAGATAATGGGGCTCTTAAGAAAAAAGCACCAGTGATCGCTTGGATTCATAGTCCTGCTGAGCGGCTTTTTTTAGAAATTGAAGGTGCAGGAGTTATCAAACTGCCTAATGGTGAGAATATCTATTTGGGGTATGCAGGTGAGAATGGCGCTCCCTATACTTCAATTGCTAAGATAATGATAAAGCAAGGGATTATGACTCGAGATACTGCATCTAAAACGGCTATAATACGCTATTTAGAAGAGCATCCTGAACAAGCAAAAAATATTCTACATAAAAATAAGTCTTTTGTTTTTTTTGAGGATGTAAAGAAACCTATGGCTCTTGGAGCTCAAGGAATGGCCCTTACACCGGGTTACTCCTTAGCTGTGGATAAAAAATGGATTCCGCTTGGTGCCCCTCTTTGGTTAGATACAACTCGACCCGATAAAAATCAAGAGGATGAAAAGCAATTGCAACGTCTTATGATTGCTCAAGATACAGGTGGAGCAATTCGTGGGTTTATGCGCGGCGATATTTATTGGGGTTCAGGTAAACTGGCCACATTTTTAGGTGAACATATGAAGAATGAAGGCCAATATTGGTTATTATTGCCCAAATATATTTTTAAGCGACTCGCTAAAAAATCGATTTAGGAAAAACTCTTTTTATAATTTCTGTTTTATAACTGGATCAATCAAAAATAGATCATGGATTTCAATGTAATGCTGATGCCTTGCTGGCATGATTACAGTTCAATTTTATCTATTGAATTCAACAGGATTTTTGCTTTATTTTTAGATTCGTAATTTTTCTGTAAAGAATATATTTGTTAATTAATCCTTAAGCTTTATTGCCTTAAACTGAAAAAAAGCCAAGAGGAGACTACTATGTCAAACAAAAAACTAACTGAACGTTTGAACAGCGAGCTAGATGAACTTGGTGTCCCTGCCTTAATGACAGAGCGAGTTCATGTATGTGCTACACTATTTCAAGTTCCAAAATTTAAAATTGAAGCTCTGTTAAATGGTGTTGTCGTTTTAGATTCTAATTCGATGCAAAAGATTGCTAATGAACTTGAGGTCAGTATAGATTGGTTAATGGGGAAAGCTCAAGGAAAAACAAAGCATTAACAAAGTATAAATTATCTATATTTAGTTCCAATTCCACACAAAAGCAGTTCGATATAAAAAATACATTATTTATTATATCGAACTCATATAAACTCCAGATCAAGAAATCGCAATCAAAAGCATATCAATTAGTTACTAAGTTTCTTTAATAGGTTCTTTTACCCACAGCAATAAAAGAGAACCTACTATTAAATAAATGGGCAATAGTGATAGCGCCAAATGATAGCTTGAGAGCGAAAATTGGTGGACACCATTTACGATACCACCCTCCCAGCCCATATCCAATAATTTCCCGATGAGGGGTTCTGTGAGTGCATCAAAAATAGCATCGCTAGTATTGATCATAGCAATAACAGTTGCTGTCAATGCTACAGAATTTATTTCTTTTCCCATAGCAAAAACCAACATAAATGATCCAAGCCCGAAGCCAAATAAAAACAACAGTACACTTAAAGCGGTGAGCGATAATGTATGGCAATATAGGACTAATGTTAGGGCGGCAGTTGATGCTAAAGTGCTAAATAACATGACATACTGCCGTTTACCTAAGCGATCGGATAACAGTCCAAGAATGGGGCTTCCTAGACCTAACCCTACAAAAACTAATGAGATTAGGGAGGCTGATTGTGTTTTACTTAAGTGATAAGCTTCTTCTAAAAATGGATTTCCCCAAAGACCACCGAATACAGCAATAGGTGAGAAAGCAAGACCACTGTATAAGGTTAGCAGCCAATTTTGTTTGCTCTTAATGACCTGAAGTACCTCTTTAAATGAAATTGGTGCTCTAGTGATGGTCATTCTTAGGGCGCTTGGACGATCGCGTACCACCATAAAAAACAAACAGGATAAGATCACTCCGGAAACACCTACACTAAATAAACATTGGCGCCATCCAAAATGAGCAATAAACCACGCTAAAGGTGCTTGGCCAAAAACAGCGCCTGCCATAGCTGCTGTAGCTAAAAGCCCACTCACAAAGGCATATTGTTTTGGAGAAAACCAGTCCGCTGCGAGCTTCATATAAGAGACTGTAGCAAAAGCAACTCCAACTCCCATTAATGCACGAGCGATAACTGCTACAGATAAAGTTTCCGCGGTAGAAAATAAAAGTACACCAAATGCACAGCAGAAAATAGCGATCGAGGTAAATTGGCGAGTACCGTACTTGTCGAGTAGAATACCGACGAATAATTGGGTAACTGTATAAGAATAATAAAAAGTAGCAGCTAAATTTCCAAGTCCTGTGCCGGTCAAATGAAATTGCTTCATTAAGGGCTCGGTGATAATACTAGGAAAAATTTGTAACACATATTTATAAAAAAGAAAGCAAGCGGCTAAACTGATAACAATAACAGGGTAGACTACAATAGATTTTGTATTTTTCTTCTCTAAAGACATTAACATGATTCATCTCTCTTTACATGAGTTAGGGAGTTTGCTTACTGGAAGACTCACTGAGCGAGCGTGGCCTTAGAGAGCCCCTGTCTTAACGGGCTTTAGAAATTCGCTCACCGTTAAGACAGGCGAATAATATTAATCTCAGTAATTATATTTTTAGAAAAGGATGTGGAGAGAATAGACAATACAGTACGCCAGGGGTTACTGGAACAAGAAAACCTTGCTGTACTGTTTATAGAGATCATTAAAAGCTCAATATAATTCAAAAAAATGATGTATGAAGAAATCCTAACACATGGGTAAATATTTCACAACCCTTGCTTTTTTTCTTCATTTGATTTTAAATACAGTTTTTCTATGAGATTATTTTAGAAGAAGATGTTGAGCTGCATTTGCAACTCAACCATTACCTTTTTCAAGAGCAAAATTAAATACGAGGTTTATGGTACTTATACCAAACTGAGAATTGCTGCTGTTATTATTGTTGTTGCTTATCATTGCCGAAACATATCGAAAATCTAAGCCCAAGGTTGTAAAGTCATCAAGGTAATAATTAAAGCCTACTATTCCTTGTAGTGCAAAACCACCCTGCGAGTTATTTGAGGTGAATGTGATCGCAGGATCAACTCCAGAATACTTGGTGGATTCGATGTTCCCTTGATTTCTGATGATTGCCCCTCCCAAGCCCAATCCTAGATAAGGGACAAAATATTTATCAGGATCAGAGGGCATAAAATCATAAAATACATTAAATAGCCCATAAAAACCCATAGTGTTACCATTAAAGCCTAAACCATTATCTTCAATATAAGCAGGGCATATTCCTTCGGGGCCAACTACAGTAGGACTAATGAGCGTACAAGTCCCTATTTGAAACTCCCCGTAATTGTTTATATTATAGAGAAATTCCCCCTCAAGCCTGAAGTTTTGTATTTTATATCCAATTGAGGTACCAACTCCCCCGCCAATTGGTCCTAAGGTAACTTCCCCACTGTAGGGTACGTTGTTAATAGTAAAGCTAAGGTCTGTATTAGGAGCATGACTGATTTGGCCTAATAAGCCAAAATAAAAACCTTGCACGGGTTCTAAACTAAAAGCACTTTTACTTATAAGGCTCAAAATAAATCCAAATTTGATTATCTGTTTCATTCCATATCCTAAATTAATTCCAATGATAAAATAGCTTTTTTTCTGTGCTAGAGGAGAAGCTATCTGAAACGCTCCCTGGATGCAAATCTTTTTTAATTATCCAATAGGATCATTAAATTAAGAAACTATTTTGACAAATTAATTGTATTGATGGGATATCATGCTGAAAAATAGAGTTCGACGCAAAAAGCATGGAACTGTTTTTTACGTCGAATTCCAGTTAATCAAACAACTCGAGGACTTTTTCTGGAGGACGGCCTATGATGGCTTTGTTCTTAAAGGTAATAATTGGCCGTTGCATTAAAATAGGTTCTTTTTGCATGGCTTGCAGAACTTCAACTTCATTATCCAGTGATAATTCTAATTTTTTAAAAATAGGTTCGTTAGTTCGAACAAAGTCTTTAAGGATAAAATGAGATCGTAATGTTTTCAATTGTTCCATGTTCAATGGTGTTTTGAGATATTCAATAATGACAAGGTTAATCCCTTTACTTTGAAGCAGTTCTACTGTTTGTCGTGACTTGGAGCATCGGGGATTGTGATAAATTGTAATTTCTTGCATGTTTTTTTAATGGTTTTGTTGCGTGCATTCAACTATAACATTAAAACTAACGTTAGTTCGACATAAAAGACATAGAAATGTCTTTTATTCGCTAAACGAACGTTGCCCCGTAAAAATGCGTAGCATTTATACGGGATCCAGTTACGAACGTAATCCGGTGGAGTAAATGTCAACACCACTAATTTTCTGTGCGGCTCTACTGATTGAATTAGAAAACAGGTGGTTTATTTAATTGTACTTCAGAAAGTTCGAGTCCAATTGTTTCGATGAATTTTTCAGAAATATTCTTATACTTAGGAAATACATCTTCATACAAGTTAAGATCTTCAATAGCTTGATCAATAGTATTCTTAATATATTGCTGAACATACTCTTTATCCTCAAACATAGAAGCTTGTCTAGCAAGGTTTGCTAAAATATTCTTCACATGTTGCTGATATGCTTCAATCAATGCAGGAATATTAACATTATTATCAAATAGGCTAAAACCTAATGAGACATTGCGAATTAGATTATCTAATGCCACAACATTTTTATTCCAATAGTCATTGTAGCGTTCTTCAAACATTGAGTTTTCAAATTTCATTTAAGCTCCTCTCAATTGAGTTCTTGGTAAATATAAATCTATATTATTAAGGAAATCTTAAGTGAAACACGATTTTATTTGTATGAAATTATTGTTCAAGGTTTATAGGCGTGGGTAAGATTGTTTCATTACAATGCATTTTTAATGTATTTGGGGGCATACATCCGAGATATAAATCCAAGTGTATCGTGTTTTATACCATACTGGCTAACAGAGCCTAAGCTATTGCTTGAAAATCTACTGTTAGCCTGCTTTAATATGAGTTTTTGATAAGATAATGTAAAATATGGGCTTAACGCAACCAAATGGGATCATTTGCTGTGTATTATGCATAATAATCAAGTAATTACAGCAGCCATTAATTCCTAAGTTTTATGAGCTCAAATGATTTTTAGGAGCGACAAGAAGTATGGAAGGTGCTTTATTCTGTTTAATTCTACTTTTTTTAACAGTATTGTCTGGGGTAATAACGCGTTTTGTTCCTAAATTACCACTCCCATTACTTCAAATTGTTTTGGGATGTATTATTGCCTTTTTATTACCCAACATCCATGTAAAATTAAATCCCGAACTGTTTATGCTGCTGTTTATTCCTCCTTTGTTATTTAATGACAGTTGGCATTTTCCTAAACGCGAGTTTTTACTCTATACCAGACCTATAGTGACCTTATCCATTGGATTAGTATTTTTTACGGTAGCGGGCGTGGGGTATTTAGTGCACTGGTTAGTTCCTGTTATACCATTGCCTGCTGCTTTTGCATTGGCAGCAGCACTTTCTCCAACCGATGCTGTGGCACTTAGATCGATGACTAAAGGAGTGCGTATTCCGGAGCGAATTATGCATATTCTCCAAGGTGAAGCACTATTAAATGATGCTTCGGGTTTGGTCTCCTTTAAGCTAGCAGTCGCGGCGATGTTAACCGGTTTTTTTTCATTTAAAAGTGCCGTATTCAGTCTTATATTAGTTGGCTTTGGCGGGATAGCAGTTGGAGCAATTCTTACTTATGCTTTTATTTCCATTCTTGGAAAATTGACACACAACAGTACCCATGAAACTACTACTGAAAATTTACTATTACTGCTTCTTCCCTTTACTGTTTATCTTGCTGCCGAAAAGCTAGGATTTTCGGGAATATTGGCTGCTGTCTCTGCTGGCTTTACTATTGATAGGGCTGGATTTTTGGAAAGAACTTTGGCCACAATGCGTATCGAAGGCCATTTTGTTTGGGGGGTTTTAGACATTACCCTAAATGGGATTATTTTTATCCTTTTAGGGTTGTATTTACCTAAATCAATCAAATTACTTGAGGACACAGGCTACACTTTATCAGAATGTATTATGATTGTGGTAGTGATCACTTTAACATTGATATTGTTACGTACATTGTGGATTTATTTAACCTTGCCTTTTGAAGCTTTAATTTCCAAGCGTAATCATACTTCCTGGCGTTTTCCGAGTTTAAGAATAATTAGTACTGTCTCTTTAGGGGGGGTGCGAGGTGCTATTGCCTTGGCTGCAATTTTATCATTACCCCATTATCTGCATGATGGGAGTGATTTTCCTGCACGACACTTGCTCATTATTCTTGTTATAGGTGTTGTTCTTTGTTCCTTACTAATAAGTAGTATTATTTTGCCCTTAATTACTCCCAGTTTGAAAAAACTCATCCATAAACCAAGCCAAGATGAAGAAAAAGAAGCTGTTCTTGCCTTAACGTTTGCCGCAGTTGAAGCGATTAAAGACAAAATGAAAGTTTTATGCGATGAAGTAAGTGAAAAAGAAAAGGAACTTTGCCATCAAGTAGCGCATAAGCTCATGGATACTTTTAATCAATTTATCATATCGAATCATGGTACAGAAAGTGAAAAGTTGGAAAGCATTTCCGCCTTAACTTTTGAGCGGCAGTTGCGGTTCGCAGCTTTAGAGGGCGCACATCAAGAATTACGCACTCTTAGAAAACAAAGAAAAATCAATAATACAACGATGATGAAAATCATTGCTAAATTAGATTTACGACACATCGCTTTGCTGAATGAACATCAGACAATGATTGAAAAATAAAAAATTGAGAAAGAGTGTAAAAGGCCCCACTGCCATTGACTTAAAGGTTTCGTCATTTTCGCGAAAGCGGAAATCTATTTCTATTTTAGCATTGTGCCTTATCAAAATGGGTCCCCGCTTTCGCGAGGACGACGGCCAATTCCTTAAGTCAATGGTGAAGGTCAGTCCCCATCAGGGGAGCGGCCATGTTTGGCCAAGATTCGCAGTGGGCTAGGTCTTTTCCAAAAGTCCTGCATCCTTGATTATTTGTTCATAAATTAAAACCAATGCTGCTCCTTGGTGCGTTTCTAAAATAATTTCTGGTAATTGTGTTCGATTAAAACATGACGTTTTGCCAGGAAAGGAAAGGTGAGAATGATTAAGCTCCCATTGCAAACCATTTGAGGAAAGGATTACTGCAGGCATTCCTATTAATGAAATTTTTGTTTGAACGGGCAATGAAAAATTTCGCCGAGATTTTTCTCTGAGTACAAAGCCTCTCATTGGTGGTGAATATAAAAGACAATCTGTTGTCATAAAGATATTAATATTATTCAGTATATGATCCAAAAAACCACCGTTTATTCCCACAATAATTGCGGGTAGTAAGTTATTATTGTTTAAATAATACATTGCTTTTTGATAGTCGCTGCTTTCTTGATCGGGCAAATGCAGGAAAGGATAGCTTTCCAAGATAGAGGGGTCGATAGAATCCAAATCTCCAATGATTAACTTAGGATGAATACCCCGCTCGAATAAGCGGTTTGCTGCACCATCAGCTGCGATGATGGGTAAATTCATTGTGACGAAAAAGACAGGCTCAGGTAAATCACCATTAAGGCATAAAATTGACCGATAACCCTTTAAATTAATTACATCGGGCATCATAATGCTTTTTTAATAGAATAAGCAGCAAGCTTATAACCAAGCCGACTATATTAGAACTGATTACAAAAAAGGAATTGGTGCTGCTTCCATAAATAATCCATGCCAAAGAACAGACTAGATAATTAATCAACATCACCATGGAAAGATCTTGAGTTGATCGAGTTTTTAAAGATTTAACAATTTGTGGCAATAAACCAATAAAAGAAGTAATAAAGGCAACAACACCTGAAAGCATAACAATGGACACATTTTCCTCCGCTCAGATTAATGAGATCAGGTTCAAAGGGTTGGTGGATCCTCTCAGCCAAAATAGTGAAGCAGGCACCCCTAATGTATAGTTATTATTCTATCATGAATAAGGCTAACAGCAAAATGGGAAATAAGTTAAAGAGGGATTATAGTCGCTATCACTCGATAATGAATGGCTATTTCATACCTTTATCATTATTGCCCGACGGACATAATGCTGCATCAAATACATCACTCACATCTTTTGCAAAGATAAATTTCATTTCTTTGCGGACTTTATCAGGTAAATCATCTAAATCTTTATCGTTACGTTTAGGAAGAATTACGGTTTTTAAACCAGCCCGATGAGCAGCAAGAATCTTTTCCTTAATTCCACCAACTGGAAGCACTCGCCCTCTTAACGTGATTTCACCAGTCATGCCAACGTCACTTTTGACTAAACGATTTGTCATCAGTGAGGCAAGTGCTGTTGCCATTGTAACACCAGCACTAGGCCCATCTTTGGGGATTGCGCCTTCCGGAATATGAAGATGGATATCACTTTTTTCAAAAATTTTGTCTTCTATTCCAAGTTGATGTGCTTTGGAGCGAACATAAGAAAGAGCCGCCTGAGCAGATTCTTTCATTACTGTGCCTAATTGCCCAGTCACTGTAAACGTTTTAGAGCCTGGCATTTTCGTAGCTTCAATAAATAAAATATCACCGCCACCTAAGGTTACTGCAAGGCCAGTTGCAACCCCTGGAATGGTAGTTCGTTCAGCAATTTCAGAATAAAACGTAGGTTTTCCAAGTAACTCTATAACCTTATTTTTCGTGATGATGACTGATTTAACTTTGTTTTCTGCAATACGTGTTGCAACTTTGCGACAGATTGAGCCAATTTCCCGTTCTAAATTGCGAACCCCTGCTTCACGTGTATAGTTATGAGTCATCAAAAGAATAGCATCACGCTTAAAGTGAATTTCTTTCGGTATTAAACCATTTTCCTCAATCTGGCGTGGGATCAGATAGTTTGTGGCGATATGTACCTTTTCATCATCTGTATAACCAGGAAGAGTAATGATTTCCATACGATCACGTAGTGCTGGTTGAATAGGATCAAGTTGATTCGCTGTGCAGATGAAAATGACTTGTGACAGATCAAAATCCACATCAAGATAATGATCAGAAAAAGTCTTATTTTGTGCGGGATCCAGGACTTCAAGCAAAGCCGATGAAGGGTCACCACGAAAATCTGCACCTACTTTATCTACTTCATCCAACATCATCACCGGATTACGTGATTCGACACGTTTAATCGATTGAATAATTCTACCGGGTAATGCTCCAATATAAGTACGCCGGTGTCCACGAATTTCTCCTTCATCATGCATTCCCCCTAAAGAGAATCGGATAAATTTTCGGCCAAGTGCGCGTGCAATTGATTGTCCCAGAGATGTTTTGCCTACCCCAGGAGGACCAACAAAGCAAAGAATAGAGCCTGTATAAGATTGATATTTATCATTACGCTCAAGGCGTAGTTTGTGTACCGCCAGATATTCAAGTATCCGTACTTTTACTTCTTTCAAATTGTAGTGGTCTTCATCAAGTATTTTTCGTGCACAGTCGATATCCAGATTATCTTCAGTTGTTTTATTCCAGGGTAATTCAACTAACCAATCTAAATATGTTTTAATCACTTGATATTCGGCAGCGGAAGGATGCATTGCTTTCATTCGATTGAGTTCACGCGTTGCCTCTTTTTCGGCTTCTTGTGGCATATGAGCTTGGATAATTTTATTTTCATACTCTCTGATTTCGAGAGTCTGTTCGTCTTCTTCACCCAGTTCTTTTTTAATCTGTTTCAATTGTTCGCGAAGCATGTAATAACGTTCCGCTTTATCCAACTCGTTTTGTGCTTGAGATTGGATTTTTTTTCCTAACTCAATAATTTCTACCTCCCGAGTTAAAAACATATTGAGTTTTATAAGCTTATCCTCAACGTTATTCAATTCCAAAAGCTCCTGTGCGTCTTTTAACTCCTGTCTAAAATTTGCTGCAATAAGATAGACAAGTTGGCGCGGATCGTTGGTGTTGAGTGCTACTGTTAATAAATCTTCTGATAAATGCGGCGATAATGAAATTAAATGACGTAATAACCCAATAGTATTTCGCATTAGGGCTTCAATTTCTTTATTTTTAGTATATTGTTCCATTGCAACTGCAATACGCGCTTTGAGGTAAGGTTCAACTGAAGTAAATTCTTTGATACAAACTTTTTCTATTCCTTGTACGATCAATTGTACCGAGTTGTCTGATAAGTGAATGAGTCGATGTATTAATGAGGCGGTACCTATCGTATAAATATCGATAGGACTTGGATTTTCAACGGTATTATTTTTAATGGCCATTATTCCTATGAAACGTGAGGAGCCGATAGTCACATCGTGGGCTAGTTTAATCGATCGCGATTGGCTTATATTAACGGGCATTACAGTCATTGGATAGATAACGGCTCCCTGCAATGCTAAAATAGGTAGTTCGGATGGGATATTAAGTTCGGTCGTTTGTTCTTGTTTTTCTGTTTTTCCCTTGTTTGTTCGAACCTCCATAGAGACTCCTTATTTATTTTCCTTCTATTAATGCATTTTAGGATAATTATTAAACAAATTTTAGTTAATACAGCTTTATTATTTATTTTTTATCAAATTTAATAAATTAGTTATTTTATGTCAGAGTCTTATGAATCGATTTGACTTATGGGGCATAGTGTTTGGGGAGAATCACATATAAGTAGCCATTCTTATAATTCGCGGTGATGCTGTCTTCATCATACAATCCTTGAATTAGAATTCGTACTTGGAAAGTGCCATATGGAATCTCAAGGCAATGATAATTCAATTTGGCTTCAGTATCTATTCTTGTTCCTTGGATCGTTAATACATGATCGATAAATGAGATGTTAACCTCATCAAGTTTCACCCCAGCGATTTCAGTTTTTACAATTACAGCTCCATTTGTTTCATAGACATCTGTTGGTGGTCGCCATATGTTAGGGCAAGAATAAGATTGCGAAAACGTCATGAAATCAAGAACTCGAGATATTTGTTGTCTGAACTCCTCAAACTCTTGATCGGACTCTTCATTGGAAGTGCGACGTGTCATAAAACCACTCCTGAAAAAATATTAAGTAGGAATAAAACCCCACTTTTTGACAGTATAGTAGTTCATTAACATTTTTCCTCAATTTATTACCCAAGAAAAAATGAAGAACCGGTGTTTACTATAATGGCACTACGTTTACGCCTTTTGAGGGTAATACTTCTCATCCGATGTTGAGATACAGAAATCTCGCGCTAGGATTAGATCTCTGGATCTCGTGGATAAGTCACGGGAAGTAGGAAAAACGTAACTTAGAGCCATTAGTGTTTACTAAGATTATCGTTTTCTAGTTTCGTTGGTTATAATCTTATTGGTTTTGCACAGTAAAAAATATTTATTCTACTTTCTTTATTTATAGGAGAGATCGTGTTTTATGAAATTTGATACTGTTGTACTTGGTGGTGGAATTATTGGCGTATCGGTTGCGGTTCATTTGCAAATGCGAGGACGTGAGGTAGCCTTGGTCGATTCGACTCTACCAGGAAGAGGAACTTCATTCGGTAATGCTGGGTTAATTCAACGTGAAGGCGTTTATCCTTATGCATTTCCAAGAGATATTACTTCTCTAATGAAGTATGCTTTGAATTACTCTCCTGAAGTGAGATATCACTTCGCATCGATATTAAAGCTTGTCCCTTTTTTATGGAAATATTGGTTTCATTCGCATTCATTACGTCATGCGAAAATTGCCTGTTCCTATGCAACTTTGATCCAACACAGTGTTACTGAGCACCATTTACTTGCTGAAGCAGCAGGAGTTAGGCACTTATTGAACTCAGAAGGATGGCTTAAGGTGTTTAGGACAGCAAAAAAGCAAGAAGCAGAAATACGGTTTGCTGAAAAATGCAAGACTGAATATGGTATCCAATTTAAAGTTCTGGATGTCGATTCATTGCACCGTGCTGAGCCTGATCTTGATCCATCTTTATTGGGTGCTCTGCACTATACGGAATCTGAAGCAGTGAGCGATCCGGGCGGGCTAGTTGCTGCTTATGCACGTTATTTTGAGCATCTCGGTGGCCGTTTTTTCTTTGGTGATGCACTCACGTTATCGAGTCAATGGACCATTAACACAGAACAGGGCAAAATTAATACTGATTCTGTGGTAATTGCTTTAGGTCCTTGGTCAGATGCTCTCTGTTCCCGTTTTGGATATCACTTCCCACTAGCGGTTAAGCGTGGTTACCATATGCATTATGGTGTGAAACAAAATACCAGACTCATTCATCCAGTACTCGATTTTGAGAAGGGCTATCTAATAGCTCCTATGTCGCGGGGGATTCGCTTAACTACAGGAGTTGAATTTGCAAGACGTGATTCAAGAAAGACTCCAGTACAACTCAATCAAGTAGAACCTATCGCACGCACACTTTTCCCCATCACAGAACGACTTGATGAATTTCCCTGGATGGGATGTAGGCCTTGCACGCCAGATATGCTTCCAATTATCGGCCAAGCCCCGCGTCATAGCGGGCTTTGGTTTGCATTCGGCCATGGGCATCATGGTTTGACTCTAGGGCCTATTACTGGGCGTTTACTTGCTGAAATGATAACTGGAGAGCAATTAATCGTAGATCCCTTACCCTTTAGTCCAAGTCGGTTTAGTTGATTTATCTGCATATGAGATTAGTGATGTCGAACTTATGAGGTAAAAATCCCCGTTCATCTGAGCGAGGATTTTTGAAATTATCGTACATCAACGTCTTTCTAGCTGCCACTAGAATATACGGTACCAAGAGGACCAGCAGTTTGACCACCACTTGAGCCGAACATGGTTGTTCCGGTGACTCCCAAAATAGAAGGTAGGAATAATAAACCAGCAGCAATAAAAACTAAGGCAATGGGTGTTCCTATTGGAATTTGGGTAGGGTTATCTTTGTGCTGTTTAAATTTCATAATCGCACCAATAGAAAATGCCAAACCCGCTAAATAAGAACCAGCGGTTATGAGTTTAGTCAGGTTTGTAAATGATGATGTAATTTCTGATGCCATGCCACCAACACTCATACCATCTGCAGCTGCATTTTGACTGACTAAAGCTAATACCCCCAAACAAACAATACTGGATAACCAATGTTTGTAACTTGATTTACTAATGACTTTATTTTTCACTTTTTTCTCCTCAATCTAAGATGTTTACCAGAATATTCTTCAATCCATTGACGTGTTGTATCATTAAAATAGATATCTTCATATTAATCGAAGCATGACCAACACCCCCTCCAAAAAACGGTTAATAAATTGACTGCTCAATGATTAGCTTGCCTTGAATACCTCATATTTGGATCAGTTTTTGATACTAAATCACTAGATTGATTAGGTTTATTAGAGCTTCTTTTTAGTATGATGTGCTCTCATGTGGTACATTCATATGTTAAATCATAGTATATAAATACTAGTCCATTATGATATTTTTAATTCCAATTGTGCATAGGGTATTCCTAAAAGGAATAATCGTATCAGTTAGCTGTTTCTTGAAAATTGTTGGGAGTAATAAACTTTTTCTATGAAAATTCAGTAACTGAATCTATACTTCAAAATAAATGGTATAAAAATATGGATATTATTGAAATAAAATCATTTCTTGCAGTTATTGAATACCGGTCGTTTACGCTTGCTGCTAAGATGGTCCATATTACTCAATCAGCAATGAGTAAGCGAATTCAAAAAATTGAAAATGAGTTGGGAGTACGTTTATTTATTGTTGAGGGTTCAAAAATAACATTGACTGATGCCGCAACCCATTTTATTCCTTATGCACGGCAAATGTTATCAACATATACCAGTGCATTAAAGTCGTTTAAAGATAAGGCTCAAGTTTTACAACATCATTTAGTCCTCGGAGCTTCTGTATTCGTTTCTCATTATGTCTTGCCGAATTTTCTAAGTTATCTGAAAACGGTAGATTCCTCACTCGTAGTTCATATAAGGGCAATGGGGGAGTACGATGTCGAAGAATATTTGAACCGGGGAACAGTAGATCTTGTAATTTGCCCAGAACGAGAACTCTCTTCAAAAATTATTACAACTAAATTATGGCAAGAAAAATATTATTTTGTAGCCAATCAAAGCCATGAATTATCTCAAACCAATAAGTCATTATCACTTACAGATCTTGTAAATTATCCAGCTATTTTAACTGAAAGAGGTGGTGTAATCCGAGATAAAATAGAAAGTGTTTTTCATGAGAGTCAATTAAATTTAAATTTAGGTTTGGAGATTAGCACGCTTGATGCGATTAAAAGTCTAGTAGAATATAATTTAGGTTGGAGTGTTTTACCGAGTATATTGATTTCTAAACAATTAAAAATTCTAAATATTGATATAATAAATATTAATTTTAATGTGTATTACCTTAAAAAAAGAATGGAAGATCGTGGAATTAATAACTTGTTACATTTTTTTAGTCAGTGGCAAGATCAAAATCCTAGCGATTAGGACGGAAGAGTAGTGATTCATTATGTAACACCCCTAACGTAGCTACACCTTGTTCTCTCAACCAAAGATTGACTTGTTTGGGATCTGAATAAATGGGTAAGTTCGTATTCATGGCCGATTGACGAATATTTTTTATTATTTCTGGGGATAGGAAATACTGAGGATAGTTTTTTTTTAGATAGCTTTTCAATCGTTTTCCTTTGCCAGATAGCCAAAATCCTCCGCCGAGAGAGGCGGAAATGCATGCTTTCTCAATATCTCCAAAACGTGAAAAAGTAATAAACTGATGTATTGAATGTTTCCGTACATAATGAGAAACATGTGAACCAAAAAAACGGGTCTTAGTATATCGTTCTTCAGCTAATGATTTTGGTTTAATGAGCCAGCCCCGTGAATGATGAGCGGATTTTTTTTCCAAAACGCCACCAAAAAAGAACCACGTTCCTTCATAGCCCGAATTTCTGCCTGTAGATTGATACCATGGATAATTATTAATTACAGTGATGCGACGACAAGAGTTCCTATGATAATTAAATACAATCATTGCATGATTAGGGAAAGTGCTTTTATTGGATTCTATAGATTTCATAGCCGCTAAAAATAAATAACATAGGCCCCACAATAAATTGATCATGAATGTTTGGCAATGAGATGTTTATTGGCCAGACATATTTTGATAAGCACTTTTTTAATTCGTACACTAATTTAAGTGGACGATATGGTATCATTTCGTTTTCTACGAAAGTGTGCATAATATATGAAAAGAAAAAGTTTCTTATGTTGCTTGTTTATCAGCATGCAGTTGATCGCCGCTCCTCGTTTTGTTCCTACTGAGCCATTGCCTGCTTCTCATTATGAAATTAATGGTCCTGCTTTGTGTACGACAGCTAAAGAAACCCTGGCTTATTTAAATAAGGGGAGTAATTATGATCCTCGTGTTATTCATGCAGGAAAAGTATTTCAAGTGCCACTTGCACAAGTTAAAGCAACGTTGATATTTATTTGCCAACATCAAAATGAACTGAATGATCCCGCTTTTATTAAAAAACATTTCGATTTTGTACGTTGGTATCCGGATATGGAGCAAACTAAATTACTTAAGTCGAGTAAATCGTTGGTTGCTCACTTACCTAAAGATAAGATTTTAATGACTAAGTATTACATTCATCGGGCTCAAGCATCAACTAAACCAACCCCAGCTCATCCATTCGCACTTTATGGTTTACCCCAAGATGAAGCGTCGTTGACTCTAGAAGAAGCTGATGCAAAACCTGAACTGATTCGTTTTCAATATGGAAAACAAGCAATATTAAAAGGGGCGCTCACTTATAAAAAAATCCCAGTCCTTGCATACTTGAATCGAGATGATTTAGAAGCCGCTTTAATGCAAGGCACTGTAGTTGCAGACTTTAGTTATCCTCAGCATCAGGTAAAAATCTTTAATGTTCATCGTTGTAATAATATTCCATACAACAAAACTCAAAATCCATACCAACAAGAGCGCTATTGGTATTTTAAACCAGTAGATGGCATCAAAGGCTATGGAAAAGATGCTGACCATAAAATTACGGTAGATACGGAAGTGACTTTTGCGGCTGATCTCGAACAATTTGGTCTTGGTAAACTACTTATGGTTCAATATCCTAATCAGAACGGAAAAATAGTGACACGGGCAGGTATTTTCGCAGATACTGGGGGTGCATTCGCAAACAATCTGTATCAGGTAGATTTTTTAGCAGGAACTTATGCAGGTAATGAAGCTTTCTATCGTGCAACACGCCATTTACCCAATTATGTAACTGCCTATTTTATGGTATTAAAAAAATAAAATGAAATTATTTTTATTCTGTCTATTCTTTATAAGCACTCAGGGACATGCATTTTCTTGCTATACGCCACAGAAAATTCATAAGGCACCGATTCAATTTAATGAGGAACGAATTGCTTTAACTCGCCAATATCAATTAACCCATTATGGAATTGATTCAAAGTCAATTGAAATTGAACCAAGAATGATTGTACTGCATTGGACCTGTATACCTACTTTTAAAGCAACTTTTCGTGTTTTTAATTCACCTACTTTTCCGCAAAATTCACCCCGTATTAAAGAGCTGCCTGGGAATTTAAATGTGTCCAGTCATTTTTTAGTCGACCGTGATGGACGTATTTATCAACTCATGCCCGAAACATGGATGGCAAGGCATGTCATAGGTTTAAACCATTATGCAATTGGCATTGAAAACGTTGGTGGTATCAATGGTAAAGATGACTTAACTGAAGCTCAGGTCAAAGCAAATGCATTTTTAGTGTGTTATTTAAAAAGAAAATATCCACAAATTAAATATGTTATTGGCCATAATGATTATTTAAATTTTAAAAATACTTCTTTGTGGCTTGAGCGCGATCCTAACTATCAAACTGATAAAGAGGATCCTGGTCCGTTTTTTCTTCAAAGAGTAATGAAATTAGTTGATGACAATAAAAAAGAATATAAAAGTGAGCATACGCGATGACGAAGAACTACTCTTAATCAACTAAATTTAGCTATAATAAAAATATTTTTTAGATGTTATGAAAAATAATAGCGATTATTAAATATTGAGACCAGTGGTTGGACCCTAAAACCGTAATGAAGCATGGAGTGAATATGTCTGATAAGTTATTGGATGTACTTATAGTGGGGGCTGGTCCAGTTGGTTTATTTTGTGCCAACGAATTAACTCGCCAAGGTTTAAGTTGTCGGATAATTGATAAAAAAGCACAACTTAGTGATAAATCCAAGGCTTTGGCTATTCATATTCGAACCCTTGATCTTCTTAATGATTGTGGCTTTCTTAATGAAATTATCGATAAAGGACTCAAGGTTGATGGCGTTTTATTTAAATCTAAAGGGAAAGAATTAATTCATGCAACTTTTGCTAATCTTGAAGCGGATCACCATTTTCTTATCGATCTTCCTCAAGATAAAACAGAACGTGTTTTCTATAAAGGATTAATTGATAGAGGGCTTAATGTTGAGTGGCAAACTGAACTTACTGCAATTGAAGAAACGCCCAACCATATTGTGTCCACTTTAAAACTCGCAAATGGACAAAGCGAAACCATTGAGACAAGTTGGGTTATCGCTTGCGATGGTTCCCACAGTACTTTAAGAAAGCTTGTTAATGCTGAATTTATTGGCTCTTCTATTAAACAAACTTGGTGGTTAGCTGATTTACTGATTGATTGGGAATTACCCGAAAATAAATTGATCCTTTATGTAAGTGATAAGGGGCCGCTTGCCTGTTTCCCAATGGGGGAAAAACGCTATCGTATAGTAATGACCGCTCCTAAACGAATAATGCATGAAGAGCCTTCAATGGAAGATATAAACCAGGCCTTTAAATTACGATGTTCAGATAATGCTACCTTATCCGATCCACTGTGGATTAGCTCATTTGGAATTGATCACAAACAAATCCAAAAATATCGTTATGGACGAATATTTTTTGCTGGTGATGCTGCTCATGTCCATAGTCCTATGGGGGGGCAAGGACTAAATACAGGGTTGCAAGATATTTACAACTTATCTTGGAAATTGGCTCTAGTACACAAAGGATTTGCCAAAGATTATTTACTGGATAGCTATCATAGTGAACGCCATCCTATTGCTGCTAGTGTATTAAAAAAGACTGGGTTAATGACCTATATGATCATGATGAAAAATCCAGTGCTTATTTATTTACGTAATTTCATGATGCAAGTTGCTGTTTCTTTTGACTTTATTAAAGATTCAATACTCTATGATATTGCTGAATTATCAGTAAGTTATTCCAAGAGCCCTATAGTAAAAATTTTAGGCAGAAAAACAAATTTCAAGATAGGTGAATTTCTTAATGATTTCTTTTTAATTGATGCTAAAACTGAAGAAAAAAAAGGATTACATCAAATAACGCAAGGAACAATGCATCATTTATTTTTGTTTACTGGAACTACTGGAAATCAACTTTCTCTTCTCGCTGAAATAGCTACAGACATCGAGCAGCGATTTGGTGGACTGCTCAAAGCACATATTGTGCTTTTACAATCAGAAACAATACCTTCTTCTGGTACTATCTCAGTGTTCCTTGATGAAAATCAAAAAATGCATCAACATTTTTCAATCAATCAAACTATTGCTGTATTGATACGCCCAGATAAATATGTGGGTTTAACCCAAGAACCAGTAGATAAGGATGAATTATTAAACTATATGGAAACTAGTTATTTCAGATGATATTTAGAAAATAATAATGAATAATGGATTAATACTTTATGAACATAAAATTATTAACGCAATATGTAAATGCTTCTAAGATAAAAAGTAGCTTACAGTGGATTTTCTTAGGTCTAACTTATTCACTGAATTGTTTCGCTGCTCATAATAGTGATGTTGAGCTTTCAAAAAGAATCAATGTTATTGAAAAAAATTCCCATACTGTAATGGGAATTACTGCTATTCATATCGAGAAAAATAAAATAATTTCTCACAATAGTAATCAGCGTTTTTTTATGGCTAGTACCGTTAAGTTACCCATCGCACTAGCTTTTTTGCACCGTGTGGATGAAAAAAAAGACTCCTTGAATCGTATTATTAAAATGGACACAAAAAATTCGGTACCAGGTTCTGGAAGTTTGCATCATTTGTTTGAAAAGAAAAAACTTAATATGTCATTGAAACAAGTGCTCATTCATATGATGAGAAACAGCGATAACAGTGCAAGTGATACTATATTGAAAGTCGCAAATGGACCAAAATATGTTGCAAGTCGCATGAATGCATTAGGATTTAAAAATATTTCAGTAAATCGTTCTATTTTGGAAATGTTTTTGGATACCAATCATGTTGATCATTCCTATTTAAAAAAACCACAACCTGTATTTTCATGGCAAAAAATATTTAATAGTGTTCCTCTGAAAGAAAAAAAATTGGCTTGGCAGCGTTTTCAAAATGATACGCGTGATACGACTACGTCTGATGATATGGCCAAATTGCTTGTAAAATTATACAAAAAACAAGCGCTTTCAGAATCAAATACTAAGCTACTCATCGATATTATGGAGAAATGTCGAACAGGAAGAAGTCGAATTAAAGGATTACTACCTGCTCATGTAAAAGTAGCACATAAAACAGGGACTTGGTCTATCTACGAACAAGACTATTTAAGATATCCAGGCTCTAAAAATCTTTATCGCTTTGTGAGTGATGTTGGAATTATTACATTACCTAACAATAAAGGGCATATCGCGCTTGCGGTCTATGTTAAATCTCAATCGGCCAGTGATTATCCAAGAAGTCGGGCAATAGCATTGGCGAGCCGCGCTATTTATGATCATTTTATGAAGTCGTCGAATGCCTAGTAGTTGAAATAATATAAGTCTGCAATCTGAGATATTTTATAGAGTTCTCAGATTACAGACACACATGAAGTTAGTTATGCTGTATTGTTTGATGACTACCTGTTGGGTTATTCCTTTCTGCTTGAGAAGTTACAGTATCGCTACTTATAGGTATATTATATTCTATTGTATCTCTAAGCGTTGTTGCTTTAGCTGTTCTAATCGCTTCTTTTAAAGTCACATTTTCAAATTGAGCAAGCTTATCTTGCACTGTTATAGGTAAAGTATTTCTATCTTTAACCTGTTCTAATTGAATAGAAAGTGCTTCAAGCTCGGTTAATTTTCCTTTAATGGAGCGTTCACCGTCAGCAATTAGAGCGATGGCATCAGCAACTGTAACAAGTAGTTCGCTGTGTTTCGAATCCTCAAGTACTTTAATATCAGTCGACCATACCTGAATATTATTTTCGGTAAATAGTTCTGGACGAATTTTATCTACTAAGTCACTGAGTTTTTCAGCAATCTCCTCGGTAATACACTCATTTGTTTTTAATTGTTCAAGGAGTGCCTGATTTTTTTCTTTAAAGAGATCAGGAATGTCTCGAAATAAAAGCGTTTCTTTGTTTAAAGTACCATTAAAATCAAGATAATGAAGATTGATATAACTTGCTACTTTAACCGCTTCTTGTGGAGACAATGTTTTGAAAAAATTAATCGCTGAATCTGTGTGACAATAGACAGGCAAATCCTTAACTATTTCTCTAATTTCTTCATTATTAATTTGGGCAAGTTGTGTATTATGTACTTTGGAAATTTCATTCTGTATTTTATCGGATTCAAAGTTAAGCTTAGAATCACATAATCTTTCTAAATCAGTACGAAATGTACGAATTTTCATTTGAAGTCCACTCTTCATCCAATTTCTTTCTCCAGAGATGGCTTTATCAATGCGATCTAATGTATTTATCGATTTGACAATTTTCTCCAGTATTTCTTCTTTGGATATCTCTTTATTAGAAAGAAGTTTTTTTATTTCAGTAGAGATTTTCAGTAAGTCTTCACATTGTTGTTTACGCGAAGTATTTTGTTTAAACCATTTAAGGAATCTATAACCTCGGCTTTCATCCTTTCTGCTGTTGTATTTTGTTACCGTATCCTCCATTCCCTGTGCAATTTTCCCTAACTCTATATCGAGAAGTGATTTTTTCGAATGTTTTTCCCATGTAATAACAATATTATTTTCTTTGGTGACATTCTTTGGATCCAGTAATCGGATAAGGTAATTTTTTTCAGGTTGAGAAATATTTTCTGAGGTTTTTATCTGATTTTCAATCATGGGCCAATGTCTACTGAACGCGATTGGATTTTGTGTATCTAATGAAAGCATTGAGTAGTTAGGAGTACCAGAAGAGGATTTCGCTATTAAGTAGTCTGCTAATGCTTCGGGTTTTTTATCGAGTAATTGCAATACCTTCAATTTGAATCGTTCAATATTATTATGTCCATTAACAACAATATCATTTGTTTGAATTAACTTAGCGGAAGAAGATTTTAGCCGAAGATGCTCTGAATAATTTTCAAACTCTCGAGGCAAGGGATGTGCATTGTCCGTTTGTTGAGTAAAGAAATCTAAAAAATGACAACTTATTCTTCTTAAATGTAAATACATATTGTCTGTCTTGCTTTGATCCAATACGAAGAACTCGTCGAAATGTGGCATAGTTTTAATTTCATTATAATCGAGATTGAATTTCTTGATTATTGCTTCTTGCTCTACCTCTGTTAAAGGTGCACTTAAACCAAGCGCATCTTTATTTTCATTGATATAGTTGAATATAATAGGTTCTATCGCATCACTTTTACCAAGAGCATCTATTATTAATTCTGAAATTTTTGAAGCATGAGTCTCGGTGTCGAAAAAAGTACCAAAATTCTGATCAGATAATCCGTGTGATTTACAATAAATATTAATTTGACCTAACAAAAATTGAGTTTTAATACTCATGTAACTTACGAATTTCTCTTTTTCCGCTTCGGCTTGGCCTTCACCTTTTTCTTTGCCATCCCTTTTAATCTGAGCATAATCTGGATCAGGTTTCTCGTAGAAAATGTTGGTTTTGGTTGGTAAATTACTCCATTGTTGTGGTTCCGTGATGTTATCAATAAGTGACTCAACCCATTCTTTTAATTCTGTATTTTCGTCAGGCATTAAAACCATACTGACAAACTCTAAATTGATATTTGCTGCTTCGCCATTAATACCTTTCTTAGCGTTCAAAGTGATATCTATGTTGAGTTCGGTTAACTCCTGTTCTACAAGTTTTTTGAGTTTATTAAAATTTTCTTTATTGCCTAATACCTTAAAGTGTTCAGCATCTTTTATTTGAGTCAGAACTTTTTCTATAAGTTGTTCCTGAGGAGTTTTTGTTTTGACCAACTTATTTTCAGATTTGATTTTTTCTAAACTCTTAGTTCGGAATTGATGCACAAATCCTTCGGTAACTCGTTTAAATCCTCCTAAATGTCGCTCATACCTAGATTGATTTCTTTTTAAACTAAATAAGGGTTTATCAAAACGTGTGTATGAGTCTGGATCATCCGGTGATAAACGAACAGCAAAAGCATTTTTAGAGTTTTCAATTACCTTACACACACCGGGAGGAAGTTCTGGAGCAAATTTTCGATCAAGCCCTGCTATTGTTCCATCTGTGTCATATTTTTGTTTGATTAGTTCAACTAATTTGATGTACTCTTCGATTTGAACCAGTCGATGTTTTTTCTCATTCAGAAGATCTTTATAGGCAAGTGGTGATAGTTCTTTTTGCGTATTGATAGCCAAAATGTCTTCTTCAAGTTGCTTTTTATAAAGTTCAAGCTCTTCTATAGCCGACTTTCTTTTTTCTTCAGAAAAACCATGAAAAAAACTTCTTAATTCAAGACCCGTTTCACATGTATTATCAGTACCAACTCCCTCTCCTGCTACAATAGGCATCATTAAATGCACTCTGTTTTCACTATCTATATATACATAGTTACAAGCTTCTGGTTCTTTAAATTTTAAGTGTTTAGGCATGTCAGCAACTCACAATCAACTATTTTCCCCATTAGTATAACTTCTATATATTAAGCTGATATTAAGAAGTACTTAATGATTAAAAAAAGTTTTCATTGATTAAAAAAAGATGGCTTTCAGTAAAAATAAATGCTATCTATATGAAGTTGAAATGAGTACATCAATATGACTTTTTTTTCAAAAAATAATAAATATTTTCATATTGAATAATAATTGCGCTTATTGTAATATTAAAGATTATGCTTAAATATAAGGATACCTAAATGCCCATAACCCTCGATCCGGAAGTGCTTAAAGTAGCTGAATATGTTTATGAAAATCTGTTGTCGCAACCTTACACCGAGGTAGGGCCAGAATGGGAGTTTAATTATAAGAATCCTACAGCAACCAATGCACTTGGTGATGGACATAATTTGCAGCGTTCTATTCAAGTAGAGGGTAAAACACTTCACCGGCCTATTCATGGTCTTGCTCATACAATGCGTACACTGATGTACAGCCAATTAATGTATGAATCGACACAAAGACAACTTCATCCTCATATGTGTCGCGATGGGCGAACTATTGCGGATTTAACTCCATTGGATCTCAAGAAGTTGAATATTGCTCAATTGTTTTTTGTAGCTGGTCGTGCAAGCGAAGCTTCATATGGAGATGCTTATCATCGCTATCATCGTTACGGTGCGAAGCATTTCGCATCATACGCTCGTCATCATTTAACCCATTTATTTTCAGAGAAAGAAATCGAACTTTACGCGCGTTGCATTGAAGATCGGGAGGGTGATTATTTTGATTCCACAGCTGAAGGTTACCTTATTCATCTCTCTCATATGATTGATTTAATGCGCTGTAAAAGCCCTGTTGAGGTATTTATAGGTCATTCGCGAGGTAGTATGGGAATTGTGCCTACATTGATTCACTTGTTTGGACGCAATGATGGTTTAGATATTCTTCATTTTGCCCGAGGACTTTTTGCTGCTACAGGTGAAGGCGTTCCTTATATTGATTCAACAGAATGGCCTCATTTGGGCATTGAGTGTGATCGAGTTGAAAAAGCACAAGAACTTATAGGTTTTCTGCAAGTAGATGGCAAAGAAGCTGATGCTAAGAAAACGGGGCAGGCTGGATTTTCAGTAGAAGGGTGTTATGAAGCGTTAAAAACTGTAAATACTCCGGATTGGTATCATCAGAAAGCTATAGGGATGGAGGATGAGCGTGCTTTAGAGGATTTTGATATCAAAGATATTATTGATAAAGAAGATGAAAAAGAAGAAGAAAACCCAATTGTCATTAATTTTCCGCCGCAACAAAAAACTTCAGTTCCACAAGAACAAGAAATTACGGAACCAAGAGAAAAGACAGGAAGTGGGTGTTGTTTAACAAAATTTTTGCAGCAATTATTATGGACTAGTCCAACAGTGAAAACAGATATTGAGAAGCAAGTTGATTCTAACTATACCATTTAAGCATTTTTAAAGGAGGACTGCTTATATCTCTCTAAATCATTAAGGATGTGTCATGTTTGAGTATTTAAAAAAATGGTTCGTTGATTATTTTCAAGTTACTGCTCTTGAGAAAGTGGGGAGTGTCTCATTAAATAGAGGAGTTGAGTTTACAGTAGATGTTTCTGAACAGCAGAAACACCTTGCTCCCTCTGTTTCTGTAAAACACCAACTAGAAAAAACCGAAAAGATTATGAAACAAGAGCGTGTGATAGAAGAAACTGGAACAACTGAAGAACAAGAGCATCTCAGAGAAGGGAAGAAATCCATAAAGACGAAGTTACAGAAAATTAGCCTCTTAAAATCATTAGATAAACCGGTAGGACACTATCGTTTTGCGAAGATAGGAGAAACAGATACCCATGATAAGTCTTTATTGCCAGCATTTAAGATGGTAAGTGGGCGGCCAATTCGATTAAATGAAATTCCATTTGAAACCACTAGGAGTGAATTGATCCAAATTTACGTTCTCTCTGTGGATAAATGCATCAGGGCAAACAAATTAAAAGAAATTTCTCCGCAAGCTCTTGCTGGACACTATCTTTTATTGAAATCCTTAGCTGCTGTTGCACAAAGTCAAACCGAGAAAAGTCATTTAGTTGTTTTAGAACAGCTTTTTGCTAGCTATCTTAAGAGTAAAGAACCAAGTATATGGTCTAGGATTAATGAATATACTAGAGAGAGTGAATTTCCTATTGTTCAATGGTTAAAAAATCAATCAACAAATTCTAATTTCATGGTTTCATTTATTATTGACAGTAATAAGGGAACATTAACGCGCAATCAAAATGCATTTATCCAACAATTCAAAGATTCACCCGCTTTTTTCTTCCCTAATCCGATTTATATGTCGTGGCTTACTCATAGTTATGAAGAGGATTCAAGTTTAAATCCCATGTATAATATCAGCAAAAAAACACATTATTATCATGCAACCATAACTGATAATTTATTACTGCGGACTCAACCGAAACAAGTAACGTTTAGACCAGAACATTACTACCAAGAAGGTAAAGGGATTGTTGACACTGATTTTCGTTATATGATGAATCAGAGTAATTTATTGCGCATACAAGGTAGAACGTTGCTTTTTACTGATGAATCGGGAGAGCTGATTGCTGTAAAAGTGCAAAAAAAAGGTGAGCCTAAATCAAGTCTCACCGAAGAATTCCAAATGGCGGATTATTTGCGGAAACACCAAAACCGTTTAGATTTACAAAGCCAACTACCAAAACCACTCGGACAATATTCGGTTAAGAGATCAGAGATTCTGGAACAATGTAGCAATAAACAGTTTTTGCAACTCATCAGTGATACAACAGATCTCGAAGTTTATGTTTATAAAGCACCGGTTTCTTATTTTACGTATTTACATGATGAACATCAGAGCTTTAGGGATTTTACTGCATCAGTTAAAAAAAATGTTCATGATCTTTTTGTACTTCTCAGAGAAGGAATAGTATTTTCTCAGTTAGCAGATATATTTCATACTCATTCTTCCGAGGAAGAGCGAGTGGATAAGGGAAGATACCAAGCATTGGTTCAACTCCTAAGTGTTTTTCAATCGCAATTAGGACGACTTGATAAATGGCAAAAAGCAGTGGAATTTGTCAATCTACGCGCTAGTGGACTCGCTGATCTTGGGGATAGTCTTCCAATAACGAACTTATTCACTAGCTCAGAATTTACAAAGAAATACTTCTCAGAATTGTTGACTGGTGGATATCATCAGACCTTTTTTGATTCGTCGAATGATACTGCAAGCTCACTTTATACTGGGAAACGAAAACTATTTGGTAACTATTTATACCTTAACACAATTGCGGAGTATTTATTAGTAATACAATTAATACTAGGCTCTTATGGAGATAAGGTGACTCGAAAAATAGATCCGTCTATGAAACAACATATATGGCAGCAATTGACGGAATTAATGTTTGATAGCTGCGCTGAAGCAGTTACTTTAATGACAGGGATCCCTCATTCCAGAGCCCTTGCATTATTAAATCAGCGTGCAAAGATGAGCAATCATTTGTTGCAAACACAATTTTGGATGACTCCTGATTATGCAAGCCTGGATGAATCAGAGATGAGAATGCAACAGTATGTACTTTACCCTGGTGAAGCAGGTTATGAAGTAAATAGTGAGTTAACTCCTGGTATAGGTCTATCGGTTGATGGGGTTAATCAGGATTTAGGGGGGTACAATCAAGAGCTTCCTTTAAGAGAATTAGAAAAACTCCTGTATGCTACTGTTACTCTTATTGAAGGGACGATGCAGCTTGATAAAGAATTTTTCAAGCAAATAGAGCAAACTGAGAAATTAATGGTGCATAATTATGGTGCAGAAGAGTGCTACCAGGCTGTCGCGAAACTATTGGATATGGCTAGACCTGGTTGCCATTTTCAAAAGAGACTTGCCCTCTCATACTATGAAGAAATTAAGCTTAAATATCATTCTTCATCAGAAATGATTACCGATATTGATATGCGCTTTAAAAAAGTCGAAAAGCATTTTGCTGCAAAGACCATACAAAGTTTTTGGCGAAGTTATTTAGACCATAAAAAATTAGTGTCAAAGGAAAATAGTTCTATTAATGATGTGAGTAATGTAATTTGAACTACTACAACTGATGTCAAGACCGGGGTGAATTAAATGAACAAATTTTCACCCCTTGTATTGGTCGGATTTTTAACAGCTTATCAATATCTATAGATACTTCTTCGATCATCTGTCGGAGTAACTTTAGTGATTTCTACTTCCATAGCCTTCTTACTGAGATCAAGTAAAATTTCATCAACTTTTTGTAAACAGAGCTCGATTAGTTCGATGGTAGTGTTTTTCTTTGATAAATCAGTTAACACGGAATGTAATTTTTCTGCATCCACTTTAGATATTCCGATTAGTTCTTCTAATTCAGATTGACTTTTCTTAACTAATTCCCTGATAAGCTGTTGTACATTATACGTATCATTATTTAATTCTTTGTTAAATTGATCTAATTCCCCTCCTTTTTGGGCGAGTTTATCAACATGAATCCCACATAGTTCGCGTAAATGTATAATTAACGCTTCACTCTTAAATTGTAATTGGACCATTGCAGGATAGACATTCTGTTTCTCAATCAATCTTTGTTTCACTAGTGCAATCTGATCTTTTAGTTTTTGTGCTGCTACAGAATTATCCAATGTTGTTGCAAGCTTATCTAGTTGTTTCAGATTATGTTTTGCTTCATTTTCCTGCTTCTGAAAGGTTGTGACCTCCATTTGATTGATTAAAACTCGAGTTTTGGTTAACATGACTCCAACTAAATATTGATTGAGCGTCTGTAATCGACCTTTTAATCCTTCAATATCTGATATATCTAGCGAGTCCTTGGATGTATCCTGTTTTTTGATTTTTTCTTGATGCAACTGTTCTACTTCAGCGAGTTGATCATAAAAACTTAGAATCATCTTTGATACATCAGGAATTTTCTGAGTTCGTTCGGTTTCAATCGTTACAATTTGCTTCGTAACTTCGGCTACGTAAGCATTATATAATTCATTGTGTAACTCTCTTGATTGCTCCTCTAATTTTTCGATATCGGCAAAATCAATTTTGTCTGTACCCACATGCAGCCGTTCTTTTTCATTACGTAGTAATTTTATTTCTTCTTGAAGATTATTCAGGCTAGAGATTACCTTTTTAATACTACTTGCATCAGAAAGTTTGGCCTGTTCAATAGCAGTAATTTTTTGAGTTACATTGTTTATCAGTGTTGCATAACGCGCTCTCACTTTTTCAGGATTGGTGATTATTGGTGTAGTTACTGCACGCTGAAGCTGTCCTAAATTTTCAGTCAATGTCTGCTTTACGTTTTGGATCTGTCCACGTAAGTTATTGCTTATCGAAGTAACTCTACTCATTTCATTATCTGAAGGAATGCTGTTGAGTGCCTGCAATGCACCAACGATATTTTGTTTTGCTAAAGCATTCCCGCATTGTGTTAAAGCTAAGAGTGTTTGTTTTTCAAGTATCGATTTTTTAATGGCATCCATCTGGGTTTTTGCTTGTCTTGCCTCTCCAAAGTTAAAGTTAGCCCATTGTTTGTCCTCAGGAATGATTTTTAAGGCATTACTCAGATCGTCATCATTACCATTTAAGAAAGCATTGAGGCATTGTTCTAATGCAGGCGCAATATTTTTTTGCATAAAATCTTTATATGCGTTAGATAAATCAGAATATGGCACGATTCCTACCTGCTCTTGGAAAGTAAAAATACTTTGTAAGTCAGGTTCTCTGCTTATTCGCTCAACCGTATTTTTGATTTCCGTTAACTGTATAGTATGCATCCTTAACAGAGGCTCAACAACAAATCCGCTTTCAGGGCGCGGAAAAAAATCGGGGCTTTTTATGGCGACAAAGGTAATGATATGTCGATCTTGGTTTACAACCTCATCATCTACCATCACACTCGCTTGGCCATCAGCGGTGACTTTAATGGGAATTAATGCTACATCTTCAGGTAAATAAAATGAAAACTCATCTTCAGTTCCTGCTTGATGTCTTCCCACTTGTTTTGCTTGAAGCAGGCCATCCGGATCGTGTATTTCAAAAATTGTGTTAGCGCCAAACATTCTTGGAACTTCAATATTTGTAGAATTACTTGCGTTCGTTTTAGAAGAAATTTTACTGCAGTTATTCAACTTGATCTGCATAAAGGTTTCTGGAGAATGATTCGTAAAAAAATCGGTTGTCGTATTTGCAATGATGGTATTTGCTTGAATCATGAGCTTATTTTTAAAGTCTTCTGGAAAACCTAATCCTCGATACAATAGTTTTGGTGAATTAGCTTTACCGTGTGTATCTACTAATGCTTTACTGGTTAATGGGGTCATTAATGCAGTAATCAGTACTTCTTTAAATGTTGAGCCTTTATCCCTATTTTGAGCAATTGCATTGACACGGCTGTAATACCAGGCATCATTTTGCATGAGGTAAACTAAATCGTACTTGATCTGGTTCCGATCACTACTCTTATGCCTGATTGTTTTTTCCCAGGTTTCTCCAAGTTTCACTAGAGGTGCTTTGGGATCGGTTGAGTGGAAGAGCGTATTTCGTTCATGTTGCATTAAACGATCAATATTATTCATATCGTTGTCATTTAATAGGGAGCCTACAATCGCCATATCGCATTTGGCCAATAAATCACGGAAGAATTGCTCTTCGAGACGTTGACCATTTAAAAGAACATGATCGTTCTGAATCACATCAGGATTAGCTATAATTTGATGGATGATATGTGCAGCAGCAACTTCATCTACATTAGCTTGTCTTCGTATCTTATCTAAAGACGATTGAAAGGGATCTTTAATCGCTTTCATTTTGACTGCTGTACGGGCTTCTTGGATGACACCTAGACAAAGAGCAGGTTGTTGCTCACATCTTCTTGCAACACCAGTTGGAATCATATAGGATGATGGTTCTAGGTATGTTTTATAACCAGGAAAGGATTGTTGTACCTCAGGAATGGCATAGTATTCTTTAATGGTTATGAACCGTTCCTTATCTTTTAGTTGATACTCACTATCTACACTTCGCATGTCTTTCTTAAAATTTGGAACTTGACCTTCTTCCATAACGTATTTGTTACCATTCATGGGATTTTCATAAGGTCCTCCTCGGGTTGGATCATTTATGGCCTCAGGGTTAAATTGGGGAACCACAGCACCGGTGGCTAAAAAAAACTCTCGATGCGTTTTGAGAACGACCTCAGCACCTAATGAACCTACAACGTTTTTAAGTGTATTATAGACATCTTCCACTACTACTTCTTGAGGTGCTTTCACTCTCATTAAGTCCACCAGATGGCTTTGATGGATCAAGAAATGTGCTGGGGTTCCATCCCAATTCTGGGGATTGTCGCGAATAATCGCAGCATAATCGTCTACTTCTTTGGGATCTTTGAATATTTTGCCGATTAGTTGATTATCTTCAACGTATTTCCTGAAGGCTGCTTCACTTTTTTCATGATATTCCGCATAGAAATTTCTGGTACGATCTTCATTAAACTCAGAGCGTTCATCATCTCTTCCTACTACAAAGAAGGCTTGTGCAATCAGAATTTTTTTCAGTTCTTCCGGGGTAACATCGGCTAATGTCCGGCCATCTTCTGCTGCTCCTAGTATTTCTCCTCTAAATTTTGCTTTACGTGCTTCTTCGACCATCACTTCAGCACAAGCCATAGTGCGTACCGTATGCGCAAGGCCATGATTTGTTCGATCAGGACCTTCATTTGGAGGGAGTCGTTTACCTTTTGGATCTTTTGGATCTTTTAATGGACCAGGATAAGGATGTTTTAAATATTCTTGATGGACATAATCTATAACACCGCGGACATCGTCATCATTTTCCAATAAAGTGCTGTCTAGCGAAGACGTAGGAGCCGTTAGTGATGCAGTAGTAGGATGGGTAAGAATTTCTTTAAAAGTGGTCTTTTCCCCGGTTAAAATAGGAGCGGAGATTTCAATGTGTAAATCCTTTTCTGTAGCGCGCCTTAACGCGGTTGCCTCGGTTTGTTCACCGCCATCTACCGGGAATTCATGAGCAACAGCCCGTAGCCAACCGGTGATTTCACCATACCCATTTCCAGCGAGTTCATTTTGCATGTCCTGAGTGATGGTTAGACCTAGATTTTCTAAAGTTGGGGGATTATCACCGGTTAATGCCGTATGGGCTCTTACCCCTGCAGAAGCAACCCAATAACCGCATAAGCCCATATTGAATCCAGGACCATTGGGAATCACAGATAATGTAGCACCTTCAAGTAGTTTTTTAGCGAGAATTTTTTGATAACCTTTCCCTGAACCTTCACCCAGGGGGTCAAAAAGGTAGTATTGATTACCTTGACCTTTAATTAACATGATCCAATGGCCGGATTCTTGTGTTGGACTAACACCGGTCAATATGGGCATAAATCCTTGCTGATTCAGTACATCTACACGTATGTCAGGATTTCCATTATAAATGATACCACTGGTAATATCTTGTCCCATACGTTCGAAAATGGCACGCATACCATCTTGAGTTAATTCTAACCCTTGTACATATTCAGGCATTTTATTTTCCTCGAATAATATTTTAAATAATTTTCATTATGATTTTAAAATAACCATGTTGTTTTATTATTATAAGTCCGAAATAGTTAAGGCAAAGTTAACTTATAAATAAACATACAGAATTTATTTTGTTCGTTTTGAGGAAGTGAAGGCTTGGTTTAAAGATAGAGGATGTCTCATTCACATTTAATCAGTACATTGAAATTAAAAGAAAAGCTCTTCACGAATTTCTGCGGGTTGACCGCAGAATATCGGGAAAAGACTTTCGTGAGAGAAATTCAGGAGTTAAAAATAATCAAAATCAAGAATATCTTGTGGAATTTGTTCTTTAACGACTTGTTGCATTGATATCTGCTTACCGAACTCACTTAAAATGTCATCGCATAATTTTGAACGTTGTTCGATTTTATCGACCGATGTTGTACTATGGCTTAGTTGTTTTAAGAGAGTATGCAATTTCTCAGCATATTCCGTAGAGATTCCAGTTGCTTTTTTTAATTTATCAGGACTTTTCTTCGTTAATTTATTCATAAGTTCTTTGATGTCACATTTATCATTATTTAGATCTTTCTTAAATTGATCTAAAAATTTATCTAATAAATTCCCTTCTTTAGTCAAGCTAGGTCGTTCATCAGTGGTTAGGCCTACTAAATCAGTAAGTCCTTGAAGCATCCAACGATTTTTAGTGATTGTTTCCGTTTTTTCTTTTCTGGATTCTGCCAAATAGCTCTGATGAACATCACATAACTCACGTAATTGTATAATTAGGGCTTCACTCTTGAATTGCAAGTGTACCATTGCCGGATAGACTTTTTGTTTCTCAACAAAAAATTCGTTTAATTTCAGGATATTCGCTTTTTGCCTTTTTGCTGTCTCAGAATCATCCAGCGTTGTTGCGAGTTTATCGAGGATCTGTAAATTTTGTTGGACTTCTTTGGTCTGCTCCGCAAACGTTTTTACTTCCATTTGATTGAAGGAGACCCTTATATTGCTTATTAACACCTTAACTAAATATTGATTTACTTGTTGTAATCGATCGTTTAATCCATCGACATCGGACAGATTAAGCGGGTCTGTTGCTGCTTCGAGTTTTTTTATTTTTTCTTGACGTAAAGATTCCACTTCAGCGAGTAGCTCATTAAAACTAGAAATCATTTTTTTCACAGCAGTCAGATTTTTAGGTTTTTCTTGTTCAAGTACGCTAATTCTTTCTGTTACTTTGACTACATAGGCATCATATAATTTATTATGAACGGTTCGTAGCTGTTCTTCTAATTTTTCGACATCAGTAAAATCAACTGTTTCGGTCTCAGATTGCAGCCGCGCTTTTTCATTGCGCAACAATTTTACTTCTTCATATAGAACGTTACAATGAGATAGTTCCTTCTTAATGCGGGTTGTATCATCGAGTTTTGCTTTGTCCAGAGCCGTGATTCGTGAGGTGATGCTGGTCATAAGTGTTTCATAACGCTTCTTCACGTGCTCTGGATTAGTGAGCACGGACGTAACGGTGGCACGTTGCAGCGAA
>NZ_LNYE01000026.1:36513-41183 GCF_001467695.1 Legionella gratiana
GCTCGTAACGTTTCTAATTTTTTATTTAAGGTTTCATGAATTTCTTTATTTTCTACGTGTACCGCATTTATTGCTTGCGCTACTTTTGCACCTGACATCTTAAAAATAGGCGCAGCAGCGAAACCAATTTCATGCTTTGGTACAAAATCGGGATTTCTTACCGCAACAAAATTAAAAATATATCTATCTGCTCCACTTGAAGTTTTACCATCAAGAGCTACTTTAGTTGGAACTAAGGCTACATTCTCGGGTAAATCCAATGAAAACCCATCTTTAGAATCAGATGTATGAGACCCAAACGGTGATGGTAGTAACTTTTCAGGATCACTGATTTCAAAGAGTGTATTTGAATCGAAGATTATCTCTGATGTCTCTATTTTGGACGAGTTTTCCTTTAAGTCATCTAACTTAATTGGCATAAAAGCGTGAGTAGAAAGAGCGGTAAAGAGATGGTTTTCCGTATTTGCAATAATGGTGTTGGCTTGCTTAATCAATTTATTTTGCAAGTCTTGTGGCATGTTTAAGCCGTGGAACAGTATTGGTGATGAATGAGCCGAGCTTTTTGTATCTATCAGTGCTTTATTGGCCAAAGGAGTCAGTAATGAAGCAATCAATACTTCTTTAAATGTCGAGTCTTTATCCTTATTTTGGGCAATTGCATTGACGCGAGTATAGTACCAGCCATTATTTTGCATGAGGCTAATTAAATCATGTTTGATCTGATCTTTTTCTCTACTGTTCTTTTGTCTAATCGTTTTGTCCCAGGTGTCTCCAAGTTTCTTTACTGGTTCGTTGGAGTCAGTCGGATGAAATTCAGTATCTTTCTCATGTTGCATTAGCTTGTCGATGTTATTGATATCGGTATCATGTAACAATGAACCAACAACGCTCATATCGCATTTAGTCAATAAATCACGAAAGAATGATTCTTCGAGTCGTTGGCCATTTAAAAGAATATGATCGTTTTGAATGATTTCAGGATTGGCCATGATTTGTTGGATAATACGTGCAGCGGCAATTTCATCTATATGAGATACTCTTTTTGCTTTCGTGGGATCGGACTGCAATGTATCTTTGATTGTACTCATGATTACTTTTGAGCGGGCTTGTTGAATAGCGTCTAAACAAGTAGTAGGTTGCTGTTCACATGTTCTCGCAAAAGCAGTGGGTAAATAATAAGAGGATGGTTCTAAATAAGTTTTATAACCAGGAAAAGCTTGCTGTATCTCAGGAATGGCATAATATTCCTTGATAGTTACGAATCGCTCCTTATCTTTCAGCTGATAATTAGAATTGATGCGTCGTATATTCTTGTAATTTGGAGTGTTATCTTCTTCTACAACGTATTTTTCCCCGCTGTATGGATTTTCATAAGGTCCGCCTCGGCTGGGATCCTCTATTGCTTCGGGGTTGAACTGTGGAACAACGGCTCCAGTAGCCAAGAAAAATTCGCGATGTGTTTTGAGAACAACTTCAGCTCCTTGCGGGCCTACAGATTTTTTAAGTGTATAGTAGGCGCGTTCCAATACGGGTTCTTGAGGTGCCTTGACTCTCATTAAGTCCACCATATGGCCTTGGTTTATCAAGATATGTGCTGGGGTTTGATCCCAACTATGACTTTCGTCAAGAATAATTGCAGCATATTGATCCACTTCCTTTTGATCTGTGAAGATTTTGCCAATGAGCTTATTGTCTTCAACGTATTTTCTGAAAGCTACTTCACTTTTTTTATGATATTCCGCATAAAAATTTCTGGTACGATCTTCATTAAACCCAGAGCGTTCATCATCTCTTCCTACCACAAAGAACGCTTGTGCGATTAGAATTTTTTTCAGTTCTTCTGGGGTAACATCGGCCAATGTTCGGCCATCTTGGGCTGTTCCTAGTTTTTCTCCTCTGAATTTTGCTTTACGTGCTTCTTCGACCATTACTTCAGCACAAGCCATGGTGCGTACTGTATGTGCAAGGCCGTGAGTTCCTCGATCAGGTCCTTCGTTTGGACGGAGTCGTTCTCCTTTTGGATTTTTTGGATCTTTTAATGGTCCAGGATAGGGATGTCGTAAATATTCTTGATGCACATATTCTATGGCACTGCGCACATCGTCATCATTCTCCAATAAAGTACTACTTAGAGCAGGTTTAGAAACAGCGATTTTTTTAGGAGTCGTCGTTTTACCGGTTAAAATAGGAGCAGAGCTTTCTTTGGGTAACTCTTTTTCTGTAGCACGTCTTAGTGCAGTTGCCTCGGTATGTCCCCCGCCACCTACAGGGAATTCAGGTGTAACTGCTCGTAACCAACGGGTAATTTCCCCATACCCATTTCCAGCGAGTTCATTTTTCATGTCCTGAGTGATGGTTAGACCGAGATTTTCTAGGGTTGGCGGATTATCACCTATTAATGCTGTACGTGCCCTTACTCCTGCAGAAGCAACCCAATAGCCGCATAAGCCCATGTTTAATCCAGTGCCATTTGGAATTACAGATAGTGTAGCGCCTTCAGGTAGTTTTCGTTTTCTGGTGAGGATGGTTTGATAACCTTTTCCTGAATCTTCACCCAGGGGATCAAAGAGGTAGTATTGATTATCTTTGCCTTTAATTAACATGATCCAGTGGCCGGATTCTTGTGTTGGACTCACACCGGTTAATATGGGCATAAACCCTTGCTGGTCTAGTTTATCGAATCTTATGTCAGGATTGCCATTGTAAATGATACCACTGGTAATATCTTGTCCCATACGTTCGAAAATGGCGTGCATACCATCTTGTGTTAATTCTACCCCTTGTACGTATCCAGGCATTTTGATTTTCCTCAACAAATTTAAACAGCCAATTGAAACTTGTTACCTAGCTTGCTTCTCAATAATGTATGTTTGATTTTCACTGAGCTAGGGTAGGTATTTCTTATAGGATAATATAAAATTCAATCAGATTGTAATTAACGAAACCACAGTGTCTTTTATTATAAACCTAAATTGATTAAGTTAACGTTAAGTCATCAAAACTCATTTTGAGTTGATTTCTGAGGTTCAACCTAGGTCAAAGAAAATACTCCTCACGAATTTATGGGAATTGGCTGAAAAACTCCGAAAAATAGACCTTTGTAAGGAGTCGCCTAATGCAAAACAAATTAAAACATGACCTTCTGTTGCGGTTCTTTATAAACTTTAATGAGTTCATAGTGCATGATTTGTTTGCCGATCTCAGCTAAAATAGTGTCGATTAATTTTGAGCGTTCTTCGATTTTAGCCATAAACGTGGTGCTACGGACTAGATGATTTAAAAGTACATGCAATTTATCAGCACACTCCGCAGAAACTCCAATCGCGTTCTCTAATTCTTCAGGAGTTTTCTGAGCCAAGTTATTGATAAGTTCGTGTAGGTCATACGTATCATTATTTAAATCTTCCTTAAATTGATCTAATAATTTCCCTTCATTAGCCAAGCGAGATCGTTCATCAGTGGTTAGGCCTACTAAATCAGTAAGTCCTTGAAGCATCCAACGATTTTTAGTGATTGTTTCCGTTTTTTCTTTTCTTGATTTTGTTAAATGATTCTGATGGGCTTCACATAATTCACGTAACCGTATAATTAAGGTCTTACTCTTCCCTTGTAATTGTTCCATTGCAGGATAGGCTTGTTGTTTCTCACCAAAAAATTCGTTTAATTTCAGGATATTCGCTTTTTGCCTTTTTGCTGTCTCAGAATCATCCAGTGTTGTTGCGAGTTTATCGAGGATCTGTAAATTTTGTTGGGCCTCTTTGGTCTGCTCGGCAAACGTGTTTACTTCCATTTGATTGAGGGAGACTCTTATATTGCTCATTAATACCTTAACTAAATATTGATTTACTGGTTGTAGTCGATCGTTTAATCCATCGATATCGGACAGATTAAGCGGGTCTGTTGCTGCTTCGTGTATTCTCCTCTTTTCTTGACGCAACTGTTCCACTTCAGCAAGTCGTTCATTGAAACTAAAAATTATTTTTTTCACAGCAGTTAGATTTTTAGGTTTTTCTTGTTCAAGTAGGGTAATTTTTTCTGTCACCTTGGCTACATAGGCATCATATAATTTATTATGAATGGTTCGTAGCTGTTCTTCTAATTTTTCGACATCAGTAAAATCAACTGTTTCGGTCTCAGATTGCAGCCGCGCTTTTTCATTGCGCAACAATTTTACTTCTTCATGTAAGACATTAAAATGAGATAGTTCCTTCTTAATGCGGGTCATATTATCGAGTTTTGCTTTGTCCAGGGCCGTGATTCGCGAGGTTATGCTGGTCATAAGTGTTTCATAACGCTTCTTCACGTGCTCTGGATTAGTGAGCACGGACGTAACGGTGGCACGTTGCAGCGAAGCCAAGTTTTCAGTCACCTCTTGTTTTGTGTGTTGGATTTTCTCCCTTAAGTCACTACTTATCGAGGGTATAGTGCTCATGTCTTTATCGGAGGAGATACTTTCAAGTGCTTTTAAGGCATCCGCAACGTGTTGTTTTTCTAGTGCATCTTGGCATTTTTTCAACGAGATAAGTTGACTTTGCAGCGCTATTTTCTTTTCAATAATCGGTCTTAGGTTATCCATTTCTCGTTTAGCTGCTTTTGCTGCATCGGATTTAAAGCCAGACCATTCTTCATTGGAAGGAAAGCTTGCTAAAGCACGTTGCATCATTTCTATA
>NZ_LNYE01000027.1 GCF_001467695.1 Legionella gratiana
CTTTGATGCGTTTATAATCTGAAACTTCATATGAATCAGCTTGTATTAACTCTTCGAAGCTTATTTCAAAAACCGTTCCTATTACTTGATGCTCAGGATTCCCGGTATAAGTGATAATTGGGTGTATTTTTTCACCACTTGTTGCAACAACATTAGGATCTTTGATTTCTAAAGTTGGGTTTTACCGCATATCCAGCCCAAACTGGCAATGAGATAGCTAAGCGACTTTAAGTGCCAATATTTTATCCATATCGAACAACATACCCTGCTCTTCAATATCCTGAGTAAAATCATATTCCCCATGCAAATTGACATAATGCCAGATTAAAGTCGACCCATTGCGAATAATAGTTAGTAGTGCTTTCCTGCTTGCTTCATCCTCTAACAGAGCCAATTTTTGCGAAAGGTATAGCTCATTCCATAATACAATTGCATTCTGGATTAAGCGCTGGCAACCAACAACCATTTCTTGTTCCTCCTTGCTGCTGTATTGAATTTCCTGGTTGTTACCAAACAGAATGGCTTTTGAGAATTTATTCGATAGCTCAATACGATTTAACTGTTTTTCAACAGTCTGTCGTAATTCCACATCATCAATATATCGAAGAATAAACAGACTTTTAATAATCCGTCCAAATTCCTTTATGGCGCAGTACAATGGATGTTGTTTAGAATATGAACTGAGACGCTTGAACAGTTGTGATGCCGTTGTGGCTTTAA
>NZ_LNYE01000028.1:0-46423 GCF_001467695.1 Legionella gratiana
TTTCTTCCTTCGGTAACATTATTTATGAGGCAACGAATCTAAAAATTCCTATTTTGGGTAACATTTTTTATGAAGCAATGCGTCCAATGGAACAAGAGAAATATTTTCTTCAACTAACTTATATAATTCTTGGACTTTTTCTTCTGATAAATTTTTTAAATTCTCTTCTTTTAAGGCCGAGTTTAATGCATCTAAATAAGCTTCAAGAGCTTTTATCTTGCTAATATCAAAAGAATCATTAAATCTTTGATACTTATCCTTCAGTGCTTTAGGGGCATTCTCCTCTCCTCCATATACATCCATTAACTTCTGCATACGGGATCTTTGTTCTTCTTCATCTAAGGGTAAGGGTTTCTGCGCAAACTCACTAAGTCCATCAATGGTCACTAGTCTACTTACTATTGTAAACTCAGCACCCTCATTATTGAACCATGCTATTTGTGTATCTGGGTTTGGGTCTTTCTTAACTTCGTCTAACATTTGCTGACTATAACCAACAACTATTGCTTGTATAAAAAGTCTTGCAAGTTGTTTAGGGTCATTATTTGCTTTTTGCAGCATGAGGCGGTAATTGTCTTTATTATTGTGATTAATTGCGTCAATTATTCTGGAATTTAAAGCCGTTTTATCTTCATTTAAAATCTGAGGTACAAGTTCATCCATTAACGATTGCATATATGCACCAATACAACTTGGTGCTTCTATATATTTTTTAAACTCCTCATAAGAGGGTAAAGGAACTTTGTATTCATCAAATATACGAGAAAAAGTAGCCGCTGTGTTCTTTGATTTTTCTATGACTTTATACGGTTGATTGTCCGCGCCTTTTGGATCATATGGCAACTTCAGATGGTTTTCTAAATTTAAAAGAAATGTATTTCGAAAAGCCTGTTTATATTGTTGAAAACCCGTGTCACTTAGAGGATTTGTTTTATCAAACATATATATTCCTTTTAACTTAAAATTAATTTTGCCCAACACAAAAGTACTTTATAAATGAATAAAAAATTACTTATAATACCAATTATAATTCAAATACCTTAAGTAAGTATTATCAGTCTTCTAATACAAAATACGACCGAATTAAATTAACTGTTTCCCAAGAAACGAACAGAGTAAGATCGAATCATCTTGACTCAACCTCACTATGCAATGATTGGTTTGGGATAGATTTGTCCGCCGAAATGAAGGTTTCGGTTATGGATTTAGCTGGAAAATTTAATCGTGTGGGATAGCCCTGAAAGGACACCCCTAAATTAAATCCCGGAACATGATTTTTTCAATCCGGGACTCTTTTTGGAAAATTACAAGGTTAATGACTCTGAACTCTCCTGGGATAATGCTTTGGTCAACTCTTTTTCTGATCGTGCAATAAGAGTATCCATTTTATCTCTTCCACCAAAAAACTCACAATCTAAAATCACATTTGGTTCATTTTCAAGAAATTCCTTAAGAAATTTGATCCCATGAAGTATATCCTTTTTGCTCAGTTCATCAAAAGAGCTCTCAAGACCTAACGCTTTCTGAAAAGTAAACAGCAAATTGTCATCCAATCCTCTTGGTTGTTGTAGCAACAAAGCATATCCGCCAAACAGTTTACAACTGCATTTCTGATCATAGCAATCCTTTATTTTAGCTAAAAATGTACTGTGATCCGTTGATTCAAGATTATCTTGGATTAATGGGGTGTAATATAAATCAAATATTATATTTCTTGATTTTTCTGATTCAACATGTTTAATAAGACTTAAATTAATTGCCTCATCGCTTAAAACCCTAAAAGCATTAAAATCTTTATGTTCTTTTGCTACTGCTTTGCACCATTTTTCTATGTCTTTCTCCAGCTGCTGTCGTTCATTTTCAATTTGCTTCATTAAAGATTGGACGAAAGCAATTGCTTTAAATCTGTGTAAAATCGCAGCACCGCGTCTTGTTTGTTGCTCAATAATATCCTGCAAATATTTTTGGAAATTTGCATCTTGAGCAAAATGGGGATACTTCATATATCGAGGAATTTTGTCTTTATCTTCGATAAACATATTATCTCGAAAAACCTCTAGTGCCCGTACAATAGTGACAACATCAAGAATTTTTAAGTCATCTTCTCTGAATTTCTTTTTAGGGATGTGCTCTATTTCTTTAAATTGTAATGCTCTTCTGATTGCTAAGAACAATTTACAATTGGTTACATCACAGGTACCAAAATAGGTCCAAGATGCATAACCATTATAATCATCATACTCTTTAATCAATCGAAAATAACGATGAATTAATGCTCCTAATAAAAACAAAGTACCTTGTTTGGTTTTTTCTTTATCCTCTTTGGAAATTTGCCGCAATTCATTAACTAATAAATTAAATACTTCACGCTGACTCTCTCTATCAGTCTTACATTTTATTACTTCATTTGTTCTGGCTATTAGTACCTCAAGGCTAGTTTGTTGCACCGAATCCATACTCTGTGCTTCAACCACTTTATATCTGCCTAATAAAGTAGAATATGCAGTATCCAGGTTAAAAGTATTGACTCTAAATGTCGCAAATGGTGGTAGGGGAAAAGTCATACAACCTCCTTATTACATATTCAATCCCAAGGAATTAATGATCCCTCTGTAAATATCATACATTGTTGAAGAACCATTATGAAAAGATAAGTGTTTAGCCTCATGAATCTCTTTTTGAATTGTTACCCCCAATCGCTTATTTAGTTCGCTATATATTTTTTCTTCACGTTTTTCATAGACAAAAGTACAATAGTAACTTAGATCGCTCAGACAAGAATCAAAGAAACGCTTATCTATCTCTTCGAGGGACTCCACCCCCAAATGACTTCGAAATAAATCAATCAAAGGCTGATGCAAGTAACTCTTGATTATTGAGTTATATTGAAACCACTTTACCAAATACATTCCAATAATAACTTTTGTTCTAAATTCGTTAAACTCATCGAGCGTTAACTTAGGATCTCTTTTAACCTCTTTAACATAATTGATTAAGTCATAAGTCTCATCTAGGCTCTGAGCTAAAAAACTTATGGTGCTCGCATCATCCATGGCAACATGGTCAGGTAACATTGAAAAAAAACTTAAACAGCCCGCATGTTGTCCAGTTCCTGCGAAACACTTTGCTAATCGTTTTGCTTTTTGCTGAAATTGGGCAAATTGAGTCATTGCATCTCTCCTGCAAATAGTGACCCGCAAAACTGCAACGCGTCATTTTATGTTCGAAAATGTAAACGCCTTCATTTTTTATAACAACCAATAAAAAATATTGCAACTATTAATTTGACGAATTGAACATAAAAAGAATTAAGCGTTTCTTTTTCTAAATTAATGCCTGAGTTTTATCTGCATCATGCTAAATTCGGCAATTGAATCGTAGCGAGACGGATCAGCGCGGTGTGCACGCGTAGTGTAGATTCAACTGCCGAATTTAGGATAATATAGAAGCGAAAGCAGTTAGGTCCTGCTGTGACAACTAAAGACCCAACCGCTTTTTCTAGGTTTAATTATTTTCAATAATGCTGCATTGTAAAACGCTCATCAATCGAGGTAATTAACTTTTGATGAATACCATTAAAACCTCGGTTACTCATAACCAATACAGCATCTCCTGCTTGTACCGTTCTTGAGACCTCGTTAACGATTTCATCATGGCTTTTACAAATAGTATAAGGACAAATCCAGTTATCTAGGGTCTTATGTAAATCAAAATCTTGTGGTTCTAAAACATAGGCACCATGAACTGACTCCAATGCTTGCGCCATTTCAGTAACATGAACACCAGTGCGCATGGTATATGATGCGAACTCCAAAACGGCAAAAATTCGTTGATGCCTATTACTGCGTTTTAAAGCATCAACAGTGCGCATTATAGCGGTAGGATGATGTGCAAAATCATCATAAATGGTAATACCGTGTTTATTGGAACGAACTTCCAATCGACGTTTCACCGGCGTAAACCGTTCTAAAGCTTTAGCTGCAATCTTTGGATTTACTCCAGCATTTACACTTGCAGCAAGCGCAGCTAAACCATTTTCTACATTAAAGCGGCCAATTAAGGACCAATGGACTTCCGCAACCTCTTTCCCCTGATGCACTACTTTAAATATCGAACCATTTTCTTCAAGTAATTTTGCTGACCATTGAGCATCACCATCCAAAACAAGATCTTCAATTCGTGAATATTGACCACGAGTAATAACTTCATTTAAAGCTTTATCATTACAAGGTTTGATCGCAACCCCACTTGCCGGTATGGTTCTTAATAGATAATGAAATTGCAATTGAATTGCTGCAAGATCAGGATAAATATCTGCATGATCAAACTCTAAATTGTTTAAAATAGCGATTCTTGGTCGATAATGCATAAACTTAGGACGCTTATCAAAGAAAGCACTGTCATATTCATCCGCCTCGATAACAAACCATTTCCCTGAACCTAAACAAGCACTCGTTTTAAAATCTGATGAGACACCTCCAATCAAAAAACCAGGGTTTAATCCCGCTTGGTGTAAAATCCAAGCAATCATAGAGGTCGTTGTTGTCTTTCCATGCGTTCCTGAAACAGCAATTACTTGGTATTTGGACAAAATGTTTTCAGCAAGCCATTGAGGTCCCGAAGTATAGGGTATTCCTGACTCCATAATTGCCTCAAGCACAGGCATACCTCTTTTAATTGCATTACCAACAATAACTAAATCTGCTTGTAATGCGACACGCGTATCCTCATAACCTTCAGTCCACGTGATGCCTTTTGCTGCAAGCAAATCACTGACTGGTGGGTAACAATTAGCATCACTTCCAGTAACTTGATGCCCTGCTTCACGTGCAAGTAAAGCAAGAGCACTCATAAATGTTCCACTGATACCTAATATATGTAAATGCATAATAATCCTAATCCGTATTACCCACTACTCTCTGTTCATTAATTTCTTCACCATGCTAAGTTGCTGAATGACAGGTTCACGCCATGGTCCTGATATTTTATAACTGTATGCAGAAATTTTTTGCATACTTTGACTTATAATACTATTCGCCACCCATGCTGCAACACCAGCAACAGGACCGCCTGCGATAGTTGCAACAACGGGTAAGCTTGCAGTTATATGAGGTGAGATCTTTAAATACAAATTATAAGTATGCTTGGATAAATTTAAATCCCCTTCCATAGCTGCATAAGCAACCGGACCATTCAGATAACTGTCTTGTGTACTCATAATTCCATTGTTGATAATAAAATTTCCTTGAAAAATGTCAAAGCTATATCCTTGATGCGACAAATCACTAAAATCCAATTGCAACCGACGAGGAATTGTCTGTAAACTCAAAATACTTAATAATTTACCTAAGCCTAGTTTTTCTTCCGTTGCTTTACTTAAATGAGTAATTCTTCCATTTTTAAGTTGCAGATACATTGCTCCATTTAACGAGGCAAGAGAAAAATTATATACTCTATTTTTCCAACCACCATGAAACTCCATGTAACCTTTTTTAGCATGGACTGCGGGAGTTACATTCCAACGCTCTAAAGTTTTGGATAAATGAGACATAGTTAATTTTACATCCAATTTTGTTTGATTGATTTTATTTTTCTCCGTCCATTCTCCCTGAACATCAAACTGATATACTGGAGAATCAATTTGACAATAATTTATTGACCACTTTCCAGCACTGGATTGACTTTTCAATGTAACATTACCAATTTGCAATTTATTCACAGATAAGTTATCGACACGCAAATTTAGATTTGGGATTTGATTTGGATGTATGTGTAATGAATCCGCATAATTGCTATCAGCAACACTGATTTTATCCAAATGCAAATACTGAACATGACCGCTTAATTCGTTACGTGACACATGGTACACTAAATCGGCAGCAATCATTTTTTGTTGTAAATTAAAAGACCAATCCTGATTAGGTAGTATTTTTGCTTTAACAATCATTGCATTAAATTGTTGTTTTAAAAAACTAAGCTTATCAATTGTTACATGAATAATACGTAATTTATTTAATAAAGGTGCTTTTGCTTGGGTTGACGCAAATTGAGCATATATCTCTTTCCAATCGTGAAAATCAAAACCTTTTAAGGAACCAACTACTGCAAGCCCTGGTAAATTCTGATTTACTGCATTTTCACTTCCAAAACGTAGTTGTCCTGAATTAAAAGCTAATCCCTGTTTATCATCTTTAAACAAAAGATCAGCACTAAGACGGGTATCATAATTACCTCTTAACCGCATTGATTTTTTTGAATTAAAATCAATAGTTAAATTTAATGGGATTTTTTCATCCGCTTCTTTGCCTAAAGGTGTAGGTAAATGAATTGCTACCCCTTCCAAAGAGCTGCTTAAATTAATGCTATCCGGTTCAGAAGGTTTATCGGTTAGCTTCAATTCTGCATTGATCAGAAAAGAACCATTGGCAAAAGCCAATACAGGTATTTTCAATTGATTCTTTAACGAATCAACGGTACATTTTCCATTAACTGTAATTGTTGTCGCAGGTTTTGGCTGTTTTACAGATTGAACTTTAATGTTCATTGGATTTTCAAAAATATTAGCCAACAAAGAACTATCAATAACTCCTGTTTCATTAAACAATAATTCACCTGATAAATTCTTTACGGTAAATTTGCTTAGCTCATGATTTACAACGAGTGTATTATTTTTAAAAGCAACATTTCCCTTAGCAAGCACTGTATCATTTTCAGGATATAAAGGAGCTTCTACCTTTAAATTGAGCAGTGCGGAACCCTTGACTGATAACATGTTTAAAAGAGACAGCTTTTTCTTTAGAGGTGAAGCCATAACATAATTCATCATTTTTTGCACTGATGCATCAATTTTCCCAGTGACAATCAAATTTTCTTTATTCTTTCCTATATCATCAATACGCAAATGCATTTGATTCGCAGGCACGCCCTGAAAGTTAGCATGGACTATATCAATATTTAAATTGCGCTTGTTTAGATGAATAAACCCATCGATTTCTTTTATAACTTGCCATTTAGAATTGATTGCAAGCTCCCCTCCACTGGCATAACTGTCTATAGTAAATTCCCCTGTATTGTTATCAAAAGGGAAATCCTTCGCTAAACCATTAAGTTTAATCCGACCACTCGCCTCAGCAATATGTTTTAAATCATTCTTTAACCAGAGGTATAATTTGGGTTTCAAGTATTCTTTAGGAAGAAAGGCAACCCATTGCTGCCAATTTTTCCCGGAAAATTCTGCACCCAAACGAATATGGCCTATAGATTGACGACTTACTTGATCAACTGCACCTTGCATACTCATTGTCAACTCAGGTTGACTAAGGACAAATCGCTCCATGCTAATGCGCAAACCGTCATTCAAGTCCTTCCAGTCAAAGGCGCCATTGAGTAATAATAAATTCTGCTCCGGATAGCCATTAACCTTTATGGAAGTATTTTCAGAATCAAGTTCTAAACGTCCTTGGTCTGGTTGCCAATTAACCACTCCAGAGAGGTTATGTACTTCGGGAATGGAATCTTTTGCATTCCACCCCAACTGCTCAAAACGTGTTAAAACATAATTAAGGGAATAATCATTAAAAACCACCTGATTATTATCTCCTTGTGCATTATCAAGCGGAATTTGGGGTATCTCGTCTGCACCAAAGCTCAACGAATTAAAACGAGGAATGGGAGGAATACTAGAGGCATTAGCAGTTGCTGTTATCATAATCTGAGAATCATGTAAAATCCCTTGTGGCTTCATATCCAACAAGGCTTGCATGCTTTTAGGCCAATCAATTGCGTGAGACAATAGCGACTCGATAATAATTGATTTTACAAATAATTGATAACTTTGTTGCTCTTTCTTGTATTTGAGTAATATCTGATTTTCAGGCCAACTTACTCCTCCTATACGTAATTGAATATGATCAGCAAGTAACTGCCATCCTACATTATCAGGTTTCCAAGATAAGTTTGCAAAAAAAGATTGAATCAATTGACTTTGTTGACTATGCAGCAGTCGCCAAGCCAAACGTTTAAAATCTACTTGTGCTTGTACTGAAGTAATCGAGCCATGACGCATATCTACCCATAAAGCAATATTGCCTTTGCCACCCTCCAAATGTTCGGTTGCTTGAGGGAATAAACTTTGCCACTGAGCAGGTACAATATTTTTCGCTGAAAAATAAAATCTCCCTTTTATCTCTTCAAAATGCTCAGGATCAAAGTATCCCTCCCCTAATAGTTGAAAATCAGTACTGTTGGTTTGTGCAAGTCTAGCTCCTCCTTTAACCTTATAATATCCACCGCTATTGGCTACTGATACATTTAATCCATCCACTGGAATCAAACCGCCATCACTAAAATAAAAATAAGCTGAAACATGCTTAATAATCAAATGCTCTTGTTGTGATAACCAAATTAAAATTTGTTTGGTTTTTTCGGGAGTCATATCGCTGTTAAGCGTATTTGTGGTAATACCATCAATAGTCCAACGAGCATCTTTTTCTCGGAGATTAAGATGCATATCATCAATATAAAGTACACCCGGCTGTATCTGCCAATTCCATAATGATTTGAATAAATTAATTCCTACTAATAATTTATTAATATGAAAATCATTGTTTGAGTCATCCCCTAAAGTAACTTGATTTAATTTAAGTACAGGATGAAACCAATGCCATCCTGTTTCTATAGTTTGAATAGTAACAGGTTGGCCAATAAGAAGGGATAAATGTTGCTCAATCTCACTTTTATACTCTTTTGCCCATGGAGTCAGTGCACGGAAGATACTGGATAAAACAGCCATAAAAATAATGAAGACGGCTAAATACATCCAGATTCGTTTAAATACTTTACTCACGCTTAGGGGTCGGTTGCTCATTGATTGTATACTATACCATTGCTTGCTTGCTCATACTACATTTTAAGCATTATACAGTGTAACCTTCCTCACGCATTTTCGCTAATTTATAACGTAAGGTGCGCTCGCTTACTCCTAACACAGCAGCTACCTTTTGTCTGTTTCCCTCATTTTCTAATAATGTTTTTTCGATCAATTCAAATTCATGGACTTGTAAATTTTTACTGTTCGCTGTTGCGCTTGTATCTGGAACCAAAGGAGCTGTTAAGGATAACTGTAAATGCTCTGCTTCGATAATACCTTGTGTTTGTAACACTAATGCTCTTTGAATCACATTATCAAGCTCTCGTGCATTTCCTGGCCACGGATAAGCTAGCATCAACTTTTGTGCAGTCGGGCTAATTACTGGAACGACAGGTTGCTTATGTTGGCAATGTTTGCGCATTAAATAATTAGCTAAGGGAATTATATCATTTTTTCTTTCTCGTAAAGGATGCCATTGTAATGGAAAAATATTCAAGCGATAAAATAGATCCTCTCTAAAACGTCCGGCCTTCACTTCATCTTTAAGCTGTCTATTTGTTGTAGCCAGAATTCGTACATCAAGATTTATTGTTTTATTAGCGCCTATGCGCTCCACTTCTTTCTCTTGTAAAACACGAAGTAATTTAGCTTGTAAACTTAGAGGCATTTCACTCACCTCATCGAGAAGCAGGGTTCCGCCTTGCGCTTGCTCAAATTTTCCTGGAGTTGACTTATATGCTCCTGTAAATGAACCTTTTTCATAACCAAATAAAGTTGCTTCAAGCATTTGCTCAGGAATTGCAGCACAATTAATTGCGATGAAGGGTTGCTTTTTTCGTGGTGAATGATCATGAATAAAATGCGCTAACACTTCTTTACCTGTCCCACTTTCACCGCTGATCATTACCCCCACCTCAGACTGAGCTACTCTTAATGCCATAGACAATAAGGCTTGGCTCTTAGGATCCTGGGCTATAGGTTCTCCTGTATTTTCATCAAATTCAATTTTAATATATTGGTTGATTTTTTCAGTTAATACCTGAGCACTAAAAGGTTTCTGCAAATAATCCACTGCACCATGATGAATAGCCGTCACCGCATCTTGGACGGAACCATATGCAGTCATCAAAATAACAGGCACCCCGGGCCTTTTTCGTTGAATTTCAGATAATAATTGATTGCCATCCATCTCATCCATACGAATATCGGATAAAACTACAGATGGATTATGGATTTCGAGAAGAGCCAAAGCTTCCTTACCATTTTTAGCTGTAATATAGGTATGGCCAGAAATAGTCATTGTTTCAGCCAGAGCTTCCCTTAATACTGGATCATCTTCAACGATTAAAACATGACTCATAGGATTTCCTTTTCTAAAAGTTAGTACCCCCTAGGGCAAAAACAAATTAATTTGTGTGCCAATTCCTTCCGTAGACTCCAAACTCACTCGACCTCCGTGGGCTTTTACTACTGCATAAACAACTGCTAATCCTAAACCATTACCTTGAGCTTTTGTAGTATAAAAAGGTGAAAAAGCCTGGTTCTTAACCTCCTCGGTCATTCCTTTTCCATTATCCTCTACTGTTATTTGTATACCTGAATTGTCAGTAGATGCAAGTGTTAAATTAATTTCTGTTGCTTCTGATTGCAATGAATTGATTACTAAGTTTAAAACAGCGCCAATAAGTGACTCTCCATGGATTAATGCCTCATGATTAATGAGCTGGTTATTCACATTAAATGATATCCCGCGGGCTAAAACATAAGGTTGAGCTCGTTGCACCAGTAAAGAACACCAATAATTTACATCCATACGTGTGGGTTCAATTGTAGTACCACGTGCAAATAACAATAAATCCTGGATTTGTTGCTCAATGCTACTAAGGCATTCTTGCAATCTAAGAATCCAATTTTGAGTACGCGAATCCAAATCAAGAAGATTATTCAAGTGTTCTGTATATAACATAGCTGAAGCTAAAGGAGTTCTGATTTGATGGGCTAGCTGGGCGGTCATCGTACCAATTGAGACTAAGCGCTTTTCATTTTCTTTAGCTTTTTCATAATCTCGTGTTGCAGTAATATCAGTTAAACTCACTAAAATGCCTGGCAAACTATCTAAAGTAGCAACTGCTACATGCACACGTCGTCCATCCGCTAGAGAAACTTCATGGCCATCATCAGCACGAGGAACAAACGCCCGTAAAATTACATCTAACCATAAAGAACCGAGTAACCCATAACCTAACATAGCTTCAGCAGGTGGATTTAACCAAACAATACGCCCTTGAGAATTAATAATTACTAAAGCCGTAGGCAAGCTGGATAGAATATCCCACTCAGAAAGAGGTATCTGCGGTTTCACAGCACAAGTTTGGTAATTAGAATAATGCATGCTAGATGAAATTATTATAATTAATACATTGACTCTAACAAATTTAAATTCAAATGAGAATATCTAAGCATATGTAATTAATTACATGAGTAATTATAATCCATTAATGCCTAAAATATTTTGGACTAAAACTTCATATTTAGGCTCTCTTTTTCAGTAGCTTCTTCCTGAGCAACAGATTCTTTCATTGAAATTAATCCATTTTTAACTTTATTACCGCGTTTAATTGTACTTACTATATCTTCAACATTTGAAGGCACACGAGTAATATGTTGGTCGTGTACGGGCTTTTCATTGCTCTTAACTGAAAACCGTACTCTTTTTATACCCTCATTTATTTCCTTTTCGTCAATATCATGAATTATCACATCACACTCGTCTGTATCATATAGTTCGCTTGTACTGCTTTTTGTAGATTGACTCAAGCAGCGATGGTTAGATTCCTTCTCTTTTGAGGCTTGTTTGTCAACTTCAGAGCTTTCTTCCAAATCACTAATTTGTTCTAATAACTCTTTTTTATTTGCATCAAGACCAGGGAACGTTTCATTACCTGCTAGTGCACTTAATATAAAACATGCTTCTGTTATTTTATCCATCTTCGGTACGTTATTTTTTATATCATTAAGGATACTCACCCTAGGTACACTGATGAGCCCAAAAGAAATTTTATGAAGGAACCATCTAAAGCCACTGGCCCTTTCTAAATCTTTTGCTAATAGTGCTTCATCTACAGATTTAAAATATCGATTAGCATGAGTAAGTGCTTTGCCTTTAAACAATGACTCTGAATGAAATCGAGGATCTTGAAATAAGTTTTCTAAACGAATTGGATCCATTTGCCCTAGCTTTTCTTCTAATTTCTCATCTAAAGTATCTGCAGTTAAAATAGTTCTAATGTCTTCAACATACTCAGAAGAGCTTAATTTAGATGCAGGAGATAATTTTTCCAGCTCTTGCATAAATGAATCTGGAGATAATGTTACTTTTTTTAATAGTATTTGAAAGTGTTTAATCGGAAGCCTGTCTTTTGAGTTTTGTCGGGTTAACTCTTGAACAAGCACTGATATATTTTTTAGTTCATTTGTTGGTGGTTGAGGATTAGCAAATTTACTGAGTGATTGCCATTTAGAAAATTTTGCCTTAAAGTCTTCTTCACTTTGTTCGTCATAAGGAATAAGATTACTTTTGAGCATAAACTCTTTTAAAGCCGCACCTACTTGAAAAGACATGTAAGAAGGCATATCAAGTGTTGTGGTAAATGCTCGAAAATTGAGACCTAAACTACCTGTTCTAAGACACTTCTGATACTCCGGTGCTCCATAAGTAGGTGAACTGGAAATTTCATTCACTTTAGGATTTTTTTTAGCAGTAATCGTTTTTCTATCGCTCACAATAAGCCGCTTACCATCAGTTAAAAAATTAGATAACTTAATATCTGGATGATAATGCCCTGAGTCCATTAATTTAGTGCAAAAATCACCTAATTTACTTATAAAAAACACTGTTTGTTCTAAAATGTCTTTTTGATCTTGGCCTTTAAGCTTTTCGGCATAACGAGCTAAATCTCCTTTTGATGCAAATTCACTAATCACAACAGGTTGATATGCTGTTTCGCTATCATCATTCAAAAAGGGAATCATAATCGTTGCATAATCTTCAGAAAAATACTCACTAACTTGGTATGTTTGTAGTTGTTGTTCTTTTCCAATGGTATTCCGATCCTCTACTCGGATTACCGTTTTTACTGGCTCACTTTCAATAGTAAACGTAAAGTTCTTATTATTTCCTTCAGGATTGCCCAGAACTTCGGTTTGATATTCACTAAACTCTTGATGAACAAATCCTTGTATGGCATCAACTTTTGCATAAACGAGTGACAAATAGTATAAATTTCTTTGAACTTTCTCTTGTAATTGTTGATCTTGCTGGTAATAAGCTTTTATGATTTGGTTACACTGAATATAGTTCGCGATATTTTCCTGAATTGGATCGTTGGTAAATAATTTATCGCGCTCTTGCATTGCTTTATAAAAGTCTGTTTGCGACAGTCCGGATGACCCTCTTAATGGAGGAGATAAACGAGATACAGCATTGGCAAATTCAATACTTTGTAATAACAGTGATGAATCACGATGTACTCCATATTTTTGTAAATGACTTTCTAGTCCATTTTTATCGAATTGATTTTTCCACTGGATAATTACATGGTTTGTACTGTATTTAGTTAAATAATTAATCTTTTGTAGATAAAATAACCTTCTTAATTCGGAATTTTCTTCTTTATCAGAAATTTTATTATAGCTCGTAATTAAATCTATAAGTTTTTTGAGTTCTGTTGAAGAGTCGGAACTTGGAATATCTAAAGACATGGAACAACCTTAATGGAGTATTATTTTCATTGACATCAAATCATAGGAGAAGTACAGTTCACATATTGATCAACACTGAAAATTTACTGCTATTTCTAAACCGATACTGGCGCAGTATTATACATTAATTATTTTTTTTATCCAACGATCTTAAAAAAGCAAGTTTCTCTGCGATTTTTGTTTCTAAACCACGTTCTACTGGTTTATACCATCCAGGTTCTTGCATCCCTTCAGGTAAATAATGTTCGCCAGCAGCATAGGCGTGAGGCTCATCATGCGCGTAGCGATATTCTTTTCCATAACCTAATTTTTTCAATAATCGAGTAGGTGCATTGCGTAAATGAATAGGTACCTCTCGAGATTTATCTTGTTTTACAAAAGCCATAGCTTGATTAAAAGCCATATAACCTGCATTACTTTTCGCAGCTATTGACAAATAAATAACCGCTTGCCCCAATGCAAGTTCTCCTTCTGGAGATCCGAGACGCTCATATGTTGCTGCAGCATCACTCGCAATTTGCATAGCACGTGGATCAGCTAAACCAATATCCTCCCATGCCATTCTTAAAATGCGCCGTACTAGATAACGAGGATCTACACCTCCATCTAACATACGACACAGCCAATAAAGTGCGGCATCAGGATTAGAACCACGCACAGATTTGTGTAATGCAGAAATTTGGTCATAAAAATTTTCTCCGCTCTTGTCAAAGCGTCGAGTATTTTCAGCCAAAGAATTGATAACAAATTCTTTGGTTACAAATTCATTCTGCATTGCAGTACATGCAGTTTGTAATTGCTCTAGTGTATTGAGTAAGCGTCTAGCATCCCCATCAGCAAATTCAATAATCAATTCTATGGCCTCTTCATCAAATTGAAGATGGGATAAAACTGCTTGATACGCTTTTTGAAATAATTGCCGTAATTCATCATGAGTTAATGGTTTTAAAACATATACTTGAGCTCGCGACAGTAAAGCAGAATTTACTTCAAAAGAAGGATTTTCCGTGGTAGCACCTATAAAAGTAATCAACCCTGATTCTGTATAAGGCAATAAAGCGTCTTGTTGCGCCTTATTAAAACGGTGAATTTCGTCAATAAACAAAAGGGTGTGTTTACCATGAATTAAATTTTGTTGTGCTTTCTCAACTGCAGCACGAATGTCCTTCACTCCCGAAAAAACTGCAGACAACGCTATCCATTCACAGTCAAAAGCTTCTGCAGTAATGCGCGCAATTGTTGTTTTACCCACCCCAGGAGGGCCCCATAAAATCATAGAATGAAGTTTTTTTCCTGCAAAGCTTAGTCTTAAAGATTTGCCCTCACCTAATAAATGACTTTGTCCAATCACCTCATCGAGACTCTTAGGTCTTAAACATTCTGCTAACGGTGGCGTAGGTGCTTCCTGAAACAAACTCATTGTTGAACCACATCCACACCTTTAGGTGTTTTGAATTGAAACATAGTGGAGGTCAATTTAGGGTTTAATTTAATTTGAGATAATTGCACGGTAGTTACTTGTTCTAATTGATCATAAAGCTCTAGTCCTGTCAAAAGATCGTTACGAAAAATCATTTTAATTCGTTGAAAACTTGCTTTAGGTGATTTTGATTTTAAATCAAAAACTAATTCGTTACCCATTCCTTTTTGAACTACATTAAAATCTCGCGTTACTGTATCGTCATAACCACTCAAAAATAAAGCAGCAGTACCTCCTAAACCTTTGCTTTGCTTTTTAACCGTTACTTGCTCTAAATCTTTATCATAAACCCAAATTTGCTGACCATCTGCAACCATCAACTGCGCCATAGGTTGCACGGTTTGCCAACGAAATCTACCTGGTCTTTGTAACGCCATAGAACCTGATGATCGAGATACAACCCGATGTTTTGCCTTCACTGATTGCTTAAAACTGGCCGTCATTGAACGAATTCCATTGAGTTTATCTTGCAATAATTCGCCCGGTGTTTGGCAAAATACTGAAGTAGAAATACTTAAAAGTAATGCAATAAATATTTTTTTCATAGTTAATCCTCTGTTACTGATGCCACTAAGACATCTCGATAGCCCCCTTCTAATGGGCCAACAATACCTACCCGCTCCATTTCTTCAATCATTCTAGCTGCACGGTTATAGCCTATTTTCAGACGTCGTTGTACTGCAGAAATACTCGCCTTACGCGTTTGAATCACAAACTCTACCGCCTGATCATAAAGAGGGTCATCATCTTCTGTTGCTTGACCTTCTTCATCAAAACCTCCTTCATTGCCATCCCCAGTCATTTTTAAAATGGAATCAATATAATCAGGTTCACCACGGGCACGCCAATCATCGGCGATACGATGTACTTCTTTATCATCAACAAAAGCTCCGTGAACACGTAAAGGAGCACCACTTCCTGGTGCCAAATATAACATATCCCCATGACCCAACAATTGCTCAGCACCTTGTTGATCTAATATGGTACGAGAATCAATTTTTGACGAAACTTGAAAAGACATTCGCGTTGGAATATTTGATTTGATAAGACCTGTTAGAACATCTACCGAGGGCCTTTGGGTAGCAAGGATCATATGAATCCCCGCCGCTCGCGCTTTTTGTGCGATACGCGCAATTAATTGTTCTACTTTCTTACCCACAACCATCATCATATCAGCAAGTTCATCAATCACAACTACAATACAAGGTAAAGGTTCTAACTCTGGGGCTGTTTCATCCATTGAATCAGTTGGCTTCCATAAAGGATTCACTAAGGGTTGGCCATGAGTAATACCTTCGGTAATTTTACTATTAAAACCCGCCAAATTTCTTACCCCTAATGCGGCCATCAGCTTATAACGTCGCTCCATCTCTTCAACACACCAACGCAAAGCACTAGCAGCTTCTTTCATATCAGTAACAACTGGAGTTAATAGATGCGGGATACCATCATACACGGACAATTCCAACATTTTAGGATCAACCATAATCAGGCGTACTTGCTCAGGGGTTGCCTTAAATAAGATACTTAAAATCATGGCATTTATTCCCACAGATTTACCTGAGCCTGTGGTGCCAGCCACGAGTAAATGAGGCATTTTTGCCAAATCCACCACTACTGGATGACCTCCAATATCCACTCCTAAAGCCATGCTTACAGGCGAATGTGCCTGCTGATAGACATCAGCTGACAAAACATCAGATAACCGCACAACTTCGCGGGAATGATTAGGTAACTCCAAACCAACTACAGTCTTACCAGGAATAACTTCAACAACACGTACTGAAATGACCGACAAAGAACGAGCTAAATCTTTAGCCAAGGCCGTTAATTTACTGACCTTTACTCCAGCTGCCAATTGCAATTCAAAACGAGTTACCACAGGGCCAGGATGTACAGCGACTACTCCAGCTTGAATGCCGAAATCTAACAGATGCTGTTCCACTTCACGCGATAAATTTTCTAACTCTTGATGTGTGTATCCACCCATGGGTTTACCAGGTTGTCCTTTATCTAACAAGTTGAGTGAAGGTAAGTCTCCTGAAGTACTCATTTTGGGAGCACGAATTTCTTTTATTTCTTTAACAGGTTTAATAATTTCAGGCTTTACTTCATTGGACATTAAAACTGGAGCAGCAACAACCGTTTCTTTTTCTTTCTCTGCTTTTGGTTTGAACAATTTAGGGGCGGGTTTCTCACGAGACACGTTAGAAATCTTCGTTATTTTTTTTGCTTTGTTTTTATCGATTTGAGCATTGATAAAGCGACCTACTTTTTGTACCGCTTTGATCACATAACTCACTGCAAATAAAGTATAAAAGCCAATTAACTCAAGCGCTTTTATCCAGGACAAGCCCGTGAACCAAGTAGTACCTACTAAAAGTATTGCCAATAAAGCGAGACTAGCCCCATATACATTGAGCATTTGATACCAACCACTGCCTACTGCCTGTCCGATAAATCCTCCAGGACCGCGAATAGAATTTAATTGGCTCATTTCTACTTGTAAACTTAATAAACCACAGCCACCTGCAAACAGAAACATTAAACCAATGGAACGCAGCAATAAAACTCGTTTATCAAGAATTCTTAACACACGGAAATCGTGTAAAATAACCCACGCAACATATACGAACGATAGAGGTACCAAATAAGCAAAATATCCGAATGTAAAATAAAGCGCGTCTGCTACGTATGCGCCTACTTGCCCACCCGAATTAGCAACAGAATCTCCCCTCAATGCGGCATGCGATAACCCAGGATCACTTACTTTATAGGTTAATAAGGACAAAAGCACAAAAAGAGCACTTGTTAAAACGAGTATAAAACTCCCCTCACTCAGCCGTTTTATGACGTAGTTTGGCATATGTTTTTTAGTTCCTTGGGTTCTTTTTCCAGAGCGTTGTTTTTCCATAGGTATTTTCATATCTTTGTTTTTATCATAATATTCGCCATCTTAACACAAAATATTAAGGAAGGCAGAGAGATGAGCGTAAGCAATCACCACCGCTTAATCATATTAGGTTCGGGTCCAGCAGGTTATACCGCCGCTGTCTATGCTGCAAGAGCCAATCTTAATCCCGTTTTAATCACCGGCATGCAACCAGGTGGCCAACTCACGACCACAACTGATGTAGATAATTGGCCTGGAGATATTGAGGGATTACAAGGCCCTGCCCTGATGGAGCGTATGCAAAAGCATGCGGAGCGCTTCGAAACCCAAATCATTTTCGATCATATTGTTAAGGCTGATTTAGCACAAGCACCTTTTGTTCTTCAGGGTGATAGTGAGACTTATACTTGTGATGCTTTAATTATTGCCACTGGAGCCTCTGCACGTTACCTAGGATTAGAATCAGAATCTGCCTATCAAGGTCGAGGTGTTTCTGCCTGCGCTACTTGTGATGGCTTTTTTTATCGCAATAAATCAGTTTGTGTTATTGGTGGAGGAAATACTGCTGTTGAAGAAGCGCTTTATTTATCAAATCTTGCTTCGTCAGTCACATTAATTCATCGACGCGATAGTTTGCGTGCTGAAAAAATTCTCCAAGATAAACTTTTTGAGAAAACGCGAAATGGAAATATCAAAATCATCTGGAACTCTACATTAGAAGAAGTCCTAGGTGATGGGAAGAAAGTAACTGGAGCCTTAATTCGCAACGTACAAAATGATACCAAAGAATCAATAAATGTAGATGGTGTATTTATTGCCATTGGCCATACACCAAATACTGATTTGTTTAAAGATCAACTCATAATGAATAATGGTTATATTGTTATTAAATCAGGACTTGATGGAATGGCTACGAGTACCTCCATTCCTGGAGTATTTGCGTGCGGTGATGTGGCTGATCATGTATATCGACAAGCCATCACTTCAGCAGGTTTTGGTTGTATGGCAGCCCTTGATGCGGAACAATATTTAGATTTAAATTTAAATAAATAAGACACAAATTATTTATAGCTTGAGATCTTTCATTCTGGACTCAGGCTATAATTTCATTTGACTATTGATTGCTATTATTCTGAATTATATCTGACTCGAATTTCCTTTAAACTTAAGACCTTATTCTTGAATAAAATAGAGTTTCACTTGTTTTTCCTAATACTTGTTTATAATCATTGTAAAGGGCAATTTGATAGAAATCCCCCAGTTCAGGAGATTAAGTTGAGTGATAATGAATCATACTCGTTCCCCAACCCAGAAACGAGCGATGATAATGGTTTATTGATGGTCGGAGGAGAGCTATCTCCCCATCGCATACTTCAAGCTTATAAACAGGGAATTTTTCCCTGGTATGAGCCCGGGATGCCTGTGCTTTGGTGGTCACCAAATCCAAGACTGGTATTGATTCCCAATGAGTTTAACTTATCCCGAAGCTTAAAAAAGTCTTTAAAAAAAGATTTTAAGTGCACCATCGATACAGCATTTAGACAAGTAATTACCTCATGTGCTACTTGCTCTGATCGGTTTAATAATACCTGGATTACCGAAGAAATGATAGAGGCATATACCCATCTACATTTTTTAGGGTTCGCCCATTCATTCGAAATATGGTATGAAAACAAGCTTGTTGGTGGTCTTTACGGCATTAGTTTAGGGAAGGCTTTTTTTGGTGAATCCATGTTTCACAAAATAACAGACGCCTCAAAAATCGCCTTTTATTATTTATGCACCACGTTAACGGACTGGAATTTCGATTTTATTGATTGCCAAATACCTACAAATCATTTACAAAGCTTAGGAGCTAAAATTATTGATCGCAAAGAGTTTCTTCGCTTATTAGAGAAGGCTTTAGTCCATCCTACTAAACAAGGCCTGTGGCGTTTATCTTTTTGACCACCCAATATTTTAAATTAGTAGAACTATACTATTAGTAGGTTGTATAAAAGTAGCTAATAGTCAGTTCATTTTGTCATAACCTTAATGATTAGGACCTAGCTTTAAGTATGATTTTAATTAACAGGAGTACTTTATGGAAGCAATGCAAAAGAATGAACCAAACTCCAAGATCCCAATCATTTTTGGATTAATCAACAGCTACCAAATACATAACCTCCTAGAACAGCATAATGCAAAAACAAAAGAAACTAAGGCTGTATTCTTAATAAGAGATAGCTCTACCTATCCAGGTTTAATAACTGTTTCGTATTATTGCCAAGAACAAGAAATAGTAAAACACATTCGATTTGGGCTCACTGAAGAGGGTTGGAAAATGGCCCCCAAGCCTCCCCAAGAACCATCAAAAACAGATTCAACTGATATTAAAGAAAAATATACTTTGGATAAAGCAACGTTTGATAAGAAAATGGAACATTTTCTCAACACTGCAAAAAAATTGTTTGAACAACATGTGAGTCCCGAGCTGTTCAAAACATTAATCATAGAATTAGAAAAACACGAATTTAATTTAAAAGGACTCATAAAGCCAAAACGATCCCAAGCCAGTCAAGAAAAGCACTTTACAGGCTATATTTAGTAGCCCGCTCTACATCTGAGTAAAAAAAAGTATGCCAAGGAGTTAAATTTTATACGGTTAGATTGCCATTTTATTTATTTTAGTGCAGTATACAGGGCTGCAGTTAAATGTATAATTATGCGTATAAACTTTATAAATTTGGTACATCACTGAGAGACCTATGGCAAAAGAAGATCATATAGAAATGGCTGGTACTGTTATAGACACCCTACCCAACACCATGTTTCGTGTTGAATTAGAAAATGGGCACATTATTACTGCTCACATTTCTGGTCGTATGCGTAAAAATTACATAAGAATTTTGACTGGAGATAAAGTCAAGGTTGAATTAACTCCCTATGACTTATCTAAGGGCCGCATTATATTCCGCGATAAAAACTAGACCGATTAATAATTTAGTTGTAGCTTCATCATATCATCCTTCAAGCACATAACCTTGAAGGAACTCTCGAGTAGTGCAAACTAAATTTATAATAGCTCGGATCTTGCCGTTACCCTCTGCGAAAGCATAAACGTTTACAGGATCCATATAGTTAATGCCAATCTAAAGCAAAAAATGAAACAATTCAGTTTGCATGTTCTCCCCATCGTAACTGATCACTAATATTTTTTGCGACAAAACCTGCTTAAGTATATCCGCAACTTGATTCAGTATCAGATTGCATGCAAAATAGGCTTATTTTGAAAACTAAATTGCAGAGTGTTTCGTCTGAGTCAATTTGAATATTGATTTTTAATGATACGCGAATAGGGAGTTTCAATGAGCAAGGATGCTGAGTTATCTAATTATTTATCCAGCGCGACATGTAACATGGCCGTAGTTGCCTCCATGATTAAAGACGGAGCAAACCCTAATACAACTAACCAGAATGGCGATACATTGCTTCATCTTATTATTTATTCCAAAGGATATGCACTGATTTCTACAGTACTGGGATTGCGCGTTAATGCTGAAAAACAAAACAAGTCAGGCTTGTCAGCTCTTCAATGTTTATTTATGCAGCAACCAATTGATTTTGAAGCAGCGGCTTTACTCATTAATGCTGGTGCCAAACGTGACACCGTTGATGCTCAAGGTAATAACCTAGTACACCATGCTGTGTTTTCAAATAACCTCAAAAATATCTGTAATGCAATAAAACTAGGAGTTAATGTTCAAAAGCCAAATTTTTCCGATCAGACTCCCCTGTTTAGTTTACTGAATCAAACATCACCCGATTGGAATGCAATCGCACTCCTTGTTTTTGCTGCATCATGTCCATTGGTCAGAATGAACCGTTTTATCCTTCCGTACATCAAAAAGGAACATATAATTGACACTGTGAACCAGAGTATTTTGTCAAAGGAATATATCGATCCTACAGCGATCGAATCGTTTGGAAAATATGACAATAACAAGGAACGTGTCTTATGCTATATTCAATCATTACCCCCAGTAATGCAGAAAGTTCTGGTCAGCCAGGCTCTAGATAACCAAACACCACTAGGGGCTTTTTTTGCTGTCAAGCGGGGCTTTTTTAAACCTAGTATCTCATCAGGAACGTTGGCAACTCTATGGAAAATGAATAACGAGCTTAACAGAACAATCAATGCAACCCAGATAAAAATCGCTCAATCGGAACATTCGTCTCCCCCTCCTCCCTATCAACCTGCGTTTATGCCAATAGCAAGTGCACCACCTTTGGAGACAATTATCGGTAGTAACACTTTATATAATCCCACTTTTTGGCCAACACCACCTATCAAAATCACCGGGGTGCAGGGTTTACCAATATCTATTAAAAACGGTGAGCCGGAAAATCCATATCAAAGAGTTGTATATCAATAATTAACACTTATTGTATTCGTTCCGAGGGTATGCTTGCCTCTTGGCGATAAGTTTTATTTTGCACAAGATGCGCCAAATACCGCCTTTCGATACATGAGGTGTGAACGCTTATCACTTATTAAACATGGATTACTCAATAGTGCCAAAGCTGTTGACACTATTGCGCGGATAGAGATTTTATAATGCTTCAAATATTGCAGCAGCCCCCATACCAGTACCAATACACATAGTGACCATACCGTAACGACCTTTAGTTCGTCGTAAACCATGTAATAAAGTCGCTGTTCTGATTGCACCAGTAGCTCCTAGTGGATGACCCAAAGCAATAGCGCCACCCAAAGGATTTACTTTATCACGAGGAAGATCAAGTTCTTTGATCACAGCTAAAGCTTGAGCTGCAAAAGCCTCATTAAGTTCTATCCAGTCTAATTGATCTAAAGTAAGTCCTGCTCTTTTTAATGCAATAGGAATTGCTTCAATTGGTCCAATCCCCATAATTTCAGGAGGAACACCTGCTACAGCATAGCTTAACAATCGCCCCATAGGTTTTAACTTATAATAATGTAGGGCCTGCTCACTTGCTAATAAAGCAATACCTGCACCATCACTAGTCTGCGAGCTGTTTCCAGCGGTTACACTCCCTTTTGCAGCAAAAACAGGTTTTAACTTGGAAATCACATCATATGAAGTATCTGCACGAGGTCCTTCATCTTCGCTCACCAGTTTTTTCTTGGTTAGGACAGTCGAGTTTTCTAAGTCAGCTTGTCTTGTCATGATTTCAATAGGACTGATCTCTTCTTTAAAATCACCACGCTGTTGTGCTGCCACAGCTCTCTTATGACTTTCAGTAGCAAACTCATCTTGTTGCTCTCGCGAAATTTCCCAGCGCTTAGCCACATTTTCAGCGGTTATTCCCATACCATAAGCAATAGCTATATCTTCATTATTGAAAATAGCGGGATTCGCTGTATATTTATTTCCACCTAGAGGTACCATTGACATACTTTCAACACCACCCGCAAGAGCCAAGTGTATATCACCACTGCGAATAGATTCTGCTGCTATAGAAATACTTTGTACACCTGAGCAACAAAAGCGATTAATAGTCATCGCTGGAACTGATTGAGGTAAATCAGCCAGTAACGATGCAATACGGGCTACGTTCATACCTTGTTCCGCTTCTGGCATAGCACATCCTATAACCACATCCTCTATTTTTGACTTATCAACAGACGGATTACGCAGCATTACATTTCTTATAACATGTGCTAACAAATCATCAGGCAAAGTATGCTTAAATACACCACGAGGTGCTTTACCAACTGGAGTACGTAATGCATCAACTATGTATACATTAGTCATTTTTTAATCTCCCTTAATTACGTAGTGGCTTGCCGGTCTCTAGTAAATGACTAATCCGTGCCTGCGTTAACGGTGTTGAAGCTAGATTAATAAAAGCTTCTCGCTCCAATTTAAGGATCCAGTTCTCATCAACAACTGTATCTTGATTGAGATTGCCACCACAAAGCACCGCTGCCAATTCTGTAGCTATAAAGTAGTCATGCTGAGAAATAAATCCGCCTTCTAGCCAGTTCACTAAACCTGCTTGCAATCGAGCTTTCCCCTCAATGCCAGCAATTCTAAACTGTCTTTTTAGAGGAGGAAGATAGTTCTTTGCATGCATGGATTTTACTTGTTCTAGCGCTACATAAAGGACCTCACGTGCATGCATTATATAGCTATCGGTATCTCGCAAATATCCCATCTGTATTGCATTAGCGGCGGAACTCGCCACTTGTGCCGTAGCAATTTGCTGAAAGTAACTTTGAATCACTGACAATAAATCACCCTTAGGAACAAGACGTGCCGCACGCATTGCCATTTCTTTACATCCGCCTCCAGCAGGAATTACCCCAACACCAAATTCAACCAAGCCAGGATAAGACTCAAAAGCGGCAACTACAGCATCACAATGCATCATTAATTCACAACCACCGCCTAGAGCACGTCCTCTTAAGGCCGCAACAACTGGGATAGAACTATATTTTAAGCGTAATGCCAAATGCTGAAATTGGGCAATCATTGCCTCTAAATCTCGCATTTTATTGTCTTGAATTAATTTTAATACTCCCCGTAAATCAGCACCTGAGGAAAAGTTATTGATATCTTGTTGATGGATGATCAAACCACGACATTGTTTTTCCGCCACTTCCAATGCTGCTTCTAACCCATCAAGTACCGATTGTCCCACCGTATTCGATTTGCTCTTAAAGTTCACTACAGCAACATCATCTTGTAAATGCCACAAGCAAACACCTTCATTTTCATAAAGTACAGGTTTAGGATGTGCCGATTCTTTAAGAACTTTATCGGGGAAAAATTGACGTTTATAAACAGGTAATTGACTTCTAGGTTGGTAATCGTTGAGTTGTGGTGAATAAGCACCTTTTTCAGTATAAAAATGACTAATTTCAAAAAGCCATCCAGGCAAAGGTGCTGAACTAAGCGTTCTATTTTCTTTTATTTCCCGATAAATGTACTGCGTCATCGTTGCCAAATCAGCGAGTTGCCACGTTTCAAAAGGTCCTTGCATCCAACCAAATCCCCAACGTATTGCCAAATCCACGTCTCTCACGTTATCAGCAATTGAAGCAAGATGATAAGCACAATAATGAAATAGATCCCTAAAACATGCAGCTAAAAATTGCGCTTGCTTGTCTTTCGAAGTAATCAGACTTTGCATGCGCGCAACTGGATCTTGATTACCCATAATTGCTTTTAACTCATCACTCACAGCAGGCTCTGCCGGACGATAGCTTGCTAATTTCACATCATAAACTTCAATAAACTTACCGTTTTTTCTGTAAATACCTTGACCCGTTTTTTGTCCTAAATGTCCTTCTTTAATTAAACGAATAAGCCATTCTGGTAATTTAAAACTATGATGCCAAGGATCATCAGCTAATTGCTGTTGCATGGTATTTATAACATGCTGCATGGTGTCTAAACCAACAACATCCATGGTGCGAAATGTCGCCGATTTAGGTCTACCTAATAAGGGACCAGTTAGCGCATCCACTTCATCCAAACCCATATCCATAGCAAATGCATGATGCAAGGTTGTTAATAAAGAAAACACCCCGATACGATTCCCAATAAAATTAGGAGTATCTTTTGCTCTAACCACTCCTTTACCCAAATAGCGAGTCATCCAAGTTTCTAAATGATTCACTAATTCTTCATCCGTGGTTTCTGCAGGAATAAGCTCTGCAAGATGCATGTAACGAGGGGGATTAAAGAAGTGAACCCCACAAAAGTTCTTTCTATGCTGCTCAGGCAAAACAGAACATAAGGTATTAATACTTAAACCCGAGGTATTACTCACAAGAATCGCATTTGCTCCTAGGTAAGAAGAAATTCGTTTATATAAATCTTCTTTCCAATCTAAACGTTCAGCAATAGCTTCAATAACTAAATCACAGGAAGACAAATCTGAAAGATGCTGGTCATAATTTCGTGCGTGCAATAAAGCAGCAGTTTGTGCTGTTGCAAGAGGATCAGGCTTTAGTTTCCCTAAATGAGTTATTGCTTTGTCAACAAAAGCATTTGGGCTTCCCTCTTTTGAGGCCAAATCAAAAAGTAAGGTTTCTACACCTGCATTCACTAAATGCGCAGCAATCTGTGCACCCATAACACCGGCTCCTAGAACTGCGGCTTTTTTTATAAAAAAAGGTCCCTGCATTCTTTTTTCCTCATTTATTTTATCAAGACAAATCAAAACGAATACCTTGCGCTAAAGGCAACTCATTACCCCAGTTAATTGTATTGGTTTGTCGACGCATATATGCTTTCCAAGAGTCAGAACCCGATTCACGCCCCCCACCAGTTTCTTTCTCGCCCCCAAATGCCCCGCCAATTTCAGCACCTGAAGTACCTATATTAATATTGGCAATCCCACAATCACTGCCCCAGGCGCTTAAAAAATGCTCCGCATTTTTCAAATTTTGAGTAAACATTGCTGAAGACAATCCTTGAGGAACATTATTTTGCAATGCAATTGCTTCATCTAAAGTTTGATAAGGCATTACATACAAGATAGGTGCAAATGTTTCTTCTTGCACAATATCCCAATGGTTTTTTACATCACATACCAGAGTAGGTTGCACAAAAAATCCCGGTTGATGTAATGATTCTCCGCCAAATAGAATACGACCACCAACTGATTTAATACGGCCTATTGCTTGATTAAATTGTTCTACAGCTTGCTGATCAATAAGAGGTCCCATTAAATTGCGCTTATCTAAGGGATCACCAATTGTTATTTGCTCATAAGCGAAACGTAAACGCTCAATTACGTAATCATGCATAGAATGATGTACAAATAAGCGTCGTGTAGAGGTACACCGTTGTCCTGCAGTACCTACTGCCCCAAAAACTATTGCTGGTATAGCCAAATGAAGATCCGCTGTTTCATCTAAAATAATTGCATTATTGCCACCCAATTCAAGAATAGTCTTACCTAATCGAGCTGCCACTTTCGCTGCAACTTGTTTACCTACAGCTGTTGATCCGGTAAATGAAATAAGTGGTATGCGAGTGTCATTAACCATAGTTTCGACAACATCGTGACTTTCAGGGATGATTAAGCTAAATATCTCAGGACAACCATTACGACTTAATACTTCATTGCAAATATGTTGTACCGCTACAGCACATAAAGGTGTTTTTGCTGATGGTTTCCATAAAGTAACATTTCCACATATAGCAGCTAAAAAAGCATTCCAAGACCAAACAGCTACTGGAAAATTAAATGCTGAAATTACACCAACAATCCCATAGGGATGCCATTGTTCATACATTCTATGCTGAGGCCGTTCAGAGTGCATAGTATTCCCATACAGCATTCGTGACTGACCTACTGCAAAATCAGCTATATCAATCATTTCTTGAACTTCGCCGTCTCCTTCTTGCTTTGATTTTCCCATTTCCAAGGAAACTAAACTGCCTAATGCATCTTTATGTTCACGTAATGCTTGACCAATTTGCCTGATGATTTCACCTCGTTTCGGAGCTGGGACTTTTCTCCATTCATGCGCCGCATATTGCGCACGCGTCATCACTTCTTCATAATCGTCCATAGTACAGGTTGCGATTTCGGCAAGTTTTTCACCATTTGTAGGGTTAAAAGAAATTAATTGATGAGCATGAACCTGACTCTGCCATCCTTGACCACTAAAAGCTCCTGAATTAACTGCATGAATTTTTAAGTGTTTTAATATATCCATTCATTATCTCCGAACTAATTCAAACTGTATCGTGTGACTCGATACGACCGCTGATGAGCAAACCATCTACTCACACTAACGGTCGTGGATAAGAACGCACGAGGTTATGCGTAATAGCGACCAAAACGATTTTCCAATACGGCAGATAATTGGAATTTTTCTTGTAAAACCAAACCTTTATATTCATTGGCTTGACCTAGTACTAAATCAACAACAGCACAAACGCCTGAAGCCGTACTCACTTGAATAGCAGACCATTCCAAACCACAAATTTCAGCAGGATAAATCTTCTTAACATAATTTCTTTCTGTAAGTTCACCACGTTTGATTCCCTCTACAGAAACATAAACAATCACAATATCTTGATACGTTTTAGGAATAGCATTTTCTAAGATTCGCTTTAATGTAGGCCTGTCTTGATTTAAACATAAGTCATTCATTAATAAACGCATTTTTTGACAATGACCTGGATAACGCATGGTTTTATAATTCATGGTTTGCACTTTACCCGAATGCATTTCTGCCAAACTTCCAAGACCACCAGAAGTATTAAAGGCTTCATATTCACAACCATCAATTTGAATCGTTTCCAAACCTTCTAATGGAGCTAAAGTAACTGCTTTTCCATATTTAATGGCGTAACAAGGATTACCATATTCATTGATTACACCATCGGTAGACCAAGTCAATGAATATTGCAGCGCATTATTTGCATTCTGAGGAAGAGCACCTACACGTAATTTCACATGGTGAGACTCCTCAAATTCCTGCATTAAGCTATTAGCAGCAATACTAATAAATCCAGGTGCTAAGCCACACTGAGGTACGAATGCAGTTTCTGCATCTAAAGCAATTGCTTTAACTGCTTCTGTAACAGCAGTATCTTCAGTAAGGTCAAAATAATGTGCTTTAGCTGCTCTTGCCGCCTCAGCAACATAGGTATTTAAAAAATAAGGAAGGCTTGATATAACAGCCACAATCCCATGCTTTTCCATATAAGCTTGAGTAGACTCTATATCCTGAACATCTAAAGCCACAGTTTTGATTTTCGGTACTGCATCCAATAACCTTTTCACATCTGATCCATTAAAATCGATATCCACTAAATGGATCTGATAAGAGCCGCTTTCTGACAGTAAGCAAGCAATTAAACTACCAATTTTCCCTGCACCAGTAATCATTACGTTATACATTTAATCCCTCTCCCATTATAAAACGCAATCATCCTACACAAATTCTCAAGGCTTTGGTAGTGTTCTCTATATCTAAATTGCATTGTTGCATTATATGGTGCACTATTTTGTGATACATGTTATCGTTCGTTTTAAGAAAAGAATTTGCTAATTCTTGACCTAAATCCAGGACTCATTTATCTTATCATTTTATAATTTGTTGATAACATATGAAGCAAACTGCTTTAGCGAATACCGCCACGCTTAATTCATCAATCCGTCTTGGCTATACTAAATATCTGTTTGTGTTTATAGCTGGAATATTATCACCCTTCGGCTTTGCACCCTTTCACATTCCAGGCTTGACTCTGTTAAGTCTAGCTTCCCTCTATTTTAGCCTGAAAAATTGTTCTATAAAACAAAGCGCTTATCTAGGTTTTTTTTATGGATTAGGCTATTTTGGATTTGGAGTCTCCTGGGTCATTCTCAGTATTCATGATTATGGCCAATTAAATTATTTTGGCTCAGCGTTAGTTACATTAATTTTTATCATGTATCTCTCTCTCTTCCCCGCTCTTGTTGCCTATTTATTTAAGTTACTGGAGTTAAAACATCGAACGCTACTGTCCTTACTCTTATTTAGTACTTTATGGTGCTTAAGTGAATATTGTCGTTCTACCTTGTTTAGTGGATTTCCTTGGTTATTGGTAGGTACAACGCTCATTGATACACCGATTAAATACATTGCCCCTATTTTAGGAGTCTACGGATTAAGCTTAGTATGTGTTTTTATCGCTGCATTACTCACCTTAGCTGTCTCACCAAACAATCCCAGACGTTATTCCTGCATCATTGTTTTGGTACTCATCATGATAAGCCCTATACTCTGTAAAAATATTTCCTGGTCACAAATAAAACAGGAACCCATTAGTGTCGGTGCAGTTCAGGCTAATTTATCCATGCGTGATAAATGGGATGAAGCTTTATTTTGGAACTTATTAAAATATTACGAGAATGCAATAAATAAATTATTAGGAAAACAACTTATTATTTTGCCTGAATCTGCAATACCACTTCCTGCGAGTTACTTAGATAAATACTTACTCAAACTTAATAAAAAAGCCACAAAAGCGAAGAGTGCATTAATGTTAGGTATACTCCAACCTACAAATGACAGTGAAACCCATTACTATAATTCCATCATTACTTTTGGTCAGGCAAAAGGAAAAAAATTCAAACGTCAACTCGTTCCTTTTGGGGAATACATACCTAAACCTCTAATTAAAATTTATCAATGGCTGAATTTACCTGAAGCAAATTTAGTCCCCGGAAAAAAGCAACAGCCTTTAATTAAAATTGCCAAACACCCAATTGCTAGTCTGATTTGTTATGAAATTGCCTACCCCAATATTTTACGGGAACAAATGCCTAAAGCACAATGGATCGTTTCAATCAGCGATAATGGTTGGTTTGGACATTCGCTAGCAAGTTATCAGCAATTGCAAATGGCCCAACTCCTCTCCTTACTGACTGGACGATATCAAGTAGTTGTTAATAATGATGGTTTATCTTCTATAATTGATTCTTATGGAACTATCGTAGAAAGCCTTCCACCATTCAGTGCCGGATTATTAGAAGGTACTATCTATCCAGCTGAAGGTTTTACTCCATGGATTATTTGGCATGAGTATCCTTCTTTCATTTTTTGTACTTTTTTTATATTTTTTATGCTTTTTATTCAACTTCGTCGCTTATTCCAGCAATAATCTATTGCTGGCAGACCCAAGAGGAGTTATCCTTAGCGGTTTAGAGTCACTTAATAAATTGGATCATGGATAAAACCTATATACCACAAGAAGTTGAGGAACAAGCTCAACAATATTGGCATAAAAAACAATCATTTAATGTTTCAGAAGATTTAAACAAAGAGAAGTTTTATTGTTTATCCATGTTTCCCTATCCAAGTGGAACATTGCACATGGGGCACGTACGTAACTACACCATTGGTGATGTTATTGCTCGCTATCAGCGTGCTTTGGGCAAAAATGTTCTCCAACCTATAGGCTGGGATGCATTTGGTTTACCAGCAGAAAATGCAGCGATAAAAAATGGAATTCCTCCAGCTGAATGGACTAAGCAAAATATAGAGTCTATGAAAAAGCAGTTTTTACGTCTTGGTAATGCTTATGACTGGAGACGAGAGCTTTGCACCTGTAATCCTGAATATTACCGATGGGAACAATGGTTTTTCATTCGATTATTCGAAAAAGGTTTAGTATATAAAAAAAATGCCGTGGTAAATTGGGATCCCGTCGATCAAACTGTCTTAGCGAACGAACAAGTAGTTGATGGTCGGGGATGGCGTTCTGGAGCACTGGTTGAACGGAAAGAAATTTCTCAGTGGTTCATTAAAATTACAGCTTATGCTGATGAGTTATTGAGTTCATTAGATGAGCTGGATGAATGGCCAGCGCAAGTCAAACAGATGCAACGCAACTGGATAGGACGATCTACTGGAACTGAAATCTATTTCAATGTCACTAATTACCCTAAGCGGCTAAAAATTTATACAACTCGCCCTGATACTCTCATGGGGACAACGTATCTTGCAGTAGCAACAGATCATCCTATAGCTAAAGAAGCAGCAAATAGTCGTAAGGAAATAAAAGAATTTATTGACAGCTGCCAAGGCACAAAAATGGCCGAAGCTGAGTTAGCCACCATGGAAAAACGTGGTATTGATACTGGAATGACTGCGATTCATCCCATAACAGGAAAAGAATTACCCATATGGGTAGCAAATTTTGTGCTTATGCAATACGGTTCTGGTGCTGTAATGGCAGTCCCAGCTCACGATCAAAGAGATTGGGAATTTTCGAAAAAATACCAATTACCTATTATAGACGTTATAAAACCGGAAAATGGTTTAGAGCACGACTTAAACTTATCAGCCTACATAGGGGAAGGTACGCTGATTCAATCAGGCCAGTTTGATGGGTTAAACTCTACTCAAGCAAGGGAAGCCATAACACATTTCCTCGAAGAGCACGATGCGGGTAAAGCGACAATTAACTACAGATTGCGCGACTGGGGTGTGTCGCGACAACGATATTGGGGAACACCTATTCCCATGATTTTATGTGAGCAATGCGGCACTGTACCTGTTCCAGATGAAGATCTTCCGGTAATACTCCCTGAAAATGTTTCATTTACCGGCACAGGATCTCCACTCGCTCAATGCCCTGAATTTGTTAACGTCCCTTGTCCAAAGTGTGGTCAGGATGCGTATCGTGAGACAGATACTTTTGATACCTTTGTTGAGTCTTCTTGGTATTACGCACGTTTTGCATGCAAAGGCCAAGAAAATGCAATGCTTGATGATCGAGCAAAATATTGGACTCCTGTAGATCAATATGTTGGTGGTATCGAACATGCCGTAATGCATTTACTTTATGCCCGCTTCTTTCACAAATTAATGCGTGATGAAGGTTTAGTAAACTCAGATGAACCTTTTAAAGCCCTATTAACCCAAGGTATGGTTTTAAAAGATGGACATAAAATGTCTAAATCAGTTGGCAATGTAGTTGATCCTAACCATCTGATTAATACTTATGGAGCGGACACAGCACGTTTATTTGTTATGTTTGCTGCCCCACCTGAACAATCTTTAGAGTGGTCTGATACTGCTGTAGAAGGCGCGCATCGTTTCCTTAAACGGATTTGGACTTTTGCCTATCAGCATCAAAATATGTTCATCGATATAAATAACCTTATTCTTAGTGGTAATGGTCATGTGAACTGGCAACAAGCTGAAAGTCGCTTAAAAAAATCACGGCATATTGTGCACCAAATTCTGGCTCAAGCTACTCATGATTACGATCGGAATCAATTTAATACAGTAGTTTCAGGTTGTATGAAGCTGTTTAATGAACTATCAAGTTACTCAATAGAAACAGAAGAAGATAAATTCTTTATTCATTCGGGTATGAGTATATTACTTCGATTACTCGCCCCCATAACCCCTCATATTACTCATCACTTATGGCAACAATTAGGCTTTGAAAAAGCAATTATTGATGCTAACTGGCCAAGAGTGGATAAAGGGGCATTAAAAACAGACGAAGTAGATTATGTAGTTCAGGTTAATGGTAAGCTTAGAGCGCAATTTACTGCTAGTGTAGATGCAACAGAAGAAGTATTAATTGCTACAGCGAAACAACATGTAAAAGATTTTCTCGCGAATCAAACTGTTAAAAAAGCGATTGTAGTTGCACATAGGCAATTAATTAATTTGGTTGTTGGTTGATGAAATATAGTTATTCCAAGTTCCAATCCATGATGTTACACAGTAGCGTCACTGTAATGCTGTCGTTATTGCTGTCTGCTTGTGGATTTCATCTGCGTGGTGTAAGTAACGTGCCAATTTGGCTTAATAATATTGCAATTATTTCTGAAAATAACGACAAACAATTTGTTTCTATAATAAAATCACGATTGGAAGGTTCAAAGATTGAAATTAATCCTGAGCCTTCCCGTGCCCAATACTGGCTTCTAGTGAATGAAGTGAACTTACAGCAGCAAATTATTAGTGTTGGAGCAAGTACAAATCCCAGACAATATACGTTAACTTTGAACGTAGTATACCTGTTGAAAACCCGTAAAGGACAAGATTTAACACCTCCAAGCAAGGTCAGTGTTTCCCGACAACTTACTTTGAATAATGATAGAATTCTTGGATCCAAAGATGAAGAAAGCATTTTAATTGGAGAAATGAAACAAGATGCTGTGACTCAAATTCTATATCGGCTGAGTCATCTACAAAAACCTTCATTTTAATCTGCTGTAGTGAAACTAATGGCACTAATTGAAGCATTTTTTTGACTAAATTTTTCTCTCGACTTCCCGCGACTTGTCTGCGGGATCCAGAGATCTCGCGCTAGGATTAGATCCTTGGATCCCGCAGACAAGCCACGGGAAGTAGGCAGGGTCTTAACTTAGTGCCATTAGAGCATACATTTATGACCACTAAGTTAAGGCCTGCTTACATGCAAATAAAACAACAAATGCTCGCTCAACAAGTCCAAAAAAAAATTGCCCCACTCTACATGCTTATTGGACAAGACAATTATCTATTAGAAGATTCTCTAGCCACCATAAAATTAGCCATCAAAAAAAATCATCATTATGATGAAAAAATTATGACTATTCAGTCTACCGAGGATTGGAATATCGTCAGAGAAGAGGCAAACAGTTATTCTTTATTTTCAGATATTGTGCTTTTAAATATTTTTTTTGATAAAAAAACAATAGATGCATTAGGAAAGAAAATTCTAATAGAATACCTTAGTTCTATTAACCCACGATGTTTTATTATCATAAGGGCGCCTAATTTACCCTTAAAACAGCTACAATGGCTCTCTTCCCAAGAACATGCTGTACTTACTGTCGCTTACCCACTCAATGCAGATGCTATGAAAAGTTGGATCGTAACGCAATTAAAGAGAAACTCCATCCATTTTGATGCACAGGTTCCTCATTTAATTCACCATTATACCCAAGGAAATATGTTAGCTTGTGCTCAAGTTATCGAAAAGATAGTACTTTCTAATAGTGGCAACCAAAAAATTGATGTCCAGCAAGTACAAGAACATTTATCAGACCAATGCGAACATGATCTTTTTGAATTAGTTAATGCATGCTTACTCGGCCAAGGCGATAAAGCAATTCAGATTTTGCGTCATGCAGCGAATAATAAGACTGAAGCTACTTTGGTATTATGGATGCTCAGCCAAGAAATCAGAGTAATCATGCAACTCTCTCATTTCTTAGAACATAAAATGGATATTAAGAGTGCCAGTGCTCAATTAAAAATATGGCCACAACGCATTTCTCTTTATCAAACATGCTGTAAGCGATTTAATAAAGAAACGTTGACCCAATTACATCGATACTGTTATTCCATTGATGAGCGTATTAAATCCAATATAAATTCACAAATATGGAACGCTTTAGAAAATATTGCTCTTTCATTATGTCTCGGAAAAACAATAGGTGATTCATGTACAGTATAGCTATCTTCGGCGGTGCTTTTGATCCAATCCACAATGGACATTTGCAAACCAGTTTAACCCTACAAGAGCATTTCAAATTTGATGCTTATATTTTTCTTCCTTGTAAAACACCAACTATAAAGCCAGCTACTGTTGCTACGAGTAAGCAGCGAATAGAAATGATTCGGCGAGCGATAAAGAACAGAAATCAAAACTTCAAATTGGATTTACGTGAGATAGAGCGTACTACGCCATCTTATATGGTTGAAACCCTAGAAAGTTTTAGAGCAGAGTATCCTAGCGCCTCGATTACCTTAATTATTGGTTATGATGCTTTTCTCTCCTTATTCAAATGGCATCAGTGGCAAAAAATAATTACACTGGCACATCTCATAGTAATTAACCGATCTGAATTCGCGAAGCAAGCTATTCCAGAAGTGATGCAGCAATTTTTAAAAAAACATCAAAATGAAAATAAAACAGAACTTTTGGACACTCAATCAGGGTGCGTTTTTTTATTTAATGCAGGTAACTATGAAATTTCTTCTACTTCACTTCGTGCGGAGATAAAAAAGGGCGCTGACGTGCGAAAAAAGCTCCCTTATTCGGTCTATAAATACATTAAACATCTGGGGTTATATCAATAAGATTAAATGATTTGTTATTTGCGGCCATTTGCTTCGCTTGATTAAGAAGTCCTGGTAAATATCCAGAAATCCAGTTAATCACAGGTGTGAGCTGGTTATAAACCCTGGAACCCTGAACATATTGCTGATAAGGTAAAGACGTCATACTCAGTACAGCAAAGATAAGTGACAGGATAAACACGCCTCGGCCAAAACCAAAAATACCACCTAAAACTTTATCCATAGCACCTAAACCACTGCCCTTTAAGAAAAGTCCGATGACAAAATTAGCGATACCGCCTGCGATTAAAACACCAAGAACAACAACCATAAAACTTACTATTGAAAGAATGGATGGAGTTTGTATGTAAGGTTGGATATAGGGAGTGGCACTGCCCGAATAGTTATAACCTGCCCACACAGCTAGTACCCATACTCCTATAGCAATAGCCTCTTTAACAAATCCTCTTAACAAACCCGTAATAGAAGATAATCCAATTATTATAATAAAAATTATATCAACCCATTGAAATTGCATCGTTAGCTAACTCCAGTATTGACTACTAAACCATTCAACTGCATCGCACTTGCTAATTGAGTTTTCACTTTCATCACATCACTTTTAACAGGTGAGTGTCCTACATAAACTTTATAAATAACCCCCCGTTTTCCATTCGTTTTAATATAATTGGCCTTATATCCTTGGCTTTGTAATTTATTTACTAAAGCTTGAGCATTAGAAAACTGTGCAAAAGATGCTAATTGAACTGCATAGATATTTTTTTGCTCTACAGAATGGTTCTCACGTGCTTTAGCAATAACTGGCTTAGTGGCAACGCGCTTCTGTACCGCTTGTGTCTGTACTTTTACGGGTTCGACCGGTTTCGCTGGTTTTGCTACCACTTCATTTGTTTGTTTCTTAACCACATTTTTTGCAGCATTATTTAATGCAAGCTCAATAGGTTTTGTAGCAACCCCACGGTTAGATACACGCTCTGCCTTGGCTATACGAATCGCTGCATCATCGACAGCTTGAACAGATTGGATAAAATCTTCTTTATCGAGTTCAGATCCCTTTTGGTCTAAAACAGGAGGAATTTCTACTTTAGCTACTTTTATGGTCTCAAACATTTCTTTTTCATCAGTCATAACCACATGAGGAGCTTTTGGTTTAGGAGGTAATTGCACATTGACGCGAAAATTATGTTCAAAGCGCTGACTTGATTTTTTCATCATTGATGGCAGGAAAATAGCGCCCAAGGATAAAACAACAGCCAAGCCAACTAAACGATGTTTTAGCTTCTCATCAATTACTAATTTCATTGAATCTCCTATTAGCCATAACATGACTCACTGTGAAAAAAGACCCGTAGACAACAATTAAATCGCCAAGTCTAGATTGTTTTAATGCAGCTTCAAAAGCAATCAGAGGATTAGTATAGCAAAACTCCACAGAAATTGCTGCATCTCTTAAATTTGTAATCAGTAAATCAGCACTGACAGCTCTTTTATTATCCAATTGTGCAGGATACCAATAATCGATACAATCCTTTAATGGCATAATTAAGTTAAAAATATCCTTATCTTTTAACGCAGAAAAAACAGCGTGAACCTTCCCTTTTTTTATTTTTTGCAAAGTCTTAGCAAGCAGTCTCGCAGATTGAGGATTATGAGAAACATCATATAAGACATCCACAGTTCCTTGATACAACTGCAAACGACCTGGGATAAAAACATGCTGCATAGCAGATTGCAAATGAGTATATGCCACAGGTAAATAGTGCTTTAATAAAAAACAGGCAGTGATTGCAGCTGCTGCCGATTTGAGTTGTATTGAGGGCTTAGGTAATTCATGAACTGAAGCAAAATTGTCCTTTTCTCCATAATAAATACTCCAGCTAGAATCCTTTTCCTGAATTGAAAAATCTTGATTATAAAGATATGTCGGAGAAGCAAGCTGTGTCGCTATCTCGATTACAGAAGCAGGTGGAATATCATCCGCATAAATGAATGGCTTACCTGGACGAAGAATTCCTGCTTTTTCATAACCAATTTCCTCAAGCGTATCGCCTAGAAAATCTTGATGATCATAATCGATCGTCGTAATAATAGATAAATCGGCATCAACTATGTTAGTGGCATCCAACCGGCCGCCTAATCCCACTTCCAGGATAATGATATCCAATTTCATTTTTTTGAAATACCAAAGAGCAGCTAAAGTAGTCATTTCAAAATAAGTCAGGATGATTTCTCCACGAGCCTTCTCGATAATGTTAAATGCATGACATAAATCATCATCAGAAATTGGAGTTAAATTGACTCTAATACGTTCATTAAACTGAAGAAGGTGAGGCGATGTATAAGCCCCCACCTTATATCCAGCAGTGTGATAAATTGTTTCAAGAGCCGTTACAGTCGAACCTTTGCCGTTAGTACCAGCAACAGTAATCACTCGACTCTCAGGAAGATGCAAATGCGCTATTTGTGCAACTTCCTTGATACGAGCTAAGCCTAGTTGTATTTCTTGAGTATTTCTGGTTTCTAAATCGTATAACCATTCACTAATACAATGATGTTGTGACAACTAACCCTCTGCGACTTTACGTGTTAATTTGGAGACCAATTCAGCAACAACTGGACGAATATGTTTTCGCTCTAGAATCATGTCAATATGGCCATGTTCTAATAAGAATTCACTGCGTTGAAACCCTTCTGGCAAGATCTGTCTTACTGTTTGTTCAATAACCCGGGGGCCTGCAAAACCGATTAATGCATTAGGTTCAGCAACAATTACATCACCAAGGCTTGCAAAACTAGCAGATACTCCACCCATTGTGGGATCAGTGAGAACCACAATAAATGGCAATCCTGTTTCGGCAAATTTAGCCAAAGCAGCTGATGTTTTCGCCATTTGCATTAAGGAAAAAAGCCCTTCCTGCATGCGCGCCCCACCACTCGCTGTAAAACAAATATAAGATCTTTGTTCTTTAGTAGCTACTTGTATGGCACGAACAAACTTCTCACCAACAGTAGCCCCCATAGAACCACCCATAAAATTGAATTCAAAAGATCCAACTACTACAGGTTGTTGTAATAAAGTTCCTTTTACAACAATCAAAGCCTCCTTTTCACCCGTTGCTTTTTGGGCTTGCGAGATTCTATCTTTATATTTTTTGGAATCTCTAAATTTTAATCTATCCTGTGGTTCTAAAGACGCAGCAATTTCCTCTTGACCACCCTCATCAAGAAATTGCCTAATACGGGTTCTAGCTGATATCCTATGATGAAAACTACAGGATGGGCATACCATTAAATTTTTTTCTAACTCGATACTATAGAGCACCTCATTACATCCAGAGCATTTCAGCCATAAACCTTCAGGAACTCCTTTTTTTTGAGAAGTCTCAGTGTTAATTCTTGAGGGTAGTAGTTTTTTAAACCAACTCATAATGGAACCTAATTTAAAAAAATCTTCATTATTATACACAGAAAAAAATATTCTTAAATCCACATGCTCGTCATACAGGAACGATCTTCTAATTTTTAAAATGAAAACATTGAGTGCTTGTTCCTAGAATGTACCTGTATTTGAATCTTATTGTTGATTCATTTCAATACACTTAAAGTTATTTTTTAAAATGCCGCTAAAGACGATATAAAGACCTAAATTGAGATTCATGTATGAAACTTATAATATCAATAATAATCTTCATCAGTGTCTTATTTACCAGTCAATTTGTTCTCGCCCATACCCGATATGGAGAAACATTATGCAATTCACCCGATTACTTTTGCATGAAAATTAAAAGTGGTGAGAGTTGGGATAAGCTTTTTCCAAATGAAGAAGAACGAGATATGGTAAAGCGAATTAATCGTATGAACATTCCCTTACGCTCAGGAATAACTATTGCTGTACCTAAAAACATTGACCGTTTAACGATTTATGATGTCTCTCCATTTCCAAGATATATAGAACCTAATGGTGAAAAGACAATTTACGTGAGCCAAAAGAAATTAGCTTGGGCAGCGTATGATCAAGATGGAGAACTACTCTGGTGGGGCCCTATATCTTCAGGAATAGGAAAATGCCCTGGAGTCATTGGAGGATGTACCACACCCACAGGCTCTTTTCGAATTGTTCGTAAACAAGATATAGATTGTGTTTCAACTGTATTTCCAAGACGATCTAATGGAGACGATGGAGGTGCTTTAATGCCGTATTGCATGCATTTTTATATGGGTTATGCCCTCCATGGCAGCTATGAATTACCGGGTTATAAAGCAAGTCATGGTTGTGTCAGAATGTTCATTGAAGATGCACGTTGGCTTAATGAAGAATTTATAGATTTACCAGGAGGTGGAATGAAAGGAACTCGAGTCGTCATTGATGAATCTCATGATCCGAATGAACGATAGACAAATAATATACAAGATGTTACTATTTTAGATGATGAAATTTATACATTAGTATGATAAGGTTGTGTGTTGACATTTTTGATTGAAAAAACTGCATTATTAAGTAAGCTATGTTTAACCCCAATTAATACTCAGTTTTTGTTCAAAATCAATTGCCTTTAGCTCTGGAGAATGACAAAAGAATGGCACATTACAATACTCAGCCTGAATCAATAACAAATTTCGGAATCCAATCAATTATGCCTTGGATGGTATGGGGCTTAGGTTGTTTGTTTTATTTTTATGAGTGCCTCTTACAAGTATCACCTAGTGTCATGAGCCATGAACTCATGAGGGACTTTTCAGTTACCAGCCAAACCCTAGGAATTTTATCCGGTATCTATTTTTATTCTTATGCCGCCATGCAATTGCCAGGTGGTGTATTAATGGATTATTTTGGCCCACATCGGCTGTTAACATTAGCTACTGTAGTTTGTGCTGTAAGTACTATCGCTTTCGGCATGACTGATAGCTTTTTTATGGCTTGCGTCGCTCGCTTAATGATAGGTTTTGGTTCAGCTTTCGCAGCTGTCGGAACAATGAAGCTAGCTGCAAATTGGTTTCCCGCTCAACGCTTTGCTTTGCTTACCGGACTCATGGTAACCATAGGAATGCTCGGAGCAATTGGGGGAGAAGCCCCTTTAGCATTATTAATTGACCATTTTGGTTGGCGTCATAGCATGCTGATCATGGGAAGTACTGGGCTTGTTCTTGCTGTTTTGCTTATTTTTATCGCTAAAGATACGCCAAAGAATCATGAAATTTCTGCACCTCATCTAGTAGAAGAGGAGCACCTAATACCTAGTTTGCTCGCATTAATGAAAAACAAACAACTTTGGCTAGTGGCCTGCTATGGTGGATTAATGTACATGGCAACGCCTGTTTTTTGTGGGCTATGGGGTGTTCCTTTTTTAATGCACAAAATGATGATTACCAAAACGACCGCAGCAAATTATATTTCTTTAGTCTTTATTGGTTGGGCAATTGCTAGTCCCTTATGGGGCATATTTTCTAACCGAATTGGCTTGCGTAAACCTCCTATGTATATAGGATGTATCGGTGCCCTTATTTGTTCTTTACTCTTTATTTTTGTTCCGATTAATACAGCAATATATATGGAACTTTTACTCTTCGCATTTGGTCTTTTTTCTGCAGGATTTTTACCTGCATTTACTGTTGCTAAAGAGTTATGCAATAAAAAATATGTTGCTACAGGTTTAAGTTTTATGAATATGATGAATATGCTAGGGATAGCGTTAGCGCAACCACTTATTGGTTATATTCTTGATAAAATGTGGGAAGGTGAAGTCAATGGTACTGTCAGAGTTTATCCGCTGGAAGCATATCATACTGGCCTTGCTATTCTTCCGCTAGGAATGCTTATTGCCTTAATTATTTTACCCAAAATCAAAGAAACTTATTGCCAAAGTGCACATTAATGAAATAATACGGAACTTCCCGAAATTATTTAAAATAACCTGGATGCAATCAGTGGCTCCCCCAGTAATATTCTGGTCCTACTCTTTGTACCTTACACTTTCAAAGTAGACTTTAAAATATGGCAAAAAAACTATATATCAAAACTAACGGCTGCCAGATGAATGAATATGACTCATCTAAAATGGCAGAAGTTTTGCTGCAATCACATGGTTTGGTCAAAACGGATCAAGTTGAAGATGCAGATGTGATCTTACTTAACACGTGCTCTATTCGTGAAAAAGCACAGGAAAAAGTGTTTTCTCAATTAGGACAATGGCGTGAATATAAAGCGAAAAACCCCCATGTAGTGATTGGCGTAGGCGGCTGTGTAGCGAGTCAAGAAGGTGAAGATATTATTAAAAGAGCACCTTTTGTTGATATTGTTTTCGGCCCACAAACGTTACACCGACTTCCTGAGTTACTTAACGAGCGAATGGAAAAGAGAAAGCCCGTTGTTGATATAAGTTTTCCAGAAATTGAAAAGTTTGATCATCTGCCAGCACCGCGGGCTGAAGGACCAACTGCTTTTGTTTCCATCATGGAAGGCTGCAGCAAATATTGTAGTTTTTGTGTTGTCCCTTATACTCGGGGCACTGAAATTAGCCGACCTTTTGATGATGTACTTGCTGAATGCTACCAATTGGCAATCCAAGGGGTTAGGGAAATTAATTTATTAGGTCAAAATGTTAACGATTATCGCGGAACAATGGAAAATGGGGATATTGCTGACTTAGCTCTTTTAATTCATTATCTTGCCGCCATAGAGGGTATAGGCAGAATTCGTTTTACAACATCGCATCCTTTGGCGTTTTCAGACAATCTAATCAATGCTTACGCAGAGGTACCTGAATTGGCTAATCATTTACATTTGCCAGTACAAAGCGGTTCCGATCGCATTTTAGGTTTAATGAAGCGAGGATATACTGCTTTAGAGTTCAAATCTAAAATTAGAAAGTTACGAAAAGTACGACCAGATATCCGTTTATCTACAGATATTATTGTTGGTTTTCCAGGGGAAACAGATAAAGATTTTCAAGATACTATGGACTTAGTCCACGAAATTGGCTTTGATACGTCATTTAGTTTTATTTATAGTCCAAGGCCAGGTACACCTGCAGCTAATTTATCTGATGACACACCTATGGACGTAAAAAAGCAACGACTCCAGATCTTGCAAAATAGACTTTTATTGCAAGCATCTCGTTATAGTCAATCGATGATTGGAAGCACACAGAAAATATTAGTAACTGGTTTTTCTAAAAAAGACTCTCAACAACTTTCTGGACGTACTGAGTGCAATCGAGTAGTAAATTTTGACGGTCCAGCACATTTAATTGGTCAATTCGTTTCTATTCAAATTAATGATGCATTGCCAAATTCATTACGAGGACGCCTCATTGCAGCTGAGACTGAAACGATTTGATGATAGAGCATATTCAAAAGCAGTTGACCATTTCTCGCGAGTACCATAATCAACGCATTGATAGCGTGCTCGCACAGCTACTCCCTGACTATTCACGCTCACAAATCAGTAGCTGGATTAAAAAGGGTGCAATAACGCTTAATCACCAATCGTGTAAACCCAAAGACAAAGTTGAAGATGGCGATCTGATCGAGATTAATATTGATTTTAATGTAACGAACACTCATTTTGATCATTATGTCCCAGAGGAAATTCCTTTAACTATTGTTTATGAGGATGAAGATGTTTTAGTTCTCAATAAACCGGCAAATATGGTCGTTCATCCAGGAGCTGGAAATAAAGAACATACCTTAGTCAATGCATTGTTACATCACAACCCCTCGCTCACTCATTTACCTCGAGCAGGTATTGTTCATCGGCTTGATAAAGACACGACAGGGCTTTTAATGGTGGCTAAAACTATACCCGCGCATACTTCCTTGATACGCCAAATGCAAGCTCGTGAAATTAAACGTCAGTATATTACTTTAGTACAAGGCCATATTATTTCTGGTGGTACCATTGATACAGGCTTTGGACGACATCCTAGAAATAGACTAAAAATGGCGGTACAGGAGAATGGAAAACAAGCCATAACTCATTATTCGGTAAAAAAACAGTATCATGACTTTACTCTACTGGACGTCAATCTAATGACGGGGCGAACACATCAAATCAGGGTTCATTTAGCATATATCCATCATCCAGTAGTTGGTGATCCACTTTATGGCGCACGGATGCGATTTCCAGCACAAGCATCAGAACAGTTGCGTGCTCTTTTCCAAGACTTTAAAAGACAAGCACTGCATGCCTGTGCTCTCTCATTTCATCATCCAAAAACAGAAAAACAGTTGACGCTTATGGCCCCAATACCCGATGATTTTAAACTTCTTCTAAACACATTGGACGAGCATTATGAAGACTAAATTAGCGAACTGGTCTGCCCCAAAAAATATCACTGCCTTAAGTACTACTCGACTTTCAGGATATAGCCAAATACCTTATGAAAGTAACAATATGGGCTTAGGCATTGGTGATAATGACCATCACGTGATGCAAAATAGACAACAACTCGTTGAGCTGCTGCAACTCCCAGACGAACCCCAATGGCTAAAGCAAACACATAGTACTCATTGCGTTATAGTAGAAGAGGATCTTAATAGAAATGCTGATGCTTCCATAACTCGCTCTCAAAAATATCCTTTGGCCATTCTTACCGCGGATTGTTTACCAATCATGCTATGTAACGTGCAAGGAACTGAGATTGCAGCAATTCATGCTGGATGGAAAGGATTGGCTCATGGTATTATTGAAAATACACTCAATAAAATGAACAGCCCGGAATCGGAACTATTAGCGTGGATTGGCCCCTCCATTTGTCAAAAATGCTATGAGGTGGGTGATGAAGTCTATCAAAAATTCATTCAGACTTATCCTTTAAGTCAGCAAGCCTTCAATCCTATGAAAGAAAAATGGCTCGCGAATTTATCACTAATCGCTGAAATTGTTTTGAACGCTAAAGGGGTTAATACCGTTTATCAGTCAGAATTATGTACTTTTGAGTTAAAAAATGAGTTCTATTCCTACCGAAGAACATCACAAACAGGTAGAATAGCTACCTTAATCTGGTTTAATGATCAACCTCAGGACTAAAATATGATAAAATATATCAAACTATTTATGAGTACCCTGCTTCTTTTAACCGCCTCGTTTACTTATGCGGCTAATGAAGCCTCTGCACCAATTCCGAGCCTAGCTCCAGCTTTAAAAAATATAATGCCGGCGATCGTGAATGTTGCTGTACAAGGTTATTTACCGAGCGATGCAGCACCTCCTGGAGCTTCATCGCGGAGTGATGATGATGCACTAAATAATAGGCAACCTCGTCAAATTGCTCCAGAAAAAGGACGTAAGTTTGAAAGCATTGGTTCCGGTGTTATTTTAGATGCACAAAATGGAATCATTATTACTAATGATCATGTCATTCGAAATGCTACCCTTATTACCATCACCCTCCAAGATGGTCGACGATTGAAAGCAAAACTGATTGGTGGTGATAGCGAAACTGATTTGGCTGTATTAAAAATCAATGCAGCAAATCTAAAATCTTTGCCTATAGGAGATTCAGATCAATTACAAGTAGGTGATTTTGTAGTGGCTATCGGAAATCCTTTTGGCTTAAACAGCTTTGGCAATAGCCAGTCAGCAACATTTGGTATCATTAGTGCCTTAAAACGTAGTGATTTAAACATTGAAGGTGTAGAAAACTTTATTCAAACTGACGCGGCAATTAACCCAGGTAATTCTGGTGGTGCACTAGTTAATACTAAAGGAGAATTGATAGGCATTAACACCGCAATTCTTTCCCCTTATGGTGGTAATGTAGGTATTGGGTTTGCTATTCCTATTAATATGGCTAAAGATGTAGCACAACAAATAATCAAATATGGCTCAATCCATCGTGGATTAATGGGTATATTCGTTCAACATTTAACTCCAGAGTTAGCTCATTCCATGGGGTATCCTGAAGATTTCCAAGGAGCATTAGTATCACAGGTTAATCCAAACTCTCCTGCTGAACGAGCTGGCTTAAAGTCTGGGGATATAATTACCCAAATTAACAATACTAAAATTACCCAAGCAACCCAGGTAAAAACAACAATTAGCCTCTTGCGTGTGGGGTCAAATGTTAAAATGATTGTTCAACGTGATGGAAAACCAATTACTCTTGATGCTATTGTTACTGACATCAAATCTCATGAACAAAAACTTCAAGCTGAGAATCCGTTCCTCTATGGATTAGCATTAAGAAATTTTGAGCAAGAAACACCACCTCATGGCAACGTAATCGGTGTACAAGTTGTTGGTGCTTCAGAAACAAGCGCAGGATGGCGTGCTGGTCTAAGACCTGGAGATATTATTATTTCTGCAAACAAAGCTCCTGTTAAAGATGTGAAATCTCTACAACAAATAGCACTGCAGAAAAAGCAAGAACTACTGGTTCAAATATTACGTGGACCTGGCGCAATGTATTTATTGATTATTTAACTTTCTTTCCAGCCTGGGTGAATCATTACCCAGGCTTAATTGCTTCTTTAAATGATAGCTGTGATCGATTAAAAATAGGCTTATTAAATCAATGAACTATCATTATTTCCTGAAACTGAACTCATATTAAAGAAAAATATAAAAAAATACGTTAATAGACTTGACATCCTGTCATTAAAACGACAAAATCACGCGTCTTGTGGCTATGTAGCTCAGCCGGTTAGAGCGCGGCACTCATAATGCTGAGGTCGGTGGTTCGAGTCCACCCATAGCCACCACTAAGTAGGAGTCTATTCCGAAGACATCGGTTACAAATTAGGCTCTTTCCCATTTAAGCTGAATCGTCTACACATCTTGTCTATCGCAAATAAAACAGGATCCAATTATTTTTTTTGCAGAAGGAGACGGTATTGAGAGCATCGTCACCC
>NZ_LNYE01000028.1:46433-47049 GCF_001467695.1 Legionella gratiana
AGGTCTCGTAAGCGTATGACTGCAAGGTGAAGTTTAGAGCAAAGATTGGTTGCTTTTAGACCTTCCGCTTTTGCGGAAGGTGACGTTTGAGCTGAATCTTCTACACATCTTGTCTATCACAAATAAAACAGGATCCAATTATTTCTTTTGCAGAAGGAGACGGTATTGAGAGCATCGTCACCCTCTGCGTAAGCAGGGGGTCTCGTAAGCGTATGACTGCAAGATGAAGTTTAGAACAAAGATTTGTTACTTTTAGACCTTCCGCTTTTGCAGAAGGAGACGGTATTGAGAGCATCGTCACCCTCTGCGTAAGCAGGGGGTCTCGTAAGCGTATGACTGCAAGGTGAAGTTTAGAGCAAAGCTTTGTTACTTTTAGACCTTCCGCTTTTGCGGAAGGAGACGGTATTGAGAACATCGTCACCCTCTGCGTAAGCAGGGGGTCTCGTAAGCGTATGACTGCAAGATGAAGTTTAGAGCAAAGATTGGTTGCTTTTAGACCTTCCGCTTTTGCGGAAGGCGACGGTATTGAGAACATCGTCACCCTCTGCGTAAGCAGGGGGTCTCGTAAGCGTATGACTGCAAGGTGAAGTTTAGAGCAAAGATTTGTTACTTTTAG
>NZ_LNYE01000029.1:0-1300 GCF_001467695.1 Legionella gratiana
GCGACATCAAATTTAAGAATGCTGGAGTTGGTTGCGAGGAAACTCGGGGAATTGAACGATGAAGTGGTCTATCTTGGTGGCTGCACCACGGCTTTGTTTATCAATGATCCATTATCATTAGATGTTCGCACAACATTGGATGTTGACTGCATCATCGATGTTTTGTCGTTAGGCCAGTATTATAAGTTTGAGGAAAAACTAAAAGAGAAAGGCTTTTATCGTTCGATACAAGATGAGATCACCTGTCGTTGGCATCTTGATGACATCATATTGGATGTAATGCCTACAGATGAAAAAATTTTGGGTTGGGGAAATGAGTGGTATAAAGAAGCAATCAAACATGCTGTTGATCATCAGATCACAGAGGACATTACCATCAAATCTGTAACAGCCCCCTATTTTTTAGCGACAAAAATAGAGGCTTTTAAATCAAGAGGGAACTATGATTTTCTTGGTAGTCATGACTTTGAAGACATGGTAATCGCAGGATGTATTGATATTGCAGAGCAAGTGCACACTTCAAGTGATGATTTAAAGAAGCACTTAAGGTTAGTATTCAATGAATTCTTAAAGAACGATGAATTCATGCAGTCACTCCCTGGTCATCTTAATGACGAGCCAGTGACAGAACAACGAGTTCAAACTGTGATAAAACGAATAGAACAATTTGCTCAAGAAGAATAGGGTACATACAAATGAAACTGGCTTGGTTAACGGATATCCACCTCAATTTTCTAGAGGTTGAGTCTCGCCAAAAATACTATGAGGACATTCTAGCTACTGGCTGCGATGCAACATTGATTAGTGGTGACATCGCCGAAGCACCTTCTCTAATCAATCTTTTAAATGAAATGGTTGGGCAAATCAAAATGCCCATATATTTTATTGTCGGAAACCATGATTATTATCGTGGAATTATTTCGGATGTACGTAAGGCATTGACTGAATTAAGCGCGGCTCATGCTGGCTTATTTTGGTTGCCTGCGACAGGTTTACAACACCTTCCCAATAATACAATTTTATTAGGGCAAGATGGATGGGCGGATGGTCGATTAGGTGATTATCAAAACAGTCCAGTTTCACTCAATGACAGCCGAATGATTGCGGATTTGTTTCAGGAAAAAATGCTAAGTCGACAGCATCTGCTACAAAAAATGCAAGAGTTAGCTGATCTAGATGCTAATGCATTGGAAAATGACTTATTACAAGCAGTAAGGCTTCAACCCAGAAAAATAATAGTTTTGACTCATGTTCCTCCCTTCAAGGAGGCTTGTCAGCATATGGGGCAGGTCAGTGATGA
>NZ_LNYE01000029.1:1310-7107 GCF_001467695.1 Legionella gratiana
CGCAATAGACTTTTTAGTTCTTTGCGGACACACGCATAGTGACGCGGAATATCAGCCTACAAATAACTTAATAGTAAAGGCTGGCGCAGCAGAGTACTGTAAGCCTACGATACAAGAATTAATAACACTTTAGCATCTTGAAGACGGTAGTTCTATTTGGCTTCGTCCAATATGGATTATAAGTTCGTCTATTATGGATTATAGAAATGAGAGGGACGAAAGGGACAAGTGGGGCATCCGCGTCATTACTGGGCTAGACACGTCCCTACCTTATTTTTCAACCATGGGACGTATGGGACACCTTCATTTTTAAAGAGATTTTCAGTATCAATCAATATCATTTGATAACACCTCTTTTAATTCGAACTTTTTTGCTTGACAGAGTTTTAGCAAACCAGCAATACTCTGGTCGAGCTTGAAGTTAAAGCCAAACCTGCTAACCATTCCTAATGGGCAGGAAAGAGTCGCAAGCATCGCTTAACTGTTTAATACAGTGTGCTGTGTTTGTTAAATAATATTAATCAAAGGATTGCATAATGAAAAATACATTAAAAAGTCAGCTCTATGCTGAATGTATTATGATACGGAGGTTTCCATGTCTTCACCAAAAACAACTCGGTTACACCTCTTAAATGAATTTGAGTTAGCCCCCTAATCAGCTCTTTTCAATCAACAAACCATTGCCGCAGTTCTTGGTTGTTCTACTCACTTGCTTGAACGTAATCGTTGGGCTGGTGGCGGTGTCCCCTACATCAAAATTGGTCGTAAAGTTCTCTATCGCAAAAGTGATGTTCTCGAATATATTCAACAGAAAATTTATAGCTCAACAAGTCAACAAAGCTATTCATAGCACACATCAACTTGTCTGGAATTAAATATCAGCAAAGGTTGCCTTGTGTCGTCTTTGCAAGCATATGTTGGAGAATATTATGAGCAACAATCAAATCATAGCCTTTGATGCAAAAGTCAAACAAGCAGACCATCAATCGCAAATAACCTACTGTGACTATGCCGGTGGCAAGTTTCATATAAACAATAAGGGCGTATTTTATTTGGGCATAGATAAAGATGGCAATGAACTTGCACCACGGTGGATCTGCTCGCCACTATACGTAACTGCAAAAACGCGTGACGCGCATAATGGTGAATGGGGTCGCTTATTAGAATGGCAAGATGATGATGGTATAACACACCAATGGGCAATGCCACTGGCCTTATTACAAGGGGATGCCTCAGATGTACGGCGTGAGTTAGTTCGATTAGGTTTAACCATGTCGCCAGGTCATCATGCACGGGATTTATTAACATCTTATGTGCAAGTCTTTCCGGTAGAAGCGCGAGCACGTTGTGTAGATAAGCTAGGTTGGCATAACAAAGTATTTGTTACACCTAAGCATGCTATTGGCCAATCGGAAGAAAAAATCGTTTTTCAAAATACCAACGCCATTGAATCATCACTATCAACCTCAGGGAGTGCTGAAGAATGGAAAAATTCTATAGCCAAGCTTGCCATAGGTAATTCAAGACTGGTGTTTGCTATTGCCAGTGCCTTTGCTCCAACCATTGCAAGACTTGCTGGTGAAGACTCTGGTGGTTTTCATTTTCGGGGTGCTTCATCTTCTGGCAAAAGTACGGCACTGAATGTGGCTGCATCGGTATGGGGTAAACCTAATTCATATATACGCTTATGGCGTGCCACTGCTAATGGCTTAGAAGGATTGGCAGCAATGCATAACGATGGCTTATTGATTCTTGATGAGCTCAGTCAGCTCGAGCCTCGAGAGGCGGGTGAAGCTGCTTATCTGCTTGCAAATGGCCAAGGTAAAAATAGAGCTTCAAAGTTAGGTACGCTCAAAGCAGCGAATAAGTGGGCTTTGATATTTCTATCTGCAGGTGAAGAGTCTCTTGCTACCTTAATGGCACGAATTGGCCAGCGTTGTAATGCAGGGCAAGAAATTCGTTTAGCGGATATTGAAGCTGACGCGGGTTGTGGCATGGGACTATTTGAAACCTTACATCAACAACTAAGCCCAGCTAGCTTTGCGCTAACGCTTAAGAACTATTCAAGCAAGTATTATGGGGCAGTGGGTGATGCATGGCTACAGTTTGTGGTCACAAACCAAGATTAGTAAGTTTTATGAGGTATGATTTAGGATATTTTGATGAAAAGACATGTAAATTGGAACCTTTACCTAATCCTTTTGGGTCTAAAGTGTTACCTATGTCTCCGGTATAATTTGTAACCGATGTCTTCGGAATAGACCTGATTTTATTGGTGGGCCCACTAGGACTTGAACCAGGACCAACGGATTACGAGTCTGTAAAATATGGGTTTTAGCACGTTTTATCAAATTTTAAATTCTTTTAAAAACCTTTTAAAATCAACGTTTATAAGCCATAATTTGCCATATTGAAATTTATTTAGTTTTAAATAAAGTGTCTACATGGCGTCTACATGGAATTTTAGGGGTAAATTATGGCGGAAGCTGAAAAGGGTATTAAATTAACCAAAACTATTGTTGATAAACTCGAACATATTCCCGGTAAAACCCAAACATTTTATCGTGATAATGATTTAAAAGGTTTTGCTTTAAGAGTTACCTCAGGTGGTGTTAAAAGCTTCATCATTGAAACCAGAATCAATGGCAAGGTAAAAAGAGTGACTTTAGGCAAATACGGCAATTTGACGGTTGAAGAAGCCAGAAAGCAAGCTAAGAGTCTTTTGGGAAGTGTGGCCAGAGGTGATGATCCCATTGCGGAAAAAAAACCAAAAAAGTTCATGCCATGACATTACAGCAGGTATTGAATGACTACCTCAAAGCAAGAAAAGATTTAAAGCCACGTACCTTAAACGATTATCAATGTGTGCTGCATGAAGTTGTGCCTGATTGGCTTGATAAACCGCTGATTAATATTACCCGAGAGATGATTGCCAAACGGCACACCAAACATGGCCAAGCAAATAGTAAAGCACGCGCAAATAATGCCATGAGGGTATTAAGAGCTATTTTTAATTACGCCATGTATGAATATCAAGACGGCAATGGCCATCCGATTATTACCATTAACCCGGTCAAATACCTATCACATACCCGGGCATGGTATCGAGTGGATCGAAAACAAACGGTTATCAAACCTCATCAATTAGCTGACTGGTATAAAGCAGTCATTGTGTTGGTGGAGACAGACAACTACCGCAACGCTTTACTGTGGCATGATTATTTTTTATTACTCTTATTCACCGGTATGAGAAAGATGGAAGCAGGCTCTTTGCGCTGGAAGGACATTGATCTTAAATCCAAAACAATCACCATCCAAGACACTAAAAACCATGAAATCCACACATTACCTATGTCTGACTTTGTTTATGAGTTAATGGAACGCAGAAGCCGAAATAAAACTAGTGAATTTGTATTCCCAGCGGAAAGTAAAACGGGTTATATCTATGAACCTAAAAAAGCGGTGAATAGGGTAGTGGAGTTATCTAGCGTACCATTTACTTTGCACGACTTAAGACGAACTTTTGCTACTGTTGCCGATAGTTTGGACTTACCGGCTTATGCTTTAAAACGTTTGCTTAATCATAAAATGAATAATGATGTTACAGCAGGGTATATCATGAAAGATGTTGAACGATTGAGGAAGCCCATGCAACAAGTAGCTAATTTTTTACAGGAACACATGACAGCGATAGTTGAGATATGAACATCAATGAATTGATAGAACATTGGAAGCATATCTCATCGGTGATACGTGAGCCCCAAAATGCAGATGAATATGATCAGTTAGCTGGTTTTCTCGATAAATTGCTGGATATTGTTGGGGAAGATGAATCTCATGAATTAATCGGCCTGATAGATGTTATAAGTGCAATGATCTCCAAGTATGATGATTCTCATTTCTAATTGTTACGCCAGCTACTTTTATTGATTAATTTCATGAGCCTAAATCAATTTACAAATATCAATCTAAGCTCATAGATTATAAAGTTATGGTTGCTGATAAGATTCTATACGACTGGCTAATGCAATCACATTCTCTTTAATCTGAGGGCTAAATTCCATGTTTGCACACTCAAGTTCACGACTAAACGTTGGGTCATACCATTTTATTTTATAGACATAGCCACTTTCTTTGGTTCCTTTGACAAGTATAACCGTCGGTCTATTTTGAACGTCATAAGAAACCAGCTCTTTAATGAGCTCAACACCTAATCCCGATAATTTTCTATTATGCTCTGAAAACGCGCAGCTACCAATTCCATTTTTATCAAAAAATTGTACCGCTCCATCCCATCCATCACCACCATCACCATTTTTTACCGATTTATATGCACCATAGGGAGCAAAACCAATGCTAATGTCCATATCTTCCGGTGGAACACCAACAAATGTATATGCAAGTTTTAGATCAGTACTGGAGTCTCTAATATGAGTGCTTTCTGCGGAAAGAACTCCATTGTATTTTTTCTTTTGGTAAGCTGCGGTATTTTTTAAATCTAATAATTCCTTTGCTCTGGGTTCATTGTCATTAACATAACCATTTTTTTGTTGTTCATCGTTCATAACTAGATACTCTCGCATTTTCTTTGCCAAATGAGCATCGTTTGCATCTTTAATATTCATGCTATTAATATATTTGTTCGCAGTGACAATATTTATTTCATTATATTCAGGTATTTCAATACCTGCTTTAGCAAGAATTTCTTTGTTTTTTTTATTTATTTCTTCTTTTGTTAAAGCTTGCTCATTGCTTGCTATTACACTAAAAGAAAATAAAGCAGTGATCCCTGCTACTAATAATTTGCTATTCATTTTTATTCCCTTTATCGCTTGTACTTATTAATAATCCCACCAGCCATTATAAATGCTACAGTCGCCAACAGACGTTGTATCAAATGGTATTCTTCCATTGCCATAGTCACTTAAATAATGATACCCGGAAACTACCCATCTGTGATCGTTTAATGGGGCTTCATTCCAATGAACAGCTGCTTGCCTCCAAGTAACAGCATATCCTGTATCAATAAGATGACCTCCTCCATAAATATTGGTATGAGTACTTACAACACGCCAATCATAAGAGTGACCAAGCCACCAAGTTATAGATTCATTATTGATACAATTTGCTCGACTATGGACAGTCGTAGCGGCTAATCCTGCATTTGCTATATTTATTTGTGAGCCAAATAATAAAGCTAAAACGATTATTTTGCTTTTCATCTATCTTCCTTTTTCCATTTTAAAGCGCGGATAGGATAACGCAAATTTATAAAATAGACAGTGTGAGCAAACTATATTTCCTATTCAAATGGAATTAAATTCATTAAAAAAATACTTGGGACGAAGGGGGCAAGTGGGACATCCGCATCATTTCTGAGCTAGAAACGTCCCTACCTCGTTTTGTAATTTTGGGACGTATGGGACAAAGTACATTTCTTCACTTAAATAATAACACAACAATCGATTGTAAATTCGCAGTTCGCGATTCGCGAATTGCGAATTTGTGCTATACTTTATTTATAGAGGTCGCATTGGAACGATAAATGTTAAAGCCACAAGACATCGTGATATTGTTAAAAATATTAGCTAGTGAACATCCAGAGCAATTACTTCAAAAAGATTTGGCAACATATCTTTGCATGAGTGCTTCTGAAGTTCATGAAGGGATGAAGCGATTGGAATTATCTGGATTGATTGCACCTGTATATCGCAAATCTGAAGAATCTAATTCAAGTAAAACTATTCGGATGCCCATACAAGCCGCTTGTGAGGAATGCTTGATTTACGGTGTAAAA
>NZ_LNYE01000029.1:7117-59891 GCF_001467695.1 Legionella gratiana
CGATCGGGATGCTAATGCATTGGAAAATGACTTATTACAAGCAGTAAAGCTTCAACCCAGAAAAATAATAGTTTTGACTCATGTTCCTCCCTTCAAGGAGGCTTGTCAGCATATGGGGCAGGTCAGTGATGAGAACTATCTACCCTATTTCAGCTCTAAAGCTATCGGTGATGTACTGATGCCTTATGCTCTTGAGAATCCTTCAATCGATTTTTTGGTGCTTTGTGGGCACACGCATAGTGATGCTGAATATCAGCCTCGGACTAATCTAGTTGTGAAAGTTGGTAACGCTGAATATTACAAACCTGCGATACAAGAAATAATAACTTTATAAAAAAATTAATGATGTTGATCGAACGCTATCAAAATGAGCTAAACAGGGAGATGTATGGTAATTTTTAATTATATTGTTGGTCTTAGTTCTGTCATAGCCTTATATATAACTTATCGTTCAGCCAAACGTACAAAAACAAGGAAGATTAATTGTCACTCCTTATTAAATTTAGATGACGGTGCTCGTGCCATAATTAAGATTACAAATACGGGAGCTCCAAATATTACAATTGAAAATATTGCCTTATCTTTAATAAGCTGGGAAAACAAACCTTGGTTTCAGTTGAGAGGTTTAAATGCAATTCTTCAATTAATTGAAAAAATATGGAATTATCAACAAGATCATTTTTATGTTAGTCAAAGCAAAATACTAAAACCATCAATAGAAACTTTTCCAATAACTTTAACAGAATCACAGTATGTTGAAATTTCTATTGATCTAATTGATACCATTAATGCATTTAAAAGGCATTGCGATTTTTTAGATAGAAAAAATTATATTTGGCGTATGTTCTATAGTTTGGCCATTGATGTTGTATGTACACACAAGACATACAAGTTAAAGCCTCATAGAGAAATTTGGCATTATATGCTTTCACAATATAGATCCATTTTTCAATGAAAATATAGTCTCAATCAAGAAATGAAAATGGTATTGCCCAGAGATTATCTCCAAATGACAAACATTTATCTCCATTATAGAGAACGATCCCGCTTACCCAATTTTCATCAGCTAAACTGGCCAGTTTCCTCAAACCACGGAAATCTTGATTAAGAATAGTTTGACTTGCTTTAACTTCAATACCAATAATCTTGCGTGCATGATTTTCAAGAATAAAATCCACTTCTACTTGGTCTTTGTCACGATAATAATAAATATTCCATGGCTCATTTGCTAGAGTGCACATTTTCAGTAATTCGCTATATACCCAAGTTTCTAGCAAAGCTCCAAAAGAAGATTTATCTTTTTCAATGCTTTCGATGGTAACTCTGTTCAGGCATGCCAAAAGACCACTATCAATAAAATGAATTTTGGGTGTTTTAACTATCCTGCTTAAGGTATTGCCATGCCAAGGTCTTAATTGATGCACTAAAAATAGTGTTTCCAGTAACCCGACATACTTCTGCGCTGTTTTGGTATCTAAATTTAATTGCCCACCAATTTGAGTAAAATTGGTTAATTTTCCTGATTGTTGAGCCAGTACCTCCAGTAATCGCGGCATTTCCACTAATTTTTCTATTGATGAGATATCTTTTACGTCTCGTTCTACTATTGCTTTGATATAAGATTTAGCCCAAGCATTTCGTCTTTCAAAAGTTGGTCTCGTTAACATTTCGGGATATCCACCAGTCAGAGCCTGTGAAATAATGTCTGATTGCTCTGAACGTGTTGCTTGATTTGGCCAGGATTGATCTAAGGCATATTTTATAAAGTGATTTTCTCTACGTTGGATTTCAGCCAGAGAAAGTGGAAATAAGGTTAATATTTCCATTCGACCAGCCAAGCTATCTCCAATTTGAGGTAATGCTAGTAAATTGGCTGATCCAGTTAATAAAAAGCGACCGGGCTGTCTATTTTCGTCAATTGAACGTTTTATCGCACGTAGTAATTCTGGAGCGCGTTGAATTTCATCTATGATTGCTGTATCGATTCGATTAACAAAGCCTACAGGATCTTGCTTTACTGCATTAAGAATATTGTCATCATCCAATGTGTAGTAGGGTAAGGATGGCGAGTATTCTTTGACTAAAGTGGTCTTCCCTGATTGCCGAGGCCCGTTAATTAAAACAACGGGTGTATCCTTCATGGCAATTTCCATTCGACCTTTAAGTTGTCTTGGAAAATTATTTTTTTTCGTATTCAAGAAGGTGTCCTAAGTTTCGTCTAATATGGATTATGAGTTCGTCCATTATGGATTATACGTCCGTCCAAAATGGATTGCATCTCCGTCTATTATGGAATATAGCCTCGTCCAAAATGGAATGCAAATGAATTTTTCCGATTTATTTAATGCTCATTGGTAGACATATAAAAATATCCGGGACTAATGGGACAGATGGGGCATCCATGTGATTACTGGGCTAAACTCGTCCCTAGCTTATTTGGAACTTTGGGACGTATGGGACACGGATAATTCCTGCACTTAAGTAATAAAACTAAAAGTTATGATAAATTCGCGATTCGCGAATTGCGAATTTATGACATGTTATATTTCATTTTTAGTATCAATCAATATCCTTCGATAACACCTCTTTGAAATTGATCTTTTGTGCTTGACATCCTTTGAGGGAATACGAGATACTTTTTCCAAGCTTAAGGAGTAAGCCCGATGTTCCAACAAAATGTAGGCCGTTGGAAGTCAAAGGATTAGGAGAAAAGAATATCAATCAATTGTTCAGGGTGATACTGGATGATGCGTTGAGTTCTGTTCAAGGAAGATACATCTCGGCATTTGGCTGAGGTGTAAATAACTGAGGAATTTCCTATGACTTTGAAAAAACCATCCCGTTTACATCTATTAAACGAATTTGAATCTGCGCCACATTCTGCGCTTTTTAATCAACAAACAATCGCCGCGGTATTAAGCTGCTCCACCCAGTTACTTGAACGTAACCGTTGGGCTGGTGGTGGTGTTCCCTATTTAAAAATTGGTCGCAAGGTATTGTACCGAAAAAGCGATGTGTTGAATTTTCTCCAACAACAAAAAATTTATTACTCAACCAGTGACGAAGGTCAGTTACAGCTCATTGAGAACGCATAAATTTAAAATTCGTCAGATTGAATTTGCTTCACTCTGATAGTTTGACTGTTGTTTGGAGAATAATGTATGTCACAAAATCATGTTATTGAATTACCCCATACACAAAAGCAGCGTCCAGTTTTTTGCGACTATGCTGGTGGTCGTTTTCGATTAACTACTGAGGGGTTAACCTTTATCGGTATTGATAAGGATGGAAACCCATTGCCACCTCGGTGGATATGCGCGCCATTGTATGTTGTTGCAAAGACTCGAGATGCCCAGAGTGGTGAATGGGGTCGTTTGCTGGAATGGCAAGATGATGATGGAATCACGCATCAATGGGCGATGCCATTGGCTTTGTTGCAAGGTGATGCCTCTGATGTGAGACGAGAGCTGGCACGATTGGGACTGAGTATTTCACCTAATAGGACTGCTCGCGATTTGTTAGCCTCCTATTTACAAGTCTTTCCAGTAGACGCACGTGCACGATGTGTTGATAAACTGGGTTGGCATGGTGATGTCTTTGTAACAGCATCCCAATGTATCGGACAATCAACAGAGAAGATTGTTTTCCAGAATACCAATGCCATTGAATCAGCAACGTCTATCAAGGGAAGCGTTGAAGAGTGGTGCGACTCAATAGGCCGTCTGGCATCAGGTAACTCAAGACTGGTCTTTGCCATATCTGTTGCTCTTGCGCCTGTACTGGCAAAGATTGTAGGTGAGGACTCAGGAGGTTTTCATTTCAGGGGTGCATCGTCATCAGGGAAAAGCACTGCATTGAGTCTCGCTGCCTCAGTTTGGGGAAACCCACAATCTTATTGCCGTTTATGGCGCAGCACCACCAATGGGCTTGAAGGCTTGGCGTCATTACACAATGATGGATTGCTGATTCTTGATGAACTCAGCCAAATGGATCCAAGAGAAGCAGGGGAGGCAGCTTATTTGCTAGCCAATGGTCAGGGAAAAACACGTGCCTCTCGTACAGGTACAGTCAAGCAATCTTCACGATGGTCTTTATTTTTCTTATCTGCTGGTGAAGAGTCATTGACGGCACTGATGGCAAAATCAGGACAGCGCATTAACGCAGGTCAGGAAATCAGGCTTGCTGATATCGAAGCAGATGCGGGCTGTGGGATGGGGATCTTTGAGACAATTCATGATCAACTCAGTCCCGCCAGCATGGCCTTATCGCTTAAGAAATACAGCAGCCGATATCATGGTGCAATCGGTATGGCTTGGTTGAATCAAGTAGTTGCTAATCCACAAACCATCAGCCGATATATTACCGATACCATTCATACTTTTGTAGATGCAGTCATCCAACCCGATGCAACAGGTCAGATCATTCGTGTTGCCAGACGCTTTGCATTAGTTGCTGCTGCCGGAGAGCTGGCCAGTCAATTTGGCCTCACAGGATGGCAAAAAGGCGAATCGTTCCATGCTGCCAAGACTTGTTTCATTGCATGGCAGGATGCTTTTGGAGTTGATGGCCAGCGCGAAGATCGCGCCATTATGGCGCAGGTACGCGCATTCTTTGAATCTCATGGTGCCAGCCGATTTGATAACGTCAATTCACCCAACAATGACAAGATCCTCAACCGAGCAGGATTTTACCATACAGATGGCGAAGGGTTTCGAATCTACATGGTGTTAACCGAGACGTACAAAAATGAACTGTGCAAAGGCTTTGAACAACGCACAGTGACAAAAGTTTTATTACAAGCTGGTTGGTTGAAACCCGCCTCTGATGGTAAAGCCTCACACAAGCCAAGAATCAAAGGGGTTGGCACGCCAAGATTGTATGTTTTTACCGGTAAAATTTGGGGAGGTGAATAAAATTGCCTATACCATCGGTTTTTACGTTGAGCACCGAAGGTGCGAATAAGACTCGTGAAGTTTGGCAACCAGCTCGCTGGTTAGCTAACTTCACCTATCTTGCCCTGTATTTTGAAATTTATTTTGGAACTGCATTTTGGTAATTATTCGTAATTGTTCGTTATATAACGATTAGTGACGAAAATAATCACGAATAAACAAAAATAAATAATAAATTACCGAAAGTTACCAAAAAGGGCGTAGCTAGGTACCTAAAAGGGCGAAAATAAATAGAAATAAACATAAATACCTCTCCCTACGCCCCGCTGCTTGTCCGCGGGGTCCAGAGATCTTGAATAGGGCATATGGATCCTGCGGACAAGCCACAGGACGTAGAAGTTGAGTGAGTAGTTACAAATAAACAATAAACCACAAAGGATTGAATAACCATTTTACGGAGAATCGATAATGAAAAAATCCTTAATAGAAACAGGCATAATTAGGGAACAGAGCCCTAAAAGAACCAAAAGCAAAGTGGAATTTCTAGCCTTGCGAGAAGAAATTTCCGAAGCCTTGGAAAAAGACCATCATATGGGAAACGCTCAGGGATGAGGGATGTTTCACAGCAACTTACAATACGTTCAGGTTATACGTATTGAAATACCTGAATAGTCAATGAATAATACTGAATATTTAAATTTTTTTGTGTTGGGTGAAAAAGCCAACTTTGATAAACAATTATTGAAAAATCTGGGATTGACATTATGAGAGACGTATGGAGTAGACTATTAAATTTTCAGTCACATGATTTAATTAAAAAATTGTATAAAATTAAACATAATAGAACACTTAATGCAAATAAAATCAAACAAATTTCATCGAATTTTATTCAAGCACGAGAATATTTTAGAAATTATGAACAGGCTTCTTATTCTGTTCAACCATTGCTTTTATATTATGGAATTTTAAGTCTTTCAAGGGGGCTGATTCTTTTTTTAGGAGATGGCATAACAGAAGCTGCTATGAAGCAAGGACATGGATTGAATACAATTCAATGGAGTGAAATCTTGTCTAATGGATTAAAAAGCATCGAGAAATTAGAAGTAAAAACTTGTGGTGGAACTTTTTTGGAGTTAATAGAAGCAACTACTAATAAAAGTTATCTTAGACATAATTCTAGCGGTGTGAATAACCATCAACAATACTCATCTCCAAGTGTAGGCCAAATTTTAAATTTAGATGGATTATTAAGAACCGTACCTGATTTGATGGAAGAATACTCTGGGTGGCGGGGTACTCCGCCACTTCTATTTCCTATCTCAGAACTAAAGGATGAAGGTGCTGAATTAAATATTAAAATACCAAATCGAAAATACATCACGGAAGAAAACTTGATGAAACTCTTTGGGCATAATGCACGCATCACAAGCCCGGATCAAAAAAATAATTATTTTACTGTTTCTACTTCAAATAAAAATTTGTATTTGACGCAGAAGTTCATTGATAACTTTCATATTGGTCAAGTATTTATAGGTCAAGGTGTTACAAAGGAGGCTAATTTATCTGTATTATGCACGTTTTTTTGTTTGTCCTACTACTTAGGTATGTTATGTCGATATTTTCCCTCCATTTGGCTTTCATCAGAGCAAACGACACAAGGCGACAGTGTTTATCCTTTAATAAAAAAATCACTTAGCCTAATGTTTAATTATTATCCGATTTTAATAAATGATTTCTTAAATACAGAGCCTTATGAATTTGAGATTTAACTTTTTATACTTAAAAAGTAAAACGATTTTCTAATGTCCATGACTATATAGGGGCAGTTTGATCTGCATATCTTTTCATAACGGACTTGTCAATCCAATAATAAAAAGGATATCTCCAACCGCTCATTTACATATTACCCTTCCAAATATAAAGATTTTTGTGATCGTTTGGCTTTGTGCCAGAATAATAGAGCCCTATTTAATATATCGAACAGTTATTTGTCCCTTATGCCCCACCGTCAATTGATAATTTAGGGATACATGTGTCCCTTTATATATGCGGGTCCCTAGTTGTCCCGCTTGTCCCTTGTAATTTTTATATTTTTTCATTTCTTCAAATAAATTATTATTTTGTTTAGGAACGATGGTTCGATTTACCGTTTGCAAGCAAAGGGTCTACTTCCTGCATAAATAAGTTTTTTGATTGAAGATTAATTTGTAAGGTTGCTAACAGCCGGGCTATGCTGCTGAAAGGTTAAAGGAAAAATCTAACCCAATTTATTCTTGTTATTTTTCCCTAAAATAATAATTTCAGGTTTGATTTTTGTTTCAGAGGATATTTCAAAGTACTTCATTAAAATTTCCGAAGGATTAAAAATTTCTTCTTGACTCAATATAAATGCTGGATAATTGAACTCCAAAGTTTTAAGTTGCTCAACTAACCGGCTTAACTCTTCACACCCCTTTTTTAAAAAAGATGAAAAAAAGACAAAATCAACTTTTAATTGATTTCCAATTGTAATTAAGCTTTTAATTTGTTCACTTTGAAATGCCATATTTGACTTACACTCAGCGATTCCAATTTTACTTCCAACCTTTATAAAGAGATCAATATCTGTTAATTCTTGAGTAGTATGAGCTAATTCATCGAATACTAATATATTGCTCAAGAATTCATTATTTGGGCAACTTATTTCATTTATATAATTCATTAGCAATAATGTTGATACTTGACCTTGGTCAAAAGCACGTACAACTAAATTGTTTAGTTTGAAATAATCTGTTTGGTTATTTGCGTTTATGGGGATTGAAACAGGCATATCACAATCAGGGCAGTAATTTTTTCTTTTTATTCCTTCTAGAGGAAGCCATATCATTCCTGAGCAATGGCTACAAGAAAAATACTTACCTCTGAGTAAAATCTTATTTTTATATAGAGAAGTTAATGTTTGAAAAAACTTTTCTTTTGTTGATTCCGCTGACTTAAGGGATAACAATTGATCTATTGTTTTTATTGTTGGTGTGCGTTCAATAATTCTATTTTCCTCCATATTACCTATTATTGAATTCATCTGATCTAAGTCTTTTTGAATATCAGTTGATTTACTCTTATCATGCTCTAATGACTTTTTAATAGCTTGTTCGACTCTTTTGATTGGTGATAGTTTTTTTATTAGATTGTGAATCTCCTGATTACATATTAATTTTATATTCCCGATACCTTCTAGAGTATTAATTAACTGTTTAAGTAAATAGGACTTATCTGTTTTTTTAAAAATTAACTTAGAGTCTTGAAAAATTTTATTTGCTACCTGTTCAAACGTTATATCGTAAAATTCTGTATAAATGTTCGAGGAAAATGGATTGAATGGAAATGTTGCTATACTTAAAATATTTTGACTAACTCTCATATATTCATGATTATAAAATCCTTCTTTTTCACCATGATGAGAGAAAATTGAGCCTAAACAATACCTCTTGGGTAGATTCCACCATCCTCTCACTTCAATAATACATGGCGAGTTCATGCCTATATCACTAAATGATTTAAATGAAGGATGATTAACCAAGAATGTATTATCACTTTTTGTGATATACGTTTCATGTTCAAATGATTTCCACCTACTTATTCTTTCATTAAAATACAGGCGATTTAGTTTAAAAAGATCAGTGGTCGATTTTTTTTCTCCTATAATTTTTTGTATAGAGTCTCTGATCTCCTCTGTAATATAAATAATTTTATAAGATTTTTTAATTATTGAAGAAAAGTCTGAAAGAAGTTCAATGGGTATCCAGATTAAATCATCATGACTGTATGTTGCTCTAGTATTCCAAAAATATATAAGTGATTGCAGATCTCTCTCGTTTGATACAAATATATGTATTCCTTGTTTAAAATATCCTTCCTTATTAAAATTTTCATGATAAATACTAGAACTTCCTGTAGTAATATCCAAGTGGTTGGTTATAAGACAGAATTTATTATTTTTCTTTAGTAATTGTTTTCTTATATCAGACAAATTTTGGATGGGCTTTAAGTTAATATCTTTAAAAATAGAGCAACTTAAATCCAAGTCTTCCTTATCTTTTTTATACCCAAAATTAATTGAGGCCATAAGGGACAATGGTTCCCAACCTAATTGGCTCGAATAAAAAATTTCTTTAGGAAGAAACTCATCAGATTTGTTAAGCAAAAATGGTTTAGTTGTAAAAGTCCTGATTTTGGTTCCATATTTGCTTAATTTAAAATTATCAGTTTTTGCATTAACCGTTTCTATTTCAAAATGATCTTTAATTAAAGCATCTTCTAGGTTTGAAAAATTAATAATAAAATCAGGATCATGTCTTTTCACAAACTCTATGTTAATCGAAGACCAGATTTCTTTATCATTTAATAAAAAAATATTTTTAAATCCATCGATTTCATCTGAAAGTTCTTCAACTATTGTTTCAAAATGAAGAGTTGAATCTGTGTCTATAATAAATAATTTTCTAATTGGTCTTATTTTGGAAGTTATTAATTCCATTTTCATCAATACAGTTCCCTCTTAAGTTTAATATGTCAAACTATATTAACTATAAGATAAATACGGATTTATACCAAAGGATCTGGAATCGGGAATTAAATATCCTTCGTAATAATCTTTAAGTTTTATTTGAAGACTCAATTACATGCTAAAAATATAGAATTTTTTAGAAAGTATGAAGAACAGACAACAAAAGTTTTTTTGTCATGATGATCTATCTGTTAGCTTATTTGAAGCTACTAAAGAGTACAGCAAAGAAAATTGTTTATTGAATTATTTAAAGTATTTAAAAAGGATTGAAGCCTTTCAATCTGTCTACATTACGTCTACACGACTTTTTCAAACTTTCTAAAACTACTCGTAACTACTTGATTTTATTGGTGGGCCCACTAGGACTTGAACCTAGGACCAACGGATTATGAGCCCCCAGCCTTAAGATTAACTCGTTGATTTTAAAGTAATAATATGTCGCGAGATACCACTACAAATGTCGTACAAAGTATAACAGTGTCGTACTCAAACACGCAAATCTCACGCAAGGATAAATTGGTTAAATCAAACGATTCCGCGTTCGCCTTTATTTTTGTTGTGGAGGCTCTATATGAATCACGTGGGTGGTCTGGTAATTGAACTTTCAGCTGCCATATAATCCAAGGATTCAAAATTAATTTTTATTGATTGAGCTATCAAGATCACTTGATCAAATTAAATGATTCTACTATTCTAGAAGTATGGACATAAAAGAATCTCTAAAAATATTTGATACTCTTTCGCAAGAAACCCGGTTGCAAGTATTTCGATTACTTGTTCAGGCGGGGCCTGAAGGGTTATCAGCAAGCGTAATTGGCGATGAATTAGGTATCCTACACAATACCTTGTCATTTCATTTAAGCCATTTGTCTAATGCTGGGATTGTAACTTCTTGCCGTAAAGGGCGTTATGTTTTTTATTCAGCTAATTTTGAGCTAATGCGCGATTTTATCGCGTTCATGGTTCAGGATTGCTGCAGTAAACAACAAGTAAAAATTCACCAACCTGATACAACAAATTGTCTGGTTATTGAATTAAATAGTTGTTGTCCTTCTACAAAGGAGTAAATCATGAAACGTTTTCATATTCATATTGGCGTTGATAACCTTACTGATAGCATCCGTTTTTATAATGCCCTGTTTGGAACCGAGCCTGCAAAAGTAAAATCAGATTATGCCAAATGGATGTTGGAAGATCCGCGCATCAATTTTGCCATTTCAACACGTGCTGGCAAGCATGGGGTAGAGCACTTGGGTATTCAAGTAGATGATGCTGATGAGTTAGAGACATTAAGGAAACAATTTTCAGAGGCCAACATTTCAACTCATAGCGATGGTGAAACAACCTGTTGTTATGCTAAATCAGAAAAATCCTGGATCAATGATCCAAGTGGAATTGCATGGGAGGCCTATCATACTATGGAGGATGCCCAATTTTTTTCTGGTGAAAACGCAACAGAAGGTTCTTGTTGTATGTTAGAAAAAACCACAGCAACCCCGTGCTGTGATACAAAATCAAAAACAACTGGATGTTGTGGCTGATGAATAACAAGCCGATGAGATTATTATTTCTTTGTACTGGTAATTCCTGTCGGTCTATTATGGCTGAAGCTATAACCAATCATTACTCTAATGGGCGCTATCTGGCTTTTAGCGCAGGTAGCGTTCCGACTGGAAGAGTGCATCCCAAAGCAGTTGAAACGCTTGCCAGGCATGGTATAAAACCAAAAGCACCTCGTAGTAAATCCTGGAATGAATTTAAGTCAGATTCTATTGACTTAGTAATTACAGTCTGTGACCAGGCAGCTCAAGAAAGTTGCCCTATTTTCCCCGGACACCCGAAGAAACTCCATTGGAGTATTCTTGATCCTGCTAAAGTAAACGGCTCTGAAATGCAAATTAATACGGCATTTGAAGAAGTGTTTAGTCAACTGAAATACCGAATAGAAAAGGAGTTGTTGTCATGAGCAGTTGCAGCACCCGAAGACTTTCTTTTTTAGATAAGTATTTAACCTTCTGGATTTTCCTGACCATGGCTACAGGTGTTGGGATCGGTTCACTCTTTACTGGAACACCACAATTTATCAACTCATTATCTATTGGCTCCACCAATATTCCCATTGCACTGGGATTGATTTTAATGATGTATCCTCCCTTGGCACGGGTAAAATATGAAGAATTACCGCTCGTTTTTAAAGATTGGGGCATCTTGGTGTTGTCTTTAATTCAAAATTGGCTTATTGGTCCATTTCTCATGTTTGGGCTTGCTGCTTTATTTTTACATGGTTATCCCGAATACATGACTGGGCTTATTCTCATTGGTTTGGCGCGGTGCATTGCCATGGTGATTGTCTGGAATCAGCTTGCTGAGGGAGATAATCAGTATGTTGCAGCCTTGGTGGCTTTTAATAGCATTTTTCAACTGGTGTTTTTTAGTATTTATGCATGGTTCTTTCTTACAATCTTACCACCACTGGTGGGCATGTCTGGGCAAATAGTTCACATCGATTTTATGACCATTGCAGAAAGTGTCTTTATTTATCTTGGTATTCCTTTTTTTGCTGGATTTCTAACTCGCCTTGTATTGATAAAGCAAAAAGGACTGGATTGGTATGAAACCTATTTTTTACCAAAAATTTCCCCTATTACCCTAGTTGCTCTGCTGTTTACAATTCTGGCTATGTTTTTTTTGAAAGGGGCTATGGTTTTACAACTTCCATCAGATGTGATTCGCATAGCTATTCCATTAACGCTTTATTTTATTGTAATGTTCTTTATCAGTTTTGCGATGGGCAAGCTCATTGGTGTTAACTATGAAAAAACAACCGCAGCGTCTTTTACAGCAGCCAGTAATAATTTTGAATTGGCTATTGCCGTAGCAATTGCGACTTTCGGACTTAATTCTGCCATTGCTTTTACGACTGTCATTGGGCCTCTTGTTGAAGTACCAGTGCTTATTTTGTTAGTCAATGTTGCATTTTGGTTAAGGAAACGCTTGTTTTCAGAAAAATTAATTCAGTAAAAATAATAATTTAAAGATTCTATTCCTAGGACGCAAATTCCCCGCAATTGATTTTTACGGTAATTTTAATATTGAAACCCATTTGACGTTATTGGGTTTTAATATTAAAATTATAAGTATGAAACTAAATAATGAAATTACATTGAAAGATCTGTTTGCAAGACCAGTCTTTTACGCCGCAGAGGCACGTGAAGCAGGTATCCATCCCAGCCGGCTCAGTTATTATGTAAAAACTAATCGGATTGAACGCATTGGTCACGGCGTTTATCGCGGTGTTGAATCCTCTGTTGATGCAGATTTTCAATGGGAAGATCTGATTATTATCGCCAAAAGTATTCCACAAGGCATAGTCTGCCTAGTCTCCGCTCTGGTTCTGTATGAGTTGACGGATGAAATGCCACGAGATCATTGGATGGCAGTTCCTCATTCTACTACGGCACCAAAACGAGATCATACCCGTATTGTTAGAATGCGTGATATGGAAACAGGTAAAACACTGTACCAAATAGGGCGGGAAACAGTTGTCATTTTTGACAGAGAAAGAACGATAATAGACACTTTTCGCTATCTCAGTAAAGAAATTGCCATTAAAGCGCTTAAAGCAGCTGTGAGTGGTAGAGCGACAAAAAAATTGGATATTAAAAAGCTTCAGCAGTATGCGAAAAAATTTGGACTTAATCTTGAGCCTTATATTTTGACGGTGACAACATGAATGAACAAGCCTTAAAAGCACGATTAAAACATATTGGCAAAGAAAAAGGTAAGAGTTTTAATGAGGTCTGGAAGCTATTAGTTCTAGAGCGATTTTTAGCCAGGCTTTCGCGTTCTGAATATTCTGATAAATTCATATTCAAAGGCGGGTTGCTATTATCCTATTACCTGACTATTGGCAGAGAAACCATTGATATTGATCTACTAGCCAGACGGCTAAATGCAGAAAAATCCAATGTGGAATTAGTCATGCAAGAAATCTGTTTACTCAATCTGGATGATGGGTTTCAGATGCAGTTCATCAATCTTGATGATTTAGATCACCAACATACGAATTACCCTGGGTTTCAAGTAGGGATTGCCGTTCAATTTGGGGTGATGAACGATAAATTTTTTGTAGACATTGGTGTAGGGGATGTTGTTGAGCCAGTATTACTAGAGTGGCCATCCTTTAATTACAAAGAAAAGCCATTGTTTGAAGATCCTATTTCGCTGGAAGTATATCCAGTGGAAACTATTTTTGCCGAAAAACTGGAAACCCTCATTTCTCGTGGCGCAGCCAACAGCCGTATGAAAGACTATCATGATCTACTATTAGTATGCCGAGAGAGTAAGCTGATTGATAAAATCCGATTAAAGGATAATATTATCCAAACATTCCAAAATAGGGGAACAGTATTTTTTCTTCCAGTCCAGTTTCAGTCTGATGAAATAGAACGAATGCAGCTTCTTTGGTCTGGGCATTTACGTGTTTTAGGTGTTGATCGAGTACAGGCGATTGGTTTGCCAGAAAAGATAGGTACAGTTATTCATGAACTAAATCAGTGGCTGCTAACAATTTGGCCAGGTTGATTTTCTGGAAAAAAAATATATATAAGCAAAAAATTAATTAAACGGATATTCTAAGTATGGTTAACGTCAATTATGAGGATAGGGCTATATTATTTGTTGATATTCTTGGATGGACAGAGGCGCTAAAAAGAAAATCTGCGAATGAAATTCACTGCATTTTGTCTCCTTTCATCCAACAAGGTAACGAACATAATGAGCACAGATGTGAAGAGATACGACAGAGAGTTGCCGACGACGATGGATTGAGCTCAAATCCATTATACATGAGTGTTCAAGTTTCATTTTTTTCTGACTGCTTTGTTTGTAGTATGCCATCTGAATTTGCTTCGCAGTTATGTAATAGAGCTTCTCATATTATTCGAGATTTCTTATCTGCAGGCTTTTTAGTGCGCGGAGGCCTCTCAGCAGGTAAGCTGTATCATAAGGACCAAATAGTGTTTGGGCCTGCTCTTCTTAGAGCCTATGAAATAGAACATAAGGAAGCGATATTTCCTCGTGTTATTATAGATAGTCTTTTAATTAACTGTTTAAATGAGGATTTTGATGAGCCTGTTATCTTAAAAGACCAACTGGGTAATTATGTTGTTGATCCTTTTCCTATAATCTTTAGACTTTCAGATGCCATCCTGACAGACAACTATAAAATAGATAATATTATTGAGGTGATCAATAGCCATATCAAGAATGCTGAAAATTCTAAAGTACGTGATCTTTGGCGTTTTCAGGCGGCACTTTGTAACCTTTCCCTCAAGAAATATGGCAACCGAGAAATTAGACGGAGAAACCGCTTAAAACGAATTAGCGGATAAAGGAAGCACAGGATCGAGCAACAAATTGCCAGACTAAAGATCCTTGCTATCACTCACATAATTTTTCTTTAATCCAATTATTTTATTGATATTCTGCTATTTAATAGTCTTTATATTACTTTCATCAGCACTATTATTGGGCAATTTGTTGCTCGATCGTTTGCTAAAGATGGTTCTTTAAAAAATTTTCAAGCAGGGGACCAATAGCCCTGATCTTTTAAAATAACCAGTTGGTTTTAAAATAAAAATTTGCATCGGGATACCACTAAAAATGTCGTACTCAAACACGCAAAACTCACCCAAGAATATTTTAACTACTTTATCGGCATTTTATTGGGAAGGCGCGTCGGTTTTCATAAAAATGACTATTTATGAGGTAATGGTGAGTAAGATAAAATGCAAGTAACTCGATACAAATACCCGTTATTTATTTTTAAGTAACGAAATAATGTATCATAATTTAAACTTAATATTATTTGTTATTAGGAAATAAGGATTTTTTTCTTAATTCCGTTATTTGCCCAAATGTTGTTTTGTTAGTGAACTTGAATGTATTTACTCATTACTACCTAAAAAATAAATAGGATGAAGAGGTAAAAGGTTTTTTTGGTCGTCTCTCATTTTAGGATAATACTCAATCCATAGCTCAATAAGTCTATCGAAATCAATTAATTCAATATGTTCTCTGGAGTTAATTGCTTCCTTAATGGCTGGTTTTGAAAACTGACCAGATGTTACAAATATGCCTACATCTGTATTTCTCTTAAGTGTCCCTGAGAGTTTTTGTATGGCATCTGACGCAACTGAATCTAAAGGTCGATGTTTTACTTGTACGATAATTCTTGGCTGTTTAGTTCCTAAAGGATCCGTATAAGCAACTATATCTATCCCACCGTCAGGTCCTCGTTCAGTGATATGAGAAATATGATAACCCATTGCATCTAAAAGAGCTGCGACCAAATCTTGAAATTCATATGGGTTTTTTTTGTAAATAAATTCTCTAATTCCTGCATTAGCGTTTTCTTCATATTGGTCTAAAAGGGCTTTTTGCAGTTGTCCTGTATCTATGCTTACTTGTTCGATTTCTTCAATTTCAGACTCATGATTTTCTGTTTTTCTTACTGCATCCCATTGGCGATAAATTTTGTTAGCGCTATTGAGAAGGTATTCGGGGCCTAATTTAATTGCATCAGCCCCTTCGTTAGTTAAAATCCAGAGCCCTTTATTTTTTCTTAAGTAGCCTGCTTTCATGCAGTCAATTGTATAAAAATGGAGAATTGATTCCCACCTTACATAACCTGTTTTTTCATAAATGTGTTTTTCATAGTCATCAAATTCGACAGTTTCACGAATTTTATCAATAACTTCCTTACCTCTTAACTCACCTCCGGCATTTTTAAGTATGTTGAATGCTGCAAAAATAGTTTTTTCTGCGATTTTTCTGGTCCGTGATTTGGCCATGCTCGTCCATATTTAACTAATTCTTTTTAAATAATAGAAGTAATAGATCTAATGGTCAAAATTGGCGTTGAATTGAAAACATTATATATTCTGCATTGCGAAGGTGTATTTTGCCTTAATTTGGCCAAAACAACTGATGGGTTTCGAATAGCAAATAGCCCGGTTGCTTGCAACTGGGCTAGCTACACTTCCTACAGCGATCCAAGCTCATAGAAACTAAGATGGTTGTTGGTAAGATTCTATACGATTAGCCAAGGCGATCACATCTGCACGTAATTGCTGACTGAATTCTGGATTAGCGCACTCAAGTTCTCTGGTAAAGGTGCTGTCATACCACTTTATTTTATAAACAAACCCTGTTTCTTTACTGCCCTTAACCAGAACTATACTTGGTTTATTTTGGACATCATAGGTAACAAGTTCTTTTATTAACTCAACGCCGCTATGTGCGAGCTTTCTATTGTGTTCGGTGAACGCACAACTACCGATGCTATCTTTTTCAAAGAATTGAACCGCACCATCCCATCCGTCGCCATCATCGCCATTTTTTACAGATTTGTAAGCACCATAAGGAGCTACACCTATGTTTATCGTCATTTCTTCCTTAGGAGCGCCGACAAAAGTATAGGCTAGCTTGAGTTCGTTACTATATGGTCTTATATGAGTGCTTTCAGGGGATAGAACACCTTTATATTTTTTAATTTGATATGATGCAACATGCTTTAAATCCATTAGCTCTTTTGCTCGTGGGTCGTTGTCTTTAACATAGCCATTTTTTTGTTGTTCTTCATTCATAGCCAGATATTCTTTAATTTTTTTTGCCATATGAGCATCATTTGCATTTTGTTTTATGTCTTTGCTATCTATATAAGTGCTGGCAGAAACAATATTAATTTCGTTGTATTCAGGTATTGAAATGCCTGATTTAGCAAGAATCGCTTTATTCCTCTGATTAATTTCTTCTTTTGTTAAAGGTTTCTGATCATTTGCCAAGGTATTAAGTGAAAATAAAGCAGATATTCCTGCAACTAATAACGTCTTTTTCATTTGATTATTCCTTTATTACTTAAGTCTTTTAATAATCCCACCATCCATTATAAATACTGCAATCACCCACATAAGTTGAATCAAATGGGACTCTTCCATTGCCGTAATCGCTGAGATAATGATAACCAGAAACTGTCCAACGATGATCATTCAATGGAGCCTCTCCCCAATGCACTGCCGCCTGTCTCCACGTTACAGCATACCCCGTATCTATATAGTGATAACCCCCATAAATATTGTTATGAAAGCTTTGTACTCGCCAATCATAAGAATGACCAAGCCACCAAGTTATAGACTCGTTATTATAACAATTAGCTCTACTATGGACAGTTGTCGATACCAATCCGGCATGAGAATTTATTGAAACAACTAATGCCATCAAAAACAATGCTCTATTCATCCAATCACTCCATTTCCATTACCTCTAAAAAGCGAAGGCGAATCTACTGAAAAGAAGATTACAAGTCAAATGGTTATTGTTATTCCTTATCCTCAATTGGATTTTTTCCAGTATAGATAGCCATACTGGATAATTAAGTTGATAAAAATGAGAAGTCCCAATCTGGGACAACTCTTTTTGCGTTCTGAATAAATACAGGACTTATTTACAAAACAATAAGAGAAGCATACAAGAGGCAGCAAAAAATGTGGCTGATGATACCAATGCAAATCGACTAAATTTTTGCGTCTTTTGAGTTAAGGAGTGAACATCAATTAATGAATCCGAGATCAATTTCTTCATAGTTTGAACTGATTCTCTAGTAGATTCTTGCAGTAATCTAGTTATAGCTTCTTTACTACTAGCTAATGCGACATTGAGAACCTTTTCAGCTTTTCCCTTGGCATCATCTTTCCATTGAGAGGAAATACTTTCCATTTCTTCTCGGAACTGCATCAGCAAATTTTGTTGGGCTTTTCGATTTTCCTCAATCAGTTGTTCATTCATGGTCTGAAGAATTAGGATTGGATCGTCTTTACCCAAAAGTACACCATGTTTGATGCTGATGTTTTGAATGATTTTATCAAGATTTTCTGACATTAGATTACCTTGGCGCTATCTAGCTGCCCAAAGAGTTGATCGCGGACGATTTTTAAGCGTTGACGGGTCATAATGCTTTTTTCTGGTGTATCCAAAATTTCATCGAAGGTCAGTTTCTGTTGAAGCATCTCGGTTAGATCTCGGCCATATGTTTCTTTTTTCAGATCGGGGATTTGAATTAAGGCTGATATTCTGTCCTTGTTATCTCGATAGGCTTTCAGTTGTTCAAAGGATTTGCCTTCATGTTCTATGGCTCCCCAGTAGGGGTTGAGCCAAACAACAAATTGCGCTTCATTTGCAAATTGGTCAACCAGCTGTGCAAAGCCATTAATGGTATCGAATAAGGCCTGGCCGCCGGTAACGACAGTATGAATCAGCATTTCATGGCCTAATTCCTTTAACAAAGCTGGAACTTGGTTACTGATGAGGTAATGCGACAGAGGTACAAAGGAGCTGGCACCGTTGTCAATGACAACATCATTAGTTGTTGAGGCAATTTTTTCGATGAGGGCATCGAAGAGTCGGGGATTGATTTCATCACCACTCATGACCTGAATATGGTCCACGTTTAAGGCCTTAAAGCCATGAAAGGTTGAGTTGATAGGGTCGGTGTCAATACACAGTGGGGTTTGGCCTTTGTGTTGTTTGTATTGTGCAGTTGTTGCTGAAATAAATGATTTGCCGACACCGCCTTTGCCTTGCAGTGTGATATGTATTTTTGCCATTACAAGAGTTCCTCCAGGTTGGGTTTTGGATTAAAAGTAAAGCCGCGAATTTCAGTTTTTGCCTTACTTTTAGCCTGTTTATCTTCCTTGATGTTCTCCTGAGATGGCCTTTTTTCTGCAGCAATTGAACGTGCTACATAGCCACAAAATGTTTTATATGAAAATGAGATTTTGCCTTCTTCAACTAAAGTTTCCCAGACCAACTTTATGGACCAGCCGTCAGCCAATGCCGCATCTATATCCGGCTTTTGCGCAAGAAAAGCGGCTTTATTGACTGATTTATCAGAGCATTTCCTGGTCATCTGCTTGGCTGCGATTCGTTCGCTGAGGGAGTTTTCCACGTCATACCGTCACTTTATTATTGTTCTTTTCGATGTTATGAAATATTGCGTTGTACTGCAATAGGTTATGTAATTTTCCTTCCCTTTTGCGTAATTAAATAAGCCATTAAGTGTACTTAAGTGTAATTTATCGTAATTAATTGTAATTATCAGTAATTAATAGGGCGTTACAAAAAATAACCTTGAAAGTACATAAAATTACCTGATAGTATCCCATTTAATGAACTTAAAACGCAGGGCAAGATAGGTGAAGTTAGCTAACCAGCACGCTGGCTACCAAACCTCACGAGTCTTATTCGCACCTTCGGTGCTCAACGAAAAAACTGTGTTTTGAGTTCAAATCGATACTCAAAGGATTGCATAACCACTTAATTAAGAGGTCGGCATCCTTATGGACGAGAAACTTAAAACACCCACCAGAAAAAATGGTCGTCATCTTCGCGTACCTGTTTTGCCTTCCGAAGAAATTCAAATTAAATCGAATGCAGCCACTGCTGGCCTTTCAATTGCCGAGTACTTAAGGCGGATCAGTCTCGGTTATCAAATTCAAAGTAGTGTTGATAAGGATTACATACTGCAACTAACCAAAATCAATGGGGACTTAGGACGGCTTGGCGGACTGTTAAAATTATGGCTGACTCAGGATAAACGTGTTGCGCACTTTGACCTCCAAACAATAAGAACATTGTTAAGTCGTATTCAAACCACGCAGGATACGATGTTTGAAGTGGTGAAAAAACTATGATTATTCGCCATATTCCTATGAAAAAAACAAGACTTAGTAGTTTTTCAGGGCTTGTTCAGTATCTTTGTAATACACAAAACAAGAAGGAACGTGTGGGCAAAGTCAGACTATCAAACTGTAATAGTATCGATCCCATTTGGGCTGTTCGGGAGGTATTAGCAACACAGGCTAAAAACCAGAGAGCGTCGGGCGATAAAACCTACCATATGCTCATTTCTTTTGCTCCAGGAGAAAACCCTTCATCTCAAGTTTTACAGGAAATTGAAGACAGAGTGGCATCGTCGATTGGATTTAAAGAACATCAAAGAATCTCTGTTGTTCATCATGACACAGACAATCTCCATATTCATGTTGCGATTAATAAAATTCATCCCCAAACCTTTAATATGATTGAACCTTATAGGGCATATAAGACCTTTGCCGAGGTTGCATCCATGCTCGAAATTGAATTAGGTCTCCAAACAACCAATCATCAAACTCGTAAAAGCCGTTCGGAAAATCGTGCGGACGATATGGAGCTCTATTCAGGTATTGAGAGCCTGATTAACTGGATGAAGCGCAATTGTAGAGAGCAAATCGAAGCGGCCCAAAATTGGAGCGACTTACATAAGGTTTTAGCGAAACACCATATGAGAATACTAATCAGGGCTAATGGCTTTATTTTTTGTGATGAGGATGGTCTTACAGTCAAAGCAAGTTCTATATCCAGAAATTTTTCAAAACAACGTCTTGAATCAAAGCTTGGTGAGTTTGAACCATTGCTTTCAATAACTAATCTATCATCATCCAATGTTTATCGGTATGAACCACTAAACAAAACTATTATCAGTAGTGAACTCTATGCCCAATACCAGCATGAAAAAGCACAAATCCAAAATTTACGTTCAACAAAACTAAAACACTTGCGCGTAGCTAGAGCCAAATTGATTGATAAGGCCAAAAAAAGGGGACGAATGAAACGAACCGCTTTAAAGTTAATGAACCTTCCAAGAATGAGCAAAAAGTTTCTTTATCAGCAAATCAATAAAACCCTCCTGCACGACATTGAGAGCATCAGGAAAAATTATACGCATGTTCGTCACAGTTTAATGGAAAATTATCAAAATAAGACCTGGGCTGATTGGCTACAAAAAAAAGCACAAAGTGGTGACCAGGATGCTTTAATGGCAATGCGTTATCGTAACCGAAAAAACAAAAGTAATTACACGATATCAGGCACCGACTCAGTTTTTCCCTCTTTTAATTTTGGACAAATCGACTCTGTTACTAAAGAAGGTACTGAGATTTATAAAAAGGATAACGCCATCATCAGAGACAATGGAAAAGAAATTGTAATTTCTAAAGGTGGTTCTATTCCTGCGCTTAAAAAAGCCTTGGAAATGGCAAGGCAGCGCTATGGTGACTGTATTTGTGTAAACGGGTCTCCACTATTTAAAAAAATTATCTTGCAAATTGTCAGTCAATATCAAATGCCAATCACTTTTGCTGATTTAGATTTGGAAAGTCAACGTCGAAAACTAAATTTTGAACAGGAGAAATCTCATGATCAATCAAGATCAAACCGACAAAGCTATCGAGGAAGAACTTCAGGAGGCCATGAGGCTGCTGGAACAGCCACTGGAAATAGAAGGGGCAGTACAAAGCCCCACTCTTTCAGCATTAGACAAGGCTCGCCAGCCAAAGATCACGACAGCTTGCGAAACTTGTCCAAACTCCATCTGGTTCAGTTCACCGGAGGAGGTCAAGTGCTATTGCCGGATAATGCACATGATCACATGGAGCGGAAAGGATTCAAACCTGATAACCATGTGCGACGGGAAGTTTCTGGAGTAAAAAAGAAAGGAAAAAATCTTAAATAACACATAAAATCAACCGTCATAACGATGAAACCTGATCAGAACTAATTCTAGTAAAATCATTAGAGTACTATCATGTATGGTACTGATGTTATAAAATGAATTTCTTCTCACTAATCAAGGCATGGAAACCGTGAATTTAGAAAAGGTACAATTCAAGACGATAGATTTATCTGACCCTTTTTTTGATTCGTTGAAGTCTGATTACTTGGAATTTCCAAATTGGTTTAAAAAAAAATCAGAAGAATTTGCTTATATATTTAGAAATGATAGCGGTCTTATTGATGGATTTTTGTACTTAAAGCAAGAAAGTGAAGCTATCCCTGATGTTATTCCCCCATTGCCTCCAAAACAGAGGATTAAAGTTGGAACAATGAAAATAAATGCTCATGGAACAAAATTGGGTGAGAGGTTCTTAAAAAAAATTTTTGACCACGCTATCTTTGAAAGTGTAAGTGAGATTTATGTCACCGTGTTTCCGCATCATACCAATTTAGTGACTTTATTCGAACGTTATGGTTTTAATTGCACAGCTGAAAAAATCACACAAAATGGCAAGGAGTTAGTTTTAATAAAAAAAATGTTTGGGCCATACGCAGATATAATCTCAAATTATCCCCTCATTAATATTGCAGGTCAGAAAATATATTTGCTTTCTTTGTATCCCAAATGGCATACACGCTTGTTACCAGATTCAATCTTAAAGGGTGAAAATAGTAATGTGGTACAGGATATATCATACACTAATAGCATTCATAAAGTTTATTTAGCCTCCATGAAAGGAATGGATAATTTAAAAAAAGGAGATGTGCTGGTTATTTATCGTACAAATGATAATAAAGGGCCCGCTCGATATCGGTCTGTAGTAACCTCTATTTGTGTATTAGAAGAATATAAATCAATTTACGAATTTAAAGAGCTAGAGCAGTTTCTGGCTTATTGCGATCCATACAGTGTTTTCGAGAAATCTGAATTAGAAGATTTTTGGAAAAATAAAAAATATACTCATATCATTAGATTTACCTACAACTTGGCTCTAAGAAAGAGAATAATTCGTGACGATCTGATTAACCAGATTGGATTAAATGAACATGATTATTGGGGATTTAAGCCACTAACTAACGAACAATTTTTAGAAATCATCAAAAGGGGCGAAATAGATGAAAGTCTTATTGTCCATTAAACCAGAATATGCAGAAAAAATATTAAATGGAAAAAAGAAATTTGAATTTCGTAAGGTTATACCTAAAGCAGGAGCCAAAACGGTTCTTCTTTATGCGACTAAACCAATAGGTAAAATTGTTGGTGAATTTGAAGTTGATTCATTTTTATCAGAAAAACCAAATAAATTATGGGATCTAACTTCTGATTTTTCAGGGATATCTGAGTGCTTTTTTTATAAATATTTTGAAGGCTATGAAACTGCACATGCTTTCAAGATTAGCAAAGTATACAGATATAAAGAACCAGTAGATATTAAAGCTGTTTTAGCTAGTGGAGTTATTCCTCAATCCTTTTGTTATTTAAAATAGCCTTGCACTCCAGTATTAACTGAAAATTTTATGGCGGGCAGAATTAAAATATTATTATTTTGCCTGCCATAATCTGCTTCAATCTTATGCCAAGCTAACTACATTGTTCTTTATTGACCTGCGTAGCCAGCTGTATCGTTTAGCAATTTTTTCAACTTTAGGCTTAATCTGACGCCCAACCCCTTCAATGCCTAACTTGCTATGATTCGCCAAGTCATTAAAATCACTGAATTGTCTAGGGTTTGACGACTGCTCACCTGGTGCAAAGGTCGGTATAACAATAAAGCCATTGACAGCATCGGCGGCTTCACCAGCTTTTTCTTTGCCGGGGTTTATACCTTTTGATTGTTCTAGGTGCTTGTCATCATCAGCAGCCATGATAATCGGGGTATGGGGATATTTTTCATGTATTGCCTTTGCCACCGATTTAAGATTTCCTGCATCAAAGGCAGAAACAACCGCTGGCAGATCAGTGGCCTCTTTTATCGTTGCTGCTGTTGCGTAATCCTCAGTAATAACAATGACAGGTGAGTCAGCAAGCTTTTCTATGCTACCACCTAATACATGAAAGCAACCTTCCTTTCTGGAGTCTTTGGCAAAATTTTTAGTGCCGTCATCGCCGATATATTGAATACTCCAGATTTTGCCATCAATATCCATTGCTGGAATGCAGGTCATTTTGTGAGCAGGGCTAGTGTAAACACCAGGGTGAACCTGAATACCTTTTGATTTCATGTATAGGGTTTGTTCGGTTGCCTCTTTCATTTTAGATAGCCTAAGCTTTAGTTTGAGTGCGGTACTTTCATGCTTTTCATCAAGCTCAAGCTCCCGATTTTTCTGATTTTCAAGCGCTTGGGCTTTAAGGGCTGATTTTTGCTCATCGGTTAATACATAACCTTTGCATTTCCATTTTAATTCTCTACCTGTACGGTTATTTTTGATATAGCCAGCGGGAATACCATCTAAATGAGCCACATAAAATCCAGCTTTTTCACCATGCTTATCATCATGCATTTGTATACGATGGGGTTTGTCATCCATGATGGGGTGATCGCCTGTTACTATGGCGCCTAAGCTGATTAATGCTTCTTTAAATTCATCAGTAGGTGATAGGGCTTTATCTTCTGGTGAAATTTGGTTTTCCGGAAGCCATTTTTTGATTTTTTCAACAGAGACACATGGGTTTGCATACCAGCATTTTTGTTCTTTATCCCAGGCAATGCCAGGTGTGCCATCGGCTAGCTTACCTGCCATAGATTTTGCTTTGTCTTTTTCTTTGTATGGGATGCTAAGCCAGATTTTCTCAGATATGGATTGTTCATCCCTGATTTTAATGGACTGCTCAAGATTTAAGTCTTGAACCTGTTCCAATGCGCATATGTGATTAACAATTTTTTCAGCATCAGCTGATGCTCTGAATATTTCCAGTGAGTCATCTTCTAAAACCCGTATCCATGATTTGATATAAGCGGTGTGTTGAGAGGGGGCATGACCTATACCAAGTTCGGCACCTAAAAGCATACTGGCGATTTCAGCGCGCAGTTCTTCTTTGGCATAGGATTCAGACCCGAAAGGGTTTCCTAAATCCCTGTTAAGCCTGGAAGGATGACCGCTCCAATGCCCTAGTTCATGCAGGGCAGTAGCATAATAGTTCGCTGCGGATTTAAATTGCTCTTTTGGTGGAAGATGGATGCTATCCGTTGATAATCTGTAAAAAGCTCTATCCGCCTCAGAATGAATAATGGTAGCACCAGAGTTATGCAATAGTTTTTCTGCTCTTTCAATTAAGGACCAGTCCGGCTCTTTTGGAATGAGTTCAGGCATATTATCAATTTGAGATGCATGAAATACCGTTGCATAAAACACCTTGGGTCGTTCAAGATTCACCTGCACTTTTAATGAATTACCTTGCGCATCGAGTACAGGGTTACCAGCATCATCATGTTTGGTTTGTTCTTCATGAAATTTCCAATATTGGATTGTGGTTCCTTTTTCTCCCTTACGAACCTGAGCATCCATGCTTTGTGCTTGTTTGTAGGTTAACCAGCGGTTGTCATCACTTTGGTTCAGCATTAAGTACAATGCATTAATCCCGCGATAACGTTTACCTGTTATCGGATTATAAGGAACTTGACCATTACCTGTGCCTGGTTCCCATGGTTTTAGCCAAGGTGCTGTTCCTGCTTTCAGGCTTTCAATAATTTGATTGGCAACGACTTGATGGTAAGGCATTTTAGTCATAAATGGCCTCCATCGCATCTTCTTCATTGAGTGCATCTTCAACAAAAGCTCCCATGAGGTCAGCTTCTATCGGGCTGACTTCGACAAGAAAGCCAGGGATTACTAAATCTTCGAATTTTTCTGAAATCACATCCATTAACTCGATTTCGTGACTCATGTGGTTTTCTCCCGTTTATTAATTACCCATATGGGTGTGATCATTCCCTTGATTTGTCTTGTGTGAACAAGACCATAATATCGACCATCGAATGACCATTCGCTTTGACTGGTCATGGTCATCACTTCATTTTCTTTAAGCGGATAATCTAAGATCCTCCATTGAGGTAATGTTCGGTTAATTCCATCTTTTAACTTTGGTTTTGAAAAGGGAAGCAACGTTTGATTTACCAAGACCCCTTCAGGTGTCACAGAAAGAATATCGCCAGATACCGCGACCACTTTTTTCATTAAATAACCATATCCACCACAATTAAGACCATGGTCTAAATAGCCTCTGTTCTTGGCTAACCTAAACGACTTCCTGTCATCAGGACAAAAAATTACATAAGCATTTTTGAGAGACTCTGCACTGGTGATGCGATATAAGCCTATAGGAATGGATTCAGTCAGGTTTATCCTAAAATCCATAGCATGGAACAGTGCGCCTAAAGTAATAAGACTTATCAAAAAAATAGAGATGAAGACGGACAATTTTTTCATAACTTGATGATCTCATCGTCACTTAAACGAGCACGCAAAATATCTGAGTGTACTGGTGCCTCGACAGATGCTCTGGCTAAGAAAACCGGATCGTTAAAATAAAGCGGCTGTTTCCCATAAATCGCGGGAAAACCAGCGACATAAACCACCATATCACCAGCCTCTCGTATCAAACCATCGGCATCTTTTTTCGGTCCTGGCATACGCAAACACTCATCAACGGTTAAGAGAGGTCTTGATACTTCCTGCACGGTTTTGGAGATTTGATTTAAAAAGGTTGATAAGCGTTTGCCGCTGGTGGTGATGTGTTCTTTAACAATCGTCGTTTGACCTGTCAGCTTAGAAAGATGTTCTGCTGTTTCAACTCGGTTAGGTGGATAAGCATTTTGAATATGGCAATTAGACGTGATGGTTTCATCAGGACCATAACCACGTTCACGGCTTTTGAGCTGATTAATGTCCTGACAAATTAAGTAAAACTTTAAACCATAACCCGCAACAAACGCTAATGACTCTTGCAGAATATCGAGTTTTCCAAGACTTGGAAACTCATCGATCATGCAAAGCAATCGATGCTTATACGTTTTTTTCGTTCTGACATAAGATAAACCTTTGTCATCAGATAAACGCTCAAACTCCATTTTGTCAGCCAATAACCTCACTATCATATTAATCATGACCCTAACCAGAGGCTGAAGCCTTGCTTTGTCATTGGGTTGAGTAACGATATAAAGGCTTACAGGACTTTCATGGTTCATCAAATCACGGATGCAAAAATCAGAGGCGGAGACATTATGTGCTACTACCGGATCGCGGTATAACGCCAGATAAGATTTTAAGGTGGATAACACAGAACCAGCTTCTTCTTCGGGACGGTCTATCATGTCACGGGCAGAGGCAGAAATAACAGGATGGGTTTTGCCTTCAATATGCGGGTATTGGGTCATTTCAATGAGTAGATCAGCAATATTAATATTGGGATCAACCAGCATACGATCAATGTTGGGAAATGTGGCGGGTTCCCCCTGGTTGTTCAATTTGTAAATCGCATGCAGAATAAAACCAACCAAAAGGGCTTGCGATGTTTTCTGCCAGTGCGTTTCTAACCCTTTGCCATCAGGATCAACCACAAGCGTTGCCAAATTTTGTACGTCACCCACCTCTGATTCTGTACCTACTCTGATTTCATCAAGCGGATTCCAACGGGCTGAGCCAGTTAATGTTGCTGGTTCAAAGCGAATCACTTTATTGTTGGCATGCTTTTGTCTCCAGCCGGAAGTCATTGCCCAAAGCTCACCTTTTAAATCGGTAATAACACAGGAATGCTTCCACGATAAAAGGGTTGGAATCACAAGACCAACCCCCTTTCCCGAGCGCGTTGGCGCATAGGTTAAAACATGCTCCGGTCCATTATGGCGCAAATAGTGAATCTCTCCCTGCTGATCTTCAATAGCTCCAACATAAACACCTTCCTCTTGGGAAAGCAAACCAGCATCGTTTAAATCATCCATATTCGCCCATCGGGCTGACCCATGAAGGTATTCGCTGATGTTTTCTTTTTTTAAATGGCGACTCACGAACATCAGCATCATTAAAAAAAGACAGTTACTCATCACCACCATGCCAAATGCGGCATTAAAATATTCGGGATGGTAATGAAGATAGTTCATGCCCCACCAAAGCAGTTGCCAGGGTAGATAAACATGCCCAAAGGATAAGCCTAAACTGTCGTGATAATGAAACTTATAAGCCACATATTGTGTGCCAATTTCTAGACTGATTAAAAACCCCAGAATGATCATTCCAATGAGTCGTATGGTTTTCTTTTTATCTTGTTTTTGCCTTACCTGTGGGCCAATAGATTTATTAGGCTTATTCAGATTCATAGGCTGTCTCCGGAAGCTTTGCGATTGACAAAATGGCTGACTTCATCGTCATTTTCTCCAGAGCTAAAGCTTCCTTCTGGGACACCTATGGAGGTAATATTTTGAAATGCTGAATCCTGATGTTCCGATAGTGATAAATCATTTTGTGATTCCACCCGTTGATGAATTGCATCGGCAATTTTCCCACCGGTAGTTTCGGCCACTGTAGCCGCGATTGCCTCCTTTACAGCACTTGCCTTTTCACGAGCCACATCAAATGTCCCTGATGCCAAATACGACCCGAACGAGCCTGCAAATTTGGAAGCCTGTCCCATTGCTTGTGCCAAACTGCCTGTTTTAGAACTTACACTCCCCTCTGATGCAGAACTTAAATCACCGGGGCTCATACTTTGGGAAGCCGCTTTGAATGCCGCATGAAGAGCGGATAATCCTCCTGCACTTTGAGCACTGACAGCTCCTGCGCTGCTGGCCAAAGCGGCACCTGCAATGCTGGCAGCACCTAAAGCGCCACCCAAGCCAATACCACCGCTGCCTCCGCTGCCACCACCAGATACAATGTTGGCAAGAACAGGAGGGATTTTATTAATCAATATCAACAAAAGAATTGCGACAACGAGCATCACAAACATTTCTTTTAACAGAATATCTTTTGCCATAGCGGCATAATATTGATCGACAAAAGACTTACCGATACCAATAATCAAAATCATGGCAAATGCTTGTAATGCAATACCAAGCACCGTTTTGTAGTATTGAATCGCGATATCGCAAGTCCAGCGTCCACCACCAAACCCTAATAAGATGATGCCGCCATAGGTTAAAATCCAGGCAGTAATCAGAATAATTAGCATGTTAATACTGACCAGTGCCAAAACGACTAGAATCACTCCTGCAACGATCAATCCCACCGTTGTTGCCGCAGGGGACCAGAGGGAGGAGTTATCAATTGCTTTGGAGACAATATCAAAGCCTACGTCAATAATGTCAGAGGGGGAAATGTGCGTATCAATGCCGGAAGCCTTAGCTGCGAGTTGTCGCATGGAATCGATGATTGCGGTTGCAATGGCAGGTCCATTGTCTAAAATCCAATAGAAAAAACCGACAACCACTAAAAATCGCACTGTTTCAGCCATAAACTCCTGAATATCCGCTCTTCGTAATGACATAAGCCCATAGGTCCATACCATGCTGATTAATGCCAGAGACCAAAAAAGGTATCGTGCATAACTTAATATGGTTTGGCTCCATGTAGAGGCTGTAGTGGAAAAACGATACAGAATATTATCCAGCAAATCCCTGCTGTCCATGCCGCCTTGAGCATGGGCGGACACGCAAAACCCAATTAAAAAGAATACAATTAAATAAGTGATTGTCTTTTTTTTCATAGGATTACCATTTTGTGCCTGAACTTTTGGAGTAACTTCCGCCTTTAAAACAGGCATCAGCTATTGCCTGCAGCTCATCGGCTGTCCGATTCACTTTTGAACTGTTACACGTTAATGATGCGAGATGCTTTGCCTTTTTTCTTGCTTTCATTTCAGTGCTGTCACAGCCTGTAAGTAGGAATGCTAAAAGTGCTATGTATAATCCTAATCGTTTCATTGTTGTCTTCCTCTTGTTATAAATGAGTTACCATTTTTTACCTGAGCTTTTATGGTAGCTGCCCGATCTAAAACGTTCATCACCAGCGGTTTGTATGGCTTCTTTATTCGCAGCTGCTGCATCTTTTGTGGTTTGTGCGCTTTGTTGCGCTAACAAAAGTCCTCTTATTTGGAGCAATTGGTGGGATTGTTGGCTTGCCAACTGCGAGGCGGCCTGGAGTGCTTGTTTTTGCCCCTGGGCAGTTTGAGCCTGAGTTTGCAAGGTGCGCAGTTTTACCGAATCATCTTTTAAACTTTGCTGCTGTTTATCAATTCCCTTGAGCATGGCATCATTGGCCCGTTTTTGAGCAACAGAAGCTGATATTTTACTTTGCCTTATTTTCTGGATTTCTTCGGGGCTACACTGGTTGCTGCCATTAAAGCAGGGTGTTTTTTGATAGTATTCCTGACTTTGATACCTATCCAGGTAACCTTGAAGGCTACCTGCTTCCTGTTTGTAATAATCAATCGTATCGGTCGATTCAAGCAGATTATCTATTACCCCATTGGCATTGTCCCACTGAAACGATGTGAGTGATTTGGTGTTATCCAGCATGTTTTGATATTGCTGAATCTGGTTGTTGTATTGATCAACCTGAGTTTTATACTCTTTAATCTGATTCAGTAGCATTTTTCCATTTTGTACGTAATTGGGTAAATCAAACACGGGCATATTGGAGCAGGCATTAAATGTCCATAAATAAACAAACAGGATTCGAAGTTTCATCACAGTTCCTCTTTTTTGTTATCTGAACTGCCGGTAGGGCTTTCTAAAAGTTAAATCTTTTACGACAATGATGTTGAATCGATAACCCGGACGAATGTTTAGAGTCGGTGCTACATTCAGATTTTTTGCCACCAGTTGTGACGTTACTTCGCCTAGCTGTTGACCCAATGCCTGACTTAATACACTGCCCGCTGTAGGGGGGCTAAATCCATACTGATTGGACTGATTACTGTTTTGACTGTAACTGATTCCCCCAACGATACCGGACATCAAGAGAGCTGAACCATAAATTCGTAAGTAATGATTATTAATTTGATCACGAAAGCCTGCGAAACCTGCGCTATCAGCTCCTGGCATGGAGCCAATATCCAAAGCTTTTCCATCTGGAAAAGTAAGGCGTTGCCAGGCTACCAGCACCGAACTCTGACCAAAGCTCACCTCACTGGAATAAAGACCAAAAATCTTTGTACCTTGTGGGATTAAAAGATACTTACCGGTCGCCGTATCATAAACGTTCTGGGAGACTTGACCGATGATTTGCCCAGGCAGTTCAGAAGAAATACCGCTTACCATCACTCCAGGAATAACACTTCCGGCTCTTAACTCGTATTTACTGTTGGGATTCTCGAGTCGTGAATTTAAATGCCAGCGCATTTCATTTTCCTCACCGCCCAAGGTTTGCGGCATGGGTCTAGCATTTTGTCGTCCCTCGAGCAGTTGAAGTGGCTCTTTAAAGGAACTGCCGCCATCGACATCGAATGGTGCAACAGAATTGGCTCTGTGTGTATTGATACGTTCTCTGGTATTCAGGTGAGGATTATCAACCATAATTGATGTTTTTGCTTTGACCGCTTCTTCAAACGCTTGAGTTTTTTCCTGACGAATTCGTTCCAGCTCCGTATCTGATACATTTTGACTATCCATGTCTTGTTTTTGAAGGAAGTTTTGCTCCACAGGTAACTCAAGTACTGGCTCATGATTGATGATGAGTGCCTCAGGCATCACACCGGTTTTGTGATTCCCAACGATTTCACTGGCCAGATTCATGTTATTTTTCTTCTGTCCCGTGACTTTTATGACCTCTGGAGCTTGGTTTTGTGCATTAGCCCTTTTATGGGCAACAAACACGATTAACACGACAAAAAGGATCAACACGCCAATGGTTATCACTAAAGGGAGATTATTCACACGCTTGACTCCTGTTGTTTTGAGTTTTTGAGGTGAACTATTCGGTGATAAAAAATCGATGTTTTGGTTCATTTTGTTACTCCTTGTGTGACCATGGGCTGGCTGGAGCGATTTGTTCTTTAGTTTTGACATAGACTCTGCTTAATGTTTGCGAGCCGACATACAGACTGACTCGATAAAAAGAGCCTTTTCGAACCTCATCTACCACATAAAACAAATTTGCTTTTTGTCTTAGTTGGACGCTTTCAATCACCCCGTAGCCTTTGTTTCGCATTTCATGAATCAAATTAATGCCGAAGCCATCATTGACTTTTGGGCTGATATAAAAAGTATTTTGCGCTGGCGGATAAATATGTGTGAGTTGTGACGCGGCATCTTTAGCCAAATAAATATCTTTACTCTGAGAGGCAACTGTAAAATTTCCATACTGCATGCTTGCGCAGCTCGACAAAACAATTACCAACAATAAAACACTTAATTTCCTCATCTCTAGCACCTCGTAATGGTAATTTTTTCTTGAGAAGAGCCACTTCCGATAATCAGTATTGCCTTGTCGAACACACTATCAACAATATATCGGCAGCCCTGCAGGCGATAATTGACCATCACCGATTCTGGTTTTTTAAACAAACCACCATTTCTTAAGACCAGTAGTGCAGGAGCTTCGCTTTCAGACATGCTTCCAGGCATTTCAATAATGGTTTTCACACCATTGTTATAAACCCGAACCGGTTTCAATCGGAAATTGCCTTGTATCCTGTAATTGAAATTAAGATCGCCTAAATATTCGTTGGTTTCTGTGAAGGTATTGGCTTTTCGCCTTTCTGCTTGCATGTGCTGAATCAAACGCCATTTTGCTTTTACATCATCTGGATAAGTAAAAGAGACATAGGGCATAAAATCGTTTTGATCGGACTTCAACCTAAAATGATAGGTTCTTCTGTCTGTAGTAACGACTAGAGAAGTATCTAGCCCAACATCTTTGGGTTTAATTAACAAGTGAATTTGTTGCTCCATACCTGAACCCGTAATAGAAGGCTCAACGAGAAAACGTGGATCGCCGACATTCATATCGTTAAGCTGCTCACCAGACTGCAACGCAATGTCGCAAACCTGTAATGGTGCGCATACCACCCTGATTTGACCTGAACCATAAACAAAACTAATTGCGCCATCGGAAGAGTGGAATGGTTTGCTGGTTTTGTCACCTTTCTGCCATTCTTCTGCAATGCTTAAAGCCTGCTTTTCCTGATTCGTGAGTACCGGAATGGTTTTGGAAAAATAAAAATTAGCAAGCTCTGTGTTGTCCACAGCAAAGCTTGTCAAAGGGAGTACTAAACTGAAGGTAAGAATTATTTTTTTCATGCATTTTCTCCATGCTGAAGATCATAAGACCAGTTGAAATCGCGGACATAAATCAGATGAGGGTTTTTTAAAATTGATTCATTGGATGCATCATTAAGTTCATTGTCCTGATACATGGTCACCATGGCTTTCATCCGGGCGGGCTTTTCTTTGAGCGTTCCGTCACGGTTTCTTACTGTCTCGACCCAATCAACCTGCCAGGTATCGGCAGACTCCTGCAGGACTGAACGAATCTCAATACTGACGATTTCATGAGCTGCACGGTCAAATGGATTGGAGTGTTGTTTGTCACTGTAAAATTCCTGAACTTTGGTCAATGCCGCATCGTTTTGGTTCAAATAGGAATAAACTTGAAATACAGCCTTTTTCTGCAGTGCGACATCCACACTGACCATCCGGATGTTTTCAATGAAATGGGCTGCAGCTGCTCGGTAATCATCGATACTTGCCTCACCAACTTTATCAGCGCGAGTGACTGATAGCGTATTGCCGCTTGCATCCTGCTGAAATACCAAGGGGATAAATTTGGACTGACTTCCAATCGTTATGAGTCCGCCAATAGCAGCCAAGGTGATTAAAAGACTACCTAGACTTACCAATTGCCATATCTGTAATGATTTCATAAGACCAGCAGTATGAAAATTCCAGGCTCTTTTGGCATTGAGATAAGGATTATCTGTTAAGTTGTTTTTTTTCTTTTTAAGGCTTAGTTTTTGTTTTATTTGGTTCACGCTGCTTCTCCAAATTGATTCATTGTGATTCCTTTTTCTAAAAGCCAATATGAAACCCACTCAGCGCCATGTTGAGCCTCAAGCTGTTTCATTCGCTCGATGGAGTCAGGATCTGTGGCACCCACAAAGGCCAACGCCATTGGACCTAAAGCCAATTGATAAAGGCGCTGTCCTTTGCTACTTACGTAGTAGTAATCACGCTTGGGTTGAGCTGATGCAATGATGTCAATCTGACGTGGGTTTAACCCCATGCGTTCATAGATCAGGCGTGTTTCAGAATCTCGTGCATACAGATTAGGTAAAAAGATTTTTGTGGCGGTTGATTCAACAATGATGTCTAAAATTCCAGAATTCGCGGCATGCGATAAGTGTTGTGTTGCCATGAATACCACGCAATTTTTCTTGGCCATGGAATCAAGCCATTCAGCAATTTTGTTTTTAAATACTGGGTGCGCCAACATCAGCCATGCTTCATCGAGTAAAATCAGAGTTGGCCTGCCATCCAGTGATGTTTCAATGCGTCGAAACAGATACAGCAATACTGGCAAAGCAAATTTCTCACCCAGCCCCATAAGATGTTCAATTTCAAAGGTCATAAATGAGGACAGCCCTAGACCATCGGTTTCGGCATCCAATAAATGGCCCATCAATCCATCGATCGTGTACTGCTTCAGGGTTTCACGGATGGGTTCATCTTGAATGGTCATGACTAATTCAGATACGGTTTTAGAACCACTCTGATGCATGCTCATGATGGCATGGCCAATCTCATTGCGTTGGGCTGGTGTGGTATTTAATCCGTTTAAGGCAAGAATCGTATCTATCCATTCCATAGCCCAAGCTTTATCTGCTTTTGTCGCTAAAAACTGTAGTGGTGCAAATGAAAGAACGGAGTTTTTATCAGCAATGGTGTAATGTTCTCCACCACTGGCCTTACACGTTGGATACATGGACATGCCCTTATCAAACGAATAAATGCGTGCATCCTTGTATCGTCGCCAGGATAGTGCGATTAAGCCAAGGTGAGTGGATTTCCCAGAGCGTGTTGGACCAAACATAATACCGTGGCCTAAGTCTCTAACATGAAGATTCAGGCGAAAGGGCGTATTACCATTGGTGACACAATGCATCAATGGAGGGGATAACGGCGGAAACAGTGGGCAAGGGGATTTGTTTTCGCCTGTCCATATGCTGGAAGTAGGTAACAAGTCAGCCAAATTCATGGTATTCACTAAAGGCCGTCTTATATTTTCAACACCATGTCCTGGAAGACTGCCCATAAAGGCATCCATTGTATTAATGGTTTCTGTTCTTGCCGTAAATCCCAAGGCATTGATGTTTTTTTCAATCAAAAGTGCTGCTTTTTCAACTAAATCACGGTCTTCGTTCATCAAAATGACAACCGAGGTGTAATAGCCTTGACCCACCATTCCTGAATTGGTTTCAGCAATGGCTGATTGTGCGTCATTCACCATATTGAGCGCGTCTTCATCAATCACACCTGAATTGGTGTTAAAAACCTGGTCGAAAAATCCCCTGACTTTTTGTTTCCACTTTTTACGGTATTTGGTGAAATGCGCCACCGCTTCATGTGGATCCATAAAAATAAATCGAGAACTCCAACGATATTCAACTGGCAATTGAGTTAGGGCTGTTAGAATCCCTGGGTGGGACTCCATTGGAAAACCTTCAATTGCCACACATTGAATAAATTTCCGCCCAATTTTGGGTGTAATACCCGGTGTTAATTCCTGACCACCAATTAACGCATCAAGGTAAATCGGGTTTTTAGGAAGATTGACCGGATGGTTAAGTCCTGTGACACAATACTGAAGATGCCTTAAGAAGTTATCCTGAAGCACGTTATTGTTATATTCATCACGATGTTGTTCAGCGTTCAGTCGTTCGAGGTTAAGGGCTGAACTTAGTCGTGATTCAAAGGTTTTGCAGGCTTGTTTGAATTCCTCTATCAGTTGATGCGTCTTTGCCTTTTGGCTTAGATTCAGTCCTTCGTCATCAAACATCAATTCCACAAAACGCTTTTGAGCAATCACCGGTGGATACCAGGTCAACGTAATCACAAAATACCCTTCAAATAGGGTTTCCATATGTTCAAACAATTGCCTTCTTTCCTCATCAACCGCTAAAGAAATTGCGTCTGGGAAATGAGATTGAGCTCGTTCACTATAACCTGGAGCCGCTCGTCTTATAGCATCTACATGAACCATCCAGCCATTGCCCATGGCAGACATTGCCTGATTGATTCGAAACGAGACCATCTCACGAGCCTTATCCGTGGTATTGGCATTGTCTTCCCCCTGGTATAGCCAGGCTGCCATAAAGGAGCCGTTTTTACCGACAATCACGCCATCATCAACTACTGAGGCATAATTGAGTAAATCAGCAGTACCTCCTGAATTATGGCGATGCTTTTTTAAATGGTATTTACGGCTTTTCAGGCGAATTTCCCAAAAGAGGCAGCTCAAAAATAAAAGTCCTGTGGTGCTAATTAAAAAAGTGGTTAATGCAATCATAGATAACCTCTTTTATTTACTCTGAAAGGAGTTGAACGGGCGGAATAATAAGCCTGGTAACGTCTTTGCCTAAGATATATGGCTCTCATATAAGGGTCGGATTTGGCCATTAAACGAAGCCCCTTCAAAGATAGAAACCATATGACTAGGCCTGCGAAAGCTGCTAGCCAGTCTTGAGCTGCAAAGATTAGGATGGCTGATAACAGCCCTGAAAACATGACCAGCTCACGGTCACCGCCCATAAAGAGACTTGCGCGGTTTCCGCATCGACGTATGGGGATGGTACGAAGACTCATGGCTGAGACTCCGTTGCTTTGACCCCAACAGATGGCTTAGAAATTTCAGCGCCTTTGCCAGTAATTGCCGTCATGGTATTTTGAGCTGCTACCAGAAAGGAGAGTACCAACACAAAAAAGACAAGGGATCGCATAAATCCGTTTAATTCACCGCCAAAAATAAGCGTCGCACCTGCTGCAACCAATCCGATAATGGCAGCACTAAAGGCAAAAGGGCCTGTAATGGATTTTTGAATTTTAGTCAGCCATGAGTCGAAGGGAAGTCCTCCGCCTGCAGAGGAGGCAGCTGCTGGATGGGTGATTAACAACAAAAGTAAAACGATTAATCCCATTATCCAGTAGTTCTTTTGATTAAACAGAGTTGTTTGATTCATTCATTTTCTCCTAAATAAGTTTTTCGATGATGTAATGACCGTCTTCATAACCATGAACTTTGATGATTTCTTGAATTTGTCGTCCCTGTGGGGTTCTTGAGATATGTACGACACAATGGACAGCCTCCCCAATTAAAGGTTCGATTTCAGCAGGGGAGGCAGGGTTTCTAGTAATGAGTGATTTCAATCGATGAAGCCCTGCAAGACAGTTATTCGCATGCACAGTAGCTGTTCCTCCCTCATGTCCCGTGTTCCATGCATCCAGCAAGTCAAGCGCCTCGCTACCGCGAACCTCACCGACAATGATTCGATCGGGGCGCATCCTCAGTGTGGTTTTTAAAAGCTGGGTCATACTGACTTCAAGCGTGGTGTGGTATTGAACACAATTTTTGGCTGCACACTGGATTTCCCCTGTATCTTCAATAATAAAAATGCGTTCTTCAGGCGCGTGAATAACCATTTCATTGATGATGGCATTCACCAATGTAGTTTTTCCTGATCCTGTGCCACCAATGACTAAAATGTTTCGGTGTGAAGAAACGGCTTGTTTAATAACCTCGCACTGTGGTTCGGTCATAATTCCTGACTGAACATAGTCATTGAGTGTAAAAACCGATAAAGCTTTTTTGCGAATGGCAAAGGTTGGACTTGAAACAACCGGTGGCAGTTGTCCGGCGAAACGTGAGCCATCCAGAGGCAGCTCTCCTTCCAGTAAAGGCTTCATGCGCGTTACTTCTTTTCCATGAAAACCGGCAACAGTTTTGATGATGGATTCAGCACGAGCTTCAGTGATACTCCCTATACAACGCATGGTTTCTCCAAGGCATTCCTGCCAAAGCTTGCCATCCGCATTGAGCATGATTTCAACGGTTTTAGGATCCCTTAGAGCTTGTTCAATCATGCCGCCCAAGTCACGTCTTAGCTTTTCACAGGCTCGGTCTTTAACCGTTATCGCTTGTTCTTCTTGTGCTTTCATACGGTATAATCCTCAATTACTTGATGCTTTTTAAGCAGACTTCAATTCGTGCTTGAATTTGCTAATTAAGCGGTCAACAATGCTATCCTTATTGGGAGGAGAGTCATTGAACCATTGATCTTTCTGACGTTCCCGATAAATGCGTCTTTGAATTTCATCACGGTGAATCGGAATTGATTGAGGGGCATCAAACCCAAGGCGAACTTCACCATCACGATAACCCACAACAGTGCAGTAAATTTCTTCACTGATAACAACGGATTCCCCTACTTTTCTTGTTAAAACCAACATATTGTTTTTCCTTCTGCTATTTAAATAAAAAGGCTTTGCACTGTCTGATATTCTCATCAACCACTTCTTTACTGGCTGGTTGATATTTTTCGAGTGCGACATAAAAAGCATTTCGCTTTTTAATATCACGACAAAAACCGATCATTTGTGGCAGGGTAGGAGGCATTTCGCAATGATCGCGACAATCAATAATGACCTGATTCAAAATCTCATTACTGAATTGACTTAAACCTTCGAGCCACTCCTTCTTGGCAAACTCCAAGAAACCATCACTTTTAAACTGACTGCGCCATAAATGTCCGTAGAAGACCGCGAAGCGCGTAAAAAGATTCTCAATACACTTTTTTCTACTTTCGGTAGCATTGCAGGTTGACGACATTTGATTGCTGGTATTCGTCTTCACTGGTGATTGCCGCGTCTCCTGTTTCTGGATTCCAGAATGGATCAATGGCTCTGTCCTTAGTATTTGGGCCGCACTTCTCATTCCTTTTCTCCTGCGTTAATTCAATTTTGACTTCATCTTCCCAACATCTTTGAGATAACCAGTTGGCTGGAAACTTCCATGCCGGAACCCATTCTCCATGCGCTTCTTTTTCTGTACGGGCTTTGATTTGCTGATCAAGAGATTGCAACATGCTTTGGAGTAAAGGCTCATCGGGATTGATTTGTTTAAATATTTCAAAGGCACGCTCACGTGACTTTTTCTCAGGGTACATACGCCAGAAGTGGTCGAAGCGTTGTAATAAATAAATATAATTATTTTCTATTATTAGAGGTGTGTCGGCTTTTATGATTTTATCTGTGTCGGCTTTTACCTCTGTATCTCCAGAATCTCTTGTATAAACAAGAGGTTTTGTGTGCGGCTTTGTGTCTACTTGCTGTGTCGGGTTTGTGTCGGGTTTATTTTGGACACAATAACGGATATCCGCTAAAAGGCATTTTAAAATAAGATGTTTATCGAAAGACTGAATAGCAATAAGCCCTGACCGCTCAAGCCCTTTAATGGCTCGGCGAATTTGCTGACGGCTAGGACTCCCTGATTCTGTAATGCCTTGATGGGGTTCAATATAAAGCACTTCTGCTAGCGATTGGTAACTAATTCGTCGCTTAATTCCTACTATGAGTGTATTGCGATCCATGTAAGGTCGAATTCCTCTTAAGTAGGTAATTTGCTGTATATATGAGAGCCCACAGAGCGCATCCAATTCCTGATCATTCACTGTAAAGTACATAAATAATCCGTTATTCCTTAACTTAAAGTCTTAGCGACCAATGAAACATGTGGTACCATTTTGAGAATAAAAGGCTAAAAATGGCTCTTAATGAGCTTAATTACTCGAAAAGAGTAATTAATGGATCTCAAAATAACACATAATGAGTAATAGTCAATGGGTAAATGAATTAATTTATTTGCCAAATACCGTGGAATGGATATGAAAATCAAAGAGAAAATCGGTCAAAGAATCATGAGTGAACGAAAGGCCAAAGGATTGACGAGAAAGGCATTGGCTGAGTTGACAGGTGAATTAAAAATCTCTCGTATTAATAATTATGAACGAGGGGACCGTACACCTGGCCCCACTGAGATAAAATTATTGGCCGACGTGCTGGAAGTATCTGCTTCATATTTGATGTGTTTAACTGATAATCGTGAAGGGAAGATGACGAAATCCCTTGGCATGGGGGCATTGATTCCCGTCTTAGATTACAAACAAGCAATTGATCCAGCTGCTTTGATCCAGAAAATTAAAGAGGATGTTGATACTAAAGTTGAATTTGTTCCTGTAAGTTCAGTTGTCAGTGACAGTATTAGCAAAAATGCTTTCGCATTGCGTATTCAAGATGAAAGTATGATACCGGAGTTTCGGATTAATGATGTCCTCATCGTAGATCCTGATACAAGCCCTAAACCTGGCGATTTCGTTGTGGCCTTGATCGAAGGAGAGCATGAAGTCATTGTTCGCAAATATAAACAATTATCGGCTTCTAAGGAAGCTCAGCAGTTTGAGTTAATTGCACTTAATGAAGATTGGGCTGACATTCGTGTGGGTTCTAGTGAAATGCAAGCCAAGATTATTGGATGTGGTGTTAGTTTGGTTAGAGGATTAAAAAGCTAAATATTTAGGAATTTGCCACCGCAATCCCGATAGTCATTGCCATGACATGTTAAAAGTATAATTTGATGTTTTTTAGATGCACGGTGCAGAATTTGTTTCATTTTCTCGCGCCTGATATCATCGGAATTAACCAGGGCATCATCGAGTATGACTGGAACAGAAGCCCCTTTTTCGGCCAATAAATCGGCATATGCCAATCGTAATAAAATTGCGAGTTGTTCTCGGGTACCAATACTTAAATTTTCGAATGGCTCTCGAATACCATCTCTTAAAATATGTTGAAGACAAAACTCTTCATCAATAATAGGTTCAGAGTTAGGGAATAAAATTTTCAGATAGGGAGTCATTGCTTCAGTTAGGGGTTTAACCAGCAGCTCTTTTGCAGATTGAATATTTTCTCTAATCAGTAGACACAATAAGTTTAAAGAGCCAACGTGCATTTCCAGACGTTGGACTTCATTGCATAATTCTTTTAGCTCCTGTTCAGCTTGCTCTTTTTCTTCTGCCAGTCCTCGGTGACCACTGGTTTGAAGTTCGATGGTTAAATCTCTTATCGTTTGCTTTAAATCAGCCATTCTTTTTTTAGTATTATCTAAAACTTGTTGACGTCTCTCTACTTCTGATGCTGCTCCTACATAATCAAGCGATAGCAAAGTATTCTCAAGCTCACTCAGCTTTTCTCTGAGCATTTGTTTTTCATGTGCTATCTTTTTCTCTATGTTTTTCAGCTGTTCATCAGTATTATCATTTCTTGTTTTTTCTATTTTTTTTATTAGTAGAACCAAATTTTCTTTTGTTGATGATAGGGCTATTTTAGCGTGTTTAAGTGCTTCCTGTTTTTTTACTAGCTGGTCATGAACTTGACGTTCATTATCACTACACTTAGTAAGTTCTTTAGAGGCAGAATTTTCAAGAGCTTCAGCCTCATCTATTGAAATCTGATCAGAATCACCCAGTTGCTTAATTAATATATTTTCTTCTGTTTGATGATCTGTTAATTGTTGCTTCAATGATTCAATACCGTTGGGTGAAATAAGTTGAACTTGTGCTTGTAATGAGTCTATCTCGGTTGAAAGAGTTTTTTTCTTGTCGAACAGTTCCTCTGCTTCAGATAAGGAAGCTATATGATGTTGTTCAAATTGATTAATAAGAAGTTTTTTAGCATCATCTAATTTCGTTTGGATTGCACTTAATTCTTCTCCCCCCGGGATAATACAAATTTTGTTACTTCCGAAGGTTATTATTGACTTATCAGATATGAATACTTCTCCCTCACCAGCAATAATATCATCATTCAATTTTACTGAGTCTTCATTAATCAAATATTTAATTCGAGTAGCCACAGCATCAAATTTTGCTTGTAATGAGTTAACTTGTTCCTTAAGCTTTCTTAGATCAGCTAAAGTTGAAGAATCTATTAATATCTCTGATAAGCTATGTTGTTTCTGTTTGATTTCATCATTTAGGGTTTGCGCTTTGTTGAGCTGTTCTTCAATATGTTTAATATTTTTTTGAACTTCAGTTAATTTTTGATAAGACCTTGCTTTTTTTAGGGTCAACTGACTTCGCTCATGGCAATCTTTTGCTTTTGATAAACTCTCTGTGGCAATTTTAAAGTTTTTTTCAAATTGTTCAACTTCAGTTTCTAATTCTTTTATTTTTGTCTGAGCTGATTTTTCGTTTGCTGTTTCTATTTGTAGGTTCTCGATTAAATCTAAACGCTCTTTCAGAGCTTTTTGGGCACTTTCATGTTTTAGCTCAATCAATTCTACATCTGTCTTAGTTTTTTTATGTTGCTCATTAATTTCCTCAGCATGTCTAAGATGTTTTTGAGCTGTTTCAAGTTGTTCTTTATCTTTTTCTTCAACTTGATGATCAACAAGGGTAGCTAAGTCACGTTGATATTCGGATAGTTGATCGACTCTTTTTTGGTAATTACTTAACTCATCTTGTAAATTTTCTAATTTTTGTTTAGCAGCCTCTTTACTATCAAGTTTTTCTTTAAATACTCCTTTGGGCTTGCCGGTTTTTTCTGTTTGATATTCATTAAGCTCATCACTAAATCTTTTTAGTAGGCTTTCACCTTTCCCTTGGCTAAGCATATCTGTTAATTCATGATTGAGTACGCTTTGAATTGCCTGACTAGCTTTAAGGTTATTTGATACGGAGACTTGTTGCCATGCACTGCCTTGTTCAACCCATAATACTCCATAAATTCCTTGTTGCTCGGACTTGGTAAGTCCTCTTTCAATCGTATCGAATTTTAATAATTCAGCCAAATGTATTTCGGCTTCTGTTCCTGTCCATTTTATGCCTTGTTCATTAGTTAATATGGCACGACCTTCTTTTTTCTTAGAGAATATTTTTTCAAGAGTGTAGCTATTTCCACCAAGATCAAATTGAATTTTTACTTCAGGACAACCTCCATTATATCCAACGAAATCTTCTGCACCTTTACCATTAAATCTATCAAATAATATGGCTCGCAATGCTCGTAAAAGGGTTGATTTTCCAGCTTCATTGTTGCCATAAATTACATTTATACCTGCAGAAAGTCCTTTTAGTTCAAAAGGCTTGTCATATTGCTGGAAATTTTGAATGGAAATTGAAGTTAGCAACATAATTTAATTTGCCTTTTTATTTGATTGCAATTCTTGCCATAACATTTGTATAGCTCGTTCGGCATAGGGATGCTGTTCGTGTGAATTATTGTCTCTGATGGCCAATAGTTTCTCCAATATATTGCTTAAAAAGCCAATAGAGTGAAAATCCTGTAAGTCCTCTTCCGAAGGGCTTAATTTTAGATTTTGATCATTCGCTTCCAGCATAGCAAATTTAGCTTTCCAACCATCAAGAAATTGCTCCAATTGTTGGCGATTTTCTAGTGATAAATTGCCCTCAAGGCTGAGTGAAATAACTTGATTTTCAGTAGGGTTAAACTTTTTGAAATAATCATCTAATACATCTATGTCATTTTTCTCGAATAAGCTAAAGTTGGTTCGATGCCATTGGTATTTTCCTGTATTTAAAGATTCAACTTTCGGCACAGTTTCTTTTTTGTCCAGGGTTACCAATAAAGCTTTACCTGGTTCGTTATCATGGAAGCGATCTTGTTCCGGAGTTCCTGCGTACCATGCTTTTGCTGAGACTTTAAGTTGGCCATGCCAGTCACCTAGTGCGAGATAATCTAAACCTGCTGTTTCTGTTCGTTGGAAAGAAATCATATTATGTACTTCAGCAGATTCAGGTAGAAAACCCTCAATGGAACCATGAGCTAATCCGACTTTGAAAGCGGGGGAGGGGGCTTGATATCCATCATACCATTCAGTTAAGTCTCTATATTCATGACGCAATTTTAAAGGTGCAGGCAATATATGAAGCTTATCATTTGCAATCAAAATTGGTTCAGGATTTAAAGCTAATATTATGTTTTCTGTCTTTTCTGGTAAATCTTTCATTCGAGTCCAAACACTTTGCGCTAAAGTAGGATCATGATTACCTGGTAATAATATCCATGGCCCTTTATATTCTTTCATGGTATTAAGTGTTTTTCTGATGGTGGTATCACTGACTTCGTTAGCGTCAAACACATCGCCAGCAACCAGAATAGCATCTGCCTTATGTTGATTTGCAAGATTGGCAAGCGTTTTAATGACATCGAATCTTGACTCGCGAAGGAAAGCTGCAATATCTCCTTTGATGTTGGAGAATTGTTTTCCGATTTGCCAGTCGGCTGTATGGATAAAGGATATTTTCATATTATTTGTCTTATCAGTTATTCGATTCAAAAATTGTATTCCTTTTAGCTTGGATTAATCTGCTTTATCATTATGCTTCCTGAAGCACGACTCAACAAGTGAGCATAGAGTGTTTAATTTTTCTTCATCGATTTGATTAGTTGAGTAATAGAAAAGCACATGTTGTGGTTTCCTATGTGCATTACCTGGTGCTGGTAATGATAGACAGCTCTCCAAATCTTTTTCTATTTTTTGAATTTCAATTGTGAAGTTATTTCGTGAATCATTTATAAGTTTATTTATTTCAGCATGATGATCTTTTTCAGAATCATCATCATAGATAACAGAATGTTTTATTCCCATAAATCCGAGAAGGCTCATAAACCTATGGAAATTAAACTTTCCCATAGCGTCAAGCACATAAGTACCATGAGGTAGATTGAGCTTTCCATCATCTATAAGTTTTGAAAATAAACTAGCCTCGCTTGGGCCTTCAACAAGAAGTACATAATTTGCAAAAAATATACTTGATCTATCAGAGTTCAACCATAGGAAATACTTTATAATTTCCATATCAGGCTTTAAATCATCAGATTGTAATGTTTTTTTTAATTTAGGAAACTTTTTAACGATATCGTTTATCACTTGATTTGAATCAATCAAAGAATCCCATCTTTCAGCATCTATTTGGAAAGTTTTAACTATTCCTGATTCGCGTTGTGCTCGTATGATAGCTGGGATTTTGTCGGTGCTTTTACTTACAAAATGTGATGAGTGGGTGGAACATATTACTTGCCAACCCACAGATTTATTTAAGGTCATCAAATTTTTTGCAAGATAATTTTGTTGTGGAGGGTGTAAAAATGCTTCGGGTTCTTCAAAAAGGAGAATAGTAAATTTTGGTTTGAAATCCTTTGATTTATCAGTCACCTTGCTGGGAGCATATTTTGACTTTAAATTAATTAACGAATAGATAAAGTGCCTTTGAAAACCTGAGCCAAAATACTCAATGTTATGTGATGCCTCGTGATGAATATCCTGGATATCGTAGCTTAGCATTGATTTGATAATCTCAGCTGTAGATGGAGTTGAAAATTTTAATTGAAACTTAGTTTGCCAGGGGGAAAGCATCTCATTTAAATCATCTTCAAACCCTTTTAAAGATAGATTATCGTCTGTTTCAATAGTAGTAATTTCTTCTGCGAAAGTTGTTACATTATCATGAAGCTTTGCATATGAATCACTGCTATCAACCACACTTGACATCACATTGGTAATTAAATCACGTAATGCTGATGGACCGCTAAGCTTAGCGTGGTCATCAACCTTACTAACGGCTGGGATATAAATCAAATCTCCAAACTTCCCACTTTGAACATTTTTCGCTCCATAAAATGGATTTTCAGAAAGTTTATTAGAGGAGTCATAAGCAAAGATTGACCCTTCTTTATTTTTTAGCGAGGTAAGAAAGTATTTTCTGACCCTTAATTTATTATTGGGTAGTCTATACTCTTCTTTCAATGACTGACTTTCTGTTTTTGTTAATTTAAACAGCAATTCAATCCATGATTCTTCATCAGTATTACCTTTAAGAGGGAAATGATCTTTCTTATTGAATTTAAAGCCATCTTTCTCATAAAATGCCCGCAAAGCATCAAAGATGGTAGTTTTTCCAGCGTTATTTGATCCAACTATTAATGAGTAGTTTTGTAAATGAATACTTGTGTCAATTATCCCTCTGAAATTATGAATTACAATTTGTTTTAAATACATTACTCTCTCTTATCAATAGGTACCATTCGTATTATTTTGTGGCAAGCCCAGCAAGCACTTCCCTGAAACTGTTGAGCCCCGCTTCCAGATTTTCAATGATTTCTTCAGCGATATCATCAGGTTCAGGTAGATTATCCAGATCAGTCAAACTTTTGTCCTTCAACCAGAAAATATCAAGGCTAGTTTTGTCGCGTGCAATCAGCTCTTCATAGCTGTACTTGCGCCAACGCCCCTCTGGGTTCTTTTCAGGGTGCCAAGTTTCTTTGCGTTCACCTGGATTCTTGGGGTTGTAACACTCTATGAAATCAGCGAAATCCTCAAAGCGCACTGGTTTTTTCTTGAGGGTATGATGGATGTTAGTACGGTAATCATAAAACCAGACCTCCTTGGTCCAGGCATTTGGACTAGCTGGTTGGTTGTCAAAAAATAGAACGTTTGCTTTAACGCCTTGAGCGTAAAAAATACCTGTTGGTAAACGTAAAATGGTATGCAAAGTGGTATTTTCAAGCAGCTTTTTCCGGATAGTCTCACCGGCGCCGCCTTCAAATAATACGTTATCTGGTACCACGACTGCTGCCTTGCCAGTGGTTTTCAACATACTGCGAATATGCTGCACAAAGTTAAGCTGCTTGTTTGAGGTGGTCGCCCAGAAATCTTGGCGGTTGTAAGTCAGATCGTCTGTTTCCTGTTCTCCCTCTTCGTTGGTAAAACTCATTGAGCTTTTCTTACCAAAGGGTGGATTCGCCAGTACATAATCGAAACTGATAGAACTTGCTGCTACCAATGCATCATTCGGCGAAATCAGGCTATCACCATCAATTTCTCCAATGTTATGCAAAAACATATTCATCAAGCATAAACGACGAGTGTTAGCGACAATTTCATTGCCATAAAAGGTACCGTGCTTCAAAAAATGTTTTTGCTCTTTGTCGAGCGAATAGTTTTCTGGGTTTATCAAAAAATCATAGGCTGCAAGAAAGAATCCACCCGTACCGCAAGCTGGATCGGCAATTGTTTTGCCCGGCTCTGGCTGCACGCACTCAACCATTGCGCGAATCAATGCTCTCGGGGTGAAATATTGGCCTGCCCCAGATTTGGTATCTTCTGCATTCTTTTCTAACAATCCTTCGTAAATATCACCTTTAACATCCGCACCCATCATAATCCACTGAGTGCTGTCTATCATGTCTATTAAGCGATATAACTTGGCTGGATCTTGAATTTTATTTTGGGCTTTCGTAAAAATTTGCCCTAGCATACCCTTTTGCTTGCCAAGCTCGCGCAACAACTCAACATAAAGTACTTCAAGTTCTGGGCCTTTTTTAGAAGTGAGTGCTTGCCAGTTATACTTTTCCGGGATGCCCACATCACGGTTGTAGGGGGGCCTGGAATACTCATCCGCCATCTTCAGGAAGATCAGATATGTGAGCTGTTCAAGATAATCTCCGTATCCTACACCATCATCACGCAGGGTGGTGCAGAAGCTCCAGACGCGGGAGATAATTGAAGCGGTATTCATAGGAGTTACTCCTTGTACGCAAGTAATTACTTGCATAAATTAGTTGATTTGTATTTTTACAAATGACTTCGAGACATGTCGAAATAGTTTTTTCAGTCAAACTGGAAGTTCTAAGTCATGCTGCCTCCATTTCAGAATCTTCTTCACCCATCATCATTTTGTAATGAGCAAGATGACCAGATTGCTCAAATATCTCTTTAAATATCCGAAGATAGGTTTCTGTAGTAGTGTCACCATTTGATACATAAAGATCATCATGCACCGAGTGTGACCCATCATTAACCCATGAAAATAGAGATTTGCAGACAAGCTTATTTTTTCCCTCAAATTTTTCACAGATGTCGTCTGGATTAATTCCACCCAAAATCTTGAAGTAATTTTCTATGATACGACGTAATGTATTTTGAATGGTTAGATTAGGGGTAGATTTCGCTTTTACGTCTATCCACAATAATTCATAAGAAGTTTTGATTGGGTTTGAGTCATGTTTGATTATTTTGGATAACAAACCATCTTTTCTTATTATCCAAAATGTTTCTTCTGTTAACAATTGAGAACTAGGTCGCTTAGTATTGAAGCTAACCTCCTTATGAAAATAGACATTATGTGTGAGCACAAAGATTTGCTTAATATAACCATTTCCGTCTCTGACATCATTAAATAAGCCCTTTATTAAGCTGCTGACGATAAACAGAATATCACTGTCGAGACTAGATACTGGATCATCAAATACAACCACACGGTTATCGGTAATACCACTTTCGAAGTTGCTTCCCTTCAGCAAATGATAAAAGTACAGGAATGTAACAAAGGTGCGTTCACCTTCGCTCAACGTCGTTTTGGCGTCCTCCCCATCCTCTCTAATGAGCTTATAGTTCTGTTCTCCTTCTGCAGGTGCAAGTGAAAATCCATGAAAGCCAAAGGACTTTAACAACCCATTGATATCATCTATTGTTGGCTGAATACTTGTGGCTTGTTTTTCTAGTTCCCTGATTTCCTGGGCTTTTTGCTCCTTTTCCATTTGTTTTCTATTAATTTGGCTGTTCAGTGAGGTAATTGCTGAAATCAAGTTATTTTTCTTATTCTCGTAGTCAGAAAGATCAGCCTTCAGCTCTTCCAGTAAAAACTTCCACACTTGTTTCGTTAATGTTTCACTCTCTTGTGTTATGTTGTCAACTGTGGAGTTGTGCTTAGTAATGCTGGTATTAGCTGACTCAATTAATGTTTCAATTTCTTTGATAATATTGGCGATGGTATCTAGCTCAATGAGCTGGCTTGGCTCTTTCTTTTTATTCGCAAGCTTCTGGAGATTTCCAGCAATGGTGGAATCAAGTAGTTGTTTTTCTAGTTTCAGCTTTTCTATATCTAAAAATCGGGCAGGCTTGGAAATAATCTCGTCAATTTTTCGCTGGAGGCGGGCTGCTTCTGACTGGTAATTCACCTCTAAATCAGCTATCGATTTAATATCCATCTCAAAAGTTTCGTCAAAATACTCAGCAAGACTCTTGGCAAAACCTTCATTCGTTTCTTGCTGGCAGAAAGGGCAAATGCCTTCATTCGTTTCATAAAATCTTCGGCCTTGACGGACCCAGTCGCTATTACCTAACTTTTTGATTATGCTTGCAATATCAACATCCTCTTTACCTAGAACTCGTTTACAGAGTACAGGATTTGTCTCGTATTCTATTAAATAAGTCACATTTATTCTCGGAACCAATAACTCTATATTCAGTGCTTCTCCGAATATTGTCTCCGCACGCTTTTCCAAATCGGCTAATGGCACTAATGTCGCTGTATTATTTTCCAACTCCTGAACAACTTTGTTCTTGAATTTATCTGCGTTATTGCGGTAGCCCTCAAATGCACCTTTCAGCTTGATATCGTATTTTTGCTTTTGCGCCCAGCATTTATTTTTTAGGGTTTCCTCAAGTGTTTTTAATTCCTCATTCTTGCCGCTATTACCATCCTCACCATTCAAGGTTTTTTGTAAGCCTTTTATTTGGTTTTCCAAGTCTTCTAGATCTGATTTTGCTTTAACAATTTTCTTTTGTGTCTCAATGTTTTCTTCACCTAGCGTAAATACACCCTTGATTTCTGACGATTGATTGAAATTGGCATCAACAAAATCACGATTGTAGACTAAAGTATGTAGCTTAGTGCCCCCATCCCAATTTACTTTACAATACTCATGCATTTCCGTTTCTGCGATCACTCTGCTGAGAGTTGTTTTCCCCGTACCATTTGAACCGAATATAAAATTGAACTTCGACAATCCAGAAAGTACCTCCGGCGGATCGCCATAGGTGGCTATTTTTGAAATGGATAGGGATTCAATCATAACAATTATCCTTGGTTTACTTGCTTTTTATTGATAGTCTTACTTGAACTCTGCACTGCTTTTCTTACCTTTGCGCGTTCAAGCAATTTGCTAGCAGGTTCATCGCTTGAGTCTTGTAAAACAAGCTGCCCCGCGAGCGCTTTTGTTAAGATAGATTGGCGGAGAATTTCTGATTTTTTCAGTGATTCCTCTATCTCCTTTTCTTGCTCTTCAATTACAGATAATTGTTCATCTAAGATGTCAATAATAGCTGACTGTTCAGCTTGTGAAAAAAGAGGTATACATAGTTTTTCAACATCCCCAACTCTTAGATGTTTTACACCTGTGCCTACTGCAGATGAGTTCATTCGTGACTGGAATCCAGGTTCCATCATTGAATAAAGAAGATATTTTGATGCTAAATGACTTGAAGGTCGAAGTAACATCATTCTTTGCCCCATACAAATTTTACTATTTTCAGGAACAATACCTACTTCTCCCATTGGTGCTTCGCGAGTGAATATAATGTCGCCTGGTTTGGGAGGACAACGCTTTGTCCAATATTCATATGTTTCTTCAGATATGAATCTTGCTTCTTCGTTTAAGAGTATTTTGCCATCTTTAACACATGGCGTTCTGATGAGCCATATTCCTTTATTCTCATAGGGTGCTGTTTTGTTATGGCAGTCAACGATGAAGTTGCAAATCTCAATTAACGAAACCCATTTTGCATTGAGGGGTAACTTTTTTTCCGGGTGATTAACTTTCACTTGCGCTAATTTTTTTAGATAGCGTTTTGCTTCATTATCTCCGTTATTGACAAGTTCTTGAAGTTTTGTCTGTCGTTCTTTTTGAATGTGAGAAAGTAGTTGCTCTTGTGTTTCCAGTTTGCCGGCATTTTCTTCACGCAACTTGGTGGTGAGTTTACCTTCAAAGGCATGTTTGAGTATGGCTTGGCGGTAAACTTTGAGTTGTTCGCGTGCAGTTTTGAGAGCGGCAATGCCGTTGTCTAGCTCGGAAAAAAGTTCTTCGATTTTGGCGACAATGCGTTTTTGTTCAGGGAGAGGGGGGAGTGAAATATCCAATCGATAGGCATCATTTCTGTTTAGTCCTGGTATGGCCGTAGATGTCTCAAATTGATTGAGGCGTAAGCTTTTTAGGAGGTAATATGAAAATTTTGAGTCTACGACATTAATGTTATTTATAAAATATGTTGTGTCTATTGGCCAGCAGTTATCATTGCAATAGTGAACAGCCCCTGCGGCGCCTTTCCGACCAACAATTACCTTCGGACCCGTTGCAACATATTCATCATGAAAACCAACGATACCACTAGAACCATACACAGGAAATGGTCCATTTTCTTTTCTATCTTTTTTTACCAATCCTTTGCCATATGCAAACTCAAAAATTTCGCCAACCTTTGTTCTTACCCACCCTTTAGGGAGTTGATTCAACTTAGTTTCAGACTCCATCATGCTACTAACTCCCGATTCAATTCATCCATCACCCAATTCATGCGATCACCAAACAGGTTATACATTCTCCCTAATCCTCCTTTAGCATCAAAAGGTGCCATATCCAGGTCATCACGCTCAAAGTGACAGGAGCTAGCGATGTGATCTCTGATTAGATGCAACCAAGCCATTTGTTGTTCGTTAAATTTGTCACTTTTACCGGAATGATACTTCATAATCCAATTCTGGAAATTCTTTCTAACAATTTTGTTAAAAGGGATGATGCGGCTATCAATACCACAAACACGGCGGATCAGTGCTACCAAGGCTGTCAGTTCGCTTATGGGGTTATCCCCCTGATAGTTGTCAAGGTGTGCATAAGCTTGCCAGATACGCAACGGGGCAAGTTTTGGTCTATCTAGCTTGAGCTGTTCCAGGACGGCTTTGATTTGCGGATAAGTGATCTCAGCGCGTCGTGCAGGTGTATGAAAATAAATGCTCAAAGCGTCGATTTTACTGGCTTGATCCTTAAGGTATTCAGTAAACTCCAGGGTTAAGACTTTAGCATTTTCGGTTGTTTCACCTGCCCATTCGGCTTTGAGTACAGTGTCTAAATCATCGTGAACAATAGTTTGTTCTTTGTCGCGGCGGATCGAGTCAATCAGCTCGATTAATTCACCATTAAACACATTGGCTACTTGGCTCACCAATTCCTTTTGTGCTTGGTCACGGGCAGTTTCTCCGGGATCGGAACCCACCGGTTGGTTTGTGATTTCCCGTGCCTTTTGCTCCACTCGGTCGCCATCAATGGCATTAATCAGTTCGCCGACAATCATCAACAGTGGTGTGCCTCCAGCTTTTTCGGCAATGCGAGCACGCTCTTTATCGTCCAGCTGTTTATCAAGTCGTGCCAAGCGACCAGCAAGCGAAGACACTGTATCGCTGTCACTGGCTCCCATCATGACCCCCATCGCCAAATCTTTGAGTGATACCCCCGGTTTGGTAATCAAGGGTTGGCTGGCGGTTTTCAGTGATTGGGTGACGCCAATGGCATCGACAATCACGTAATGAGTTTTTGCACTTTTTGCCGAGGGTGTAACTTTTTGCAGGCTGTCTTTATCCAGCGTACGGGTGCCGCGACCTTTCATCTGCTCGAAGTAGTTTCTGCTTTTTACATCGCGCATAAACAGCAGACATTCTAATGGTTTCACATCAGTACCGGTTGCAATCATATCGACTGTGACGGCAATACGAGGGTAGTAGTCGTTACGGAACTGGGCCAACACCGATTTTGGGTCTTCACCTTTTTCTATGATATTTCCATCAGCA
>NZ_LNYE01000029.1:59965-319965 GCF_001467695.1 Legionella gratiana
TTTTGTCATTAGCTACACGATAGGTAACTTTTTTGCAGAATTGATTACTCTCGCCAAATTCTTCACGCACAACCTGGATTATGTCGTCGGCATGGCTGTCGGTTTTGGCGAAAACTAGAGTCTTCGGTACTTCCTTGCGACCAGGAAAAATAGAAGGTAAAGCATCTTTAAAGGTACGGATTACGGTGCGTATCTGGTCAGGATTGACGATGTTCCGGTCTAGTTGTTTACTTGTGTAGGCTTCATCTTCATCCTGGGTTTCCCAACGTTTACGACGGGTGGTGCGTTCGCGTTTTTCCACCTGTTGTTTGGCGGTAATTTTTCCACCTTGTTTGGTTTTCTCAGTTTCAATTACAAAGATCTCATTACCGACGTTAACACCATCAGCTACTGCTTTTTCATGGTCATACTCGCTGACTACATTCTTACGGAAGAAGCCGTAGGTTCGATTATCGGGTGTTGCGGTCAAGCCTACTAGATAAGCGTCAAAGTATTCCAGTACCTGTCGCCATAAGTTGTAGATAGATCGGTGACATTCATCGATAATGATGACATCGAAAAACTCAGGTGGAATTTTTCGATTATAAACGACTGGTAAGGGCTCTTTCGGGCGGATGTATTGTTCCGCCGGGTTTTCTTCTTCCAAAGCTTCATCAAGCGGTTCATCTTTCAGAATGGAATACATGCGCTGGATTGTACTGATGCACACCTGGGCATCTTTGGCTATGTATTGGTTTTTCAGTCGTTGCACTGTATAGAGCTCTGTGAACTTGCGGTTATCGTCATTGGGGACAAAACTCATGAACTCCTGCTCTGCCTGTTCCCCCAGGTTTTTGGTATCTACCAGAAACAGGATGCGATTAGCACTCACAGGTTCTTTTAGCAAACGATAGCTTGCAGTGATGGCAGTAAAAGTTTTGCCAGATCCAGTGGCCATTTGCACTAATGCGCGAGGTTTGTCTTGCTTTAGCGAAGCCTCTAAATTAGTGATTGCTGTAATTTGGCAATCGCGTAGGCCATCGGTTTTCAATGGAGGGAAATCTTGTAGGCGACCACGCAGGCTTTTGCTCTCACGCATCCATTTAGATAATGTTTCAGGGCAGTGAAAATTAAACACTTCACGTGAACGAGGATTCGGGTCTAAGTTATCGGTAAAACGTGTGATTACCCCAGTGCTTTCATATATAAAGCGCAATGGCTGGTTGTTGTTGACCCACTTTAGTTTCGCATTTGCATAATTAGAGGATTGCTCTTCAACGGTAGTTATTTTTTCGCCCCAATACTCTGGCTTGGCTTCAATGATACCTACTGCCTTTTTGTCCACAAACAGCACATAATCAGCAGGGCCAACATCCGTTTGATATTCACGCACAGCCACGCCTAGTGTGGCAGAAAAGTCGATCTTCTTCTTATCCTGTACAGCCCAACCTGCTTTTTTAAGGAGGGTATCTATTTCATCTCGGGCTATTTGTTCCGGATTCTGGTTGACCATATTTACTTCCTGGCTAATTGAGCCACTCGCTTAATTATTATTCATTTCAGTTTGCTGCATGCTTCCAGCTTCGATCCAATCATCAACTTGAGAAACTTTAAACTTCCAAAGCCGCCCAATTTTATGTGCAGGCATGCCTCTCTCATTAATCCATTTGTAGACAGTATCTCTTTTAACCCCGAGGTATTCGCCAATTTCATCAACCGATAACCACCTATCATTCATTGCTTTTCTCTTATGATTATTTTTGCAATATAAAAACAAGTATAGCCAATGAAAACCAGATTACATTAGGCTAAAAAGGTTTAAAACCGGCCTATGCTAATGAATTTATTTTGAATAATCAATTTACTGGTCATGTTATGATCATAGTGTACCAATCTTGATTTATTTGATGGATGGATTCGTTCTTTAAGTTATCTAAAAACCATAGAACAGATCTAGTTTTACAGAAATAAAGTTCTAATGCCCAATTAGCATGGTGAAATAAAGAAATAGGTTGTGTGCCTTCGAAGGACCTAAGAACTCTTTTCCAGTCAATACTTGGCTGATCACGAGTGGGCTGGCTTCAAGTATTTGAGCTAGTTCTCTACAGTTCAATTCACTGTAAGACAGAATAAAATCAATCAAATATTTCTGAGAGTCTTTTTTTAATTGAAACTTAACATCAATAACAGGCTCTAAAACCTCGATAAAACATTCCATGTAACGACCTCACTTTTATATTATTACGGCATAGTCCAGTCGAAAGACAGTAAACCATAGCTGTGATATCGATAAAATTAGTTTTTTTACATAGAAAAGATCAGAGGTAAAATGCAATTTTGATCTATTTTATATCAATTGTTATCATTTAATATTCCCTTTTACGCAGCTGTTATTGCCTCTAATAACTTCGAATCTGTTTTCTGTTCAATAACAGGATTAATTCTTTTGGCGATCAAGTAAAGGAAAAGCGCGCCCAATAGTGCCCACATACCCAGCTGGTTAAACACATGCAGGTAATCGACATTGGATAGCAATGGATTCGTGGACTCACCTTGGGTCATAGCATTGGAAAAGTAATGTGATAAAGATGCTGATACACCTGATACCATCATCCAGGTGCCCATGAACACGCCTTGTAATTGTGGTGGGGAAATTCTGCCGATCATGGCGTAGCCTACGGGTCCTATCAGTAACTCCGCAATTGCTTGCGTGATAAAATGAAGCATCACCCAATAAACACTAGTATATCCATCCATATTGGCAGAGAGAATACCGCCGGATAACAAGAAGAAAGAACCTGCAAGTATCAGAAAGGCCCAGATAAATTGTTTTGTTACTGATACATTGTATCCTTTTACATGTAGTCGTGTTATCACTATTGATAATAACGGAGCGCCTATAATTATCACAATGGCATTGATATTCAAAATCCATTGAGTTGCCATTTCATAATGGAACAGGTGTTTGTCGACATTATTTTTAATGAATAGGGTTACACCCATTGGGCCTGTGAAGTAGATCATCCAGAATAGGATTGATGTTACTGTTAGGATTAGAAAAGTCATAATTTTTTGCTTATCTAAAGTCGATTTTTGTTGGTAGCCAAGGTACAGAATTACAAAAAACATAATAATGCTGAGGCCTACTACAACCCCATTACTGAGCTGTGCTTTTTGAAAACAAAGCAAAGTGAATGGGATAATTGATAATATAATTCCCCAACCAATAGTTTTTTTGTAATTCAGTGAAGCTTTACTTTTAACTTTGAGTAAGGGAGTATCGCGATCATTCAGGTTTGACCAATAGCTACACATAAGGAAAAGCGTAATTAGGTTTGGAATTATGCTGGCATAGAGCAGAGTTTGATACTGATTGGAGTAATCAAAAAAACCGCTGATAATGTAGCCAGCGCAAAAGCCGACGTTCATGCTGGAATAGCTCAAGAAAAAGGCTTTATCTCTGCGGTTATCATCCGATGCAAAGCGTTGTGTCAGTATGCTGTTGTATGCGGTAGTATTTAAGCCACATCCAACAAGAAATAAACTCAGCCCAAGATAAAGCAGCGACTTAACTGATAGTGCCAAAAGTAAAATACCAATGGTTTGTATGGCTGTGGTAATTAAAAACAAGGATCGGTTACTTAAAAATCGTCCACCAACCACACCACCGAGTAAATGTAGAACATAGTTAAATGCTAGAAATAACCCAACAATGCTGTTTGAAAAGGTATTAGACAATCCTAATTGTTTAGTGAGAAACAGAGACAATGAGGAATATAGAATCGCATAGGAAAAGGTTGAAAAAGCCTGTATTAAATACAGGGGCATGATTCCTTTTGGCATTTTTTCTGATAACAACATAATTTTTTCCCTAAAACTATTTTGGAAAGTGACTCTACCATTAAAAATGGATAAACTTAATCCCTTTCTTCAATTATCCTTCTTTTTAAGAAAGGATAATTGATGTTTAATTGCTATATGGTGCTTAGGGAAATGAACAATATTACTAAAGTTTCATGGGATGAAATCAAACATAAGGTAAAACCAGTCAATGAATCGATATATCGTGTCATTGAAGAAATTAAACCTGGCAAAAAAATACCATTCTTTGTAGCTCGTTATAAATTTGGTGAGCATTTTGGTATTAAAAATCATGCCTATCTGCCAACCAGTAGCGGCCAAATGGAAAAGATTGACAGCAAGCACACAGATAATGAGTTATTCAATCATCTTGGCTATGGTAAAAATAGTCTGCCTTTGGGCTTAATACTGGATAAATTTTGTGAGTGGCATTATTTTGGAGAAGATGAGCGCATCTTTCCAGACTGTGTCCAGGGACCTGGTGCAATTTTTAATATGCAGGTTATTTTTGATGAAGATCAGACTGTAGATAACAATGTGCTGTCTGTTTCTTCTGGCGCGCTTTCATCCTTTTTATTGCCGAATATCGGTTGCAAAAGAAAACATGCTAGAGTCCAGAAATATTTTAATGTTACTGTTCCGGCTCCCAAATCACCTTATGAACATTATCAGGTATTCAAAGAGATATTGAAGGATAAAAATACTAACGATAATTGGCATAGTGAGATTCTTTATTTTTCTGAGCAGTTTATCAATGAAGTCAAACATAATGATAAATGGCTTAAGCTGAAACTATATTTCTCGGAGTCGTTAAGGAAAAAGCTGACGCAAAATACTTATGATGCTTCCTGTAACGATTTATTTCTCAGTGCCAAAAGTATTAATCGTTTCAGACCTACGCCATTCATCATGGATACAGCAAAATACATTTTTAATATTTGCATGGGCTCAGGTATTGGTGTGAAGCCAGCAATTGATGAGCAATACTTCCCCGTTAAAACGATTCAGAAAATTTATAATGAATGTTATGACTTAGAATACACAGCGACCGTAATGGTGCCGTCAACCTTAAATGGTCAGTCTGATAGCGTTTATTATCCCTTACAGTGCCCCTTTGCGAAGATTAATACATTTAAAACCAATCAAAGCAACAGCGCTTATAGTGAACTGGAAATGCTAAAAAATGTGTTGTTGGCTTATCAGTCGGAATTTACTGCCGATAATAGTTCTGCGTTTGGAAGTCCACTTTACCATGTGAGTAAAAAAACAGAATTTTCTTTTTACCATTATAAATCTTCTAATAATCACAGTATTCTATGCTCTGAAGGTTTAAGGGATACAGATAACCGATTTGTTTTTTCTTATTGTACTGACTCAGTACAATTTGCCAGTGACGCTAAGTTATTTAGAGGTTGTGTAAGATTAAGCAAGAATGGTTTATAAAATAGTTAATTAATTAGTTAGTGTTTATCGATATTAGTAAAATATTTTTTGACATGTGCTAAAAAACTGATTAAAAGTTTATAAATTTTATTCTGAGAGAGAGGAATTGTTATTGTTTGATTAGGATATTTAACAATTTCCATGTATTGTTTGACTCTTTTGAAATTATGCTCATTTATATTGCTACCTGAGCCCAATAACTCTAAAAAGTTAGCACTTACATTTGAAATTTGCTCGAGAGCTTTCAAAGCATCTTTTTTTTGATTATGAGTTTTTGTTGACCAGCGATGAAAATAATTAGTTCTTAACCTATGTACGTCAATTAAATTTTTTCTTTCAGTGTCTGAGATTATTTTTGCATGTTGAAGCCAGCGAATTCGTAAACTTTGGTCTAGGTTGTTTGCAATGTTAATTAATTTTGCATCTCCTCTACTTCTAATTTTTATCTGATCCTTTGATTGCATGTTACCAATATTATTTATTAATTCATCACTGCTAGTAATGCATAGATAATTTGCTAACATTTCTCCATGCAGTGCACAAAGCTCAATACACGCAAGGTATTCCCCAAACGAAAAAGTTTTCTTTGCCGAACTTAATGTACTAATTAATTTTGTATGGATATTTTCTTGAGTGGTTCCAGCACTTATATTTGTCATTATATCGCAGGCTTCTACATATCTCTCAAGCAAAGCCCTATAAAGTTCTGATGAATCTAATTCAAAAAAAGCACATATCCACTTTCTTTCATTGCAATATGACTGATTATCTAAATCTAAAAGTGGATTTATATCATTCTCATTTAGATGATAACCAAGAACATTAAATTTTAATGTAACATTTTGCATGTCAATTCTATCTAGTTGCAAAGATCTAATAATATAATTCTAAATCTCTATATTGGTACATATCAATAATAGTCTATATGGTGGATATCTTAATTATTCAGTATTCAATAAAGAAGAGCATAATATTTAGCTTTAAACTAAATCTTCAACTTTCAATTCAAGTAACTTTAAATATTTGCTACTGATTTCTGTTTTTCCTGAAGGTGGAACATAAACAGTTGTTATCGGGTTAATAAGGGATTTATCGAGATATGAAAGCGTGATCCATTCTATTCTTGGTTGCTGAGTGGGTAAGGAAGGTGCTTCATATAAACATATGGTATATTCCTTTGAAAAATATTCGCACAAGTAATCTTTTAAAATTGAGAGCTTATTAGATTTCTTTCCGTCTGTTCTGCCGAAGTTTGCTACTTGCCAAAGAATCAAGTGTGAATGAATATCAATATGACGTTCAAATAATACCAGTTCGGTAGCTTCGATTGAAAAGCATCCATGATTACCAGGGTCAATTTTAAGATCACTAAAAAGACAATCTTGAGCAGAAACAGCAGGTAATATGATAGCGTCACCGCCATTTTTTTTGATCTGTATTACGGCATTTAGCGCCGAATCTGCAAAAACGGCAGGATGGCCGTAAAAAACCACGCATAAAATTGAAACCTTCTTATATTCTTCAATGATATGATTTGTTAGTAACTGATATGCTTCAATCCGTTTTTCACTGCTAAAGTAGATAGAATCCAACGATTCAGAATTTTTTGCTTCTCGTTGAATCCATTGTTTTAGATTATCTTCATTAACGAGGTAGAGTACCTTATCAGCACTTTGAATAACCTGTTTAGTTTCTTCGGTCAGATGGGAAATCGATTTTATTCCTGACCCTACTACTATGAGCTTATTCATTAACTTGTTTTATATTTACTATCTTATTGCTATCAGGCTGATGGTGTCTTTGTACAGAAACTATTGTATTAGAATTAGTCTTCCTCTGATTGTTTTGATTTGTGTCTAACAATAAATCTTTGTGGCTGATCAAATACTCATTTCCTACTGCGTGTTCTAGTTTTTCCAGTAAACTCATTTGATGTCACCTTACCTATATTAAATTTTGATAAACATTGTACAAATAAAATTCTTATAGGTATAGCCTTAAAAAACATTTGCAGTGAAGTGCTCATTATGCTCTAATAAGTACTCGAATCGAGTAGTTATGATATGAGAGAGTTACAGGAGTTGAGAAGTCATGAGCAATATTCATCTAATCCCCCGATTAATTCGTTTAAGAGATGCCCCTACCTATGTAGGTATGGATCGCCATCGATTTAATAAAGATGTAAGGCCAAATCTGGTTGAGATTCCCATGGGAACTCAGGGTATTGCTTTTGATCGACTTGATTTAGATGCCTGGGTAGACGATTATATACAGTGTAGTGGTCGTCCCGCGGCAGTTGAACGTAGGAGTTTGGAGTTATGGGACGAAAAAGAACGCCAGGGCTGCAAAAGCGTGGCAGCGTCTGGTGTATTGACAAAAAGGTCTTCGGACGACGACTTTGCGAAAGCACTGGTACTGACAACCTCGAAGAGGCGGAAAAGTATCTCGCACGGCGTCTCGAAGAGATAAGACTTGCAACAGTCTACGGTGTTCGCCCCAAAAGAACATTCAAAGAAGCCGCTACTAAATTTCTGATGGAAAACCAACACAAACGCAGTATCAGTGATGATGCTGGTCGTTTGCGAGAGGTGGTTAAGTACATCGGGGATTTGCCTATTGAAGCAATTCATATCGGTAGTTTGCAATCCTTTATTGAAGGTCGAAGAAAGGATGAAGTGAGCACGAGAACTATCAATCATGGTTTGATGATTGTTCGGCGTATATTAAATTTAGCTGCTAGTGAATGGATGGATGAATTCGGTTTAACCTGGTTAAACTCAGCGCCAAAGATAAAACTTTTACCTGAGCCAGATTTAAGAAAACCTTATCCATTAAGTTGGGATGAACAGCACAAGCTGTTTCAGCAGTTACCTGAACATCTGAAAAATATGGCTTTGTTTGCCGTAAATACAGGGTGTCGAGATCGTGAAATATGTGAATTGCGCTGGGATTGGGAAATACAAATTCCAGAATTGCCACACATCATCGTTTTTATTGTACCAGGTGAACTGGTCAAAAACGGAGAGGAACGGCTGATTGTTTGTAACGAAACAGTTCGGGAAGTGATAGAAGGGGAGAGAGGTAAACATCCTACTCATGTCTTTAGTTTTAAAGGCCGACCATTAAGTCGTATGTTATCGACTGGTTGGCGACAGGCTAGAGAAAAGGCGAAATTGCCTGAAGTAAGAGTGCATGATTTAAAGCATACCTTTGGCAGACGATTGAGAGCTGCAGGGGTAAGTTTTGAAGACAGGCAAGATTTACTTGGGCATCGTTCAGGTAGGATTACAACTCACTATTCCTCAGCTGAGTTGCAAAGTTTATATCAAGCTGCGAATAAGATTTGTGAGAATCGTAAAAGTGGAGTGATATTAACGTTATTGCGAAACCCAAAGAGTAGACCTGCCAGTCAAAATACTCTAAGGGAAAGTCACGTAAGTTTGTAAGTGCGTGATCTAGGTCACGCAAAAGTCACGCAAGGACTTTTGTGTTAAAACAGGTAATCAACGTAAGTTATTGATTTTAAAGGTCTAAATTGGTGGGCCCACTAGGACTTGAACCTAGGACCAACGGATTATGAGTCCGCTGCTCTGACCAACTGAGCTATGGGCCCGGAGAGGGTGTCATTTTAAACTTAATTTGTTTAATGTGCTAGTTTTTTTTGTGATTTTTTAGCTATTCTTATCTTCATTTTTAAAAATGATGAGGATAAGAGACTCATTGTTCTCTTTATCCCCATTTTGAACTGATGAGCTTAGCCTTCGTCGCCTTCGAGGAAACTTCTTAGTTTCTCGGAGCGCGATGGATGGCGTAGTTTGCGTAGTGCTTTGGCTTCAATTTGACGAATTCGTTCGCGAGTTACGTCAAATTGTTTTCCTACTTCTTCCAGAGTATGGTCAGTATTCATTTCGATACCAAAACGCATGCGCAGTACTTTAGCTTCCCGTGGCGTCAGCGTTTCCAAAATTTCCAAAGTCGCTTCGCGTAATCCTTCGGCAGTAGCCATGTCGATAGGAGATTCAATGTTATTGTCTTCAATAAAATCACCTAAGTGTGAGTCATCATCATCGCCAACCGGAGTTTCCATGGAAATTGGTTCTTTAGCAATCTTTAAGACTTTGCGAATCTTGTCTTCGCTCAATTCCATTTTTTCGGCGAGTTCTTCTGGAGTCGCTTCACGTCCTGTCTCTTGTAGGATTTGTCGGGAAATTCGATTGAGTTTGTTAATGGTCTCGATCATATGTACCGGTATACGAATGGTACGTGCCTGATCAGCAATAGAGCGAGTAATTGCTTGTCTAATCCACCATGTAGCATAAGTAGAGAATTTATAGCCGCGACGGTATTCAAACTTATCTACGGCTTTCATTAATCCTATATTTCCTTCTTGAATTAAATCAAGAAATTGCAGGCCACGGTTGGTGTATTTTTTGGCTATAGAAATTACTAGACGTAAATTCGCTTCAACCATTTCCTTTTTGGCGCGACGTGCCTTCGCTTCGCCAATAGACATTTTACGGTTAATTTCTTTAATTTCAGAAATTGATAAGCCATATTCTAATTCGAACGCAACTAATCGGGATTGAATGCGTAAAATCTCTTCTGTATTGTCCTGAATACGTGCCATATCAAGCTTTTTGCTGTATTTCGCAATAATTGAGTTCAACCACTCAAGATCAGTTTCTTGGCCAGGGAAGGTATCTATAAATAATTTTCTTGGAATACGTGCTTTTTCAATGCAAAGACGCATAATGCCGCGTTCATGTTCTCTAATGTGATTGCGTAATTGGCGGAAATGGCGGGTTAAGCGATCTACTTGTCTTGAGGTGAGCTTAAGCTTTAAAAAGGATTCCGACATTACATCTAATGTTTTAATGGTTTTAGCATGGGTTCTGCCGTGTTCTTTTAATGCAACTACGGCTGCTTCATAAGTTTCCCGTAAATCATCAAAGTAAGCTTTTGCTTGTTCGGGGTTAGGACCATCGTCAACTTCACCCATGCTTCCTTCACCATCTCCGTCTTCATCTTCATCGTCAGAGAGAAGAATTTCTTCTTGCTGCTCTTCGTCGAGCATAGAACCAATACTTGAAGCAGGGGCTATTTCCTCTTCAACATCAGCAAAGCCGCTAATAATTTCATTAAGACGAATTTCTTGGGCATTGAAGCGTTCATAATCATCAAGAACAAGTTGTACTGTTTCTGGGTAATGAGCCAAAGACTTAAGCACTTGATAGATGCCTTCTTCAATCCGCTTAGCAATCCGGATTTCACCCTCGCGAGTCAATAATTCTACTGTACCCATTTCACGCATATACATGCGTACAGGATCTGTAGTTCGACCGGTTTCCTTGTCCACGGAGGCGAGTACCATAGCCGCTTCTTCAATATCAGGTACTTCTTCAGTATTCAGCAATAGCGCTAGCTCATCATCACCTGGTGGTAGTTCAAATACTTTGATGTTCATGCCTTCCAACATGCTGATAATGACATCAAAATGTTCCGTGTCGACTATATTCGGCAGTAAGTCATTGATTTGACTGTAAGTCAAATAACCCTGCTCTTTTCCTAGGCTAATGACTTTGGTTATCTGTGAGCTTTGCTGTTCTTGATCATTTATGGTCATAGGCACTTCTCTAGGGACAATTGGAAAAAATCCTAAAAAAACAACTCAACCCATAGCGTTAAGGCTGTTGATTGAGTTTTGATTGTTTTTTTAGGATTACAAAATCTTATAATTATAAACTGGCTAACAGCAACATACCAGTAATTTTTCATTGCTTTTTTTGAGTTCTCTTATTTTCTGCACTAAAAGTCTGCTTATTATGGGGAGGTGTTGGCTCAATTAAGCATGTCTTTCTTTTAACATTTCTTGTAATTTTATTTTTTCTGCTTCGCTTAAACCATGTTGGCGTGATTTATTAATGAGTTGGCGTATAGTCAATTCTTGGTTTTGTTTTTGTAAAAAAAGTATAATATCTATAAACTCTTTGACCAATTCCGGTTCAGGTACTTGATGATCCCATGCCGCTAATTTATTGATAAAATCAAAATAAGGATGATTTCGCCACGCTTCAATCAGTGTCGCGGTATTGGCTTTTGGATTTATGGTTAATTGGCTTAAGAGTTGAAGCAGTATTTCATGCTCTTCGGCATCGAAGAGATCAAGATTCATTTGCGACATACTTTGCGCATAAATTTCTGGATGCTGTAGTAAAAGAGCTACTGCAATACGCATAGGTGTGCGGGTAATCGTCATTATGGGGTCTTGAGAAGGATTCTTAGATTGATTTGCAATGAGCTGATTGAGTCTATGAGGTTCAATATGAGTCAGGCGTGCGAGATCTTCTATGAGTATTTGCTTGTATGATCCTTCACTCATCTTTTGTAAAAAAGGCTTGGCCAGATTAATTAATTGAGTTTTTCCTGCTGGTCTGAGCAGATTCAGATCTTTTGCCAAATTATCAAAGAAGAAGCGATTTAGAGGAATGGCTTGTTTTATTCGATTTAAAAACCGTTCTTTCCCCTCCTTTCTGACCAGACTATCTGGGTCATGCTCATCCGGTAAAAACATAAAACTGACATCCAAACCTAGATTCAAATGTGGAAGGCAGCTTTCAAGTCCACGCCATGCGGCTTGTTTTCCTGCATTATCTCCATCGAAGCAAAAAATTAGAGATTGAGTATGTTTGCTCAGTAACTGAATATGATAGGTGCTCGTTGCTGTGCCTAATGTGGCTACAACGTTGGTGATTCCATGCTGGACCAGAGCAATGACGTCCATATAACCCTCAACAATAATTATATAATCTATTGATTTTTGTTGACTTAGAATTTGATGTAACCCATAAAGTTCTCGGCTTTTTTGAAAAATTACAGTTTCTGGAGAGTTCAGGTATTTGGGTTTTTGTTCCGTATCTAGGACGCGTCCACCAAAGCCAATAATACGTCCATGACGATCATGGATAGGGAACATAATGCGATTACGGTAGCGATCATAAATTTTCCCTTCTTCATTTTTAATAAGCATGCCTGTTGCAATCAGTTCACGTTGATTGCGAGGAAATGCTTTTTCCAAGTGATGCCATCCTTCTGTTGCAAAGCCTAATTGATAAAGCTTTGCTACTTCTCCACTTAAACCCCGATCGCGTAAATAATTAATGGCAAGCTCTCCTTCATACTTTAATTTTTTTCGATAATAAAGACTCACTGCTGCCAATAGCTTATAAAGATCGCGGGATGTATTCTCTTTTTCTGTTTGCTTTTCTCGAGGAATCATTAAACCAATGCGTGTCGCGAGGGTTTCAACGGCATCAACAAATCCCTGATGGAAATAATTCATTACAAAACTAATTGCATTTCCTGAAGCACCGCAGCCAAAACAATGATAAAACTGTTTTCTGGCAACAACATTAAAAGAAGGGGATTTTTCATTATGAAAAGGACAGCATGCAACATGGCTGTTCCCTCTTTTTTTTAAGGGAACATAACTGTCAATAAGTTCAACCAGATCCGTGCGTTGTAGGAGATCATCAATGAATGGCTGAGGGATTAAGCCAGACATAAGGCTCCTTAACTTAATTTAGCCTTAATCAATCCACTAACCTGTGCCATATCAGCACGTCCTTGTAAACTTGGCTTTAACAAAGCCATGACTTTACCCATGTCTGCCATTTTTGTGGCGCCAGTTTCGACCATGGCATCATGGATCATTTTTTCGATTTCTGCTGCGGATAATGGCTCAGGCAAATAGTTCTTTAAGACATTCAGCTCAAATTGTTCTTGTGCTACTAAATCATTGCGATTTGCTTTTTCATATTGTGCTATGGATTCTTTACGTTGTTTACTCATCTTATCCAAAATCATCAACATACGTTCGTCATCAACTTCAATTCGTTCATCGACTTCAACTTGTTTTACCGCAGCAGTAATTAAACGTAATGTGGATAACAGTTCTTTATCTTTAGCACGCATTGCATCTTTAATGTCATTATTGAGACGTTCTTTAATAGTCATTTTTAATTCCTTAAAAAAAACGAAAAGGCCACATTCAATACGCCACCTTAGTCAATTTATTGTGACTACGCGAAGTATATGTGACCTTAGTAAAAAATACAGGACAGAGTAAATCCTATTTACGTCGGCGTTTTGAACCTTGTTGTCTTGCAGAAGCGTCACGAGAAATTTTCTTTAAATGACGTTTTACTGCAGCAGCTTGTTTGCGTTTGCGCTCAGCAGTTGGTTTTTCATAAAATTCACGGCGACGTAATTCAGTTAGAATACCGGCCTTTTCACAAGAGCGCTTAAAACGACGCAATGCATATTCTGGGTTTTCGCCTTCTTTGACGCGAACGGTAGGCATTAATTAGTCCTCTGGTTATTTGACTTAATAGGTGGGCAATTCTAGTGCTAGTTGAAGCGGTCGTCAAGTTTTAAATAGATAAATTTTATTAATTCTTAGTATATCTTAAGTATCTATTTAATCATAAAAGTCCTTTTTTGATCTTCCAAGAGAGATGATAGACGTCTCCTCTCATAATTAATGTGTTACAATTATAAATTTGCTTTAATCTTTGGATTTGGATTAGGTTTTTATGTTTGTTTTAGGAATTGAATCTTCTTGTGATGAAACTGGTGTAGCTCTTTACGATTCAGAAACTGGTTTGTTAGCGCATGCTTTGCATTCCCAAATTGAGACACATCGGATGTATGGGGGCGTGGTACCTGAGCTTGCTTCACGTGATCATATAAATTACTTGATTCCTTTAGTTGATAAAGTTCTGCAACAGACGGGGCTTGATAAGAATGCTTTAGATGGGATTGCCTATACAGCAGGGCCTGGTTTAATAGGGGCTTTACTCGTGGGCTCTTGTTTTGCAAAAAGTTTGGCCTATGCGTTACAGATTCCAGCGTTGGGTATTCACCATTTGGAAGCACATGTGTTAGCAGCAAAAATGGAAACGCCATCTCTTGGATTTCCTTTTATTGCTCTTTTAGTATCAGGTGGACATTGTCAATTAATCGAAGTTAACGATCTCGGTGTATATCGGTTACTTGGGGATACTATGGACGATGCAGTAGGTGAAGCTTTTGATAAAACTGCAAAACTTATGGGAATTCCTTATCCAGGAGGACCAGTATTGGCGGCACTTGCAGATCAGTGCGAGTCAACTCCTTATCATTTTCCAAGACCTATGACAGACCGACCAGGACTTGATTTTAGTTTCAGTGGCTTAAAAACATATGCATTAAATACTTGGAATCAAAGTGCAAAAGATGAGCGTGCACGCTTGGAAATTGCTAAAGCATTCCAACAAGCTGTTGTCGATACGCTAATGATTAAATGTAAAAGAGCGCTCCAAGAGTCTTCATGCAAGCAATTAGTGGTTGCAGGTGGTGTCGGAGCAAATAAGTCATTACGTATAGGCTTGCAGGAATGGATTCAAAGCATCGGTGGGACAATTTATTTTCCAGCTTTAGAATACTGTACTGACAATGGAGCAATGATTGCTTACGCAGGATACCTACGGATGCTAAGAGGAGAAAGGGACTTAAGTTCAGGAATAGAAGTTAGGGCAAGATGGCCATTGGCATGAATTTTATAGCATCAAATTTATACCCTATTATTATGATTATTCGTCCGTTTGCTTCTTGGTTCTGGGTTTTGATGGAGCAGGCCTTTTAGTTGTTCTTGCTTTCTTTTCAGATGTGTCCTCATTTTTATTCATTGTTTTAGTTGTTTTTTCTACTTTTTTTGTTTTAGGTGTTTCGACGATTGCTTCTGTAATTGTCACCGTTTCTATTTCAATTTCTGCTACTACCGTTTGTTCTTTCTTATGATGATGTATGGGTGCTTTATGTGTTCCCTCCATGATTTTTTCAATAACATTGGGTTTTAGTTTGATTTTGGATTCCTTACCATCGATGAGACGGTTAATGTTATCTTTGTGTTTATAAAGGATAAGTAAAGCTATAGCGAAAATGGGTAGGAAAACGTCCAGGTGTTGGATCAGTAATAGCGAATATAAAGGTGCCAAACCAATAGATGTTATCGATGCTAAAGAAGAGTAACGCGAGAGTTTAGCTACTAATAACCAGGTTGCAACAACAAAAATACCAACAAGAAAATGCAAACCTAATAAAGCACCTATTGCGGTTGCAACTCCTTTACCTCCTTTAAATTGAAAGAAAATAGGATACATATGTCCAAGTACTGCAGCTAAAGCAGTAAAACTTACTGTTACTGGATCAGCACCTAGAATTTTAGCGATAACTACTGGAATAGTACCTTTGAGAAGATCGGCAGCCATAACTAATGCGGCATATTGTTTTCCTGCCAACCGTAATACATTAGTTGTACCAGGATTTTTAGAACCTTCTGTGCGCGGATCAGGAAGAGAACAGGCTTTGCAGACAATAACCGCAGAGCAAATAGAGCCCATTAAATAGCCAAGAACTACCAAGAATATAAACAATACCACTGCTCGCTCCTTTTTCGGTAATTATTTAATTATTAATGAATCTTTATTGACAAGCAAGTGACTTCAATTTGACTTAAAAAGATTTCATCATTTTAGGGGTTCAAATGAGAAGAATTTTAAATTGCTTTTAAGTTATAAGTATAGTGCTTGAAGATCATTTGTATAACGTCTACCTAAAGGGGTGACTTGCCAGTGTGTTTCTGTCAAGGTAATTAATTTTTTCTTTTCGGCTATTTTGAGTTTAGGGAGTAGTTCGGTGAATGCCAGTCCCGTGGTTTGTGTAAATAGTTCTAAGGGAATCGTTTGTTCAAGACGTGTTGTATTGAGCATAAATTCAAAGAGAAGATCTTTTGCATTTACGGTTTCTATGTGTGCTAAAAAGGATTTTTTGGGGTCTAAATATTCTTTGGGTTGACGATGTTTTCGCGTTCTTAATATTCCATTTTCAGTGCTGATCTTGCCATGAGCTCCTGCACCTATGCCTAAGTAATCACCAAATAGCCAGTAATTTAAATTATGTTGGGACTGATGATTTGCCTGAGTAAAGGCAGAAATTTCATAGCGTTCAAAACCCGCTGCCTTGAGCAATGCTAATCCTTCTTCTTCCAAGAGATAAGCTTCATCTTCGGAGGGTAGCGTAGGTTTTTTTTTGTAAAATACGGTATTGGGCTCTAAGGTTAATTGATACCAGGATAAATGCTCTGGTTGGTGGGCTAATGCGGCGCGTAAATCCTCTATTCCTTGGGCAATGCTTTGTTGGGGTAAGCCGTGCATAATATCTAAATTTAGGTTAGTAAAACCTGCATTTCGTGCTGATTCAATGGCACGATGTGCTTGTTGACCATCATGAATGCGACCTAAAGCATGTAACTGTTTGGAATTGAAGCTTTGGATGCCTAAGGAAAGTCGATTAATGCCTAATTGGCGGTAATCCATAAAACGCTGTTGTTCTACAGTGCCAGGATTAGCCTCCATGGTGATCTCTATGTCTTGTGCAAAAGGCAAAAGGCATTTGAGTTCAGTGAATAACGTTTCATAGGCTTGGGCAGAGAGTAAGCTGGGAGTGCCGCCACCAATGAAAATAGAACAGATTTCTCGAGTTTCAAAACGTTGTAAATCGGTTTTTAAGTCAGCAATAAGCGCTTGAATATAACTTTGTTCAGGTAACGTCTCAGGACTTTTATGTGAGTTAAAATCGCAATAAGGACATTTACGAATGCACCATGGAATATGAATGTACAACGATAAAGAGATCATTATTTTTTTGGACTGGCTTGTTTGAACATGCAATAGTATACTTCGTTCGGTTACAATTTGAAGTTTTTCCGCAAAAGAATTAAGACTAAACTTCGGGCTGAACGAATTATATCACATTGAGCATTTTATCACAGAAATTGTAATTATTTATTTTACTTTTCTCATAAATAGAATAAGAATTTGAGATGTTATACTTAATAAATTAAAAGGAAATCACATGGCGAATAAACGAGTAAGAGTTGCTGTTACTGGGGCAGCCGGACAAATTGGTTACGCTTTATTATTTCGAATCGCTTCTGGGCAAATGTTTGGTGCAAATACAGAAGTCGAATTGAATTTACTTGAGCTTGAAGCTGCTCTTCCTTCTTTGGAAGGAGTTGCTATGGAGCTTGATGATTGTGCTTTTCCCTTATTAAAGCGGGTGGTATGTACTGCGGATATGAATAAAGCAATGGATGGGGTAAATTGGGCTTTATTAGTGGGCTCTATTCCTCGTAAACAAGGAATGGAACGTTCGGATTTATTGCAAATTAATGGCGGAATATTTACCAAACAAGGCCAGGCAATTAATGATCATGCAAGTGATGATGTGCGTGTGTTTGTAGTAGGTAATCCTTGCAATACAAACTGCTTGATTGCCATGCACCATGCTAAAGATGTACCCAATGATCGTTTTTACGCGATGACTACTTTGGATGAGTTACGATCACGGACTCAATTAGCTAAAAAAGCAAATGTTGATATCACTGCTGTGACTCAAATGACCATTTGGGGTAACCATTCTTCTACCCAATATCCTGATTTTTATAATGCAAAGATCAAGGGTGTCTCTGCTGCACAAGTGATTGATGAGTCATGGTTGAAGGATACTTTTGTTGCTACAGTACAACAGCGTGGTGCGGCGGTAATCAAAGCACGTGGTTCTTCTTCTGCTGCATCTGCTGCAAATGCTATTATTACAGGTGTGAATCATTTAGTGAATGATACTCCTGCAGGAGAGTCATTCTCCATGTGCCGTTGCTCTCAAGGTGAGTACGGTGTTGATGAAGGATTGATTTTTTCATTCCCTTGCCGTCGTCAGCAAAATCAATTGAGTGTTGTTGAAGGATTGAGCTTTAATGATTATGGCCGAGACATGTTTAACAAAACCTTAGATGAGTTAAGACAAGAACGTGATACTGTTAAATCTTTAGGTTTATTGGATTAGGAATTTATTTCTAGTAGAGTACCAAGCCCCAGAGCGCTCTCTCTTTTCTATATCCTGCGGTTTACTCGGCGTTGTTGCATCTATAAAAGCTCCGCTAGCCCCTTAAGGGGCTGCTTAAAAATCAGCCACACTTTTAGGTAGTCCTAATGTATTCATTTTATTTATAATCTGATATCGAATAGAAAGGTCTGGCTGAAATTAAGAAAGGTCCAAAAGAGTCCATTTTTAATTAGGCGCGCCGGGTCTTTCTTGTTGTTCTTTGGCTTCTAACTCTGAATGTACTTTATTATGATGGAAAAATCGATATAACTTACTGTCTTTATCTCTTTCGTCCACTCCAGTGAGTACAAAGTTAATATGTTTTTTTACATCTTCGGGAAATTGTTCCAAGCTTGTTTTTAGCTGTTGATTGAGTTTGGGAATATCTTCCTCTTTCACCCCTAACTCTAAACCACGCACGATGGCAAGTAATACAATTTTTGCATCTGTAAGATTAACTTCTTTCTGATTTAAAATATTGTTTACTGCTTCTTGGATTGCTGGATAAAGCTCGCCACGTTTCTTACCACGAAAATAGAAATGTGCTAGCTGGTGCAAACATTGTCCTGAACGAATGGCTCCCATGGATGCGCGACGATCATATAATTTAGTACCATCATTCATTTTAACATTATTAAAACTTGCAGAACTTGGGTATAAAAAATTAAAACTATCGCGAATTTTATATCGATTTATTTCTTTTTTTATAGGCAAGTCTTCAGGATCATGTAATAATCGAGAGCGCAAAAATAATGGATAATCTTCCAGTTGTGAATTGGGTTGTTTGGGATTAGTTAGAAAAAATTTTACTAATGATTGATTTTCTTTTAATCTTTTTTCAAATTCGTAACCCGATTTTAATTCAACGTAATGGTCAATCAAAGTAGATAAGTAAAAATCTTGTTGATGGATTACATCTTCATGTTTTAATTTTTCGGAGACTGCTTTTTTACAATGCATGACAAAGCCTGCAGGTGCTCGTTTATACATTGTTGATTTATTATAGGAATTAACGATACTTACACCGATACATTGCTCGGGAAATTCATCAAAAATTTTCTGCACAATTCCTGGATCTTTTTTTAGTGTTTCATCCACAACGACATAAAATTTCTGAGTGGGAGGAATCTCTTCCTTATCATAACCATCCGTTAACTTATAAATAATTTGCTTTATAACGTCCACATCTTGATAGTACTCAGAAACAGGGGCTACATAAATAATGTGATTTTTATCCGAATTTTTCCATGCAGATAATTCCGCCTGTCTGACTTCAAAATAAAAAGAATTATCAAATTCATAAGTTATTAAAAATTTATTACTGTGTTCTTTAGTGATTTCTTTTAAAGAAGTAATAATATCATCATCGTTTTCATCATAAGAATAAAAATCCACATCAGGAGAGCCTCCTCCTGCAATTTTTCTCAATGTTTCCAATTCTTCAGTAATCCATTTTTCTTTATTTTTTAGAATACAATTTTTTGTTTCAGTTAATGTCGAATATTCTTTTTGAGAATCTAAAGATTCTGAGGGATAAGATAACTCTAATGTTTTGATTTTTTGTTGTATCTTATCTAATTCACCGTCAATTACTTGTTGGTATTCTGCTAACATTATTGGATCATTTAATTTACATTCATTTATTTTTTGAAATTGCTCATGAGCATAATAAGTAGCAGATAAAATCGCGTTCATACAGGAATTTTTTAGAGCAAAGTCTACATCACCTTGTGGACATGTAATTTTTTTTAGTTCTTGTAAATAGTCATGGTATAACGCATCCTTATTTGTAAATTGAAATAAATGGTAGAGCAATTGAGATGCATTTTCAAAAAAATACTCAAATCTAACAGGGTCTTCTTTTGAATGTTCAAATGCTTTGGTAATCTCTTTTTCTAATAAGTTGATTAACTGTAAAATTACTTTTTTATTTTTATCAAACAACTCTTTATCGATATTATTTTCTAGAAGTTTAATTGTATTTAGCCATTTGTTTGCAATAAGGCCTCGATAATCTGTAGTGTATTTTAATAATGCTACAATCGAAGGATTTTCTTTTAACTGTTTAATTTTTTCATACGGATCATCTTCAAAATTCTTGCTGCTAGATTCATCGGCATACAGAGCGTTAAAATTCAAATTCAACTCTTTATCTATAAAATCTTTTGGAGAATTATAACATCTCGCTAGGTTAAAAAAGAATTTACTTGCATTCGATGCCAACATAGTAAAGCCAGTATATTGACCAAACATGTTGTTTTTTTTATCAAACTCGTCATTCATAATGAATACAGGTGTATTATTAATATAAGCTAAGCCAATAAAAGGTGCATTTTTATTTCCTTCTCCTAGTAAATCACATAAGATTTTTTTTTCAAAATGGACAAAATTATCATAATGTAAATCCGATTTATAATAATAACCTTTATCATTTTCCTCGTAATTAGACTTAGGATCGATATGTTTTATCTTTTTTAAATCTAAAAACTGTTCTATTTCTTTTAAATCATATTCATCAATTGGAACAACTTTAAATTTTTTCTTACCTATAGTTATTGTTTTAGCTAAACAACCTTCTCGACTATATACGCCTCCCTTGTGATCTACTGGATCTATACTGCGGAATAAACCATATGACATATAGGATGCATTGGCCCCTATTTCTCGCCGAGCAAGGTATGCATAAGCATGCTTTAAAGGCTCCGGTAATTGATCATTTTTTAAATCTTCTTCAGAAATTTGTACTAAGCGTTTTAATAGATGAGAATATTCTTTAAAAAATAATGCTTTTTTAAGCTTTGTTTCTATTTTCTTTTTCATAGGAACTCTGTGTAAAACGATAGTCTATGGTAAATTATAGTTCAAATTGCATCCGTAATTGCACATAATCCAAGTCTCTGAATTAAGCTTTATGAGCAGCTCATCGCGAGGAATAAGTGCGGGGTTTTTCTTAATTTTATTTCTTTGCACTGCAGCATTATGTTGAGGAGGAAAAACAAGCTTTAAGTCCTTTGCTCTACGACATAAAGTACTATAATCTGGCGCCTGGATTTCTAACTGATTGAGTTGAATTAAGGAGCGTAAAAAACCTTCGGTCGCTCTGTAAGGCAAATGAAATAGTTGTCTTAGCGTTAATGCACAAAGAATAAGTGAATTAGAATAGGCTTGATTTCCATGCGTGCCTTCAGCACTTCTTATATGCTCTTTATTAAACCATACAGTAAGACTTCCACGAGATACTAATCCTTTGTTATACTCCGACCAGTTACGAACTCTATAGACTTTTTTAGTCATGGGTAAACTCCTTTTTTTCGACGAACAGAAATTATACCGTTTAGGTTCGTAACGCCATATTTTTTATATCTTTTTTACATCCCCGAAATTTAAAAAGCAGATTTTATAAATCTGCAACAACGCCGGTTTACTCGCGGGATATAGAGTTTCATTAACATCACTTGATTCTTCAGTAATCTGCAGACGGCGCAGAATTTTCGGATATTATTTAAAATTTAGGCTTCAAATTTTCATTTTCGGCTGTAAATATGGGTGGTTGTTGGCGATTTTTATATTCATCAGTTTGATAGATGCGAAAAAATTCAGAACGGTCCAAAATTGCTTTGGCTTCTGCATTACGTAGGAGAGTAGAAATAGAACGTCCGTTAGATAATATTTCATTAACTTTATCCACTAATTGTTCTACTTGCATGAATGCATTTGGATGCTCCTGTCGTAAATTAGGTAAGTACTTGATTATTGCGCTCGCGATTTGTTCATCAGTTAAGTAAAGAATGAGACGTGTATTTGCAATTTTGATGAAATCACTTTCTGATTTCATAATCAAACGTGATAAAAATTCGGGATCTTTTTCTAAATGAGCCCTTAATTTTTGACTAAATCCAAGGTGCTCTCTGTGTGCAATTAAGATAAGAGTTTGTTCACTAGACGAAAATTGCGTGAACGCTTTTCCTGATTGGGTACTTAACCATGAGATAAGTTCGACATCTTGTTGCTTCACAGCAAAGGCATTGAATGCAAACCTTGATGAAATCCTAGAATGATGCAGAAATTTATCCCAATTGACGCGGGCCATTTGGTGATCTGCTGCCATTAAATCAATCGAGGTTTTGACGGCTTCGAAATTAATTCTTAATTTCTCAAAGTGTGGTAATGCTGCACCTATTGCTTTGACCAAATGAATGAACGTTACTCTTTTATCCATATGGTAATTCACGCAGGCTTCTTTCAAATGTTGAATTTCAGGATAAGTGTATTTACCGTTTCTCATCGGGACGGAATGAAATGCAGATTCTAGTGCTGTTTTTAGCGCAGAAAAAGGGTCATCCATCAAATTATCCTCTGTAGGCCCTTATTTAAAAGTAGTTTATAAAAAAGCAAATGCCAAGATTTTTTGCAAATTGATTGCTATGGGACTTTATGTTTCAAAAAATAAACTTCATTTATTCCTCCTTCTCTTGCACCTAGTATTGGCATACCTATTTATGTATTGGTTGTAACCAGCATCGTTGCTGGGCTTGCTTTTTTATCTTTCATTTTTGGAAATGGTATTGTTTTCATTTGATTGTTCAGTGCCGCAAGTTTTTCTGGTTTTAAAAGTAGCAACGGTTACTCTAATTTCTGCTAAAATAGGTACATTTATTTTGTATGGATGTAGTGATGCAGACTTTCAAAGTGTTCTCCGTTGTTATTATTGTGATTGTTTTGTGGGCTTCGGCATTTATTGGAATACGAATAGGATTAACGGATTATTCTCCAGGAGCACTGGCACTATTACGGTTTATGATTGCATCACTTTGTCTGTTAATTATTTACTATAGTTTAGGCATAAAAAAACGAGTTTCTTGGAAAGATCGTGTCCAGTTGCTTATCACAGGAATGGCTGGGATAGGCATTTATAATATTTGTTTAAATTATGGCGAGCTTAGTGTTTCAGCGGGTATTGCCAGCTTTGTGATTGGTTTAATGCCGATTATGACTGTAGTTTTATCATTTATCTTTTTACAGGAAAAGCTAAAGCGTCATGTTTGGTATGGTATCTTAATTAGTGTACTAGGTTTGGTATTATTGACTCTCGGTGAGAGTTCGGTTCCAGGAATGCGACATGGGGTCTTAGCGATTTTGGTTTCCGCTTTAATGGGAGCTATTTTAACCATTGTGCAAAAGCAATTTGTACGTGTTTATCATCCAGTTGCAATTATTTCTTGGATCATGTGGGGTGGAACTTTATTGTTGGTTATTTTTTTACCTGATTTACTTCAACAAATTAAGATTGCCCATGTACAGACTACTGTAGCAGTTGTCTATATGGGGATTTTCCCTGCAGCTCTTGCTTATCTGGCTTGGGGGTATGCATTAAAATATTTATCTGCTTCTAAAGCAGCAATTACGTTATATGCACTTCCTATTGTATCTACTTTAATGGGATTTGTAGTGTTGCATGAACACCCCTCACTTCTTTCGTTGATTGGATGCAGCATTACGTTGTTAGGCGCTTTTATTGCCAGCCGTTCTCCGCTAGAGACTTCTTTTGCTTATAAAGAATCCTTTAAAATGGAATAGTTTTCTTCACAACATTAAAGTTATTAATTAATTCTCTGTAAAAAGGTTGAAACTGGGTTTATACTTTTTGTTTTGAAGTTTTTGGCGAAATGCTCATGGAATTGAGAATTGATAATACTCCGTTTAAAGCCTTATTTCAGTCTTTGGATTTAGGTTTTACTCAATTAAAAAATCGATTATTAATGGGATCGATGCATACTGGCCTTGAAGAAGATAAGGACAGTTTAAATCGTTTGGCCCAATTTTACAGAGAAAGAGCTCTAGGGGGTGTAGGATTAATTGCTACTGGTGGTTTTGCGCCAGATCGAGCGGGTCGTTTGGCTCCTTTTTCTGCTAAATTGACGAACAGCAAAGAGCAACAGAGACATGAGTTAATCACCCATACGGTACATGAAGCAGGGGGCAAAATTGTTCTGCAAGCCTTGCATGCTGGACGTTATGGTTATCACCCTTTTATTGTAGCTCCTAGCGGAATCAAATCACCAATTAGTCCATTTAAACCCTGGGTAATGAGTCAATATCGAATTAAAAAAACCATCAAGCATTTTGCCCGTTGTGCTCGGCTTGCCCAATTAGCCGGTTATGATGGGATTGAAATTATGGGAAGTGAGGGTTATTTAATCAATCAGTTCATTGTTACTCATACCAATCAACGTCAAGATGAATGGGGTGGTAATTATAGTAACCGTATTCGTTTTCCTGTTGAGATAGTGCGAAGTGTACGTGAAGCAGTGGGCGAGAAATTTATTATTATTTTTCGTTTATCTATGCTTGATTTAATTGCAGATGGTAGTAATTGGGAAGAAATCGTGATCCTGGCTAAAGCCATTGAAGAAGCCGGTGCTACTTTAATTAATACAGGTATTGGTTGGCATGAGGCGCGAATTCCAACTATTGCAACTATGGTTCCTGATGCGGCGTTTACTCATTTAACGCACCATTTAAAGCCAGAAGTGAACATACCTGTAATTACTTCAAATCGTATTAATACCCCTGAACTAGCCAATCAAATAATCGAGTCCGGTGTTGCTGATATGGTCTCTATGGCTAGACCCTTTTTAGCAGACCCTTTATTTCCTGAAAAAGCAAAAAAAGGTGAAAGTGAAGCGATCAATGTGTGCATTGCATGCAATCAGGCTTGCCTTGATCAAGTTTTCGTGCACAAAACCGCTTCTTGTTTGGTGAATCCTCGAGCATGTAATGAAACGGAGTTGATTTATGAGGTGACTGCAGAACCCAAATCAATTGCTGTAGTGGGTTCTGGACCCGCGGGGTTAGCCTTTGCTGCAGTTGCTGCTGAACGCGGACATAAAGTCACTTTATTTGAACGAAGCGGACAACTCGGGGGACAATTTAATTTAGCAAAGAAAATCCCAGGTAAAGAAATTTTTCAATACACGTTGAATTATTTTACCTATCAATTACAGAAATTTAAGGTAACAATTCATTTAAATACAGAAGCAACAGTGAATCATTTGCTGGATTTTGATGAAGTCGTTTTAGCGAGTGGAATTAAGCCTCGAATTCCAGAAATTCCAGGCATCGAGCACCCCAAAGTTGCCAGTTATATTGATGTGATTACTGGAAAAAAGGATGTAGGTAAACGAGTTGCAATTATTGGTGCGGGTGGAATTGGTTTTGATGTTGCTGAGTTTTTAACTCATGAACATCAAGCTTCTAAAGAGCAGTTTTATAATGAATGGGGTATTGATGTTTATGGTAAATATCGGGGTGGGATTAAGCCTCCTGAGAGTACACCAAGTCCACGTGAGGTTTATTTAATACAGCGCAAAAAAGAAAAAATGGGTAAACGTTTGGGAAAAACGACAGGTTGGATTCATCGGGCAAGCTTAAAACACAAACACGTTAAAATGATTTCTGGAGTGAGTTATGATGCTATTGATGATCAAGGGTTGCATCTTCGCGTTGATGAAAAACCGCAAATTATAGAGGTCGATACTGTGGTGATTTGTGCGGGTCAAGTCGAATTGACCGAACTATTCACTCCTTTAAAAGAGGCCAAAAAGATTGTCCATTTGGTAGGTGGGGCATATAAAGCCTTAGAGTTGGATGCACGCCATGCTATTGATCAAGCATGTCGTTTGGCTGCTCTGATTTGAGGTAATTGGTTAGTACTCATCAGAGAACAGAGATTTATTATACTTCATCTTGCAGCATGTCTTAATAAATGTAATTGAACGTGAGTTCGACATAAAAAGCGTTTCTATGCCCTTTTATGTCGAACTCACGTTAATTTAGTCACTATTCACCATGTATCTCTTAAATCCCCAGGATGCACTCAGGGGTAAAAAATCTTTTAGCCCAGCAACTATAATTATCATAAACTGACGATTAATTTTTGTTTTTTGGATAGAAATACTCTGAAGGGGTATAAATGAAAACTAAAATAGAAAATGAATTTCAAGGCATTCAACTGATCCGTAATCTTATTCAAAAAATGCCCTATGAGTCGTATCGTTTAGCTATCGATGGTATAAAGCAAAGTGAAGGATGCGTAGATCAATGGGAATTAAGAGAGCCTGGATCATTGACAGGAGTATTAAATGGTTTTGATTTTGTGATTAAAACATTATCTGAATATACAGGACCAAGTTTTGTTCCAAACAGCCAATTTTTAAAAAATCTTCATCTTGTATGTACAAAGCATGTCCAGAAACTGAATAAGGGTTCATTACCAGGACAATTTCGAGATGGTGAAGCACGTTATGGTCTTGGGGATGACAATTCTACAAATAACGGCATGTCTGATATTAAAAATCATCCTCGATCAAATGCGTATTTTAATATTAATCAAAATTCCGTTGACCATCGAGGATTTGGTTGGAATTTAAAAAATCAAGACACCATAGATACAGAGATAGAAAAACAAGTAACTATTATTTTTGGTGAATATGAAAAAGCAATACAATTATCCCAAAATGATGATGATAAAATTGAAGCTATTACTCGTTGTATACAGGAATTAGAATGGTTGCATCCTTTTGGTGATGCAAACTGCCGAACAATTTGTGTGCTCCTTCTTAATACACTCTTATTATCTCAAAATTTAAATCCCGTCATTCTAAATGATCCAAATAGATTTGATGGCTATGCAACAAAAGAATTAATTGATGAGATTAAAAAAGGACAAGATAATTTTTTGTTATTGTTACAAAAACAAAATAAATTCTCATTTAACTCAAGAAGAATTTTCACAGATGGCCCATCAGCTCAAATTAATGATGTTACTGATTTTGATAAATTACCTGATTGTATAAAATATTCGACCCTCTATTTAAATCATACTGGAAATGAATATTTATTGGGCATTGCAAGTAGTATGCAAAAAACACTGGAATTAAATGAACAGAACAAAAAATATTTGGATGATATATTGAGCATATGCATCAAATATAAAAACAAAGAGCTTCTAGAGTATTTCCTTGATAATAACTTTATTGATATTAATAGAAGAGATAAAAACAATGATACTCTTTTGCATATAGCTTTAAAAAATAATTCTGTTGATATAGCTAAGCTTTTATTAGAAAAAAATATAAACATCAGTCCCATTAATAATCAAGGCCTATCAGTGCTTAATTTGGCTGTTAATAATAATTACATGCTTAAGATGTTAATGGATTTTGATCCATCGGTACTATCCAAACAAGATAATAATGGTCAAACACTTTTGCATTTAGCTATTTATACAAGAAATACTGAACTGGTATCATTCCTTATCAATAAGGCTAAGGTTGATTTAAATATTAAAAACAATTCTAACGAGTCTCCTCTTATTTTTGCTATAAAATCCATACATTCTGAATATGGGTATGAAAAGTCAAAACAAATAATTCAATCCATTAGCCAAGCAATGAATAATGAAATTAATTTCGAAGAGTTGTTAACTGTACTATTCAATAATGAAGAATTATTTTTAAATCATCAACTCACATTAATAAATTTAATTTTTGGTGAAGGGCAGGCGATTGATTTGGCATCAAAAATAAATAATCCGAGTTTGAAAACACAATTTTTTAGTTTATTAATAAATCGTGATATTGAAAATAAAGAATTTAAGGATTTTCAATATTTTTCATTTTTAAACCTGGAGTCAATATTTAATTCTTCTGAAGAATACAAGGAAATGATAGATGGTCTTATCTTATATGCCATTAGTTGCCCAAATCCAGATAATTTAAAGTTACTTTTAGAAAAGCATTACATCGATAAATCCACTGAGCTTTCAAATGGTAGTTCTATTTTTGATTTTGCCTTAAAAAAGGGGGCATTAGCATCCATTAATTTGTTGATTGATAACGAAAATGCTTCTCACTTGGAGGATGAAGATGCTTTTATTGATTTTTTAACTTCAAAACATGCAGCCTCTCCTATTGAAATTATTGAATTTTTAAAGAAAAACGAACAATGGAAGGAGCTCATTAGAAATAATAGAAAAATTTTACCTACTCTAGCTTATTACTCTATCGAAAAGCAAGTTTTTAAATTTATTGTTGATTCAGGAGCAGTATATAAACAAAAAGATTTGGCTTGGGAGCTTCAAGACAACCCAAACAGCAAATATACTACCATTTATATTGATTTTTTATGTGACAAGCAAAAAAAAGTAATGAATGAAACATCGGGGGCAATCAATAATATCCAAAACGTTTCTTTGCTATTTGACTCGCTAAGCAAGCGATTCGATCAACTTAAAAACAAACCTAAAGGGGATGACAAGCTGGAGTTGCAGATAGTAAAAACTTGTTTATGCTACTTAATGGGCGGTATAAGTGAAAAAAAATTTAGTAAAATAATTAAGGAGATTAACAACGATGAGAAAAATTATTCTTGGCTTTTTAAAGTGAAACAATTAACCCTTTCTTCATTAAAAGAATTTCAACAATTAGAGGATAATCAAAAGCTGGACCTTAAGTTCTAAGAGTGGATGTTTCGGTTCAGGCATGCTCTTACCTCTGTGGAATAGTTGGACTCCATAATAGACACCAAAAAAGAGGAGCAGCTAAGATGAGGTGAAATCTTAGCTACTCCTTTGCTTTATAAAGATTCTAGTTTATTTACTAAACTCATCAAATGCTTCTAAAGCTTCTGCTGCGTACATTAAAGAGGGGCCACCTCCCATATAAACAGCCATCCCCAAAGTTTCAAGAAGTTCTTCACGAGTAGTTTCTAGTTTTATTAACGTTTGAGAATGGAATCCAATGCATCCTGGACATTGTTTGGCAACTGCTAACGCCATGGCGATTAGTTCTTTAGTTTTTTTATCTAAAACACCATCCTTAGTCGCCGCTTGAGCTAGAGCTGAAAATCCAGACATGACTTCAGGCATTTCTTTGCGCATTTTAGCTAATTGTGTGCTGATATCTTTAGTGATATGAGTAAATTTATCTGACATTTGAACGAGCTCCTTTTGTAATTTCTTATTATGGATTATCCATAAAACAATTTAGTATAGGTACGAGTAATTACTTTAACGCCAAATAGGCGTTCCTAATTTACCTCATTACTTAATTCAGAAAAAGATCTTGGATGATTGAGTTTTGTTTTTTCTAGGATGATACAGCTCGATTTAATGTTTCTTTTGCTAAAGTTAAACTTCGTTCGACTTCACCTAATTCGGCCTTCAAATTCAAAAGTGCATCGGAGTCTTGCCGGCATTGTAGGTGCGCCAAACTCTTTATCATTGCTTGCCGTTGTGTCGATAAAGCGTCAATTTCTATTTCTAGATCGTTTATCCATTGTTGTCTTGTACTTAACATTTTGATGCCAAAATAACTTTTTCCTTCTGGTTTATTTTTCCGATGATGTATTTGGCACAAGACTACTAATACATTAATCTTTTGGCGGATACGCTCCGCTAAGTAAAAAGCACTACGTTTGTTAGTTTGTTTGGATAATGCATGAATGTCTGCTTTAATTTCAGCAATGCACAGTGCTGCAGTTGATTCTGAAGTTATACGAAATAATCCTTTGGGTAGGCTATGACTTAAAAAAGACATGCCTAAACCATTGAGTTTCCATTCTAACTCAGGTAATCGAGCAATTAATTTATGGAACAACTCATCGGGTTCAATTAACATGTCATTAGAATATTTTTAATTTTTCTTAGTAAGCGATTTTAGAAAAAAGACCTGTTTAATCCAAAGCGGGCTCCATTGCTGCTGATTTTCCTTGTATCCATGAACTTATAAATGGCGGCAAGCACATTAAAATTAAACCACCAATTAACGTCAATTCATAACGGACCAAACTACCTACATTAATACCTTCTGGCGGAATAAAACTTACTCCCAAGGTAGTGCATACACCAACAATTCCTACGCCTGCAACAAACAACATTCCAACTAAACCACCTGGTATTTTAAAAGGTCGATGATGCTCCGGTTGCGATAAACGTAATTTAATTGCAGCAAGAAACATAATAAAATACATTAACATATACAATTGAGCAGCCAATGCTGTTAATAACCAATAAGAGCCATTCACGCTAGGCATAAACAAAAATAACCCTGACAACACAGTAACAATGGTGGCCTGGGTATATAACATAATGACAGGAGCACCTTTGGCATTAGTGCGTTGGAAATAATCCGGTAAGTTTCCATCTTCTGCTGCTACCAATAATCCTTTTGTAGGAGCAATAATCCAGTTGCTTACACCACCTAGGCCGCCCAAAACCAACATAACTGCCACTACAGGCATCATCCAATACATATGGTAGCTTGAAAAAAATGCTTCAAACGCCTGCATAATTCCTGCTACTAGGTTGATGTCTTTTCCAGGTAGAACAATCGCGATAGCTAAAGAGCCAAGAATTAAGGTACTTAAGATAATACCTACTGAATAAATTAATACCTTGGGAAAAGCATGTTGTGGATTCTTTACGTCATTTGCATGAACAGTGGCGATTTCGATACCACAGAATGACATAATAATTGCTGTAAGAGATACCCACATGGATTTATCCTCTAAGTGAGGAACAATGCTTGGAATATCAAATTGAATCTGCAAAGGATTACCCTGGGTTACCCAAACTACTCCAAGACCAATAATTAACGACATAGGTAACAATAAACCTGCAAGAGAGCATAAGTTACTAAATGCAGCAGAAGACTTCATACCTCGTAGATTTAATGCAGTAGCCCCCCAAAATGAACTAACGATAACGGCCCATAGAAAATAAGGATTGCTCGTTAATGTTGGATTAATTAAATAGCCAATTGTTCCTGCAACAAAAGATAAAATGGTTGGGTACCAAATGACATTTTCTATCCATTGCAACCAAATGGCTAAAAAGCCAATTCTTTTGCCAAATGCTTGTTTCACCCAAATATAAATCCCTCCTTGTTTTGCCCACCCCGAGGCTAATTCAGCTGAGACTAAAGCAGTAGGAATTAAAAAAAATAAAGCGCCTAGGAAAAAATAAAAGATTAATTGACTACCGAATAAGGCTGTTGCTGGTAAATTACGTATGCTATCCACAGATCCAACTGTAATCATAGTCAAACTGAAAATTGTTAGTGAATGTTTTTTCTCAATCATCGCAGTCCTTCAGTGCAGTTTTTTGGGCGTGCAGAAGCTTATATTATATAAAAAGTAAGCTTAAGAAACGCTTAATAATAGGGCAATAAATAAACAAAATGTTCCTGAATTTTATTTACCATGAAACCTACTTATCGGTTGTCATGTAAAATAGCATGATTTAATCAGAAAATCTCTGCATTTTTTCTTAACGTTGTGTTAATCAATAGGGCTGTATAAAAACAGTATTTGCCAGTTTCATACTACAGCCTCTCTATGCTATAGTGACTATTTTTTTGGGCATACATTATGTTTGAAACCTTAACGGAACGTTTAACCCGCACCTTTAAAAATTTGCGAGGATTGGGTCGATTAACTGAAGAAAATGTACAACACGCGCTGCGTGAAGTCAGACTATCCCTGCTTGAAGCAGATGTTGCCTTACCTGTTATTAAAGAATTTATAGACCAAGTAAAACAAAATGCTTTAGGACAAGAAGTTTTAACTCATTTAAATCCTGATCAAGCTTTTGTGAAGATTGTACATGACGAATTAGTCCATGTCATGGGTGATGAGCGTGTTGAGCTCAACTTCAAAACCCAACCTCCAGCTATATTTTTAATGGCAGGATTACAGGGCTCAGGTAAGACAACCAGCACTGCAAAACTAGCGCGCTACTTAAAAGAATCTGAAAATAAAAAAGTAATGGTAGTTAGTGTTGATATTTATCGACCCGCTGCAATCCAACAGCTTAAAGTATTGGCTGAACAAATAGATGTTACTTTTTTCCCAGCAGAAGCTAATGAACCACCGTTAATTATTGCTCGTAAAGCTTTGGAAGCTGCGAAAAAGCAATATATGGATGTATTGCTCATTGATACCGCAGGTCGTTTGCACATTGATGCCGAGATGATGGCTGAAATTAAAGAATTACACCAAGCGGTGAACCCAATTGAAACTTTATTTGTTGTAGACAGCATGACAGGACAAGACGCTGCAAATACAGCAAAAGCATTTCATGAGGCACTTCCATTAACAGGGGTTATTTTGACTAAAACAGATGGCGATGCACGAGGTGGTGCAGCTCTTTCTGTAAAACAAATCACCGGACAACCTATTAAATTTATTGGCAGTGGCGAAAAAGTAGATGCACTAGAACCCTTTCATCCTGAACGCGTTGCTTCAAGAATTCTTGGTATGGGTGATATTCTTACCTTAATTGAAGAGGTTGAACGCAAAGCAGACAAGCAAGCTAGTGAAAAACTTGCTAAAAAGTTAAAAAAGGGGAAGAGCTTTGATTTGGAAGACTTCAAGCAACAACTGCTGCAAATGAATAATATGGGTGGTATTGCTGGAATGATGAGTAAGTTACCTGGTGTGAGCCAAATGATGCCTCAGCAAGCAATGAAACAGGTCAGCGAAAAAGCTATGGCACAAACTATTGCCATTATTAATTCAATGACCCCAAAGGAGCGCCGTATTCCTAAACTTATTGTAGGTTCTCGCAAAAAACGTATTGCTCTGGGTTCAGGAACACAGATACAGGATGTCAATAAGTTATTAAAGCAATTTGAACAAATGCAAAAAATGATGAAAAAATTTACTAAACCTGGTGGAATGCAGAAAATGATGCGTGGAATTGGTGGTATACCTGGATTAAAAGGAATATTACCAGACGATTTTAAATAATTCGTAAGAATTACTTCACATGGTGAATTAATTTTCGTACAATACACGGCATTTTTATGCTTAGTGCGATTACTAAGTATGTGTAACCACTCTAAAATAGAGGAAAATAATGGTCGTTATACGTTTATCTAGAGGTGGCGCTAAAAAGCGTCCTTTTTATCATATGGTCGTTACTGACAGTCGCAAACGTCGCGATGGCAGTTATATTGAGCGTATTGGTTATTTTAATCCTATAGCCCGTGGGCAAGAAGTTCGTTTGCATATTGATGCAGAAAAATTGAGCCATTGGCAAAAAGTAGGGGCAAAATTATCTGATCGAGTTAGTGCTTTAGTTAAAGAATTTAATAAAAAAGGCGAAGCTGCTTAAATAACGTGGATAATCAGAAGAATTGGATAATAATTGCCCGATTTGGGCGGCCTCATGGTGTTAAAGGGTTTATTACGGTGCATTCTTTTACAGAACCCCGTGATAATGTTCTGAAATATACAAATTGGCATGCTTTTATTGATAATAAATGGCGACCTATTAAATTAGTGCGTGCTGAAGTACAAAGCAAATCTATTATTATCCAAATAGAAGGTTATCTTGAGCGTGAATTAGTAGCTCATCTTACTAATATAGAAATTGCAGTACACCAAGATCAACTGGAACAATTGAAGCCTGGTGAATATTACTGGCATCAACTTATAGGCATGAATGTGATAAACCAACAAGGTGAGTCTTTTGGAAAAGTCACTGAAATAATTCCTACGGGTGCTAATGATGTGTTGGTTGTAGAGGGTGATAAAAGACATTTAATCCCTTACTTACCTGGCCAATTTATATTAGATATTAATCTCAACCAGCAATTAATCACTGTTAATTGGGATGTGGATTTTTAAGTGGTGCTTCATCTTGGAGTCATTAGCCTAATACCCGAGATACTTAATGCCTTGAATTATGGCATATCGGGTAGAGCCATAGCGCAAGGGTTAGTAAAAATTGATTTCTGGAATCCAAGAGATTGGTCCTCTAGGCCTTATAGACAAGTAGATGATAAACCTTATGGGGGTGGCCCTGGGATGGTCATGATGTACGAGCCCTTGCGGGGAGCCATTGTGCAGGCACGAAGCCAAATGCCAAGTCATTGTAAGACGATTTATCTAAGCCCTCAAGGCAGAGTAATTCGCCAAAATGACTTAAATCAGGTGGCAAGTGAGAAACAACCCCTGCTATTTATTGCAGGACGATATGAAGGAATTGATGAGCGTATTCTTCAACAGTATGTAGATGAAGAATGGTCTTTAGGAGATTTTGTTTTAAGTGGTGGTGAGTTAGCAGCCACGGTATTTATCGATGCACTTATTCGCTTAATACCAGGTAGCCTTGGGCATCTTGGTTCAGCAGAACACGATTCATTTATGAATGGTTTACTGGATTGCCCCCACTACACTCGACCGGCAGAGGTTGATGGATTAGGTGTTCCGCCTGTTTTATTAGGCGGTAACCACAGAGATATTGAACTGTGGCGAAGAAAACAGTCTCTAGGTAAAACTTGGCTTAAGCGGCCGGATTTACTTGAAAAAATACAGTTAAGTGAAGCAGACAAGCAATTGCTTGTTGAGTTTAAGTTTGAGCACGGTGAATCCTAGACGATGAACCAATTTGAGGAGTAGTCCATGACTAATATTATTGACCAACTGAATGCGGAGCAAATGCAAGGTAAGGAAATCCCTGAGTTTAATCCAGGTGATACTGTTTTGGTTCAAGTGAAAGTAATTGAAGGTAACCGTGAACGCTTACAAGCTTTTGAAGGTGTTGTCATTGCTAAGCGTAATCGTGGTTTGAATTCTGCTTTTACTGTTCGTAAAATTTCTCATGGTGTTGGTGTTGAGCGTGTGTTTCAAACCTACAGTCCAATTGTTGATAGTATTACTGTAAAAAGACGCGGTGATGTACGTCGTGCTAAACTTTATTACCTACGCAACTTGGCTGGACGTGCTGCACGCATTAAAGAAAAATTAACTGGCAAAAAAGAAGGCTAGGGGTTTTATTCTTTAACTCAAAGTTTGGTTAAAAATTATTCATAATCCCCACATTGTGGGGATTATTATTTATGTTACCGATAAAAAATCTCATGATTTTCTAAGTTTTTTCATCCATGACAACAACATCTCCATCTGCTGTTTATGTGTCGCTTCGATCCAGCGTGTAAAGCAATTGGTAGACTGTTTAGTATTCAGCTTTCTCATCACGAGCTATCGTATCATCAACGGGAATGCCATTCTCATAAGTCAGAACCTGCCTTTACCACTCGAGCTTAAGTAAACCGAAATTTCTGATTGCTCCAGCCGTCACATCCATGAATGTAGCACCACTAATAATAAAAAATAATTTCAATTAGCGGATAGCGCTTAATTGTATAACACCACATTAGATTACCAGGTTGGATAAATTATATTCCTTATGCTATATATTTAATAAAAGTGTATTTTAAATTTCTAATTTGTATTTTAAATGAGGTGCAGTATGCAAGATAAGCAAGATAAGCAACAGGGGTATAAATTCGAGAATCCTAAATTATTTTTCACACTTCCGTTCTCAATTCTTACGTCAGCGTTTACAGGTGCGAAACCACCGGAGGAATTTCACTGTCCACAGAGAAAAGCATTACATGAGCATTGTTCAAAGGTGCAGGGCTTTGATAGTTATACGGTTCCACCAGTAAATATTGAGTTGCATCATGAAAAAACACCTTTGACTAAAGAGTCATTTCAGGCTTTAAAAGATGATATGGATCATACGGCATCGTGGAAATCAACATTTTCAGATAAAGAACGCATTCAATTTTATAAGGAACAATCGGAACATCAGACCAAAATTAGTAAAAGCTTTTTTGAAGCCGGTGAACATGAAGGAGCGTTCATGCATGCGAGATTGTCCGATTTCTTTTCATTTAAAGCAAAGACATTTGATTTTGGGAGCCGATTGGGTCAGCAAATGGATCAGGAGCTGTCAGGAAAAACAACTCCGATAATAACTCAAAATTGGTAATTATATAAATAGGGGGAATGTATGATACCTAAGGATACAATAATGGGCCGTCAAGGTCCGAGTTCAGGCGTGCACACAAAGGATTGTGCACTTCTTTCTTTAACTCCTAAAGAACAATTTTTTCCGTACTTAGTCGACATTGCTGAAGATATGCTTGATTTACCGGAGGAGGAAACAAAAAAATTACTTGATCATTCTCTTCTTGAAAGCCATACTGTGCCCGTTTGTATTCCCCTGCTTACTAAACCTGATGATTTATCTTTATTTATTAAAAATAATAGCAAGATATTGTTTGATTTAATGTTAACTGCTTGGCCATTTAAAAACGCGCAATGGGGTTTTACTGATAAAAATAGTGAATTAATTGAAAAGCTTGTTTATATTAAATATTTCCCAATAGTGTATAAAGCGATTACCAAACGAGTTAAAAACACGTTGGATTTATCAGTAACGTTCGTTGGTCCGACCAAGGCTTTGGTTGATTATATCATAGAGAGCTTGGCCTCAGAAAAAATGGATCGAAGAGAAGAGGAATTAAGAACTTTGCTATTTATGCTATCGACTGGAATCGCTATTGTCACAAATACATTGGAAAAATCAGCAAATCAGAGTACTGAGGACTATCTTTTGGCAATAAATGATTCGAAAAACTATCTAGCTGTTCTAAAAGATAAAATAGTAGAAACTCTTTTTAATTTTTATTTTAAGAGTAAAGATGAATATCCTCCAAACAGTAGTGATGAATTTTTGCATTTTTGGTTTGATACAAAAACCTATCAGGGAATGTATATGTTTCCTGAACCATCAATCGCAAAAAAATATGCTTAAAGTTACAGTGTTATAAATGTTGATAGGGATTATATTAAGAAAATCCCTATAACATTTATAACCTCAAACTCAACCTATTCCAAGTCTAAATGATGTGTCTTCATCAAGAGAGTAGTGTTTTCTGAGATATTCCATCGCTTCTGGAATAAGTTCCTCACATGGTTTTACTCGTTCCCCACCATTAAGGTTTGCATCAAAGAAGCGACATTTTGATGCACTTTGCTTTCCAAGATATACTTGATGATATTTATCTTTTTGATTTAATTCAAATGTCATTAACATATGGTCTTTATCTTCTAAAGTTTTACTGACTTTCTCTGGGGTTAAACTTTTAAGAGAATGGTGTTCGTCTCGATGCTCTACCTTATTTTTATGAAAAGCATGATGCTCCTCTTCACCTGGATTTTGGGCTCTAAAATCAATCTCTTGATTTTCTTCAATTATGGATTGCTTTAAAAATTGCTTACCATCTTGTAATTCTTGGGTTGGATCTTGTTTCTTTAGTAGTAAATCTAAATAGTGATTTGACATTGGTTGACACATCCCAACAGCTTCACCATCATCGTTAATGGCTTGCCCACTTTCCATTAACATATCAAATTGATTCGTAAATGGCTTGATACCTTGCAGTCTTTTAAATAATTTTTCTAGCATGTAAAACTCCATATTAGGGAGAGCAACAAATAATGTTGCACGTAATTAATACTGAAACAAACAACAGTTATTATACTGAATTGTACAATAATAAGTCAAATTTATTTCCATTAGTACTAAAATTACCCCTTAATGATTTTTTATTAGAGCTCTTCTGAAACTATCATAGATGCTCACTGACACAGCAGTCGAAAAATATGCATGGGAATAAACGTTCCCATGCATGTTATTGGGCACCTTAGAAAATAGTGCAATTAATGCTATTTTGATTTTGGGTTTCTTGTAAATCAATTGTTGGCAATTTTTTTTCTAATTCATTAGGCTGTATTAAAGAAACGAGCTTTAAATGCGTAGCAGAAATTTTACCGTTATTATCGATAACATTACTTTTTAAGTTCAATGGAATTTCAGCCTTAATAATTAAAGGAGTATGCCAAACGGGATCTCGACCTTCAACGCCATCCATAGAAGACATATAGGTAAAACTTAAATCTGAATGTCGCTTGGAAATTGTCAATGCATATTGTTGCGCTTCTTCTTCAGAGCCAAACACCTTAACCTTTTCGCTTCCTTTAGGCAGCGCATTGATTATATCGTTTGTTGGGTCCTCGTTATAAAGGTATTCAACGCTGCGTATGATGCCTCCTTTGATATTTTGCATTTCTACTATCTTGTTGCTGACAACGTAAACTGGGCTTTTACCTAATCCAGCTTCCTCTAAAATCATTTGCTTAATAAATTTAGGTGGTTGAGCTTGCTTGCTAATAACTCTATTAATAGCCATTAATGTAGTTAAAGTCGCATTGTTTCTTGCAAAAATATCTTTAGCTCTCATGCTAATCTCCGGTGGTTTACTAAAAAAAGGTTTTTAAAACCAAGGAAGTACGGGATCGTCTATTTCCTTGGTTTATATAAAACCAGAAAATCACGATATACCCGTTTAATGAAAGCGATTAAACTAAACACCAGCAAAGTGGTGTCAGTCCTCTGACTTACTCAGAGAAGATATCATCAGTATTTATCATAAAATGAGGTGATATAATACCATGCCTAGCATAAAATGTAAACAATTTGATTGTATTTTGGTTATTTTTGTATTGAAAATTTATGGCAAAAGTACTCAAATGAAATTATTATCTCTTTGGGATTTTCAAACCATGGGTAGTGTCCTACGTTAGAAATTTCCTTTATGAGTATATTATTTCTCGGGTAGAGCTTATTTTTTTTAAAAAGCGATAAAGGCGTACTATGATCATGAGATCCGGTGATAATTAAAGTTGGAATTTTCTGCGGTACCCACGTGGCTTTATACTTTTTAGAGTCAAAAAGTTCGGATGATTGAACGTGGGCTGTATTATTAATAGGTAATTTTTCGAATAGATATTTTCCTTCACATAATGATTTTTCATTTATAAAGAGTACTTGGCTGAAGCCACTAAGAGCCGCCTTAAACGCTCATCATCTGGATTTACAGCATATTCCTCTTCAGCTTTAAGAATGGATTCATCCGTATGATTTTTACAGTATTCAATAAATCCTTCTTGCCATGATGAGTCTGGTGCGGAACCTATTAATACAAGGCCATATAAAATATTTTCCAGTTCGGGCATGGTTTGAACATACATTCCAGGGGTAGAGTGTGCCACTAGTATTACTTTTTTAAATGCTGTAGTCGCTTGGATAATTGAGGAATGTAAGTTTGAAATGGGTTTATCTTTTAAAACATTTGCGCCGTCATTAGGCAAATCTAAATGCCAAATAGTACCAGGGATTTATCCGAGCGTTTTATATTACTAAAAGTAAGGACTTAATCACAACAAATCATAGGAAGATAGAAAATGGTTGAAATTAAACTTGAGGCGTTTCTGATTGCCCTGAAATCAATTCACCAATGGATTTTTTATGCAAAACCAAATTAAAAAAACCTATTCCCATTCCCGTTACCCAACGCCAAGTGTTGTCTAAAGTTGAAGGTGGAGAAAGAGCATCTAAACGTTCTTCTTCCCATTTACTAGGGTGAAATTCACGAAGTGTGTTCACATAATTAGTAATTTCATCAGCTACTTTGGGTGTGAATTCAATTTGTTCATATATATAGGTAAGTAAACGTTTTGCCATACTTAATCGGGCCGTATAAAGTTCGTCTTGTTCTTTTTTTAATCTCTCTAAGTGTAAAATATAATCTTCAAGAAGATACCTAAGTCGAGTAATTTCATGAATTTTATGAAAAACAGCATTGACTTCATGTTTATCCATATTTTCTACCCATTGAAAAAACTTGGCTTGTACTTCAGTTAAACTGCTTTGATAAATCGATGAGGGCAATTGTTTACTACTTTGGTCTACTAATTGATTGATTTCATGACAAGTTACTTTAGCAGAATGGGATTGTGGACAAAAATTATGCTTATGGAAAACCATACATAGAAATAAAGCAACCATAATAGTTTTAAATGCGTAATCTAATTTTCCTTGTAACGGTTTGGATTCTAAATCATATACTGCATGTAAGAGGGCTAATTTCTTGGCATCTTCTTCTGAATAGCCATTATTTAACCATTCAAAAATTAAGGAATTTGTTGTATCGTCAGCATCTAAACTCTCTTTATCTGAATATTTTTTCGCAATAAAATCAACCCATTCCAAAAAAAGAAGATACTTTCCCTCATGAAGTGCTTTCAGGTATTCGGAACTGGATGAGAGCATGATGGTCCTTGACTACTTTTTTTCAATCATATCCTATAATTAAAAAACATAAACATGCAAATGGTGCACACTATGAAAAGGAAATGGTATGTGACTGTTGCTTTATCTCTTTTGCCCCTTCATTTATCTTTGGCAGCAAATTGCGATTTAACTCATTTTCGTTGGGAATGTGATTTGCCTGTTCATGTTAAACCAAAACCAGGAGCCACATCGCTTGTATATTGTGGTAACTCTTACGGTTATATAACAAAACAAGAGTATGACATACTCGCTCGCTATCAACGTGCTAATGTTAATATGGTCTTAGATATTAATGGTGAATATATAGACAGTCCTTGTATCGCTGCACAAAGATAGTAAAATAGGCCAGTAAACTTTACTCTGGGAGTGCGAATGCATTATCCTAGAAAAAGCAGTTGAATCCGTAGATTGCCCGCTACGAATTCAACTGCTTTTTCTAGAAGTATCCTTTTCCAGCTTCTTTTTTATTTTGCAGTGCATAAACTTAAGATACGATGAATAATAGGATCATTGAGATCGATGGCATCCCCATTGAAGTAATACGAAAAAAAATTAAAAACATGCACTTACGTATTTATCCACCCGATGGATTGGTTAAGGTAAGCGTGCCTCTTAAGTTTAGTGATCAATTAATTCGACAAACGCTACAAACTAAGGGGACATGGATTCATCAACAACGTGAACGCATTCGCAGTCGCTCCATTATTGAAAAGGGTGAATTAGCAACAGGAGCTACTGTAGCTTTTAAAGGAAAACACTATTTGCTCATTGTCCAGGAGCATCATGGTCCCACACACATTAAAATAAATGACGAATTGATGTACTGTTATACGCCACCAAACAGTTCTCACGAACAAAAACAAAGGCTCCTTGATAATTGGTATCGATATCAAATGCAAATCGTAGTACCTGATTTAATTCAGCACTGGGAGGTTATTGTTGGTGTAACAGTGTCTCAATGGGGAATAAAAAAAATGAAAACACGTTGGGGCTCCTGCAATACGAAAGCAGGGCGTATCTGGTTAAATCTTAATCTTATAAAAAAACCACAGATCTGCATGGAATATGTCTTGGTACATGAGTTAGTACATTTACTTGAGCCCAGCCATAATAAACGATTTTATCAATTGATGAGCAAATTTATGCCCGAATGGCGCCAATATGAATTTCTACTTGAAGGACGTACACTTTGATCGATTCTGAATTACTTATCCATAATCTTTGCACCCAAGGATTTCATATTATCGAAGATTTTCTTGAGTTTAATCAATGCCAATTAATTCAAGAAAAAGCTCATGAAATGTATACACAAGGATTATTTCGCGGAGCAAAAATAGGTCTTAATCTAGATTCCCAGAATAATAAGACTATTCGAGCGGATGAAATTTTTTGGTTGGATGAATATGAAGAAAATCCAGCAATACAAAATTATTTAAAACGAATCCAGCAATTAGCACAGCTCCTCAATCAAGAGCTCTTTTTAGGGCTGCATGAATTTGAAACTCATCTCGCTGCATATCAACCTGGATCTTATTATAAAAAACATATTGATCAGTTTGCTATGAAAAAAAATCGAAAAATCTCTTGTGTGTATTATTTAAATAAAGACTGGCGGCCTGAGTTAGGTGGTGAATTAAAGCTTTACAATCAAGAAGAACAACTAATCCAAGTTATTTTACCCCAAGAAAATCGTTTTATTTGCTTCAGCAGTGAGTTACCCCATGAAGTATGTCAGACCCATCGACCTCGGTATAGTATTGCTGGTTGGTTGAAGACTCGTTCTGAGTATATGTATTAAGGCGATTCTCTTCTTAAGAAGATAGTGAACCAATTATTAGCTTACGTTTGTTCAATGTTGTGCGCTACTGAAGGTTAGTGCAACAAGAAATTAAATATAAAAAATTCAATCATATTGAATAAATTATGAGCATTAACTATAATTAGCTTAGTGTTGTTTTAATATGAGGATGTCAGTCATGAAATCGCGTGAATTTAAAAATAATTTTTTTAACACAGCAATCAAAAATTTATCAAATTCCGGAGTTGAAAAAAAAATTCAGTCAATAAATGAAGCTATAAGTAGAGCTCAACACGAAGTTAGTACAATCGAAGATAAAATAGCGAAGTCAGAAATTGGATTAAAATTATTAAAGTTATTTGATCAAATACAGGATGATAAACAATCTTTAAAATTAGCAACAGAAGAAAATAAAGAAGGATTGCAAGCATTAGCACAAACATTACTTGATATACATGAAAAAGAATATAAAATCATCGAGGAACAATGTGATAAACTTAACAAACAACTCAGTGAATCAAAAGAGTTATTAAACGAATTAAACGAACAATTAAAAGAAGTATTGCAATCTTCTATGAACATTAAACCACTCTAAAAGTGTGTGTTGTACAGAAGCCCCTTCTTTTAATAAGTTGGAAAGTTTTATCTATAGGTGTACTTAATTGTCTTCATGATGTCTTAAATTTTAAAAAGCGCCGAATTTGCTTGAACGAAGTAGTGATATTTAAACTCAGATATAATTTGGGATTTGATAATACCTAGGTTACTCAATTGGGCCTATTCAATTCATCAACAGCAATAATGCATGTATCCATCCATCGTTTAAATGAATTACAACTTGCTTTCGAAGAAATACGATTCTTGTGTATAATGATATTTTTATTTTCACTTATCCCTTATGCATGCCCTAGAGATTAAACAGCTATCTAAAACTTATGCTAATGGTGTTCAAGCATTGAAAGGCATTGATTTAACCATTAACACGGGTGACTTTTTTGCTTTGCTGGGAGCAAATGGGGCGGGAAAATCAACAACCATCGGCTTAATAACTACCTTACTCAAAAAAACATCTGGTAGCATCTGTATTTATGGTTATGATTTGGAAAAAGAATCTGAAAAAGCCAAATCGTGTTTAGGACTTGTACCCCAGGAAATTAATCTTAATATTTTTGAAACTTGTGAACAAATTTTACTAAACCAAGCAGGTTATTATGGGATTTCGCGAAAAAATGCCCAACCTCAAGTTGAATCATTATTGCAACAATTAGGCCTTTGGGAGAAGCGACATTCTATAACACGTCATTTGTCTGGTGGCATGAAACGTCGACTGATGATTGCTAGGGCGTTAGTGCATAAGCCCAAGGTATTGATCCTTGATGAACCTACAGCTGGCGTGGACATAGAGATCAGACACAGTATGTGGGAGTTTTTAATCCGCACTAATGCAGAAGGAACAACAATTATTCTTACGACTCACTATCTTGAGGAAGCAGAACAATTGTGTAAGAACATTGCCATTATCGATAAAGGAGAAATTATAAAAAATACTTCGATGAAGGCTTTGTTACAAACATTGCGACATCAGACTTTTATTTTTAATACAGAAGATCGCATGAATACTTTGCCTGATTTACACCCATTCAAACCATCACTCATTGATAGTACTACTATAGAACTTAGAGTTGATAATCACTTAAGTTTAAATGACGCATTTGCTCTCTTCACCAAACAAGGAATACGGATTCATAGTATGCGCAACAAAACCAATCGCTTGGAAGAGCTTTTTTTGGATCTCATAAAAAATGGCCATTAAAAAACAACTTATTGCACTTTATACTTTGGTACGACGCGAACTTGTTCGGATGTTTCGTATTGCATCCCAAGTTTTTTTACCCCCAGTAATCACAACCACACTTTATTTTCTTATTTTCGGCAGCTTAATAGGGCCTCGCATTGGCAATATTGAAGGAGTAAGCTATCCAATGTTCATTGCCCCAGGACTAATTATGATGTCAGTGATTGTTAATTCCTATGGCAATGTATCTTCTTCATTATACAGCGTTCGCTTTCAAAGAAGCGTTGAAGAAATGCTTGTTAGTCCGATGCATCATGGTCTTTTACTTCTAGGATATGTCTTAGGGGGCGTATTTAGAGGATTAATTGTTGCTGTTTTAGTTTTTCTTGTGGCTAGTTCTTTCTTAACCCTGGAGTTAAGTCATTTGCCTATGACTCTGTTAGTGGTCTTATTGGTTTCTGCAATATTTTCACTGGCAGGTTTCACTAACGCAATGGTTGCCCGTAATTTTGATGATATTATGATTATTCCAACGTTCATTTTGACCCCGCTTACCTATTTGGGGGGGGTATTTTACAGCATTACCATGTTGCCAGAATTTTGGCAAAAGGTATCCTGGTTTAATCCTATTTTATATATGGTTAATGCACTGAGAAGTGCAATGATAGGCCAAAGTGAAGTAAGCATCTCTTTGGCTATGGGTATTATTGTACTCATGTTAGTTTTACTCACTATGCTCAACATGATTTTGTTGAAAAAAGGAGTAGGGTTACGCGAATAATCACACGCTACCTCAATACTATGGGGTAGTCTGAGTGGAATCTGAAAACTCTATACCCTTTTGATCCAACATTAATCGTGCTTTTTCTGCTAGAATTTTATGTGCTAATCCAGTGGGGTGTACTAAATCAAAAAATAAATAACCTGTGCAAACATCTTCTTTTGCTTGAGATTTTACTGCTGCAACCATTTTTAAAACAGATGTTTGAGCGATGTTATCCTCAAATTGAACACAAGTATCTGTAAGGTTGGTAAAGCCATAATCTTGCGAATGCTCTATGACCTCTTCAAAGGCTTGATATAGATCATAATAAAGCCATTCTACATCTGGATATTCATGTCTCAAATTATCAATCGATCGATTTAATAAGTGATTATGCTCTTTAGCAAAGAAAGTCATCTCTCCTACAGCACCTAGTTCAAACGCAGCAGGGGTCCGGCCTAAATCAGGTAAATTCACCACTAAGATATGTTTGGCGCCTTTTTCGACTAATCGTTGTAAACTATGTACAATTCCAGTATGAACATCGTGTAACGTTTTTTCAATTTCAGAAGGTAATGCAATATAATTATTAGCTCCTATCCATACCACAAAAAGGCTGTCTCCACTAGCTTTGTCATTATGTTCCAACAAATACTTATTAACCTCTCTCCTTAATGTAAATAATACATCATCCGCACCTTCCTCTTCAGAAACACCGGCTCCTCCAAAAGCATAATCAAATAAATGATCGCTAGGATTTTCAGGAAAATAAGAGGCGATCACATGCTCAATCCAGACCGGTCCATTAGAAAAACGGCCTTCATAATAAGGGGGCGATTGTGGAATTTGCTTTTTCATAAATTCATACAAATTACCGTTATCAGATAAACTATCTCCAAATATAACGATATTATGAAGAGGGGTTGCTGAAATAATCCCAGAAAATAAAAAAGCACCTATAGTTGCTAACAGTCTCATGAATACCCTTAATCTTAATCCTAAAAAAGCAGTGTCAACAGACCCTAGCTATGACTTCTGCACTGATTTTGAAGAGTTTATTTGATTGTTTTAAAAACAAAAACATCGGCATTATAGTATGAAAAATCGTTCATAAGCAATTTTTTTAAATCATCACGTAATATAGTATTTTTAATTATTTATCATATGGTTACGTTAAATTAACTATGAAACAGAGCACTGAAGAAGATATAATTATGATTATTTGATGGACAAACTTAGGGCTTGTCCGCGGTCTGCAGTGTTTTAGCACAGAGCTCCTAGAAGATCCCGCAGAGAACTGCGGAACGTGGGAGAGTAGAGTGAGACTGAATTTTTAGAGATGTATCGACGATTTAGCGCCTTCGTAGAGAGCGATGTGATTACTGAATTAAGCACTAACTGATTAAAGTTAATTTTAACTGCCGTCCACAAACCCAAGCTTTGGTTAAACCGCTCATGACTTCTTTAGGCATGCCTTTGGGAAGACGTACAATAGAATGATCATCAAGGATTTTAAGGCCGGTAATGTGCTTACTTTGTAAACCTGCTTCATTAGCAATAGCACCGACAATATTGCCTGGTTTTACTCCATGAACCTTACCTACATCAAGACGGAACAAATCTTGTTCTAAATCATTAGTTTTTTTACGGCTTTCTCTAAAACCCTTCTTATCCAAAGCAAAACTTTTTCTTTCGTCAAAACGAGAAGATGAGCGCTCGAATTTACCATTACGTTCGGAACGGCTTTCTTTCATTGGGCGATGTTCTTTAGGCAAGGATTGTTCCTTTTGCCATGGCATATCTTTATGCAATAATAAGGCAAGTGTTGCAGCAACATCGACGGCAGAAGCATTATTCTCTTTGATGTATTCTTCAATAATTCGTTTATATGAAGTTAAGTGTTCATGTTCTAAACGTGCAGTAATATTCGCCATGAAACGCTGTTGGCGTGTCATATGGATCATATGGTCTGTTGGCACAGCTACTTTAGTAATACGCTGACGAGTATGTCGTTCGATGCTTGTAATAAGTCGACCCTCCTTAGGTGTTACAAAGAGCACAGCAACCCCAGAACGTCCAGCTCTTCCTGTTCTTCCAATACGGTGAACATAAGTTTCATTATCATGAGGTAAGTCATAGTTAATCACATGAGTGACTCGCTCGACATCTAAACCACGTGCAGCAACATCGGTAGCAACTAGGATATCAATTGCTCCCTGTCTAAATTGAGCAATAATACGTTCACGTAATGCTTGAGTAATGTCACCATGTATGGCCATAGCTCGCAGCCCTTGTTGTTGTAATACTTCTGCTACTTCTTCAGTACTGCTTTTAGTGCGTACAAATACAATAACGCCCTGATGCTCTTCCACTGCTAACACCCGTAATAATGCGTCAGGCTTTTGATGCCCTGATGCAAACAAGAAACGTTGTTCAATACTTTTTACTGTGGCAGTTTCGGCACGTATTTCAATAGACGCGGGATTATGCAAATACGTATTAGCAATTTGGCGTATGCGATGAGGCATAGTTGCAGAAAATAAACCTATTTGTTTTTTCTCGGGCAACTTAGACATGATTAGTTCAATATCTTCAATAAACCCCATACGTAACATTTCATCTGCTTCATCAAGGATGAAAGTGCGTAAATTGTCTAAAAGCAAAGTACCTTTATCGATATGATCCAAAATTCGCCCTGGAGTCCCGACTACAATTTGCGCTCCAGCTCGTAATTGCTTCAATTGACGACCATATTCTTGGCCACCACATAAAACCGCAATTGTAATGCCGCGTTGATTGGCACTTAATAATTCGAACTGTTCTGCAACTTGAATAGCCAATTCACGCGTAGGTGCTAAAATTAAAGCTTGAGTGTTGCGCGAAGATAAGGATAAATTTTGCAAAATAGGTAACGCAAAAGCAGCAGTTTTACCGGTTCCTGTTTGCGCAAGGGCAATGGCATCTCTACCTTCTAGCAGTAAAGGAATAGTTTGGGCTTGAATTGGTGAAGGAATAGTAAACTTCATATCCTCTAACGCTCTATTTAAGGCATCAGAAAAATTAAAAGAAGTGAAGTTGGTGATTTCTTGAGACATAAAAATCCTGATTGAGTAAAACGTAGCCTAAAAAGGCAATGTGATATAAAAATTGAACATTATAATAACAAAATAAACAGGAAAAAGCACTATATTTTTAGTTGATGACTTTATATGGACAACAACGTAGCGACATTAAGGAAGGGAATTTTCTGGAAATTTCCGGATTTTTCCACCTTTATCCAGAGCTGAAGTTGCTCACGTCATCGGTTTTCGTGCTCATGGATGCTCTAATAGTTGTTACGATTGTCCTAATGCCGCAGAAACATGGACCATTTCATTTTTAGCCGCAGTGTTTTGTTGGCAAGGATACTGTTTACTTGCTCCTAGCCAAGCTACCTGGGATACGGTCATCGAATCTTTGTCACTTTGTTGGCTTGACATTTCTTTATAAGTTTGTTGCAGTAGCTGACAAAGAGTGGTTGCATTAAGCTGTACGCTTGGAGGTAGGCAAAAAATAGGATTGCCTTGGTTTTTAGCAATTTCATTTGCCTGAAGCATTGTTTCGGCAATACTTTCACAGGTTATAGTTAGAACGTGTCGCGCTGAACGAGCCCAAGCTTGAGCTTGTGGATCTGCTTTAATTTCCATCTGTGGAATATTATCGGCAATATTTATATAATTTTTTATAGTATCTGCATGGATGCAGTTACAAAGAAATATAAAACTGATGAATAATAGACGCATAATAAATCCTTAAATTTAAATGCCATGGGGTTTAATTAATCCCAGTTTAAAAGCAATTAATAAAAAGATAAATAAACTAACAGAAATACTTACCCTAATGGTCAATGCTCTAACTGTTCGTTTCGAATTACCCGAATCACGAATGAGGAAAATAAGCCCACTTGCTAAAGAGCCTGCGATAATAATCATGGCAAAGATGATGATAATTTTAGTGATCATTTGTTATACTCCTGAAAATTGCCATCAGATTATGGCCAACATTTGAACATTTGATGAACCATGCCCAGTTTAACCTGTTTTAAATTTCGTTTCACCCCAAGTTGGTTGATGCTTATCCTCACCATCCTATTTTTTTCATTATTTACTCGTCTTGGTTTTTGGCAAATTCAACGAGCAGATGAAAAAAAGAAAATGATTGTGGCACAAAAAACTCAAGAACTGCAAAAACCTTTTTTTTGGACTCATAATCAAAAGCAGCCCTTACAATATGAGCGTATTATACTGAAAGGAACTTATTTGCCACAGATATTTTTATTAGATAACCAACACCACCAACATCAATTTGGATATAATGTCTTATCGCCTTTAGAACTTCCTGATGGTTCAGTTCTTATGATTGATAGAGGCTGGGTTCCTGGAGAATTGAGTCGTCGAATTCTTCCTAATATCAAGACCCCAAATGGTTTAGTGAAATTACAGGGATCTGTGTATTTTCCAAGTAAAAATCAATGGGTTTTAGGTCCTTCCTTAGAAAAGAAAGGAAATAAAGTAATAATTCTTGAACGCTTGGATACACAATTGATTAGCCAAGTTTTGCAAAAAGCGGTCTCTCCGTTTATTATTCGCCTCGACAAACAAGAGGCAAATGGATTTGTGCGTGAATGGGCGACGGTATCTATGCCCCCGCAGCGGCATTTAGCCTATGCCCTGCAGTGGTTTGTAATGGCGTTGGTTGTCCTAATTATATTTGTGGCATTAAATCTGAAGAAAGAAAATGAAGAAACAAGCTTCTAAATATTACATTTTATTATTGTTAGTTCTAATATTTGCAACTCCTGGAATAGCTGCGTATTTGTTTTATCAGCATCCTTCTTGGTTAGGCACTGCAACGATTAATAAAGGAACTTTACTCAATCCACCTGTAGCGTTGAACTCCTTCGAAGGAGCAGCAAAATGGCGTATTATTTTTTGGAATCCGAGTGTTTGTGATAAAGCATGCATAAAACAGCTCGATATTATAGCTAGAGTTCGATTGGCGTTAGGACGTAAATTATATCAAGTTGATCAATGGTTGCTTCTTGGTAATAAATCACCCTCATTATCTCAAGAACAGCACTCTTTTCTAAGAGAAATAGATTTTAAAGTGACGAAATTACCTGCAACCGAAATCCAAGCCCAAAGAGCTTTATTTGCTCAAGCAAAAATTTTTATAGCTGATCCTAATAATTATTTAATTCTCAGTTATTCACCACAGGTTAACCCTGATGATGTGTATAAGGATTTAAAGTTGTTGCTCAATACAACAGAAAACAAGAGTGATAAATCCAATGCAAAATAAATTATTACGCTATGTCGTAACATGCGCTATTCTTTTATCTTTATTTGTAGTCATGTTGGGAGCTTATACTCGACTCACAGATGCAGGGTTGGGTTGCCCAGATTGGCCAGGCTGCTACGGACAGATGGTTCTTCCTAGCACTAAGGAACAATTGCAGGCCGCTCAAACTCAATACCCAAAAATTCCTATTGAAACTAGGAAAGCATGGACTGAAATGATCCATCGTTATATGGCGGGTACTTTAGCATTATTGATCTTTTTTATTGGCTTTTATGTTTTACGTAAACGTGCACAGGGTGGTCATTTACCTTGGCATTTGCCTGTTGCTTTATTAATCCTAGTTATTTTTCAAGCAGTTTTGGGGATGTGGACGGTCACTTTAAAACTCTTACCTGTTGTAGTCATGGGGCATCTTGTAGGAGGTATGTTGATCGTTGCTTGTTTAAGTAGGTTTCGCTGTCAAATCAGCACCTTAAGTGGTCACGATTTACCGCAATGGCGTCCTTGGTTACGTTTAGGCGTTCTTATTGTTTTGATACAAATTGCTTTAGGTGGCTGGGTTAGCGCTAATTATGCAGGAATTTCATGTATTGGTTTTCCAACATGTAACGGAGCTTGGTGGCCTGAGTTGCATTTTTCCCAGGGGTTTCATTTATTTTCTCCAGTAGGAGCAAATTATCAAGGTGGATTACTTGAGCATGATGTGCGAACGACGATCCAATTTATACACCGCTTGGGTGCAATGATAACTGCTGTTTATGTGATAATGCTTTCCTTTTTTATTCTCTTGAAAAGTGACTTTAGGTATCTTAAAACAGCAGCTGTAGTGATGTTTTTCTTGGTATTAGTTCAATTTACTTTAGGGATTCTTAATGTGATTTATTTACTTCCAATTACAGTAGCTGTAGCTCACAATGGAGTTGCGGCATTATTATTGGCTACTGTATTTAGCACATTGCATTTTACGCGTAAGGGGCAGAATGATGCATGCTGATCCTACAGTGCAACCTACATCAGCCGTTTGGCGTAATTATGTTGAATTATGTAAGCCTCGTGTTGTGTTATTGATGCTCTTGACTGTTGTAGTTGGTATGTATCTTGCTGCTCCAGGGTGGGTAAATTTATTTCTGTTAAGTACCTCTTTGTTGGGTATTGGGTTATGTGCAGGTAGTGCTGCGGCAATTAACCATCTTGTCGACAAACGAATTGATTCCATTATGGCTAGAACGAAAAAAAGGCCTGTAGCGAGTGGCCAAGTTTCAGTGCGTCAAGCTTTATGGTTTGCCTTAATCATGGGAACAATCGGATTAACTGTTTTAGTGGTTTTTGTGAATGGGTTAACTGCATTGCTCACTTTTATGACTTTGATTGGATACGCGGGTATTTATACAGGTTATTTAAAACGAGCTACTCCACAAAACATAGTAATAGGGGGGTTAGCTGGCGCTGCGCCTCCATTATTAGGCTGGACTGCTGTGACGAATCATTTGGATCCGCAAGCGTTGTTGTTGGTGCTCATTATTTTTATTTGGACACCGCCCCATTTTTGGGCTCTAGCGATTTATCGTTATGAAGAATATCAACATGCGCAAATTCCTATGCTACCAGTCACTCACGGTATCCAATTTACTAAATTGAATATTTATTTATATACCATTTTACTGGTTGTAGTGAGCGTATTGCCTTTTGTTATTGGGATGAGTGGCTTATTTTATTTGATTGGCGCATTAGTGCTTGGTGCACGTTTTTTATTTTGGGCGCATCAATTATATCATACAGATAAGTCTGTGGTTGCGATGCAAACATTTAGATTTTCAATAATTTATTTGATGCTACTGTTTGTCTTTTTATTGATTGATCATTATTTGTAAGGATATAGGAACTAAGTTCCGTTATATAGGGTTTGTTGACAATTCGCCATTTTGGCCAGGAGAGTAGAATTTCAACAGACCTATTAAATTTTTGTTATGGAGACTTAGTTCATTTATGTTCTTTAAACGGGGAGAGTAAAATGAGTTTAAAAGCTAAGGGTGTTACTTTTACTGTAGTTGTCTTGTTGGCTCTTGCAGGGTTATTTTCGGGAATTTTTGTAGGACAACATATTCATTTTAAAAAAAAAATTGATGCAAGCAAATTCCATGGTACTTATCTTGAACGCCCAAGACCAGTCAATAAATTCAGCCTAACGGGAATTGATAACAATGCTTTTGATAATCAAAGTTTAGAAGGTAAATGGACTTTATTATTTTTTGGTTTTACTAATTGCGGCTATGTTTGCCCAACAACTATGGCTGAGTTAGCTAAAATGTATCGTATCCTTGATGAAAAAGGTGTAAAAAATTTACCACGAGTAGTGATGATATCTATTGATCCGGAGCGTGATAATCAACAGAAATTAGGCAATTATGTGACTTCTTTTCATCCTAATTTTTATGGTGCACGAGGAGATGAGGAGTCGATTAAATTGATGACTCGAGAAATGGGCATTGCCTATACGAAGGTGATTGAAGCAAACAATGACTCTAAAAATTATGACATGCAGCATAGTGGCGCATTGATGTTATTTAATCCCCAAGGAGAGCTCAATGCATTTTTTACTACGCCACATCATGCGGATCTTTTAGCAAGAGATTATCTATTATTGGTTTCTTGATTAGGCAACTTTTTTATTAAATCTCAATGTGATTTTAGTTTTTTTAGGCTAGGCTTAATTTATATGAATCGTTTATAAACAAGTTTATTTTGCTCATCAAGAATTTTTAAAAATAACAAGAATAAAAAATAGTTAAGGAATGCGTGTTTCATGAAAATTGCAATATTGGCTACGAACCCACATTTATATTCTCATAAGCGTCTGAAAGCCGAGGGTGAAGCTGTTGGCCATGAGATAAAATTTATAAATCCGTTATATTGTTATATGAATGTCGCTGCTTCCTGCCCAAAAGTTCATTACAGAGGAGGAACACCATTACCTCATTTTGATGCGGTAATTCCAAGAATCGGTGCGTCAAATACTTATTATGGTACTGCTGTTTTACGCCATATGGAAACTATGGGTATGTATACTTTAAATGAGTCAATAGCCATTTCTCGTTCTCGAGATAAACTTCGTTCACTCCAATTATTGGCTCGTAAAGGAATTCCTATGCCATTGACCAGTTTCGCGCAATCTCCTGATGATACTGAAGATTTGGTTCGAATGGTGGGTGGTGCACCTTTAGTGATCAAATTATTGGAAGGAACTCAAGGGAAAGGGGTGATTTTAGCAGATAGCCATCAATCTGCAGTGAGTATTATCAATGCTTTTAAAGAAATGCGCGCCAATATTTTAGTGCAAGAATTTATTGAGGAATCACGTGGAGTTGACATTCGTTGTTTTGTTGTCGGTGAGAAGATTGTTGCTGCTATGAAACGACAAGCAAAAGATGGCGAATTTCGTGCTAATGTGCATCAAGGAGGTACGGCGATTAAAGTAAAATTATCCCCAGAAGAGAGAACAATTGCTATTAGAGCTGCAAAAACTATGGGATTAAAGGTTGCAGGTGTTGATTTAATTCGTTCTAATCATGGTCCTTTAGTTTTAGAAATTAATTCATCACCAGGCCTTGAAGGTGTAGAAAAGGCAACAGGGATTAATATTGCTGGGAAAATTATTGAATATATTGAGAAGCATGCAAGGCCAATCAGTGCAAGCGATCGATTTCATGGTTAAGTAATCTACAGACGTACTATCTAATCTGAGCTGGTTTAAAACTAGCTCAATCACTATTTATTTCTATTTAACAATAAAATTCTGATCCTAATTTGTATTATTAAATTATTTGATATCCAATATGAATAAAATCAATTTGATTTGCGATTCCTGGGTGTGTAAATTTTATACATTGGCTCTTAAAGTCCAATGAATCATTCTAACAATAAGCAAGTTTATTGCTGATACGTAGGGGTTTATCGAATATGAAAGACGATCCAGTAATAAAAGATGAGGAAAATAATTATTTAAAAGAGTTATACAGAGCAATCAAAAACACTCAAGAAAGAATAAAATTGGAAAGAGATGATCAGCAGCTAGAATCAGTCCACACAATGATTGAGGCGGTTAATAGTACCCAAGATAAAGCAATACAAAAGAAGCTCATTAACACAGCTCATATTCAAGCTAAAAATTTTCAATTAGATTTAATCGAGTTGATGATTAACAATTTTAGCGAGCTACCAAAAAGGGAAGAAGTAGAACATCCAATTGTCCAAGGATTAAAGGATACGAAATCCGATGAAAAGTCGTTATTCAATAAATTTTTGGATAATGTCGAAGATTCAATAAATGCTTTTTCTCAAACTATGGATTATTTTTCTACACAATTCAATGAAGATGCTTTATTGATGAAACGCCTTGAAGAAGCAAAAAATTGGCTAGAAAAAAGTGAACCTAACCAAGAAATTGAATTGGCTGATTTTAATAATCTTATTAATACTTATACAATAATGCTTGCAAAGAAAAACGGAAACTTTTCAGACGTAAAAGGAAATGACTCCTTCATAGACAATGAGATACATCATTCCAAAGAACGCATAAAAACATTAACTGAACTTACCTCTGAATTAGCTCAATTATCGGAGCAATATGGTTTAGAAGTAAGTGCAATTAGAGCACTTCGTCAGGAATTCGAAGAAAAAGTCGCTTTAGTAAAGGATGAGCTCGACCTAAAAGTATTGAGCTCATATGATTCTCTATTACAGCAAGTAGATGAGGTTATCCGTGAAAGAGAGCGTGAATTTACTGCTCAAGTCTCTGATTCTAGTGAGCAAATCCTGAAACAAATTGAAATTACAAAAAATGCACAAGTGACCTTGAGGCAAATAAATGAAAAATTAATTGATTTTTTAGTCAATACACTGGAGCCTGCTATCAAACCAGTAGAAAAGAATAGAGTTGATTATGCAAAATGTTCCCTGAACTCTTTAAACGTACAACTTGATAAGTTTAAGAATCTTAAGAAATGTTATGAGGATCTAAAGCAGGATCCAAGACTGCAGAATGATCCACGACTGTTAAACTATTTGCAGCATTATGAGGGAGACATAACAACAGCGTGGACAATTTCTGACTCTATAATGAAGGAATTATCAACAAACAAATTATCCAAGAAACAGATAGAAACAAAGAAAGATGAGGCGGAACAAAAACTTTCTACAATTACACAGTCATTAGATTACCAAATAAAGAGAATTAATAAATTTTTGAAGAGTAAAGAGCAATTAGAAACAGAATTAAATGAGTTAGAAAAAGAACTAAAAAAATCTCCTCTGGCCGAAATATATGGTAATGATTTTAATGATCTTAATCAGATTAGGAAAGACTTACAAAAAGAAAACGATATTTATTCTGAGATATCAAAGAACATTTCTGCAGGCATTGCAAATCTTAAAACTAAATTAGCGAGTCAAAGACAAGAATATACTGAAAGGCTTACCTCAAACGAAGTTATCCAACTTAACAAATTGATCGATGCAATTGCGTCCCTTGAAATGGAAATGCCTAATAACACTCCTGATGGGGTAAAAAATTTAAAATCGGGTTTAGAGGGAATTAGGTCGGAGTATTTGGCATCTAAAATTACTGGAGAACAATTCAAAATCGCCTCTGCTCAAGCAATAGTGACCAATGTTACTGAAAAAGAAGTAAGACAGTTGACTAACAATCATGAGAATGCAACCCGCTTCGGAAATTTCTTTCGCGCCTTAGCGGAATTCATCGTTGCAATTGGCTATTCCATCACACGGCAAGAAAAACCTCTTTATAGACCGCAGTTTTTTGCTTCACATCAAGAGAAAGAAATTGCTGGTAAACTGTATGAAACCTATAAGCTTTTAAAAATTAAAGATGATGCTGAAAATCAGCTACCGAGTCAATCTCAAAGAATCAGCATTTAAGCATCACTCAGTTTTTTGAGCTGAATCCCCGTAATAAGTGCTACTTATTTTACGGGGGTGTTTCGAGATCCTGGTATACAAATACTATGTGAATTTAGGGTATCTATGGAGATGAGTTAGCGCTATGAAGCATAGAGCTTTTTCCCTTATTTTCGTCATATTAATGAGAGGACTCATCACTTTTGCCTACTAACCAATCAGCACTTACCTCAAATTCTTGGGCTAGGGTATTAAGTAAGTCTTCATCAGGATTTGTTGCTCCATTAAGTAAAGCTTCTGCTTTAAATTTAGGAATTTTCACTAATTTTGACAATACTTCAATTCGCTCTGAACTTGATTCTGGTACACCAATATTATCTAACTCTTTATTCAGTCTTTCTGAAAATCTTTTATTAAGCATCAGATTCTCCTAATAATAATTTAAGGTTTAGGTAAATCAGAGTGTTTACATCTCTGCATCATTTACGCTAACCACGAGATAGCAAGCGGAAGTAAGTAATTACCTTAATATTTCTATAGCATAAAAATCAATTTTTGCAATACGGTCTATTGACGATTTGAACCAATATTAAACTCTGGCAAGGTTGGATGCGGTGCATAAAGCGCAGCACGTAAACGTAGGCAGTGGGAATCAATGGTCAACAGACTCTAATATTCAGTTTCTTAAAAATTTACACTACATGGGATTTCGTTCCAAACTTTACTGTAGTGGAGAATTGCTTCGTCGATACGGTGCTCGAATCCTAATGTACTGGTGTGTACATTCCGGTTCTTGCTCCGTCTCTCCTCACACTTCTCACTACAGCGAGTTTGGAACGAAGTCTAGTGAGAAGCTTTTTCAGAGATAATCAGGATTTAGGTTGATCTGTACTATCTTTCAATTTAGTATTTAACCCTCAAAATATGCTCGGGGTAGGATAAAACATGATCGAAGAAGTCGTTGCAAAATATCCTTGTAATTTAATTCTGTTTGGCGCCTTAGGAGACTTGTCTTGTCGCAAATTAATTCCCGCATTATTTCAGCTTGAATGTGCAAATTTACTCCATGCACATACCCGCATCATTAGCTGCGCTCGCGAAGCATTAACGCTTACTAAGTATCTTGAGATCGCGAAGACAAAGACTCAAACTTTTATAGGTAAAGAACTTGATGAAAAGCTTTGGTCCCGGTTTGTTGAAAAAATGGTTTATTGCCAACTTGATTTAACACATTTTGAAGATTATGTACGATTAAAAGATCTTGTTACTCCTGATGAGCGAATCACAATTTCCTATTTGGCGATTCCTCCCTCTTTGTATGCACAAGCATGCCAAGGGCTTTCAAGTATAGGCTTAACAAAACAACCGTCTCGCATTGTTTTGGAAAAACCAATTGGCCATGATTTACCTTCATCCATCGCAATTAATAACGAAGTTGCTCATTTTTTTGCTGAAAATCAAATTTATCGAATTGATCATTATTTGGGTAAAGAAACAGTATTAAATCTTTTGGTACTTCGCTTTGCTAATGCTATTTTTTCATCAAATTGGGATAACCAGTCGATTGATAAAGTAGAGATTACTGTTGCAGAGGAAGTAGGAGTGGAAGGGCGCTGGGCCTACTATGATAAATCAGGCCAAGTAAGAGATATGTTGCAAAATCATTTATTACAAATACTTTCTCTTTTGGCAATGGAACCTCCAATGAGTTTGTCAGCGGAATGTATTCGTAGTGAAAAACTCAAAGTATTAAAATCATTACGTTCCATCAGTGATCTTCAAGTACATGATCACACAATACGTGCCCAATATGTGGGAAATGTGATTAATGGCCAGAACATATCGGGTTATCTGGATGAAGAAGGAGCACAGCGAGGCTCCACTACAGAAACATTTGTTGCAATTAAAGCGTATATTGATAATTGGCGTTGGTCTGGTGTCCCTTTTTATTTACTGACGGGTAAAAGATTATCCAAAAAGCAAAGTGAAGTAGTTATTTATTTTAAGCCGCAACCTTATAATATTTTTAAACAATTAAAACAAAATTTATCGCCTAATCAGCTTATTATTCGTTTGCAACCTGATGAAGGAGTCGAGTTGCGCATGATGAATAAAATTCCAGGTTTGAGTGACTGCATGCAATTACGTGACAGTAAATTGAATTTAAATTTTAATCATTTGTCTAACTCTCAAAGAATTGCGGATGCTTATGAGCGATTATTGCTTGAAGTTATGTTGGGCAATCAATACTTATTTGTTAGTCGCGAAGAAGTAGAGCAGGCTTGGAAATGGATTGACAACATTAAACTGGCTTGGGAAAAACAAGATACCCCACTTTATACTTATCCTTCAGGAACTTGGGGTCCTTTGGAAGTAATTCGTTTATACAATGGTAAAGCACATGTATGGGGTGAGCAAAATGCAGTTACATAGTTTTAGCGAAGCGCATTTATTAACTGAGGATTTGGCGGAACAATTAAAACAGATTCTTTGCAATGCTATTGCCCAGCGTGGCCATGCCTATATGGTGGTTTCAGGAGGAAAAACACCTATTGATTTATTCAAAACTCTGGCAAAGATGGATCTTCCCTGGAGTAAGGTTACTTTAACTTTAGCTGATGAACGTTGTGTCCCTCTGAATAACTCGGATCGAAATGAACGTTTAGTTCGTCATTATTTGCTGCAACATGAAGCGGCGGCTGCCTGTTTTTTAAGTTTATATAATGAAGGGTGCTCTGTAGAAGAAACAGCAAATATTATTGCATCTTTACCTACTTTTGATGCAGTAGTTTTAGGTATGGGTGAAGATGGTCATACCGCATCATTGTTTCCTTGCGCTAATGAGCTTGCTTTGGGGTTAGATGATAATGCTGCAGCAGTAGTGCAAATTACTCCTAAAAAAGCGCCTCATCATCGAGTGAGTTTATCGAAAAGAAGATTATTAAATAGTCGTATGATTTTTTTCCATTTAGTTGGCCATAAAAAACTAGCAGTATTACATCAAGCAATGGCGCAGCATGATCCAACGGTTATGCCTGTTAGCGCTTTTTTAAATAATCTTGATGCACATGTTCAGGTGATGTATGCACCTTAAGGAAAGAGAATGCATCCTGTTGTAGCTGAAGTTACAGAACGTATTCGCAAACGAAGTATGCGAAGCAGAGCCTCCTATTTAAGCCATACGGAGCGAGCACGAAGCAAAGGACCTCAACGTAGTTTACTTCATTGTGGAAATTTAGCCCATGGGTTTGCGGCCTGCCCAAAGCAGGATAAGACTAACCTAAGTGGCATGACAAAAGCGAATATAGCCATTGTTTCCGCATATAACGATATGCTTTCTGCTCATCAGCCATATCATACTTATCCTTCTTTAATTAAAGAAGCTGTTTCTGCTGCGGGTGGTATAGCCCAATTTGCAGCAGGTGTCCCAGCAATGTGCGATGGAATTACTCAAGGTCAACCAGGAATGGAGTTGAGTTTATTAAGCCGCGACGTTATCGCTCTGTCTGCATCAGTTGGTTTATCGCATAATATGTTTGATGGCGGCTTAATGTTAGGAATCTGCGATAAAATTGTTCCTGGTTTATTGATGGCTGCTTTAAGTTTTGGACATTTGCCCTTTATTTTTGTTCCAGCCGGTCCTATGCCTTCAGGAATATCAAATCAGAAAAAAGCACATATTCGTCAGTTGTATGCTGAAGGAAAGGTTGATAAAAGTGCTTTACTGGAAGTTGAGGCTGCTTCGTATCATTCTGCTGGTACTTGTACTTTTTATGGCACAGCCAATTCCAACCAATTAATTATAGAGGTTATGGGATTGCAACTTCCGGGTTCATCATTTATTCATCCAGGTACATTGTTACGTGATGCATTGACCAAGTTTGCAGCACAACAGGTATTGTCTTTAACAGATTTAGGCAAACATTATATGCCCATAGGCCATATGATGGATGTAAAAAACATTGTTAATGGCATTGTAGCCTTGTTGGCCTCTGGTGGCTCCACGAATCACACCATGCATCTCATAGCCATTGCTTCAATGGCGGGTTATTTAGTAAATTGGGATGACTTCGCTCAGTTATCTGCTGTGACCCCTTTGATTGTCAAAATTTATCCTAATGGTTATGCTGATATCAATCATTTTCAACAAGCTGGTGGTATGGCTTATTTTATTCATACTCTTTTAGAAGCCCAGTTATTGCATGAGGATGTTCATACAGTTATGGGTTATGGCTTGCACCAATATACCAAACAGCCTTTGTTGGATAATGAGCAATTAGTATGGGTGGCTGGTTCTCCTATTTCCAATAATGAGCAAGTACTCACTTCAACCAAAACTCCCTTTAAGGCCCAAGGCGGCTTACAAGTATTAAGTGGAAATATAGGGCGTGCGATTATTAAAACTTCGGGGCTTACTGTTGAGAGAACTAGGATTAAAGCGCCCGCAATAGTGTGTTCGAGTCAGGAGGAGTTCAATCAACTTTTCGAAAAAGGAGTATTAGAACAGGATTGTATTGTTGTGGTACGTTATCAAGGTCCAAAAGCATGTGGTATGCCCGAACTCCATCAGTTAACACCTAAACTTGGGGTGCTTATGGATAAAGGATATCAAGTTGCATTGGTGACTGATGGGCGTATGTCGGGTGCTTCCGGTAAAGTTCCTGCAGCAATTCATGTTACTCCTGAGGCACTAGACAATGAAGTTCTTTCACGCATTGAAACTGGAGATATCATTTTGATTGATTCAGAACAAGGTATATTGCAATTACTGGTTAATGAAAGTGAGTTGCAGGAAAGAACCAGAACTGTATTTGATGAGCATGGGCTTTATCAGGGTAGTGGTCGCGAACTATTTGCTAGTTTAAGGTCTCAATTTTCAGGAGCTGAGCAGGGAGCTTGTAGTTTATTTCAGGGAAAAGAGTCTTGTTATGAGTTTTAATTATTCTACTAAGTCATATGCCATTGTTGCGGATATAGGTGGGACTTTTGCGCGCTTTGCTTGTGTCCGTTTAGAAAACTTAGCAATAGATAAAGTCGAAATTTATACATGTGCTGCATTCAGCAGCTTGGAAGCAGTATTGTTAACTTATCAAGAGCAATATAAGTTACAAGAAATAAAGCAAGTAGTCATTGCTATTGCTTGTCCAGTATTTGACGATATGATTTGTATGACCAATACTCATTGGCGTTTCTCTATTAGTGCATTAAAACAAAAACTTAATCTAACCGAGCTCAAGGTTTTAAATGATTTTAATGCTATAGCAATGAGCTTACCTGCTTTATCTGCGCAACAAGTTTTTCAAATAGGAAGAGGTACTGCGAACAAAGACAGTGTTAGGGCAGTATTAGGCGCAGGAACAGGATTAGGGGTAGCCTATTTGATATCCAATGAATTGGGTTACTCTGCTTATGCTGGAGAAGGAGGGCATGTAAGTTGGGGAGCAAAAACGGATCAAGAATGGTTTATTTATTGTTATCTGAAGAAACAGTATGCTCATATATCTTATGAACGTTTATTATCTGGTCATGGCTTGGAAAATTTATACCAAGCATTAGCTGCTTTAAATCAAAAAGACAATGCTCCTATGCCTGCTGCTCAAATCATTGCTATGGCATTAGCAAAGCAATGTGCTATTGCAGAAGCTGCCGTAGCACAATTTTTTGCGATTTTGGGTTCTTATGCAGGAGATTTAGCATTAACATTTGCAGCTTTTGGTGGCATTTATATAGCGGGCGGTATCGTACCACGGTTAATTTCATTGCTTCATCATAGTGACTTTAGAGTTCGTTTTGAAGAAAAGGGTCGTTTTAGCGAATTTAATATACAAATTCCAACCTTTATTATTACTGCCGAACAGCCAGGGATTCTAGGGGCCGCGGTTTACTTAAAACAATCGTTGGCTAGGAGTAGGGAAGCTGAAAGTGGAATGATATAAACCTAAGTTTCGCTTCATTTTGGCTACAGTAGGCTACAAGGAGAAGTTCATGACATTTCCTAATTGGATAGTGCAACCGGAAGCAGTATTTTGTACATCACCTGTAATGCCGGTTGTTATCATTAAAGAATTAGAACATGCAGTGCCTTTGGCAACTGCATTATTTGCAGGCGGCATCCATGTACTTGAAATAGCATTAAGAACATCAGTAGCTTTAGATGCGGTTGAACTACTTACAAAAACGTTTCCAGAAGCATTAATCGGTGTAGGAACCGTAACTATCCCCGAACAATTAAAACAGGCTACTGAGGTAGGAGCTAAGTTTGCGCTAAGCCCAGGAAAAACTCAAACTTTATTAGAGGCTGGACGTTATTCTCATATTCCTTTAATTCCAGGTGTCTCTAGTGTTTCAGAGTTAATGGAAGGATTAACTTTAGGATATACGCATTTTAAGTTTTTCCCCGCAGCTCCAGCTGGAGGAATCAATATGCTTAAGGCAATTCATGGACCTTTCCCACAAGCAAGATTTTGTCCAACAGGGGGTATTAACGAAACAAATTTTGCTGATTATTTGATGCTTCCTAATGTTTCTTGTGTAGGAGGTTCTTGGATTGTCCCGGAGGAAGCAATTAAAAAGGAAAATTGGTCACTTATTACTGATTTATGTTTTTCTGTACGTCAGAGTATAAGGGGATGGGATTAGATGACATAGAGCGTCATCCACTAAGTTTTAGATAAGACGCAAGTGAATGAGGTTAAGGAGTGTACATAAAGTACATTAGCGAACCAAGTGGGCTTGCAACACTGTATAAAACTTAGGGGGTGGCAGTATAGAATTAAAGGAGTTCAAGATGACATGGGTTGTTGCAATTATTGGTTCAATAGCAGGTTTTTTATTTGGATATGATGAAGGAATTATTGCCGGCTCTTTGGAGCTGGTCAAAAATCATTTTGACTTGACGGCAATGAATATTGGCATAATGGCTTCTGCACTGCCTTTTGGTGCCTTATTGGGGGCGATGTTGATTGGGGCAATTACTGCCTCAAAGGCAATAAAGCGTTTTGGTCGTCGCACGTTACTGTCTTTTGCGGGCATTTTGTTCTTTTTTGGTGCAATGGGAGCAGGGTTTGCTGATTCCATTGCGGTACTTATTCTTTCTCGACTGATTCTTGGTTTGGCGATTGGTGTCGCCTCAGTCATGACGCCCTTGTATCTTGCAGAAACAGCAACTTATGAAACAAGAGGTGCTGTTGTTGCTATTTATCAGTTAGCGATGACTGTGGGTATTGTATGTGCTTATGCGGTGAATTATTTGTTTCTTGAAAATCATGATTGGCGTGCTATGTTTGCTTCGAGCGCAATCCCTGCTTTGGTTTTGAGTTTAGGCATTTTATTTATGCCAGAATCACCAAGATGGTTGTGTAGTGTAGGCCGACGTGATGCAGCATCCAAAGCGTTAAGGAGGTTACGCAAAAGTCACTCTATTGAGCATGAATTACTTGATATTGAAGCGACTTTAGCGAATGAACCCAGACGGGGAAGTTGGTTGTTATTATTTAAAAATCCTTTGTTACCAGTATTGTTGTTAGGTACGATTTTATTTTGTTTACAGCAGCTAAGTGGTATTAATGTCATTATTTATTTTGCCCCTGAAATTTTTAAAAACTTAGGTTTAAATAGCACTACAGGACAAATATTAGCGACAATCGGTATTGGTATGGTTAACTTACTGGTTACGATTATTGCAATGCTTAGCGTGGATAAAATAGGTCGTCGCAAGTTGCTGTTATTTGGTTTTTCAGGAATGTTCGTTAGTCTGTTGGCTTTGGGCGTATTTTCATTAAATCAAGTTGTATGGCTTCCCTATTTGTCTGTTGCTTGTTTAATTCTCTATATTTTTTCCTTTGCAGTGAGTGTAGGACCAATACCGCATATCGCTATGGCAGAAATTTTTCCTTTGCATGTGCGGGGTGCTGGAATGGGTTTGTCAGCTATGAGCAACTGGACTTTTAACACAGTAGTTATTTTTAGTTTTCCACTTTTAGAAAAGATGATGGGCATTGAGTATACTTTTGCTTTATATGCAGTGATTTGTCTTTTAGGATTAATCTATTCTTATTTTTACATGCCGGAAACAAAAAATATCAGCTTGGAACAAATTGAAAATTATATAGTATCAGGGAAACCACTACGCTTACTGGGACGTGAAAAAGTGCATACTGTTGAAACGATTAGCAAAACAAAATCTACTTATATTCCTTCGACCTAGGATGGTTGGGGATAATCATCCCCAACGAAACACAGTGGTTTATCAAAATTTTAACTGCTGGTTATGCGACAAGTTTTTTAACTTCACCCGAAATATCAAGAAACCGCTTAAAGAAACCTTTATCGACATACTCAGAAACATTATCTTCTTGCGATATTTTTTTTACTAAACTCTCGGTTTCAGAAAAGATGTCCAATAAAGAATCAACCTCCAATTCATGATGAGATGATTCTGAATGTTCTCGTTTTAGTTCTTTATACTTTTTAATTTTCATCAGCACGAAGGACAGTTCTCCTCGGTTACTCGGAATAGATTTTGATGAAAGAAGAGTTTGATTGATTTCATCAACTATGGAATCAAGTTTTTTTAATAGCACTTGAAGCGGTTCATTATTTTGGTTCATAATTGAATCCTTAATCTGTTTATTTATTTTGGTTAGTCATTGTATAGGTAACACCAGCGACCAGAGCAATGGTGGCAATACCCATAACGAACTTACCTAGTGTGGAGTTAAGACTGCTAAGTAACGATCTATTTCGTTCTGGCTCTCTGACTTCTTCTCTAATAGGCTCTCTAACTTCTTCTCTAACCTCTTCAACCTCTTCAACCTCTTCTCGTCTTTCGTTTTGTCTCTGTAGTAATGCTCCTTGCATGGCTGTCTTTAATAGCGAATCTCCTTGTGTAATATCTATACGCAGATCATCGTCACCTGATTCCGGTAGCGCGGGCCTCTCTGGCCGATTTTGTTGTAGCTCCTCAAGTTCATTTTGCTGTTCGACAATTCTATTTTGAAATTTAAGTACATCTCTTTGCAAGGACTCTATACCTGCACGATTATTTCTGTGAGGGAATTCATCAAGGTGGTCCAGCATATATTGGGTCTCTTGGAGTGCTCTTCTGCTCGAGTTTATTTCGCCTCGCTTTGCCTCAATGACTGAGTTAATGACATTTTCAGGTCGAATATAATTAGTTAGGATATCTACTTGGCCTTTCGTGTAACCAGTTATTGGTACTCTAACAATATTATGAGCATCAACGTCCTCTGCTTCACATCCCGGTTGAAAATCTTCACCATCAACACCAACTCTATCCACCACCACAACTGAATCTCGATTGATAAAGGTATCGATGGTAATACCATGAGTTCGATCTTCTATCCAATAATGGCTTGGAACAATATCGTCATCATTCATAAAGGCGCCACATAAATACATTTCGCCAACTTCGTATTCTGTAGGATCTCTAAGCTCACTGATTCGTCTCATGGCCTCTTGCCTTTGCTCTTGTAGGTTATTTCCTAGATCATTCCTATCCATGCGAATAATTTCCTGAGTTAATTCAGAGAACTCTTCGTGGAGATTTGTAGCTCTAGATTCATCGCCACTTAAAGCCCACGTAGAACAGGCTTGTTCTTCTATAGGATATGGCATAATTTCACTCCTTATAGTTAGATGTTATATAGATGTTACTATTATCCTTGAACAGCAGTTAAACCTAAATTTGGCAGTTGAATCTACCGAGTGCCCACTGCACTGATTTTTATGTCTGTTTTTCTGATTTTCATCATCTCACCGTATGGTTGATATGCTTTCGATAAAAAATGAGAAAAAAGCCATGAAAATCAGCACATTAGCCCCTATTGATGCGACTCAGCTACCAAATTTAGGTTAAAAAATTTAATAAAATCAGGCTGACTCGTTGTCATAGCTTGCGCAATAGGACTCAACTGCTCTTTCTCGAATTATAGCAACAATTAGATTTATTGCTTCACGTAACACTGTTAAGAGATTGATGGTTGTAGGGCTATGGAGATGATGAAGCATCCTTGCTCAAAATTAGTCTAGCCTACCTTTTCGATGGAAAAATCATTCCATAGATAGAGGGGAATGTGATGTAGTTTCTTTCAGTATCTTACTCTTTTACCTATAGTTCTCGATTGTTGGTTAAAGTCGGACATGAACCAACTCGCTAGACTATGCGTGCCGCACGATTTGGTAAAATCGCAGTCTATCGTGATTTCTCGTTTCGGCTTTCCATGATTCGCATATTCATGCCATTAAATAGTATTATTGGGTGTATTTTCATGGCGTTCACTATTTTTTTCTCTGTGCTCTTTATCTCCTGAGAAGAAGCTGGATTTAGACTTTAATAAAGAGGGGTATAGCGCTGCTACTTGCCCGGCTGTATAGCCACTAACTTTTACTCTAAATATCTCATCACCCTCAAAAGGACTTGATTCACATCCAGTTTGAAACGGCTCTCCATCAACACCAACTGCATTAACTTTCACTATAGAACGGTGGATCATCGTATCATAAGTACAATTGTTAGTACGATCTTCTATCCACATGTGTTCAGGTGACACTTGACCTTCTCTAAATCCACCGCACAGATAGAGATCGTCAACTTTTAAATAGGTATCATCACGAAGCGTAGCGATACGTTGCATGGTTTCCTGTCTAACACGGAAAAGTTGTTGCGCATTTAGCCCCTCACCAAAGTTGTATCTATAGCCGATTCGATTGGTGAGATCTTCGAAAAGCTTATTGATATCTCTTTTTCCAGTCACATCGCCACTTAAAGCGAAGGTATGGCAACATTGATCTTTTAAACTTATAGGATTTGGCATAAATAGTCATCACTTTGTTGTTAAATTGGTCTTTCATTATATCACGTTTCCCAATTATTGGAAGCCAGATTGAATGATTGATTTCATGAGCTGGGGGGCGTGGTAAAACCAATTAAACCGATGGTTGCCCTTGGCTTTACCACTCTTTATAGTACCTTTTAGATACAATGTATCTCTGTGGAAGTTTTTACCTCTGACTTACATCTCCCCTTATATAGTGTATTTATTTTTTTCTTCTTGCTTGTCAATAAAGTTGTTAACTTTGTTAAGCATAGTCTCCACAATTTTCGCCAAATTGGGTGTCTCAAGGTCTATCTTCGGTGCATTATCCTTTGCAGAGATTAAGGTCTGTACAGCCTCCAATGTAGCTTGATCCCCCCCATTTGGAAAGTTTGCTCGTTGTTCTAGTGTCAGCTCTTGCATCTTGGTCTCAAGATTTTTGGCCCAAGTAGTGACCTCCTTCGGGAGCTTATCAATTCCTTCAATGCGTTTTGTAAGTGCCAGCACATCAGCATAGGGACCAGCTGCTAGTTGATTTTTTTTAGTAGTCAGGTCCAGAGACAATTCCCCAAGCTTTCCGTCATTATTTGCATAAGAAGCGATCAGTACTTTCACCTGTTGGGCAAGAGTTTTTTGGGCCGGATCTTTATCACTAAACACAGAGTTCTCGATGGCTGTTACTCCATCGTTAACCCCCTTAGCGAGAACTGTTATATTCTCATTTGACATGCTCTTGTTGAACGCGTTTAAAGCAACTGTAGGGTTGGGTGCCGCTAAGATGTTTTCTATTTTCTTTTCCAGCACTTTTTTTATGTAATTCTTAACGTTTTCGTCATGCACCATTGCCAGTGTAGCTTCGATGCGCTTGTTAGCTGTTTCAGTTAATTGTTGTATCTTTATCTGTTCTAAAAAAAATTCGGGACCACGGCCTACTATTTCCCGGGCGACTCTTCTTTGCTCCTTTCCAACCGTTTCTAATTTTTCCCGCCCGCTGTCATAGAGTTGTTTGTCTTTCTCATCTAAATGGTTTACTACATCGTCTATTTCTTTCTGTGTTGTCTTTAGTTCTTGTTCGTTATACACTCGGGTTATCACTTCTTTTTCTTCATGTGTCAGAGCTGCCCTTGGAATTTTTGATAACGCAATTTGTACCTCGTTAACTGCCATTTGTGCCGCTAACACTTGCGGTGCATTCTTTATCCCTGGGGGGAAACCGATACTCTCAGCACCAGAAGCTATAGCAAGAAGTTGCCCCCAAGTGTACCCATCCACTTTAACCCGATTGATTTCGTTGCCTTCAAAATTACTTCCTTCACATCCAGGCATAAACGGCAATCCTTCATCACCAACCCCATCCACAACAGCAATCCCACCCCGGTTAATGAATGTATCATAAGTTATATTGTTTGTGTGGTCCTCAATCCACATATGTTCAGGAGTCACTTTTCCTTCTCTGAAACCTCCGCAAAGGTACATATCATCGACAGGTAATACGACTTCTTGTTCTTTACTTAGAGTTTGAATTTCTTGCATGTTTTGCAAGCGTTCCTGTAGGATTTCCTCTTCTGATGGTTCAGGATACGGTTGAATTTCATAATCTTCACCCTCTAATGCTTTTTGTTCTTTTTTTTCCTCCTCATTGAATTCATGATTAAATCTAGCCTGCAAACGCTCGATCTCTTTTTGAGTGCCTATATCAGAATATTTTGAATTCACTTCATTGGCTTTTTCCCATGAGATTGGACTGGCAATGGCAAATACGTGGCAAGATATACCTTTGTCATATACTGGAGAATTAGTCTCATCTCTCCCAGTTATTGCTCTACCAGGATGAGAGTATTCTTGAAACAGTGAGTTGTATACTGGTTTAGCGTTTGGTTGTTTCATACTTACCCCCTCAAATTATATTACCCATAGAATATTGTTAATTATAATACAAAAAGTAATAGTCACACGGACTTTGTGTTTAATTGTGGAGCAATGACAAAGAATTTCTCATTCACAGAATGATAGAGTGTACGATTGTGTTCTATAATTTTTTTATAAGGAACAAACTATTAGAGAACACAAATGAATCTTGATGATGGAAGTACCATGATCAAAAAATTGGAAATTGTAACACAAGAAATAATGGACAATATCTGCTTTGCAATGGAAGAAGAAATATTGCCTAAAATCGACGCTCATGCATTAAAGGATGGGGACTTAGATATAATTGATTCTAACTTATATAGGGGTAACAACTTCGAGGTGGTAAAACGAAGAATTTCCGCAGCGGTTTGGCCCATCTTATCTTTATTACTCAATAACTCCAATCCGCAACAAGGAAAAGACGCATTTTTTAGAGCGCTTAAAAAAGATCTAACACAAATCATTATCGAGATTAAAAATAATAAAATCAGTCCATCATCATTTGATGAAACAGTGTCCACATCATCCTCAACAACTGCCTCATTATTCTGATCTGGCAGGATCTAAACCTAGCAGTTGAGTCGGTAGCGAGGGAGTGACGGACTCAACTGATTTTTCTAGGTGCACTGCTCTCGCTGTAGCGAGTTTTCGAAGAAGTCTCATATATGGCGCTTAAAATTGTCGTGTCACATGAGGGATCTCAGGTTAAACAGACTTTAATTTATTTCTTAATTTATCTCTATAATCGATAGCGTGTAAAACCGCTACATAACTCCAGGTAAGTGATGAGGCTCCTTGCTGGGTTCCAGTATGTAAGTTAATTTGTTCACTTAATTTCATATCGGGTGCATATTTTTTTATGAGTTTTAAATAATTATCACCTGCTTGAATGTATTCCACTATCTGGGATTGATTTTCTTCAGTCATGGATAAATTATTGGCCAGTGTGTAATAATATTCGGCCATTGTTGCGGTTAAAATGAACCAGGGATTGCCTATACTGTTCGTTTGATATCCATCATAGGTATCTCCTGGATAGCGGCCAAATAAAATAGCGCCAGGATTATTCTTGTTAATAGGGAACATTAAATTGAATTGTTCATGTAAGGCTTGAACTGTATTCTGAACATAGAGGCTGTTAGGTGAGAAGGCCCCACTTTTTTGCGGATTAAATAAAATGCCAAGAATCACAGCAGAATCAAGTTCTAACGTTTTTTGAGGACCAGGATGAGGCAAAAGAGTGGCTTGAATGATTTGATGATCGTGATCTAAGTGGTGACGAAGACGAGTATCTATTTGTTGCGCTTGATATTCATAATAGACTGCTGCACCATTGTCATTAAGACGTCGAGCAAGACCAGCTCCTTCAAGCAACGCTTTTTCTTGTGCCATTGCAGTAAAAAAATGATCTCCATAGACCTCTTCCCAAAGATCATAATTGGGATCTGACCAATGATGAGCGATATATTCCAAATCCATTTTAATAGTGCCCATTGAATGGGGATCCATACTGTTATTATATAAACGAGTCTTAACGTATTCTATCTCATGATTATCTAATAGTTGTTGCGCAAAATGAATCAATACTGAGGCTCTTAAAGCAGGGCCATCATTTTGAGGTCTTCCCCAAGGCTCGTCAAAAGGATGACCATTAATATAAAATTTTGGCTCTCCTAATATATCATGTCCTGAATTGGGGTTATTTTGATGTTGCAGTATTTGGGTCCAATCTACATAGCGAAGTAAACGCTCTTTATACCCATATGCATGAGTTGATTCGTACCATGTTTCAATTAAATTCATAGCAATTGCAGAATCTCTTATCCAATCATAATAATAATTAGGATTTTGTTTTGAAGGAGAGGCTACGATTGCACCATTAGTTTGAATGTTAGAAAAAAAATATTGTTTTAATTTTTGTACTTCTTCTAGACTAAATACAGAGCTCATTGCTTGAGAAACAAAAAAAAATAACATTAAAAAACAGATCCTTTTCAACATAATCTCCTATATTAAAGATAAACTTTTTTCATAGTACATTAAATTAATAGAGGAAAGTAGGCAATTTTAAATTAGCTCATGGTTTAGGAAAGGGATCTATTATCCTAGAAAAAGCAGTGGAGTCCGTAACGAGCAAGTTCAGTACCCTTAGCTTGTGCAGTAGGACTCAACTGCTTTTTCTAGGATTATTGTTATTTTAATTTGGAAAATACTTTGATAGCCCATTGCGAAATCATAAAATAAACAGTAGGAAGAACAAATAGAGTAAATAATGTACCAATGCATAAACCGCCGATGAGTACGATACCTATCGCATGTCTTGCTTCTGCTCCTGCATCATGTGAAAGCACTAAGGGAATGGCTCCAAATACCATAGCGCCAGTGGTCATAAGAATAGGACGCAGTCTTAACGCACACGATTTTTTAATTGCATCCGCTAAGGAAAAACCTTCCTTTTGTAATTGATTCGCGAATTCTACGATCAAAATGCCATGTTTACTGATTAAACCTACTAAAGTGACTAAACCAACTTGAGTATAAATATTTAGGGATTGTCCTGAAAGGTATGCAAATAATAAAGCACCGAAACAGGCTAGAGGTACTGTGAACAGGATAATGAACGGATATATAAAGTTTTCAAATTGAGCAGCTAGAATGGCATAAATAAAAAGTAATGATAAAGTGAACAACACGATCATAGTCTGTGATGATTCATTATATGCTTTTGCGGCGCCTGCCCAACTTAATTTATATGGGCTGGGAAGATTCTCCTTTGCTAATTTTAAAAGTTGATCCATCCCTTTTTTGAAGGATTGCTTTTCAGGTAATTGGACATACAAGGTTGTGGAGCGCATTTGATTCACATGTTCTAATGCAGTAGGTTGGGCACGTCTTTTCATTTGAGCTACAGAGCCTAATGAAATACGTTTTCCCGAAGGAGTAGTCAGATACAGCTCATCTAAAGTCCAAGGCTTAGACATGCCTTGCAATGAGAGATTATAAGAGATGCCATCTTTCTGAAAAGATAAGGACTTATCACCACTGAAAAAAACTTCTATGGTTTTAGCAACTTGAGTGGGGGTTAAGCCTAATTGAGCCAAGGCATTTTTATCTATATTTATAGAATATCCCATGGAGTCGAGTCGTAAATCATAACGAATCGAGGTAAATTTTTTATTTTGATCCAGCACCTTTTTAAAATGCTCTGTGGCTTCAAATAATTGCCGAAAATTTTCAGTAGTAGAAATGACTAGCTCGAGTTCAGAATTATTGCGAGCATCATCGACTCCAGGTAAACCTGAATCCCAGCTCCAAACTGTGGCATCTATAGAAGGCAATTGTTCTACCTTGGGTTTTAATGTATGAACAATTTGATCTGCAGAGCGGTTTCTTTGTTGATGAGATTTTAAAGGCATAACAATACTACTGCCCCAATCACCCAAAAAGGTTAATGTATTTTGAGCTTCAGATAGTGTACCTATGGATTGTTGCACACGTTTAGCATTTGCTTCCATGGTATCTAAGTTATCTCCTGATATAGGTGGGGTATAGACTCCTATTAAACTTCGATCTTCCTTCGGAGCTGTTTCGCCAGGCATTATTTTATAAAGTAATAAGCTTGAGCCAAGTGAAAGCATTAGTACAAAGAAAATAGTTTTCTTTCGATAAATAATTAAATTGAGTAACTTGTAATAAAGTTGCGCTAAATGGGCAAGAGCACTATCGATTATTGGCCATAGCTGTTTTGTATTTTTATGGAGAAACGTTGCACACATTAAGGGGGATAGAGTCAATGCGACTATTCCTGAAATAAAAACACTTCCTGCTAAGGCAACTGCAAATTCAATAAACAATTGACCCAGCATGCCCTCAATAAAGCCAATAGGAGCATAAACACTAGTTAATGTGAGTGTCATTGCAATAATGGCAAAACCTATTTGCTTTGCTCCTTGTAATGCCGCATCCATTGGTGAGAAACCATCTTCGATATAACGCCAAATATTTTCAAGAACAATAATCGCATCATCAACAACCAATCCTACAGCTAATACCATGGCAAGAAGGGTCATTTGATTAATACTAAACCCCGCAATTTTCAGAAATAATAAAGAGCCGAACAGTGAAATTGGGATAGCAATCAACGGAATGATGGTAGCACGTACATTCCTTAGAAAAATGAAAATGATTGCTAAAACCAAAAAAATAGACTCCACAATTGTCGATTGAATGTTTTTAAGAGAAGCCTGGATAAATTCAGATTGATCAATAATGATATTGACTTTTAGATCGTCAGGTAAATTTTTTTGCAAAGTCTCCAATTCTTTGCGTACACTTTGCGAAACATCAATGGGATTTGCATCATTGGAGCGATTAATGGCGAGCACTAAGCCAGAATGACCATTAACTTTAACGCGAAATTGATTGTTGTCCGTTGCTAATTGAACTTGAGCGAGTGATTTAAGAAAAACAGGATGATGATTTTGTGTTTTAATGACTAGATTTTCATAATCTTCTGGAGTTTTCAACTCAAAATCAAGTGTGGTAGGAATTTTATTTTGATAATTTCCCGCAGGTAAAGACAGACGATTAGTGGCAATTGCATGAGCTATCTCATCGACATTAATGCCAAATGCATGCAATTTTTTCTGATCCAGTTTAATAGCATAAGTAAAGGGTTGTCCCCACACTTCCACCGATGAGACGCCTTTAAGACTGCGAAAAGAATTTTTTAAATTCAGGTTTGCATAATGAGTGAGTTCGCCAAAATTTAAAGAAGAAGATTCTAGAGCTATCCCTATGAATGGTAAGCCATCGGATTGTTTTTGGCGTTCAATTACTGGTGCTTTTACAGTTGTGGGAAGCTGGGCTTGGGCTAATCGTGCTGCTTCATGGGTAGCATTAAGTGCTTTTTCCATAGCAGTTCCTGGACGAAACCGTAGTGTAATATAAGAATTGCCTATATTAGAACGCGAGGTTATTGACTCCAGTCCCTCAACACCAGCAAGCTGCTCCTCTAATGGATTGGTTACCACAGACTCAACTAATTCAGGGCTAGCATTAGGATAGTTCGTGCTGATGGTAATTACTGGAAAGCTGATATTAGGATATTCTCTGAGGGGTAAGGAGTGAAAGCAAAGTATTCCTAGAAGAAGAATCATGCAATTAAGAATGATTGCAATAACCGGATGTTTTAGGAAATAACTTGTAAATTTCATAATAGAGTGTTTTAGCCTTTGTAAATTAAGACATCCATTCCGGGATATAATCGCTCTGGACTTTTACTTACTATTTGGTCTCCAGGTCGTAAACCTGAAATAATTTCTACGTTCTCTTTTTCTTGTAAGCCTGTTTTGACCGCAACAAGTTCTATTTTATTATTAATCACTTTATAAATATGTGTTTTACCTTTCTTTAAAAATAGAGCTTGTGTAGGAATAACTAATGTATCTATTTTTTTATTTACCACAAGCTGTCCAGTCACATTGGTTCCTACTAAACAATGAGTGCATTGTATTTCTACATCTGCAGGGCACATGTGCGTTTCATCATCGATCATTTTTTGTACGTGGCTTAAATGATAAAGTTGATTAAATATATAAATGGGTTGATTTTCTTCAATTGAATTATTATTAGTACAAGGGACATCTATTTCGACGATTAAAGAATTAGGGTCATAAATGGTTACTACTGGCGCACCTTCAGTCACTTGAGCTCCTTCTTTGATTTTAAACGCCCCAATCACGCCATTAAATGGAGCATAAAACCGCATATTTTTTAGCTCAATTTTAGTTTTAGCTTTTTCTCTTTGTGCATCAATCCAGATTCTTTTTTTCTCCTCTACTTCTCGTGCACTAACAAAGCCCGTTTTTTGTAAGCTTTTGAGACGTTGATATTGAATATTTTCTAATTGTTCTGTTTCCTTGGAAAGTTGATAACTTTTTTCAATATCTGGATTGGTAATTTTTGCAATTAAGTCACCTTTTCGAACAGTTTGACCTGAAGTCATGAGTGTATCAAGCATTCCAGATCCTTTAGCAATAAGAATAGTTGCATGTCTGGGACGAATAGTTCCTATAAGTTTTATTGTTTTTTCAATAGTAGTTGGAGTCACCGTGGTAACTTCAACTATTTTAGGGGAAGAGGAGTTAAGTTTTGGTCTAGGGTAATAAATGAGAAGGTAAACGCCTAAGAGGATAAGCACCGTGCCTAATAATCCAATAATTATAAATTTTGAAGAGAGAATGTTACGAATTAATCGTGGATTCACAAGGTGCTCCTATGTTGGAATTAGGTTGCATGTGCGTTATTTCAACAATAGCGTTTACCCACATTGGATCAGTATTCATGGATGGTGTAACAATTAACTCTTCACCGCCCAGTGCCATCCATTGTTGTTTCGCTCTGACTCCTATTTCTTCTAAAGTTTCCAAGCAATCAGCCACAAAAGATGGACAAACTATCATGAGTTTTTTAATACCTTTAGCAATTAGTTCAGCTAGAGTTTCATCAGTATAGGGTTTTATCCAAGGAGTTTTTCCTAACCTTGATTGGAATGCTGTACTGTAACGATTGGTCGATAATGCCAATTCTTTGGCCAATAATTGACTGCTCTGATAACAATGCGCTCTATAACATTCTTGAATGTTTTTCCTTGATGTAGGACATGGTTTGCTACAAATTGATTTACAGTTGTTTTTAGTGATTTGTCGTTCAGGAATCCCATGATAGCTAAAAAGAACATGAGTTTGCTCATTAAAATGTGCTTTAATGATTCTCGCTTGAGCTTTGATGTAGGCTGGATGTTGAAAAAAATCACGAATAATTGTAATTGAGGGAATTAGATCCCAGGAGCTGATAATTCGAAAGACTTCCGCAATTGCTGAACCACTAGCTGCTGAGGAGTACTGCGGGTACAAAGGCAAAATTGTAATGGATCCGCAGTCTTTTAATTGGTCTAATGCAACCTTGATAGAGGGCTCTCCGTAGCGCATTCCTAGTACAATTTTACAGTCTGCTCCAACCGCATTTTGTACTTGTGTCATTAAATTTTGACTATGGAATAATAAAGGCGAGCCTTGTTCCGTCCAAATTGATTGATAAGCACGGGCAGATCGTTTTGAGCGAAGTGGTAAGATAAAAGCGTAAACTAACACGTAACGAAGCAAAGGAGGTAGATCGATAACACGCTTATCAGTGAGAAACTCGCATAAATAGCTCCAGACAGATAGAATATCTGTGCTTTTAGGGGTCCCAAGGTTAATAAGTAACAAACCACGCTTCACAATATATCTAGCTTTCAAATAAATTAAGCAATCATACAGGAAGACAGATTTTAATGCATTAATTGTCTAATATTTAACTAAGTTGCGATTTATGGACGCAGCACCATAGGATACTGCGTTAACTTAATCAAGCTATTTCAGCATCAGCGGTTTCATTAAGCACAAGAACATTAGTCGCATGTAAACCTTTATCACCTTGCTCTACATCATAGTTGACCATTTGTCCTGGAGCTAATGTTTTATAACCTATACCATGAATTGATGAAAAATGGACAAAAATATCATCACCACCATTTTCTGGGATAATAAAGCCCCAGCCCTTAGCATTATTAAACCACTTCACTTCACCTCTAGCCATATTTCCTCCTTAACTAGAGCTCTATTTCATAGAGACTCTATGGTTTCTCAATCGCTTCAATTTTTAAATTAGAGCTTTTGCATCAGCTGTATCTTTGCTTGATTACTGCGAAATCTCTGTTTCAGTGTGCGTATTTATCGTGTAAATTCTCTTTATCCTTGAAACAGAGATATCGTGTTCTAAAGCAAAATCTACGGGCTAGGCAAGGGCTCTATTGTTAGTTGAGCAATGCATTCGTCCATAAATGACAATTGAACCTATTTTCTATAGGTTGTTTTAACATAACGAAAATACACAGACTACTCAATAGTATTTTTTATAAATATTTAATTGTCTTAATAATTCCTTAAGTTGTTTATGCTAATTTATAGTTATCAGTGTGATAAGAGGAGTTCAGATGAGTAAAAACAGCACTTCTACAATGTTAGGAAAACTTGCTGTTGGACAAAATGAGCCTCGTTCCGAGGAGGTTTTGGAACAGAAATCAGGAGAGCCAGGAGAAGGTTTTGCTGTACCTCAATTAAAACCATCTAAGAAACCTAAAATGGATGAAGTTCTTACTAATATTTTAGGAGCAACTTTTTCTAAAGGATATTCGCCGATGGATAAGAGCTGAATTCTTAATCATATTATTACGCAGTCATCCATTAAGCAGTCATCATCCGTAAGTAATTCTACCTATCAAAGCCCTTTCTAAAACATTGGAAAGGGCCATAATCTTGATATCAAGTTATCTACAAATAGTACTAAAATAAAGGTGCTAATCCTTTTTTTTGGGTATATACTTTTTCTAAAGGATAACAATTTTTTTGAGGCATTGAGTATGGCAGGGGGCTTTGCTGAGACAGCACATTGGAGAGATTCTGCACGAAGCGCACGTTTTTTTATAGTTGATGCGCGTGCGGCGTTCCCGCTCTTTTTATTTCTAATGCATATTAGAGTATGGACAGGTATATTTGTTTTGGTTTCCGCGGTGTTGTTTGGTATTATTGAACACTACGGCTTCACTGTACCTGTTTTTTTACGATGGATAAGAAGTTTCTTAGCAGGCTCTCTAAAATCTTCACAACCTTGGTGGCGATAATTAGTTATGGAAAAGGATATTAGTAAATGTATGGTTATAATTGCTAAAGGTTTAAATGCTAAATTTTATCTTAATGATCGATTTGTAAGTTTTGAAGAGGTTTTTGCGGATACCGGGCTGTTACCAGCAATTGCGAAGCGGGCTGATCAATTATGTTCTTTATGCTTAGGTTATGGCTTAGGAGCTTCATTTGATGAAGCAGAGGGCGCTTTATTAGGATTGAGAGTTGTTTTTGATGAAGTTACACCGAATGTTTTGCGTTTGTTGTGTATGACTGATGTAGTGAATGAGTTAATTCAAGGTGGGCCGAGTCGTGATTATACCCCGTTAGATGAGTTAATGTATGATTAGGCGTTTTTAGATTTATTGTAAAGAAATCGAAAGAAATTGGAGTATTAAATTTATTTAGATATTTCTTCTGTTAGTCTTAAATAAATTAAGATTTATGTGTTGGGGGGGTAGTACGATGGCATATTCGAAGGGTTTTTTTAGTCCGTCTTCAAATACAGGACATGCGACTGATAATGAAAAGGCGACTACCGAAGATGCCGCATATTTAGCAGGTACTCTTGAAGCGTTGGAGAAAAGAGTTACTCAAATAATGAAAGTGAAAATGCAAAGTCAAAATACTGCAGAAGTTGCTGATTGTGAAAACGCAATTCAACAGTTAGAAAAGTGTCGTCAAGAAGTACTAACCAATGCTCAATTAAGTCAATCTCCACGCCCAATGTAATTTTTGAGTAGCGTTCATCGTTTCCTTTTTTCGTAATAGAAATTTATAAATTTATTACGATTTTCTCTTTTTAAAACAATAAATAATAATTTGCTGTTATAATTTTACAATGATTATAGTTTATAGGGTTACGTTTGATGTATGAAAGATCTACTCAATGATGAGCAAAATAAAGCCATTCTTGAAGCTTTGGATGAGGCCATTAAAAATGGACCTTGGGAGAAGTCTAATTTTTTACGGGCTATTGGTAAGAATTTGAATGAAATTCGGGATAATTTTGCAAAAAAAGCCAGTGCGCGTAGTAGAGAACAAGTCATAACAGATGCTTTTTTAGCACATCGACTCGCTTTAAGAAGTAATCAAAAAGAGATCTTTATTTCTTTATATTCAGCAGATGGTTCCAATATTCAATCTTGGGAAAGAATTATCGTTAATTTACCCCGCCAAATGATTTCTAGGCCAATATATGCAGAAGAAGAACAAGTGCAAGCATTATTAAAAACTAAAGAAAATAAGCAAAATGAAGCTTATGTAGCTATTTATATTAATTCTACGGATATTATTCCCCTCCATCCCGATAAAGCAATTGTTGATAAGCTTGGTAATACTCTATTAACCCTCAAAGACAAAACGTTGCACTTAGAAAATATTAGCCGCTTTGTTCATATAAGTGGTGTTTACCAATACAGCCGTGGTCGTTTGATTAAAGAACATTAATCTTATTTTAATGGTTCAATTCGTAGTTAGAAGAAGCAAATAATCCTCTGCCATCTCTCGCAAAATTAGCCTAGAGCAGTATATACTTAAAATAAGTGAACTTTTAAAATAATTATTAATGGCACAACAAGGTGGTCAACAACAAGGTTCTGATAATTCCATGGCTCCAATTTGGATCATGGTCCTTGTGTTTATAACTGGATATCTAATTTGGAAAACGGGGCATCAGTATATTGTAATTTTTGTTTTCCAAGTGAATATCTGGCAAGCAAAATTGGTTAATCTGTTTGTTCATAACGAGCAGTTGTCTGAGTTGATTTATCTGATGCAAACAGTCGATCCTAATGCTGTGGATTGGGGGCAGTTAGTGGCTACGACGCAGGAAGTTGGTAATTTTATGCGTTATCCTGTAGTTGTTGTGCTTCTTTCTTTAGCTGTTATTCTTTACCGCTCAAATATTACTTTAAAATTCCGAAAAACTTATAATATGAAAAAACTGTGTGAGCAAGAGCAGTTCAATTGGCCTGCAATTATGCCTATTGTTAAAGAGGATTTAGTAAGCCAAGATGTGAATAAAGGCCCTTGGGCGATGGCTATGACTCCAATGGAGTTTGCTCGTAAATACAATTTACTAAAAAAAGAAGATGCTTTATTAGATAATCCGGTACCTGGACAAGAAATGACTGCAGGTATTCGTAGAGGAGATGCAAAACGTGTTTTTACGCTACAATTAGGCCCGTATTGGGATGGTTTTGAGCATTGCTCCCCACAGGCGTATGCATTAGCAGCTGTTTTTATTGCCCGAATAAATCGAGATAGGGATGCTGCCAATAATATTTTAGCAACTATAGACAGAACTTATGTTGCTGGTAAACCTGATTTTTTTGTTGCAAGACCAGTAATCGAAAAATATAAAAACACAGAATTAGTGCAGGAAGTTACTGCAAAACATGCCTATACTTTAAGTGTAATAGCTTCATTACTTGAGAAAGCTCGATTGGATGGAGTAGTGCCTGCTTCAGAGTTTTTATGGTTAAAACCTATAGATAGACGCTTATGGTATATGCTTAATTGTGTTGGTAGACAAACACCCTACGCAGAAGTTGCAGGACCTTTTGCTCATTGGAAAGCAGAGAAAGAAATGGGGCGTCGTTCTTTGGTTCCGATGATAGATGAAGCAATAAAAGCCTTAGAAGTTGCCATAAAAGAAGTTAAGTTAACACCTCGACAAATGGAGGAATTAGAACCATGATGCGCGGTATTGAATCTCGTCATGAGTTAGATCCTACTTTATTACTTAGGGATACTCGTACTCTGACACAACGGCTGTCAGATTTCTTTGGTGATCCTACAAATATTTCGATTGTACTTTTTACCTTATCAGCAATGGCTTATTATTTTTCGGAAGCAGCAACTTTTTTGATGCTTGTTGGAGGCGCTTGTTTTCTTTTCAGCTTTACGCGGAAACAAGGTCTACCCTTTCGTCTTCCCCAGGTTTCTCGCGTAAAAGATTACAACGATATGAAGCCTGGTATTAACCAACCCAATATAGCACGCGGTATAACTTTTTTTGGTAATGACCGTAAAACAGGTCATGAATTATGGTTTGCTAACGATGATATGCGTACACATGCATTAATTTTTGGTTCTACAGGTAGTGGTAAAACAGAATGTTTGGTTTCTATTGCTTTTAATGCTTTGGTACAAGCCAGTGGTTTTATTTATGTGGATGGTAAAGGTGATAACTCACTCTATGCTAAAGTTTTTTCTATGGTCAGAAGTATGGGGCGTGAAGATGATTTATTGTTGATTAATTTCATGACTGGTGCGCGAGATATTATCGGTCCACAAGAAAAAAGACTGTCTAATACGTTTAATCCTTTTTCTCAAGGTTCTTCCAGTATGTTAACCCAACTTGTAGTAAGTTTGATGGGGGATTCCAAAGGAGGGGGAGACGGAGACATGTGGAAGGGCCGTGCGATTGCCTTCGTCGAAGCGTTGATGCGTCTTCTGGTTTATATGCGTGATGAGGGAGCAATACTTCTTGATGCGGATACTATCCGTAACTACTTTGATTTAGTTCGATTAGAAACCATAGTCGTTGATAAAATTTTCCCACGTGATAATCAGGAAAGTGTGAACATTGAGTCGATTCCAAAATTGGTTACAGACCCTTTACGTAACTATTTAGGTACCTTGCCAGGCTATAATAAGGAGAAAAAAGGAAAGCAAGTGTCGCAAGTTTTGGAGCAACATGGTTTTATCACGATGCAGCTGGTAAGGGCGTTTTCATCCTTGGCAGATACCTACGGCCATATTGTTCGTACTAATCTAGCCGAAGTGGATTTTAAAGATGTAGTATTGAATCGAAGAATATTAGTTGTGCTATTACCTGCATTGGAAAAATCTCCTGATGAGTTATCCAACTTAGGTAAAATTATTGTTTCTTCATTAAAGGCAATGATGGCAGCAGGTTTGGGAGAAGATGTTGAGGGAGATTATCGGGATGTAATTTTAAGAAAACCAACAAATGCTCCAACTCCTTACATGTGTATTCTTGATGAGTATGGGTATTATGCGGTTCAAGGTTTTGCAGTAGTACCTGCACAAGCTCGTTCTCTTGGGTTCTCAGCAATTTTTGCAGGACAAGATTTACCAGCATTCCAAAAGGCATCTAAAGAAGAGGCTGCATCAATTGGTGCAAACACAAACATTAAAATATGTATGAAATTGGAAGATCCTACGGAAACATGGGACTTCTTTACAAAGACGGCTGGTGAGGCCTACGTAACTAAAGTAGATTCCTTCCAAGCTAAAGATACGAGTATGGCGAATACTTATATGGACAGCAAAAGCTCTTCATTTGAAAAGAGAGCTCGTGTGGACTTACTGGATTTAAAGGAGCAAACAGAGGGCGAGTCACATATATTTTTCAAATCAAAAATAGTGCGTGCACGAATGTTTTATGCAAATCCAAAGCCGGTTAAGCAATTAAAAATAAATCAATTTTTGAAAGTAGAGTCTCCACCAGATGATTACTTAATGAAATTACAAAAACAATTAACCTCCTTCCAGGAAATTTTGGATAGTGGTGATCTGTCAATTGATAAGCAAGTAGAAAATGAGGAAATAACTCTTATTAGTAAACTATTGCGCGAGTCAGTTGTAGAAGAGCCTATAGAGCGTGGTGTATCTGCTTTAATTGCATTCCATAGCTATAACGAACCTGAGCCTGTTGAAGACTTGATTGAAGAGGAGATCGAAGGAGTATTAACAATCTTTAGTCCTTTGCGAGTAAATCCAAATGACCCACCAATTTTGGTAAGTGATAAGAACGCATTTTCCGAGGCTTTATTACCTATCAATGAAACACGCAATCAGATGATGCATATTGAGCGTTTGGCTGGAGCTAAAGATAAATACGCAGGTACAGTCTCTAATGAACTGATTAAGGATTTCCAATTAGCAACCAGCTATCCACCTGAAGAAAGAGATTTTATTGCACCAGATGAGTTAACTGATATAGTGAAGTCATTAACTGAAAAAATTGTGAGTGAACGCCAAAGAGCAAATCAAAAAGCTGACGAAGAATTAACTTAATGTTCAATCTTTTGTTTATCGCATTTTAGCCATGTTTTCCATGGCTAAATCTATTTTCTTGAAATCAACGATTCTGCTATTACCTAGAAGTATACCTAGAAAAGCAGTTAGTTCTATTATCCTAGAAAAAGCAGTTAAGTCCTACTGCGAGCTAAGAGCACTGAATCTGCTGGATTTTTTTAATTTTTTTTGTTCACCGTAGTGGTGACTACTGCGTTCACAAAAAAATTTAAAAAAATCCACCATCTTCAGCATCCTTAGCTTGCTCGCAACGAACTCAACTGCTTTTTCTAGGATTATTTTTTCTAATAAATAAAATGGTTTTAAAAATGATGTTCTATTTTTCTCATTTTTTTGAAAAAAAACAAAGCACTTGGATCTATTTTTTTTCAAAAAAATGTAAAGCAATAAATAAATTTTTAAAAAAATAGATATTTTATTGAATTCATTGTAACGTAATGATTTATAGACTTTTCTAAAAGAAGAAAATGTAAGAAAACTACAGTCAGAATCTAGGATTATTATTTTGAAATATGAGGATAACGAGTGAGAGTGGTACGTATTAATCTAATCTGGGCTGTTGGATTGACTGCCTTATTAATGGCGACCTCCTGTAGCCGTGATTATTGGGCTCTTGATAAAGAGGAGCCTAAGTACCCATGTAAAGTTTTAGGGGCTTGTGATGCTTCCATTATGAAACTCGCCAAAAACTTAAATAGGAAAGGAGTAAAAGTAATCACCATAGGCCAAGATTACATGGTTAGTATCCCAGCACGTTATTTATTTGAACCAGAAACTCCCCATTTAAAATGGAAGTCCTATGCTTTGTTGAATGAAATAGCTGTCTTCCTAAAGCAATTTCGCAAAATTGCAATTAATATAGCTAGTTACAGTAATAAATATATATCACCACAAAGAGAGCACGCATTAACTCTAGCTCGATCACGCGTAGTTAGTGAATATCTCTGGTCTCAAGGTGTAGATAGCCGTTTTATATTTACACAAGGATTGGGTAGTGATAAACCTATAATTGCATATACCCAAGGTGGTGATAACTCGGTAAATGCTCGAGTAGAAATTACTTTTAGACGAGCTGTAGCATAGGGGATGCGATGAGTCGTGAAACCTGGAATTTGATAAAGAAAAGTAAACGATTTGATGTTAATGTATATAGACGGGGTATAGTTGCATTGATTGTTTCTTTAATATTGAGTTGCGTTTTGTGTTTATCGTTGCTTTATATGTACTTATCAGAACCTGAACGGGATTTTTATGCAACGAGTGGGATAGCGCCACCTATAAAATTAAGTCCGATGCTATCCCCTAATTATTCCGCACAAGCATTACTTCCTCCTGATCCGCCATCGGATAGTGAGGATAAATTGATACCAGAATAAGCGATAAACGAGGATATTATGGCCGAAGATGCCTTGACAACTGTTGCGTTAAGAAATACCTTTTATAAGGATAGCCAACGTAAGGTGGTTCTTGCGTTGCTCATTGCTCTTATAGTCAATATCATACTGGCCTCTATGCTGGTGTATATGATTACTCATCCACCTGCTCCTAAATATTTTGCTACAAGCATTAATGGTCGGATTACGCCACTTTTTCCTTTAAATGAACCTAACCAATCAGATTCTGCGGTATTACAATGGGCAAATCAGGCTGCAATCGCGGCTTTTACCTATAATTTCGTTAATTATAGAGATGAATTGCAGGCTTCTTCTGGATTTTTTACTCCTGAAGGTTGGGACCAATTTCTTAATGCATTGCAACAATCAAATAACTTAGATGCTGTGAAAGCTAAAAAACTTATTGTATCTGCTGTAGCAACGCGCGCTCCTATTATATTGCAAAAAGGTGTGTTAAATGGAAATTATTCTTGGCGGGTACAAATGCCTATATTAGTAACCTACCAAAGCGCTAGTGAATTTACACAGCAAAATAATGTGGTAACTATGTTAATTACCCGTGTTTCAGCTTTAAATTCACCTAGAGGAATTGGTATCTCACAATTTGTAGTCGGGCCTGCCGCAGGTGGGGTATCCTAATGAACAAGCTGAATTGGTTTTTAAAATTTTGTTTACTTTGTGGAACTTTCTCAATGATTGGTTCATCTTTTGCGCAAGATGATAGTGCCCAGCAAGCGTTACAACAGCTACGCTTGTTGCAACAACGCTTGTCACAAAATCAACCAGCGGGACAAAACCAGGCGATGCAAGCAGGTCAAAATACAACACCTACTCCAAACCCTGCGCCTGGACAAAATCAAGATCAAAATAATATTCCTATTCCATTGGCTAATGATCTCTATAAAGCGCCTAAACAAACGCAAAATATAGTGAATCAACCTCAACCACCTGCTGCTAATCAACAGGCTATAAGCCAAAATGATGAAGAGGTAATCAATAATAAAGCATTTAGGGATATGACAAAAAATTTGTATCCGCTGAACACAGAGCAAGTAGTACAATTAAAACAAATGAATGATACTATGGAATACGCCAAGTCTTCACCCGTTGGGACGCCGCCGAAGCCTACAGCAACATCTCAATTTGTTAATTTATCTCCAGGTTCAACGCCACCTGTGATTCGTTTGGCACAAGGATTTGTTACCTCATTAGTTTTTCTTGATTCTTCAGGAGCACCTTGGCCAATTGGAGCATATGATTTAGGCGATCCCAATGCATTCAATATTGTATGGGATAAAACCAGTAATACGTTAATGATTCAGGCAATGAAAGCATACAATTATGGAAATTTAGCTGTTCGATTACGAGGCTTAAATACCCCAGTAATGCTAACACTGATACCGGGACAAAAAGCAGTAGATTATCGAGTTGATTTACGTGTGCAAGGTTATGGGCCCAATGCTAAAACTATGCCTTTAGAGACAGGAATTCCTCCTTCCGCGAGTGAACTGCTTCTCCATGTTTTAGATGGTGTGCCACCTCCCGCAAGCAAGCGTTTGGTGATTACAGGAGGTGATGCACGTGCTTGGTTAGCCAACGACAGAATGTATGTAAGAACCAATCTTACTATATTGTCACCGGGCTGGTTAGCAAGTATGACCAGTGCAGATGGAACGCATGCATATGAAATGCAAAAATCTCCGGTATTATTAGTTTCCTGGCATGGGAAGGTCATGCAGCTCAAGGTAGAAGGGTTATAAATGGCTGGTAAAAAAGAAAATTTAAAATCGCTTTTTTCGAATACGCGTACTCGGGTTATTATTATTTTTACAGTATTTTTATTAATTTTAGCTGTAGTGATAGGGTATGTGAAATTAAGAGGAGCTGGTTCGGGCCCAACAGCAACAGCAACTCTTGGTCATACCCCAGGGTCTATCCAATCAATTCCTGGTGTGCTTAATCCTACAGCTCAATATGCTCGTTTACAGGAAGAGCAAAATATCAGTCAGGCACAAAAAGCAGAAAAATCTGGAGGGAGCGCTATTCCAACAATCATTAGAACTCAAGCATTGGGTGAAGGTGTTGGGGTAATTGGCTCACAAGATGGACAAAGTGGTGGTGTAGGTTTTGTCACTTTAGCGAGAGAGAATGATGAGGGTGCTCAAAAAAGCCTTTGGTTGCAAACATTACAAAACAGTGGATGCTCTAAAAGCGCTATGTCTCAGGTTGTAAGCCAAGGAGCTCAATTAAGTGACTTAAAGGCAGCATGTAGTTGTGCTCAGTTAAAAGATAATGGTTATGGTTTGAAAGATTTGGGTCAAATTTGTCCCTGTAAAGAATTAAGAGCTGCAGGATATAATGCAAGAGAACTTAAAGATGCAGGATTTAGTGCTGCTCGCTTAAAGGATTGTGGTTTTAATGCTTGTGAACTGCGTAATGCAGGATTCACAGCTCAAGAACTTAAAGATGCTGGTTTTTCTGATGATGAACTTAAAGGAGCAGGATATTCTCCAGAAGAAATCGCCAAAGCCAGTGGTTTACCTAATGGAATTACTGCTGCTGATGTTTTAAAAGCGGGTTGTAGTGTTGATGCATTAACTAAATTACGTAAGGCAGGTGTGACTGCTTCTGCGATTCGACGTATTAGTGGATGTAGTGCTGCACAATTAAAAGCAGCGGGTTTTACTGCTAAAGAATTACGAAATGCAGGATTTAGTGCTGCAGATTTGAAAAGAGCAGGTTTTTCTCCAGAAGATTTAAAGGCAGCAGGATTTACTGCGAGAGATTTATTAAATGCTGGATATACGCCACAAGATCTAGCTAACCTAGGTTATTCTCCTGCTGATATTAAAGCAGCAGAGACAGAACTGCCACCTGGAATTACCCCTGACGATATTAAAAAAGCGGGATGTGATGTTGATTCATTAAAAAAAGAAAGGGAAGCTGGGGTTAGTGCTGCGCTTATCAAACAATATGCTGGGTGTAGTGCCGCAGCTTTAAAAGCAGCTGGTTTTACCGCTAGTGATTTAAGAAACGCTGGTTTTAGCCCTAAAGATCTAAAAGATGCAGGTTTTAGTGCTGCAGACTTAAAAGCAGCAGGATTTAGTGCAGCAGATTTAAAAGAAGCGGGATTTAGTCCCGCAGATCTAAAAAACGCAGGATTTACTGCAGCAGAGTTAAGAGCAGCAGGATTCAATGCAAGAGATCTGAGGAATGCAGGTTTTACTCCTGACGAATTACAGGCTGCAGGTTATTCTCCTGCAGATATCAATGCAGCTCAGGGTCTGTTACCACCGGGAATTACTCCTGATGATATAAAGAAAGCAGGATGTGATGTTGAGACCTTAAAAAAGGAAAGGGCAGTAGGGGTTAGTGCAGCACTCATTAGACAATACGCAGGATGTAGCGCAGCGCAGTTAAAAGCAGCAGGATTTAGTGCGGCTGATTTAAAAAATGCAGGATTTAGTGCGGCTGATTTAAAAAATGCAGGGTTTAGTCCAGCTGATTTAAAAGCAGCAGGATTTAGTGCAGCTGATTTAAAAGCGGCAGGGTTTAGTGCGGCTGATTTAAAAAATGCAGGGTTTAGTGCGGCTGATTTAAAAAATGCAGGGTTTAGTGCCACAGATTTAAAAAATGCAGGATTTACTCCAGCTGATTTAAAAGCAGCAGGATTTAGTGCAGCTGATTTAAAAACAGCTGGCTTTAGTCCCACAGACTTAAAAAATGCAGGATTTACTGCCGCAGACTTAAAAAATGCAGGATTAAGTGCGGCCGATTTAAAGGCTTTAGGCTTTACTGCTTCTGACTTAAAAAATGCAGGTTTTAGTGCCAAAGATCTGAAAAACGCAGGATTTACTCCCGCTGATTTAAAAGCAGCAGGATATACTGCTAGAGATTTATTAAATGCGGGGTATACTCCACAAGATCTTACCAATACAGGTTATTCTCCAGCAGACATCAATGCCGCGCAAGGTCAATTACCACCAGGAATTACTCCTGATGATGTAAAGAAGGCAGGATGTGATGTGGATGCCTTAAGAAGAGAAAAGGCAGCAGGAGTTAGTGCGGAACTCATTACACGTTATGCGGGATGTAGTGCAGCGCAGTTAAAAGCAGCAGGCTTTACTGCCGCTGATTTAAAAAATGCAGGATTTAGTGCGACCGACTTAAAAAATGCAGGATTTAGCCCGGCGGACCTAAAAGATGCTGGATTTAGTGCGGCTGATTTAAAAAATGCGGGATTTAGCGCTGCGGATTTAAAAAATGCTGGGTTTACTGTCGCTGATTTAAAAAATGCAGGATTCAATCCCGCGGACTTAAAAAATGCGGGATTCAGTGCAGCAGATTTAAAAAATGCAGGGTTTAGTGCTGCGGATTTAAAAAATGCAGGATTTAGTGTTAAGGATTTGAAAAATGCTGGTTTTACTCCCGCAGCGCTAAAAGCAGCAGGATATAATGCTAGAGATTTATCAGATGCAGGTTTTACGCCACAATCTCTTGCTGGTGCAGGCTATTCTCCAGCAGATATCAATGCAGCACAGGGACAATTACCTTCAGGATTTACTCCTGATGCTATAAAGAATGCAGGTTGCGATGTTGAGACTCTAAAAAGAGAAAGAGCAGCAGGAGTCAGCGCGGCACTGATTAGACAAAATGCAGGATGTAGTGCAGCACAGTTAAAAGCAGCAGGATTTAGTGCAGCAGATTTAAAAGCAGCAGGGTTTAGTGCGGCTGATTTAAAAAATGCAGGGTTTAGTCCAGCTGATTTAAAAGCAGCAGGGTTTAGTGCTGCGGATTTAAAAGCTGCAGGATTCAGTGCCTCAGATTTAAAAAATGCGGGTTTTAGTGCCAAAGATTTGAAAGATGCAGGATTCAGCCCCGCAGATTTAAAGAACGCAGGTTTTGGTGCCCAATCATTGCTTGATGCAGGATTTACACCAACACAATTGCTTTCAAGCGGATTTTCTAATAAGGATCTAGCGAATGCAGGATTGACCCCAGCAGATACAATTGCCGCTGGGCGTATTGCAGATTGCAGTGTTGAATCTTTGAAAAGAGCAAGAGCTGCAGGAGTTAGTGCTCTAGCGATTAAGAAAACTTTAGGATGCTCTGCAAAAGCATTAAAGGACGCTGGATATACAGCTAAAGAACTTAAAGAAGCAGGTTTTACTGCTGCTGAATTAAAAAATGCAGGATTTAGTGCCAAAGATTTGAAAGATGCAGGATTTAGCGCTAAAGAATTAAAAGATGCAGGGTTTAGTGCTAAAGAATTAAAAGACGCAGGGTTTAGTGCTAAAGAATTAAAAGATGCTGGATTTAGTGCTAAAGAATTAAAAGATGCAGGGTTTAGTGCTAAAGAATTAAAAGATGCTGGGTATAGTGCTAAAGAATTAAAAGATGCAGGATTCAGTGCAACAGACTTGAAAAATGCAGGATTTAGCGCTAAAGAATTAAAGGATGCAGGATTTAGTGCAACAGATTTAAAAAATGCAGGATTTAATGCCAAAGAATTAAAAGATGCAGGGTTTAGTGCTAAAGAATTAAGAGATGCAGGTTTTAGTGCAGCACAGCTAAAAGCTGCGGGTTTTGGAGCTAAAGATTTGGTTGATGCTGGGTATAATGCTAACGACTTAAAAAATGCAGGATTTAGTGCTTCTGAAATACAAAACTCTGGGTTGTCTTCACAAGTAGCTGGTTTAGGCACCCCAAATCTGCAGCAAGGCGCATTTGATCTCAGTGGTATACCATCTGTAGGACAAGGAGCTGCAGCAACAACGCCAGGCAGCAATGCCAGCAATCAACAGTTACAGGCGATACTAAATAAACAAAATCAATTGGCAGCAGAGCAAAAGTACCAACAAAAAATTGCACAGAAAAGTAATGATATGTTAAATGCAGCAAATGCATTGTTAAACGATTGGAAAGGTGTGGCTACGCAAGCCTATAGTGAAGGAAATATGGGAGAAAAGGCGGTTGCTGTTGCAGCAGCCTCTGCTGCACCAGGTAGCGTCACTCAGTCTTCAACAACTGTAATATCAAATAATACAGTAAATATGATTAAAACTGGTGATGTGCTCTTTGCAGTGATTGATACTTCGGTCAATAGCGATGAGCCTGGGCCTATTCTTGCCACTATTATTTCAGGACGACTTAAAGGTACTAAGTTAATCGGTAGTTTTAATTTGCCTTCAAATGCTAATAAAATGGTTATTACATTTAATACAATGTCAATTCCTGGGGCACCAAAAACGATTTCAATTTCTGCCTATGCAATTGATCCTAATACAGCAAGAACAGCTCTTTCTAGTAGAACAAATAATCATTACTTATTACGTTATGGTTCTCTATTCGCTTCCTCATTTTTAGAAGGATTTGGAAATGCATTCCAATCTGCGAATACAACAGTGACTATTGGTGGTACAGGTACTGGAAATAATGTGACCATTGCGAATGGTGTTGGTCGCTCTACCTTGGAAAATGCTGTAATTGGGTTGGCAACAGTTGGTAAGACATGGGGGCAACAAGCTCAAGTGTTATTTAATACACCTCCAACCGTCGAGGTTTATTCAGGAACTCCTGTAGGGGTTTTATTTACTCAAGACGTAAAATCTATTTAATGGCGGGTAAAAATGGCAGATAATGATCAAAATGATGAGTATAAATTCGCTGAACTAGATTCTCTAGAAAATGAGTCTATTGAGAATACTGAATACAGTCCCAAAAGTTCTACTCCCACGGGGCAAGGCGGAATGGAGCCAAGGAAAAACATTAAACGCAATGCGTTAATTGCGGTAGGTGTTGTTGTATTTATTATGCTAATGTATAAATTTATCGGTGGGATGTTTTTTGGAAAAACAAATAATGTTCCTACAGATGCGAGCATCACTCCTGCTCCTGTAGCTGAAGTGACTCCTCCTCCTCAGCCTCAACAGCCACCTCAAACTGAAATTCCACAAGAACCAATACAACCAATACAACCCCAAATACAACAACCAGTAGTTCAGGAGAGCAAAGAGTTACAACAAAAGGTAGCCTCTATTGAAGCAACACAACAAACAGTTCAATCTGAGGTTAGCTCAGTGAATCAACAAGTGGGCAATGTAAATAATAATGTTAATGCTCTAAGTGCCCAAATTACCAAACTTAATCAAGTGATTAGTGAGTTAAGCAATCAAGTAGCAAAACAATCTGAAGAAATTAATGTGCTGATGGAACGTACAAAACCTAAATTAATCAAAAGGATAATTCATGTCCAACCAGCAGCACCACAAATAATTTATTATATTAATGCAGTAATTCCTGGTCGGGCTTGGCTAATTGGCACAAATGGTTCTACACTTACAGTAAGAGAAGGATCAAAAATCGAAGGATATGGGGTAGTTAAACTAATCGATTCTTTAGAAGGTCGAGTGTTAACGAGCTCAGGTCGAGTAATTAGGTTTAGTCAAGAAGATAGTTGAGGTTGAGTATGGCTGATACATGTACAGGCGGATCAGTATCTTGTTGGATATCAAGTCAAGTAAATATTTTAGCTAATGTTGCAAATAATTTAATACCTGTAGAGCGTTTAATTACAGGAGGGGCTTATCTAATTGGATGTGCTTTTTTATTTAAGGCTATATATAGTTTAAAAGTATATGGTGAAGCACGAACAATGATGTCGAGTAATACGAGTATCAAGGAACCTGTAATTTATTTGTTCGTTGGCGCATTGTTTATTTATTTTCCATCTGCATTTGAAACAATGATGCAAACTACATTTGGTTATACAAATGTTCTTCAGTATGCACCAACAGGTGGTAGTAATCCAACTTTAGATACACTTTTCGGTACTGGGAGTGCCGTTGGAAAACCACTGACAATTATGATTCAAGTCATTGGCTTAGTTGCCTTTGTAAGGGGGTGGGTGTTGATTGCACGTTCTGCTTCACAGGGACAACCACCAGGGGGAACTGGAAAGGGTTTGATCCATGTTTTTGGAGGAATACTAGCAATTAATATAGTAGGTACTATTCAAATGTTTATTAATACATTGTATGGTTCTTAATTATACAAATTGTATTTAAATTGTTTTTTTGGTTTAAATTTAAAATTGGGGAGAAAAATGGTGAAAAGTAAAGTTATAAGTAAGTCAAGTTATAAATATTGGTTATCCAGTATGGTTTGTTTGGGCATATTGGCTTTCGTCAGCCAAGATGCAGCTGCTATGAGTGTAGGTAATATGGCATCAACAATTACATCATCATTCACAAACTTGACCAAATTAATCACTGCTGGTTCTTATTTAGCTGGTTTGGGATTTTCTATTGGTGCGATTATGAAATTTAAACAGCACAAAGATAACCCAACACAAATTCCAATAGGAACACCAATTGCTTTAGTGTTTATCGCTGCTGCTTTATTGTTCCTGCCTTCTATTTTAGGAATTACAGGAACAACCATGTTCGGCTCAAGTGGCGGTAAAACTTCTGGTCCTCTTGGTACCGTTTATACTAGTGGCTAGAAATGGCTTACTTGTATCATAATGGGATTAATTTCAAAAATCCTCTCTCAAAGTGAGAGAGGATTTTTTAATAAATAGACAGCGAATAATTGCCAATAAAATAGTATATTCATGTGAGCCAAGAATATGGCGGTTAATCAAGAAAAATATAAATTAAAATTAATGGCTACGCCAGGTTCATGGCGTTTGTATTCAGCTCGAAAAGTTGATGAACGATTTAGGGCGTTTGAGCAAAAAATTTTTCAAAGAGATAAATATACCTGTAAGTTTTGTGGATTTCAGGCTCGCTTATTTCAAGAGATAGTAAATCTTGATAATAACTATACGAATAACAAATTAGATAATTTAGTGACCGCATGCTGCTTTTGTGCGCAATGCTTTTTTATTGAATCTGTAGGTGTTGGTGGTTATGGTGGAGGTACTTTAGTATATCTTCCAGAGCTTAATCAAGCTGAATTAAATAGTTTATGTCATGTATTGTTTTGTGCTATTACTAATGACACAGGATATAAATCAAGTGCACAGAATATTTATCGAGGATTCAAATTTAGATCACAAATTGTTGAAGAAAAATTTGGTGAAGGAACAAGTGATCCTGCTATATTCGGTCAACTTATGATTGATGCTGGCATACAAGACGAAGAAAGAAGGGTTAAGTTATTTAAAAACATACTTCTATTGCCTTCCAGAGCGAAATTTCGCAAACAAATTGAAAAATGGGCTGCTAGTGCTTTAGAAGAAATTTCAAGTTAAATGTGAGGAACACAATGGCGCATTGGTCAGAATCTTTTTTCGAGGGAGTGGATACTTTCTTTGCCTGGCTAAGTACTTCGCTCAAGCAAACAACAGAATCATATATCGATTTAGAAACAGCGGATAGTCCGACTGTATTAGTAAATCATGATGGTACTTTATTGTCTGTTTTAAAAATCGAAGGTATATCGGCACTTGCAGGTAATTTGGAATTTGACCATTTGATTTCAGGGTTAACTAATGCATTTCAAGCTGCTATGGGACGCCCGGGGCATGCCTTACAAGTATATTTTAGTCATGATAAACAAAATATAAAAAAATTGATTAATGATACTTATGAGCCAGCATCTGCAACAGCAAAACGACTCGAACTGAATTTATCCGATTTATTCGAAGAGCGAGTTAACTACATGTCGCTGTATTGTGCAGAAGAGCGTACTTATTTTGTCCTAATCACGCGGCCATTTAATTTAACTTCAGAGCAATTAAAAGCAGCAAATAAAGCTAAAACGCAAATGATTAAGGATAAGAAGGCTCCTCCTTTTAAAAATACACAAACTATCTATGCAGCTATACCCGAATTACGTGATACACACGATGCTTACGTTCGTTCGATTATGAATGATCTTGAATCCCTGCATGTTTTTGCCAAATTAATGGAGGTCCATGATGCGATACATGCGATTCGCATGACCGCAGATCCAGATTTTACCGCCGATGACTGGCGAGCTAGTCTACCTGGAGACAAAGTTACAATCAGAGAGATTAATGAATTTGAAGGAGATGCTTCTGATCTATTATGGCCATCATTATCAAAACAGGTTTTCCCTCGAGATGCAGAAGTATTGGATTTGCGGACGGTTAGAGTTGGGGATAAGATTTATTCGTCAACATATATCGATTTATTTCCAAAAGATTTAAGACCTTTTATTCATTTATTTGCACGTATATTGCCTTCACATGTTCCATGGAGAATTTCATTTCTGATTGAAAGTGAAGGTCTTTCGACTATCAAACTAAAAGGCCTCTTAGCTGCAATTTTAAGTTTTAGCTCAGCCCAGAATCGTCTGATTAGTGATTCAGTAAATTTATTAAAGTACATACAGCTTAATACAGATGAATCAATAGTTCGCTTACGAGTTGTTGCCACAACTTGGGCTCCTGAAGATAGATTAGCTTTATTGCGTCAAAGAAGTTCAGAATTAGTTAAAGCGATTGAAGGATGGGGCTCAACCGATGTTTCTGAAATATGTGGCGATCCTTTTGGAGGATTTGTTTCTAGTATGTTAGCTACTACACTCAACAGCACAGCGGTTCCTACTGTTGCTCCTCTTAGTGCAGTAATCTCTATACTACCTATTACACGCCCTGCTTCACCTTGGACAAAAGGAGCATTGCTTTTTAGAACACCTGATGGCAAGCCTTGGCCTTTTCAGCCAGGATCAACGGAGCAAACTACTTGGATCGATTTGGTCTACGCGCGCCCAGGATCTGGTAAATCTGTATTATCAAATGCGATCAACCTTGCTTTATGCTTATCTGGTGGCTTACTGCGTTTACCTCGTATCGCAATTATTGATATTGGTCCATCGAGTAGTGGGCTTATTTCATTATTGAAAGAGGCATTGCCAGCTTCGAAAAGACACTTGGTTGCGTACCATCGCTTAAGAATGACCCCCGAATATTCTATTAACCCCTTTGATACACAGTTAGGTTGCCGGTATCCTACAGCATTAGAGCGTGCATTTTTAGTTAACTTCATGACGTTACTAACAACACCTTTAGGTGCAGAGAAACCTTATGATGGTATGCCTGATCTTGCGGGTATGGTGGTGGATGAATTATACAAAAGCTTAGCTGATGAATATAATCCTGCTCCCTATTCTCCTGGAGTAGAGGAATTTATTGACAGTATTTTAGAAGAAATTGGTTTTGTTCGTGATTCAAAATCAACATGGTGGGAAGTAACAGACTCGCTTTATTCGGCTGGTTTTGCACATGAAGCTATGTTGGCGCAACGATACGCAATGCCTTTATTGGCTGATGCAGCATCAATTTGTAGAACCCCATCTATTGAAGACTTATATGAACGAATAACTGCACCTACTGGAGAATCATTAATCAATGCATTTTCGAGAATGATCTCTGCAGCAGTGCGTGAATACCCTATTTTATCACGAGTCACTAGTTTTGATATTGGAGATGCGCGAGTTGTATCCCTAGACCTTGATGAAGTGGCTAAAAGCGGTGGTGATGCTGCAGACAGACAAACTGCTGTTATGTATATGCTGGCGCGTTATGTTTTGGCAAGGCATTATTATTTAACAGAAGAGAGTTTAAATAATATACCAGAACAATATAAGGAATATCATAAACAAAGAGTACAGGAAATCCGTGAAGATCATAAACGCATTGTTTATGATGAGTTTCATCGCACCTCAAAATCTACTGCTGTTCGTGAGCAGGTCATTATTGATATGCGTGAAGGACGTAAATGGAAAGTACAAATTGCATTGCTTTCACAATCAGTAGATGATTTTGATCCAGTAATGATTGATTTCGCTACTTCTATTTATATTATGGATGCAGGTCCCTCACAAGCGATAGAGAAAACAACTTCAATATTTGGGCTTTCTGACACTGCAAAAACAGCTTTGCGTACTCGAGTCCATGGACCTAGACAAGGAGGAGCAACGTTCTTGGCGCAATATGCGACTAAAACAGGAGTGAATGTACAGTTACTTACTTTGACTTTAGGACCAGTTGAGTTATGGGCCTTTAGTACGACAGCTGAAGATGCTACAGTGAGAAATCATTTATATCGTCACCTTGGTCCTGCTGAGGCAAGACGTCTTTTGGCAGTATTATTTCCTAATGGTTCGGTCGCCAGAGAGATAGAAAACCGATTGAATACTATGAAAGAAAAAATTGGTTTAATTGAAGATGAATTGAAAGAAAGTATTATCGAACAATTAATTAACGATATTCTTGATGCATATTCGAAAAACCCTGATGTTAGAAGTTTACCTGCTAAAATCACTTAATGTTTTTAAATAGGGGCTTTATCGGTAAGTGAATAATTACCTTTAAGCCACCTTGAAGATTATTAGTGAGCGTGATATCACCTTGATGCATTTGAATAATTTCACGAGCTATTGTTAATCCAAGACCAGTACCACCGGTGCTACGTGAACGAGAACTTTCCCCACGATAAAAAGGCAAAAAGACCTGTTCTAGATCAGATTCTGCTAATCCTGGACCTTGATCTGTAATTGTAATTTCTATTTTGTTTTCTAAACAAGAGAGATGAATCATAGCCTTATAACCATAATGTACCGCATTATTTATCAAATTATTAAAAGCTCGTTTGAGTAAATTAACAGTACCGTAATAAACTAATTTGGGGTTGTCACTAATAAAGCGTACATCATAATTAAGTTCGATAGCGTCTTCTTTTAATGATGAAAGTAAAGCAACTAGATCAAACAGCTGGGGTTTTTCTTCAATATTTATATCTCTAAAATAATCGAGTGTTTCCCGAATCATGAGCTCCATTTCGTTAATATCAGCCATTATTTTGCTGTAATTAGGATCATCTGCTAGATATTCTGCGCGTAGTTTTAAACGGGTGAGAGGGGTGCGTAAATCATGAGAAATTGCAGTAACCACGCGAGTACGATTCGCTAAAAGCTTATTTACCTTTTCTTGTAGGTCATTAATTTTTTTAAAAATAGTCCTTTGGTCCTGATTTCCAGTTACTGGAATAGGTAACCAATTCTCTTGATGCTCGCTATAATGAAGACTTTGGATTAAAGTATGTATGGGTTGGTTTAATGTTTTAACGGCCCAGTAGTTAATGAAAAGTAAGGCACCAATTAAGATAAGAAGTAAACTAATTACTGAGTTTGTTTCTCTAGGGAAAGGAGAAATAACACGAATATTAAGCCAATTATTTTCTTTTATAAATGCAGAAAATTCTAATTTATTATTTTGTTTGATTAAATTAAAAAGTATCGAAGCTTTTACAGTTAACAACGCATTTTTATGATATAAAGGTTTAGGAGATAAAGTTATTTCAGCCCAGGAAGTACTTTGGTTACGCAAAATTACTGGCCATAAAGATTGGGGATTTTTTTGTAACAATGTCACTAAATGCACTAAAGATCGAACCGCTTTGGGAGGAAGAGGTGAGCGAATGTTTTCATAATAATATTTTCCCAACTGCATAAAAGAAAAAATAATTAAGAAGTTGCCTAAAACCAATCCAATTAAAGTCTTTTTTGCTGTTTTAGTAAGTTGACTCATACCCAATCAACCTTAGTTTTGAATTGATATCCCCCTCCTCGTATTGTTACTAATAATCGTGGGTTGCGTGGATCAAGTTCTATTTTTTTACGCAAACGACCAATTAGGACATCAATTGTTCTGTCTTGTGAGTCAAAATTTTTATCATATAATAAGTCCATTAACTGATCACGACTTAAAATACGTCCTGGATGCTCTAAAAAAATGATTAATAGTTCGTATTCACGTTGACTTAAAGGGATTGCAACAGAATCTTTATCAATCAAAGAATGTGTATTGCGATCAAGAATCCAATTATCAAAATGTATTTGTTGTAATGGCGTAAGCTTTTTACGATCTCCCTCGAGTTCGCCTTGAGTACGCCTTAATTGAGCTTTGACTCGGGCTAATAACTCACGGGAGCTAAAGGGTTTGGAAATATAGTCGTCTGCACCTAATTCTAATCCAGCAACTTTATCTGCTATGCTGTTAGCAGCACTGAGCATAATAATAGGCACACTGTGTGTTTGACGAATTGTTTGGCATAAATGTAACCCATCAATTCCCGGCAGCATGATATCTAGGATAATCAAATCAAAATTATTCTCTCTTAATAATTGTTTGATGTTCAAACCGTTCAAAGTCCATGTAGTTCGAAAACCATTTTTAATTAAATAATCATTAATCAAATGCGTAATTTCTTGATCATCATCAATAATCAATATATGACTTTTTCTTGCGCTCATGAACCACCAAATGTGAATAGACCTAACTTAGGGCAGCTTATAATTTGAAGAGATAGTGCCATAAACTTCATTTATTATTCGTTTACCTTCATTATATACTAATAAATTCTCTGGTATTTAGCATTGTAACACTGTTGTTACAATAAACAGTTTATTTGTCATATTCCTATTACATTGGTTCATTACACTCAACAATGAAACAAATAGGAGAAAAAATATGAACATTAAGCGTTTTTTATTAATCAATAGTATGGCCTTGAGTTTATTGGGTGCTTCAATTGCATCAGCCCAATCCACTACAAGTAATGTTGCTACGCCCGCGCATCATTCATCTCAATATCGTCAGATGAACAAAATATTGACGCCACAACAGCAGGCAGAATTGGCCAAAATTAAGAAAAATTTGCGAGCTCAAATGCTTCCATTAATTAAAGAAAAGCGTGCACTTAGTTTGCAAATAAGAGGAAAGATAGCTACCCCAAATGCATCATGGAGTGATATATATCGCTTGGTGGAAAAAAAGAATGCGGTTAATCTGAAAATAAGTACTTTATTAGCTAAAACTCAATTACAAACCTATCAAAAATTGGGTATTTTGTTGCCTACTCATCACCGTCATCATGATTGTAACATCCAAAATAAAAATATGGCAAAAAAGTAGATCGTGGGACCTATGGTCAATATTCCCTAATAAATTAACGTGAGTATCGGATAAGGATTATATAAGATCTAGTCTATGTCTAGGTCCGTTTGGGCTGAGGAGCCGATCTCTTTATCCGAATCACGTTAAATAACAAACCATGTGCACTAAAAATAGGATTATTTTAGGTGATTTATCTTGACAAAGCGAATTAATTTTGGCCAGATTGGAGGATAGGAAAAAAAGGAGAATGGAATGAAATTAAAAATTGATAGAAACTCATTTTTTAGCTCCTCTAAAGCTCATACCGTGACTGCAGAGACCCAACAGGAACTTCATTTAAACCGAGCTGCTTGTGTTATCCAACGATGGTGGAAGCAGTTGCATTTGAAACAAACTGCTTTAGAATCATCTCGTTATGTTCACGATATGATTTCACTTGCACAAGCTCGCCAGGATTCTTTCCCTCAATTAGAAAAATTCATTTTGGCACCTGAGACCCTAAAAACAACGCGACAATTATTAATGCATCTGGAACAAGCTAAAGACCTCATTGTACCGTCTCGTATGAGTGTCTCAAATGTATACCAGGCAGAACGTCAATTTTTAGCAGCTTATATGATTGTAAGTAAATCTAAATTTCTCTTTGAAGCCTCTACAGACATTGACGAACTTCTATTATCTCGCGCCGAGGAAATGCTAAAGTCTTTTGAAGACTTATGCGCATTTATGAGTACTGTTTATTTAAAAGAAAAAGCTATTTCCGAATCACCTCTGGCGGAAAGAACTCCTTTTGCAGACAAAGTACTTTCCGGTTTAAATAGTGGACGAGTAAAAAGTGATTATCTTTTTATGACAGTGGGTCGAGATTATTTAGAGTCTTTTCATAATAAGCAAATGGCTTATTATGAAACATTTATTGACTGGGAGGCTAAAAATCTCTATAAACTCGCGAAAATTTTAATCGATAAATATTTAGAAATAGAATCACACCGGTTTAGAGCCCTGCATAGTCTTGATCCAAGGATGTTAGAACTATATGAAGGTTACGGTAATCAACAAGAAACACTAAGAAAAAGGATTTTATCTTTACTTGGTGAAGAAGGCATTCGCATGCTTTCAGAAGAATTAAACAAGTTTCAAGATTCACTTGAAGCAAATAAATGGATAACTTCTCCAAACGATGCTTTAATCCATGAACTTGCATTAAATCCAAAATTAGAGCTTTCTTCTGAGACCTGCATAATACGTCCACAAAAAGATATTAATGCAGCAATAACTGCTTTAGTTCAAGATAACACAAATGTAGATTTGATCCTCGATGTATTGAGTGAAATACGTAATACACTAACGATATTCACTCCTAATAACAGGCAACAATTCATTAAATTGCAGCAAACTTTTAGTAAGGAAGCGATGAAAACTCAAATTGAAACATTGGGTTTGCAAGAAGGACTACAGCTAATCATTACTGCCCTATTAGAGCAAATTCAGCTTCTAGAGTCGCCGGTACACTTACAGGAAACGAAGCTCTTTCTTAAGAGTATGAATCAACGAATGAATGACATTGAAGATGCAGGAATTCTGCTAAAAGAGGCTCTGGATTATATTTATTATAAAATGTCTCAAATTAATTTAGAACTTAATAATTTTCAAATTAATCAATCACGCGGATTAATTGCGAGAAATATCGTTACTTTTGAGCAGAGAAAATTTCAAGAGCGATTATCCGATAAGCAATTTAACCTTGAATTTGTTTTAGGGTGGATTGAGAAATTCGTCAGTGCACCACAGGATTATCGACTTGATCTACCTATTTTATGTTCAAAACATCTTGGATCTTATGTATCTTCTGCATTATTAATTGCGGTTTTGCAGCAACCAGGAAACACCGTATTACACACTATTCCAGAGACTTTCTATCTGGATCGCTTAAGAATAGTAGATTGGCATGCTCAATATCAAAATTTAATTTATACAGCCACTTTCTTAAGTTATTTAGAAGCATTCTGCCACGATTATGGTGTGATGCTTTCTTCTGTGGAGTTATTGCAAGAAAAAAGTAGGTTGTTACATATTTTAGAAACAGGGGCACTTAATCCCCAAGAAAAAGCAGATGATCTTATAACAACCATAAATCGGTTGTTACTAAAGAACAAAAAAGAGTTAACACTTATGGATCAAAATACCCTCAGGGCATTGGTAGAAAAATGCTGCTTAGGTACGAATCAAGTCACCCAAATTATTAATAAACGTTTGGGAGATCAGTTGTCGGTGTATTTTCTAAAAGGATATTTTCCAGAAAAAGCTATTTCTCTAGTGAGCAGGTATGATTTAGAACCTGAATTTAATAAGCTAGGGAAGGAAATATTGCCGGTACTTCGCCTACATACCAAAGTTCATGGTGCATTTTATCAACAACAAATGGAACACTGTTTATGGAAACCGCTGTTTACTGTATTGCGACAACCAGCAATTTCAATCTCACTTCCTAGCTTATTTTCACCTGAACGTGAATCTATTTGTAGTACCCATACTTACATGCATAAACTCGCTTTTGTACTTAGTGGATTGGCATTAATTCAGCAAGCGGTTGTTCATTCCGATATGTGGAATTTGAATCTAACAATAAAAAATACCACTTTAAAAGAGCTTGCTGGTTCATTTGGCTTAATCGACATGATAAAAAATCCAAATATTACTAAAGAGGTCCTTGAACGTAGACTTATGGATCTGATGCAACATGTTGCGAACGAATATGAACTTCCTTATGAAGCATCGGATAAGAAAAAAATGGCACGTATGATGCGTTTAGCAAAAAATGAACAATCGTTGGGTTGTAAAGCATTTCTGGCTGAATTAATCAACCTAACAAAGCAGTATGTAATGGAAAATAAAGCCCCAATTAATCCCAGTAATCTAGTTGGAGAGTTTAAAGAAGAAATAAGTGAAATTGGCATAAAAACAAAAGAGCTGATTCAACAAATCAAAAGTGCTCATCATCCTTATGATATTTTCCCTGAAGCAGCTACTCTTCCTTTGCTTCGCTCAGGAAGAGCAATTGGAGAAATCAAATAATGTGAGTTCGATATAAAAGACATGCCTTTTACGTCGTTAACCGAACGTTAGCTGTATCATTTACCTCAGTTGCAAGATAATCCTAGAAAAAGTTGTAGGAGCCAACTGCTTTGTCTAGGATAATGAATACTAAAGTTTGTTGGATTATTGAGTTCCAAGTCCTGCATCAGAACATTTTTCAACAACAATTTGTTTTACTAATTCGGCAAGTAAATTATAGCTTTGTATTCTGTGAGAAGTGGCTCGCCAGGCGACACCAATTTGTCTATAAGAATGATCATTTTTTAAGGGAACAGCAACCAGATCCGTATTTGCAAGGATACTGCTGTTAATCGCCAAGTTAGGCAAAAAGGTAATGCCTGGTTGATGATTTACCATTTGGATTAAGGTATGCAGACTGGTAGCATAAAACGAATTGATTTTTTCACTTTCTTTAAGTTGACAGGCTTGTAATGTATGTTCCGTAAGACAATGTTCTTTTTCCAAGAGAAAAATGCTGTTTTCTGGCAGCTTTGCCATTTCCACATCAAATCCTTTTCCCAACCAACTTTGAGGTAAAACAAGCTTAAAATAATCCTTGCATAATATTTTTGTTTGGAAGTTTGCGGTTGGATAGGGAAGAGCCAATATAACCATATCCAGTTTTCCTTCACCCAAATAGTTTAATACATTATCTGTTGTATCTTCTCTGATGAATAGAGATAAATCGGGATAACGTTGCTGACACATAACTTGGAGATCACTTAAAATAAATGGAGCAATGGTGGGAATAACGCCGAGATAAAATTTTCCCTGCATTGCTTTTCCCTGATTTTTCGCAAAATCAACTAACTCATTATTTTGTTGAAGTATGAGTCGGCCACGACGTACGATTTCTTCCCCTAAAGCAGTAAACAGAAATGTTTTATGATCTCTTTCTAGCAGCTGAGCGTCTAGAGTTTCTTCAAGATTTGTAATAGCAGCGCTCAACGTGGATTGGCTAATAAAACATGCTGTAGCCGCACGACCAAAATGTTGGTAGTCATGTAGGGTTATCAAATAATGGAGTTGTTTTAAACTAATTAATTTATTCATCGTTTTTTTCGATTAATTAAATCGATTTTATTCACTTTATATAATTATATACCCTATCTATAATTTAATTGAAGTGAATAATGAGAGCTCGACATAAAAGGCATAGAAATACCTTTGATATCGTGAAACTCGCAATAATGAGGAGAAATTTATGTTAACTGTTGGTCAAAAAATCCCTGAATTTTCTATAGTAGCTGTAAAACCAGGGTTTAATAATCATGAAGAACATGGTGTCAGCGCTTTTGAAACTGTTACTGAAAAAAGTTTTCCTGGAAAATGGAAAGTAGTGTTTTTCTATCCTAAAGACTTTACTTTTGTATGCCCAACAGAAATTGTGGAGTTTGCAAAATTAAATGGTGAATTTAATGATAGAGACACAGTAGTCCTGGGGGGAAGTACGGATAATGAGTTTGTGAAATTGGCTTGGCGTAGAGAGCATAAAGAGTTACATCAGCTTAATCAATATAGTTTTGCCGATGTTCAGGGAAAATTAACGGATGGTTTAGGTGTCCGTGATGAAGAAAGTGGTTGTGCATTAAGAGCAACATTTATCATTGATCCAAACAATGTGATTCAGCACGTTAGTGTTAACTCACTCAATGTAGGTCGTAATCCTCAAGAAGTTTTACGTATTTTAGATGCCTTACAGACTGACGAGTTATGTCCTTGCAATCGCCCGATTGGTGGTGAAACATTATAAAACGAGATACTCCTGCTAATGAACCAGGAGTATTTTAAAGGAGCTGATTATGTCTATTGAACAATTGAAACAGACTATACCTGATTTTGCTAAAGACATTCGCCTTAATTTGAGTAATCTATTTGGTAATATTGCTCAGACCGGTTTAACGGATACTCAATTTTATGGTGTTGCATTAGCTGTAGCTTATACCTTGAAAAATAAAAGTATAATCAATGCGATTAAAACAGATGGGGAAATGCATCTTTCGCCTGAATTAGAACACGCTGTAAAAACAGCAACTGCTTTAATGGCTATGAATAATGTGTATTACCGTGCAATTCATTTAGCAGAAAATAAGGAACTTTCAACGTTACCCGCTCATTTACGAATGAATGGTATGTTAAATCCCGGTGTGTCCAAAGTTGATTTTGAGTTATTTGCTTTGGCCGTATCTGTGATTAATGGTTGTGGAATGTGCATTAGTTCGCATGTAAGACAATTACTAGAACATGGATTGGATAAAACCACTGTTCAATCGGTACTGCGTATCGCAGCTGTTTTGAATGCTTCGTCCTTTGTTCTGACACTAGAGGAGTGACCATCCATTAAAGCGTAATCTAAAAAATAGGATACTTGATCTTGATTACGCTTACTTTACCGTATCCCTCGTGGCCGCTTATCTTTTGTTTGGATAGGCTAAGTAATATGATTCATCCTCGACTCATTCTTTTTCTCATGATTAGGCATCCTGCCAGCCTTCGGGTTCTAAAGGAATGATTATCCATAAGATAATGTATGCTATAAATGCAGCTCCTCCAAGTAAGAAAAAAATAACAAAAATTATTCTCATCCATACTGGATCTACACCAAAATAAATGCCTAATCCGCCGCATATTCCAGCAATTTTTCGATCTTTACGGGAGCGCCATAATTTTTTATAAGGTGGATGATTACGCATAACTTACCTTGATGTTGAGTGTGTAAACCATTTTTTTCCCTCCACAAAACGGGCAATCATCATGCAGCTTACACTGTTGCATGTTACATTAAGCATTGTTGCAAGTGGATCAATGATAATACTTATTGCCGCAATGATCATTAAAACCGATGGCGGAAACCCATAAACACTTAAAATAAGTAGTTCTCCAAGCATTCCTCCACTAGGAATGGCCCCCATTACAGTGCCAACCAATAAAGAAATTCCTAATGCAGTGAGTAAAACACTAGGTTCGGAAAAATTTAAATGAAAAATTCCAAACAGAAAAGCAATTTTGAAAACACCGCCGATTACAGAACCATCTTTGTGGATAATAGTACCTAGAGGAATTACGGTTTCATAAATTTCGGGAGCAACTTTCATTTTTTTGACGCTTATTAAATTGGCAGGAATACTTGCGGCACTACTGCATGTTGCAATTGAAGTAACTGCAGGCAAAAAGATATTGCGCCAAAATAACCTTACTCCCTGAGTTTTCCCTGCCAAATAGGCAAAAAATGTATCGATTAGGACAAAATATATTAGTCCAGAAGCGTAATAAAGAATGCCAACCCGAAGATAATTCGTCATTAATTGCGGGCCTAAATCATGAACTAAAACGGCAAAATAAGCAAAAAAACCAATAGGGGCATAGTACATAATTAGTGCAAAAACACGCATGAACACTTCTTCGCCTGCTTGTAAAAAATCAATAAATGGTTTTCCTTTTTCATGAACATGAGATGTAGCAAGCCCAACAAGGATTGAAAAAATGATTAAAGCGAGAATATGTTTATGAGACAGTAAATGATTGAATTCTGAAACAGTAAAAATTTCTGGAATTTGATCCAAAAAACTAAGTGCGGATGTTTTTGCAGAAAAAGACAACGGTAAAACAACGTCTTGGGCAGGTGGAAAGAAGCTAACTATAAAAAGAGCATAAAGTGCTGCTATTACACCAGTAAATAAAAAAATAATCGTCATATAAAAAGCAATTCTGCTTAATTTGCCCATAACGCTAATGCGTGCAATTGCAGAACTGACACTAAAAAAAATCAAGGGCACAATGGTTGTAAAAATTAGATTAAGAAAAATTTCGCCAAGAGGTTTTAGATAGGGTGTTATTTTGCCAAAGAAGTAGCCGGTGAAGCCACCAAGGACAATTGCTGAAATTAAAATCAGCGAAAAAAGATAAGATTCAGAAACTTTTTTTGCCGCAGCCATGGACCAAACATCCTCAACATGTTTTATATTTTTGATAAGAAGTTTTCTATTGTATCCCTTTGCTTATAGATTGCGCCATAGCAGGTTTTTTTTCGATCATTCAGTAAATTTGATTATAAAATACCATCATTGAATTAATAATTTGCAGCATGTATAATGCGTGGCGCTTATAATGTAACCCACGAGGGAGAATCGTTATGCCTTCAGCTAATCCTGTAGTTTATAATCAAGCCAACCTTTATTCTTGGAGGGAGGAATTACCTAGACTTCAGTTACAAATATCGGAAAAAGTGGGCTTAATTGAAGAACAGAAGCAACATCTTCGGCCACTCCAAGGTCACTTGGATACCACAAATAGACTCATTTCAATCGTGCAAAGTCAACTTACCAACGCAGATATCAATGCAACTCAAGATATGATCCATCACATGCACGATCATCACCACCATGGTCATCAGCACGGTCACCATCATGGTCATAGAGATGGAGTACTGCACTATATGGGTGATTTTGCAAGAGAATGGAACCGAAATCAATTACAAAGTGAACTCACACGTTTGCAGGTAGAGCGTCGTTCACTCCAAAGTCAAATGCGCCCCTATGAACGGATAATTAATGAAACAAATGCTGAATTAGTTCAATTACGTTCGCAAGAATCGTTTTTAAAGAAGCATATCCCAGCTGCTGAATCATTTTTACATGCTTTAAATGAAAATCCATTAGAATTAGTGACTGCTTTGGCAAATAGGTTGGAAAAAGCATTTGTTGACTATGAAGATACTCATCTTACAGGACTTTCCCCACAAGTACGTATCAGTTTGATTGCTGCACGTTATGGGTTAAATGAGTTAACTCGTTATGATGGTGGCTATAATCCAGCGGTCTTGCATACTACACATCGAGCTAATTATTTGCGTTTATCTGGCTTTATATGGGATATGTATTCTCGAGTAAAACAAGAAAACCAAGATAGTGCATTTGAAAAGATTTTAGCCGAGCTTGTTGAAAGTACTCATGTTCTTCAACATGGGGATTTACCTGATCATTTGCGAACAAACTTTAGTGCCCAGGCATGGTTTGAGGGATCGAAAAACAAAAATTCAGCCGTTTTTGCGATTCAACCTGCCCAATTAACAAATATAGAAGAACAAATTTTTACTAATGGATTGGCTTTTTTGAAACGAAACAATGGTCCATCTAATGATTTGCAAAAACATATTATGAATGCGGGTGATTTGATTGACGCAGAAGTGACTATGAAAAAACAAAAACAGGAGCCTATTGACTATCATTTTTATGGCCGAACAGTACGCGTTTTAGGGGAAGCGCTAGCGAAGCCTATGGATATGCAAGCTGCAAAACGCTTAGGAGGCATTGCAGAATATGCGTCTGGAAGTGCTTCTGTGGGCAAACAAGTTTTAGGTGGTTTACTTATTGCTTTAGGCGTTTTGCTTGTTGGCGCAAGTGTTGCTGGTTTTGTAGCTTCGTTTGGTTCAAGTTCCGCATTAAGTGCTGTGGGAATGGCTTTGGGATTGAGCTTATTGCAAACACAAGTTGTTTTGGGCGTTACTTCTTCATTAGCTGCTGCTTCTGGAATTGGATTAACCTTTTTTGTGGGGCCTAATACTATGAAGTCAGGGCAGCGTCAGGGGCTATCGCAAGAACTGGTTGATGTTAAAGAAGGCATGGAACATGATGCTTCTCAACCTTACGAAGTTACCTACCATTAATTCATTTTTTGAATGACATCATTTTGCCATACTCTATACTTGAGAGTATGGCATAGAGTTCTGTTTTAAAAGCTCTATATCTTTTTATTCTAGGACGATCATGATGATGCAGCGACATTTTTTCAGACAAAAGACTTCTTCTGATTTACAAGTAGCAGAAGTTCAAGACTGTTGTATTCAAATTCCCTCTGCTACTGATATAGAACAAATGCATGGGATGCCTGCTGGTGCTGAAGAAGATCAGTTCAACCGCTTAAAGCATATGACTCAAGTGATCTTAGAAATTCACGCAATAGATTCTGCTTTATCAATTATCGATACGGATCAAGTGAATTTATCACGTTATTGGAGTCAATTATTTGCCGCAATGCAAAAAGGGGATGAGCAATCCGCATTAGTGTGTTTCACTAAAATTCCTAAAAGAGATACACTTCTCAAAGCATTATTGGCAGTGCATACACCGGAATATCTGCAACAAATTATTATTGATTGTATCCAAGCGCAGCGTAAAGGGCAGAAGCAATTAAACTCAGATGTTGTGATTACGCCCAAAACTCTAGAGGTATTAATTAAAGATATTGCAATGACCTTATTTCATTCTGGAAAGGTTCATTTTTCTTTTGGTTTGCCAACGCATCATGCCTACAGTGATGAAGGCAGTGGTTTTTGTATTTTGAATAAAACGGCTATCCTACTGAAACAGGTGCAAAGTCTACATAGCGAACCACTCAAACACATTATTGTAGGAACAGATGTGAATCGAGATAATGGTTTATGTGATATTTTGATGCAATCTGCTTCAGATATGGATATATGCCATATCGATATTTTTGATTCGCGTGTTTATCCTCAGCAGGATAACTCTTTTATCAATAAATTATTTAAACGAACGGGTAAGGATGTAGGACAAGAAATTCATTCATGGAAGACGGGAAATTTACAGTATTTTGCTGTAGATTTAAGTGCAACAATTCGTAAACCTGGAACTGTTCATCCTGCATTGGTTTTTGCTCTCGAGGAAATCGTGGAACAAGTTGAAAATGCAAAAGCAAAAAATCAGAAAATAGCACTTTTTTTACCAACGGGTTGGGATTCTCATGAGGCTGAAACAGCTTATTGTGGGAAATTTGTTGATGGTCGATTAATGGGTAAAACAGAAGCAAGGAAAACACGCTTTAATGAAACGGATTTAACTTATTTTTATGAGTGTCTTTTTCAGCTCTATCAAGAAAATAAAGAACATATTGAACGAGTATATTGGGGGTTAGAAGGGGGCTATGATCGGCCCATGTATGAGCAACAAATCCGGTTATTAATGTCTCTTATTTTGAACAATCTGGTACATCAGGATCAAATTGAACCTGATAATCCTATGAGAATGAGCGACTAAGGAACCTACGCGTTCCTAAGGTAAATAATAATAGGGATTCGGTAGTTTAAATACTTTTTGAGCATAACCACCTTTTAGATCACTGTTTTGATCGCCTATAGAAGCTACAATTGTATAACCTTTTTCCGTGATTGTTTTTCGTGCATGTGCTTTAAACGGGATAATGGATTTGGATGAATAATTTATGGGACGTAAATAAAGCCCAGACCATTGATTATAACCTGCTTTAATTAAATTTTGTTCTGTGGCTTTACGTTCGGATTCATTTCTACCGGTGACAAAAAATACGTTGACATTATGAGCAAGGGCGTCTTTATATAAAACAAGCATTGGCTTAATGGCTGGGGCATTCGCAGCCATTATATCTTGATGAAATTGTTTCCGATTCCCACCGAAATCACGTTGAATCATTACGTTGTAATTGGATAAGCTAGTTTCGTCAATGTCTAAAACAATGGCGAGTTTTTTATGTAATTGTTCTTTTTTATTGAGTTTGACCTGTTGATCGATATACTTTTGGGCTTTTTGGATGATTTGACTTAACTCTTTTTGATAAGCACCTGAATCATGATACCGTTTGAGCTCATTTTTCACTACAGTCAGATTGGGTGGTTCAGCAAAAATTGGATTTGAAAAAAGAGATACTAATAGTATTGCACTGAGTATTCGAGCGAATAAATTCTTCATTATTTATCCAATTTGTATCAAATAGGATGCAATTATATAAAGATTTTAATTGTTGTCAAATTAAACAGACTCTAGGTTTGATGCGTATATAGATAGCCTGCTCATCCTCAGTTATAATGCATATTTATTTTGTTTAAATTACCATGCATCTGAAACAATTGAAAATAGCGGGTTTTAAATCTTTTGTTGATCCCACAGTAGTGCATTTCCCAAGTCAATTGGTCGCAGTTGTTGGTCCGAATGGTTGTGGAAAATCAAACATTATTGATGCAGTACGCTGGGTAATGGGAGAGAGTTCTGCGCGAAATTTGCGTGGAGAATCGATGACTGATGTCATTTTTAATGGCTCTTCTCATCGTAAATCTGTAGGTCAGGCTTCAGTTGAATTGGTGTTTGATAACAGTCTTGGACGTTTAACCGGTCCATTTGCCAGTTATGGAGAAATCGCAGTCAAACGTGTAGTTACTCGGAATGGTGATTCTACTTATTACTTAAATGGTAGCCGCTGTCGTCGTAAGGATATTACTGACATTTTTCTTGGCACTGGGGCTGGTGCTCGTGGTTATTCAATTATTGGGCAGGGTACTATTTCTCAGCTTATTGAGGCTAAACCTGAGGAACTGAGAGTGTTTCTTGAAGAAGCCGCTGGGGTTTCTAAATATAAAGAACGTCGACGCGAGACTTTGCTGCGTATTGATCATACACGTGAAAATTTGACTCGAGTTGCAGACATACGAGACGAATTAGACAAACAATTACAACGTTTGGAACGACAGGCCAAGGCAGCGGAACGCTATCTCATTCTTAAAGATGAAGAGCAATTATGTCGTGCAGAAATTTTAGCACTTAAATGGTTCGATTTGATAAGTCAACAAGAAGCAAAACAACATCAATTGCATGATCTGGCGGTGCATTATGAGCAGCAACAGAGTGCACTTGTAAAAGTAAATAAAGAGCGTGTTGTTTTAAATGAAAAAATTTATGATGTAGATGAGCAAACACAACAAATTCAAGTCAGTTTTTATCAATTAGGCACTGAAATAGCGCGTTTGGAAGAAACCATCCAGCAACAAGTTCGTGAAAAAAAACGCTTAGAGCAAGATCAACAGCAAATGCAAGCAGATTGGCAGGCTATTGCGGAACAATTGCAACAGGATAAAGTGGAACTGCTTCATTGCCAACAGAATGCTCAAAATTTAGCAGAGAAACTCGATCAATTAAGAGTTCAATTTAGAGAGCACGATGCAACTTGGCAAGACACCCAAAAACAGCAGGCACAATGGGAGCAACATTGGCAAGAGGTGCAAGTGCATGCCAACAATCTGAAAAGAGAATTTCAAGTGGCACAAGTGCAGGGACAGCATTTAGATGAGAAGTATCAGCAAACGATTTTAAGACTAGAAAAGCTTAAATTAGAACACGAATCTATCTCTATAGGTGAGTTACAGCAAACACAAAAAAAATTAGAAGAGCAACGCATGAAGCTCATTGTAGATCACGAATTCGATGAGCGCCAATTAAATCAAAGCCAAGAAAATACAAAACAACTGCGTGCTAAACTCCAAGAAATCGAGCAACAATTACATGAGGCACAAGATGATTTTCATCGAGCTAATACAGAGCATGCTGCATTAACTGCAGCACAACGTGCTGCAAGACAAGGCGCGAAAAGTAAAAATGGTATTCAACAGTGGTCCGAAAAACCAAGATTGATGGATGTTTTGCAAGTCGAGAGTAAATGGCAAACGGCTTGCGAACGAGTACTCAATGAGACATTGCACGCTTATGTTCTAGAAACCTTTGATGAATTGTGGCCGCAACGAGCAAATTGCGAGCGTCAAGGTGTGAGTATTGTTACTTTAAGAAATGTAAGCACTAAGTCTGATTCTTACCCTCGTCTTGTGGATAAAGTACATGGAGCAATACCTGCACATGTATGTCTACTGGAACATATTTATGCCGCTGACCATTTTGATGAAGCATTAAGCTGGTTGCCGGAGATAGCTGAATATCAATCGATCATTACCCCAGATGGTTTTTGGATAGGGCAAGGATGGGTAAAGTTTGTTAATCCTGAGGAGCAAGATGATTTAGGTTTTTTGGCGCGCCAACAAAAAATTGCAGACTTATCTTTGTTGGTTCAAGAGCTGCAACAAAGAATAGATGGGCTAAGAACTGATCGCGATCATACCCATCAACAGGTACAAAAAAACTTAAAGGAAGTTGAGTTACAACAGCTCAATGTTAATGCCAGTAATGAAGCATTAAGAATCAATAGTTCTGCATTGAGTAGTAATGAACAAGCTATTTTTCAGGCAGAAAAACAAGCCATTGTTTTAACTGCTGAATGTGAAGAATTGCAGTTTCTTTTAGAAAACACAGCAGCAGAACAATGTGCTATCAACGAAAAATTGCATTCTTTAGAAGAACAATGTTGTGACTATGAGCAACGACAAGAAGAATGTTTACGTGAAAAGCAAGAATGGTTAGAAACCGTAACATTAAAGAATAAACAAGTAGAGGAGTCTCGACTGCAATTGCATCATGCAGAACTGGAGTATGATAGAGAAAAAAACAAAATACAACAACTCGAAGAGCGTATTCAGAGGGAAAAAGAACGTTCCGATATTTTGCAAGAGCGTCTTGAACATATAGCATTGCTTAGTCTGCAGACTGAAGGGCCGGGAATAGAACTTAAAGATCAACTGACACAACAAGTACAAAAGCATAGTGAGGTAGAGTCACAACTAACATCAAGTAGAGAACAATTATCGCAGTTAAGAATGGAGCTTGAAGGTTGTGAGAAAAATATTTTAAACTGTGATTTTGAGGTCAAACGTATTCAAGAACTCATCGCACAAGTTCGTATGGACGAGCAGGCTTTAGCTGTACGAGCAAGCTCGATACAAGAGTCACTAGATGAATCTGGGTTACACGCTCAAGTTTTGTTAGAACAGATACCTAAAGGTGTAACCCAGAGCTTACGTGAAGATGAGTTAATCGCTCTTGCAGAGAAAATTAAACGTTTAGGGGCGATTAATCTAGCTGCAATCGAAGAATTTGCTTCGGAGCAACAACGTAAAGTATATTTAGATGAACAATATAATGACTTGAGCCAAGCTTTGGCAACTCTGGAATCTGCCATTGAAAAGATGGATAAAGAAACACGAATGCGCTTGGAGAATACCTTTGAGGAAGTAAATACTTCATTTAAAGCACTTTTCCCTCGCCTGTTTGGTGGAGGAAGAGCACAGCTTGAATTGACTTGTGATAATCTGTTGGAAGCTGGTATTGTAGTAATGGCACAACCCCCAGGAAAACGAAATAGTACAATTCATTTGTTATCTGGAGGGGAGAAGGCAATGACTGCAGTGGCTTTGGTATTTGCTATTTTTCAGTTAAATCCTTCACCATTTTGTATGTTAGATGAAGTAGATGCACCTTTAGATGATGTAAATGTAGGGCGTTTTTGCACACTAGTGAAAGAAATGTCACAATTTGTGCAATTTCTTTTTATTACACACAATAAAGTTACAATGGAATTGGCGGATCATTTGATTGGGGTAACTATGCGTGAACCTGGAGTATCTCGCTTGGTTGCGGTTGATGTAACACAAGCTTTGGCGATGGAGTAAATGATGCAGGCAAATTGGAGCTTAATTCTTAACGTCCTGTTGTTAATTAGTGTCATTGTGGCAATTTGGCGCTTAATGAAAGCTCGAAAACAGAGCTTAAGTCCAGAACGTTATCAACCCAATCTGGGGATATCAGAGAAGAATGCAGCGGGTGCACACAATTATAGTGATGACATCATTGCTGTACGTAAAGTTAATGTAACTTCTGGTTTAGAGAATGAAGTAGAAAAGAATGAGGAGTCACAATTATTTAAAAAACCTGCTGAAAAAGTATCATCTCCTCGTTTGTTACCAGAGGATGATGAAAATGAAGTCAAATTAAAAGTTGAACCTAAACCTGTGCCAAGAACAGAAATACAAGCGACCTCAAAAAATGAAGTGCCATCTACGTTAATGATTTTTCTACTTGCAAAAGAAAATAGGCAATTTGCTGGATATGAGTTGTTACAGACGGTTTTAGCTGTTGGTTTACGATTTGGGGAAGGGCATTTATTTCATCGTCACCAGTTCCCTAATGGCCAGGGACCGGTTTTATTTAGTTTAGCAGCAGCAACAGCAACTGGGGTTTTTGACTTACAAAATATTGGTGCTTTTAGTGTACGTGGTTTATGTTTATACATGCATTCTTCAAAGAATTCGAGCATTGATAGAGAACGGTTGGCGGTTATGTTAGAAACTGCACGACAACTAAGCGAAGAGTTAGATGCACACTTGCTTGATGATCAACGTAAGCCTTTAACTGAAGAGCGAATTTCTCGTTATTATCAATCATTACAGATAAATCAGTCTTGTTTGGAGTCTGAGACTGTTGACTCATAGAGCACGAGTAGGCTGACTAAACGAAAGTGCGATTCAGCAATAAAACTTACTCGATCAAGGGTGGGTATTTTTGTTCAACAATTTATACTATTATTTCCCTTGAACTCTAAGCTCAAGTGTTAGTACACTAGGGTTTTAGCCATGTCTTAACTATTATGAACCTAAATACCGTTGCTGCATTACTTGCCCAACCATGTCAGATTAATACTGAACTTACTGGCATTTGTACTGATAGTCGTGAACTTAAATCAGGTAGTTTGTTTATTGCTATCCGTGGAGAACGTTTTGATGGCCATGACTTTATTAAGGAAGCGGAAGCTCGCGGCGCTATAGCTGCAGTAGTGAGTCATAGAGTGGATGGAGTACATATTCCTCAGTTTCTCGTTCCTGATCCCATTCAAGCATTAGCTAAAATAGCAGCTGCGCACCGACAAAATATACACTGTCCTGTTATTGCGCTAACTGGTTCTAATGGGAAAACTACTACAAAAGAAATGATTGCTGCTATTTTGCCTTCCCCTGCGCATTCCACTAAAGGAAATCTCAATAATCATATTGGTGCTCCATTAAGTGTTTTTCAACTAAATAGTCAACATCGTTATGCTGTTTTTGAATTGGGGGCAAATCATCCAGGTGAAATTGCCCATACGGTGGCTATTGTTCATCCCGATGTCACTTTAATTAATAATATCGCTCCAGCACATGTAGAAGGTTTTGGTTCTATAGATGGTGTGGCTCGTGCTAAAGGAGAAATACATAAAGGTCTATCTGCAGCAGGGACTGCAGTGGTCAATGATGATGATGCTTATGCACATTTCTGGGATGAGTTGTTATTGGATAAAAAAGTACTTCGTTTCTCTATAGAACATCCGGTGGATATTTATGCCCAAGATATCCAATTGGATGCTCAAGGCTGTGCACAATTTTCTTTAATAGTTCCTAACGGACGAGCTGATATTCATTTAAAAGTACCTGGCTTACATAATGTTCGTAATGCGTTAGCTGCAGCAGCTTGTTGTCATGCCGTAGGTATTTCCGCTAAAGAGATTCAACAAGGATTGAATCTCTTTAGCGGAGTAAAGGGACGTTTGACTGTTCTTGCTGGAAAAAATCAATCTACAGTAATTGATGATACTTATAATGCAAATTTACGTTCGGTTTTGGTTGCTTTAGAAGTATTAGCCGAACGTCCAGGGAAAAAAATTTTTGTGTTTGGTGACATGGGTGAGTTGGGTGTTTGGGCAACTCAACACCATCAAGAAGTTGGGATTGCAGCGCGTCGTTTGGGTATTGATCAGCTCCTTTGTTGTGGTCCTAATAGTAGATTAGCTGCTGAAGCATTCGGTGTTGGTGGTGAGCATTTTGCTAACCAAGAACAACTTGTGCAAAGCCTGATCGATAACTTGTCAGCTGATACAGTTGTTTTGGTCAAAGGATCTCGTTCTAGTGCCATGGAAAAAATTGTTCACCAGCTTGTATCAATTAAATTGTGAACCCAATTCAGTTCATCACGGAGTGGATTGAATTACGAGTCCGAGAATTTTTTTGAAGAATGCTGAATGGATTGTATGTTTATGGTATGCTTGGCCGCTTTTTGGTCCATTAATCTGTTGGACGTTATTAACAAGAGGAACAACTTATGCTTTACTGGCTAACGCAGTTATTTCAAGGACAATATCATGCGTTACGAGTTTTTCAATACCTGACTTTTAGATCCATTTTAGCTGCGTTAACCGCTCTTATAGTAGGATTGGTGTGCGGCCCTATTATGATTCGTTGGTTACGTGGCTTACAGATAGGCCAAATGGTACGAGATGATGGGCCTCAATCACATTTATCCAAGGCAGGCACCCCAACTATGGGTGGTGTTTTGATTTTATTAGCAGTTACTGTCAGTTGCTTGTTATGGGGCGATCTGCAACAACCCAGTTTGTGGCTTGTCCTGTTAGTGACTTTGGGAAATGGAGTTGTGGGTTGGGTTGATGATTATCGCAAGCTGGTATTAAAAAACAGTAAGGGTTTGCCTGCTCGTTGGAAATATTTTTGGCAATCAATAGTAGCATTAATCGCAGTAATTTATTTGTATATGCATGCAACTTTACCTGTACATACTCAATTAACTGTGCCTTTCTTTAAATCGTTAACTCTAGGTTTAGGTCTATTTTTTCCTATTTTAGGATATTTTGTCATTGTAGGAAGCTCTAATGCGGTGAATTTGACCGATGGGTTAGATGGTTTAGCAATTATGCCTATAGTTATGGTTGCTGGGGCTTTAGGTATATTTGCGTATGCGTCAAGCAATTCAGTCTATGCACCTTATTTAGGTATACCTTATGTTCCTAATACTGGAGAATTAACTATTTTTTGTTCCTCAATCGTTGGTGCAGGCCTTGGTTTTCTTTGGTATAACAGCTATCCCGCGCAAGTATTTATGGGGGATGTAGGCTCTTTAGCTTTAGGAGCTGCATTAGGGATTGTTGCAGTAGTAATTCGAGAAGAGTTGGTTTTATTAATGATGGGTGGATTGTTTGTTATTGAGACAATCTCTGTCATTTTGCAAGTAGGATATTTCAAGTATACTCATGGTAAACGATTATTTAGAATGGCACCTTTACATCACCATTTTGAATTAAAAGGATGGTCGGAACCCAAAATAATTGTCAGATTTTGGATTATTACTGTTGTATTTGTTTTATGTGGATTAGCGACTTTAAAACTTCGATAATAAGGTGCACTCATGAATCCTCCTTTGTATTTAATTGCAGGTTTGGGTAAAACTGGGTTATCAGTAGCACGGTATTTACGTAGAAATAATAAACCATTTATTGCTTTTGATACACGTGAACAAGCCCCAAGTATTGCTGAGTTTACTCAAGAATTTCCCAATGTTTCTCTTTATATCCAGGATATCCCTGATGATATAATCAATCAGCTCTCTGATATCATTGCAAGTCCAGGTTTGTCCTTAGACACACCTTTTTTAAAGAAAGCGATGAAGGCGGGCGTAACTATTTATGGTGATATTGAATGTTTGGCTCGTGAGATTCATGCTCCAGTTATTGCTATTACTGGAACTAATGGAAAATCAACGGTTACTACTTTAGTGGGAGAAATGGCTAAGGCTGCAGGATATAAGGTTGCTGTCGCTGGAAATATTGGAACACCAGTGCTTGATTTACTTGATGATGAGCATCAATATGATCTTTGGGTTTTGGAATTATCAAGCTTTCAATTGGATTTAACTTATTCGTTGGAGCCGATTGTTGCTACTATTTTGAATGTATCTCCTGATCATTTGGATAGGCATCATACTATGGAAGCCTATATCCAAGCGAAACAACGAATTTATCATAAAGCAAAAGTCGCATTATTTAACGCTGATGATCTTTATACTGCTCCCATTGAAGATGTTAATCGCATTTCTTTTGGTAAAAATGTTCCTGAAAAAAACAACTGGGGTTTAATTAACCAAGAGAATAAAATATACTTGGCAAAGGGTCATTCTTGCTTTTTACCCGTTGAGTCTGTATTAATCAAGGGAGTGCATAATTGGCTTAATGCACTTGCTGCATGTGCTTTAGCTGATGCAGCAGGTATTACACAACAATATATCATTGAGATATTAACTACATTTACGGGGTTACCTCATCGTTGTCAATGGGTTCGAACCCTGAATGGCGTAGATTGGATAAATGATTCAAAAGGGACAAATATTGGTGCAACAATCTCTGCAATTAATGGAATAGGAGGTTCTATGCAAGGAAAAATTGTACTTATTGCAGGTGGACAAGGAAAAGGAGCAGATTTTAGGGAACTGGCTCAACCAATTGCCGATTTTGTAAGATCGATTATTCTAATTGGTGAGGATGCGGATAAAATTGAGGCTGCGTTGGCGGATGTAGTTCCAATATCACGCGCCTCCTCATTAGATAACGCTGTCGCTGTTGCTAAGTTACAGGCAAAACCGGGTGATGTAGTTTTATTATCTCCTGCATGCGCTAGCTTGGATATGTTCCGCGATTTTAATCATCGAGGCGAGGCTTTTGCTTCTTTAGTAAACGGGTTATAAATCGATGCGACCAAGACATGTGAATCAAAGAGGCAAACCCGTTAGCAGACCCATTTCGCTTTATGACAAATGGCTGATCAGCGTTGTTATTGGTTTATTGATTATTGGGCTCATGATGGTTGCCTCGAGTTCAGTCATGATTTCTACCAAATATTTTCATCAACCGTTTCATTTTTTGATTCGTCAAGTGTGTTATTTAGCTGCAGGCTTAATAGTTGCTTTCGTGATTGTTAGAACAGATAGCAGTGTTTGGGAGCGTATTAGTATGCCGATGCTGATGATATGCTTGCTCATGTTGCTGATTGTATTGATTCCTGGAGTTGGTCGTTCAGTCAATGGCAGTAGACGGTGGTTAGCATTAGGACCTATAGGGATTCAAGTTTCTGAATTAGCCAAGCTTACTATGATTTTTTATTTGGCTGGTTATTTAGTTCGTCAGCAAAAAGCGGTGAGTAGTAGCATTTTTGGTTTTATTAAGCCTATGGTTATTTTAGGGCTGGTGTCGCTATTGTTACTGCTTGAGCCTGATTTTGGAGCTACAGTCGTGATTTCAGGCACTGTTATGGCTATGCTGTTTTTAGCAGGAGTGAAATTACGTTATTATATAGGTCTGATGTTAGTCGTAATGGGTGCATTAGCCTTTTTGGCGGTTTCATCCCCGTATCGAGTTGCTCGACTGACCGCATTTTTAGATCCTTGGGCAGATCAATATAATAGTGGTTATCAGTTGACGCAGTCTTTAATTGCCTTCGGACGAGGCGGCTGGTTTGGGGCTGGCTTAGGAGAAAGTATCCAAAAATTATTATATCTGCCTGAAGCACATACCGATTTCTTATTTGCTGTTTTGGCAGAAGAATTAGGGTTGGTAGGTATTTTAATGGTTATGACTTTGTACAGTATTTTGGTAATCAGAGGATTAACTATTGCATACAATGCTCATGTACAAGAGCGATTATTTGCTTCTTATACTGCGTATGGATTAACTTTTTGGTTGGGTTTTCAAGCAGCTATTAATATGGGGGTTAACTCAGGTTTGTTACCCACAAAAGGATTAACTTTGCCATTGATGAGTTACGGTGGTGCGAGTATGGTTATCAATTGTGTCGTAATTGCGTTATTATTGCGCATTGATCATGAAAATCGTTGGCAGGCTCTCGGATTGAGACCGCTGTCAACCTAATCCCATCATAAATAGAGCCTATTTGATGGCAAGTTTAGGTCAATATAAGGGGGAGTTGTGAGCAATTCAGGACAATTTATATCTTCACGGATGGGTTGCGTAGAACAAATACATTTTGTTGGGATTGGTGGCGTTGGTATGTGTGGAATTGCTGAGGTTTTGCACAATCAAGGATATCGCATTACAGGCTCAGATTTAGGCGAAGGTAGCACGGTACAAAGATTAAAGTCTTTGGGAATTCCTGTTTATTTAGGGCATAAAGCAGAATATATAAAAGGGGCTAATGTTGTTGTTCGTTCTTCAGCTGTTGAGTTGAATAACCCGGAAATAGTCGCTGCACGCGAACAATTGATTCCGGTGATTCCGCGAGCAGCAATGCTTGCAGAGCTTATGCGATTTCGACATGGTATCGCTGTAGCTGGCACTCATGGTAAAACAACAACTACAAGCTTAGTAAGTAGTGTTCTCGCTGAGGGAGGATTAGATCCAAGCTTCGTAATTGGCGGAAAATTAAATAGCTTGGGAGTTAATGCTCAACTTGGTCAATCTCCTTATTTTGTTGTTGAAGCAGATGAAAGCGATGCATCCTTTTTATTCTTAAAACCGATGATGGCAATAGTGACTAATATTGATGCAGATCATATGGGAACCTATGAAAATAATTTTGAAAAATTAAGAACTACCTTCCTTGAGTTTTTGCATCATTTGCCTTTCTATGGCTTGGCTGTGGTATGTATTGATGATCCTGAAGTACGTAAAATCTTACCGGCTATTGAGAGACCTACATTAACTTATGGATTCACAGAGGATGCTCATTATCGTGCAGTAGATTGGTCGCAGAATGAACTTCTTAGTGCATTCACAGTAATTCGCCCAAGCCCTTATTCTCCATTAAAAATTCAATTTAAATATCCAGGTCGTCATAATGTATTAAACGCTTTAGCTTCAATTGCAATTGCCACACAGCTCGGTGTTGATGATAGTTCTATTATTCGTGCTTTGGAAAAATTCCAGGGTGTTGGGCGTCGTTTCCAAATGTTAGGTGAGAAAAAGTTTGAGAAGGGATCCGCTATTGTTGTTGACGATTATGGGCATCATCCTCAAGAAATTCTATCAACCATAGATGCATTTCGTCATGTATGGCCAAATAGGCGTTTGGTACACGTATTTCAACCACATCGCTATACACGGACTCAATCGTTACATGATCAATTTGTTGATGTGTTAAGTCTTGCTGATGAGTTGTTTTTGTTTGATATCTACTCTGCTGGGGAATCTGAAATTCCGGGTATTAGCAGTGAGAGTTTGGCACAAAGAATAAGAAACAAGGACAAAAAAGTTACTTTAGTAGATGAACACTCTCTTAAAAAAAGATTAGATCAATCAGTTAAAGAGGGTGATGTAATTCTGATGCAAGGTGCTGGAAGTATCGGGCAAATTGCGGTGAACTTGATGAAAGAACTATGAGAATAAAATGAGCACAATAGAAAATAATGATGATCTTTCAGATAAATTACAAGGCACTTTGCTTTATAATGAATCTTTAGCGGGATATACTACCTGGCGAGTAGGAGGACCTGCCGCCAAGCTTTATAAACCCACAAGTATCGCTGATTTGTCGTTATTTCTTCGTCAGATTCCTAAAACGGAGCCTTTATTGTGGTTAGGTCTGGGCTCTAATTCTCTAATTCGAGATGGTGGGTTTTCAGGGACAGTTATTCTTACTCAGGGGTGTTTAAAAGAAATTTCGCTTGTGGATGCTCAGACAGTTAAAGTAGATGCAGGAGTATCTTGCGCCAGCATGGCACGTTTTTGTGCACGCAATGACCTGTCTGGAGGCGAGTTTTGGGCAGGAATTCCTGGAACTATGGGGGGAGCCTTACGGATGAATGCTGGTTGTCATGGTGGTGAAACTTGGCAATTTGTAGTAGAACTAAAAACCATGACACGCAGTGGTGAAATAAAAATCCGTAAACCTGAAGAGTATGAAGTAGCTTACCGTCATGTTTCAGGGCCTTCAGATGAATGGTTTATTTCTGCAACATTTAAGCTTAATCCTGGTAATAAAGAAATTTCTTTGCAAGTGATAAAGGATTTGTTAGCACATCGGGCAAACACACAGCCTACTAATGAATATAACTGCGGGTCGGTGTTTAGAAATCCTCCAGGAAATTATGCAGCTCGACTGATTGAGTCTTGTGGATTGAAAGGATTTAAGATGGGTGGTGCAGTGGTGTCTCAGAAGCATGCCAATTTTATTATCAATCATCAAGGGTCAGCAATCGCAGCTGACATTGAGAAATTGATTCATTTAATACAAACTAAAGTTCGTGAGCAGACAACAATTGAGTTGATGCGCGAAGTACATATTATCGGAGATTATTAATGTCTAAGCTTGTCAACTTAATTTTGCTTTATGGTGGAAAATCTGGAGAACATGAAATCTCATTGATTTCTGCTGCATCTGTTTTAGCACACTTGGATGCTAAAAAATATAATATTATTCCTATTGCAATGGATAAGGATGGATTATTTTATCTGCATCAGTACTATGATTTATTAGCATATAAAGAAAAACTTCCTGTAGTGACGGAGCATTCAAAGCCTTTAGCCGGTTTATTTATCAATGGACGTTTATCTGTTGATGCAGATATCGTTTTTCCAATAGTACATGGGCCTTTATATGAAGATGGCTGTTTACAAGGGATGCTCGAATTATCAGATATTGCCTACGTTGGCTGTGATGTACTTTCTTCTGCCATTGGAATGGACAAGGATATGGCAAGGCGTATCGTATGCATCAATGGCCTAAAATCAGCAAATTATAAACTTTTATCGTGGCATACTTCATCATCTGAACGACAACGCTTTTGCCACGAAGTTGCTGCAGAATTTGGTTGGCCTTTATTTGTTAAGCCTTGTGCAATGGGTTCGAGCGTAGGAATACATAAAGCAAAAAATATGGCTGAATTAATTAATGCTGTGGAGGATGCTTTACGTTATGATGAAGAAATCTTAGTCGAATCATTTGTCGTAGGTAGGGAGATTGAATTATCTGTTCTTGAGGGTGTTCTACCATCAGGGCAGCCAAGGGTTAGTGTTGCAGGTGAAATTCGAGTGAATCATCCTGACGGCTTTTATTCGTACTCAGCAAAATATTTAGAGAGTGGACAAACTGATTTAATAGTGCCTGCTCCTTTAAGTCAAACGTTGTATGACCAACTAAAGCAAGCAGCCGCAGATATCTTTATCCGATTAAAATGTAAGGGAATGGCGCGTGTTGATTTCTTTGTTAATGAAAAAACGGAGACAATTTATTTTAATGAAGTAAACACATTACCAGGATTTACCTCAATTAGTATGTATCCAAAATTATGGCAAGCAAGTGGTTTATCGTATCCTGATTTGCTTGATGAATTGATACGCATTGCGATGGTACATCAGAACTGTCGTCGACATTTAGTAACCGATTATTTATGAATGTCATGGATAAAAATAGGAGTGTTGTTTCTGGGAATTTGCGTTATATTTGTTGGTTATTAGTATTAAGTTTTAGTGCGATATTTTTGACCTATCGTTTAGGTTATTATTATCTGTCTGATGCTGAACGTTTTCCAATTACTACGATTAAAGTTGCTGCGAATTATGAACATGTAACTCATCAGGAGTTGGAAAGTATATTATCAAAGCATTTAATTAATAGCTTTTTTACTTTTCCTGTAAGTGTATTACAGGATGAGTTAAATGCGATAAGTTGGGTGGATTCCGCTAGTGTTGAGCGTATTTGGCCTGATACTTTGAAAATAAAGCTTGTTGAGAAAAAGCCTGTTGCGATTTGGAATACTGCATTAATGACAGCGGACGGCAGATTATTTAATGAAGGTACTGTCCCTGAGGATCTAAATATTCCTCGCTTAAAAGGTCCTATATCTCAACAAGTAGACGTCTTACAAGTTTACGAAAAATTGAGTAAGATATTATCAACGTATAGCTTGACCGCTACTGGGCTGCATTTAAGAGATAACCAATCCTGGGTATTGCTTTTGGACAATGATGTCAAGATATATTTAGGAAAGAAAGAACTAGAAGCACGATTGCTTCGTTTTTGTAAAGCATATCCTGCGGTATTTGCTGAAAAAATAGAGCAGTTGGCAAGCGTGGACCTGCGTTATCCACGTGGTATGGCGGTGCAGTGGAAACAACAAACGGAACGATAATGGCAAAAAAAATAGAAAAAAATATTATCACTGGCTTGGACATTGGAACTTCAAAGGTGATTGCATTAATCGGTGAAGTAACCTCTGATGGTGCAATAGAAATTATCGGAATAGGTCGCCATCCCTCTCGTGGTTTAAAACGCGGTGTTGTCGTTGATATAGAGGCTACTGTAAACTCCATTCAACGTGCCGTTCAGGAAGCTGAACTCATGGCTGGGTGTGAGGTACGAACAGTTTATGCGGGTATTGCGGGAAGCCACATTCGTAGTTTAAATTCACATGGAATAGTGGCTATTCGTGATAAAGAAGTATCGCAGGCTGATGTAGAGCGAGTAATTGATGCTGCAAAGGCAGTGGCAATTCCTGCAGATCAAAAAATTCTCCATGTTTTACCTCAAGAATTCATTATTGATCACCAAAATAGTATTCGGGAACCTATAGGGATGTCAGGGGTACGACTTGAGTCTCGGGTGCATATTGTTACTGGTTCGGTAAGCGCAGCGCAAAATATAGTCAAGTGTGTGCGTCGATGTGGATTAGATGTGAATGATATTATCCTTGAACAGTTGGCTTCAAGTCATGCCGTTCTTACTGAAGATGAGAAAGATTTAGGTGTTTGTCTCATTGATATTGGTGGTGGAACGACAGATATAGCTGTATTTTCTGAAGGGGCAATTCAACATACAGCAGTTATTCCTATTGCGGGAGATCAAGTTACTAATGATATCGCTATGGCTTTACGTACACCCACTAAAGCGGCTGAAACTATTAAATTGAATCATGCTTGCGCCTTATCTGAATTAGCTAATTCAAATCAAATGTTAGAAGTCGCAAGTGTAAATGATAGGCCGGGAAGAAAAATTTCAGCTACGGCTTTATCTGATGTGGTTGCAGCACGGTATGAAGAGTTGTTTACTTTAGTTCGCAATGAATTACGTCGCAGTGGTTTTGAAGATAGAATGGCTGCGGGTATTGTTCTTACTGGTGGTGCTGCAAATGTACGAGGAGGTATTGAGCTTGCAGAGCTTTGTTTTGAAATGCCTGTAAGAAAAGGGTTCGCACATTCTGTATCGGGTTTAGCTGAAGCAACTGAAAACCCTTCTTTTGCTACAGGGGTGGGATTATTGTTACATGGTTATCAGCAGCAGTATGAATCAAACTACAATGTACCGGCGGTGAATGATAGTACTCGAAGTCTCTGGGCACGCATGAAAGAATGGTTCCAAGGTAATTTTTAGGTTACACGTTTTTTAAATTAAACCAGCAGATAATTCCACTATAAGTATTGCTGAGTTTATATTGTAAAGAATAAACATATGAGGGGAGCGGGGTTATGTTTGAATTAATGGAAAGCCAACAGCATACCAATAATGCTGTAATTAAGGTCGTTGGTGTAGGCGGCGGCGGTGGTAATGCTGTTGAACATATGGTTGCAGAGAATATCGATGGCGTTGAGTTTATTTGTGCTAATACTGATGCACAGGCACTAAAAGGTTCTAATGCAAAAATACATATTCAACTTGGTGATGAACTTACTAAAGGTTTAGGTGCCGGAGCTAATCCACAAATTGGACGAGAAGCAGCAGAAGAAGATAGAGATCTTATTCGCGAAATTTTAAGTGGCGCGGATATGGTTTTCATCACTGCAGGAATGGGAGGAGGTACTGGAACAGGTGCCGCACCAGTCTTTGCAGAAATTGCTAAAGAATTGGGAATATTAACTGTTGCTGTAGTGACCAAGCCATTCTCCTTTGAAGGCAAACAACGTGCGTTAGCAGCTGAGGAAGGAATACGTCGTTTGGCAGAACATGTTGATTCGTTAATCACTATTCCTAATAACAAATTACTCAGCGTTCTTGGAAAAAATATCAGTCTTCTTAATGCGTTTAAAGCAGCGAATAATGTGCTACTTGGTGCTGTAAAAGGGATATCCGATTTAATTACTCGCCCAGGTTTAATCAATGTAGATTTTGCAGACGTTCGTACTGTAATGTCAGAAATGGGTATGGCAATGATGGGTACTGGTAGTGCTGTAGGTGAACAAAGAGCACGCCAAGCAGCTGAGGCCGCTATTGCTTCTCCATTACTGGAAGACGTGAATTTTTCTGGGGCTCGTGGCATCCTCGTCAATATCACTGCAGGTCTTGATATGTCAATTGGTGAATTCGAAGAGGTAGGTGATGTGGTTAAGGAGTTTATTTCTGATGATGCAACAGTTGTAGTAGGTACTGTAATTGATCCTGAAATGACTGATGAAATGCGTGTTACTGTTATTGTGACAGGTTTGGGTGATACAAGACAACGTCATCAACAAGCACAACCACAATCTCATCGCGCTCGTTTATTAGAAACCACGCGAAGTGATGGATCATTAGATTACCAGCAGTTTGATAGGCCTGCAGTTGTTCGCAAACAAGCTCAATCAAACTTATCTTCCACTGTAAAACAAAATAATGATAGTGTTCCCGATGTAGATTATTTAGATATCCCTGCATTTTTGCGTCGCCAAGAAGAAGTATGAAATTTAAATTCCTTCTTCTGTTATAGAGTGCCATCCTCACTAAGTTTTAGACAAGGCGCAAGTAAATGAGGCGAGGGCGTATATATAAAGTACAGCCCTGTGCCGAGTGAGCTTGCAACGCTGTATAAAACTTAGTGGTTGGCGATGTACGAGAAGAAAATTTAATTCTTTGATACAAAAATAATTAGACTAAATCGTAAAATGTTGATAGGATCGCGAAACTTTGCGCGCAAAATAAAAAAATCAAAAAACTGATATCATGAGGAACAAGGTGAGCACTGAATGACAAAACAAAGAACTCCTAAAAAGGTGATCCAGGCGACAGGGGTAGGATTGCATTCTGGTGAAAAAGTGCTGTTAACCTTGAGACCGGCTCCAGTGAATACAGGTATCGTTTTTAGACGAGTGGATCTTGAGCCTGTAGTTGAAATTCCAGCATCTTATGAGTATGTTGGAGATACCATGCTCTGTACTACCTTACACCATGGATCAATTAAGATTGCAACTGTAGAACACTTACTTTCTGCCTTAGCCGGTTTAGGTATCGACAATGCTTATATTGATGTGAATGGCCCCGAACTGCCTATTATGGATGGTAGCGCTGCTCCTTTTGTTTTTTTGATTCAATCAGCTGGTATTCGCGAGCAAAATGCACCTAAAAAATACATTCGCATTCTTAAGCCAATTCGTGTGGAAGATAACGAAAAGTTTGTCCAATTCTATCCTTACAATGGGTATAAAATTACTTTTACTATAGGTTTTGATCACCCAGCTTTTAATGATAAGCCGCAAACAGTAAGTTTTGATTTCTCTACAACTTCTTATGTGAAAGAAGTATGTCGTGCACGGACTTTTGGTTTTCTTTCTGATTATGAAAAATTAAGAGAATGCGATTTAGCTAAAGGGGGTAGTTTAGATAATGCCATTGTAGTTGATGACTATCGTGTTCTTAATGATGATGGCCTTCGTTTTGAATCAGAATTTGTTTCTCACAAAGTTTTGGATGCTATTGGTGATCTATACTTGTTAGGTTCTAGTCTAATTGGTGCTTTCGAAGGTTATAAATCAGGTCATGAGCTGAATAACAGATTATTACGTGAATTAATGGTCAGAAAAGATGCTTGGGAATATACTTATTTTGATACAGAGGGGTATCTTCCTGCAGTGCAAGCAGACTTTTATCCTATCGAAGCATAATAGGAGCCATTACAAAGGAGAATCCTGTTGTGAAACTTAATATCAACCTTATTTTTGCTTTGGTATATAGTTCATCGGTTTTTGCTGCGAGTACTGAACCTCAGAAAACTCCTGCTGAAGAAGCGCTCCATATAAATTGGTTAAATACCAATATTTCACCTAGTGTAGACTTTTATTCTTATGCCAATGGCAATTGGCAAAAAAATAATCCTATTCCTCCTGATTATTCAAGCTGGGGAAGCTTTAATATTATCAGCGAAAAAGTCCAGAATATTCTCCATCAAATGCTCATCAAGGCAGCCAAAGATACTCATGCAAAACCAGGTAGTATGGAACAAAAAGTTGGAGATTTTTACTACAGCGGGATGGATGAAGAAAGCATCAATCAACTAGGTATTAAACCGTTACAACCCGAATTTGATCGTATCAATAGTTTGAAAAACCTGACTGATTTGCAAAATGAGATAGCTCATTTGCACCAAATAGGCGTAGATGTCTTTTTTGGTTTTGGAAGTATGCAAGATTTTAAAAACAGTAGTGAAATGATTGGAGCTTTAGTACAAGGAGGTTTAAGCCTGCCAGATCGTGATTATTATTTAAAGGATAATGCCAAATTCAAACAAATTCGTGATGCATATGTGAATCATGTTGCAAAGATGTTTGAATTGTTAGGAGATGCTCCAGATAAAGCTGCAGCTGAGGCCAATACAGTAATGAAACTAGAAACACAGATGGCTAAGGTTTCTATGTCTCAAGTGGAACAGCGTGACCCTCATGCAGTTTATCATATGATGGACATAGCTCAATTAGCACAACTGACACCTAATTTTTCTTGGCCTGCATATTTTACTGCTATGGGGCAGGGTAAGCTTAAGATTGCCAACATGGCCATGCCTGTTTTTTTCAAGGATATGAGTAAACAATTAAATACGGTTTCTTTGGATGACTGGAAAACGTATCTACGGTGGCATTTGATTGATTCTTTTGCTTCCTATTTATCTAAGCCTTTCGTAGAGCAAAATTTTAAAATGGTTTCTGCACTTACTGGTACAGAGAAGATATTACCAAGATGGAAGCGGGTTGTAAGTACAGAAAATGGTGCTTTAGGTTTTGCTATTGGTAAAATGTATGTGGATCAATACTTTTCTCCAGAAGACAAAAAGCGAGCTTTGGATATCCTTAAGAATATTCGTACCGTTTTGCGTGAAGACATTAATACTTTATCTTGGATGACTCCCGCTACTCGTAAAGCTGCTTTGAAAAAACTGGAGTTAATGGAAGAGCGAGTAGGGTATCCTTCTAAGTGGTGGGATTATTCTAAGCTAGAGGTTAATCGAGGACCTTATGTATTAAACGTGATTAGAGCGAATGAGTTTTTAACCAATCGTGATCTTAATAAAATAGGCAAACCTATAGACAGAACGGAATGGGCAATGACGCCACAAACCATTAATGCCTATTATGATCCCTCAATGAATAATCTAAACATTCCAGCAGGAATTCTGCAATCTCCATTTTTTGCTCTCGATGCCCCAGCAGCAGTGAATTATGGAGCGATTGGTTTTGTTATGGGACATGAGATGACCCATGGATTTGATGATCAAGGGGCACAATTTGACGGCCATGGTAATTTAAAAAATTGGTGGACACCTAGTGACTTAGCTAAGTTTCAAGCTGCCACACAATGTATTGTAAATCAATATTCGGGTTATATTGTTGATGACTTACATGTACAAGGGAAGTTAGTTGCTGGAGAGGCTACTGCTGATTTAGGTGGCATTATCTTGGCTTATAAAGCATTCCAACATTCTAAGGAATACAAAAATGCACCTACAATTGCTGGTATGACTCCGGATCAACAATTCTTTTTAGCAACAGCACATGTTTGGGCAACGAATATTAGACTGCAGCAATTACGAAATCAGGTTACTACTGATCCTCATCCTCCGGCACAATATAGAGTTAATGGTAGTTTAGCCAATATTCCACAATTTCAAGAAGCTTTTCATATACCTAATGACAGTCCTATGGTTAATAAAAAGCGTTGTGTGATCTGGTAACCTAAACCTAAAAAGAGCGAATATCTAATGTTCCAATTAAACTGCCGAATTTAGAATTGATTGAATAGTAATTTGAGTTTTTAGGAGATAATAATGACCAAAGAAGAAATGATTTGTCGTATTGTACGATATGTTACTCAAAAACCAAGTACTAAGAAAACATGCTGTGGATAATGAAGTAGGTTTATCGGAAATAGTACAGTATCAAAATCAGGCGGTTGTAGCGTATTTTTGTTCCCGCCACCCTGAGTTTACCGTGCAAGAGGGAAATATATTATTTACCGACTTATTATCTTGGATGTGGTTCAACGCGCAAAGAGCAAAGCTTGGTAAGAAAACCCACCTTTTTGGTCCTTTGCTGCTCCTTGATGAACTGTGGCATGCTTTTATTTTACATACCCGAGATTATGTGAATTTTTCGATGCATTATTTCGGGGGTTATTTTCATCATGATATAGAGCCTATAGGCTCTGAGCACGTTATGGAAGAAGAAGAGTTAACCGATTATTTGCAAGATTGTTTTACTTATCTCGGTACGGAATGGGTATCACGTCGCTTTGAAGTGGCCCTTGTAGAAACAAGTTAAAGGACTTAACTATTTTATATCTTACTCATTAAAGAATGGTATATTTCAGGATGATCAATGAAAAAAAACACATTGTTTAATGTTTTTTATTCAGTAAGACATATAATTGCTCTTCTGTGCGCCATACTTAGTTTTTTTATTATTAAACATGTTGCGTTACTGTTATATGTAAAACCTTATCAGCCGCTAGATACTTTAACGTTCTATAAAATGTTATGGCATTCAAGTAGTTTGTTTTTTCACATAATTTTGATATTTAATATTTTTATTAAGCCATTATTTGTTTATTTCATGGTTCTTTTTTTATTTTTTTATTTTAAAATAAAAAATACTACAAAGTGCTAACCTCTTTACCTTCATCTAATATAATGTTTATTAAGCTCTTTATTAGCTCTATCTTTTGAACAAATACTTTTATCACTTATAGGTAATATTAATCATCATGGTCTGCTAAACGTAATAAAGCCTTTTGTAATGGTTCATAGGTACACTGTTGACTTTCATGAATAATCGTAGCTTTAGCTTTTTCTGATAATTCATTTTTTTGAGATTGAAGAGGTTGTTCCTGTTTAAAAGCGGGTGTACTGACGGTTACTTTAATTGACGACAGTTGATATAGGCCAGTTTCCTTACGTAGACGATCGCGGAGCTCTGGAATAACATAACGCAATTGTGTTGCCCATACAGCATTAGTCGTTGTGAGTACTAAGCAACCTTTATTAAAACTTCCAACGTAACATTCTCCAGCTAAAGTTTCTGGAAGTAATTGTTTTACTTTATGAGTAAGTTCTTCTAACTGAAAAGAGCGTTGACAAATATCGACGAGTTGTTTGTTGAGGCAATGACTGATAGAGCGCATTTTGATTTTGGAAATTTTTAATAAGATAAGTATAGAATAGCAAATTCATGTTAAATGGAATATCATAATTTTTAGCAAAACACTCAGGACCATAGGCGGAAACTAATGTTTGAAAAGCAGAATAATGACAATTCTAATGATATTATCTTTTTTACCCGGATGCATTGGATTATATTTTTTTGGCCTGTACTCAGCTTATGTGTTGCTTTGGCAATTGTCCATAATACTGATCTCGCTTTATTAGAAAAAATTGGTTATGGATTGGCTGCTTTGGCATTACTATGGACCGGTATGACTTGGATGACTTATTATTTTTCCTCACTTACAATTAAGAAAAATCATGTCATTATCCGTACAGGAGTTATAGTCAGGCAAACTATTGATATCCCATTAAGTAAAATAGAAGCAATTGATATACGGCAATCAATCTTAGGAAGCATTTTAAGTTATGGTTTGGTTTGTATTACTGGTACAGGTGGTACTCGTCGCATTATCAACTTTTTACATCATCCACTTACTTGCAGGCGTTACATTGAGCAGCTTATGGGTGAGTTACATCGGATTGATTAACTCATCTTAATAGAAGCGGTTCGATATAAAAATCATGTTGTTTTTATATCGAACTCGATTTCTTAAACTCGTGCAAGCAACTCGGTTTTTGTTTTTGAGTCAACAAAAGCAGCTTCTATAGCCATTCGCGTAATTGCATTCATTGTTTCATCATCATAATTATAGGAGTTTTGTACACGGTGATATTCTTGACCTAGAGTAGTGCTCATGAATGGTGGATCATCCGAGCTGATACTAATCTTAATCCCTGCCTCATAAAATTTAGGAAAAGGATGTTCACTCATATTTTTAAAAAGGCCTAAAAAGATATTGCTTGTAGGGCAAACTTCTAAACAAATCCCTTTATCCTTTACCATTGCCATAGTGTTTGGTGAATAAATCGCATTAACTCCATGTCCTATGCGTTGAATGGGGAGATTCTCCATTGCTTCATCCATTCCACTTGCAGAAGCAAATTCACCAGCATGTACTGTACACTGTAATCCAGCATCAGCAGCAATTTGATAAGCTTTAGTAAACAATTTAGGTGGAAATTTTGCTTCATCACCACCCAAACCAAAACCGGTGACGCATGGAAATTTATCTTTATGAGTTTGCTGCGCAACGCGCTCTACAGCTTCGACACCAAAATGACGGACTGCAGTAACGATGATCCGTCCTACAATATTGAATCGTTCTTTAGCATCATCAATTGCTTGTTGAATTGCTATTAAGTGCTCTGCAGAAGGGATTTTGCTGGAAAGCTCAGCATGATCAGGAGAATACATCATTTCTACGTAGATGGCATTTTCTTGGGCACGGGCTTTTAAATAATCAAAGGTAATATCATAATAATCTTGAGGGTGTTTTATTACTGCAGCCAGGGTATCGTAAACTTTTAAAAAATCCAGAAAATCTTTCGATAAATAGCTTTTCCCATCAGGAGCGACAAGTCCTTCAGGCAGCGTTAATTGATTTCGTTTCGCTAATTTTTTAGCTAATTCAGGAGTAATAGTGCCTTCTAAGTGAACATGTAACTCTGCTTTCTTCAAACTCATATTTTTGCCTCTTGTCTTTTTTGTTTAATTTCTTTAGCCTGCGAGCTAATCTTAATCCTAGAAAAAGCAGTTGGTTCCTACTGTGCGTGCTAAAAGCACTGAACCAGCTGCTTTTTTTAAGGTGAATTGCTTTTTCTAGGGTAATGGTAACTTAGATAAAAAAGCTATAAAATATCTTAATACAATTAAAGTTACTTTGGATTTGTTATGAACTCAAATGATATAGATAAAGCTTATGTTAGTCCTTATGATAAATTTTTATTTGAATTTGATGCAACTCATTCTAAATCAGCATCACAAATAAAAGAAATTAATAAACATAAGCGTATTTTTTTGATGCGAGATAATAAAGATTATAAAGATGAGAAAGGTGAAATTTGGGAAGGGTTTTAACGAAGGAATTCGTTACGCTTATATCTTCCAGATTACGCAGGGTTTCATTCAGACTACAGCGTTCTCTTCAGTTAACGTAAGCTTCGGATAAAGAATTTATTGAGATCCAGAGCATCCCGCTTAAACCGTTCAGGCTGAGGAGGCATTTATGCCATCTTGCAGTCGTAGCACAGAATATGAAAATTCGTGCGAAGGCTTCGAATCAGTGATGTGCTTCTTCAGTCCGAACAGGTCGATGTAAAACTACGTTCTTATACGAAACTCATGTTAAGTTAACTATTTGGATGGGTACTTACCCTTTTGTTGAAACTAAGGGCAACCTACTGAGCTATTACCACAAGTGGAGGATGATACGGATAGTCAGCTTAATAGCTTCTTGCTCGGAAAACGCAATTACAACAGGTGTTTTATCGTGTAGATAAGCAATGTATTTACATGATTTAAATCAATCTATGTACCGCCAACATGTTATTTACCCCAAAAATGCATGCAATAATTTATAAGCTAAGATAGTTAAAATGGATGCTGCGGGTAAGGTCAATATCCAAGACATAAAAATATTACGAATGACAATCAAATTTAAGGCACCAATACCTCGTGCTAATCCTACGCCAAGAACAGCCCCAACTAAAGTTTGTGTTGCTGAAACTGGAATACCAGTACTTGTTGCGACTACAACGGTTGTTGCTGCAGATAGAGTGGCGGCAAATGCGCGACTGGGGGTAAGTGCTGTGATGGCACTGCCTACTGTTTCAATCACTTTTCTTCCATACATGAGTAGTCCAGTTACTACACCCACACATCCTAATAATATAATCCAAGCAGGGTAATTATTGGCATCAAAAACTTGAGGTGAACTCATCACTAGGCTATAGATTATTGAGAGTGGTCCAACGGCGAGTGCAACATCATTTGAACCATGAGCAAAAGCCATAGCACAGGCAGTCATTGCCATAAGCACAGCAAAATATTTTTCCACTTGTATGAAACGCTCTCTACGCCTTATTCGATGATGTTCGGGAATTCGTTTGATAATGATCATGCCCACAAAGGTAATGATGATGCTCGTAGCTAAGGTAACTGCTAGATTTTGTTTAAAATTAAGGTGAATGTTAAAGTGATTCAGACCTTTAAATACGGTAATGAACGACAAAATAGAGCCAATAAGAAAAAGATAAATGGGTATATATAACTTAGCTTTAGTGAGTGGGTTGCTTTTAACAAAAATAGTTTGCTGAATACTGGTAAATAATATGTAAGCAGTAATTCCTGAAATCATTGGCGAAGTAACCCAGCTTATGGCAATACGACTCACTTGGTTCCAATGAATTGCATGAGGCCCTAATACTACAGTACCAAAACCCACCATTGAGCCTACTAAGGCATTAGTGATAGAAACAGGTACTCCAAGATAGCTTGCGAGATTCATCCAGATAGTACAGGCTAATAAAACGCCAAGCATGCCTTCAATAAGGATTAGTGGTTGTCCGGATAATTGGCTGGAATTTATAATTCCATCGCGCATCGTTTCTGTAACACCTGTCCCTCCCAGAAAAGCACCGGCAAATTCAAAAATTATAGCGATCAACATAGCCTGTCTGACAGTGACAGCTTTAGAGCCCATAGTAGTACTCATGACATTAGCTAAGTCATTAGCACCAACTCCCCAAGTCATTAGAAAACATAAAACGACTGCTGTAAGAAGATATATGATTGAATAATCCATAGAATTTGACTACCGGGCTATTAAAATTTGGAGGCGACTACCTACATGTTGGGCATCATCAGCTAAATCATCAATCCACTGGACCAATTTGTATAGAAATATTGTATCAATGGCCGATAAATCTTTTTCGATTTCAAAAATGCGATGTCTTAGTTCCGCAAGTCGTGTATCGCTATCATGCTCAATCTCATAGAGCTTTAAAATCATTTCTTCAACAATTTTAACCTCAGAACCTCTGAAACCTGTTTCTAACAATTCATCTAACTCATTAATTGCCTTGCATGCTTGTTTGGATGCATCAAGGCAGCGGTTTAGAAAAGGCATAAATGCTGGAACTAAAGATTCAGGGATAGTCATTTGTCTGCTGGTGATTAATATGGCGATGTCTTCTGCTTTATTGGCAATAAGATCTTGAGCACTGAGTAGTTCAAGCAGATCAGTACGTGATACAGGGAGGAAAAGTCCTGTAGGTAAATGAAGACGTAAATCACGCTTAATTAAATCCGCTTCTTTTTCCAGGGAAAGTATTTTGTCTTTAATTTTATTCGCGGTTGTCCAATCCTTTTTTAAAATGGCTTCAAAAAAAGGGTAGAGTTGTTTCGCGCATTGATGCACTTTACGCATGTGTTGTTCTATAGGCCTTATCGGCGAGGGACCAAACATATTAAATATGCTGCTCATGGTATTGAGTCTCTTAAGCAAATTTTTGTGAAGTATACCCAAACTTTTTCAGGAACAAAACTGTTGAACTTAAGTTCAAAGATTTTTTTTCGCAACAGGCAATATTTTTTGTGCGAAGTTCACTTTTTAAAAATCATGAATTAAAAACAATCAAATCTGTTTATAGTATATACTTAAAATAAGAGACATAGAACTAAAATTACTTTTCGGGAGGGTTCATGGCAATTATAAGCTCTTTAGCCAATCACTTGCTGATCGCTATGCCTTCTCTTAATGATCCTAATTTTGAAAGAACAGTGATCTATATTTGTGAACATCATGAACAAGGTTCTGTGGGTTTAATTATTAATCGGCCTATGCAATTTCCTTTGGCTATAGTTTTTGAACAGTTACATATTGAATCGGTACGTTCCGAACAAAGTCGTTTACCGTTAATGTTTGGCGGTCCAGTTCAGCCTGAGAGAGGATTTGTTATTCATAAGCAGTTAGGCACATGGCGATCTAGTCTATTTCTGCAAGAAGAGGTGACGGTAACGACATCAAATGATATCATTCGTGCTATTGCAGAAGACAAGGGGCCCAAAGAAGTTTTAATCACCTTAGGCTATGCTGGATGGGTAGAACATCAATTAGAAAAAGAAATTCTAGAGAACACTTGGTTGGTTTGCCCTTATCGTTCAGAGATTCTGTATGAAATACCCTTTGAAGATCGTTGGGATTATGCAGGCTCAACTTTAGGAGTCAAAATGAGTCAACTTAGTTCAAATATTGGCCATGCCTAGTTCTGTTTATTTAGGTTTTGATTTTGGTTATAAACGTATTGGAGTGGCAGTAGGTCAGCAGCTTACATGCAGCGCTTCACCTTTAGCAACGCTTAGTGCTCGTTCCGGTGTTCCTGATTGGAATGCTGTTGCCAAAGTTATTGCTCAGTGGACACCTCGAGCGTTAATTGTTGGTATTCCAACATGTATAGATGGCAGTGAGCTATACACTACTACACCAGCTCGTCGATTTGCTCAAGAATTACATAAGCGTTTTGTTCTACCAGTTCATTTGGTTGACGAACGACTCTCAACGATTGCGGCCAGAGAGCAATTGTTTGCACAGGGAGGATATCGTAAAATCAAACAATCTGAGGTGGATAGTGTAGCGGCTTGTGTTATACTTGAGCAATGGCTACAACATCCGGAATAACTTTCTAGGTGCATCCTAGTAAGATTAGACGCAGTGAGAATTGAAGGCGATTACGCTCGTTAAATCTTGTGATAATGCATCCTAAAGAATCGATTAGGGTTTTATGAATCATTTCCTAGAAATTAGTCAACTGTCACGACAACAAATTGAATCTATTCTGCAACGTTCGATTTATTTTAAGCAAAATAATAATTATCCATGCTATAACACAAATACTGTTGCTCATTTGTTTTATGAAAACAGCACTCGAACTCGAGTGAGTTTTGAGTTAGCTGCGCATCGTTTATCGATGCCTGTTGTTAACTTGAATCTACAAAACTCTTCTGAGACTAAAGGGGAAGTGATTGAAGATACAGTACGCACTCTTGCAGCGATGGGAATTCAATTTTTTGTGATTCGTCATGAGCAAGAAGGATTACCACAAAGTTTGGCTGATAAAATTGGTGATTTTATTCACATAATCAATGCAGGTGATGGTACACATGCACATCCAAGCCAGGCTTTGCTTGATATGATGACGATTATTGAGCGCAAACCGCGATTAGAACAATTAAAGATAGCCATTTTAGGAAATATTAAGCATTCTCGAGTAGCAAACTCATTTCAATGTATTTGTGCACAATTAGGTGTGGGTGAACTTGTTTTAGTTGCACCTGAGCTTTGGCAACCACGCACATTGCATTATGGTCGAGTGACCCAGAGTATACGTGATGGTTTAACTGATGCAGATGTAGTGATTTGTTTACGTGTACAACGTGAACGTTTATTGGAGTCGGAGCATTTAGATTTAGATTCTTTTAGACGTGATTTTGCTTTAACAAAAGACCGATTGGAGTATGCAAAACCTGATGTGATGGTGATGCATCCTGGCCCAATGAATCGTGGCATCGAAATAGACTGCGACGTAGCTGATGGTGTAAACTCCTTTATTTTGCAACAAGTTACTAATGGCGTGTTCGTACGTATGGCGATTTTTGATGCTTTGACTTCATAGTTTAATCAGGAAGATATGGATGATGAGCTCTCGTTATCAGCGAATCTGTTTTAGTACGGCTTTGTTCAGTATTTATTGTGTATTGCTTTATTTTATTTTAACGCATCATCAAAAATTAGATTTTTCCTCTTTTTATTCAACAGTCCATGCATTATTGCAAGGAGAGAATCCTTATAAAAATTTAACTGCTTCTTATTTACCTACAAACAATCAATTATCCGCTAACTTAAATCCACCTATAGTCTTGTGGCTTTTTAATCCATTGGGTTATCTTAGTTATTCTAATGCCTTATTAGTTTGGTCTGTTCTTTCTTTGATTCTGGGGTTTCTAGGCGCTGTTATTGTTTTTCGTTATGCTTTTTCTGCTGCGTTTCTACAAAAAAATTATTTGAATGTATCTCTGCTTTACTTTGCATTTTTTGCCACTCTAATGAATGTTACTACCCTGCAATTAGGTACTTTATTATTTTTTTTAATTATGGTGGGTTATTATTTTTATCTGCATCATAGCGACTATCTTGCTGGAGTTTTCTGGGGCATGATTATTGCAATAAAACTCTTTCCGGCATTGTTATTTTTTTATGCTTTAAAACAAAAGCGATTTAAGGTATTAGGTGTGATGCTTATTACTCTAGTCATCGCATGGTTAATTCCTATGTGGGTTTATGGTGGAACAATTTATAAGCAATATTATGCGATGATGTCTGGGGTATTTTGGTATGGGGATGGTTGGAATGCTTCCATCTATGGTTTTATTTGTCGTTTATTTCATTGTTATGGTACGGAAAAGCATTTATTGCTGATCGACGTGCTTTATCTGAGTTGTTTTTGTATCTTAATTATTTGGTACTTGAAAACACTTGGTCCCAACGAACATGCTCCAGTAAATCATCAACCTTTTTGCCTAACTCTAGCAATAATGTTGTTTTTAAGTCCATTAGGTTGGGTTTATTATTTTCCTTTATTAGTTTTGCCCCTTATTTTAACTTGGTTTGTTGCTTTGCATGATAAAGATACTAAAATGATGTTCCTTTGGCTTTTATGTTTTTTTCTTATTAATTTCCCTATGGATTATGTAAAAACGCAAGATATGCCTAATTTCTGGGGGCGAATGAGTTTTTTTTCGAGCTATTTTTATGGTTTATTACTTTTAATTTATCTTTTAGGAAAAAGAAAAAAAATCTATGGAAATAATGAATTCCAAGTGAATGAGTCAAAGAATCAGTTTATGCCAGTAATTATCATTATCTTGGCTTTTGGATTGTCTATCCCCACGATTTGTTTTGTGATGCGTTTATTAAAAATGGATGTATATTTAGTGACGGGTTAAAGAGCTACTATTTCACTGAATCTCAATAATAAATCACTTCTGAGTTGGTTGCTTATCCCGATCTTTAACTATGTAAATGATCCTAGATTCGGCATTCGTAGTAAATTCAACTGTCGAATTTAGGATTATGTTTAAAAGATACGGCTTGTTGTAAATGGTGGAGACAAACCTGAGGGCTGTCTTCTATATCTGCTATTGTTCGTGCTACTTTGAGTAAACGATGATATCCTCGTGCAGACAGTTTAAGTCGAATCATAGATTGGCTTATGAAATTTTGTTCCTGGGAGCCTATTCTACAGATTTCTTCACATTCTCGTGCATTTAAAAGGGCATTAAGACAATTTTGTCGTTCTAATTGTATTGTTCTTGCTTTGATTACTTTTTCTCTAATTAAATCACTTTGCTTATATGGATTGTTGTTCGGAGCAATTAACTCTTCTTGGGACAGCGCTTGCACAGAAATATGCATGTCAATCCGATCCAATAGAGGTGCTGAAATTTTAGCATGATAACGCTTAATGCGATCTGGGTTACATAAGCAATTCGCTTGAGGATTACCCCATTGCCCACATGGACAAGGATTCATTGCTGCTATGAGCTGGAATTTCGCTGGAAATTCTGTTTGTACAGCAGCCCGTGAAATACATATTGATCCTGATTCTAGAGGTTGTCTCAAGGTTTCTAGAACTTGTCTATTGAATTCCGGTAATTCATCTAGAAATAAGACTCCTTGATGAGCTAAAGAAATTTCTCCTGGCTTGGGTGGATTTCCTCCACCAACTAGGGATACGGTTGAGGCAGTATGATGAGGAGCACGAAAAGGAGGTGAACGCCATTCACGAAAATCAGGTAATTTACCACGTAACGAATTGATAGCCACACATTCAAGTGCTTCTGTTTCTGATAATTGCGGCAATAAAGTAATAAATCGTTTTGCTAACATAGTCTTACCACTTCCAGGAGCACCACTGAGTAGAATGTTATGTCCACCACAAGCAGCGATTTCCAGTGCTTTTTTTGCATGAAATTGTCCTTTAATATCAGACCAATCGAAAGTGTACTGTGTGGAGCAAGACTCTGGTTTCGGAGGTAGGGAACACAAGGAAGTTTTTTGACAAAGGTAGCTGCAAATTTCGCGCAAGTTATTTGCACTATAGATGTTTTGATATCCGGTTAATGAGGCTTCATGGGCATTAGCACTGGCAATGACGAGTAAATTTTTGTCTTTATGTGCAGCAAGGATCGCAGGAATAATGGAAGAAATGCCTCTAAGTTCACCATTTAAGGCAAGTTCAGCAATAAATTCATGGTTACTTAATTGGTTTTGGGGAATTTGATGGGAAGCAGCCAGAATGCCAAGGGCTATAGGTAAATCGAAACCACTTCCCGTTTTAGGTAAATCCGCAGGTCCAAGATTCACTGTGATTTTACGGCAAGGGAATTCGAATTGACTATTAACGATTGCAGATCGGACTCTATCCTTACTTTCTTTTACTGCAGTTTCAGCGAGTCCCACTATAGTAAAGCCAGGCAAGCCATTTGACAAATGGACTTCTACAGATACAGGGTGTGCTCGCATACCAATGGTGCTACGCGCTTTAGTAAATGCAAGATTCATTGCTTATTTCCTATTTATGTTGGACAAATTAACCGACAAAATTTCCTGTTGTCGTTGTAATGTAACGTTCGTTTAGCGAATACAAGACATTTCCACGCCTTGTATGTCGAACTTACGTTATTTTTTTTCTTTATTGAGTTGAGTTATTAAAATATCCACTTGCTTTTGTAGCTGCTCTACTTTATCTCGTGTTCGTGCTAGGACTTTAGTTTGCACATCAAATTCTTCGCGGGTAATCAGGTCCATATGAGCAAATGCAGATTGTAAAACTTCTTTAAATTTTTGTTGAATGTCTTTTTCAATATTTTGTAGACTGGAAGGAAGAGCGGCAAAGAGTTTTTTTGCTAAGTCATCAAATTGTTTGGGGTCGAACATGATTACTCCATCGTTTTTTGCAAAGAGTCTAACAAAAGTATAATACCTTGTCTCTCTTAAAATCGAGGTTTTTTGACGGTATATCACAGCGGAATATATTATGAAAATGATTATGGCAATAATTAAGCCTTTTAAACTCGATGATGTCCATGAAGCTTTAATGGAAATCGGTGTGCCGGGAATAACTATTTCTGAAACCCGAGGATTTGGGAGGCAAAAAGGGCACACAGAGTTATATCGAGGAGCAGAATATGTTGTTGATTTTCTGCCTAAGATAAAAATTGAATTGGCTTTACCCGATAATATGGTGGAGGCCGCAATCGAAGCCATTTGCAAGTCTGCTTATACGGGTAAGATTGGTGATGGAAAAATCTTTGTTTATGAGTTGCAACAGGTAGTGCGTGTGCGCACTGGGGAAATAAATGCGGATGCTTTAACCTAAGGTCAGTTGTCAACAGACCTTAGAAAAAAGGATTAAATGTACCCACCATGCCAATAAATAGCTCGCTGAGTAATTACTGCATTGAGTGGAATATCCCAAGGTTCAGGTTCAACATAATCGACCCGTTGAAATTGATATGCTACTCCAAATAAAGGACAATGCTCTTTGCTTTTAAAAGTACGATCATAATAACCAGCACCCATTCCTATGCGAGTACAGCGTACATCAAACGCAACCACAGGAATTAAGGCCAAATTTAACTCTTCTGGAGGAATAGCTAAAGTATGAGCTACATCGGGCTCATTAATTCCATAGCGATTTTTTTTAAAAGGAGTATCAGGTGTTGCAGGTAAAAAAGAAAGGGTTAAATTATCTTCATTAATGACGGGAAAATAACAGAGCTTACCTTGTGCAGAGGCACTTTTCCATAGTTCATCTAGATCGATTTCTCCGTGAGCCGCAAAATAAAATGCAATTCGTTGAGCATGTCGATATGATTCCAAAGACCGAATTCGGGTGCAGACTTGATTTGAAGCTGTAATACGATACGAAGCAGTAAGCTTAGAGCGTATTTGCTTCATTGTGTCTCTTAAAGTCTTTTTGACTGAATTTGTCATACAAGTTATTCATGTATTTTTAAATTAATGTAAGTTCAACATGAAGGGTAGGGGAAATACCTTTTATGTTGCGAAACTAACGATATCCCATATAGCTTTCGCTAAGCGAAAGCAGAAATGCGTCGCATGATAAAGAAATCGATTCTAACAGACCCTAGTTTAATATAAAAAATCAGGTTATTTTTATAGCAAACTCACCTTAAATTATCGTTTCTTTGTGCCAAAACTTCAAGGTCTTGAAATATTCTTAGAAATTTGTCACTCTCAAATATCAAATGATTGCTAAAAAGTTTTTTAAAAGGGCTAGGCAAGAATATAAAAATAGGGTATATAGCCGTCCTAGTTTTTATAATCCGACTTTGGATAGAATGTCGGTTGTAGTAAAGTTCATTGAGAGAAAGGTATGAGTGATTTGTTTGAAGAAGATGAAGATGATGTTGTGGAAGTTGGCGAGGACTTCGATTTAGATAATGACTTAGATATAGATGTAGAGGTTACGGAAGCAGCTCCTAGTGGTTTGGATGCGCGCAGACGTTTGGAAAATATGTTAGATGAAAAACGTTTACGTGATGAGTTGGATGATTTTGGAGACTATTAATTCAATCGATGACAATAAATAGTCAATGTAACAGATAAATTCTTTTTAAGTACGTTAATGATACGAACACGGGTACTCTCAGACGGTGGGGAAAACAACCTTGCATTTCCTATAAATGATCGCATCTTTTTGGGAGAAGGCTTATTTGAAACTCTTAAAGTAGAGAGTGGCAAGCCCTGCCATGCTTATTTGCACTGGCAGCGGTTGAGCGAGTCTGCTCAAAAGTTGGGGATTCCGTTTGATCTCACTTCTGAACACTGGTTGGAGCATCTGCTTCATAAAATTAAAAGTGATAATTTATATCATGGCGGTATAAAAGCGATTTTAAGCGGGGGGTCGGCGCCTCGAGGGCTAGCGGTACGGGGGCAGATGAGTCAATTGGTCCTACAAACTTTCAATTATACTATGGAAACTCATCCGCTGCGATTAGTGAGTGTTCCTTGGTTACGGGATGCTGCAAATCCTGTATTCCAAGTGAAATCCGTCAATTATTTAGAAGCGATACTTGCTCGTCGTCAGGCAATTGCATTAGGTGCAGATGATGCTTTATTTTTTAATTTACAACATCATGCCACTGAAACTACATGCGCTAATTTATTTATGATTCAAAAACAATGCTTGTTGACGCCTCCTATAACAGATGGCGTGCTTCCTGGTATTACTCGCGCACGAATTTTCAAACTCGCCAAGCAGCTCAATATAAGTTGTATTGAAGCTTCTTTGACAAAATCAATGTTAAAAGATGCTGATGCGGTTTTTTTGGCTAATTCTTTACAGGGAATTCGTTCCGTTTGTTCTTTGGATGATATGATTTTTGCAACAGCTCATCCCTTGCTTGATCAATTAACCTCTTCTTTGAATGTTGGAAGTACAACTTAGAGTTTAAAAAAATCCAGCAGGTTCAGTGCTTTTAGCTCACACAGTAGGAGCCAACTGTTTTTTTAGGATAATTGATTGGGGATAATCCAAAGCGAATTTTTACATGAGAAATAAAACATGGAATATGTTACGTGGAAGGAAAGGCAACGACAGCGAGTTCGTAATTGGGTAAGAGCAATTTTGGTCTGTTGGTTTAAAGTAGAATTGCATGGAAATTATCAACCTGAACCTAACTCGGTGATTATTGCCAATAGAACCTCAAAAATTGATTTACTTTTACTTGCTGCTTTTTTACCGGAACCTTTAACTGTTGCTTTATCGCCAGCTACTCTAAGTAAATTTTGGTGGAAAATGATGCATCTATTTGCAGACGTCATTGCAATTGATGCAACAAATGCTTTTGCCGCTAGAGCTTTAATAAGAGCGATACGAGAAGGGAAGCGTTGTGTTATTTTCCCACAGGGAATTGACGCGGACGAAGAGAGTTTAAAGGTTTTTGATAGCCCAGGCTTGGTGTTGCAAAAAGCAGGTTCATCGGTTATTCCAATTCGCATTGATGGAGCTCAATACAGTATTTTTTCTATGAGTAAGGATAAACATCTTATACGTTTGTTCCCTAAAATTGTTTTGCATGTATTGCCTTCTTTATCCTACATGGAAGACGAAAATAAGCCTATTGATAGAGATACAATGAGTATTCGTTTATTTCGTTTAATTAGTGAGCTTACTTTTGCAAATAGTTTTCAGCCCATGCCTTTATTTAAAGCATTCATTCATGGCGCAGCATTAGGCACCAAGAATGGAGCAAAAATTGAAGACGCTACTCGTACCCCTATAACTTTTAATCAATTTCTGACTCGTTGTTTTATTCTGGGTAAACAGATTAAAAATCAGACACAGGAAGGCGAATATGTGGGGATAATGTTGCCCACAACAATTGCAGGTATGGTAACTTTTTTTGCGCTGCATGCATATCGACGTATTCCTGCCATGCTTAACTTTAGTTTGGGTTTTTATAATTTATTGTCTACCTGTAAGGTTGCGCAAATAAAAACGATCTATACGGCAAGACAATTCGTTGCTACAGCAAAATTAGAGGATTTAGTAAACAATTTACAGAAAGAGGGAGTAATTATTTATTTTTTAGAGGATTTTAAATCTTCCATTAGATTAGGGCATAAGCTTGCTGGGTTGCTTAAGGGGAAATTTCCTTCCTGGGCTTATCAATTAGCTGGTAAGCCTGTTTCACCAGAGGAGCCTGGTGTTATCTTATTTACTTCGGGTTCAGAAGGAGTTTCTAAAGGAGTGGTTTTAACCCATGCAAACTTATTGGCTAATTGCTGTCAGTTAACATCACGTGTCGATTTTTCGTATCGAGATAAATTTTTCGATGCCTTACCTATTTTTCATTGTTTTGGTCTAACTACTGGCGCTATTCTTCCATTAATACAAGGAATCAGTTGTTTTTTTTATCCATCACCATTGCATTATAAAATAATTCCAGGATTAGTTTATCAAACTGGAGCTACCATTATGTTGAGTACGGATACTTTTTTAACAGGTTATGCTCGAGTAGCAGAACAACATGATTTTAGTAGTGTGCGTTATATTTTTGCTGGAGCTGAGAAAGTTAAACCAGAAACAATGCGATATTGGACAGATACTTTTGGAGTGAAAATTTATGAAGGGTATGGTGCAACGGAAGCTGCCCCAGTGATTTCTATGAATTGCCCTTTAGCTTCGATGCAGGGCAGTGTCGGGATGTTACTTCCATCTATGGAAAGTCAAATCAAGTCAGTAGATGGAATTGCTAAAGGAGGACAGTTAATAGTACGCGGTCCTAATATTATGATGGGTTACCTATCCACAGAGGAACCAGGAGTAATTCTTATGTCAGAAAATGGCTGGCATGATACTGGCGATATCGTAACTATAAATGAAGAAAAGTTTATTACTATAGCTGGAAGAGCGAAACGTTTTGCTAAAATTGCTGGTGAAATGGTTTCCCTTACTGCAGTAGAAAGTGTTGCTGCATCAATTTGGCCTGAGTTATTGCATGCTGCGGTAAGGAAAAAGTGTCAACGAAAAGGGGAGCAGATTTTATTATTTAGTGAAGCAGAGAATGCAGATAAAGCCAGCTTCATCAAAAAAATTAAAGAGTTAAGCTATTCTGAATTGTTAATTCCCCAACAGATTTTTCCAGGAAGCAAGATTCCCGTTTTGCCTTCAGGAAAAATAGATTACATAACAATCGAAAAAAAGTTGGAAGAAGAAGTCGTTTAAAAGGCACATAAACTTGCTAGAAACCTCTACCACAGAATACCTGAAATAGACCCCCTGCTTTCGCCAGAGGGTGATCGTTCTCTCAAACGTCAATAGACCCCCTGCTTTCGCAGAGGGTGACGTTCTCTCAAACGTCAATAGACCCCCTGCTTTCGCAGAGGGTGACGTTCTCTCAAATGTCAATAGACCCCCTGCTTTCGCAGAGGGTGACGTTTTCTCAAGCGTCAATAAACCTTTTTGCTTCGCGGATGGGCTAAAAAATAACGAACTTGCTGTTCCCTGATTGCCCCTGCTCTATTCAACAGTGAAATTTAATTTGAGCGGTACCTTATTTTTTCAAAACATAGCTTCCTGGTGCATCAATTAATGGTGTTAATGGTAATTGTTCAAAATTTGGAGCGGATATGAGTTTTCCCGAATGTGATTTTAACCATTGTAACCATTCTGGCCACCAAGAACCTGAGTGTTCTGTTGCATGCTCCAACCATTTTTCTGCTTTGGCAGGAGCATTATTGTTTACTTTATAGCCGTATTTTTGGGCCTCAGGAGCATTAACAATTCCTGCAATATGTCCTGAACCTCCTAGAACAAAACGTTTGGGCCCTTTTATCAGTTGAAAACCTATATAGGTAGTTTTCCATGGTGCTATATGATCTTTTTCTGTTGAGAGAAAAAAGGTTGGAATATCAATTAGGGTAACATCAATTGGCGTATGGTTAAGATGAATTTTACCTGGTTTTGACAAATTATTATGTAAGTACATCCATCTTAAGTATTGTGAATGCATCGTTGCCGGCATATTTGTACAGTCTGAATTCCAATATAATATATCGAAAGGAACTGGATTTTTGCCACGTAAATAATTTTTAATAAAAAAGGACCAAATTAAATCATTCGCACGAAGTGAATTAAAGCTTGATGCCATAAATTTTCCAGCAAGATAGCCCTTAGATTTCATCTCGTCTTCCAGTTTTGTAATTTGTTGCTCATCGATAAATACGGAAATGTCACCTGGATCACTGAAATCAATCATTGATGCTAAAAAAGTTGCACTATGAATAGAGTTATCTTGATGTGCTTTATTATAAGCAAGAAGCATAGAAAGAAGTGTTCCACCAATACAAAAACCCATAGCATTAACTTGAGTTACATTGAGCTGTTTTTGAATGATATTAATCGCTGTTATTGGACCTTCGTTTAAATAATCGTACAAGCTTTTATGAGCAAAACTAGAGTCCGGATTAACCCAAGAAATCATAAATACGGTAATTCCTTGTTTTACTAACCACCGAACGAGAGAATTATGGGGACTTAAATCAAGGATATAATATTTGTTAATCCAGGGAGGAATTATGAGAAGAGGTATTGATTTGACTTTAGCTGATTGCGGTGTGTATTGAATCAGTTCCATCATACTGCTACGAAAAATTACTTTTCCTGGAGTTGTCGCTATATTTTCACCAAGTTTAAAAGCTTCCATATCGGTCATTTTAATCATTAACCGGGAAGAGCCTACTTCTAGATCTGAAAGTAAGTTATGTAATCCGCGCAATAAATTTTTACCACGGCTTTTTAGTGTTTCATCCATAATTTGGGGGTTTGTGTGGAGAAAATTCGAAGGAGACAAAGCATCCAAATATTGTTTGGTAAAAAATTGGAGGCGTTTTGCTGTATTTTTATCAGGATATTCTACTTGTGCAAATAAATTATTCATGTGTTGGCTGGCTAGGAGATAATGCTGGATCATCATGTTAAAAAATGGATTATTTACCCAGTCTTCTTCTCTGAAACGGGGATCATTGATAGGCATAGGTTTGCCTTCTAGCCAATGCTCTAATTGAATTTGTGCCAAATTGAAAGCATCTTGCCAATACGCAAGTTGCATTTCCCAGAGTTTTTCTGGATTTTTTAAAAAAATGGTCATTACACTTTGAAAGTGTTCTGTTAATTCAATGTATTGATTGATGATAATAGAGAGTTGCAAGGGAGTTTTTTGTATGTCTGAAATAATTTGTAAACTTTTTTCAGCTATTGCTTTAAGTAATTCACTAAGTTCCGTGTCGTGGATCATCCTAACTCCTGAGGAGAAAAATTTTTATGTATTATTTTGGTTAGTTTATTCTTATTGATCAAGAGATAAAATGCATTATCCACTTGTATTAATGTTTAAAATGACGAACTCCAGTGAATACCATAATGACTCCATGTTCTTCAGCACAAGCAATCACTTGTGTATCTCTGATTGAACCACCTGGTTGAATAATAGCAGAGATGCCTGCCTTGGCAGCGATTTCAACTGTATCAGGAAAAGGAATGAATGCATCAGAGGCCATTACTGCGTCATGAGTATCAAATCCCATTTGAGTTGCTTGCCAAAGGCCAATTCGAGCACTCATGATTCGACTCGTTTGACCACCTCCTAAGCCTATAGTTGCAGCGTCTTTGGCATAGACAATCGCATTGGATTTCACATGCTTTGCTGCAAGCCATGCAAACATTAAATCATTCAGTTGTTGTTCAGATGGTTTTTTTTGTGTCACAGTTTTTAATTTATAACTTCCTAGAACAAGAGAGTCATGTTCTTGTACTAGTAAACCGCCGTCTACTTTCCTCATATTTAAACTAAAGGTGTTATTCGGTTGCCAAATTCCTGTTACTAGGACGCGAATATTTTCTTTGTGAGCAAGAATTTTTTTTGCTTCATCACTGATATCTGGGGCAATAATTACTTCTACAAATTGTTTTTCCAGGATGGCTTTTGCTGTGTCACCATCTAATGTTTGGTTAAACGCAATAATGCCACCATAAGCTGAGCTTGGATCACATTGATACGCTTTAAGATATGCATTATGAATCGTATCACTTAAGGCAATTCCACAAGGGTTGGCATGTTTTATAATGGCACAAACTGGTTTATCATAGACAAATGATTTAACGCAATCTAAAGCAGCATCGGCATCCAAAATATTATTGTAGGACAGTTGCTTGCCTTGAATTAATTGAGCTGTTCCCAGAGATCCAGATGTAGCATTTTTATCCCCATAAAAAACAGCGCGTTGATGCGGATTTTCACCATATCGTAGATCAGTAATTTTATTGAATTGACAAGTAAGCACTTCAGGAAAGCCGGAGGGGGTATATTGTTCATCTAAAGTTGTTAGATAATTAGCTATTGCTGCATCATAAGCTGCTGTATGTGCAAAAGCTTTTTTAGCTAAGGTAAATCCCCAATCCGCAGGTGCCTTCTTAGCGTCTATGTATTCAATAAGCTCATCATAATCTTCTGGTTTTACTACGACAAAAGTGTGCGCATGATTTTTTGCCGCAGAGCGAATCATAGCTGGGCCACCTATATCAATATTTTCTATTGCCGCATTAAAATTACAATCAGGACGACTAATAGTTTGTTCAAATGGATATAAATTAATAACAAGTAAATCAATAGATTTAATGGAGTGTTCTTTTAATGTTTTCTCATCTTTATTTTTGCGTGCCAACAAACCTGCATGAATTGCGGGATGTAACGTTTTGACTCGACCGTCAAGCATTTCTGGGAAGCCTGTACATTCACTGACATCAGTAACTGGCAATTTGTTCTCTTTGAGTAAGAGAGAAGTATTACCTGTTGCTATAAGTTCTACTCCATGTTGGTGAAGGATTTTGCCAAGCTCAACTATGCCTCTTTTGTCGGAAACACTAAGCAACGCTCTTTTAGGTTTAAAAGTAGAAAATTTGTGTTCTGTGATCATTGGTAGCTACCTTTTTACTTGTCGGATCTGCGTTAAAATCATATTATTTTCGTACAAAAACTAATAATGACCATCCATTAAGTTTTTCTTGATATAGAAGAGTAAACATTGAATCATAGGCCTTTATGATTTCAAATGCTTGCTCTTCGAGTATTCCTGATACAACAAGCATCCCTTCCGTCTTTAAAAGACGATGAAAACGTTCCTTCAAATTGAGTAAAGGTGCTAGTAAGATATTGGCCATAATTAAATCAACTGGATGGTGTAATGCATCAGGCAAATTCACTGATAATGGATGCTTCTCTAATTGATTTGTTAATGCATTATTGTAGGTGGCTTGCAACGCTTGCGGGTCAATATCAACTGCATATACTTCATTTGCTCCTAATTTTAATGCAGCCAAAGAAAGAATTCCTGAACCACAGCCATAATCAATAATGGATTTGTTGCTTAAATGAGCTTGCTCAAGCCAGGTTAAACATAACGCTGTGGTAGGGTGGGTTCCTGTACCAAACGCTAAACCTGGATCGAGCATTAAATTAACTGCATCAGGTTCTGGTGGAGTGGACCAGGTAGGGCAGATCCATAAGCGTTGTCCAAAACGCTGTGGTTTAAAATCATCCATCCATGCTCTTTCCCAATCTCTATCCTCCAAAACTTCTAAAGTACATGCTAACGTAGGATAAATCTGGGTCAACTGATCACGAGTATGTTGAGCCTGAAATGCTTCTGCATATAGGGCATGAATAATGACTTCGGGCCATAAAGGTGTAGTTCCTGGTTCAGGCTCAAGAACAGGATTGTCATTTTTATCAGTAAGCATAATGGATAGTGCGCCAAAATCTTCTAACCGATTACTCAATTGTTCAATCTCTTGGCTGGGACAATGTTCTATTTTTAATTGAAACCACATAGTAATTAGCCCTTGAGCATTTTTTCTAAATAGTGAATATTGGTGCCACCAGCAATGAAAGATTGATCATGAACAATGCGCTGATGTAATTCGATATTTGTTTTTATGCCATCGATGATAATCTCATCAAGAGCATTAGACATTCTTGCAATTGCTTCAGCACGAGTGCTTCCATAACTAATCAGTTTGCCAATCATGGAGTCATAATTGGGGGGTACTGTATAACTGCTGTAGATATGAGAGTCAAAACGAATACCTGGACCACCTGGTTGATGTAATAATTTTATTGTTCCTGGTGAAGGCATAAATGTTTTAGCATCTTCTGCATTGATTCGACATTCAATTGCATGACCCCGTAATTGAATGTTTTCTTGAGTCAGTGTAAAAGGTTGATCGCTTGCAATTTTGATTTGTTCTTTAATTAAATCAATTCCTGTGATCATTTCAGTTACAGGATGCTCAACCTGAATTCGAGTATTCATTTCGATAAAATAAAAGCAACCATCCTGATATAAGAATTCAAAAGTACCAGCACCACGATATTTCAAATCTTGGCACGCCTTGACCACAGAAGCTCCAATTTTATCCCTAAGCTCAGAACTAATTCCCGGCGCAGGTGCTTCTTCTACCACTTTTTGATGGCGTCTTTGCATGGAACAGTCGCGCTCACCTAGATGGATCGCATTACCTTTACCATCTCCAAGAACTTGGAATTCGACATGGCGAGGATTTTCCAAAAATTTTTCCATATAAACGACAGGGTTATTAAATGCAGCTTTAGCCTCACTACGTGTTAGTGCAATCGCATTGAGAAGGTGAGACTCACCATGTACAACACGCATACCACGTCCGCCACCGCCACCTGCTGCTTTAATTATAACTGGATAGCCAATTTTTCGACCTATTTCTAAGTTTTTCTGATCGTTATCCGTTAAGGGACCATCGGATCCTGGAACACAAGGAACTCCTGCAGCTTTCATGGCGTTAATCGCAGAGACTTTATCTCCCATGAGGCGAATTGTATCACCTCTTGGACCAATAAAACGAAATCCACTTTTTTCGACTATGTCTGCGAAATCAGCGTTTTCTGAAAGAAAGCCATAACCAGGATGAATGGCTACAGCATCAGTAATTTCAGCAGCAGAAATAATGGCTGGAATATTCAGGTAGCTTGTTTGGGCTGGAGCAGGACCTATGCAAACCGTCTCATCAGCGAGACGCACATGTAATAAATCCTTATCTACATCTGAATGTACGGCTACAGTCTGAATGCCAAGCTCTTTGCACGCGCGCAAGATGCGAAGAGCAATTTCACCCCTGTTGGCAATAACAATTTTACTGAGCATGGATACACCCTCATTCTATAATAAATAGGACCTGATCATATTCTACAGGCTTTCCATTATCGACTAATATTTCCACGATCTTACCGGCGCGATCCGCTTCAATTTCATTAAACATTTTCATGGCTTCAACAATACATAAAACATCACCTGCTTTGACTGTTTGGCCAAGAGTGACGAAGGGAGGACTTTCTGGTGAAGGTGATGCATACATTGTACCTACCATAGGTGAACGAACTTGATGACCTGTAGTAATTGGTGGTTTCAGCTTACTTTCTTGGTCTGTAGTCAATGCGGTAGAACTAGAAGTGGATTCTGCAGTAAGTGATTCTGTTCGTGGTACAGGTGGAGGAGTAGATACATAATGAACTTGCGGATGCTCGATAACAGGGGCGCTGCTATGGCGACTTAATCTGAGAGATTCTTCACCTTCTTTAATTTCAATTTCTGAAATGCCAGTTTCTTCCAGCAATTCAATTAGTTTTCTGATTTTACGAATGTCCATTATTTGCTTCTCTTTCAATAATTGAGGTTAATGCTAACGAATACCCTTGTACACCTAAGCCGCTAATAACGCCTATGGCTATATCAGAAAAATAAGAATGGTGACGAAAAGTTTCGCGGGAATAAATATTACTTATATGTACTTCAATAAACGGAATTGCAACAGCACACAAAGCATCTCTTAAAGCCACACTGGTATGTGTATACCCTGCGGGATTGAAAATTATATAATCGATTTTATTAGTACTTGCTTGATGGATCGATTGAATTAAATCCGCTTCGGAATTACTTTGGTAATATTGCAGCGCAAACCCTGCCTGCGTTGCTTCTTTAGTTAAACGAATATTGATATGTTCTAGCGTTGTAACCCCATAAATTGAGGGTTCACGTGTTCCTAAGAGATTTAAATTTGGTCCATGTAACACCAGAATTTTTTTCATGTTTTAGTCTGTATCAATGATTTTGGCAGATTTTGCCTGATCTCTATAAAGTTGTCTATATATCTCCGAGGATATCTACATGTTCTCTGCTTTTTCCCTTTGGAAGAGCACAAGCTGCAAATCGCATGAAATAATAATTTCAAAAAATCCAAAATTGTGCTAGTTTGGATAGGTTTTAGATTTGTCAGTTGTATCTGCAGGTGTAACTCCCTGTTGAATTCTTGTTTTTAAGGATATATTTGATTCAGCAGAACATGAGTTACTTTCAATATTTTCAATTAAGTTGCAAAAAGGAGTGGATTTCAATGCATCATAATTACTATTTATCTCCATTAGCTGTTGCTCTAGCCTTAGGAATGGTATCGCCCGCGAAAGCTGCAGACCCCATACTTTTACAAAACGCCTCTTTTTCGGAAGTAAAGCAAAAATTTGCTTTATCAACTCAAGGCGTAGTTGTTGCCAAAGATAGCTTGAGCTTCATAAGTGAGCATACTGATCGAAATCAAGTAACTCACGTCCGTATGCAACAAAAATATGTAGGATTTCCAGTATATGGTGGCTATGCAATCATGCATAGTATGAATACATCAAAATCATTAGCTGCTACTCAATCGAATGTTGAGATGAATGGTGTTGTTTATCAGGGATTGCAAACGGAATTAGGCCAACCCGATGCCTCTTTTGTACAAAATGCGAATACAGTATTACAACAATTCAAGGCTAAGTATTCTGACAATGATATAAGTGATGAAAAAGTTACTCCTATGGTGTATATCGATGCTCAACATAAAGCACATTGGGCTTATAAGGTAAGTGTTTTTATTCGTCATCAGGACAAAATTCCAGAGCGTCCTACCGCGATTATTGATGCTCAAACTAATCAACCTTTCGTTCAATGGAATGATATTAAAACTGCAAGAGACTCTGTAAGAGGCGCCGGTTTTGGAGGAAATAGAAAAATAAATTATTCCCAATTCGGTGTAGATTTACCTTATTTGGAGTTAACTCGTGATGCGGACACTGCAATGTGTTTTATGGAAAACACGAATGTGAAAGTGATTGACATGAAACACAGATACAGTGCACCAAGTACAGCAATGAAATTTGCTTGCCCATCAAATGATGCGAATATTTATCTTACCGGTTATAAGGGAGATGGATATGATAAAGATAATGGCGCAGCTTCTCCAACCAATGACGCATTATATGCAGGTCAAGTGATTAAGCACATGTATGCTGATTGGTATAATGTGGATGCTCTTTCTAATCCCGACGGATCTTCGATGCAATTAGTCATGCGCGTTCATTATGGTGATCATTATGAAAATGCTTATTGGGATGGTGAGCAAATGACCTTTGGTTGTGGTGATATGATGATGTATCCATTGGTTTCTCTTGGCGTAGGTGCTCATGAAATCAGCCATGGTTTTACAGAGCAGCATTCAAGTCTCGAATATTACGGTCAATCAGGTGGAATGAATGAATCTTTTTCTGATATGGCTGCACAAGCAGCTGAGTATTATTCAGTAGGTAAGAGTAGCTGGCAAATCGGCGGTGAAATTATGAAAGAAACTAGTGGCTATGATGCTTTGCGTTATATGGATAAACCAAGCCGTGATGGCGAGTCTATTGATAGTGCAGATGAGTATTATAGTGGCCTTGATGTTCATTATTCGAGCGGCGTATACAACCACTTATTTTATATATTAGCAAATCAGCCTGATTGGAATGCCCGTAAGGCTTTTGATGTTATGGTTAAAGCGAATATGGATTATTGGACACCTTATTCGAACTTTGATGAAGGTGGCTGTGGTGTGTTAAGTGCAGCTAAAGATTTGGGTTATTCTGTAAATGATGTTAAAAGTTCATTGAAAGCTGTTGCTATCAATGTGAACAATTGTCGTTAATTTATATTTATCATAAAATCAGTCAGAAGTTGGCTTACAACTTCTGGCTGTTCCATATGAATATGATGTCCTCCATCTATTTTCTTAAGAGTTAAGTTTCTTACAGTATTAATACGATTGTTAGTGATTTCAGTGTCAAAAGAAAATCCTTGATTTGCTATAAGTAAATAAGTTTTTGCAGTAATTTCTTTTAAGCAAGAAAGAATTTGAGTTTCTGTCATGCGTAAAGGGGAACGAACCAATAAACGTTGATCATGTCGCCAGTAAAATCTTCCTCGTTTTTCTATTAAACTTCGTTCACAGAGCATTTTTGCAATATCTATGGAAACATATCCTTTAAAAGCACGAGCTAACGCAGCACTCTCTAAATGCTCATAACCTTTAGATTTTTTGCTTTTTAGTGCGAGAAAATGGGCATATTCGCTTAATTGCTGACATGCTGTTTCTCCAGGATGAGAAAATGGTCCTAAGCCTTCAATGAGCATGAGCGAAAGAAAGCGCTCGGGAATAACTCCTCCAATTAAACTGGCAAGACAAGCGCCCATAGAGTGGCCTAATAAATGGACTTTATCAAGTTTTAAGGCATTAAGTATTTCAATAACAATAAAAATTCCATCAAAAAAATGGTAGTGGCATCCTTTGGGAAGATGCGAGGAATGGCCATGTCCCGGCAAATCAACTGCAATAAGATAAAAATCATTCTCAAGGTATGAGGCTAAAGGAAGGAAACTGTTTGCATTATCTAACCAGCCATGCAACGCTAAGATAGTCGGTTTTTCTGGATGTCCCCAGGTTTTGCAAGCTATAGAAAAACCTGGAATCTTAAGATTTAGTTTGTTCATATTATTTAATATTTTTATACTTATTAAGTAGTTATTATATCTCTACTAGGAACAGTAGAGCTATAATTCATTATATGATGCAACAGAGATTTTTGCGGCATATTTACTAGGTGTCTCCCATGAATGAGTTGAAAATAGAGTTAAATAGGTCTCTTTTAATCCTAAAGTTAGATAGGATGATTTATATTGATTATATTAGTAATTATGCTAAATAAAGAAACCTGAATAGGGTATAGCATGCAACAAGAAAGACGTAGTATTTCATTAATAACTTATAATATTCATAAAGGATTTGGCGTTGGCGCCATTCGCTTCTTGCTTCCTAAAATGCGTGATGCAATAACGAGTTTAAATCCTGATTTTGTTTTTTTGCAAGAAGTTCAGGGTGAGCATATAAAACGACAAAAACGAATTAACGCATGGCCTACCTCACCACAATCTGAGTACATAGCTGAAAATATATGGCCGCATTATGTTTATGCGAAAAATGCAGTATATCAATCAGGGCATCATGGGAATGCCATTTTAAGTAAGTACGCCTTTGAGCGATTTGAGAATATTAATCTCACAAATATTCGTAGAGCCTCAAGAGGAATATTACATGCACAATTGAAACTGGATAATGTAACGATTCATTTATTGTGTGTGCATTTAGGTCTCTTTAAGGCAGAACGTACCGTGCAGTGTCATACGTTAATGCAACGAATTAAAGATGTTGTTCCTCAAGATGAGCCTTTGCTGATGGCAGGCGATTTCAATGATTGGCGCACTATTATTTCTAAGCCCCTGGCTGACTCTTTAAATATAGAGGAAGCGTTTGTTTCTATTGAGGGTCAGCATGCACGCTCTTTTCCTGCAATTAGACCAGCATTACGTATTGATCGAGTTTATTTTCGAGGTATGAAAGTACAAGAGGTGGCTTGTTTACAGGGTAAGCCTTGGAGGATGCTGTCCGATCATTTACCCCTTTATGCGCGTTTTGAATTGATATAGTTTGAATTAATTTTTTGGATTTTCCGTAACAGATCAACTTCATTCAGGAAACGGCCATATTGGGCCATCTTGCGAGAAAATCGACTCAAATAGCGATCTATGCTGCGTACTTTTCGTGAGATTTTTTCACAGCCTGAGCTCAAATTTGATTGTTTGTTCTATTTTTGGCAATTTGGTGCCTGAGCTATTACTATTTTCCCCCAGGGTAAATGAGCACGTGTTAGCGCGCTCATATAGATATTTCTACTATTCCATAGTGTTATTGTATTCGCCCATACAAGCTAGGCTGTTCAAACGGGCACGCTTGAGTAACGCTTCCTGTGCTTTAGCAATATGAGCATTTTTACCACCCCAGGCAGCTAGACAATCTTCTTGTAAGGCTCTGCCAAAGGAAAAACTAAGCAACCAAGGTTGATGGTCAATGCTGTTTATGGCATTTAAATTCTCTGTAGCTTGTTGCGGTGTTTGACCACCAGATAAGAAATTAATTGTTGGTACCGCAGCAGGAACATTATTACGGAATACACCAATCGTGTAATCAGCAACTTCATCGGGTTCACTAAAAGGTTGATTTTCTTTACCACAAGTTACCATGCTTGGTTTTAAGATGATATGTTCTAATTCAACCTGATGGATAAATAGAGCATGGAATAATTCATGGAGCACAATTTCGCATACTTCAGCACAGTGCTCTATGCTGTGATTTCCATCCATAAGGACTTCAGGCTCAACAATAGGAACTATACCTGCTTCTTGGCAGGCTGCAGCATAACGTGCTAGGTTCTCTGCGCCTGTTTTTACAGCAGTTAAACTAGGAGTATATTCAGAAATAGAATAAACATTACGCCATTTAGCAAATTTTGCTCCTAATTTTTTAAAATGCTGTAAACGCTCCGCTAAGCCATCTAAGCCTTGGGTTACTTTTTCGTTTTCAGTATGAGCTAAATCAACTAACCCTTTGTCTACTTTAATTCCAGGAACTATACCTTTATCTGCAAATAATTTAACAATAGGGACTCCATGTTCATCGGTCTGGTTAAAGGTTTCCTCAAACAAAATAACACCATTGATGTAATTCTCTAAATCAGGTGTTGTGGCGAGTAATAACCTGTAATCCCTGCGGTTTTCTTCGGTATTTTCAATTCCTATGGAGGAAAAGCGCTTACCTATAGTCGTATTACTTTCATCGGCAGCTAAAATTCCTTTACCTACTTGAAGCATGTGCTCCATAGTGCCGGATAATTCTTCATAACTCATAATGTGCTCCTGATCATTATCTAGATATATATTTTTCACGAATAATTTGTTGCATAGCAAAGCCTTGATCTTTTAAAGAATTAAAAGCCTCATCAATCATACCTGGATTTCCACATAAATAAATAATATCTTTTTCGGGATTGAGGCCTAGTGAAGGAAAAGCATGTTGTACATAGCCACTAAATTCATTTTCATTTAATTCCTGTTCGGATTGACGACTTAGGTAAGGTCTGAATGTGGCTTGAGGATATTTTTGAACAAAATCTCGAAACTCCTTTGCATAGAGAATTTCTTCACGTCGTTGTACTCCCTGGAGAATAACAACTTGTAGTTCAGGGTATTGGTCCATGAGCTTTCCTAGATCCTGTAGCATTGATCTGTATGGAGTAATTCCTGTACTGGTAGCAACCAATATGAAACGACCAAAGTGTCCTTCTTTAAGCGTTAATCGGCCATAAGGGCCACTGACTTGAATGGTATCCCCTGGTTTTAAATTGTACAGCAATTCAGTCCCTGGTCCATTTGCAAAATAACCTGCAGCGATTTCAATTTTATTATCGTGTTTTGGGATATTGGCTATACTATAACTACGCTTTAATAGTTTACCTTGATGTTCAAAATGAATGGTAATAAATTGACCAGGAGAATAGTTAAAATATGGAAAAATCTGACAATTAAAAATGAAATGCTTTACTTTAGGAGAGATCATAAAGGACTCTTCTAAAGTGATGGGAAATGTATTTATTTGCATGATGAGTATAAACTTTATTATAAAATTTGAGATTATAACCTTGAAATGAAGTTAATATAAGCAAAAATTATGCATTATAAGATTTAACAGCATATAATTATATTATGAACATTCCAGATCTTGTTACAATGATAGGCAATTTAAGCCGTTCTTTATATCCGGTACAGCATTTAATTACTGGAGGGGCTTATATTTTAGGAATTTTATTTTTTATGACTGCTATTGCCAAACTCAGGAAAATTGCTGATTACAGGGCGCAGTCATCCTCTCAGGAGAAAATGTATGGCCCAATGATGTATTTGCTATTGGGCGCAGCTTTACTTTATTTGCCGTCTGCATTGGATGCTATGGCCAATACAACCTTTGGTGTGGGTAATGTATTAACTTACAGCTCCTACAATCCTTCGAATATATTTAGTTCAATGGGATTACTGATTCAGACCATAGGCGTTTTATGGTTTGTACGCGGTTCTGTTTTAGTGGCGCATTCCAGCCATCCAGGGACAGAGCATGGGCCAAAAGGTTTAGCATTCATTTGCGCTGGAATTTTAGCTATGAATTTTGATAATACCATAGCTGCATTGAATTATCTTGTGAGCAATTTTGTGAGTTGGACACTTTAGTTCTACTCAAAATGAATCATGGGCGTGGGCACCGCTTATATACTTCCTAGTCTTCTCCACATATCCTGAGGTTATTTGCTTTAGCAAAATCAATGATCGACTGGTATAATAATGGGCTTGATTCTTTGAGTTTAGGATCAAGCAAAACGCATTGATACCCTTCACTATTTACACTGGGGCGCAATAAAGGAGAATAGCGAATACGACTATTTTTAAAACTTGCTAGAGAACCACTCATTCGCTCAGCCCAGTCACTGGGTCTGAATGTTTTTCCTTGATCAGTTATTCCTTCAATGATAATAGTTTTTGTTTCCGCGGCAGCCATAACTCTATTCAATTTAAATACAGTGTGATAAGTATAACATCATCCGGTGAGGGCTGTATTGAAATTTATTCATTTTGTTGAAATAAATTTATATTAAATATGATTTGCAAAAGTATTTTTTATCCCTATCATGTCAAGATGTTTTATTTAACGTGTGTTTGATATAAAAAACAGCTTTATTTTTATGCTGAACTCACAGGGTTATTAAAGGTTATTAAGAATGGAAAAAGACAGTCATTCTGGTATTTATTTGTTGCCCAATTTATTTACAACGGCAAGTTTGTTTGCTGCATTTTATTCACTTGTCGCATCAATGAAAGGACAATTTGAAGCATCAATTATTGCAATATTTATTGGCATGATTGCAGATGGGTTAGATGGAAGAATTGCACGTTTAACACATACTCAGACCGCATTTGGTGCCCAATACGATAGTTTATCAGATATGGTCACATTTGGAGTGGCTCCTTCACTTTTAGTATATAATTTAACTTTAAGTCGCTTAGGCAAAGTAGGGTGGTTAGTTGCATTTGTTTATACTGCAGCTGTTGCTTTACGTTTGGCACGTTTTAATACTCAGCTTGAAACAGCGGATAAACGATATTTTCAAGGACTGCCTTGTCCACCTTCTGCAGCGGTAATGGCTTCTTTTGCATGGTTATGTTATCAAAACGAATGGCAAAATATGTTCGTTGCTTTATTAACGGCAGCCTTATCGTTGATTACTTCGGCATTAATGGTTTCTAATATTCGTTATTATAGTTTTAAGGAAGTAGATTTTAAGGGCAAGGTTCCATTTTTGTATGTATTAGTTATGATCATTTTATTTGTAGCTATTGCCGCTGATCCTTCATTAGTTTTATTTGTTGGATTTACTATTTATGCAATATCTGGGTTATTTAAGACTTTAATCGTTTTACAGAAAATGAGAAAACAAAGAAGGAATACGGATAAATAACTCTGGATATAAAACATTTATGTGATACGGTGTGAAGTTGGGTGGTTTCGTTTACTCACCTTCACCAAAGAAATTATTGATTAAATGAGTTAACGCTTCATTCATTTGAATTTCATCAGGGCCATTTATTTCCATAATGATTTCAGCCCCTTGGTTTGCGGCAAGCATCATTACACCCATAATGCTTTTTCCATTAACGGTTTGTGAATTACAGGTTACATCAATTTGGCTTTGAAATTTTGCAGCAGTAGAAACAAATTTCGCCGACGCCCTTGCATGTAAGCCTAATTTATTAATTATTTTAATCTTAGTTTTTATCATAGCGCGTACAATGTACCATGAAGTGTAAAATAAGTGTAGTCCGGGAAGAATGAAAACGGGGATCTAATGAAGCAAGTGTTCATTCCTCATGCACTGAAAGAATTTATTTGGACCATACTGTGCCAAAAAAAACATGAAGCATCGTATGCTAATGTATACGCTAATGGCATTAAGTTAACGTGAGTTTCGGATAAGGATATAGAAACAGGAAGTAGGAATAAATCTTAACTTAGTGCCATTAACAAAATGTTTATTATATCTTAATCATGGTGATTACGAATTTTTTCTTTATGTTTGATCAATTGTCTATCTAATTTGTCGATTAATGTATCAATTGCAGCGTATAAATCATCAGATTCTGAACTTGCATGCACTTCACCCTTGGCTATATAAACAGTTGCCTCAGCAATTTGTCTTAATTTCTCTACACCAAACACTACATTAATGGAAGTGATTTGATCAAAATGACGCTCTAGCTTATCGAATTTTTCTTCGGTAAATGCTCTGAGGGCAGGAGTAACATCCATATGATGTCCTGTGATGTTAATTTGCATAAAAATCTCCTAGTTTCTAATTATTAATGTGAGTCCGATTTAAACAAACAATAGTATTTTTTATATCAAACTGTTTTTATTTAAAATTGGATCCCCGTTTAGCGACATAGAAGGCTTTTTTATTCCTTTTATGTCGAACTCAAGTTAGTTATCAATTATTTTTCGTTCATTAGATGGAGCAATTCCCATTGCTTCACGATATTTTGCTACGGTTCGTCTTGCTACTTGAATACCCTGTTTTTCCAATAACTGGGTAATTTTACTGTCACTTAATGGTTTTTTTCTATTCTCAGCAGCAATTAATTTTTTAATCACCGCACGTATCGCTGTAGAGGAGCATTCATCACCAACATGTGTACTAATATGGCTAGAGAAGAAATATTTAAGTTCAAATACCCCTCGAGGAGTATGAATGAATTTTTGTGTAGTGACACGCGATACAGTTGATTCATGCATATCTAGAATTAAAGCAATATCATTAAGAATTAATGGTTTCATTGCTTCTGCTCCATATTCTAAAAATCCTTGCTGATACTCCATAATGCAGGTAGCTACTTTGAGTAGTGTTTCTTGACGGCTTTGAATGCTCTTCAAAAACCATCGTGCCTCTTGCAGATTATTTTTTAGAAATTGGTTGTCTGCACTATTATCTGCTCGTTGAATAAGAGATGCATATTGATTATTAATGCTCAAGTGAGGGAGTACGCTTTGATTTAATTGGACCTTCCATTGATTGTTGATTTTTTTAACAGTTAAATCGGGAATAATATATTCAGTAATGTCTTCATGAATTAAATTTCCTGGTTTAGGATTTAACTTTTGAATAATTTTTAATACTGAGTCAACAGTTTTTTCGCTAATATGATGATTTTTCATCAGTTGCCTGTAATTATGCTGGCCAAGTAATTCAATGTCTTCGGTAATGATTTTTTTAGTCAAGGCTAAATGTTCTGTATCTTGAGGAAGCTGATCCAGTTGGATCAGTAATGTTTCAGCTAGATTGGTGCACGCACAGCCTACAGGATCAAATAATTGTAGGCGATGACGTACCGCTTCTATTTCCTCTAAATCAAGAGGATGCTCTTCACTTGTAAGGCTTGAATGCAAGTCAGTGATGCCGATACTTAGGAAACCATCGCTATTAATCGCATCAATTAGAGCAGTAGCTATGGCTCTATCTATATCGCTCATCGGGGAAAGATTAAGCTGCCATTTTAAATGGTCTTTTAAGTTAGTCGTAGTACAATGTAAGTTGTCAAAATTATAGTCATTGTCTTCGAATGATGTTCGTTTATCCGAACTTTGGTATAATTCAGACCATTGAAAATCACTTGGATCGTTATCTTGCTGCTTTGTTTCATTGATTTCAAGCTCTTCTTTGTCTTCAGTAGGTGTTGCTTCAAGCATAGGGTTTGATTCAAGAACGAGCTGAATTTCTTGTTGTAAATCAATAGTTGATAATTGCAAAATTCTTATCGCTTGCTGTAGTTGTGGCGTTATAGTTAAATGCTGGCTAACACTTAGTTGCAATGATGGTTTCATGCAAATCCTCTTTGTTTTCTTTCATTGCTGTTAACTATCAGTTTAAACGATTCGTAAGGATTATCCAGTATTTCACAGGGTTATTTGATATAAAGCTTGAGTAATAGAAAAGGTAAAAAACCAGCTCCTGTTAGGTAACGGCCATATTTTTCGTTCAACCTTAGCACAAATTGGTTCGTTTGACCAAGATTCACTATCCCGCATGATCTACTAAGCCCCTAATTGGGGCTTAATGAATTATTTTACTTTTTTCTCTTTGAAGAGCACATGCTTACGTACTTTCGGATCGTACATCATGAGTTCCATTTTTTCAGGATGGTTTCGTGGATTCTTCGTTGTAGTTTTGTAGTATCCAGTTCCTGCTGTGGACTCCATTTTCACTTTAATAGTGACAGCTGCCATGGTTTATCCCCTTAAAATTATATTTTTTCGCCTTTAGCTCTGAGTTTATCCAGAACTGCTTTTATACCTAACTTGTCGATAATACGCATACCTTTAGTACTAAGTTTTAATGTGACAAATCGTTTTTCTTCTTCAACCCAAAAACTATGGTTTTGAATGTTAGGCAGAAAGCGTCTTTTAGTTTTATTGTTAGCGTGCGACACTTTATGGCCGGTCATGGGTCGCTTGCCAGTTACCTGACATACTCTAGACATTATGTTACTCCAAAATAGGTTTTAATGTGCTTGTCTTTGTAAAATTCGGGGCAAATAGCCGGATGTGAAATACAAGAGCGGTTTTATATCAAAAAAATGCATTAGTTGCAAGATTTTTGTAAGAACATATAATTCCTGGCTTTAGGTAAATTGGGTGTGAAGATGCAGCGTCAGATAAAAAGTTATGTTTTACGAGCTGGGCGAATAAGTAGTCGACAGCGCCAAGGTTTAGATCTTTGGTTAAAGGATTATGAACTCACTGTAAGTGAGTATCCTTGGGATTTGAACAACGAATTTGCACGATCAGCGGATACTGTAGTGGAAATAGGATTTGGAATGGGAGCTTCGTTGTTGACCATGGCAAAGAATAATCCTGAAGTTAACTATATAGGAATTGAAGTACATCTTGCGGGGGTGGGGAGTTTGGCTGCTGATTTGCATGAGCATCAATTGTCCAATGTGCGTATTGTAGCTTATGATGCTGTAGAAGTATTCCATACTCAATTATTTAATGATTCACTTGCTGGAGTGCAGATTTTTTTCCCAGACCCATGGCATAAAAAGCGCCACCATAAAAGACGTCTAATTCAGACAGCATTTATTCAATTACTCGTAAAAAAAATTAAACCAGGAGGATTTATTCACTGCGCTACTGACTGGCAAGAATATGCGGAGCATATGCTCCATGTTTTATCCATAGAACCCTCTTTAAGGAATACTCAGAAAGACGGCGGATATTCCCCGAGGCCTTTATCACGTCCGCTTACAAAGTTTGAGAGTCGAGGCGAACGTTTGGGGCACGGAGTTTGGGATTTAATTTTTACTAAATTAGCATGAGTTCCAAATAAAAAAAGTTCGACCTATAAAATTAGTTTATTTTTTAGGTCGAACTCGAGTTAATTCGAGAATTATGAAAAGTAAAGCTGAGTCTGCTACGACTGGATTAAATTTGTAAAAGTATGAAGGGAATTTTAAACTATTCTTTGATCTTCTATTGTCCAATGTGTAATATAAATCCGGAAGTAACTTACAGAGGATGTAATCATGGAATTTATAACGGAAATCAATGCAGCTATAAAATTGGGATTACAAGGGTTTAAACAGTTTATTGAACAAAAGCTACGCGTAGATACGAAGTACTTAGAGCATCCATTTTGGATTGAAAATGGTGAACAAGTGACTGTTTTGAATTATTTAATTCGACAGCATCAAGAAAAAGAAGGAAGGCATATTGATGAGAAGTGTTCTTCTGACTTGATACAGTTTATTGATTTTGTTTTGAGTAGAGTTAAGGATAAAAATATTGGTGAACCGCTACATCAGGCACTGGCTCTTGGAAAAATACCGTTAGCGCTTCATCTCTTTGATACTGCTGCTTTTGATGTGAATCGACGTGACCAAGAAGGCCGTACTTTATTATCTTTGGTCATAGAAACAAAAAATCGTCATTTATTAAAAAAAATATTAAAGAGTCATCCCGATGTAAATGCAACGACACGGATTACTGAGGCTCGTGTTTCGTTTCAGCCATTACATCAAGCCATAGCATTGGATTTTGCTTTTGGAGTTAGGACATTAGCAAACGCTGGAGCAGACTTAGCTAATCCTTTAGGCGTTATGAAAGATACGCCAATATTATTGGCTGCAGGCCAAGGTAAAATAAAAGCACTTGAAGCTTTATTAGAGTTTCCAGTAGAAAAACTCGATCTTGAAGCGGAAAATAATAAAGTATCTGCAGATAAAATGACCGATAACGCGATTGAGTCACTGTGCAAACTGTTAGCGCGCGATAAAAATAATAAAGACTTGATTCGTGGTGTAGCTATGTTGCTTTGTCGTGGAGCTGAACCGCCACGAAAAGAATCAATGTGTCAATTATTAGCGGATAAACGCTCTGATTTACTTAAAGAAATTGACCGTTATATGGATACTCGACCCGAGTTAGTTGACCCTTTTGTGAATCGGTGTCATTTGACAGGTAGTGCGTTATATAAAATAATTTATGTGGATCATTCTTGGGGTAGTACCTTACGTCAGTTATTTGGTAGGCCCAGCGAGGCTGCTTTTGTTATCGAGCGATTAGTTACCCGCAAATACAGCCGTCGCCAAGAAGGAAGTTCCGAAGTTCCGGCGTTATCAACTGTTGCTGCAGTACCATTAAAAGGAGATGAGCCTCCACTTAAACTCTATGCGGAATTTGTTCGACGCTATAATGAAGCTTATCAGAATCAGCGAATTACAAATCCCTGGAGTACTATGCGATGGATGATTGCTGAAGGAAAATGCAATTGGGAAATGGTGAAGCAATATGCGCGGACCCATCCGGGAACTAGAACACAGATTATCTACGATGATATGTTTAAGACTTTACCTAAAATGGAGATGCATGAGTCAATTGAAAATGCAACCGGAACACTTCATTGTAATGTCAGACTTTAAATGAGAGATGCCTTTGACCTGGGGGTGGTACTGTTTCCACACTCAGGATTGAATTAATGTAATGTTATGTTATTGAGCTTGTTGTTTGGATGTACATTATGCACATTAGTTTATTGCTTTTAATCTTAGTTTGTTTTATTGGGATGATTAGTCCAGGACCTGATTTTTTACTGGTTACAAAAAATGCACTCTTGTACCCCAAACGCCAAGCATTGGCAACAGCTTTTGGCATCGTTTCAGGATGTCTTTTTCACGCCAGTTATTGTATTTTGGGTTTGGCGTTCATTATGACTCAAAGTATTGTGATTTATACAATTGTAAAATACGCAGGAGCTTGTTATTTAATTTATCTTGGAATAAAGGGCTTAAGTTCCAAACAAATGAAGAAAACACGTTCAGATAGTTCTTCTCTGCAAAATATAACTGTTTTAAGAGCTTATGCAGAGGGTGCTTTATGTAATGCATTAAACCCTAAGCTGGCTTTTTTTCTATTAAGTTTGTTTACTCAGTTTATTTCAATTCATGCATCATTTAATGATAAAGCTTTAGTTGCGGGGGTATTCGTGACTGAATCAGCCCTTTATTGGCCACTCTTGGTTTTATTTTTGCAATCACATCAGGTCCGGAAGTTATTTACTCATTTTCAAGCTTTCTTAAGTCGTCTATTCGGCGGTTTGTTGGTTTATTTAGGAATTCGAGTGATGCTTAGTACGGACTTGTAGTACCCATTGCGATCCAACCATTAATCTATTTGATCAATTTTTTATTACTGAAAATGATGTTGTGGTGGATGTTTGGGAGATTGATCTTAGAGGAAAATCTCAGTAGGAAGCTTGCTTAAACTTCATATACCCCCTAGAATTCTAGTTTTCTTAAAATTGGCCGGGAGAATAATTACATGGGGTGGAATGAGCCAGATAAAGGCAAAGAGCCTTGGAAGGGTAAAAATCAGCCTCCAGATTTGGATGAAGCGCTTAAACGCATTCATGATAAAATGAAGAAGATTCTTTTTGGCGGCAACGGAAAATCAAACAACGAGCCCTCTAAAAAATCAACTAATGGCTTAGTTGCTACACTGATTATTTTGATTGCTTTTCTTCTTTGGTCACTATCTGGTATTTTTATTGTTGATCCCGCAGAACAAGCAGTTATTCTTCGTTTTGGTAAATATGTAGAAACAGTCGGGCCTGGGCCACATTGGATACCACGAATTATTTCTTCCAAAATTATCATGAATGCGGATAGAGTATTGGATTATTCTTATTCTGCACAAATGCTTACTAGGGATGAAAATTTAGTGGCTGTCTCTTTAGCGGTGCAATATCGTATTGGTGATTTAAAAGAGTACTTATTTAACGTAGCTAATCCCGAAGAAAGCTTGCAACAAGCAACTTCAAGTGCTTTAAGACAAGTTGTAGGAACGACTACTTTAGATCAAATGATTACCGAAGGGCGTGAAATTTGGGGAAGCAAAGTCCAGGATACTCTGATAAAAACACTAAGTCTTTACAAAACGGGTATTGTTATTGTGAATGTAGCTCCACAACCTGCTCGTGCCCCTGAAAGTGTACAAGATGCATTTGATGATGCTATTAAAGCACAAGAAGATGAAAAACGTTTTAAAGAACAAGCATATGCTTATGTGGCCAAGGTAGTACCTATTGCTGAAGGTAAGGCAAGCCGCATTCAGCAAGAAGCCGAAGCTTATTCCAAAAAGGTTGTTTTAAATGCTCAAGGTGAGGTTGCTGAGTTTTTGGCCTTACTTCCTCAATATGATAATGCACCTCAAATTATGGCTGAACGCATGTATTTAGAAACGATGCAAAGGATATTAAACAAAAGCAGTAAGATTATTGTTGATAGTAAATCAAGTAATTTATTGTATTTGCCTTTAGATAAGTTATTCACGAAATCATCAGGATTTTCTCTTGAAACTGCAAAAAATAGTAAAATAGGCAATGATGAATTCAATGAAGCAGAGAGCGCAGTTGATGAGCGTGAATTCACAAGACCTGTTTATCGACAAGGGAGAGAATAACCATGAAGAACACCGGTAGAGCCCTTGGGTTATTAGTTTTAATACTTCTACTTTTGCTGACCACTGTATTTACAGTAACTCAAGGACAGCAAGGTATTCTTTTGCGTTTAGGACGTCTAGTCAATGATGAAGCAACTAATAAAGTTAAAGTATTAAATCCAGGATTGCATTTTAAGGTGCCATTCATTGAAAATGTACGTATTTTTGATACCCGAATTCAAACCATGGATATTAAATCAACCCGTATTGTAACTCGAGAAAAAAAGGATGTTATGGTTGATTATTATGTTAAATGGCAAATTGATGATTTAGCACAATATTTTAAATCAACCGGGGGTAATGAATTTAAAGCAGAAACATTGTTGGAGCAACAATTAAATACTTTATTACGTGCACAATTTGGTAAACGTACTATTTCTGAGGTAGTATCGGGTGGGCGTGATGATGTGATGGAGTTACTGCGTAAAGCTGCTGAAAAGCAAGCAGGTGAATTAGGCATTAATGTCGTGGATGTACGAATCAAAGGCATAGAGTTGCCAGCAAGTACGAGTAACGCTATTTATCAACGTATGCGTGCAGACATGCAAAAAATTGCGAACAAACATCGTGCGGACGGCCAGGCAGCTGCTGAGCAAATACAAGCAAAAGCAGATGCTGATGTTATCGTTTTATTAGCAAAAACCCGTAGCGAGGCGCAAAAGGTCAGATCGATTGGGCAGGCAAAAGCTGCGGCAATCTATGCAGATGCATACGGTAAAAATAAAGAGTTTTTTGCTTTATACCGTAGCTTATTGGCTTATGAAGGTAGTTTTAAAAGCAAAAAGGATATTTTGGTTTTGGATCAAAGTAGTGCATTTTTTGATTATTTTAAACAAGCTACTCCAAAAAATGATGGTGTACCTGTTAAAAAATAACTATAATGCCCAATTTTATTGAAATTGGGTTCAGAACTTTTTCGCTTGCGAGCAGTGAAGAGCATTTTGCAAATTAAGAGTGGATCATGGGTAAAAACGTTGTTGTTTTAGGAACACAGTGGGGCGATGAAGGCAAAGGTAAAATTGTCGATTTATTAACGCAAGACGCGCAAGTTGTTGTGCGCTATCAAGGCGGACATAATGCGGGTCACACTTTAAAAATTAATGGGGTTAAAACTGTTTTACGTCTTATCCCTTCTGGTATGCTAAGACCCCATGTGACTTGCTATATTGCAAATGGAGTTGTGCTTTCACCAGATGCTTTATTAGGTGAAATAAAAGAATTGGAAAGTACGGGGATTGATGTTCGTTCTCGCTTGCGTATTAGTAAGGCTTGCCCCTTAATACTTCCTTGTCATGTTGCTATGGATAAAGCGCGCGAAGCACATATGGGAAGTTCTGCTATCGGTACTACTGGAAGAGGTATAGGCCCAGCTTATGAAGATAAAGTGGCGCGTCGCGCCTTAAAGGTAAGTGATCTCTTTCATCCAGAACGGTTTGCTACGAAATTAGAAGGACTTCTAGACTATTACAATTTTATTTTGACCCAATATTTCAAGCAACCCACTGTAGCGTTTCAACCTTTATTGGATGCAACGTTACAGTGGGCTGAAGAATTACGTCCTATGGTTTGTGATGTTTCAGCGTGTTTGCATGAGCATAGAGAGCGAGGGGATAATATTTTATTTGAAGGCGCCCAAGGAGTATACCTAGATATTGACCATGGAACATATCCTTTTGTAACTTCTTCAAATACTTGTGTGGGTTCTGTGATTAATGGCGCGGGCTTTGGTCCGAAATATATTGATTATGTTTTAGGTATTACAAAAGCTTATACTACTCGAGTAGGTGGCGGTCCTTTTCCAACAGAACTTTTTAATGAAGTAGGAAAGCAAATCGCTGAGCGTGGTCAAGAGTTTGGTGCAGTGACTGGTAGACCACGACGGTGTGGTTGGTTTGATGCAGTTTTATTAAAGCGATCAATTGAGTTGAATAGTATTACAGGCCTGTGCATTACGAAGTTAGATGTTTTAGATAACTTGGATGTATTGTGTATTGCTGTCGCTTATAAAGACAGTAAAGGCAATTTAATTTCGCGACCTCCTCAAGCTGCTGCAGATTTTGAAGATTTAGAGCCCGTTTACGAGGAGATGTCTGGTTGGAAAGAATCTACCGCCGATATCAAAAATATGAAGGATTTGCCTGATAATGCGATTGCTTATCTAAAGCGAATTGAATCACTGCTGAATATTCCTATTGATATATTATCAACAGGTCCTGAACGTGACTCGACAATTATTTTGCGTGATCCCTTCAAAATCTAAACTTTTAGTGTATTAGAAATGATCTTTACCCTCCGCGAGGCTGATACATCAGTTCGCGGAGGGCGACGTTCTTTCGAAACTAAGATTTCTCGAAACCTCATCTTATCCTTCATTTGACGCCATTATCCGTTCGGGGGATTCCGATGAAATTAATCAAACCAAGATGAAGCGTAACAGGTCAGCTCTCCTATCAGAGAACGGTCATTTTGGGCTTATCTTGAACGAAAAACATCTCATAAAATGCTCACACAGCGCCCCAGCCCCTGCTGGGACAAACATCGTAAAAGAACTTTATTTTTTATAAAATCGCAGCGTAACTAGAACCGTTAGTTAAAATTTATTCTCAAATTCATTTAATTTCTGCTCTAAATTCCACTGTATTTGAGCTTTTTCACTTGTTTTGATAAATTGCTTGCAGTTTTTACTGTTTAAATCTTGGCAATCTTGAATAAGCTGAGCATTATTGGCATTCGCCCAGATGCTTTTTCCAGGTAGAAATGCATAGGTTATTGCGTTTCTATTGATTTGTTTTATGGTTTTATAATCTAAACCATGATGTAATACGGCTTCTACATATTGCTGGCTTAAGTTAGTTCTTAATATCCCTTCATCATCCGTAGATAAAACAACTGGAACATGGTGTTTTAGGTAGTAATTAAGTGGGTGTTCTCGACCCGAAATATTTAATATTCTAAGATTGCTTATTAAATTAATTTCCACGGCCTTATGCTGGGTTGCCATATGGTCCAAAGTATCTTTGGCATGACTCTCATAGGCGATATCTACACCATGTCCAATTCTTTGGGCTTGGCCAGTAAATAGAGCATCGTGTATGTGATATTCTAAATCTTTAGGAGTAACAATTTCTTGGGTTAATTCGCCCGCATGTAATGAGATATTCACTTGCGGATAAATTTGATGTAGGTACTGATACATCTGCATTTGTTGATGATAGTCCCGTAAGGAAATAATTCCATCTTCAGGTTGTACTAAGTTAACTCCAACTAAAACTCCTTTATTTTTCATGGATTGTGCTACGGCTTCAAAAGCATTAAGTGTTTGTGCAAAAAGGCTATCTGGCGGTTGTTCTCTAAGTGAATAATATAAAAACTTTACTTGTATTTGGCAGTCTTTCTTTTCTGGATGAGCTGTACATCCCAATTCCTGACGGGCTTTTTGAATGATATGCTCTGCCTCAGTGGCAGTATGGTTGATATTATTTTGAAAGTCTTTATTTGCCAATAAAAGAGCTCTTTTGTCATTAAAGGTAGTTGTATTTTTAAGTAAATCACCAAAGCTTAGTGAATGGGCATTATCAGGTAAAAGCATTAATTCCATATATTGCTCATTTTGTTGTGCCGCAACTTTGAGTACATCCGCTAATAACTCGGGCTGATGGTCTTCTACTATGGCATTGAATTTATCAAATGAATTAAAGAAATGATCGTGTCCAGATTCTTTTCCGGGAACAAAATCTTTCATGGACCAACTTTTCACTGTATTTGCATAAATATCGGGTTGATTGAGTAAGCTTTTAGTATCTATTTCATTACATCCAGTAGAATTATGACTGACTTTTAATGTTGCTGTATCCAAGCAGTAATCCTCTTTAGATGCGAGTTCTAACATTGTTTCCGGATAGGCACCTCCAGCTAAATGATAATGAAGCTCACCTCCTTTGGGCATGTCTTTAAAAAATGCATATAAAGAATTAGGCTCATTTTTAATTTGATCAAAGTGAGACTGGACATTTGCTTGAGCAATAGAAAATAAAGCGAGGCCGATGAAGCACATCGATGACTTTAAATAGTTCATGATGACCTTATAGTTGTCAATTTGTGGGTGAATTATTACATAATTATTATTAATTCCCAACCATTGTATTTAAGTGCTATTCATAGCAAAATAATTTTTGTCATAGTTTTGCTCTCCGTTTGGGTGCAAATGGATTAGAGATGATCTCATCAATCGATTGCTATGAAGTCTAATCAATTAGGAAAATGAATATGAAACATTGTTTATCAACATTTATGGTTTTGAGTGCTTTTTTTATCTTTTTGATGACAGGCTTCGATGTAGCCGCATCTGACTCAACGGATACTGCAAAGAGAATGACGATTAATGTTGGCATCTATGCTCCTTTTTCCCATGAATCCGCGTTTATTGGTAGAAACATGCTAGGGGCAATGGAAATCGCACGTGATCAATTAAAATCCTCTAACGTCACGTATGAGTTCTATACTTTAGATAAGATGTCAAATAATGCCAAGGCAACAAAAACATTACAAAAATTTATTGATGCACATCATATTAATGTATTATTGACTGAAGGAACCGCTAGTGGTGCTTTAGTGGCACCATTAGCAAAGAGAAATAATATCATTCATTTTTGCCTAACAAACGATTCGGTAATTACTGATGGAAAAAATAATTTTTTAGCGCAAGGTGCTCATCATCAGAATTCGACTGCTTTAACTCAAACAACGAAGCCAGAGTTTATTGCGCAGTTCCAACAAGAATATTTTAGTCATCCTATCACTCAAGCAGGTTATGCTTATGATATATTCCATATCATTCATAATAGCGCTGTGCTTGCCATGAAAACCAACGCTGATTTTTCCAGCCAAGCAGTTGCTACACACCTCTTAGCTCTTAAACCTGGAGTTGGTGTTATGGGGACATTTAATGTGGATAAACAAGGTGTTTCTTATAAAAAGCCCGTACTGACTGCATAAACTGGTATGGAGTTCTTGCTGGATGGCTGGATGAATTTAAGTCACCGCAAGCCGTTAAGCACCGCTTTATCTCTTGCATAACGGCTTGTTGCTTTTAGTGCTTACGTGTAATAACTGAGGCAGCCTCCGATGAATTAGCATAAACGGCCAAATTTGAGATTAGGTTGTGAGAAAATCTCGCGAAAACTACCCAGTATAGATTAGGAAAGGGCTATAATCTCAAAGTTATGAATGTTGGCAATAATTCCCTTTTCCCATCCATTTACAATGAAACGATCAGCATTATTTTTCAATTGTGCAGCTACTTTTCCAGAAAAATGAGCTTTTTGGCCATTTTGATCGGGAAAGGCATCAAAGATCGCATAAGTATTCGCATCAGTTTTTAATGCAACCCAAAAATAGGTTCGAGGTTCCGCAGCATCAATAACTTGTGATGCTTCATGTAAAAACAATTCAATTTCTTGCTCTTTTCCTGGTTTTACTTTGAAAACAATCAAGTTAGCGACTTTAGAGTTTAAAATTTTTTCTTTATTAAAATGATTTGTAGCAATGAGGTCAAAATGAGTAATGTTTTTTACTACTCCTTTCTCCCAATCACCTTTTACTAATTCGGGTGCTCTTTCTTTTAATGCACTCGCTACTTGGCCAGAAAAATGTTGTTCTCTTCCTGTTTCATTATAAAAGAGATCAAAAATAGCAAAATTTTCATGCTCCTTTAATCCAAACCAAAGAGGAGTTCCTGGTTCTGTTTGGTGTACTAATGTACTTCCTTTTTGTAAAAACGCCTCAAGTTGTGATGCTGTCTCTGGTTTGCTTTCTAAAGAGATATAAGTGGCTTTGGTTATGGTATCAGTTTTCATAGTTTTTTCGCTCGCATAATTGTTGGTAGAAGAAATAAGCCCGAAAGCTAAGGTACATGTTGAGAATAATAATTTAAGTTTCATTGATACTCCCGGTTGACTATCTATCAGTAGATAGATTCATTGAATAAAAAATTTTAACCCATTTTTTTAATAAATTGTTTGACTATCTCGATATAAGAAAAATCGTGATACAAGCGCGACATAAGTAAACCTCCCTCTATTTGAACAAGTAAATATTTTGGTAGATTATTTTTTGAATATAAAGCATCAAAAGAGTTATTTTCATAGCTTTCTTTATCAAGCAATTCGTAAATCCATTTTTCAAGAGTATTAAAGAAATGACAAACTCTATGTTTGAGTTTTTCAGGCAATGAAAGTACATCAGATGCTAGAATACCGCCCAAACACATTTTCATTTCATCGTGCAATGTCAATGATAAAATTACATCAACTAGATGTAATAGCTTTTCCTGTAAAGAAAGAGTTTTATTGAGTTTAAGTCCATTTAATGCAATTAATACACGATCCAGCTGCCAATCAATTACAGCAGCAGCAAGATCTTCTTTAGTAGGGTAATAATAATGAATACTGGATGTTTTAATTCCTACTATTAAGGCTACATCTTTATAGCTGAAAGCATTGTATCCCATTTTTTGGATTAAACTTTCTGCTGTATTTAATATTTTTTCTTGCATCATTGTTAGTTTCATACTATTTATTCTACCTACTAGTAGATAAAATATCAACCTTTTAATTATTTTTACGAGCAATATACTTTAAAATCCTATCTTACAATTTTACTATGCGAGTCAGTTTGGACTGGAGTACGGTGGTGACAAAACACGATTAAGTGCATTCAAATAATGTTTCGAGGTTGAATTTTTTATAAATGTGGCTTAAGAGCAATATACTTTTAGTACATTGCTCTTAGCCTTGCAACTCGTTCTGCTGTTAATGGATGAGTTGAGAATAAGTTGGTTAGTTTTTCTCCATTTAATGGATTCACGATAAACAGATGTGCTGTTGATGGGTGGGTTTCAGCCTCATTAAAGAACCGTTCATGGCTGGCCTGATCAAGTTTTAATAAAGCACTAGCAAGCCATCTTGGATTACCACAAATACGTGCTCCACCAGCATCTGCTTCGAATTCCCGAGAACGGGATATAGCCATTTGAATCAACCCTGCTGCCAAAGGAGCAACTATCATCATAATCACTCCAACGACAGGGTGTACGCCTTCTTCATTATTGGAGTGATTCCCAAACATTGAAAGCCACATGAACATATTCGCTATTCCACTAATTGCACCTGCTATAGTCGCACTTACAACATTAATTAAAGTGTCATGGTGGAGTACATGTGCTAACTCATGAGCTAAAACACCAGTGATTTCTTCTTTAGTTAATCGATCTAATAGGCCTGTGGTAACCGCGATACTGGCATTCTCAGGATTTCTTCCTGTAGCGAACGCATTTGGGGTCGTGTTATTAATTAAATAAACTTTAGGTATAGGGATCCCCGCTCTATGAGCAAGCTCTGACACAATATTAGAGACAAAATGATTGCGAGACAGAGGCTCAGCATTGTACATTCTCAAAACAATAGCATCCGAATACCAGTATGCTGAAAAATTCATAACCCCTGCAAATATTAATGCAATCAGCATCCCGGTGGTTCCTCCAAGCAATCCACCAATAACGATAAGCAATGCTGTTAGAGAAGCGAGTAAGATAAAAGTTTTCAAATTATTTATCATTTTTTATCCCCCATCGTTAATTCACTTATTTCTAATAATGGGGGTAAATATTAAAATTTCAACTCTGGTATTGGATGTATCAGAAGATGCTTATTGATGCACAAAAGCTTCTGAGTGAGATAAACCATGTTTTGGATACCGCGCACAAAGCGCGGTATGTAGGCGGTGAGAATTGAGAAAACAAAGCGATTATCGGTTCGCTAAAGACATACCTTCCAATACAGTTAATGCAGCGTAGAGTTGATAGTCACTGTGCATTAGGTCATCTAAGATTGCTTTAGTATTTTTTGTTTTTGTTTTTTCCACACTTTTGTTGATTAGATGCCCGTTCAGATCTGCTTCAGTAAATCCAATCCCATCAGCAGCTTTAGTTGTATTTTTAGGGATTTCTACTTCATTTACTACGATATCAGGCACAATTCCTGTTGCTTGGATGGATGTACCTGAAGGCGTATAATAAAGTGCTGTAGTTAACTTAATGCCTGTCTTATTATCTAAAGGTAATACAGTTTGTACTGAGCCCTTGCCAAAACTTGTTGTACCCAAAACTACTGCTCGTTTATTGTCTTTAAGTGCTCCAGCTACAATTTCAGCTGCGGAAGCAGAACCATTATTGATGAGTACCACCATTGGAGCATTATGTAAAACATCTCCTGCTTTTGCTAAAGCAGTGAAATCTGAGCCAGGTAATCGTCCTTTTGTTGAAACAATAGTTTCTGGTTTTCCTGACTTATCTTTACCTAAGAAAGCGTCAGAAACCTGAATGGCTGAGTCAAGTAATCCTCCAGGATTGTTCCTTAGATCCAGTATAAGGCCTTTTAATTTACCGCCAGATTTTTGTTTTAGTTGTGCAATCGCTTGCAACATATCTTTTCCGGTTAACGCTTGGAATTGAGTTAAACGGATGTAACCATATCCCGGTGTTAATAGTTTACTTTGTACGCTTTTAATTTGGATAACCTCACGTATTAAATCAAAAGTGAGCGCTTTATTTACTCCTTTACGCAATACAGTTAATTCAATGGTACTTCCCGCTTTACCCCGCATTAAGTTTACTGCATCTTTAAGAGAGAGTCCTTGAACTGACTCTTTACCTAATTTAATAATATAATCGCCAGATTTAATCCCTGCTTTAAAGGCAGGAGTATCAACGAGTGGAGTGACCACCTTAACAACGCCGTCTTCCATGGTTACTTCTAATCCTAGACCACCAAATTCACCGCTAGTAGAGGTTTGTAACTCTTTAAATTCTTCTTCATCCAGAAAGCTGGAGTGGGGATCAAGGCCACTAAGCATACCGCGAATGGCATTATCAAAGAGTTCTTTATCATCTACAGGTTTGACATAGTATTTTTTAATTTCACCGATTGCATTGGAAAATCTTTGTACATCTTCTAAGGGTACCGCTTTTGTGTCTGAATTAGAAGCATTGCTAGAGGTATCTGTAGTAAGCTCATCATCGGCAAACACTGGCAAAGACAACATAAGAGTCATTGCATACACTATCGCAAGTGTGCATGGATATAGTTTTCTTAACATAACGATCTCCTCAGATACAGGCTAGAATATAAGCCATTTTCTTTTGTTATAATTATTGAAATGCAATTTAGGTGCCAGGGATCAAAAAACCTAGGACAACCAGCTTAATGGTGGAATAGCCTTTCCCTTTAATCTTATTTCAAAGTATAGACCGTTTTGTTTAATTCCGCCGCTATGACCTACACTTGCAATTTGTTCATTTTGATTCACGTATTGTCCTTTTCTTTTAAATAAAGATTGATTATGGGCATATAAAGTCATAAAACCTTGACCATGATCAATAATAAGGAGCAGTCCATAGCCCTTGAGCCAATCACTAAATACGACCTTTCCAGGGTAAACGGCAGTAACTACAGCACCTTCCTCGGCAAAAAATGTCACCCCTTGATGCATTTTGTGAAATGATCGGTCCTGAGTCTGTACTGGAAGCGGCAATTTTTTGCGCATCTGACTAAAAGGCTTACTTGTCTGGATAATGCTTTGCTGAGCTAATGATTTTAATAAGCGCGTTAAATTTTCTTTATTTTTTTTGATTTCATGTAAGGTATTTTGTTTGTCTTGAATTTCATGATTAAGTGATTGAATTAAAGCGGTATGATAACCCTTATTTTGGTTCAGCTTTTCCTGGTGCTGAGTTAACTCAGTTTTAAGTTGTTTGTCCGCAATGAGTTCGGTCCGGAGTTTTTCTTTACTCTCACTCAGACTTTTACGAGTTTTATCGATTTGTTCGATAATTTGTTGTCGTGATTTAATAATATATTGATAATAAGTTAAAATTCGACTTACTTGATTTGGATCATCTTGATTGAGTAACAGTTTAATCGGTTGATATTCACCCATTTGATAACGAGCGCGAATATGATTTGCCAATAATTGTTGTTGTGTAATGAGTTGATTATTTAATTGATTCACTTGATCTTGTAAACTGGTAATTTTATGTTCTGTGCTATTTATATCATGTTGTATCGAGCGCAGTTTCTGTACGCACTCACCGATTTGTTTCTCTGTTTCTGATAACTCTTTATTTAAAACGCCGCGTTTATCGTGCGCGGAATTTAACGTTTGTTGTAAGCTACTAATTTGAGCATCTAATTGTTTGAGTTTCTTTTGTGTTTGCAGTACAGCAGAAGACGATTCGGCGTAAAGGCTGGAGCAAAACAGTATTCCCAAAATGAAGCCATTAAAATAGATAACTGCTTTTTGCCAGTGGCTAAGTTTTCGTTCTTGATTCAATGTCATCAAGAAGGGGCAAAGATTCTTTGCATCAAACTGATTTAAGCCGCGATAAATGGTGTGATTACTCTTATTCATGAATATTTTTTTCTAATAATGAATGGCCGGTCATTTCAGCTGGAGGAGTGATTCCGAGTAAGGTCAACATAGTTGGTGCAATATCAATTAAACTTCCTTTGCTGTGGGTAAAATGCCAATGTCTCCCAACGTACACCAAAGGTACAGGCTCATTTGTATGAGCAGTATGTGCTTGATGGGTGCTTTCGTCAAACATTTCTTCAGCATTGCCATGATCAGCAGTAATAAGTAATTGTCCTCCGTGTTTGGCTAATGCATGCCATACTTTACTCATACATCGATCCAGGCATTCTATGGCAGAAACGGTTGCTTCAAAATCACCACTATGGCCAACCATATCCGCATTGGCATAATTACAAATAATTACATCATATGATTGGTTCTTAATTGCCTCAACAAGATGTTCTGTTAATTGCGGGGCGCTCATTTCTGGTTGTAAATTATAGGTGGCAACTTGAGGAGAAGGAATTAGAACTCGCTCTTCATTGGGAAAAACATTCTCATTTCCACCATTAAAGAAAAAAGTGACATGAGCATATTTTTCGGTTTCTGCAATACGTAATTGACTTAAGCCATGAGTAGCAAGAACTTCTCCTAGAGTATTATTTAAAGGAGTCGGAGGAAAAGCGGGTAGAGTTGGCATGTTTTTATCATATTGAGTCATACTGACAAAATAGGATAGTTGAGGTAGAGTTTTTCTGTTGAATTTTTTAAATTTGGGATCAATAAAAGCAGTAGTGAGTTGTCGAGCTCTATCTGCACGAAAATTAAAAAATAAAATAGCATCACCATCTTTAATAGTATGTTGTTGTTTGCCAATTCGAGTCGGAGGTATAAATTCGTCGGACAGATTTTGCTGATAATACGACTCTATTGCGGTTTTTGCATCCATAAAATGATATTTGCTTTCGCCTTGAGTTAATAAAGTATAAACTTGTTCTATTCGTTCCCAGCGATTATCTCTGTCCATAGCGTAATAGCGCCCGCTAATCGAAGTTATGGTTGCTACTGGATGTATTTTAAGTTTTGTATTAAGACGCTCTAAGCTTTGCAATGCACTTTGCGGTGGCGTATCACGCCCATCTAGGAATAAATGCAAATAAATGGCAGTAAATTTTTGTTCGATGCATAAGTCGAGTAAAGCGAATAAATGTTGTTCATGGCTATGAACTCCTCCTGGAGAGAATAACCCCATGATATGCAGTGATTTTTGAGTTTTTTGTAATGCAGTAATGACCTCACAAAAAGCAGGGTTATTTGCAAATTCACCATTTTTTATACTTTTGTTAATGCGCGTGAAATCTTGTTCAATTACTCGGCCTGCGCCTATGTGCATATGTCCTACTTCTGAGTTTCCCATTTGCGCATCAGGTAATCCTACAGAATCGCCAGATGCTTGCAAAAGCATATGCGGGCAGTTTTCCCACCATTCATCCCATTGTGGTGTCTTAGCTTGGGCAATGGCATTATATCGGTTATTTTCGTTATATCCCCAGCCATCCAAAATCATGAGCAACAATGGTGCTTTTTTTGGCATGTAACACTCCGCAACATAGGATCAATTTTAGTGAGAATTATACATGACTTGAATTGTAATGCATGCTCTAGTTTCTAAGAAATCTTCATAAAGATTTAAAATTAAAAATAAGGGATTCAGAACTTTGACCTCATCGGTAGGTGAGTAGTGACATTTTTATATTAAAGCAGTTAGACTATGCACTATTTACCAGTTTGGGAAGAATAGTGTTGGAGCAAAAAATTCCTCAGCATATTGCTATTGTTATGGATGGAAATGGTCGTTGGGCTGAAAGTAGGGGGTTAGTTCGCATTGAAGGTCATAAAGCAGGTGTTGAATCTGTGAAGAAAATGATTCGTAGCTGTATGACTAAAGGTGTTCCCTATCTTAGTTTATTTGCTTTTAGTTCTGAAAACTGGTTACGTCCTGCTGATGAAGTGAGTTTCTTGATGGAGTTATTTCTAGAGTCTCTGCGCAAGGAGCTTGCGGAATTAAATCAGCATGGAATACGGATGCGATTTACTGGAAATCGTAGTTCTCTATCTCCAGTTTTACAAAAACAAATGCGTGAAGCTGAGGATTTAACAGCAAAAAATGAGCAACTCACGTTGAATGTGGTTGTTAACTATGGCGGTAAATGGGATGTGGTGAATGCAGCAAAAAAAATAGCACAAGCAGTTGTGGATGGTGAATTGAGGATCGATGAGATCAGTGAAACCAATTTTGCTCATTATTTAGATACTGAAGGGTTACCTGATCCTGATTTGTTTATTCGTACTAGCGGCGAGCTGCGGATTAGTAATTTTTTTCTTTGGCAGCTTGCCTATACCGAGCTTTATTTTAGTGAAGTTCATTGGCCGGATTTCGGAGAGGATGAGTTTGAATTGGCTTTAGCATCTTTTAATAAAAGAAAAAGAAGATTTGGGCAGATTTCTTAATTCAGTTTTAAAATTGGAATAGTTCGATATAAAAAATTACATTATTTTTATATCGAACTCACAAATTAATTTTTAAATCATAAGGGCAATATCATGTTCTTACAACGTCTTATAACTGCATTGATTTTAGCCCCTTTGGTTTTGTGGCTGATTTTTTATGGCAATCAATGGCTTTTAGTAGGAATTGTTTTAATCGTTTATATCATTGCGGTTAGAGAATCGTTCCAATTAATTCCTATAAAGAAATTCAGCATACAAGTTGGATTTCTTTTGTTGATGCTTTTGTGCTTGTGGATCTGTGGCTATTTATTTCCTTACTGGTTAACGCTAGGTTTAATTATCTGGGGATTGATTATTGTTGCGATTTTAACTTTTCCTAACTCACAGAACTATTGGGGCTATCCAGTTGTTGTGGCTGCAACTTGTTTGTTACTGTTGCCTTTATTTTTGCAAAGTCTCTTGCATTTATATAATTTACCTCAGGGTAAAGAACTATTGGTTTACTTGCTGTTTTTAATTTGGGCATCAGATTCAGGTGCTTATTTAAGTGGTAAAATTATAGGAAAACATAAACTAATTCCTCAGGTTAGCCCCGGAAAGACCTGGGAAGGAGTACTTGGAGGCGTTGTTTTATCCATGATCATTGCTTGGGGGGGAGGGTATTATTTTAAACCTATCGCTCAGGCCCATTGGTTTGTTTTGGCCTTATGTACTATAATAATTGCAATCTTCGGAGATTTATTTATCAGTATATTGAAGCGCAGGTGTCATTTAAAAGATACAGGCGCCATAATTCCTGGTCATGGGGGTATCTTAGATCGTTTGGATAGTTTGATTGCGGCTTTACCTTTATTTTATTTCGGATTAACTATGTAACCTCTCGAATTTACTTTTAAAGCTGTTTGGACTTAATAAATAATCGATAAACAGGACGTTTTTGACAGGTTCTGCCTTTCCAGGCAAGCATACCTACATGTGTTAAGTCGGAACAATTGGAGAGCAATTTAGGGTGTTACTACTATTTTTTTGGGATAACACTATGCTTTCAACTTTGCTGTATTTCTTTTTAGCTTTAATCCTATTAGTTACCATTCATGAGTACGGTCATTTTCAAGTGGCACGTTGGTGTGGCGTTAAAGTACTGCGTTTTTCTTTTGGTTTTGGTCCTGTTTTAGCGCGATGGCAAGGAAAAAAAGGCACCGAGTATGCATGGTCTTTATTCCCTCTGGGGGGCTATGTCAAAATGCTTGATGAGTCTGAAGGAGTAGTAGCAGAAAATGAACGACATTTAGCATTTAATAATCAACCCCTCTGGAAAAGAGCGGCAATCGTTTTTGCCGGTCCCTTGTTTAATTTTCTTTTTGCTTTTGTTGCGTTATGGTTGGTATTAATTATCGGGATGCCGTCTTTAGCTCCTATGATTGAATCGGTAAAACCTAATAGCATTGCTGCACATGCTGGTTTAGATGCGAAAGAAGAAATAATTGCGTTCAATGGTAATAAAATAAATAGCTGGCGTGATTTTCAATATGCTATTATGCCTCTTGTCGGCTCTGAGGAAACGATACAATTAACGGTAAAGTCATTGGTTGATGGACGTCAACGTCAAATATTTTTACCTTTAGCTCGTTGGCAATTAGATAGCAAAAAGCCGGATCCACTCCAAAGTTTGGGAATCGAACCTTTTATTCCTTCAATTCCCCCCATTGTTGGTGAAGTAGTGCCCAATTCTCCGGCAGCAAAAGCGGGATTACAAAATGGCGATAAAATTTTAAGTGTGGATGGGAAGCATTTTGATGACTGGTTGTACCTAGTTAATTATGTGCAGAAACGTCCAGATAAATCATTAGCTTTAACTATTAAAAGGAATAAGACGGTACAAAAGGTTATGGTACATACTGGAAGCCAAGAAAATAAAGGGAAAATTGAAGGCTTTTTAGGTGTACGCTCACAGAAAGTTAAGTGGCCTGCCCATTGGCTACGTATAGAGAGAGAGGATCCCCTTACGGCTATAGGTACGTCATTAAAACAAACGACTCAATTAACCAGTGCAACATTTACATTGATGGGTAGGTTAGTCATGGGGCGATTAGGATTAAATAGCATTAGTGGCCCAGTTGGCATCGCGCAAGGAGCGGGCGATTCTGGAAGAAATGGATTAGCTGCTTATTTATTTTTTCTTGCACTAGTGAGTATCAGCTTAGGTGCCTTAAATTTATTGCCAATTCCTATGCTGGATGGCGGTCATTTACTGTATTATTTGGTGGAAGCAATTCGACGGAAGCCTTTATCCAATGGCTTAAAATCAGCAGGAGCTTATTTTGGTTTATTACTATTAGTAGTTCTGATGTTTATAGCAATAACGAACGACTTATCCAGACTTACAAGTTAGTTATAGTACAATATGCTCTAACGGATTGGAGCAAAACCTTGACAGTGGTTTCTACTTCCTATAAAAAGTGTTTCAATTTTTAGTGTGCTGAGTTAGGTGTTAAAAGTACACGTAGTACTGGGCGTATAATAATAATGAAAAGAATCAGTAGTAAATTAATATTAGGTGTTTGTTGTTCCTCGCTTATTGCCTGGTCTTCACAAACAATAGCAGCGGATACTTTTGTTGTTAAAAGTATTAAAGTTACTGGGTTACAACGTGTATCTACTGGAACAGTACTTAATTACATTCCTGTTCAAGTAGGTGAAGAGGTTGGTTCTGAGTCTACTGCTGAGATCATTCGCGCTCTTTATGATACTGGCTTTTTCCAATCTGTTTCTTTGGAACGTCAAGGCAACACTTTAATTGTTAACGTAGTAGAAAGAGCAACTATTGGCTCGATTAGTGTTGTAGGAAATAAAGAAATTCCTAGTGACAAGATGAAAGATTTTCTCAAAGAAATGGGGCTGGTTAAAGGCCGTGTGTTTCAAACCTCTACTTTGGAGCGCTTAGAAAAAGAACTCAAGCAAGCATATAATGCCCGAGGAAAGTATAACGCACGTATAGAAACTCGAGTTACTCAGTTAACCGAGAACAGAGTGGGGATTACTGTTACTATTTCTGAAGGACGTGTATCGAGAATTAAACAAATCAAGATAATTGGTAACCACGACTTTACTACTAATGAATTATTGCCCGAATTTGCTTTATCCAAATCGGGTATTTTTACTTATTTTACTAAAAAAGATCAGTATTCGAAACAAGGTATGGATGCATCCTTAGAAGCATTACGTTCATTTTATCTGGATCGAGGGTATTTAAAATTTAAAATTATCTCGTCACAAGTTTTACTCTCACCCGATAGAAAAGACGTTTACATTAATGTTCATATTGAAGAAGGACCACAATATCACTTTTCAGGTTATAAAGTAGTAGGTAAACCTATATTACCTCCAGAGAAGATTGCATCATTAGTTCAAGTTAAAAAAGGAGCTGTCTTTTCACGTAAAAAAGTAACCGATACTATTTCTTCGATTGGATTAGCTTTAGGGGATATAGGTTATGGGTTCCCAGCAATAAATGCCGAGCCTCAGCTTGATGAGAACGATAAAACTGTATTTATAACCTTTATCGTGCAGCCTGGTCGGCATGTTTACGTCCGACGTATTAATTTTCATGGTAATACCAAAACTAGTGATTATGTATTACGTAGTGTTATTCGCCAAGATGAAGGAGGATTATTATCTTTACATAACATTAAAGAATCTGAACGGCAGTTGCGTTTACTAGGATATCTAAAGAATGTTGATGTAAAGACTACGCCGGTTCCTGATGCGAATAACCAGGTTGATCTTGATGTTCAAGTAGAGGAGGCTCCTTCTGCTGAGGCAAGCGCTTCTATTGGTTATGGTACTAATGGTTACCAACTGAATGCTTCAGTGAATCAACATAATTTTATGGGGACAGGACGAGCAATCGGAGCAGCATTTACGGCGAGTAAATGGGGGCAAGATTATACTTTAAATTATTATAATCCTTTTTATACAGATACAGGAATAGGGCGCGGAATAAATCTTTATTTTGCTCGAGTTGATCCTAGAAATCTGAATGTAAGTACCTATAGCTCCAATCGTTTTGGTGGTGATGTGAATTATAGTATGCCATTAGGCGAGATCAGTAGGTTACAGTTTGGATATGGTTATCAGGACATAGATATTAAAAGTGTAGGTTATGTTGTTCCTATCCAGAATTTTGTAAATTTATATGGGAAGCATTTCCACGAAATTCGTTTATCTACGGGATGGAGTCGTAACACTTATGATCAATTTCCTTATCCCACTCGCGGTCTTAATCAACAAGTTGCTGCTGTAGTTGCTTTACCTGCTGCTTCCGGGTCTTTGTCTTATTATAAAGGTTCCTATCAAGCCCGTATGTACCAACCTATAACTCATGGGTGGATTTTTTCTCTGCAAGGGTTTGCGGGTTATGGAAACGCGTTTAATAATAATGGATTACCATTTTTTGAGAATTATTATGCAGGGGGTACAGCGCAACCAGGTCAAGTACGTGGATATGACAGTTACTCTTTAGGACCTTTAGATAACTACCGCAATTCAGTGGGAGGTAACTTATTACTCAGTGGAACGGCTGGAATTATATTGCCTTACCCTTTAAGCAGAGATACTGTGCGTACAACAGCGTTTGTTGATGCAGGTAACGTATTTGCTGTGAATACTTTGTCTACTTTGACGGGTAAGTATGAAGGACCTTTAAGATACTCAGCGGGTGTTTCAATTGAATGGCGCTCTCCTTTTGGCCCATTATCATTTAGCTTGGCGAAGGCATTGAATCCTCAACAATTCGATCAACAGCAATTGTTCCAATTTGCATTATCCTCAGGATTTTAATTTTATATTTTCCCTTCATGTGGAGAGAGAAACTAGGGGCTGTAAACAGCCCCTAGAGGATAAAATTATTAGTGAAAACTCGTGTTGTACATAGCAACCTATGTTGATTTGTGCTAGCATCATGCTCTTTAATTTAGGAGATAGTTATGAAGCGGTTCGGTTTGGTTTTAATAACCCTTATTTTTAGCGTGTTTGGCGCTAATGCATTTGCGGATGCTGCAAAGATCGGTGTGGTCGATTTGCAAAAAATCATGCAAACTTCGAGTCAAATCAAAGAAATTCAACAAAAGTTGGAAAAGGAGTTTAAGCCGCGTCGTGATAAATTATTAGCGGTTGAGGCCAAGATAAAGGCTGATATGGAAAAATTCAAACGAGATAGTGCTGTTTTGAGTGCTACTCAAAAGAAAGAAATGGAACGAAAAATTGTTAGTGCACAACAACAATTTGAACGTGATGGCCAGCAATATCAGCAAGAATTAAGCACTGCAAATAATGAAGCTATGGAAGGTTTGTATGCTAAAGTACGTGCAGCAATTTCAAAAGTTGCTAAAGATGACAAATATGATCTTATTGTACAAAAAGATGCGGCTCCTTTTAGCTCAGATTCTCTTGATGTAACTGACAAAGTCGCTAAAGCAATCAATTAATTTGGCGATGCGACGTTGCTAACATTAGCGCAACTGGCTGAAAAATTAGGTGGCGTGTGGCATGGTAATGCAAATCACGCCATTTTTTCTTTTGCTTCTTTGGCTCGAGCTACTCCTAAAGATATAGCTTATTATGATAATCCTATATTGCAAAAAGCTTTAGAAGCCACTTCAGCCGGTGCGGTACTACTTAGAGCAGAGCATAAGGACCTCTGTCAAAGAAATTGTATTATTGTATCCAATCCGTTACAGATGATGATACAAGCCACTCAACTTCTATCAAAGCCAACAATCTCATGTTCTGGTGTTGATCCTACGGCTCGAATTCATCATTCTGCTCAAATAGGTGAAGGAGTATCTATTGGCGCATATAGTGTCATTCATGCTGAAGTTCAGTTGGCTGACAATGTCGTGATAGGTGCGAATACCGTTGTCGAATCGTCTGTTGTGATCGGAAAAAAGACTCAAATTGGTCATGATGTGGTAATACATTCGGGTTGTCAATTGGGAGCCCATGTAATCATTGACTCTGGATGTGTTGTCGGTGCCTCTCCATTTAATTATGTAAAGCAACAAGGTTATTGGCGACAGGGTCTTAGTGTAGGTGCGGTTATTATTGCAGATCAAGTACGGATTGGTGCCAATACCGTAATTGATAGGGGTTCTTTAAATGATACCTATTTAGGGGACGGGGTTTGTATCGATAATTTAGTTCAGATCGCGCATGATGTATTAATTGGTAAAAACACCTTTATTGCGGGATGTGCTGCTATAGGAGCTTATGTACAAATTGGAGAGGACTGTATTATTGGTGGCGCAAGCTCTATTGCTGCTTACGTACATTTAACAGATGATGTTGTGATTACCGGGATGTCTACTGTAAGTAAATCGCTTGCTAAGTCGGGAATTTACTCTTCAGGAACCTTAATTCATGAGCATCAACGTTGGCGTCGAAATGCGGCTCGGTTTCGACGACTAGACGATTATATAGAAAAACTTAGTGTTTTAGAAAAAAGAGTAAACCTAATAACTGCAGTTGAGTCTTCATCTGAAGATTAGCTGTTCTTAGTACTCTTTCAAAGCGAAACAGAATAGGATAAAGACGGACAAGTTTTTAACAATTAATAATTGATTTGCATCCATTAAAACTGGATAATGCATTTTTTCATTGTGGCCAGCTAAATAGACTGATTAAGCGAGAAACTACGTATGAATGAACCTATAGATATAAAACAAATTTTTAGTTTGTTGCCTCATCGTTACCCGATGATATTGGTAGATAGGGTATTAGATTTTAAGGCATTTGAGTATTTAACGGCTATAAAAAATGTGACCATTAATGAGAACTTTTTTGCCGGTCATTTTCCAGACAATCCAATTATGCCAGGGGTATTGATGCTTGAAGCTTTGGCTCAAGCAGGCGGACTTTTTGCAGGATTATCGCAGACACCTGAGGAAAACGAAGGGATTTTGCATTTTTTTGCAGGTATCGATAATGCAAAATTTAAACATGTAGTGGTTCCTGGTGATCAATTACGCTTGGAAATAAAATTATTAACGAGAAAAAGCGTTTTTTGGCGTGTGCATGCCGAAGCTTATGTGGGCGATAAACTGGCCTGTTCTGCAGATTTATTAAGTGCAGCGAAGGAATTTCAAAAGTGATAGATGAACGAGCTATAATTCACCCCACTGCAAAATTGGCAAATGGGGTATCAGTAGGTCCTGGTGCTATTATCGGCGCAGATGTGGAAATAGGCGAAAATACGCGAATTGGTCCTTATGCAGTTATTGAAGGTCCAACTATTATTGGTAAAAATAATAAAATTTTTCAATTTGCCTCTATAGGAGATGAGCCTCAAGATATGACGTATAAAGGTGAGTCTACCCGATTAGAAATTGGTGACGATAATATTATACGTGAATATTGTATGATTAGCCGGGGAACCGTTAAAGGGGGAGGCGTTACGCGCATAGGCAATAAGAACTTTTTTCTGGCTTATTCACACGTGGGGCATGATTGCCTCATTGGTAACCATATTCTTTTAGTGAGTTATGCTGCATTGTCAGGGCATGTAACAGTTGGGGATTATGCAAACATTGGAGGGTATGCGGCAGTACATCAATTTTGTCATGTAGGTGCCTATTCTTTTATTTCGAGAGCTTCTTATGTAAGTAAAGATGTCCTTCCTTATCTCATGATTTCTGGTGATACTACTTCTGCTTGTGGTATTAATACAGTGGGTCTACGTAGACGAGGATTTTCATCAGAAGCCATTGATAATTTGCGACGGGCTTATAAAATAATTTTTCGTAAAGGATTAACCGTGCAGCAAGCGGTTGCGGAATTAGAGTTGATGCAGCACGAATGCCCTGAAGTTGTTCTTATGATTGATGCATTGAATCAATCTACACGTGGTATTGTTAGATAATTAAGAGTGATATCGTATGCTAGACATTCAATTATTACGTGATGATCCGCAATTTGTTGCCTCACAGTTATTAAAACGAGGTTTTCAGTTTGATGTTTCATCTTTTATTGTTTTAGAAGAAAAACGTAAAACATTGCAAGTGATAACGCAGACATTACAAAATGAACGAAATACACGTTCTAAGGCCATTGGTGCAGCAAAGTCTCGAGGCGAAGATATAGAAGCCATGCGTGAAGATATGAACCGTCTTGCTAAAGAATTGGAGCAAAAAAAAGGCGAACTTGATAGCGTGTTACAGCAAATTGAAGCAATTGCTTTTCGTTTGCCTAATATCCCTCATCATTCTGTTCCAGTTGGTGAAGATGAGCAACATAATCAGGAAATCAGACGTTGGGGTACGATTCCAATTTTCGATTTTCCAGTAAAATCACATGATGAATTGGGTGATAGTTTGGGACAAATGGATTTTGCTTTGGCTGCTAAGCTTACGGGCAGTCGCTTTGTGGTGATGAAAAATCAATTAGCACGATTACATCGTGGTTTGATCCAATTTATGCTAGACATTCATACACAACAACATGGATATCAAGAAATTTATGTTCCATATATTGTTAATGCAGACAGTTTATTAGGTACTGGTCAATTACCGAAATTTGAAGAAGATCTATTTAAATTAACCGGGGAGCATGGATATTATTTGATTCCTACGGCAGAAATTCCAGTAACCAATACGGTTCGCGATACTCTTTTGGCTGAAGAAAACCTACCAATTCGTTATGCATGTCATTCACCTTGTTTTCGCAGTGAGGCAGGTTCTTATGGTAAAGATACCAAAGGCATGATCCGACAGCATCAGTTTGAAAAAGTTGAATTAGTATGGATTACTAAGCCCGAAGAGTCTTATGCTGCTTTGGAGCAATTAGTACAACATGCCGAAATGATACTGCAGCGCTTGGAGTTACCTTATCGTGTAGTTACCCTTTGTACCGGTGATATGGGACCTAGCGCAGCAAAAACATATGATATCGAAGTGTGGTTACCGAGCCAGAATACTTACCGAGAAATTTCATCCTGTTCTAATATGGAGGCTTTTCAAGCGCGTCGTATGAAGGCACGCTATAGAAATGAAAAAACACGTGATATCAATTTGGTTCATACTCTGAATGGATCAGGTCTTGCTGTAGGTAGAACCTTAGTTGCTTTAATGGAAAATTACCAAGATAAAGAGGGTAATATTCATATTCCCATGGCCTTAAGGCCTTATTTAGGTGGTATAGAGTGTATTCGGCATGTGAATCAATAAAAAATGCCTATTTTTAGCCTGCATCTACCATAAGCCAGGCTAAAGTAAAACATGGCCTTTCTGAAAAAAGTTCGAGGTTGGTCTGAATTGTATTTTTCCTTCATTTTTGCCTTGTTCTGTTGATGAAAAGAAAGTTGAACGCTTATTAAACAGAAAATTCTTGTGCGATGAGTTTAATTTTTTTTCTGAGTGCTTGCTGTTTTCAGGAACACCTATTTCATGATTAACATTGTTTGGATTTTCTATGAAAAATTTAAATGCAGTTAATGCATAGTCCATAACTTCTGTATCTTGCATCGATATATTTCTTACTAAGTTTTTTTTCGCCAAATGAATGAAGTAATGAAGACAATGATTAAGAGTACCAATTGGTACATGATGTTGTTTTTTTAAAAGCGATGTAAGCCTCTCATTTTGTTGATGAATTAAGTGCAGTAATCGTTTCTTTTTTATGTGTTTTATCTTCAGATGTTCTTTTTTTGTGCATTCAATTGCATCATGTAATCGTGTAGTAAAGGATGGAGTACTAAATAATTTTTCGACTATGTCAAATTGTCGGGTGGTTGTTAAGAAAAACAATAAATTGTGCTTGCATAAGAATTGAAACTCATTGTTTATTTGTTCATTTTGGTGCATTTCATCTGTTTTATTGAAACAGCCATTAATTTTTCTAATCCATGTTAAGTAAGAGACAAGCAGCGGGTATGTTGCTTCAGAGAGGTAGCAATTTTTTAAAAGAGGACTTTTTATATATTGATGAGTCCTTTGCGAATGCACATCCAGTGCTAATTGAATGGAGTCCATCACTCAATTCCTGTTCGTCCCAGTTTTAAAAGTATAGTAGTTTTTGTAAAAAGTGCATTTATTTTGAGCCAATTGATATTTTTGTGTAATTTCAATGAATTAAGTAAAGTTTTGACTGAATCCTTTTTTGCTTTTAAGATGTACTGTTTGCTTTTTTAAAAAAAATTACGCGTTGCTTCATTAGAGCTTATTCATGTGATTAATAATTATTCGGAACATTGATTTACTGTGGATTAAAAAGGAATTGCTTTTTTTATGACCCGTAATCAATAAATACTGAAAAATAAGGATTTTATTGTGAAAAAAGGATTAGATTGTTTCCTGGCATTATTTTGTATGATGATGGTTTTTGCTCAAGATGTTTTTTCTGCCTGTGCTGTTGTTCATTCTTCTGGAAAACCTGTAGAGCAAACCAATGATGCTTTAGGTCTTATACTTTTTTCAGAGGCTCAATGTCCTAAAGATGTTTTTGCATTAAGACAAATTTTAAAAAACTCAGGTCTAAAAATAGAAACGACAATGGTTGCAAATCGAGGATTCCATAATCCATCTCAAGGTAGTTTTAGTTTATTTGAGATGACTTTAGGGGAATTAAAAATAATGGATCATCATTTGTCCATTAATGCTGGTGATTTTTTCTTTGGTCATTTTACTACTGTAAATTCAGCTGGGGATTTAGTTGCTGATCAGAATCCAGAAAGGAATGTATTAATGATCGAGGCATTTGCTTGGGATCCTAAAAAAGAAGTATTTAATTTTTATGAATTGCGTGGTGATGGTGCACAAGGGCAATGGTTTTATCGTGGAGATTCAGTAGATATTTTTTCAGATAATGAGTTACTTCATCGCCAACCCGATCCCAAACATCCCCAATTTGGTACTCGATTGCGTTGTTCTGGATGTCATGGTGCTGGTGGTCCCATTATGAAAGAACTGGATAAACCGCATAATGATTGGTGGGAGCCGAAACGAAAATTGGATTTTGGTGGGCACAAGCCAGATACGGCATTGCAAGATATCTTAGAAACATTAGTTGGGCCGGAGCAATTATCAAAAAGCGTGTTACTTGGCATTAACAAGCTGAATCATAGCGAGAAATTCTCTCAAAAAAAGGCCTCTCTCTCCTTACAGGAACTGCTTCGTCCTTTATTTTGCCCAGTTGAACTCAATTTAATGTCGGATGTATATCCTAATGACGAGTTTCATTCAGAAGTGAGTATTCCTATTGAGTTTTTTATTGATTCACGATTTTTACCAGATCAAGAAAAACAAGCGATTATTATTTCTAGGAATTTTTATGAAGAAGTCTTAAAAGCATTAGGAAGTTATTTTCCTGAAACCTATTTGCAAGATGCAGATCATGCATGGCTCACACCCGTTAAGGCTCAATCAGACAAGTTAGCGGTGGATGATTTAATTAATAATGGAGTAATTGATACTAAATTCATGTTGGATGTTTTAGACGTAGATAGAGGCAATCCAGTGTTTTCATCGGCACGATGCAGTCTTTTACGTTTGCTTCCCTCAACCCTTACTTTGAATTGGCATGAATCATTTATAAAAAATTTGAGTGAATCAAATGAGTGGGCAGCGAAAAAATTGTTAAAAAATCGTACTTCCCTTGAACAAGATATTGATTTTTATCAACAAAAAGCAAGAAAATTTCTCCAAAATTGTCAAGAAAAACTAAAAAATAGCAAAAATGTGGAAATGATGTATCGCTTGTTAATTCAAAGACGAATAGAGATTAGTACATCAGAAATTTCATTGAATCCACTTGGACAAATTTTAGAACCTGGGTTTCGTATTATTTTTCCTGAACATGAAAGAATACCTGTATCAAGGACATTAAGGCTCACACCAGCATGTGATGTAATAGAACAATAGGACAAAATATTCTGAGTTGATAGGAAAACTAAAGTGCTCTAAAGAATAGCGTTATTTTATTTCGGAAGTGTGCAACATACAGCAATAAATTTATCATTAGATAAGATACTCAGCTAAGAGACATAATTATCTATGCCATGTACTACTATGTTTCACTACACGACAGTCACCATGGTAACACTGTTTTTCATAAGATGAATGATGGCATGTGTTGCCTGTGCAAGTGGTGTGCTTAACCTCTTTTGTCCATACGGCATAGCTGTTAGAAGTGAAAAAAACACCTACAATCAAGCCCATAATTATCTTTTTAAAGTGGGTAAATATCATTATAAAACTCCTTGGTCATATGCTTATCTTTATGTCTTTAATTTTTAAATCATCATTAAGTATAGATGAAAATAATAGATTTTTCTTTTAGGCAGGGTGATTGGGTGTGTTGACCATTGCTCCCCAGCGTTACGTTGGCTTAGGAGCAATTCTCCACACATAGTTTTTATTATTTTTTGAATTATGGTTTCACCATGGTGTCATTTTAAAAGGAGAAGGGTTAAATATTTCTTGTTCTTCCTCCTTTTCAAAGTTCTTTCCTGTAGTAGAAGGGGATGGCTTGGGTTCTATTGAAAAGGGATTTGGAGAAAAACGTTGATCTTTCGAGACTTCATTTTTTTCTTGTACTGCAGGCACTAAATTATTTGCTAGCCGTTGGATAAATAAATCGTATAGGGCTAATGTGGGCATAGTAATACGAAGAGAGCGTATATTTCCTTCCTCATCTTGGATAATTTGTATGCAATCATCGGTAAGATGATTTTCTTCTTTAAAATCATTGGATTCTTTGAAGATCACTTCCATAAATTTTTTCAATTCTTCTCGTTGTTCCCCAGTTAATAAATTAGGCTCACAAAGCAATTTAATAGTTAGGGTCATTGACTCTCGATCATTATCAATCAATAATTGCCCTTTAGCGATCAATTCCGCTATTATATCTGGGTCAAAACTTTTTGCATCGAGTGCTCCACTATCTCCTAAAGCAAACTCATCTATCAATGCATCTGTGGTCTCAAGCACTTTGCCTTCTTTAGTTAGAGAATTATCTTCTCCAGGGCTTGCTTTTTCCTCGGATGTTTTACTAGAACTTCCATCACCTCCGCCGCCGCCACCACCTCCTCCATGTCCGGAACAACGACGTGTAGGAGCTACTTCTTTAAAACAAACCCGACAGCGTATTTTTGCTGATTCCTCAGCAGCTTCTTTTTTTTCTGTTTCCTTTCTAAATTGTTGTAACATTAATGCTATGGAAGAAGTTTTGGGATCCTCTGTCGTCATGAGTTCAGAAACAGGCTGATGTCTTTCTTTGTGACTTTTCATGAAGAATTCTCCAGTTATTTATTTGCTATTCAATTTTCATGATTATCTTTTCAAGCTTAGGTAGCATGAAAGCTATGATCTTCAAGTTCATAATGATTTAATCAGAATAAAAATTAACCTATTTGTTATTATACCGAGTTAAAAAAAATCATTTGTATCTAAAATGTATAATAATGTTTAGTAACCAGACTGCATTATTTGAGTTAGTCATTTTTGACTTAAAACATCGAGTACATAGTCCCAAATTTCACCGGCTACATTAATTCGTTTTCCATCAAATGGATTGAGGTGCAAGTCAATATAAGGAAAGCTATTATTTTCAATAATGCTAAATTGTTGTTTATGCCATGGAAGTGAAATATCCTGACAAATAAAATCAAGGCCTGTAAGCGGTATATTGAGTATTTTATGTACTTTTTCTAATAACAGTTTGTTCTCGGGATGTATCAGGTCGGTAACATTACTGATTTTTGCACCACTGCTCATTGTAACTTTTTTTGAAATAAATATTTGTTGTCCTTTGTTTATTATCGTATTAAACGTAACTCCTTGGTCTGCCAAAATTTTCGTCAAATTTGGAGTAATTTTGTATGGATATTTACCATTACCTTTTTCCCACGTAACTTTATTCTTTTTATAAATTAACTCCTGAAGTGTAGTGATTCCATCACCAATAATGCTCTCAGGTTCCCGCATCATACAAGCGATTAATGAGTTATTAATAATTAATGACCGATAAACATCACCAGGAATGTGTTTTTCAACCAGCACGCGAAGATCAATTTGCTTTACTATTTTTATCGCCTCTTTTAATTCATTTGGTGTTTGGATATTACATGAAGTATGAATACTTAGGGATTCTGATAATGGTTTAACTACAAGAGGGAAGCCCAATGAAATGCCATAGTTATAAGCGTTCTTGCTGGAAATAAAAACTTTCCCTAAAGGACAGGGGATTTTGTTATTTAATAATTTTTTCTTGAAGATCCATTTATTATCATATTTGGTATCATCATCAAAGCATGTATTTTTTTGAGAAATAAGAGAGATCGGGGTCTGAATGAAATAATATTTTTTCGTATTGTATACCAACATAAAATATAATGTATGTAGGTTGGATTCTCTAAAATTATATAGCTCTAGACCCCTTCTTTGGGCTTCATCCCATAATGCAAGGAGGCTGTTATTTAATTGTTTCCTATCAATGATATTAGTCTTGGTAAATAGTTTAAATTTTTGAAAAATAGTAATGCTCCACTTATTTAATAGATTATTGAAAAGTAAAAACTCGTGCTCTGATAGGAGAAAAAGTTTAGATAAAATAGAGATAAATGGATTGAGTATAAAATAATCAAATAAATTAAAGATTTTTCTGCGAAAATGATAGCATTTTTCGGGATAGCAATGTTCGCAATGTTTCTCGTTAATTACGGTATAATCTATCTGAACAGATTCTAATGATTCGCAAATACCACCGGAATATTTTTTTTCTATATTTTCATCAAAATTTTTAACATAAGTGTACATCATTTCTCTCCGCATGCTCATCCATTAACAGGATACAAATTCTCCTACTTGTTATTATATCGAGTTCAAAAATCTCAATTGTATATAAAATGTACAATTGCGTATGTGTTTGCTTACATCCTGGAATTTATGTAAAACTTAACTGAAACAGCACTTCAGACTGAATTTGTTTCACTAATTTTTCTTATTTAAAGAGGCTTAGACGGTAAAAATGAAAAATAAATCAATATTGCTTGTAGAAGACAACCTCAAGTTAGCCACTTATCTCAAAGATAGCCTACAAGAATCAGGTTATGATGTATCTATTGAAAAACGTGGTGATAGGGCTGTCTACCGCATTATTCGTGAGCAACCTGACATAGTAATATTAGATATAATGCTTCCTGGCATGAATGGAGATCAAATATGTCACACTATTAGAGAGGACTATTTGGGAAAAATACTTATGCTAACAGCAGTTAACGATATTGAAAGTGAAGTATCTACTTTAAATTTAGGCGCAGATGACTACCTAACTAAACCTGTTGCAGACGAGGTGTTAAAAGCAAGGATAGAAGCATTGTTACGTAGACCTAATTTAGTTAATAATCAAAATCAATTTCAATTTGGCAATTTTTCTATCAACTTTGGTACTAAGAGTGTTCATCTCTTTGATAAAAAACTTTCAATCAGTACCAGTGACTTTGAAGTTCTTGCTTTGTTGGTTAAGAATCATGACAGGTTGCTTAGTAGAAATAGCATTATGTATGCTCTTTCTGGGTACGAATATGATGGGGTTGATAGAAGTATCGATTTAAAAATATCACGGTTAAGAAAAGCATTGAATGATGATAGTAAAAAGCCTTATCGAATAAAAACAATTCATAAAAAAGGATATGTATTTGTATCTGAGGCTTGGGAATAAACATGCTTCATCTTTACGCCAAAACAGTCACGCTGTCGGTAATAATCTCCCTATTAATCTTGGGTAGTTTTTACTTTATTTTCGTTCACTTTATTGATTTAAATCGGCTAACAATAAATCGTCTTTTTGTAAATGGTAATTTTGCTGTGATTCAACAGCTGCTTAAAAATAATCCTCCATCTTCATGGAATCAGGTGATTGATTCTATTCAGCCAACTGATAGGCCTAAAGCTAAAATACTAAAAATGGATGAGTTAAAAATTTCGAAGGAGCAAAAAAAGGATTTAAGACAGGGCAAGATAGTAATACTAACTGGTCCTGTGCACTATTTTTTAAATTATTTCTTACCCGATATATTTGCTTTACAAAAAATAGGAAACACAAAGTATGTATTGCAAATCCAAGATAAGGCAACAATGTATACTACCATCCAAGATAATACAATATGGACGATTCATCTTATTGAAACTAAGCTTAAGACCTCAGAAAAAAGCAATTGGCCAAAAATTATTAAGCATTTCCAATCAATATATAATGTCCCTTTACAAATTGTATCTCCAGATAGCAAACAATTACCTTTAGCTATTAGAAACAATCAGTATATCAAGGGATTGCAGTATGATCCCCCTAAGGCTGGTGGGTTCATTACAAAAGTTTATTTTAAGTTGGTAGATTTAAATAAGATACTTATTCTAGGACCTATAAATTACCCCAAATTTTTAATTAAAGTACCTAAAATGCAGTTTTACTACCTGATAAGCTTTACGATTTTAACGACTTTAACAGTGTTTTTGTTTACTTGGATATTTAGCCGAAATGTGAGAAAGATATTTGGTTTAACTAATGCCTACAGCAAGGGAGTATTTGATAAAAGAGTTAAATTTAGTAGGTTTTCTATTCTTTATGGTGTGCATAATAATATTGTGAGTATGGGAGGTAAAATAAAAAACTTAATTAAAACCCAACAAAATATGTCTCGTTTTGTGGCTCATGAAATTAGAACCCCATTATATACGATGCAATTGGCTTTAGATGCAATGGAAAAATCTTTTAAAAAAAAACAGGATCCTTCGAAGCATATGAATAGCCTAAGAGATGATATTAAAGATCTCAATAAATTAGTGAGTTATTTTTTAATTTATTCACAAAGCACAAGTAATGAAATGAAAGTAAAAAAGCGGTTTTTGGATATAAGGAAATGGCTTTTTGCATTAGTTAACGGTCATCAAAGTTATGATTTGAAGGTTAATTTAGAAGTATCTGATGATGAAAAAAGCATTGTGGAATTTGATCCAGATTTATTAAAATTTGCTGTTAATAACTTAATTAGTAATGCATTAAAATTTGCAAACAATAAGATACAAGTTTCTTTACATGTAAACGATAACCGAGCTGTTATCCACGTTGATGATGATGGGGCTGGGGTAGAAGATGAGAATAAACAAGCTATATTCCAAGCATTTGTAACGCTTGAACGAGATGAATCTTTTGGTAAACACATTGGATTGGGCTTGGCTATAACCAAATCAATAGTAGAGCTGCATGGAGGGCATATGATTTTAGAAGACTCTCCTATCTTAACAGGTTCAAGGTTTAGTATTTACTTGCCTATTAGTTGATGGACGTCTAATTTCAATATAAAAAAGACATTAGTCATTTTATGGCTTCTGGGTGGCGGCCTTTTGCGTCACCCAGACTACAATTTTTTAATCAATAAAGGTCAATAGCAGTTGTAGCCACATAGAGACTCTACAGGATAAGAATAAAATACCCCGGGCTGAACAACAGGCGTAATAACACTTGTTACGGTGACTGGTCGGTATGTAACTGTGGGCCTGTATCTAACTACGGGTTGATAGGTAACTACTGGTTTGTAGGCAACCGTGGATGTGTATGTAATTGCTGGTGTATATACTGGTGTGTATTTAACTGCATTGGTACAATAACATCCGGTCATTAGAATAATAGTCCCTAAAAGAATAATCCATTTCATTATGAAGCCCCCTTTCATGGATGCCTACAAAAATAGTAGATTATTTGATCAATTAATTCAAGAATAGAACATTATTGGGCAAGGAAAATGATTAGGTATGTGGTTTTTTACCCGGAGTCTTAATTGGAAATAGTTCTTTATACACAAGTACACCAAACAGAAGTAATGTCAATCTACTTTTTTTCCAGTTGGTTTAACACTGATTTTTGCTGGAGTAAGGTTGTTAGTGATACGGGAGACAGCTTTATCCACTCGTCGTTGAAGCATGATTTCAACCATTACTGTTTCATTCGGGTGGAGAATTTTGTTTATGTCAGCTAGCGAGGAATGAAAATCAAGTAATCTGTAATAGGCAAGGGCTTGGTTGCTTGGCTCAGGGTATGCCTTAATACGGAACCCCAGATTACCCTGCATTTTTGGCGTATTAATTCCGGTTTTCATGATATCGTAGTCAAGAAAATAAGTCAGTTTTCCTCGATTATTCAGGTTTCGCTGGCGATCTATGAAGAAACCTCTAGGAAGTGCTTGCTCACTATATTGGGGTCCAGCAGTTAGATAAAGATCATAATCGACAAGATGATTGCCTCGATCATCAATAAGCCGGAAAATAATCATAGAGTAGCGATTAGTGATATATTCGCGCTTATAGATAAGCGTTTTCACAAGTTCTGTATGCTCATTTTTCTGAGTTTCTTGAGTAATCTTATCCAGTTCTTTTGCTAATGTATTATAGGAGTCACGATTTTTTACTTGCAGGCATCGCAGAACCCATATTGCCGTAGGATGAGTGGCTGCATTGGCCATAGTAACACTTCGGATTATTCCGATATTTTTACCGGAATGCGAACGTCCAGGAAGAACTCCAAATGCCATTGGCTGTGTGCGTATCATATTGGCGATAACAAGACTTTCACCATTATTTCCCTCCTGATGTAATTTTAATAAGCTATAATTCATATTTGTAGCAGCTACACGTACCACTCCATCCGATCCGGCTTCTCCCGTGTAGGAGTTAACTGCATCATAAAGTTGGCGATCAATTTTCTGGCCTGTAAGTACAAAGGAATAGATGCCATTAGCAGTACAATCGTAATCAAGCCAACTTTCATTAAGTTGCCAGCTTAAGTCGCTTCCGAGCTCAAGCCAATCAAGTACGCACTCGCCCGGTTCCACACCTTCAAAAAAACTCTTTATACGTCCTAGTCGGGATTTACCAAGTTGAGCAAGGGCAGAACCGTGATTGGCGGGGGCTAACATGATAAGATGGCTTAATGGACATTTTGCAAGATTATTCTTAAAGTATAAATCCATCCATTTTCGCACAATAGGTCCACCGGTAGAGTGAGTAATACAAGCAAAGCGCTCCCCATGGCGTAGCTTATCAGCAATTTCATCACGTACCGCATGATCAAATGCACGTGCTATATCGTCAACTGTTACTGTATCATCAAAGCTGATGTAGCGCCCGAGATATATATTACCAACTTGAACATTCAGTTTTCCATCTTTGCTCTGACTTTCAAGCCATTGAGGAAGCTCACCATAAGTATTGGTATGTGTGACACTCCAACCATGGACGAAGATAACAATCATAATGCTCCTTACTTATTGGATCCGCAACAAGAGATTGTCGGGTAACTCAATGATATTAAATTATTTTACATCCAACCCTCAAGTTTTTTGTAATTCACTACATAGAAACTCATAGTAACAGTTTCCGTATGTAGCGAATTAAGGCAGCGTCATCCCGAATTAGGAAAGGATGTATGTGGTTTGAGTATGGAGCTTTAGAAGGGAGATTATCATGGCTCATACAATCGATTAGGGGATGATGGGGCTATTTCATTACGTGCTGAATTAGTTTTTTGCTTATTCATATTATGAATGAAACCTTGAGATAACATTGCTTCTTGCGACGCAGTATTAATATTCACTGTCTCAAATAGCTCATATAATTGATTAAGCTTGAGTTCATTATTACAAAGACGAAGAATAAGCTCTGGCGTTCCTATATTCTTCTCTTCCAAGTAATCCAAACACCGGAAAAATGATACCCCCAGCTTGGAACTGTTGGTTTTTAATGCATTATATACATCTTGAGTAAGGCTATTTAACCTTGTAATAATTAAAATTTCCTCTGATAATTTTTTTGACAATAAATCCGCAACGTCAAATTGAATTTTGGCTTTATTAAGCTCAATGAACGCTAAAAGTTCAGATTCAGAATGATAGCCTAAGCGAGTAGTCATTATCCATTTTGCTGATTCAGCATTTAATTGCTGGGCATGGTTTACTTTTTCTAAAGAGGATAAAAATTCATACGGTAGGCCACTGTACTTAAAGTATGTTAATGTTTCTTGATTAAGTGCATGGGCTTCCTGCAGCAGGATTAGTGCTTTTGCATATTCAACCGGATACAATGCATCACGGTAAGACAAAATATCAATATACTCCTTTTTATACAGTCCTGCTGTTTTTAATAAAGAAAGTGCTTCTATAGATTCCTGTAAGGCAGGGGCAGAAATTTTTAATAAGGTTACCACACTTGGATTTAAATCTTCAGCACGATACAGGTTAGTCAGATGAGATAACAAGTTTGTATCAAAATTTGGGAAGAATGGATCGCTATTGTGATTGCAGCTTTCATATAAGGACACCATTAGTTCAGTTATTTCATGACTATAAATACCTTGTTTCTTTAGATAGAGCAATGCATCGGTGATACTTTTAAAATGGTTACTTTCTCTTAAAAAAAGACCAATCGAATGCTGATCTATACCAAATTCATCGTGTAGTATTTCCAATGATTCTATGAAGGTAAATCCATCGAAAACCACTAGCGGACGAATATATTTATCAACTAACTCAGTACGTTCAGTATCAGCGCAATACTTTAAAAGCTCGAGTGCTACTCTGTATCTCTTATGATGTGGTTGATATACCTTTATAATTTCTAACCAATTATTTATGTTGTTCATTACTATTCCTGATTTTATAGCTCGAAAGCACAATTAAAGAGGGAAAAACCAAACGCAATCCTTTGCACAAATAGAATACAATTATAGGGCTATCAGAGTAAAAATCACCTGTCGATAACTATCAGTAATCTGATCACTTTATCTTCTATACTTCTTAAATAATTTTTTATCTATTACAAATTGTTCGTGTATTAATTCCAATTTTCTTGACTGTTTTAGGTGCAATTACATCAGAATTATTTTTGGATATGAAAAAAGAAATTATTAATTGGTTTTTATTTTTTTAGCATTTAGACAGTTTTTTGATGAGAATGTTCTATTATATATAGAACCTCACTCGTTCTTTTGGTGGAAGTATAAATATGAAAGACTTATTAACAGATTTGATAGTACAAAGGTTGAATGAATCTAAAGACGATTTGAAAAAACAATTTTTCTTTGAACATCCCATAAAAGTTGCTCATTTTTTCGCACTTGATAATCTTCTACCGACTGAAATTGCAGAAAAAATATATGAAAATTTTCCTAAGCCAAAACAAATGCGCTTATTAAATAATTATGGAGAATTAAAGTTAAAATATAGCTATGTAAAGCGGGAATCCAGTTTATTGCAAGATCTTCATTCTGCTATCCAAGATCCGAAGGTTATTTCTGTAGTTGAAGAAATAACAGAAATTAAAAATCAAGTTCCTGATAAAACACGTCTTGCTGGTGGAATTAGCACACTGCTTAAGGGTCATTATATAAATCCTCATCTAGACAGTTCGCATGATGTGGATGGAAAACTCTATCAGGCGGTAAATTTACTTTATTATGTTTCTCCGAATTGGAAACTTGAAAATGGTGGTAATTACGAAGTATGGGATGAAGAAATAAAGAATTGCATTATTGTTCCGAATTTTTTTAATCGCCTAGTTGTGATGGGAGCAAGTCGAACAGCTTGGCACGCAGTTAATCCAGTTTTATGTGATTCACCTAGATGTTGTGTATTTAATTACTTTTATACTGAAGACTCACCTGAGGGTAAAGAATATTTTCACAAGTCCACATCTTTATTGTTTAATTCATTAATTAAACCACGTCCTGAACAAAAAATTCGTCGTGCTATTATGAATGTATTACTAAAAAAGGTATGGTGAGGACATTATAACGATCGTGAGTATTTCGGTAAAAACCGTCCTGTTTTTTCTGCTAGATACTGTAAAATAGCACTAGATCAAGGTTGATTACTGTTTTTAGGATTATGATCAACTAGAGCAGGAATTCGATTATTTGGTGATATGAAAAAAATTTTGTCCTGATATAGAGCAAATAAATTCTGATACAGTGAGATTTTTTGTGCCTGATATAATTTATCATATTGAAGATCATTCTAGTGTTATGTTTTTAGCTAATAATCAATTTTCTAGGTAACGCTCAAGATTGAACGCTGGGCTTTTCAGCCCAGCCTACGCTTGCTTTTGCTCTTTACTAAAATGGGTTGTCATTGCCAGTTAAGTCGAGAGGAAAACCCTATAATTAGTTTCCTTGACAATAGTTTCCAATGAAACTATAATTGCGAAATGCGGAGCGAGGTTGGAATGAGAAACATTAAAAGAAAAGAAAAAGCAAGTAAATTGACCGATCATATTGGTTATTGGATGCGATTAATTTCAAATGATGTCTCGTATTCCTTTGCAAAAAAGTTAGAAATAACCGGTGTAACAGTGGCTGAATGGGTAGTCCTTAGAAAAATGTATGAAAGCAATGATATGATTTCCCCTAGTGCTGTAGCTGAAGTGACAGGACTTACTCGAGGTGCAATTTCAAAATTGATCACTAGGCTTCTTGGGAAGGGCCTTGTAAATCGTAAAGAAGCTTCTGATGACCGACGTTTTCAAGATTTAGAATTGACCCTTAAAGCTATAGCATTAGTTCCTAAGTTGGCTTCCCTAGCAGATCAAAATGATGAAGAGTTTTTCTCAATCCTTACACCCATGGAGCAAGGGCAGCTTAAAGTAATTTTAAAAAAACTTGCTAATTATCATCAAATTAAAACCGCACCAATTCAATAAGAAAAATAGTGGAGGTAACCTATGAGCGAAGCCATTGATAACTTTAAGAGTGCAATCCAATTTGCGATGTCAATTCGCCCAAAGGTTGGAGGGTTTCCTGTTTTAGCTGAAGTAATGCGCATGGCTGGAATCAAACAAAATCTTTGGTATCTGCCTTCTTGCCAAAGTATTTATATCACAAACAAAGGAAATATAGTTTCTCAAGGAACTCCTTTAGTTACTGGAGAATTAGATATTCCTGAATTTAATAAAGAAGCACTTATTAAAGCTATTCGGGTTGATCAAGCCGGTGAAAGCACTTTTTCTGAATTTCTCCAAGCTTCTTGGAAAGCCGGTGTCTTTCATTATATTGTTGATCTAGAAAGGCGTACCGTCACTTATTATAGTGTACTTGGTGAATTCTATGTTGAGGAGTATCCTGCTGTGGATGTAAAACGACTTTAAAGAGATACCAATAAGTGGTTCATTCAACAACCAACAATGGATTAGCAGCAAGCATTCTGAGTTCAATTGACACTTCGGTCAAATACAATAGTAATACGGTATTTGTTCAGAATTCATACTCAATATCTTGGGTCTGATTAATTTTCAAATTAGCTTCATATGTTGATGCTAGCATCTATTCTTATTAAGTAATTAATTATTCCTAAGTGAATAGATGGATAATTGATTTAATTCCAAAAAAACTTGCATATGAAATATAGTATAACTATAATTTCAAATGAAAGGGGATTCAAAATGAAAACTTCTAGTAGTACACATCATAAAGAAGAAATTGTTTTGTCGAAGGCTTTATGCAACTTGGCAAAATTTTATTCTTTAACCGGAAAAGACTTAGGTAAAATCATTGGTATAAGTGAGCCCAGCGCATCTCGTCTCGGTCAGGGGAAAAAATTAATTTCACCTCATACAAAAGAAGGTGAAATCGCTCTATTACTTTTAAGGATATATAGAAGCTTAAATGCTATGGTTGGAAATAATCATGAAAAAGCTAAATTATGGCTCAATAGTCAAAATAAATATTTTAAAAATAAACCTATCGAAGAAATTAAAACTATTCCTGGTTTAATTAGGGTACTTAACTATTTAGATGCAATGCGCGGTAAATTATGAGTATTTGGACCGAATGTGAAGGTTTAAAATTTTTCAAATATTTGGAGTTGGAGCCATGGAGAATAGTAGAGGATCAATATAGTTCGAGCTCCAGAGATTTAGTTGAGAGCAGTGAAGAACACGATCTTTTAGAAAAATTACTGGATAATTCAAAACCTCAAGTAGTCAATAATAAGCACTATTTAGTTTTTACTCCTTTCAGATATCCTCCGCTTGAGTATGGATCCCGATTTGGCAATACTTATGAGCCTTCGCTGTGGTATGGCTCTTTATCTCAACAGACAGCATTTGCAGAGGTAGCATTTTACCGTTTGAAATTTTTTGATGATACTTTAGCTAATTTAGAATACATTGAGATTCGAATGACCGCATTTAAGGCTTATATACAAACAAAAAATGGAATTGACTTAACACAGTCTCCATTTCAAAAACATCAAGATAAAATTTCAAGCAAAACAAATTATGAACACAGTCAACTTTTAGGTGCAGAGATGAGAGAGGCAAAAGTTGATGCTTTTATCTTTGCTTCAGCAAGAGATAAAAATGCTGGGGAAAATGTTGCAGCATTCACACCAGATGTATTTAAAATTAAAAATAAAGAATATATAACTAATATGCAAAATTGGCGGTGTATAGCAAACAAAAATATTATTGAATTTAGTCGCGATGAAATTTTACAAAGAAAAAAACTGGAATTTTCTAAAGCTGAATTTGAAGAGTTTTGTAATGTGAATTAAGGGTTCTAATCATAGAGGAGGTCAATATGTATTCTTTTTATTTAAATAATTGACTTTGAAAGCCCCCTTTTTGTCAGTTCTTCCGCAGGCTCACTTCGACACCTAATCGAGCTTCTCTATTTTCGGCAGAACCTTTTATGTTATCCAAAGCTTCTTTAAATTTAGATACTTTGCTGGAAAGTCCATTATCATTGTTATAAGCATAAGCCAGTCTACCTGCTGCTGCAGCTGTCCCTGCCACAGTAGCCACCGTTGCAGCTGTTGCCATTGCACTTAAACCCATAACTCCTGCTATAGTCAGAAGTAAACTGCCTCCTCCAGTTACAGGAATAAGTAAAATGCCGATACATGCTGCTGCCGCTAATGCAAAATAGCATAATGATTTTTTAATACTATCCCCATTGATGCACTTATTTATTGATATCTTTTTTGACAGATTTGTTAATTCTATTATATTGTCAGCACTTTTAGTTTCATCATTCCTGTCATCGAGAGTTTTGGAGGCGCATCGTAACACTTTTATTAGACTAGTTAGAGTAGCAGGATCGGTCTTAGATAGTGGTTTTTCAACACCTTTTTGCACCACTTTTAATACATTTTCTGAGGCCTTAGTTAATTTACTCTCCTTTATTTCATCTACACGGTTCCTAAACTCTTGAACCCATTTTTCATATTCATCAATAAGAAAGTCAACTTTTTTTTCAGCGATTTCAGTCTCTACTTGTCGCATTGTACTGTTTTTATTGAAAACCTCTACCGCCCTAGAAAGTGCAAAAGCTTCCGCCGAAGTCAACTTTTTCTCTGCATTTTCTTTGATAAGATAATAGACTTCTCGAGAAACGACGGCTTTTGATTTATCTTGGAGTTGATTCTCCAGCATGACTATCTTTTTCATCAAAGGATCATCTTGCTTAACCATCTCTCTAGAATTACCAATTTTTTGATAGAAAGTTTTAAAATTCTCGACTAGATCAATATAAAATTGATCCGCATTAAATATGGTTTGATCTTTAACCGCACTTGCTTTAAGTGCTTTAATTTTATCCATATATGTGGCCATATTATTAACATCTACTCGATTTATTTGTCCTTGTTCATCAATATGGTATAATTCATGCATATTATTTTCTTTGTCGATAATAATATAGTGATTTACATAGGCTGAGAGATCAGAGGGAAATTCATCCATCGAATGAACAAAATGCGACGTAACATGCAAGTCATGATTAACAAGATGAGTTATTGTATCCAAGAACCCCATTGCATCCATAATTCTTGCCACTTTGGTTGCTTCATCAAAACTTGTTGTGGTTAAAGAACCAACACGTAACTCTATAGTATTAAGTGGATACTGAGTTCTCAATTTATCATACCCAATTTCCTTTTGATGAGTATTCTTATAATCTGTTTTCAAGTCACCAAAGATGCGTACTAACTTATTACGTTTGAGTCGCTCCTTCCAGTCCGCTTTATAAATAGTATGGTCTAAATCTTCTTTAATTTGATTGAATAATAGCGCTGATATTTTGCCATAATCTACAGTCTCATTCTTGCCTTTATATTTGTTTAGTACTTTATCAATTGATTGATTTATCGATTCAATTTTTATCTCCTCTGATAATTCTTGATTAAAGAAATCTTTAAGAAATCTTGCCAATTCCTCTGAGCTATTTGGAAGATGATCTATTGAATCTAACTTCATTTTAATTTGGTTTATATTCTCCCATGCTTCCAGGTAATTGCTATAAAGAGCTTGGAATACAGGGTTTGTATCGTTGTCTAAACCTTCACCAAAGGCAAAAACTAAAGTTTGCAGCGGCTTTTTATTTGGTACAAATGCTCCATTTACCGCATCATAATCAAAGTAGTCTGTAGGTAAATTGTCATATAGCCCACCATCAACAAATTTTCTTTCTACACTATCTATTTCAATCGTCACAGGCTCTAATACTACTGGAATAGACGCAGATGCACGACACGCTAATGCAATTTCAACATCAGGGGTTGTTTCACTGCTAAAGATTTGCATTGCTCCATCAGGAAAGCTTACAGCATTTAAGCTAAGTTTTTTGAATGTTTCTGGGAAATGCTCATTGAGTATCTTCAAATGGGAAAACGTAATTTTGGGTTCAGTTTTTTTCAGTTCATCTATCAGGTCATTCAAATCATCAGGGCATGTCTTTTTCTGTTTTATCAATCTCTTTATTTCTATTACTAAATTTTCCCTAACTGTTTCGATAATATTACTACGAATAAAATCTAACAAAGGTTGGCCGTCTTTTGTTATTCCAAAAAGGCATCCAGTATCGTTTCCAGGTTTTTTATTGACCCTTTTACCCATTAACTGTTTTAGATTCGTGTTGAGCATTGTTTCACGGAATTTTTCCGGCGGCATTCCTAAAGCCCAAATGGTAGAAGTAATAGCTCCTGCTGATGCTCCAGAAAACATTTTCATATTCTTTAGTATATCAGTAGTAACTAGCGCCTTATAGACACCGGAGTTGACCACTCCTTTTGCACCACCGCCGCTTCCAGTTCCTCTTTCTGGGGGTAGTAAGCTTTTTATAAATCCTTGTAATCTTTCTACTTGTTTTATCTCTTGATTATTCTCATCAACAGTCTCTTCTTTATTCTGAGTCATATGATACTTCTCACTCGGAAATTATATTGGTCATTATGCGTATTTTTTACCAAAAGAACCAATGGAATAAATTTATAGATGATATAATGAAATTTAATATCTAGATATGTCGACGGATTTATTTAGCCTCATAAGCCGCGGTGTTTGTAAAATTAAAATCCCCGATTTTTTTCTTTGAAATGCTGCGTAGGCTATAAGTGCCTCAAAAACACATAAAATGAGATTAGTTAAAGATCCAATTATACTAAAGTAGTTATATAATCCAACGCATCTGGGTATAAAAAAGTGATATAACAATGCAATTCACGGACAGAGACTGGTTTCTAGAAGAGTTACCTGAACAAGTTGATTATAGTTGGTTGTTAAGATGGATAAAGTTTTGGGTAGAAACAGAAAATCTACCATTTAAGATGGGTGTTTTAGCGACAGTAGATGAAAATGGGTTTCCAAGAAGTCGTACAGTAGCCATTCGTGAACTAAACGAACATGGGTTGATTTTTTTTACCCAGAAGGGTAGCGCGAAAGTAGCACATATTTTAGTTAATCCCTATGTTTCTTTTACTTTTATGTTACCGAATACACAAAGACAAGTTACTGTTTTGGGTAGAGTAACGCCACTTGACGAACGTGAAAATTTAAAAAACTGGGAGACTTATGATCAAGAGCGAAGGTTACGTTTTTTAGTCTATGGCACAAAGTCGGGACAGGCGATAAAAAAACAACTGAAGTTAGATGACGAGTTAGTTGCTTTAAGGGATCAATATAAAAAAACACTCCCAGAAAGACCTCGAGAGTATGTTGGTTATACGATTGCTCCTGAAGAGATAAAGTTTTATCAATTAAATGAACATCGGTTGTCGGACTCAATAATTGCAAAATGTACTCATGCAACTTGGACTTTACAGCGATTTGTTCCTTAGCTAATACATGTGCATTTTTCCCTGAGTTAAACATATGTTGTAATTGACGATTACTTATACATGTTAATGTATTAGAGATAGTAGTATATTTTTCAATTCACTTTGTTTGATTATTCATTCTTATGCATTCTGGTGATATTTTTGAGCTCGTTCTGAATAGGTGTATATCACTGTGTGCACCCTGCAATTCAATTATAAATCTTTGCCCCGCTAATCGTAGTTATTAAGATAGCTAAAATTGAGTGTATATACTCTATAAACGAAAAAACATGATTAATACTATTAAACAGGAATCAACCTTAAGCGAGTAGTTATTGCTAATTGAGCGTAAAATTAATTTCGCAAAAAAAGCATGGAGCTCGACGACAAAAGGTATTTTTTTGTATTTCCATTATATTTTTTTACCTTGATTAAATAAGATATTTTTGGCTTCTTCTGTTAAATTTAAATCAACATTTATTTCTTTAGCTTTAACATATGCACGTTGAATGGCTGGGCGCTTTTGTATATTTAAAAACCATCTTTTTAAATCAGGAAAATCATCTAAATTTTGTTGTTGTTTTTCATAAGAAACTATCCATGGATAACAAGCCATATCTGCAATTGAGTATTCATTTGCTATAAACTCTCGATTAGATAAATGTTTATTAAGAACACCATACAACCTGGCAGTTTCTCTAATATAGCGATCGACGGCATAAGTTTGATCTTTAGCATGCTGGCTAAAATGATGATTTTGTCCTGCCATAGGCCCCAATCCTCCGACTTGCCAAAAGAGCCATTGCAAAACTTCATAACGGTCATGAACATTTTGAGGTAAAAACTGCCCTGTTTTTTCTGCTAAATACAGTAAAATGGCACCTGATTCAAAGATGGATATAGGATTACTCCTGTCTTGAGGATTATGATCAACTATGGCAGGAATTCGATTATTGGGAGATATCCGTAAGAACTCTTCGGAAAATTGTTCCCCCTCAAAAATATTTATTGGTATTAGCTTGTATGGGAGACCGGATTCCTCAAAAAATATTGTAATTTTATGTCCGTTTGGGGTGGGCCAGTAATACAGATCCATCATTATGTAAGTCCTTCAAATAGGTTATAAATTAATTAAATGATTATACTTAAGAAAATTAAGTATTACACATGCTATTTTTTTGGACGTTTCTTTTTCGGTTCAGGGAGTTCTAACGCAGTAAGTCTAACTAGGTGAGTTAGCCATTCACTATCTTCCAGTAAGTCACCAGATATGAGTAAGTAAGGTTTTGCACCTGGATATGGAATACCTTCGATGTAGGTGTTAATGAATGCCTTACCAGCGTTAGTTGGTTTGATAAATAGTTGATCATCACAAACTAAAGCTATTACTTTTTCATGATAGTAAATTGCATATTCTCCAAACATTTTTTTCGCACGGATCATGCTAGTATCTGCAATTTGATCAAGAATAAAATCAATAGTACTTTGTTTTGAAGACATGATTGTCGCACTTGGAGCTAGAATGCGCCGGTTTTGTCTTCGGAATAGACCCAGGTGTTTTGGTCGGAGTGACAGGAATTGAACCTGCGACCCCTGCCTCCCGAAGGCAGTGCTCTACCAGGCTGAGCTACACTCCGTGTTGGGAAGAAGAAATTCTTCGGCACTGGATAAAACTATATAATAATCAAAATTAATAACTTCTTAGTAATGCAAATTGTGCGAGCTCAATAAGCGCATTTTTATATTTTGAGTCAGGCAATAGTGTTAAGCAGGAAATTGCAGTATTGACTTCTTTGGCTGCAATTTCTTTAGTGTATTCTATTGCTTTAGTTTCTTCCAACGCTTCAAGAATTTCAGGCAAAAAGTCGAGCGTGCCGTGTTTTAGGCTTTCTTGTATTTGCTGCTTTTGTAATTCTGTTCCATGTTGTAATGCATAAATTAAAGGTAAAGTTGCTTTTCCATCAGCGAGATCATCGCCTATGTTTTTACCAATCGTTTTTGCATCAGAACAATAATCCAGTGCATCATCTATAAGCTGGAACGCGTTACCTAGGTGTAAACCATAATCATATAGAGCGTCTTGCATTTCTTTAGATGAGTTGCTAATTATTGGACCTATGCAAGCAGCAGCCGCAAATAATAATGCTGTTTTTGCGCGAATTACATCAAAATATTCTTCAAAGGTTAATGTAGGGTTATGGCGGTTCGTTAGTTGTTTGACTTCACCGCAACTGATTTCCAGTGCTGTTCTGGCGAAGAGCTTAAGTACCTCTGAATTATTGGTATCAACCATTAACTCAATGGATTGGGTAAAAAGATAATCACCAACTAAGATGCTTGCTTTGCTTCCCCATATATTGTTTGCTGTTTGACGTCCTCTTCTTAAAGTAGATTCATCAATGACATCGTCATGCAATAAAGTTGCTGTATGAAAAAACTCTACCATTGCGGCTAGGTTAATGTGTTCTTGACCTTGATAGCTACATGCGTTACTTGTTAAAAGAACTAGCAATGGACGTAGCCTTTTTCCTCCACTTTCAATCATATGGTGGGACATTCTATCAATTAAGCCGATTTGCGATTCAATTTTATTAATAATTAAATTATTAACGGCATTAAAATCGTCATTAACCAGCGTACGCATACTGTCAATCGCCATTGTTTGTCCTCTACGACTCAATCAATAAATGCTAAGGTTGGGCATAAGAATTGTCAAGTAAAACTGGTTTGGATTGGTTTATACATTAAAGCGAAAATGCATGACATCGCCATCGCAAACAACATAATCCTTACCTTCTAAACGTAATTTACCTGCTTCTTTAGCACCTTGTTCTCCGCCACACTGGATAAATGCATCATAGGCTATAACTTCGGCGCGGATGAAGCCTTTTTCAAAATCCGAATGGATAACTCCGGCAGCTTGAGGAGCGGTAGCTCCTTTACGGATAGTCCAAGCTCTTACCTCTTTTACTCCGGCAGTAAAATAGGTTTGCAATCCTAATAGTTCATAACCTGCGCGGATTACTCGATGTAAACCGGGTTCACTTAAACCTAAATCTTCCATAAACTCTTGACGGTCGGTTTCATCTAACTCTACGAGTTCTGCTTCAGTTGCTGCACATAGAGCAACAATACTTGCTTTTTCTTGTATTGCTAATTCACGAACTTGATCCAGTAATGGATTATTTTCATATCCATTATCATCAACGTTTGCAATATAAAGTACAGGCTTCGCAGTGAGTAGGAAAAGTCGACGTGAAATGGATTCTTCTTCAGCCGAGAGTTCAAGTGTGCGCACTGGATAACCTTCATCAAGATGCGCTTTGATTTTTTCTAATGTTTTCACTTCAAATAGGGCTTCTTTATTTCCACTACGGCTGTTTTTTCCAGCTTTTAATAAAGCTTTTTCAAGAGTTTCCATGTCTGCTAAAGCCAATTCTGTATTAATGACTTCAATATCACTTAATGGATGAACATGGCCTTCTACATGAACTACATCGGTATTCTCAAAGCAACGAACAACATGGGCAATTGCATCCGTTTCACGAATATTTGCCAAAAACTGATTGCCTAACCCTTCTCCTTTTGAGGCTCCTTTAACAATACCTGCAATGTCAACAAATTGCATGGTTGCTGGGAGTACTTGTTGGGGGTTTACTATTTTACTTAAAGCATCTAGGCGTGGATCAGGAACAGTCACAATTCCCACATTGGGCTCAATAGTACAAAAAGGGTAATTTGCTGCTTCAATGCCCGCTTTAGTGAGGGCGTTGAACAGAGTTGATTTACCAACATTGGGCAAGCCCACTATTCCACATTTAAATCCCATATGTAGTACCTCTAAAAATGTTATATTTAGGATGTGTGTAAAGAACTACACGACTCCTTAAGTATTTAATTGATTCATTGCTTTGGCTAAATCACCAGAGAATATGCATGGCATTGCAGCAATACCTCTATCAATTGCGTCATAAATTAATTGTCTTTCTTGTGCTGAAGGTTTACTGAGTACAAATTGGTGGACTAAGTCTTTATGTCCTGGATGGCCAATCCCAATACGCATACGGTGAAACTCAGCACTTCCTAATTGAGCAATTATATCTCTTAAGCCATTATGACCTCCATGGCCACCACCTGTTTTAAGTTTAATGCGTCCCGCAGGTAAGTCTAACTCATCATGTACGATTAATATCTCATTGGGTTGAATACGATAAAATTGACTTATAAGTCGAGTGGGTTGGCCACTATGATTCATAAAAGTAGTAGGTAATACCAATTTACATAGGTGTTGATTTAATTCTAAATCAACTAACTCAGCTTGCATTTTTTTTTCTAATTTAAAGAAAATACTATGGCGTTGTGCTAATGCTGAAATTAACCATCCTCCCGCATTATGACGAGTATGCTCATAAGCTGAGCCTGGATTACGTAAACCGATAATTAGTTTAATGGCCATGGATTATAAGCTCTTTGCTATGATCAATTTTTGGACTTATGTTGCTTGGGTGAAGTATAGAGAGCAAAGCTCAAATTTAAATAAGTTTCTAAGATTCACTAAATTCACCCGATTACAGGGTCTGGTTACAAGTCTACTCTCTCGGCCAAAATGCCTTGGTTTTCTGCGCTATGATGCTCACATACTTTATGTATGTTGCGCTTCGTTTTGCTCGAAAATCAAGGGCATTTGACTCAAGTTAGCGAATTGTAAACAGACCCTATTGTATTACGTAACAATAAGAATATAAATTTTTTATTCTTCACCTTTTTCAGAGTCAACAGTAGGTACAGCTGATGCTGGAACTTCTGTTGTTTCTTCTTCTGATGCTGCACTTACTTTAGGCATATGAATACTTACAACAGGTGCATCATGACTGCCATCAGTAACATCAACAGTAAGTTGTACTCCTTTAGGTAATTTTAAGTGAGATAAATGAACTATATCATCCACTTCAACTTCAGACATATCTACACTAATAAATTCAGGCAAATCTTTTGCTTGGCAGCGGACTTCTACTTGAGTCATGGTGTGGTTGATCATACCACCTGCTTTAATGCCTGGAGCTTTTTCTTCATTAATAAAATGAATAGGTACTAATTTAACCAGAACATCAGTTTTAGAAACACGCTGTAAATCCATATGCATGACAACAGGCTTATAAGGATGACGTTGTAATGCTTTTAAAATAACATGTTCTACTTTACCATCAACGGTAATATCGAAAACACTTGAGTAAATACTTTCAGTTTCCAACGCTTTGATTACTTTGTTGTGTTGAAAATGAATGGAAAGGGGGTGTTTCTCTCCACCGTAGATTACGGCAGGTACTTTATTTTCAAGACGACGTAGGCGGCGGCTCGCACCTTTCCCCATATCCGTTCTTGTTTGAGCTTCTAAAAGAATGTTTGACATTATATACTCCCAAAATTGATATGAATCCTTTGAAATTTAACCCGCGACCAGATTAAATACCGGATAAAAATCCGGAAAGGGTGGCGAAGTATACAATATTTTAAAATGAACTTGAAGTCATAGTCATAATTTCATAGAATATGCGACTTTATTGAATTTTTGATAGCCAATCAGGCGAGTTGGAGAAAAGTTATGTATGCAGTAATCAAAACTGGCGGTAAGCAATACACCGTGAAGGAAGGTGATGTATTAAAAATTGAATTACTGCCTGAAGATGTTGGCAATGAAATACAATTTAAAGAAGTATTAATGTTGGCTGATGGTGATAAAATCGTGTGTGGTTCTCCATTGGTTGATAAAGCTACAGTGAAAGCTGAAGTACTGGATCATGGTCGTCACAAAAAAGTTAAAATTATTAAGTTTCGTCGTCGTAAGCACCACAAGAAACAAATGGGGCACAGACAATATTATTCGCAAGTTAAAATTACTGCGATAAGTAAGTAAGAGAGGATAGCAATGGCTCATAAGAAAGCAGGTGGTAGTACCCGTAACGGCCGCGATTCGAATCCCAAGTATCTTGGTGTGAAGCGTTTTGGTGGTCAATTTGTTAATGCAGGTGAAATTATTGTAAGACAACGTGGCACACGTTTCCATCCAGGTCCTGGTGTTGGTTGTGGTCGTGATCATACTTTGTTTGCTTTGGTTGAAGGTTTAGTACAATTTGTTGTTAAAGGAAGCAAAAACCGTAAGTATGTAACTATTGTTGCAGAACAAAGAGAAGAAACTGCAAATTAATCTGAGTCATTCGTAGCGCTTTGCTGCAATATTCTCAGGTTTAAAAGCAAGAAATTTCCCCTTTTTGCTGTGTTAGGGTGTGCATTATTTCCTAATGCAGTATCGTTAGCCCCGGCAACGGGGTTTTTTATTTTGAGGTAGGTCCATGAAGTTCGTTGATGAAGCAGTAATAAAAGTGGAAGCAGGCCATGGAGGCAATGGTTGCTTAAGCTTCAGACGCGAAAAATTCATACCTCGTGGTGGTCCCGATGGTGGGGATGGTGGGGATGGTGGTAGTGTTTACTTTGAAGCCAGTACTGATTTAAATACACTCATTGATTTTCGATATACACGTCACTATAAAGCAGGTAATGGTCAGCAAGGAATGGGTGGAAATTGTACGGGGAAAAAAGGTGATGACCTAATTATAAAAGTTCCGGTTGGAACCCTGATTTATGATATGGATACTGATGAATTGTTGGGTGATATTAAAGAGCCCAATGTTCCAGTATTGATTGCTCAAGGTGGTTTTCATGGTTTAGGCAATACACGCTTTAAAAGTAGTGTTAATCGTTCACCACGACAAACAACCCAAGGTAGCTTAGGGGAATCAAGGAATTTACGACTGGAGTTGCGAGTTTTGGCGGATGTTGGATTATTAGGATTGCCTAACGCAGGAAAATCCACCTTAATTCGCGCCGTTTCAAGTTCAAAAGCTAAAGTTGCTGATTATCCTTTTACCACGTTGCATCCTAGCTTAGGTGTTGTCAGTGTTTCTTCTCATAAGAGCTTCGTTATGGCTGATATTCCTGGCCTAATTGAAGGTGCTTCCACTGGAGCAGGCCTTGGGCATCGTTTTTTAAAGCATCTTTCTCGTACTTGTGTGCTTTTACACGTGATTGATGTGGCGCCTTTAGATGGCAGTGATCCTGTAGCTTCAGCCCAAACAATCATTAATGAATTGGCACAATACAATCCAGAACTACTCAAAAAAAATCGATGGTTGGTGTTGAATAAAATGGATATGTTACCTGACGCAACAAGTCGAGAGGAAAAAATTCAGTCTATAGTTGCAGGACTTAATTGGAAAGATAAAGTATTCGCTATTTCAGCAATTAGCGGTGAAGGAACACAACAATTATGTTATTCACTCATGCAATTGATTGATGAGATGAAAGAATTGGAAGCATAGCCATTACAGTAGATCATTTTTTACATATTGAGTAAAGCATTACCGCAGTACCCCTTAATTATACCAAACTTCATCTACAATCAGTTGATGTAAAAAAATTTCCTCATATTATCGAAAACTTAGTGTTGATTTCAGCGTGCATGGCTTGGAGAAGGGTTTACAGTGTCATTTTTTGTGTCTATGATATTTGTAACACAAATCAAAAGAGGTTATCATGTCTCCAAGAGGCGGAAAAAGAGAAGGAGCTGGGCGTCCTAGAGGCGTGCCTACCAAAATCATTCGTGTACCGGTATCTCAGCTAGCCGATCTTGAGCGATTAAAGAATCAATCCGACTATCAATTGCCTCTATTCTCCAGTAAGGTGCAAGCGGGATTTCCATCACCTGCCGATGACTACATAGAAGGATATCTGGATTTAAATACTAAGTTTATTAAACATCCTTCCTCCACATTCGTTGTGCAAGCGATAGGAGACTCCATGGTGGATGTGGGCATTTTTTCGGGCGATTGGCTTTTAGTCGATAGAAGTATCGAGCCTTTGGATGGCCGTATTGTGATTGCGGCAATTAACGGTGAATTAACGGTAAAACGTCTATCTAAAAAGGAAGGCAAGGTACAGCTACTTCCTGCTAATCCTCAATTTAAACCCATTGACATTGTGGAAGATAGTGACATGGTGATTTGGGGAGTAGTCACTTTAGTTCTTCATGAGCTACCTTAACATGTTTGCTTTAGTGGATTGTAATAATTTTTATGCGAGCTGCGAGCGTTTGTTTCGCCCTGATTTAAAAAATGTTCCGATTGTGGTGTTATCCAATAATGATGGATGTTGTATAGCGCGCTCTAGTGAGGCTAAAGCATTAGGTATTGCGATGGGAGAGCCTTATTTTAAAATTAAAGGCTTGTGCGAGCAGCATGGAGTGAACGTTTTTTCTTCGAATTATACATTATACGGCAATATCAGCCAGCGAGTGATGTGTACCATTGAGGAAATCTGGCCACATATAGAAATTTACTCCATTGATGAGGCCTTTCTTGATTTAAGAAGCTTATCTTCTTCGCCCGATATTTTTTGTCAAGAATTGCAAAAGAAAATTCTAAAGCATACAGGAATACCGACCTCCATAGGTATTGGCGTCACTAAAACACTAGCTAAGATAGCGAATTATTTGTGTAAAAAAATTTATAACACTCCAGTATTTAATATCACTTCTCATCGTGAGCAGTTACTAAAGCAAATTGCTGTCGGAGATGTGTGGGGAGTAGGGCGACAATGGGAAAAGAAATTAATCTCTCATGGAATTGATACAGCTTATGATTTAGCAACTACAAATGCTCATCTCCTGAAGAATAATTTTAATGTGGTATTGATGCGAACTGCAATGGAGCTCCAAGGAATTGCCTGTGGGGGCTTAGAGGCGGTAGAGTCCCAACAAGGTATTATGTCATCGAAAAGCTTTGGGCAAATGCAAACGCAACTCTCTTCAATTGCAGAATCAGTTAGTAGTCATTGTGCACGCGCGGTGGAGAAGATGCGTCGCCAACAGTTAGTGGCGCAGCGAATAAGAGTTTTTGTACATACGAATCGATTTCGGGACGATTTGGCACAACACTTTCAATCCGTAGAGTTTTGCTTCATTAATCCAACGGATGATTTGCGTTTAATTACCAAAAGTGCAAAACGATGTCTGCATCGTATTTTTAAAACGGGATATTATTATAAAAAAGTGGGTGTGTGTCTTAATGATTTAACTCCTAAGCATCAACGGCAATTGGATATGTTTCATCAGCTGAGTGACGAGCAGCTACACGATACGGAACAATTGATGAATGTCTTCGACCAAATTAATCAAAAATATGGAAGAAGCACGATTCGTCTTGCAGCAGAAGGCTATTCCAAACCTTGGGCGATGCGCGCAGACCTTAAATCTCCGGCTTATACAACTCGGTGGAGTGATGTTCCACGAGTACGTTTGTATTAACTTCATCGTCATGCTTTAAGTGTGAATAAATTAAAAGATATGCTATGGAATTTATAAGTCCAATAAGAAAAATTATTCATATTGATATGGACTGTTTTTATGCCGCAATAGAAATGCGTGATTTTCCTGATTTGGCAAATAAACCTCTTGCAGTAGGAGGGGATGCAAATCGCCGCGGGGTCATTGCCACTTGTAATTATGCAGCTCGCCAATTTGGGGTACGCTCTGCGATGCCAACAGCACAGGCACTTAAATTATGTCGGCAACTCATTTTGCGGCCGGTACGCATGGATGTTTATCAAAAAGAAAGTCAATACATTCGCGCTTTATTTGCAGAATATACCGATCTTATTGAGCCCTTATCATTGGATGAGGCTTATCTTGATGTCACTCATTCGCTCCAATGTAAAGGGAGTGCGACTTGGATAGCGCAAGAGTTGCGTGAACGAATTTATCGAACACGAGGACTTACTGCAAGTGCCGGTATTGCTCCAAACAAAAGTTTGGCAAAAATCGCTAGTGACTGGCATAAACCTAATGGTCAAATGGTAATTAGACCAGAAGAAATTACTGCCTTTATGATTCATTTACCGGTGCGTAAGTTATTTGGCGTAGGCCCTAAAATGGAAGAAAAGTTAAACGCATTGAATATTAAAACATGTGGTGATTTGCAACATTATTCAGTAGACTATCTATGCGATGAATTTGGCGTTATCGGTCAGAGGCTATATGATTTAGCACGAGGAATAGACGAGCGTCCCGTCAATCCTGAGCGTATTCGAAAATCCATTAGTGTTGAAGAAACTTATTTGAAAGATTTACCTGATGTAGAAGCATGTTTTACTGCTTTGCCAAAATTAATCATCCGTCTTGAAGCACGACTTCATCGGGTTGGAGAAATTTCAGGAATACATAATCTTTTTGTGAAATTAAAATTTAATGATTTTCAGCAAACCACTGTTGAGCGCATACATGATCGAATCGACTTAAATATTTTATATCAACTCATACAAGAAGGTTATTCCAGAAAGTGTAAGCCGGTAAGATTATTAGGTATAGGAGTTAAATTAAAGCCAGAGCAAATGCATGAAAGCATCCAATTGCCTTTGTTTTTGCAACAGCTATAAATTGAAAAAATCAACTGATTTTTCTAGAGTTTGTTGACACACCTAGGATAATAAATCCATAAGAAATCTCTTTTCTATATGTGAAAAGCAATGAGAAGGCCTTAAGTAAGTAAATAGTGCAATTAAAGCAAACACTGTTTTTGTTTTAAAACTAGTTGGTAACGTATATAGACTCATCCGTTGCCTACTTCAAATGATATATTTTGGGTTCTTCTTCGATTGGTTCCTTTAGTATTTTTTGAGCTTGTTTATATTTTGCAGTTTTCAAATGATGATGTCAGAGAATGTAGTTTTAGCGTGAATACGGTTAGCAACCATAGCCAAATAGCATTTGAAGAACCAATTAAACACTAAGTCTAGACCTAATGATGAAATTTTAATTGATGGGGAATTAATTTACAGTTACAGTCCTACCAAAGATATTATTTTTGCCAATGCATACGATAGCTTGCAAGAGAATTTAAAAAAAGCATTTATTGCAGACATGGTGGAACCTCAAGAGGGGAATGGCTCATTAATTTCAAGATGGGAAGAAGTGATTTAAGATGCAATGATCAAATGCTCTATAATGAGAATGAGATGAGCTACAACTTGATTTTGTGCATCCAAGTTTTTAGAAAAAAAGAGAGAGGGTTATTTTAAACGACGATTAAATCGTGGATTACTTAATAACAAAAAAGATGATTTTTTTTATAATAAACACTACCCTTATTGGACATCGTTTTTAAGATTTATTGTGTAAGTGAAGGAGAAATTATGGAGTTTTCAAGCCGTTATGTAGCGCATATTCCCGACGCTCACGGGTTTGTCAATTATTCTGCGGAAGAAAGCAGAATTTGGAAAACTTTATTTGAACGGCAAGTAAAATTATTACCTGGAAGAGCTTGTGATGAATTTATAAGCGGATTAAAAACCTTAGGTATTACTTCTGCAGCCATACCGCAGATCCCAGATTTAAATCGACAACTTAAAGCAGCGACTGGTTGGCAAGTATCAGCTGTTGCTGCCTTAATTTCCGCCCGTGAGTTTTTTGAGTTGTTAGCCAAAAAATATTTTCCAGTAGCTACTTTTATACGTAGTGAAGAAGAATTGGATTATGTAAAAGAACCTGATATTTTTCATGAAGTTTTTGGCCATTGCCCTATGTTGACAGATAAAGTCTATGCTGAATTTGTTTATGATTATGCTCGTAAAGTATTAACTTTTCCTGAATCTGATTGGGCTTTATTACAACGTATGTTTTGGTTCACAGTTGAATTTGGTTTAATTAAAACTTCAAAAGGATTAAGAGTTTATGGTGGTGGAATACTTTCATCGATTAGTGAAATCGTTTACAGTGTAGAAAGTGATATTCCACTGAGAGTAATTTTTGAACCAATACCAGCATTTCGTATGCCTTACCGTATCGATATGCTACAACCGGTTTATTTTGTGATTAACGATTATCAAACTTTGTACGATTTTGTTTTGTCTAATATAAGTGAACTTTTAGCACGAACTCGAGAATTAGGTGAATTTCCGCCGTTTTTTACAGTGGATCCGGATAACCCTAATATTCATATTCGAGCGTGTTAGTCTACTTAGTACGATCGCGCAAAGTATGTATTGTAATAGGTACAGCCAGTCGTGTTAACATCGAGCAACCTAGTTTGTTCATTGGCTGTTAAGTCAAGGAGCATTATTTGATTAAAGTACTAATTGTTGATGACCATGCATTGGTTCGAATGGGTATTCGACGATTGCTCGAAGATATGTCGGATGTAAATGTAGTTGCTGATGCAGAAAGTGGTGAACAAGCGTTAGCATTAGTAAAGCAATATTCTCCTGACGTAGTTCTTTTGGATATGAAAATGCCTGGGATTGATGGCTGGGAAGTAACGCGCCGTCTTAAAAAATCAAATCCGCATGTTAAAGTCATCGCAGTAACTGCAATGTGTTCTGATGTGTTGCCCACACGTGTTTTGCAATTGGGAGCAATGGGGTATTTGACTAAAGAGTCTGGTGCCGAAGAGATGGCTGCTGCAATACGTAAAGTAGCAAAAGGGGAAAAATACCTTAGTGCCGAAATTGCTCAGAAAGTGGCAATCAATAGCTTGGAGGAAGCGCAGGGCTCTCCCTTTAATGTATTATCAGAACGAGAAATGCAAGTGATGTTGATGATTACGAGCGGTATGAATGTTCAGGAAATTAGCGATAGGCTTTTCTTGAGTACCAAAACAATTAATGGTTACCGTTATCGTACCTTTGAGAAATTAGGTATAAAAAATGATGTGGAGCTTACTTACTTAGCTTTGAAACATGGAATCATTGAAAATCCTACTGATTTGGCGTCAGAAGAATAGACTTCTTTCTATACTCTAAGTTTACTAAAGTAAATCTCTAATTTTTGATGTCAAAAAGATGGATTTTCTTTTTTTGTTGTCCAAGTCATAACCACGTACTCCACAAGAATTACTGCTATTATTATCATATGAATACTTCTACAGAATTGGCGTTATTTCTCTCTAAGCTTCCTAACGAACCCGGTATTTATCGTATGCTGGACAAAGAAGGTAATGTTCTTTATGTAGGCAAAGCAGCTAATTTGAAAAAACGAGTTACGAGTTATTTTAATAAGCAAAATACAGGGATTAAGACACGTTCTTTAGTGAGTCAAATTGTTTCTATTGAAATCTCAGTTACTCGTAGCGAAACAGAAGCATTACTTTTAGAAAGCAATCTCATTAAGACGTTAAAGCCCAAATACAATGTCTTATTACGTGATGATAAATCTTATCCTTATATTCATCTTTCTCATCATCCTGATTTTCCACGTATTGAGAGTTATCGTTCGAAGAAAAAGCCTCTTTCTGGTGATTTTTTTGGTCCTTATCCCAGTAGTGCAGCAGTAAAAGAAACTATAGTCACTATCCAAAAAGTATTTAAAATTCGTAATTGTCGTGATAGTTATTTTAATGCACGTTCACGGCCTTGTTTGCAATATCAAATCAAGCGTTGTGCGGCACCTTGTGTTAATTATATTTCTCCAGAGGACTATAAACGATCGGTACAAGACGCGATACGATTTTTACAAGGTAAGTGCCAATTAATTCTTGATGAGTTAGCAAAACGAATGGACAAAGCAGTTAGCGAGTTGAATTTTGAAGAGGCTGCTCTTTTGCGCGATCAGATTAAAAGCTTGCGATTAGTACAAGAACAACAAGGGATTTTACAATTACGAGGAGATGCAGATGCCATTGCTATTGAAGTGAGCCCGGGTTTTGCTTGTGTGCAGTGTGTGACCATTCGTGATGGCCAAATAGTGGCAAGTCATAGTTATTTTCCATCTGTGCCACAAAAAGGATTGGATGAGGAATTCAGTTTGGAAACTCTATGGCAACAAATTTTTGGTGCCTTTATTGGATTTTACTACTTAGATGCTCCTGAGAAAATTCCAGCGTTAATCATTACGAATCATGTTGTGGATGATCAAACGGCCCTTCAAGAAGCATTATCCCAGCAGCGCGGTAAATTCTGTAAGCTTCAAGTGAACCCACGTGGCGTTAAATCGCGTTGGATGGATTTTGCGTTGAATAATTTACGTGTTTCTGTTGCTGAATACGTCACTAAACATTCCACAATGAGATCTCGTTTTCAAGAGTTAGAAGAGTTTTTAGGACTGAAAAAGCCAATTGAACGTATGGAGTGTTTTGATATAAGTCATACACTTGGAGAGGCAACTGTTGCATCTTGTGTGGTATTTGAACAAGAAGGACCTTGTCCTAGTCAATACAGGCGCTTTAATATCGAAGGCATTATACCAGGTGATGATTATGCTGCTATGAGTCAGGCAATTACGCGTCGCTTTAAGCGTTTGCTAGAAACTCAATCTTTGCCTGATGTCCTCATTATTGATGGAGGCAAGGGGCAAGTAGCTGTTGCCCAAAAAATACTTTCATCTTTAAATATTTCATCTGTGATTTTGCTGGGTATTGCAAAAGGCCCTTCGCGGAAAGCAGGATTAGAAAAGATAATTTTAGTGCATGATGAACTTGAATTGACTTTGCCGAGTGATTCTAAAGCACTGCATTTGTTACAACATATTCGTGATGAAGCGCATCGTTTTGCAATTACTGCGCATCGCAAGAAAAGACAAAGAAAAAATCTTGATTCAACTCTTGAGGACATAGAAGGAGTAGGCGCAAAACGCAGGCAAGCTTTACTGCATCGTTTTGGTGGTATCCGTGAACTTGCTAAAGCTTCATTAGAAGAAATTGCTAAGGTCCAAGGTATTAATGAGCATTTAGCAAAGCGCATTTTTCAATTTTTTCATGGTGAAAATACATTGCTTTAAAACAATGGTGATAAACGTCGAATATGTTGGTTTTATTTTGATCTTTAAGGATGGTTTTCGGTCATTAGTATCGGTCTTAAGTAATGAATGATTAGAATATTATTTATAATCCTAGCAAAATTTCTATTATTCGTACTAAACTTAAGTTAGATATGCTCGAATAATAATTATTGATATTTAAGCACAAATCTTGCATGTAAAAAATAAAAAGTAAGGCGAGGGGGGCATATGTATAAAATACTTTCCATTGCATTGATGTTGCTCATGAGTGCTGTAGTAAATGCCGCTAGTTATGGCACAGGATTATGCGGTTACCCGCAATATGACTGCATTAAAGTAGAGTCGGGACAAAGTTGGGAAACTTTATTTCCAGATCCCACTCAGCGTGACATTGTACAGAGGGTTAATCGTACTTATAATCCTTTATGGACCGGTAAGGTTATTGCAGTTCCAAAAAATTTAGCTTATCTCACCGTTTTTGATGTCTCTCCTTTTCCACTCAAGATACCCAATGAACATCAAAAGCAAATTATTGTAGATCAAGACAAATTAGCTTATGCAGCTTATGACGCTGAAGGAAATTTGCTGAGGTGGGGGCCTATTTCATCTGGAAGAGATAGATGTCCTGATGCGAATCGTTCTTGTCGTACTTTAACGGGTATTTATCGCGTATTTAGTAAAGAAAATGAAAAGTGTACATCAGATGTGTTCCCAATCGGTAAAGGTGGAGCCAAGATGCCTTTTTGCATGTTCTTCCATAAAGGCTTTGCATTACATGGATCTGATGATATTCCAGGAGTCAGAGCAAGTCATGGTTGTGTGAGGATGTTTACTGATGATGCTAAATGGTTAAATGAACATTTTGTTGAATTATCCAGTGAGCGTAATAAGTTCATGGGCACAACAGTAATTGTTCGTCCAATAAATGACAGTGAGTGAGAAAAATGATGAATACAACTAAAAAATTCACTTCGATTTCATTGATTCTTTTCTTAGGGTTGTTATCTACTCATCTCAACGCGGCTACTAAATCCCAAAAAAATAAAGCTGAGGATGCACAAGCAAAAGCTGCAAAAGAGGAAACTCGATTTCCTATAGGTTGCAGACCTGTTGGATATAAAGAAAGTTTAAAAATATTGAGTCTTTATCCTGGCAAAGAGGGAGCTTTGCAATCTTTATATTTCTTTTTTAATAAATTGCCACAGACAGTGAGTTTATATCAAATGCGTGATGAAGATAGTGAGTATTCAACACGCGTGAACCATACTATTGGCGGTAACCAATGGGCAGTTTTAGCAACCGGAGAACCTTTAGTCAAATTTGTTTGTACTTTAGGAGATGGCAAAACTTCTTATGGAAAGATTTTAGATTGTGCTGACACAATTAAAGTATGCGAATACGTTAATGTTAAATTTGGTTTAAATAATAAAGGCAATTATTGGATAGTAGATGGCACTACAAGGAATGGGGCAGTTAATGAAGTAGTGCATTATGGCATAATACCTGGGGTATAAATCTGAAGCATAAAAAGACCAAAAGTCAGGTTAAATTGCTGTGTTAAGAGGGGGAATTTTCATGAAATCGCTAGTACCTTGGGTATGTTTGTTTGTTGCATCAGCGGGTTCACAAGCTTTTGCTGATGATTTCAGTGCTTATCGATTAGGCAACTATAATAAAGCAATTGAACCTTTAATGAGTCAATCAGGAAAAAATGCTATTGCTGATTATTACTTAGGCCGAATTTACCTTTATGGATATGGTCAACTAAAAAACAATCAACTGGCAATACGCTATTTTACCCAATCGGCTCAAAAAGGATATTTGCCTGCAATTCTACTCATGGCTAAATACTCTTTATTACATGAAAAAGATCCAGAACAAGCTTTAGTTTGGTTTAAAAAAGCGGCAGATGCTGGTGATGTAGATGCACAAATGTTTGCTGCGGCAGCTTATATGTATGGAGTCGGAGTCAAGAAAAATGTTGATACAGCAACCCGTTATTACATTAATGCAGCAAAAAATGGCAATTCAATTGCACAATTTACCTTAGCAAAGAACTTTATAGACAGTCGTAATGCATCAAATCGTAAATTAGGTCTTATTTGGTTGAATAAAGCAGTTGCTAATAATAATCCCCAGGCTCTTACTAAATTAGGTACTCTTTATATTGAAGGAAAATTGATTGACAAAGATGAAAATAAAGGGGTCGAATTATTAAATCGTGCTGTATCTCAAGGCTTCGCCCCTGCAATGGTTGCTTTGGGAGAATTGGCTTTAGAGCACAATCAAAAGGATCAAGCCCTGGAGTGGTTTAATAAAGCAAGTAACCAGCAAAATGATCAAGCATACTTAGACCTGGCTCATATTTATTTACAACCAAAAAGTCCAATTTATGATCCTAAAGCTGCTTTTATGTGGACCTTAAAAGCAGCTCAAGATGGATTACCTCAGGGTAAACGTGAGTTGGCCGAAATGTACCAAAAAGGAATAGGAGTAGAGACGGATCCTAATATCGCAAAACAATGGCTGGATCAAGCCAATCAAGATGAGAGTTCAAAAAATCAAGAAGCTGCTTTAGCACAAGCCGCATTGTGGTTGAGTAATGGTGTAACGGATAAATTGGAGCAAACTGATTTTCAAATGAAAGGGATATTCAGTGCTTGGCAAAATCCGTCAGTATTAGGTGATTTTGCTTATAATCAAGCACCCAAAGTAAAGAATGTGCTACGTCAATCTGTCTTTAGACCTCAATTTGAATTGATTCAGCCTAATGATGTACCTATAACCAGTTTTTATGATGTACTTCTTCGTAAAAATCCTGATTTCCAAGCCAATCAATGGACTTATCCCTTTTATCCTTTAAACAAACAGTTAGCTGCGGCAATAAAGGCAAATAGTTCTGTTTTTAACCAAATAAATTTACCTGTACCTTATATTGATGCAAATTATTACGATTATGATGATCACTCGCAAGCGAGCATCATGGATTTGTGGACGAAGGGTTGGCAAGAGCAATTGAACTATATGTCTATTTTTAACAGCCTCTATTCCAGAGCAATATTAGGTGATGCTCAATCACAGTTTGAAATAGGACAAATGTTCCAATACGGTATTGGCGTTGCTCAAAGTGATGCTTCTGCAATTATTTTTTATCAAAATGCAGCACAACAACAGCATTTAGGTGCTGAATACAATCTAGGCATATTATATTTGCAACATGCTAAAGATAAAAATGATTATCAGCTTGCTTTAAATGATTTAACGGATGCTGCGTTTAAGGGAAATAAACGATCGCAATATGTACTCTCTAGAATTCTTGCTCAAGGAGTAACTGGCCAGGATGGAACGGTATATATTCAGTCTAATCCAGAACAAGCAACGTCTATGTTGTATCTGGCAGCTGCTAATAATTACGGCCCTGCGGAATATGAATTAGCAGATAATTTGGCACGTCAAAATGATAGTGCTTTAAGCGTCAATGTCAGAAAGCATAAAATAGCAATGATTCGTCAGCTTTATCAAGGTGCCGCAGATCGCGGTGTCTCTCAGGCTTTATTACCACTTGCTTTTTATAATGCAATGGATGAAGACAAGCAAAGACAAGACCAGGCTTTTCTGATTGCCAAAGAACAAGCTGCGACAGGTAATAATGAAGCTGCACTATTGCTAGGATTACTTTATGATCGAGGAATAGGTGTGTCTGCAGATCCAGGACAAGCAATCACTTGGTATCAACAATCAGGTAAAAATGCTGTAAGTGATTTTATTTTAGGTACTTATGCTGCGGAAGGCAAAGGCATTGCTCAGGATACAGCAAAAGGAATGGAGCGGTTGCAACAAGCTGTAAATGATAAATTTTCTTATGCTGATTTTAATATGGCAGTGCTGCAAAAACAAACGGGACAAGATTTTTTACCTAATTTGATCCAGGCTTATCAGTTAGGAAACAGTCATGCAGGAATTGTTTTAGCCGATTATTATTTAATAGACAATTCTGATCCACAAAAAATGCAAGAAGCAAAACAAATTTATGCCGGTCTTGCTGAAAAAGGAGATCAATATGCTCAATTGAAATTAGCTTATATGTTGCAGAAAGGCTTGGGTTCTGAACCTGATGTACTTGAAGCCCAACGTTGGTATACTGCCTCAGCAGAACAAGGAAATCCTCTAGCTCAATACCTGTTAGCTCAATTGTATCAGCTGGGTATCAATGGTGATCCTGATTATAATTTGGCAAAGCAGTGGTATCAAAAAGCAGCTACGGTATTACCGGAAGCTTTAGTTGCATTAGGTTTTATACATGAAACTGTTGATGATAATTATCCTAATGCATTGAAAGAATATCAACAAGCTGCTGTAAAAGGAGATGCCTTAGGAACATATGATTTAGGTTTAATGTATTTATATGGAAAAGGTATTCCAGTGGATTACCAAAAAGCTAGAGATTTGTTTGCTGAAGCAGCAAATCAAGGTATCCATGAAGCAATGAATCAATTGGGAGCCATTTATTTTTATGGATTAGGGCAAGCTCGAGATACACAGCAATCTTTAGCATGGTATAAAAAAGCAGCAGAAATAGGAAATGCTAATGCACTTTATCAATTGGGATTATTATCTGAGACAGGTGTAATTACCAAGCTTGATTTTAATGATGCACTCAATTATTACCAGCAATCAGCGGAAAAAGGTAATGAAAAGGCAATGCTGGCTTTAGCAAGAATGTATCACTATGGTTTGGGTGTTGAGAAAGATCCTAAGATGGCAGCAGGCTTTTATGAAAAATTGGCCCTACGTCAAAATGCTTATGCTCAATATCAATTAGGTACTTATTATTTAGAGGGCACTGCAGGAGAGCGTTCAATTTCTAAAGGCAAAGAATTACTGCAGCAAGCAAGTGATAATGGTAATTTGCAAGCACGCCAAGTTTTACAGCGCTTAGAAGCGCAAACTCAAGCACGGGTAAGTTTTATTGAGCCTGTATTAATGAATAATGCACCTGTGGTTGCAGGCCAAACAGCTGATTTAATGTATCTAGAGGCGCTTAATGAGTGGAATCAAGGTGATGAAGTTTTATCACGAATGATTTTACAACGTTTAGTGACCCAATATCCTAACTTTATACCGGCAAAACGAGCATTTGATCAATTGAACCAAGCACGATTAGTGAGTACTTCTATAAATTGGAGTAAAGGATAAAACTCAGTATTTGTGTCATGCTGCCAAGCACAACCGTTGTTGGTAAATGATAATCACATTATAATGTGATTATCATTTTGTACCAATAAAGGTGTAATCATGTTGGCAATTCTAGAAGCAAATAAAGCAGGTCTTCTCCAGCCGAAACATTGGCTCAACAACATTATTGCTGGAGTGATTGTAGGCGTTGTAGCTTTACCTCTTGCTATGGCTTTCGCGATTGCATCAGGAGCTAAACCCGAACAAGGACTCTACACCGCCATTGTGGCAGGATTGTTTGTTTCGATATTTGGAGGAACTCGACTGCAAATTGCAGGTCCAACAGGTGCGTTTATTGTTATTTTATCGGGTATTACTGCAAAATACGGTATTGAAGGGTTACAAATCGCAAGTCTAATGGCGGGTATGATGCTGTTATTACTTGGCTTGGCAAAAATGGGAGCCGTTATTAAATTTATACCCGATCCAGTGATCGTTGGTTTTACCGCAGGGATTGGCGTTATTATCTGGGTGGGCCAATGGAACGATTTTTTTGGGTTACCTGCCGTTACCGGCGAGCATTTTTATATCAAATTGTATCATTTGATTCAAGTTTTTCCCGAGTTTCATGTAACAACTACTTTGCTTGCTGTGCTCGCAATTTTGTTGGTCATCTACAGTCCTAAGGTACCGGCACTAAAGCGTATTCCTGGGCCTTTGGTGGCTTTGATCGTTACGACTTTAGTTCAGGTAACATTTCAATTTGAAGGAATCAAAACAATTGGCTCTGCATTTGGCGGAATTCCCCAGGGGCTACCTGAGTTTACCATGCCCTCTGTCACATGGGAGAAAATTATTGAATTGATTGGTCCTGCGTTTACGATTGCCATGTTGGGAGCCATCGAATCGCTTTTGTCTGCTGTGGTTGCTGATGGCATGGCCGGTACCCGACATGATTCCAACCAGGAACTAGTCGGTCAAGGCTTGGCTAATATTGTTGCTCCTTTATTTGGAGGATTTGCCGCAACTGGCGCTATTGCACGAACAGCAACCAATATTCGCAATGGTGGCACAGGGCCGATTGCGGGTATTACTCACTCCATTACCTTAATCATTATCTTATTGGTATTGGCCCCTCTGGCTGTTCATATTCCATTGGCCACATTGGCTGCTATACTTTTTGTAGTTGCTTGGAATATGAGTGAAGCCAAGCATTTTATTAAAATGGTACGTCGAGCGCCTCTGGCAGATGTTGTCATTTTGTTGATTACATTTTTATTGACCGTTTTTGCCGATCTGGTGGTCGCGGTTAATATCGGTGTCATACTAGCAACTCTTCATTTCCTGCGCAGAATGGCAACCAGTGTCGAAGTTCGTCAAGCAACTGAGCGGGAATTGGAACAAGAATTTGCCCATAAAGGATTCATTAATCTACCACCGGATGTGTTAGTTTTTACCGTTGAAGGTCCCTTCTTTTTTGGGGCAGTAGAAAATTTTGAACGGGCATTAGCAGGGACACATACCGATCCCAAACATCTTATCATTCGGCTTAAATGGGTGCCTTTTATCGATATAACCGGCTTGCAGACTTTGGAAGAAGTTATTCATGATCTACAAAAACGTGGTGTTAACGTCATGTTATCTGGTGCTAACGACCGGGTTAGAGGAAAGTTGCGAAAGTCTGGGATTATTGATTTGATTGGAGAAAAAAATAATTTTTACACATTTGACGAAGCATTAGTTTTTTTAAAAGAAAGTATCCATGTATCCGGTGATGATTCGTCCTTTCAGAAAATTGCTGTGAGCGATCCAATTCAAAATACATTGAATACAAGTCAAGAATACTTGTCATTAAAGTAAGAGCAAAGAAAACCATCAGGTAATTAACTGTTATTAAGAGTAGGCACCTTTGTATTTTTTATGAAATAAATTCTTGCATCTTTGATAATATTTACTCAAAATATCCTTTGCTTTATCTGGTTTAGATATTAGGTCCTTAAATTTAAATAACAGGGGTGTTTGAGATGAAATATACGGTAACTTTTTGCGTATTTGATCATACTGTGGAGGGTAATCCTTTTTGGCATGGTTCTTTTTTCCTATCTAAACTGGATGACAGCAAACAGTTGCTTGAAGTCGCGGAGGCTTGGGGATTTTATGGTGTTACTAGTACAACTGATAAAAAAAGTTGGTGGGGTAAACTAAAAACTAAATTAGCTTTAGATGTTGATTTTCAAGGCAATCATGGATGGCTCACTCATGAAGAAGTTCGTTTTATGGATCTTGGCCATGGTTTGCATGGATATACTTTTGAAATCACCGAAGAACAATTTAATGAACTACAAAAAAGATGTACTAGAGCAGTTGCTGATCAAGAAGCGGCTATCAAAGAAGTTGTAGGCTCTGAAAAAATCCCGTCGGACTCAGCTCGGAAAGTGAGATTTTATAAAGAAGAGCCAGTATCCAAACATATTTTTGAAATAGAAAAATACAAAGCAAAAATGGAAGGACGCCAATCTCGATTAAAGCCTTTTGATTTACATGTGTCATTAGGTTTTTGGGGGCCGAGTCTTGAAAAATCTCATACTTGTAAAAGTGAAGCGCTTAATCTATTAGAAGGGATATTAACAGAAGAACAACTTGCTCCTTTTAAAGCTACTTCTTTGCCTCGATTTATAAGCGGTTTAGAGCCTATTTTCCTACATAGTACTGGTAAGTTGCACACTCATACTCGAAGTTCTGGCAAAGAAGTTTTCTATCGAGATGGTCATGATGAGGATGTTAAATTGTATTGGAGCGTTCCTCCTCAACATTTTGAAGCTTTGTCAGAGGATACAGTAGATTTATTTTCTATAGATCCAGAATATGTTTCTGAAGTTAAGAGTATGGTAAGTAAGTTGCAGCGTTTGGAGTGGTCCTTAAGAAATGCTTCTTTACCGATGCAATACCAAGAATATAAAGATAGTTTAATCGATAAGGTTATTGCGTGCTATAAAGCGTTTGCCATTATGGAACCTAAAAAGGATACCAAAATATCAGGATGGCAAGGATTTGCCCTTTCTCTATTCTCATTACCGAGAAGTAAAGAAGAGAAAAAATTACAAGATAAAATTCATCAGGCCAAAATGCTTTTAAATTCTATTTATATGGCCATCGTTGATGGATGGGAAATTGACGATAATTATCCTTCTGAGGTATCTGCAACGGAACATGATGAAGATTATAATCCACTTGAAGCGATCGTTTCCTATTTATCGATTGACGATAAGAAAAAACTCTGCCAGATATTAGGACGAAGTTATGTTGAGAGTGAAGAGTACGAAGAAATGAGTGACGAATCACTTTCAGTAGCTGCACAAAGGTAGTTTTTAAAAGAACAACTCTCAGAAGAGAGTTGTTCTTTATTAGAACCCGTGTAAGCTATGGATCCGCCTAGAATTCTAATGAAGGCTCATTTGGGGCTATGAGATACAGCGCCATCTGCTGGCAATTCTTCATTATTTGCACTATTGATCTGCATAAACTCTTTTAGCGATCTCAGTAATTTTGTGCGTCCATGTTTTTCCAGGGTATTCTGAATTTGTCCATAATCATCAGCACCTACAGCATAAGACTTCTCCAAAAGAAGTGAAAACATTGTGATAGGACAACCAAAATTGGCACCATACATAAGCGGAGTGTACCCGTCTTCATCTCTCTGTTTAATGAATTCAGGGTTGTCACTTAAGGATGACATAAGGAATAACTCATCATGATGAGCGATAGCACTCATTAAATTGGAAAAATCAGCTTTAGAATCATTTGTTTTAGTCTGAAAGAATGAATACATAGTTTCCTCGTTTGGATTAATATATCGCATTGATCCACCAAAATACATCATGATCTCATAAAAATCAAGTCGTCTAAAAACAGTCATTTTAAAGGAGCATAGGTATAGATAATACAAGAGCCTAAACTAATTAGGCTCTTGCTCATTGTTATTAATGAATTATTTTGTATTTCCAGATCCTGGTTTAATGGAAAAATCATGCCCCAGCTCTTTACCCACTTCTTCGTGTGGTTTTTTAAAGAACGTGCCAGAATAAGTGCTTTTCTGTGTGGGTAACGTTGAAAAGCTGTCTGAAATAACATTTTTACCCTGTTTATCATCATGATATATCATGTCTATTTTTGATACTTGATAAGTCTTTCTATCATCAATTGTTGGGAGTTTATCTTGTGTAATATATTCATTAGTACTACCCACAACAATATGGGGTGACGCAAATTTAAACTCTACATCTGGCGCTACTTCTCTGATTTTTTCTTGTATCTCTTGACGCAATAACTCCAATTGATTCGTTGTCTCCTGTAGCTGAACATGAACACTACTATGACCCTTCCAATTTTCAAGTTGAGATATTTTAAATTCCAATGCATTATATTTATTAATAATAGGAGCTATCTCTTTCAATATTTTTTGATAATTATCATTAGAAATAGGCGTATCTTCCGAGCCGATGTTTTCTAACCAGCCAATTGTCATATGCCATTGTGATCTGTCTCTAGGAGTCACACTTGGTAATTCTTTTAAATATGAGGTAATGTCATCACCTAATTGTCCTCTTCCATCAGACGTAGTAGGGAGATTAATACCAATATAATAACGTTGACCTGGTTCTCTTTTTTCGTATATTCGATCTTTTAGATCATTATTAAGAATTAAAGCTTTATCTATATCAATGCGGTTTTCTCTATCTATATCCAATAATCCTTTTAATAGTGGATCCTTTTTAGCCTGATTAAGATCATGCATGTTTTGAGGAAGACAATTATATTGAATATAGTGGATTAACAGACCCACTGCCCACATATCATTGCTTTTATCAGGCGATTTGAACTGTTCACGTTTTTTTTCATCCACGGGATAAGTATTTTGCCCTTCTTTGCTATCGATGACAACTCGTCCTAAGATACCAATCTTTTTAGCATAGTATGTTTCACCATATTCTTTGTTCGCTTTATCAGTTTCATAAGGGTTGGTATAATAATAGGCCATCTCAGGTGACTGGTATAATTTGGGACCTGCTGCATACTCGCTTTTATTTCCATGCTTTTTAGCTTCCCCAAAATCGGCTATCTTAAGAGAGTATTTTCCATTAATATCCTTATAGACCAAAAGATTTTGAGGTTTTAAATCTTGATGAACCATACCCGCATCGTGCATCGCTTTAACACCCTTCAGTAAATCGTCAATCAATTGTTCTTTGGCTTCACGATTATCAGAAAGAGATTCTAAAACAGAATCCAGTGTGCCAATAGCTTTGGGCGAATAAACAGTAATTTTTGTTCGACCATTTTTTTCATAAATTTGACCGGTTTCTGTTGCGCAAATTGCTGTTGAGTTTTCACCCAAGCTGCGAGATAACTCTGATTCTTTTTTTATTTCTTCAATATACTCCTTTAGATGAGGGTGATCATTTCCCACACTCATGGTTAAACCAAAGTATTCTTCTTGTACATCCAGCCTCCAACTGGGTTTACCCGTTTTAATTGCGCCACGAGCCACAGGCATATCCAGATCTTTAGTATTGTCCTGAAGTTTTCTCTTTGTTTCCGCAATAAGCTTATATTCACCATTTGAACTTCGGACAATATTAATTGTACGAGGTAACTGGGTTGATTCTTTTGAAAATCGAATAGAATCTCCAGGTTTAAGCAACAATAAGCTATCTTGTAATTCTTTATTATTTTCATTACTAAAGAAATTTAAAATTTCTTGATAGTCCTTATCGGATAGTTTCTTTGCTAGTTCGGGATTTAGTGAGTTTGCCTTTGCTGCATTCAATCGCTCAATAAAAAGGTTGACATCCTTTTGAGATGCAAGCATTTCATTTTCCACTTCTTGAACCACAGTGTTAACGTAATCCTCACTTAGATAATATTCAGGAAGGTTGCTGCCACGTTTTTGTTGTAATGCTTGTAATTCGCTTTTAACATACACGCCATCCCGAGGGAAAATATAATTTTCATAACCTGGACCAGCAACATAGGGTAAGCCATATGTCGTGCCTGATTGCATAATTTCATGCACTGTATGGTCTCCCCCAGGAACCATAAACGCAAGATAAGCCATACGAATTGTTTCTAATTCATATTGTCGCTGACTCATATCTTCGGATACACCTAACCCAACTAAACCTGCCATGGCAGTTGACTGGTCTAAAGTTCCTGATATACCAGCACATACTGGAATCCCCAACTCATCTACAGTATCCAAATATTCATTTGTAGATTCACTAAAGGTATTTGATGTTCGAGCTAAATCAAATATTGCAGCACCGGTACCAAAATTTAATTGGCGTTCATTTCGGGGGTCGTTTTTTTGATATCGTAATTCCCCTACCTGATTAAAGTATTCACGAGAGGAAAGTGGTCTTCTGTGAAAGGCATTGATATCTGATGTACCACTCATTGCTTGCTCTAAGGAGATATTAGGATGCTCTTTATAGTATTTCTCTACATCTGCATCTGATTTACTCTTTCTATATTGAGAATTTAATCCAGCATTTGCCCCATATCTAAAAATTTCAGGTATATACCATGCGCCTCTATTACGCATTGTTGCGATAAAACTCATATCAAGAGACCAGTCTTTTCCATTTTCTTTTAGCCAATTATTAATATCTTTTACCATCTCATCATCTTTAACCACGGCATTTGCGAAATGGTTACACATATAAACAAAGAACATTTTATTTCTAAATTCTGCTTCAGGATTATCTGGTTCACCCTTTTCCAATACATTTAAATAGGCTAGAGGATTACTACCGAGAGTTCCAGGAGAGTTTTGCTGCTTTGTGCTATCCCCAGCAATTCGATGTCTAATTTCCATTAATAAGCGTTCATCTTCGCCAACTTTTTTACTTGTTTCCTCCAATTTGCTTGGATTTAAATTACCTACAATTTCTAATTGTTCAGCAATTACATCGTATGACAAGTGTCCAAAGTCGTGCATAAGAAAATGAGTTTGATGAAGATACCATTTTTCGTCATTCGGTATTGAGTCATATTTCGTGAATTCGTCAACCATTCTTTTATGTTGCTCTGGAGTTAATGAAAAGCTAACATTTTTTAGTGCAATTAACTCGCTATACTGTTTATCTGTTAAAGCACATCCTATCTCTTTTTCCAAATCAGGTTTTGATAAAGCTAAAGCATCTTTCCATTTCAAAGTTGAATGACCTTTTAAAACCTCTTTTAAATAGTTAATGGCATCAATCTCTTTATGAGGTAAAATTTCCTCTATTTTCTCTAGAATGAGTACACGGGTAACATAATCTTCTAAGGTTTCTTTAGGGAAATCAGCTAATTTTTGTCCTTTAGTGATAAACAGACTCTGATTTTCTGTCAATAACTTTATAATCGAAACAAATGCTTCAGAGTTATTTCCTTCTTTCAGAATGCTTTTTATGTTTGGAGAAATTTCAGATGTGAATATTTTGCAGGCACCTTGCATTTTTAAAATGTCTTTTGAGGTGAAGCCATGAAGTTTTAATTGACCTGCATCAACAGGTATCATTGGAATACCCTTTACAGCATCAATATGCACATAGGCTTTTAGCAAATCAAGATATCTTTGGCTGTATATATTAGCATATTGCAGTAAAGGGCCGGCCTTTTTATCTATTGAGACCTCGGTGGTTTCTGTTTTATTCTTAGAAAAAGGAGGCTCAACATCCCTTGTTCCTCTAACGTATTCCAAAGAGAGATCAGCTACCGATTGCTCCATAAGTCGAGTACTTTCATGATACTTACTAGCTACCCTTTGTTTAACAGCATCTTGGACGCTTTTAGATTTTAGTTTTGTTGCTTCGAATTCAGTTGGTAATCGATTGATATTAAAAGTTGGCGTTTTATCAGAGCGCCAGTCATTAAAAATATCCTTACTTATATAGTCTAAGTCGTTCTGAGTAATTGTATTATTCAGTGTTATTAGTCCCTTGATAGTATCCACAACTACCTTAGGTCTGGGATGATTTATAATCATTTCAATATTTGAAAAATTTAATAAAAGATCGCTGTTATTTTTCTTTAAATGAATTAACGAATTAGTAATATCCTTAAAGTTTTTGCTTTCAATTATCTTAGTAATGTATTTATCAGAAAGTTGTATGTTGTTTTTCTTTAATTCAGATAATTGGCTAATTAATTCTATTGCTTCTTCATTGGATTTGGATAAAATATTTAACCTAATTTCATTAGATAAAAGTAATTCTTTTAAACTTATTAAAGCCTCAGAAGCCACCACTGGTTTTTTTGCTTTAGCTAAAAAACTGTATTCATTGTCATCAAGTGATACTCCTTTTCGGTTTAAGAGATTTAATGCCTCAAGAAATTCTTTGGGTTGAGGGTGAGTGAATAGATCCTTCTGTATTATGTTAAATGAATAAACGAGGTGTAGTTTATAGGCAGCATCTAAATATTCCACGAATGACTCAGGATCTTCTAGTTTAAAGAGTTCTGATTCTAGCTGGTCAGATAAGCCAATTGATTTTTGACTTAATTGAACAAGGGCTGCGCATATTTTTTCAGGATTATCATGCTTTATTAGGGCATCAATGGTATCCTGCCTTATGTGTAACGTCTCGTTGAATTCCTTCTGAAAACTTAATAAAGCGTTGATCAATTTTTTCGGTGCATTATGCTGGACTATCAATGTTTGTTGTTCAATGGTGCCAACAAATCCTTTATTCTTGCCATCTCTTAACGCTTCAGCACTTTCAATTGGATTGTTGCTTCCAGATAAGGCGGCGATAACTTCATCATCAATAAATGAAAGCTGACATGCTTTAAGAAAATCAAGGGGATTTGGATTAATTGATGCAAGAGATAAAAGGGTAGCAGATAATCTGCCCGCAGATGCAAGATTTCTAATTTCTATTAAAATACTATCATCCTCTCCTAAGGAAGGTGCTCCAAAACACGAGTTGATCAAATCACAAGCATTTCGATAATTAACATCTTGTTCTGGCATAAGAATTCTTGAATATATTCCTTTATTGAAGAATTGTTCAAACTCCAATGGGGTTATTTCCCGAGTTTCATCTCCGTCCTGGAATACGTTATTAAACACATCCATTAGTTTTTGTTCATGAAACAAACTAAAGCCTTCATTTTTAAATTTATTGTCATATGATTGTGAAATTTTTCTTAAATTCATTACAGTTATCATAATAACACCCTTTTGTTGATTCTTTTATTTGCTAATGGTTTAAGTTTAGTTCATTATTGGGTGTTTGTTGTTATTTCACCATGTAACGCACTATCTTTTCTAGATTTAAGTGCTTTCATCAGTTTCCAAAAGATTTTTGCACAAAAATAAATATATTGGATTATAATAGCTCATAATTATTAACAAATGATTAGCAAGTGAATTTTGGTCAACTCATTAAATGGAAATTTATTAGCATTAATCATGGATAATATGATTGAATATAAATTCATTAATTATAAAAGTTTATCTACTGATTTAATTAAATCAGTCTAAATAATCCTAGAAAAAGGAGTTGGGTCGGTAGCACGCACAGTAGGAACCAACTGTTTTTTCTAGGATAATAAGCGCCAATTATTGAGGAAATAGAGATGAGTACTAAATTGTTCCAGGACAAGAGGATTATTGCTAATCACATCGCTCAAAACTTCATTACAGTCGAAGAAGAAGCAAAATCTTTTTGCAAAAAGCTGGAAGTGTTGCAAGAAGAGCTTTATTCGGTAAAAACAAAAACAGATTTCGATAATGTTGTTAAAAAATTAATTACACAAGGAAAAGAGACACATCAGTTTTTATCGACACGGACCATGGGAGAGGGACAGGAAGCTTCAGCGTTGATGTACAATTCTAAATATATAGGAACGCTCTCAAAATATGTTAGAACAGGGGGCGTTTTGGAAGAGAAAGAATCAATCTTTCTTGAAAAAGCATTAAGAAATTTAACGGATGTTCAAAAGAATGAAGCGCGTAATTTTATTAATCATCTCAATGAGCTTCAGCCCGTTTCAGAAATTCTTATGAGTCAAGAAGATAAATTTAAGGATCGTCTTAGTCAGACGGATTCACTAGATGAGGTTGAGGCGATTGAGGCTGAAGTTTTGGAGAAAAATAATATTCTTGAGGGTTCTTTGAATCGATTAGTTTCTTATCCTCAAGATGAGGCTGTAGCGGAGGCACTCGTCACTTTTTTGCAGATGAATGAACGTTTTTTAAATATAATGCAATCTTTTGATATCTATGCGTCCTTAGAGGAAGACCTCACAAATGCAAGAGCAGCAGTAATGATAAATAATAGATCTTTACGTGGTAGTTAGTGATGGATTTCTATTGCGTCTTTGTGACAAAGTATAGAATCTATAGGACTATCATGAATTGTAGTCTTATCGATCAACTAAATTAGGATAGTCTTTAGGTACGTGCTCAGCAGTAACCGCCGCTTCGCGCGGTTAACGTGCTGAGCTATTATGTTTTTAACCAACTAGCCTCCCTGCACCCAAGAATAGGGCCTCCTCAATTTCTAGAAAAATGTTCGACCTAGCTCCCAGTGAAACAGACCTCACCATTCTTTTTCGTAATACGCTATGAATTTTATTCATTTTGAAATCACTTAGGGTTAAGACTTGTATGTATAAAATAATACATAAGGGATGAGAAATTGGTTAAGAGCTAATCAAAATCACTAGATAGTGAGGGTTATTATGTTTGAACAATTAATAAAAATCTTAAGTGATAAAGTAACAAGGGAAAAGGATATTAGGTGCGCAATAATATTGAGTAAACAAATTGCATCTCAAAAAGATTTATCGTCTATTTTATCTCTTTTAAAAAACGCTCCCGAAAATAGTATCGATGTGGTTGTTTGTAATCAATTAATGAATAAGTTTAATAGAGATTGGAATTTTATATGTACGGTTTACAATCTATTAATCGTTAAAGAAATAGCTAATGAAGCCAGCTTTAATAGTTTCATTACTCTAGCAGGAAAAAATAGAAAGTTTGAAGCAGCAAAAAATGCTTTTGAATTCGCTAAAAAACGGAAATTAGTCAATGTGATTACGTTTAATAGTTTCATTGTTGCCGCAGGAAAAAATGGGCAGTTCCATGCAGCACAAAATGCATTTGAGGTGGCCAAAGAATGGAAATTGTCTAATGCAATTACCTTCGCGACCTTTATTGATGTAGCAGGAAAGCATGGACAATTTGAGATAGCAAAAAATACCTTTGAATTTGCTAAAAAATGTAAATTGCTCAATGAAGCTTCCTTTTCTAGTTTTATTGATGCAGCAGGTAAAAACGGGCGATTCGATTTGGCGTATAATGCTTTTGAGCTAGCTAAAAACTCGAAATTGGCTAATGAGGTCACTTTTGCAAGTTTCATTGATGCAGCAGGTAAAAACCGACAGTTTGAAATGGCGCAAAATACTTTTGAATTAGCCAAGAGCAGAAGGTTAGCGAATCAGATTACTTTTAATAGTTTCATTAACGCAGCAGGGAAGAACGGACAGTTTGCAGCAGCACAAAATGCATTTGCACAAGCTAAGGAAAAAAGATTGCTTGATCAGGTTACCTTTGCCAGTTTTATTGATTTAGCAGGAAAGAGTGGAGAATTTGAAGCTGCTCAAAATGCCTTTGAGTTAGCGAAACAGTGGAAGTTAGTCAATGAATTTACATTTAATAGCTTCATCAACATTGCAGGGAAGAATAGGCAGTTTGAGGCAGCTCAAAGGGCCTTTGAATTAGCCAAAAAATTAAGATTGGCTAATTCAATCACATTTACTAGTTTCATTGATGCGGCTGGAAAGAACGGACAGCACGAAGCGGCGCAAAATGCCTTTGAATTAGCTAGAAAATGGAAATTAACTAGCAACGTAAATGCTGTGTAAAAAGTTAGCCCCTCACTGGCATTGATTTAAGGGTTAGTGTCATTTTCGCAAAAGCGAGAATCCATGTCTATTTTAGTATTGTCCCTGCATCAAAATGAGTCCTCGCTTTCGCGAGGACAACAACAAGTTCCTTAAGTCAATGAATAATTATGCAGACATTGCTTTGACACGTGCTACTAAACGGCTTTTAATTCGTGCAGCTTTATTTTTATGAATCAAACCTTTTCCTGCGGCTTTGTCAATAATAGGTTGTGCTTTGGCGTAGGCAGCATGAGCGGCTTCTTTATCACCTGATTCAACAGCTTTAAGCACATTTTTAATGTAAGTGCGGAACATAGAACGTGCACTGGCATTATGTTGGCGCAGTTTAACGTTTTGGCGAGCGCGTTTGATTGCTGATTTAATATTTGCCACTTAAAAATCTCCACTCATTCAGTCGGTACAAAAGATGGTGATCATGCACAACAAGATATAAATTGTCAATATAATTTCTTTGTTTCCTCAGGGAAAAATCAAATTTTGGCTTATTTGTTTCTTAGTGAAAATGATTGTTTCACGTCTCATGTGTTATAGGATTATGTAAGATGAAGGATTTAGGTATATCATAAGAAATCTTCGTTTTATTTTTAAAATTATGTCAGCAGCAGATGCAGAAATTATGGTACCTAAACGACAAAGTTTATTACGATCAACCACATTAGTATCAGTGATGACCTTTATTTCACGCATTGTTGGTTTTGTGCGTGATATGGTTCTTGCTAATTTTTTTGGTGCTCAAGCAGGTATGGATGCTTTTTTTGTTGCATTCCGTATTCCTAATTTTATGCGTCGTTTATTTGCGGAAGGGGCTTTTGCGCAAGCATTTGTTCCTGTGCTCGCTGAATACCAAAAAACACGAACTCCAGAAGATGTTCGCATTTTTATTGCTCGTATTGCTGGTTATTTAGGCTCTATTCTTAGTGTTGTTACGTTAATTGGCATGTTTGCAGCGCCTGTAATTATCTTTTTATTTGCTCCGGGATTTAGTCATGATAGTAGTCGTGCAGTACTGGCCACAGAAATGCTGCGTATTACTTTTCCTTTTTTGATGTTGGTTTCTTTAACAGCCATGGCTGGAGCAGTGCTCAATACTTATGGTTATTTTGCAATTCCTGCATTTACTCCTGTTTTACTTAATATCTGCATGATTCTTGCGGCAATTTATTTATGTCCTCATTTACCAACACCTGTAGTAGGATTGGCATGGGGAGTGCTTATTGCGGGGATTATACAGTTACTTTTTCAAATTCCTTTTTTACATCAACGTAATTTACTTGTAAGACCACGTGTGGTGAGAAATGATGCCGGGGTTAATCAAGTGCTAAAATTAATGATCCCTGCTTTATTTGGTGTTTCTATAGCCCAACTCAATTTAATGGTTGATAGTATTTTTGCGTCCTTCCTAAAAGTAGGGAGTGTCTCCTGGTTGTATTATACGGATCGTCTCACTGACTTTCCTTTGGGCGTTTTCGGGGTAGCTGTTGCTACGGTAATTCTACCCCATCTCTCTAGGAGACACTCCGAGCAGAGCATGAGTCAATATTCCAGTGCGTTAGATTGGGGGTTGCGGTTAATTATACTGATTGGAATTCCTGCCAGTTTGGGGTTGTGCTTATTTGCCATGCCTTTAATTGCCAGTTGTTTTGCCTATGGGAAGTTCACCATCAACGATGTACTCCAAACCCAAAAAAGTTTAATTACTCTTGGAGCAGGTGTTCCTGCTTTTATGATGGTTAAAGTATTGGCTTCAGGTTTTTATGCCCGACAAGATATCAGTACCCCAGTTAAAGTAGGTGCTATTTGTATGGTAGTGAATACGTTACTATGTTCCCTATTTATCTGGCATTTTGCTCATGCTGGCTTAACTTTGGCCTCTGCATTGGCAGGTTATGTAAACTGTGGCACTTTATTATTTTTACTGATTAAGCGTGGGGTGTTTAAACCCTCTCCTGGATGGTTAAAATTTAGCATGCAATTAATTTGTGCTAATATTGCAATTAGTATTTATTTAGTTTACATGAGTGGAACAGTAAGTTATTGGCTAAATTTTTCTCCGGTAAAACGTTTAAGTGTATTATCACTCCATGTATTGGTGGCAATTGTCATTTACATCTTGGTTTTAGGATTAACAGGGTTAAGAGCTTCCCATTTTCGCGGTCAAGTGAAGGAATAAAGAGATGCAAGCAAAGTTATTTTATGAAACTGAGAGGGATAGGGCTATTCCTCTTTATTTGATGTCACAAGGTCAGTGGGAAGAACAGAGCAAGATGCTAACAGCTGCAGAGCAAAATTGTTTTGCTTTACAGCAATTTAAGGGAAATATAGGTGATTCTTGTTTCATCTTTAATGCAGATGGTTTAATTGATAAAGCCTATATAGGCACTGGTGATGAAAATCAGGCTCAGGCTATGGCAAATGCAGCGCTATTACTTCCTCCCAATACTTATAAGTTACAAGGTTTCTGTTCTCAAGAGGCATTAATGAATTGGGCTTTAGCACAATATTGTTTTGATGCGTATAAAAAAAACGAAGCTCAGCCACGTATTCTGGTAGTGGATTCGGATGATTTAAATGAACTCTTAAATTTAGTACAAGCGCAATTTTTAGTTCGAGATTTAATTAATAAGCCAACAAGTGATTTAGGACCAAAAGAAATGGCTGAACTCGTTGAGCAATTAGCACAAACCCATCATGCCCAATTTAAACAGTGGGTTGGCGATGAGTTAATCACGGGTAATTTTCCAGCCATCCATGCTGTAGGACGCGCTTCTAAATCTGCTCCGCGTTTGTTGTCGTTAACTTGGGGCAATGAGAAACATCCTCGTATTACTTTGGTAGGAAAAGGAGTATGTTTTGATAGCGGTGGTTTGGACATTAAATCAGCTTCTGGAATGCGCCTTATGAAGAAAGACATGGGCGGAGCAGCTCATGTAATCGGCCTCGCACAGTGGATTATGACTCGTAATTTACCTGTTCGGTTACATATGCTTATTCCTGCAGTAGAAAACTCTCTGGGACCCGATGCATTTAGACCCGGGGATATTCTCACCATGCGTAATGGTTTAACCGTAGAAGTACACAATACCGATGCGGAAGGTCGGTTGATTTTGGCGGATGCTTTAGTAAAAGCATGTGAAGAACAACCTGAATTATTAATCGACTTTGCTACATTAACAGGTGCTGCTCGAGTTTCAGTGGGGAGTGAAATCGCTGCATTTTTGACGAATAACGATCAACTCGCTGCAGCGGTGAGTGATGTTTCTTTGAAGGCTGTTGATCCTGTTTGGCGTTTGCCGTTATTTGATGCTTATGAAGAGATACTTCGCTCCAATGTAGCTGATTTAAGCAATGCAAGTGATCATCCTTATGCAGGAGCAATTGTTGCAGGATTATTTTTGCAACGTTTTGTGTCAAAGACCATCCCTTGGATACATTTTGATATTATGGCATGGAATTTAAGCAGCAAACCCGGTAAACCAGAGGGTGGTGAAGCAATGGGGTTTCGTACCATTGCAGCATATTTATTGAGTACTTACGGACGATCATAGGGTGATACAAAATTAAAAGGAGATTTTGATGTTAGTCACATTTCACACGGATGCTTATGAAGACATCACTTATTTTGCGGATGTAGCTAGACAGTTACTTTCTTTAATGGGACATAGCGGCACAATTCCAGGAGCAATCAAGTCTGAAAATCTTCCTGAAGCATTGACGCATTTACAGTCTGGTCTCGGCAAAGAAGAAAAAATAGTAGAGGATGATGAAGAAAACGATGGAAAAATTAGTTTGAAAAAACGTGCCGTTCCTTTGATTAGTTTATTACAAGCAGCCATTAAAAAGGATAAAGATGTGCTTTGGGATTAATTAATTAAATATTTGGTAGCCCGAATGATCTACATAGAGAATGGATACGGGGCTACACTTGTTATTTTACCCCACTTAATCCCAAATTTGACTCAAGACCTTTATCTAAATCTTTATCATTGTCGGGTACTAAAGGAGTGTCACCGAGAGCAACTTTCTTGTTACTACCGGATGGTGCCGTTAATGACAGGTCTTTTTCAAGAGACTGGTTAAATCCCTTGACAGCACCAGAGAAACCACTAAATAATGCTCCTTTTATTGTACTTCCTATGGTTGACAGTCCTTTCCCTTGCTGGAATCCTTCTGCCAAGCCCTTCATACAACCTTTTACACCCTCCCAGGCAGACATAGCAAAGGCTTTAGTTAAACTAAATAGTTTAGAAGGTAAAGCAGTCTGAGAGTTATCTAAAATGGCATTAAAATTTTTAGCGGCACTAACTACATCTTTTCCTAAATTCTCTAGTGCCTTAGCTCCCTCTAGACCTCCAAATTTTTGAGGAGAGCTAAAATCATGAATAACTTCTAATGCAGTATGCATTAATGCGGATCCAGCGCTCGTTAAAGATAAAGTACGTAATGAACCTACAATTTCAGAGTGCACTTTTTTATCATTTGGATTACTTTCTAATCGTCTTTCTAATTCAGATAAATATTTTCCTTCTTCCTTTAAAATCTCAATTCGTGCTTTATTGGCTGGATATGCAGGATCCTTCTCATTTTTTATTTTTTCATAAAGCTCTAGGAGTTCATTACCATGATCTTCTCGGAGGTTTGCGATCATTTTTTTTGCTTTTTCCCCATCATTCATAAATGAATCTGCAAATCCCCTTGATGCTCCTAATACAGCACCAGTAGCAGCCCCTTTAAGAACACCACCCATGGTTTTAAAAAAACCTTCATTCTCAACAAAACCTTGCCTCATACCCTTACTTGCTCCAATCGCTGTATCTAAACAAGTAGTTACCACGGATTTCATGCAAGTCCACAATTTATTACCCATAGACCTCGAATCATCGTATGTCATCTCGTTAAAAGTTTTGCCAATACGTCTCGTTTCATTAGCTATTTTAGGTAAGAACGAAGGATTTGTTTTTTTGACCGTGAGGGTTAGATTAACACTATCAACAAGAAAATTAGTTTTATCTAAATTTTCTTTTATAGTTTGCAGATCTTTTATAGTTTGCGGATCTTTAGGATCTTTACTACGTAATTCTTCTAAGCGAGAAATTGTCTCTTTACATAAACTTTCTATTTCTGTTTTTAATTGCATCGGTAAATTAGTATATTTCTCCGCTTTTTTTTGTAATTTTTGTTGAGCACTATTTATCTGCTCTAATAATTTTTCTACATCAGAGGGCATTACTTTTCTCGAACATTAAAAATACTATATGTACATTATAGAATAAGTTTGCTTTTGTTGCCAAAGCAATGGCTGCTTACAACGTCTCTTTTCTTTAAAACTTATTTCTTACATTTTGATCTATAACAACAGAGGCCTCTGCCTGCATTAGCTAAATTTTTCATTTGTTCAATATGCAGAATCCCAGGTTATAAAAAAGTACCCTAGGAAGAGTCAAAAAAAATTATCCCGAATAAGAAAATGAATGGTGGATAAATAGGGGCAACAACGGTACGTAGCATGCTGTTCTCCTTTATTTACCCCAAGTTATACGGTGCTCTCCTTGTGTATCGATTTATTAAGAAGTTATTGAAATAATCTATTTCATTTGGTGAGTATACAATTCACACCCATTCGCTTTATAACTTCTATAATGAGCACGACTTTGTTCTTTGTCTGCCTCACTATTAAGGACTATTTCCATGATACGCTTAAACTTAGTATAAAAAGGGGGAATATTATGTGAAAGGTTCAATAAAATATCATTAAATCCTCTTGGTTCCCGTTCATATCCAATCTGTATTGGAGGGGGAGGCTCGGGGCCTTCACCTTGTAGGTTATGAGGAATGAAGCTGTCCTCTTTGAAAGTCCACAAGAGCTCATCTAGAAATTCAGCGTCTTGTTTATTAGTGCACAAGACGTAAACCTTATGTCCTTTAGCATAGGCTTTTTCCAAGAGGCGACAGGCGAGCAACCAACGAGCATTATTCTGCTCATTGGCTAACAGGTAAAAATCAACGCGAATTGGCGGCATGGCGTATTATTTCAATTAATAAAGGAACGGGTCTGCCAGTAGCATTACGATTTTTACCAGAAATCCAAGCAGTGCCTGCAATATCTATATGTGCCCAACGATATTTTTCGGTAAAACGAGACAGGAAGCATGCGGCAGTAATACTACTGGCTGTTCGATCAAAGCCCGCATTGATCATATCCGCTAGGGGGCTATCAAGCGCATCCTGATAATCTTCATCTAAAGGCATGCGCCATACACGGTCATTGCTTTCTGTCGCTGCTTTTTCAATGAGCTGTGCGAGCTCCTCATCTTGAGTCATAAACCCTGATGCAACCGTTCCTAGGGCAACAATAATCCCGCCAGTTAGAGTAGCAATATCAATGACAAATTCAGGGTTATAGCGTTCAGCATAAGTTAGAGCATCGGCCAATACAAGGCGGCCTTCAGCATCAGTATTGATAATTTCAACAGTTTGTCCAGACATGCTGGTAACAATATCACCCGATTTAACTGAAGTAGCGCTGACCATATTTTCAGCACTGGCAATTAAGCCAATGACATTTATTGGCAGCTTTAACAGGGCACAGGCCTTTATTGTTCCTAAGACGCTGGCGGCTCCAGACATATCATATTTCATTTCATCCATAGCATTAGCGGGTTTAATGGATAAACCACCTGAATCAAAGGTAATGCCTTTACCCACAAGAATAATCGGAGGATTATCTCCTGCTCCTTTGTAGTGAATGTCTATAAGTTTTGGTGGTTGGGCTGAGCCTTGGGCGACTGCTAATAATGTTTCCATACCCAGGTCACGCATTTCTTCTGGACCAAGTACTTTGCAGTTTAGTTCTTGAGGAAATTCGTTTGCTAACTGGATTGCTTGCTCACCAAGATAGGTAGGAGTACAAATATTGGCAGGCATATTCGCTAAATGACGTGTTAGTTCAACTCCGGTGGCAATTGCTTTGCCTAGTTTTATGCTTTGCTCAGTGGCGTTGGGTAAATAAAAACTAATTGTTTCTAATTGATGTGGTTTTGCCTTTTTCTTTTTGAAGTCTAATAATTGATAGCGTTGATTATCAATTAGAATAACCATCTGTTCCAGTTGCTGATCCGGAGAGCATCCAGAAATTTGTGGCACGCATAAAATTGCAGAGTTGATGCGATGTTTGATTAAAGCACCTATTATCTCTGTGATGCGTTTTTTTAGCTGGTTAAGGTTAAATTTCGCTTTCTCACCACATTGTATTATTAATAAACTACCCTGCGAATTATGATGCCAAAGCACATCGCCTGGTTCCGTTGCTTTGTGAATCAGTTTATTTAGCAAGCCATGATGCTCTTTATCTATATTTTGGGCAAAATCAGGAAGATCTGTATCAGAAAACACCCCGAGTACAAGGCATTCACTAGCAGATAACGAGGGTTTATAGGTTAATCCGTAATTCATTTTTATGATCCTAATCGTTAGACAGGTTTTTACAGTCTGTTAATGGTTTTTGAGGCAACACCACTTGCACATTGATGCCCTTAATCGTAGGGCTCTTTAAGGCTTTTTCAAGATATTCAATCAGTGGAGTATCAACTACTTTGCCATATTCTGATGAAGCTTGGCGAAAGTACAATTGTCCTTTATCACGAATTGCAAATCCTAAATGTGAAATATTTAATGCAGTACCAATTTTTTGACTGAGATCCCAATTCGGGCGAACTATTTCAATGATTGCACCATTAGGAATTTGGGCAAATAAATGCATGTTAGGTTTATTTTTTTCGGGAAACAATGCTGTAAATGGCAGATAAGGAACCTTTTCTGTGGTAATTTCCAATTTTGAACCTTTATTTTTCAATTCAACCAAGCGTTCTTCTGCTTTCTCATCATTCGTATTTTCTAATCTAATTGTATCAATGGTCTTATAGCTGTACCACTTGGGTTTATTAATAACAGCCTCAGCCATTTTAGCGACTGGTTGGTGGTTTTGATCTTTAAAAGTCAGTGTAATGTCTTTAAGTATTCCATTTTTCTGATTGTTTTGATTCCAATCTAAACCTGTAAAATGATTGCGTTGTATGTAAGAAACAACCCCATTTTTATAACGTATATTTTTGACACATTGCTGAAACGAGGTAAGTGAGTTTGCTAATGCTAAAGATAAAACAGTATTGACATAGGTATCACAATCAAAGGCATCAACTCGATATTGTGGAAATTGATCGTACAATGCTTTAGTGCCTTCTCCTAATGAACCCAATACGTAATGTACTCCTAAAAATTGACCGCTGATCCAATCGATTCTTTCCGCCATGGAATTGTTCGGCATGCTGTTGAGTCTATGGTATAGTTCTTCTATTGAGTAATTAGCTTGTTTTTCAGTGGCAGTTGAGTCAAAAGTATAGCCAACAACAGAAGAGCTTAGGCAGGTTATAAAAACTAAATGCTTTAAGGAAGTGAATGTGTACTTCATGAGTTTTTTCTATTTAAAGCTAAATAAGAGAGACATATTAACCTGTCTCAGAGGAGGGAGGCAAGAATGCTGAATATAATTTGGCTAAGCATGATAGTAATTTCCGTAATCGTTGGCGTTATTGAGGGACGAATCGATGAAGTAGCACGGGCTGTCACTGATTCCGCTAAATTAGGTTTTGAAATAGCACTTGGTTTAGCAGGGATCATGTCCTTATGGTTAGGGATTATGTCCATTGCTACTGAATCGGGTTTAGTTAACTTATTGGGTAAGTTACTCCGGCCAATTTTAAAATGGCTCTTTCCTGATATTCCACCCGATCATCCTGCTATGGGTGCCATGACGATGAATATTGCTGCCAATATGTTAGGACTTGCTAATGCAGCAACGCCATTCGGATTGCAAGCGATGAAGGAGTTGCAAACACTTAATGAGCATGTAAAAATTGCGACCAATTCAATGTGTACTTTTTTAGCAATTAATACGTCAAGCGTACAACTCATCCCCGCAACGGCTATTGCTTATTTAGCGGCGAATGGAAGTACTAATCCCAGTAGTATTATTGTGAGCTCTTTGATCGCCACCATAATTTCTACTGTTGTTGCTGTTGTTTCGGTAAGACAGTTGGCTAAATTGCCAATGTTTCGTATTAAAAGGACAAAAAATTTATGATGGAATTTGCGAATCAACTATCGAATTGGATGCTTTTAATTTTTATTGTAGGTATTCCTTTTTATGCTGCGATAGTTAAGAAAATTAATGTATTTGATGCATTTATTGTTGGTGCGAAGCAAGGTTTTGATACCGTTTTAAATATTGTTCCTTATCTTATTGCGATGATAGTTGCTATTGGGATGTTGCGAGCATCCGGTTTCTTTAGTTTAATGGCGAGGTTACTCGCACCACTTCTGGCAATGATTGGGATGCCACCTGAAGTATTGCCTCTAGCTTTAATCCGACCCTTTTCGGGAAGTGCTTCAACTGGATTGATGGCAGAGTTAATTCATCAATATGGCGGAGATTCATTAATTGCCAAAATTGCCGCAACGATGATGGGAAGTACAGAGACAACTTTTTACGTCATTGCAGTCTATTTTGGTTCTATAGGTATTCGTCGTACACGACATGCGATTCCGGCAGGGTTGTTAGCCGATTTAGCAGGTATTATAGCCTCTGTAATAATCTGTCGTTATTTATTTGGATGAGCATCAAACTTCAGATTGAAAAGCTATTTATTTTTTCTAGGTTTATAGTTCATTTGATGCACGATCTGCAGTTTGATTTTCTATTAATCGACCTTTATCACTAATATCCCTGCATTGAATCACATAAAGCTGTTGATCGGCAATAATCCACTCTATATCCTGCGCTTTGCCAAATTGAGTTTCTAATTGGCGCCCTAAGTGATATAAGTCTTGGTATTGCTTTTTATTAAGTATATTTTTTTCACCTTGCTCATAGAACGTTTGACCTTGCGCATTAATGCGCAAGGATGCTAGAGCACCATTACCTTCTGTAACTCCTTCAATTCCATTGCTTGCGACTTCAACACACATTAAGTCTGGAGTTTCACTTTTAGTAAATAACACACCACCCGCTTGTCCTTTAATGTAGGGTTGTAGAATAAGATGTAAGGTTAATTCATTTTCTCCACTGTATTCTTTGAGCAGTGTTTGGCGTTGTATCATGTTTTTCCATGAGGCACAGATGGCAGAAATAAATTCGTCCATATTGTTGATATTCGCTTGAGAATAAAATATTCCTGCATAACTGTAGCAACTTGAGTCCTCTACATTAGTTGAAGAACGTACAATAATAGGAGTATGTGCTGCTACCAGCTCAAATAATTGGTTTAATTCTTCATAATATTCTTGCCATAATGAATGTTCGCTTGCGGATGAAACTAACTCATAAATTTTTTTAATCGTATTATGTTTTAAAATCACACTTTCAGGGATATTAAATCGATGATGGCTCAATAATGCTAAACGCTGAGCCTTATTGCCTATTGCTGCATTATCTTTCAATTCTTCAAGAAAGTCCCAATCAATAAATTTATTTTTCAAAACACGTACTTGATTTCCTGAGTGAATGATTAATTTGCTTTTATCGTTAAGCGTTGCTATTGGAAATTGAGCAATCATGACTATGTTTTTTTCTCGAGCGATAATTGAACTGTGACTTAGATATCCCCCTTTTTTTAAAATAATACCTTTTAAGTGCTGACAAGAAATAATTTGTTCGGGTAATAGGTTATCTGCTATTAAAATACTACTCTTTCCTAGTGCTTCAAGGTTGAGTCCTTCTTTAAATACTACGGCAGTACCAGCACATATGTGTTGGTTTCCTGAAACTCTAATTGCCGAAGGCTGGATACTGACGATTTGTTCTGTTGTATTTAAAGGCAGTTGTTCGATGTCATGTAGCGAAAATGTATTGGGAAATTGATACTGATTTTGCAGCTTCCATGTTGTATAACCCTCTTCCAATAATTCAATAAGTGCACTTCGTTTTTTAGGTAATGTACGAAACTCATCCATTGTTAAATAGGATAGACTGATGGGCAATTCTAATTGTTGGGTTAGTTTCTCCAAGAGTAGGTTTATCAATTGCCATTCTTTTAATTGAAATTGTCGTAAATGAGTGCGTACGTATTCTGTGTTTAAAAAAGCATCACGGAGATTTGAGTTTGATTTTTGATTTAAATTGATTGTTGTAAAGTTCGATTGATCTGAAAGCTCATAGTAGGAGGCGATTGCTAAGGATTGAGAGGCCTCAAAAGAGGAATGCAGTAACTCGGACATATGAGAAGTGGTGTTGGTTGCAGCAATTTGCAGTTGGCGAAATGCATCTTGATGTAAAAGACTACTGTAGAATTGCCACATGGTACTTTGTTTGTATAAACCTGTAAGTGTTTGTTTGAGAATTCGTTGTAGTTTCCGTACCGATAAAGGCTGATGTAAATATTCAGTAAGTTTCATTATTCTTATCTGAATCTTAGGTGCTATTAGCATATGGTAATCTTGAAGAATGCTTTCAGTAGCGAGACGAAATTGCAGACGTACTACTTTGTTTCGAATCCATGCAAGCAATTTATTGCTGGAAAAAATCGCTTGTTCAAATGCATTATCAATGTAAATTTGATTGCAAAAGGCAATAAATTGCTCTTGAGTTATTTCTTTCTTTTTAATGAGTAAACCTAGTTTATGCAAGGCTTTAAGGCATCCACCCTCATTACTCCAACGGTGTTTGAGAATGCTAAGAAGTAGTGGCGTTGGATTGGCAAAAGTTTCTTGTAATGGTAATGATGTAAAGCGTTGTTCCTGAATGTGTCCAGGAATCATTTGATAATGTGTTAATAAAATATGGCGATTAATGACTCTGCTGTCATGATGATTATGGTGTAATTTAATCAAAATAATATCTTGTTCTTGATCAAGAGTAAGTTCAATATCTTGTTGAAATAAAACTAATAAATTTCGAATCATACCTGCCAGTCTTGTTCGTTTTTGTTCATTTAAATCATACCTCTCTTGAAAGGATGTACTCTGACTGGACTCGTTATTGTTTATGATCAAACCAGTAAATAAGCCCAAACTGATTGATTGGTTCTCAATGGTAAGATTAATTGTGCCTAAAGAGTGGTTACTGTAGGTATTGATTTGGATAAAAGGGCGTCCTTGCGGATCACAATCATAATGACATTGCTTCAGCAAGCTTAATGCGTGGTTATCTGAGTTTTTAAATTGATTAATAAGCACATACAGTGATAAATCAACAACAATAGGAACCAGTAGAAAAATACTAATGAGTAACATGCTTGATAAAGGAAGCGGAATCAAGTAAAGCACGTAGAGGCATGTACTAGGAATGAGAATCGTTTTCCATGATATTTGTCGCACAGTGAGCCTATTTTTAGTAGGTGCAAAAACAGCACTTAATTGGTATCGTAAAAAATCCAGCCGTTTTTTCTTAGGATACATAAGGAGTATTCCCAAAGCTAAGACAAAAAGCATATAGATTGGAATAAGATAAGCTGCATTCATAGGTAGATTGGGATCTACTTTATAGAGATATACATCAAATGGAATAGTCAGTTGCAAACTGAATGCGATGGTAGGCACGGTCATAATAAGACTTATTAATACAGTACCCCATTGATACCATACTGAAGGCTCAGCAAATAGGCTTCGCAGCAATTCTTTACGACGGATGAAGAACATAGTGACAAATAAAATGCCTAACACCATTAAAAAACTTGCGATTGGAAACGGTTTCACCTGATTATTAGACGTAAAATAAGAATTAACAGTCTTGAATTTATTATTTAATTGCTCCGCAAGCTCATCATGAGATTGCGGATAGTTTATGATGGGAATGTCTTTCTTTGAAATAATTTGTTGATATTCGGGTAGAGCGTCCTCTTTAAATTGAAGCAGGATGAAAGAAGCTTTTTTTAATAAATACTGTGCGTACTCCCAAGGAATATTAATAACAACAGGAGCTGGACTCTGTTCTCCAAGATCCATGAACTGATATAGGCCATCAGGAAAATAAAAAAGTCTCTTTTCATTATGTACTTGCTTTAATAAATTTTGGTCAGCATCTAACCAGCTTAGAGTTGCTGATTTGAAACCATTGTCACAATAAAGAATTATTTTTTTGTCAGTATTCTTTTTTAAATAATCATTAAGACCTGTACCTGCAGGAAAATTAAGGGCTCCTGCTATATGAATTTTGTCGTATTCGCTACTATCACGTAAATCAATAAAGACAAATTGGGAGTTTGTTTCTTTCCAATGCTTTATCGTTTGAGCAGTTACAGGAGTATTTTGGATCCCTATTGCTGGAATTTTTGAAAAACTAAGAGCGATCACGGATAGGATAAGAATAAAAACAATCCAGGGCAGATAAAGACGCCATGCCATGTATAACTTCGTTTTTATCCAAATATATTTGAAGAAAATACTTATAAGGCCAATGACTATTAGCCCAGAATAAACAAGGCTGCCTCCCAGAAAAGCTAAAGTTTCGGGCGGAGGGATAGCATAAACAGGATTTGCATAAGAAAATAAAAGGCACAAGACAATAGACTTCGTTCCAAACGCTACTGTAGTGGAGAATTGCTTCGTCGATACGGTGCTCGAATCCTCATGTACTGGCGTGTACCCTCCGGTTCTGTGCTCCGTCTCTCCTCGCACTTCCCTCACTACAGCGAGTTTGGAACGAAGTCCAATAAAAGGTTTCATTAAAGCCCATCTTAATGGTGAATGCTGTGATATGGAGCGTATTGATGAGGAATAAGGGAGCAAGAACTTCATTTTATTAATTCTATATACAGATTCATAGGCTTTAGAATTAGTATAATCCCAAAAATAGAAATATGCGAAGTTCCGTTCTTTAGTACTAAATTAGGGGCTGTTGGCTTTGTTGAGTAGCCTAAAAATTTCCAAATTCCTCCTTAGAATCTGGAAAGTAATCGGCGGGGTTGTACTTTGTGTATAAGCTATTGGTGAAAGACTTATTTTTCCCATAAAAACTCGCCATTGTTGTATGCAACTTCGCTCCTTCGGATTCCCCGCATTTCTCAAACGCTTGAGCAATGCTCATCTGGTTATCCATTTTTTTTTGCCAATATGAACTTAATTTACTTGTAGTGCTGACATCCGACTTCCACAGCGGTGGTGTATCCATATCTTCCGCTATTGCATCATAGGCTTCTTGGTGTAACGGAACTGCTTTTTCATCAAGATAAACATTGACCGGGATAATCGTATTTTTATGAAATTCCGAGCTTTCCGTACATTTCTCATGTAATTTTTTCCGTAATGGGCAATTAAACGTTTTAGAAGATAAGTCGTCCCGAGGAAAAATGTAGTTTTTGATGATAGAAAGCGGAAGAGTTATTAACAGGAGTGGATCTCCTTTTGAGCTTGGACTCTCCTTCTCAGCATTAGATTGTTCCATTGCATCGACAATCTCCTGAATTTCATCATCAGTCATTCCCTCAAATTCAGATTCAAATTCATCTTGATCTTCATCTTTAGACCTACTCATTGCAGTCACCCAATCAGAGTAATATTTATAAATTATACAAATATATGAAATATAATTCAAGTTGAGCAAATATTAAAACATCATGATTCAAATTTCCATTAGGATTGACTTAAATCGGCGGTTATATAAGGCAAGAAAGCCCCAAAATTTTTTTGCTCTGGAAAAATATTAGGGCTTCGTTATCAGACAAGTGTTATGGAGTTACTATAACAAATTCAACGTGTTGCGTATCGAATAGTATTCCAGAAAACGTATTAAGATCCGCACCAATCAAAAATATACGTTAGTTGTTGAATTTTTAATAACCATGCCGTACTATTTTTTCATATGTTCCCTGCAGCTACCGAAGAATTGTTTATTAAGGAGTTTTAATGTTTAGCCGTTTTTGGAGTCGTAGTTCGAAACCTACTTATGAACGTTTCACCACTCAAAGAGTATTGCTTGATAAATATGGTAATGGCTCTAATGAAGGTCTTTGTAAACCCCTTGCAAATAAGTATGTTGAAATGTCACTGAAAGGAATGGAGGGTGAGTGGTTAAAAAAAACTGATTTCGAAATTTATAAGGATGCTGTCGAAACTGAAAATTATCAATATGAACTCGATCAGAAAGGCCAAGATGGACGTCATTCTGCTTTTGAAAACTTAGAGCATGAAGATCTCCTAGTGGAGGAAAACACAATCACTAATCCTGATAATTTTGAAAAATTTATGGGTGACTCTGATTGTGCGATAATTTCTTATCGCCAAAAGGGCGGTGATGCACATCAGGTGGCCTTCAGGAAAAATAAAGGAAGCTGCGCATTTTTTGATGCTAACCATGTAGGTGGCGAAATAAAAGGAAGGTGTCCGCTAGTTAGAAAATTTATGAGCAATTCAATTCGATCCGAGATAGAAAATGACTCTAAAGCCCTGATAGGCCTCTTAAAATCTTCTCCGAAAGTATGAACGTTATACATGTTTTCGTTAAAACTCCTGAGTAGGAGGCTTCAATAACGAGCAGATGCAGGATATCCAAAGTCCTTTGAAGCATACTTATTACGATGCTTATCAAACTCAAAATAGTTATTAATTTTTTCAAATTGACTTTTTTTTGACTTGATCTATAAATTTAGTTATTGGGTTTTTAATTTGGTAACTAAAATGAGAACTGTAAAAACGCTAAAAAATCAAAAGGAATGTGCAATAATTTCTTTAACACCTAAAAAGAAATTACTCCCACAATTAAAGGATATTTCTGAAGATCTTCTTTCCTTACCTGAGGAAAAAATCAATAAACTTCTAAATGATCGTTTACTAAAAAGGCATACGGTTCCAGTTTGCATTCCTTTATTGAAGACTCCACAGGATTTATATCTATTTATTAAAAATAATAGCGAAATATTGTTTGATTTTATGTTAACAACTTGGCCCTTTCCAATAAAACAATGGGGATTTTCCGCTAATGGAATTGGTTTAATTGACGATTATATTGATATTCAATACTTCCCTACAGTGTGTAAATCAATTGCTAAACCGTTTAAAAACACAATGGAATTAGCGGTAACATTGATTACTCCTACACCTACATTCATTGATTACATTGCAGAAAGCATTGCCTCAAAGAAAATTATTAGAAGTGAAGAGGAAATAACACTAATCAAGTTTTTAGTATCCACAGGAATTGCTGTTGTTACAAATAAATTAGAAAAATCAATAAATCAGCAAACAAAAGAATTTATTGCTACATTGAATGATTCAAAAAATTATTTATCGTTTCTACAAGATAAAATACTAGAAACTCTTTTTGGTTTCTATTTTAAGAGTAAAGAAGAGTTTCCTTCCGATCGCAGTGATGAATTTCTTAACGTATGGTTTAATACAAATACCTGTTTAGGCCTATATTTGCTTACGAAGCCGCTCTCCGATGAACTACGGGTTGCGTGAATTAGCTGAAGCATAGTATACAAGATCATAAATCTGTTCTAATATTAATCTAAACGTGCTTTATTGGAATAGTATTCTTTTGATCAAAGACACTAAATTTTGGCAAAGTGATTCTTGAATATATAGTTTTTTTATTGGTTTTTATATGTCTAAGCGAACTTTTTGCAATCTAAAGTTGAGATTGAATGTGGCTAAAATTCCTGGATATGAAAGGGACGCGAATATTTTTGCTATTTATTCATTATTATCAAAAGAAGACTTTTTCAAGGGGGCTGAAGGAAATGTTCCTCAGATAATCACGGTGATAAAAAATATTTTAGAAGATATTGATTTAGATAGCGAAAGAGAAATTTCCGAATCAATACTTATGATTAAAAAAGAAATAGAGAACTATCACGATCATTCTTCTAATTCAAATGTAAATGATTTATTAAGCGCATTCAGTTGCCCAACTAATTTAACTTATAAGACCATACGTAGTACAGTATGTGTTAAAAACGAAACCATGAAAAATATTTTGTCTTCTTATGATTAAACTCAGTGGGAATGAATCTATAAAAGAAGCCTCTAATTGAAGGCATTTTACGGTTCGTGCCACGAGTTCAACACTTCCTACAAATTAACCCACTTTAGTCTTCTTTTTTGTTTGAGTATTTTTTTTGTTTTTACTCGCATAATTTGGATTTTCAAGCAATTTGAATTGAGCGAATATTTTTTGAGTTTTTGCTTTAAATGCAGCCATTTCTCGGGTAGGAACTGGAGATGATGTGGGTAAGTAGGTTGTAGTTGGGTTTCTTGGTTGATTATGGACATGTAGTTCATAATGACAATGTGGCCCAGTAGCAAGACCTGTTTGACCTACATAGCCAATGACTTGGCCTCGTCTTATTTTACTGCCTTTGGAGAGGCCTTTTTCAAAGCGAAGCATGTGCCCATAAAGCGTGCTGTATGTTTTATCATGTTTGATTTCAATCATATTACCATAGCCATTATGTCTGCCAATGTTGGTGATAACTCCATCACCCACTGATTGAATGGGAGTCCCAATTGGTGCTGCTAAATCAACACCTTTATGAGCTCTTCTATAGTGTAATATGGGATGCTGTCTTGAGGCAGAAAAGGTTGAACTAATATGGCTAAACTTAATGGGATAGCGTGAAAAAGCTTTTTTAAAGCTTTCTCCCTTAGGCGTATAATAATCACGGTTACCATTTCTGCTAATATGACGTACAGCTTGAGCTGTCTTACCTTGATTGGTATAGCTAACAGCAACAATATCACCAACGCCTACCATTTTGTCTTCTACATAAAGACTGTCATAAGCAATTGAAAAGCGATCTCCACTACGAATTGAGCGTGAAAAATCGATTTCTTTACGTAAAATAGTAGTCATTTGTTGAATCAATTTTCTTGGTATGCCTAAGCGTTGGGCTGTAGTATATAGAGAACCTCTAACTACACCTGTAATGTAACGCTCTTTAGTAGTTACCTTTTTAGAATCAATTTTAGTTTTATAAACTGCCCCATCCCTATAAATGGTTAATGTTTGTATATTATTCATCGGGATGATTAACTTTTCTAACTTATGTTTGTTAATTAAAAACTTTAACTCTTGTCTAGGGTTTATGGCTGTGAGTGCTTTAGCATGAGGATTTTTCTGTATGACCAGCTGTAAATTTTGTGCGGTAAGGCCCAGACGCTTAAATATAGTAGCCATAGAATCACCTGAGCGAGGTTTAATCGTTTGCCATTCATTATCTTTAATAATTTTTTTAGCCGGTTTAATTGCGTTAACGACGTTTTCCACAACGGCTTTAGCTTTGTCTTCGATGATTTCAAGTTTACTTTCTTTACTTACAGGTGTTTCCTCTGCAGAAATGGATTTTTCTTCGTCTAGATCATCATCTTCACTTTGATCTTGATAATCATCGTATTGTTCATCTTCTAGGTTGGGTAACGAAATAGATTGGGTAGTGGGCTCAATATATGAGTCATAATGCGAGTCATGTGAAAATTTTTTTACAAGAAAATAAGGCAGCGAAAAGGCAATAATCAAGGCAAAACCCATCAATACCTTAGAAGGCTTAGATTTTTTATTATTATTTGTTCTTCGTTTTTCGATGTATAAATAAGGTTTTTTATCCATTGTTTGCCTATACATTGTCATCCGAAAGCATGCTATTGTCTCTACTGAGACAATTTCGAGTGACAAATTATCTTAAATCACCTTTTAGGTATGGCAGGAAATTGCCAACCGGGCTAAGATACTCGGTGTGAGAAGATAGGTCAATCATTTAAAAGGTTTTGATGCGATGATAGTTGAAGATTCAGTATGTTCCGAACTGGTAAGAGGGTGTGAAGAAGTCCTTCCACAGCATGAATTAGAGAAAAAATTACAAAAAGGAACAACCTTAAAAATTAAAGCAGGTTTTGATCCAACAGCACCTGATTTGCATTTGGGGCATACTGTACTACTTAATAAGTTAAGACAATTCCAACAATTTGGCCACGAAGTTATTTTTTTAATTGGTGATTTTACCGCCATGATTGGTGATCCAACTGGAAAAAATGTGACTCGCTTACCGCTTAGCCAAGAAACAGTATTGGAAAATGCTAAAACCTACCAAGAGCAAGTATTTAAAATTTTAGATCCCCTTAAAACAAGAGTGGCATTTAATTCACAATGGCTTGCTCAATTTAGTGCAGTGGACTTAATTCGTTTGGCTGCAACACATACGGTAGCACGCATGTTGGAACGTGATGACTTTAATAAGCGTTATACATCAGGCCAACCAATAGCCATCCATGAGTTTTTATATCCGCTGCTTCAGGGTTATGATTCTGTTGCACTCAAAGCAGAT
>NZ_LNYE01000029.1:322662-324602 GCF_001467695.1 Legionella gratiana
AGAAAGATGAAGAATCCTAAGCGCCCGTGAGGGTGTGAAAGATGCTCGGTAAAGCGAGAGCGAAGCGCGAGCGAAAAGCTAACGCCAGTCGAAGCATTTTTACAAGAGATTTTGTTTTAATCAAGGCGCGGACGCGAACGAGCGAAGGAACATACATCAGTATGTGGCTGAGCGAGAGAGTGTGCGCAACGCGGAGTAAAATAAAAGATCGCAGTAAAAATTGGGGTCGTAGCTCAGCTGGGAGAGCACCTGCCTTGCACGCAGGGGGTCAGGAGTTCGATCCTCCTCGGCTCCACCAATTTAGAGGGTTCTAGAGGATAGTCCAGATTAAAGTGCTTTGCGGAGTCATTTAATCTGGAATAACCAGACGTTCATTAAAAAGATGGTAAATGAAGAGGTAACACAAGCGACTTGTATTGAGCAGTAAACATATAATTTTGAGGTAATTGAGATTATATGGTCAAGAAGAGAAGCGCAAACGGTGGATGCCTTGGCAGTAAGAGGCGAAGAAGGACGTGGAATCCTGCGAAAAGCTTTGGTGAGCTGGAAACGAGCGCTGAGCCAGAGATGTCCGAATGGGGGAACCCGGCCATGCGTGAGCATGGTCATCTATGACTGAATACATAGGTTATAGAGGCGAACTCGGGGAACTGAAACATCTAAGTACCCGAAGGAAAAGAAATCAAAAGAGATTCTCCAAGTAGCGGCGAGCGAACGGGGAGGAGCCTGGCGTGATTTATTGTGAGATGAAGTGGAACAATTTGGGAAAGTTGGCGAGAGAGGGTGAAAGCCCCGTACACGAGAGTTTCATGAAGAACTAGGCACGCGAAGAAGTAGGCCGGGACACGTGTAATCCTGGTTGAAGAAGGGTGGACCATCATCCAAGGCTAAATACTACTTACTGACCGATAGTGAACCAGTACCGTGAGGGAAAGGTGAAAAGAACCCCGGAGAGGGGAGTGAAATAGAACCTGAAACCGTTTGCGTACAAGCAGTGGGAGCATGGCTTAGGCTGTGTGACTGCGTACCTTTTGTATAATGGGTCAGCGAGTTACTTTCAGTGGCGAGGTTAACTGAATAAGGGAGCCGTAGAGAAATCGAGTCTGAATAGGGCGAGAGTCGCTGTGAGTAGACCCGAAACCGGGCGATCTAGTCATGTGCAGGATGAAGGTTGGGTAACACCAACTGGAGGTCCGAACCGGGTAATGTTGAAAAATTATCGGATGACGTGTGACTAGGAGTGAAAGGCTAATCAAGCCCGGAGATAGCTGGTTCTCCCCGAAAGCTATTTAGGTAGCGCCTCGTGAATGATTACTGGGGGTAGAGCACTGTTTCGGCTAGGGGGCTGTCATGGCTTACCAAACCGATGCAAACTCCGAATACCGGCTAATTGAATCACGGGAGACACACGGCGGGTGCTAACGTCCGTCGTGAAGAGGGAAACAACCCAGACCGCCAGCTAAGGTCCCCAAGTACTAGTTAAGTGGGAAACGATGTGGGAAGGCATAGACAGCCAGGAGGTTGGCTTAGAAGCAGCCACCCTTTAAAGAAAGCGTAATAGCTCACTGGTCGAGTCGGCCTGCGCGGAAGATGTAACGGGGCTAAAACTAGTCACCGAAGCTGCGGATGTGTACTGTGTACACGTGGTAGGGGAGCGTTCTGTAAGCTGATGAAGGTGCATTGAGAAGTGTGCTGGAGGTATCAGAAGTGCGAATGCTGACATGAGTAACGATAATGAGGGTGAAAAGCCCTCACGCCGGAAGTCCCAGGTTTCCTGCACGACGTTAATCGGAGCAGGGTGAGTCGGCCCCTAAGGCGAGGCTGAAGAGCGTAGTCGATGGGAACCAGGTTAATATTCCTGGACTTTTTATAAGTGGTGAAGTGGGGACGAAGAAGGCTAGGTGAGCCAGGCGATGGTTGTCCTGGTATGTGCATGTAGG
>NZ_LNYE01000029.1:324758-617758 GCF_001467695.1 Legionella gratiana
TAACTTATAGAGAACCGTACCGCAAACCGACACAGGTGGACAGGTAGAGAATACTAAGGCGCTTGAGAGAACTCGGGTGAAGGAACTAGGCAAAATGGTACCGTAACTTCGGGAGAAGGTACGCCCTTTTCGGTGAAGGAATTTACTTTCTGAGCTGAAGAGGGCCGCAGAGACCAGGTGGCTGCGACTGTTTATTAAAAACACAGCACTCTGCAAATTCGTAAGAAGACGTATAGGGTGTGACGCCTGCCCGGTGCCGGAAGGTTAATTGATGGGGTTATCTTCGGAGAAGCTCTTGATCGAAGCCCCGGTAAACGGCGGCCGTAACTATAACGGTCCTAAGGTAGCGAAATTCCTTGTCGGGTAAGTTCCGACCTGCACGAATGGCGTAACGATGGCCACACTGTCTCCACCCGAGACTCAGTGAAATTGAAATCGCTGTGAAGATGCAGTGTACCCGCGGCTAGACGGAAAGACCCCGTGAACCTTTACTATAGTTTTGCACTGGACTTTGATGATGACTGTGTAGGATAGGTGGGAGGCTAAGAAGTAGGCACGCTAGTGCTTATGGAGCCGACCTTGAAATACCACCCTGTTGTTATTGAGGTTCTAACTTGGTCCCATAATCTGGGATAAGGACAGTGTATGATGGGTAGTTTGACTGGGGCGGTCTCCTCCCAAAGAGTAACGGAGGAGCACAAAGGTACCCTCGGTACGGTCGGACATCGTACCAAGAGTGTAAAGGCAAAAGGGTGCTTGACTGCGAGAGCGACGGCTCGAGCAGGAACGAAAGTTGGTCTTAGTGATCCGGTGGTTCTGAATGGAAGGGCCATCGCTCAACGGATAAAAGGTACTCCGGGGATAACAGGCTGATACCGCCCAAGAGTTCATATCGACGGCGGTGTTTGGCACCTCGATGTCGGCTCATCACATCCTGGGGCTGAAGCAGGTCCCAAGGGTATGGCTGTTCGCCATTTAAAGTGGTACGCGAGCTGGGTTTAGAACGTCGTGAGACAGTTCGGTCCCTATCTGCCGTGGGCGTAGGAAAATTGAGAGGAGCTGCTCCTAGTACGAGAGGACCGGAGTGGACGAACCTCTGGTGTACCGGTTGTCACGCCAGTGGCATTGCCGGGTAGCTAAGTTCGGACGGGATAACCGCTGAAAGCATCTAAGCGGGAAGCCTCCCTCAAGATGAGTTTTCCCTTGAAGCCCGTTGAAGACTACGACGTTGATAGGCAAGGTGTGGAAGCGTAGTAATGCGTGAAGCTAACTTGTACTAATTGGCTGATTGTCTTGACCATATAATCTGAGTTTCTTCAGATTGTAGCGAATATACGATACAATACGTGGATATATACTCTTTATTTACCTGATGTGTGTTTGATTCCTTATATAACTTATCCAACACACACAAACCCGTTTTCCTGGCGACCATAGCGGTTTGGAACCACCTGATTCCATCTCGAACTCAGAAGTGAAACGAACATGCGCCAATGATAGTGTGAGGCTTCCTCATGTGAAAGTAGGTCATCGCCAGGGTTTTATTCTAAAGCGGCTTTTGAGCCGCTTTTTTTATTTATAATTTTATCGTCTAGTGATAGTATCCGTTCAGGTAATCTGTCAACTTAATGAATTTATGCCACTAAGCGTCCGTTCAAAGGTATGCTTTCTTCTGAGTATCTAATAAATCAATAAGCTTCCATCTTTTAGAACCAAACAAGGCAGAAAAAACTATTTGATCATAGCTCAACTAGGGTCTGTTGACCATTCTACTATCCTGGTCAAAATGTCGTGATTTTATACGATCCGATTTCATGTATGCTACGTTTCGGTGCTCTAAAATCACGACATTTTGACTCGGTCTAGCGAATTGGTAACAGCCCCTGGAATCACAGTTATTCCAATTATTCATTTTAAATTCACTTTCCAGTAATTTTAAAGTTACATACTGATTATATAGGGATTTGCTGCGCGATTATTGTGATTTCTAAGTCTCCAAGCGAGATGATTATCTAAAGAAAAGACAAATAATCCTTCTAAAAACGGAGAATAACTATTAAAAAATTTGATAATAAATATAAATACAATCAATTTTACAAATATATCTCTTGATGGTTAAATATTTATATTCCAGCATGTGGAGTTACAAATGGAACTACAGGAAATTGATGTTGCAAATAGTGAAGAAGTTAAAACTCAAGACTCACTGTTACCACCGTCTGTTGCGGTCCGTTGTGACGTATCAATTCCATTAATAGAAATTCCCTTTGAAATAACAAGACAAGAATTAATACAAGTTTATCTTTTATCTATAGGTAAATGCATTCATGCTGATGAATTAGCAACGATTTCTGCTCAGAATGTAGTAAGCCACTTGCTTTTTCTTAAATCATTAGCTGCAATTGAATGTGACAAAAAACAAAAAAATCAATTACGTACTTTCGCAAAAAAATTGGGTAGGTTTCTTGAAAGTGCAGAGTTATCTTTATGGAATATTGCGAGTCGTTATATTCAAGAAAGCCAATTTCCTATCATTCGATGGTTGGTGCATCAATCGCCATCTTTAAATTTTATCGCTACTTTTATTATTGAGAAAAATTGTGGATTATTAACTCGCAATCAAAGCGCATTTCTTCGACAATTTGAAAAATCTGCGGCTTTTTTCTTCCCTGATCTTCTGTATATGTTATGGCTTACTCAATCCTATAAAGAAGATTCAAATGAGAAATTAATTTGCTCAAGTTGCAAAATTAATTATTATTCAGATGTTACTGATAATTTGCTTCTGCGAACTCAACCGAAACAAATTAAGTTTGCTGCAGAGAGTTATTATGAGCAAGAGAAGGAATCTATAAATTCTAATTTTCGTTATTTAATGAGTCAAAAGAATTTATTACGTATCCAAGGCCGAACACTGCTTTTTATTAATAAATCATCGGAAGTAATAGCTGTAAAAGTACAGAAGAAAGTTGAGAATAAATCGAATTTCAGTGAAGAATATCAAATTACAAACTATTTAATAAAACATCAACGCCGATTAAATTTACAAAGTGAATTACCACAACCCCTTGGTCTTTATTCCATAAAAAGGACAGAGATTTTGGAAAATTGTAATCATAATCCTGATTATGAGCAGTTTATTGAGCTTATCAGTGATATGACGGAGCTTGACGTTTATGTTTATAAAGCTCCGCTTGCTTATTTTACTTATTTACATGATGAGCAACAAACTTTTTCTGAATTGGCTTCCTCACTACAAAAAAATATTCATGATCTTTTTGTGCTTCTTAAAGAGGGAATAGTGTTTCCTCAATTAGCAGATATATTTCATACAGGTAGTGATAAAGATTGTCGGGAAGATATGGGAAGATATTATACATTAGTCCAACTTTTAAAAGTTTGCCAACCTCATTTGGGGCGAATTGATAAGTGGCAAAAAGCGGTTGAATTTGTCAACTTACGCGTGAGTGGTTTGGCTGATCTTGGGGATAATTTACCTATAACCAGTTTATTTACTCCTTCAGAGTTCACAAAGAAATATTTTCCGGAGATATTGAGGGGTGGATACCATCAAACTTTCTTTGATCAGTCAAGTGGTACGGCAAGCTCTCTTTTTACTGGAAAGCGTAAATTATTTGGTAATTATTTGTACCTCAATACTATTGCAGAGTATTTGTTAGTCATTCAATTAACTCTAGGAGCTTATGGAAATAAGGTAACTCGAAAAATTGGAGATCTTGTGGCAAAGAAAGCAGTTTGGCAGCAATTGGCAGAATTAATGTTTCATAGTTGCGCTGAAGTAGTTGCTTTGATGGCAGGAATACCTCAATCAAAGGCACTCGAATTATTGAGTCAACGTGCAAAAATAGACAAGCATGCGCAACAAATACAATTTTGGATGACTCCTGATTATGCGGATCTGAATAGCTCAGAGATTAAAATGCAACAGTACATGCTTTATCCTGGTGAGTCAGGATATGAAATTAATGATGAATTAGTTCCTGGGGTTGGTTTATCTGTCGATGGCATTCATCAAGATTTAGGAGGATACAATCAATCGCTTCCTTTGAAAGAATTTGAAAAGTTATTGTATGCTACTGTAACTCTTATAGAAGGGACAATTCAACTGGATAAGCAATTTTTCTTAGCAGTTAGTGCAAGTAAATTATATGATTGCCATCAGGCTACAGTAAATCTTATGGAGATAGCGAGATCTGGATGCCATTTTCCCAATGAGACTGCCCTATTCTACTCTAGGAAAGAAACCAGATGAATTCAGAGTCATCACATGTTTAGGATAAGAAAGAATTAGTTAACTAAGGTACGTAGTTGGTGAACATGAATTGTTAACACGCCCTTATTTTTTTCTCGATAAAAAGCAATCAACAAGATACACTCGGATTAGAAAGAATCAGATATGTTTAATAAGAAAAATTGTGTAATCTAGTGATTTTTTAAAAGCTATTTATCTTAAGGATGCCAAATGACAATTGAAAAGCGATTGATAAAACTGGAAGAAGAGATTGAAGAGATCAAAGAAATAAATCATGAATTAACTGCAAGCAATCAAAGATTAGCGATGCTTTTAGACCGAATGGATCAACGGCTTAGTTATTATGAAAAATTAAAACAGCATGCAGTAGCTAGTCATGGAGAATTATTGAATACTTTTGGCATTATGAGCCAACAAAGACAACAGGAGCATGAGCTTATAGAAGATCCCCCTGTTAATGGTCTCATTAAAAGTACTTCTTAACCTAAGTATTTATCTTTTAACCGCACATAATGTTGTGCTGAATATTCTAATTGATTTAATTCTTGAGCTGTTAATTTTCTAACAGCTTTAGCTGGACTTCCCATGTATAAATAACCACTTTTTAGTAGTTTGCCAGGTGTTACTAAAGAGCCAGCAGCAACCATTACATGATGTTCAATGTGGACTGCATCTAAAATCATTGCTCCCATTCCAATAAGGCAAAAATCATCGACCACACACCCATGTAATACAGCTTGGTGGCCGATTGTAATTCCTTTGCCTAGAATCAAAGGTTGACCTTCAGGAGAGAATGGACCTTCATGAGTGACATGTAACACGGAGCCGTCTTGAATGTTACAAGCATTTCCTATGTTAATGGAGTTGACATCACCACGAATAACAGCCATAGGCCAAACGGACACATCATCCCCCAAGTTTACATCGCCAATGACTATAGATTTAGGATCAATATATACTCGTTGACCTAAAGAAGGAGATTTATCTTGAAAGCTGCGAATTGCATTCATATATAATTATACCATAGTTACAAATTCTTCTGCGCTTGTTGGATGAATCGCGACGGTATTATCAAAATCTCTTTTGCATGCCCCCATTTTTACAGCGACTCCAAAACCCTGAAGCATTTCGTCGGCAGCCAATCCAATAACGTGGAGACCAATAATTTTTTCTTCTTGGCCTAAGGTAATTAGTTTCATTACAGTTGGTGTTTTTTGATTAGTGAACGCATCAAACATGGGTGTAAAACGAGTTTGATAAACTTTGATATGATCTTTGCCATGTCGATCAATTGCTTCTTCCTCACTCAAACCCACAGTTCCCATAGGTGGATGACTAAAGATTACCGTGCTTATATTCTCATAACTTAAACAAGCATCTGGTTGTTGACCAAATAATCGATCTGCCAAACGACGTCCTGCAGCTATCGCTACTGGGGTAAGAGCAGGAGCGTTAGTGACATCTCCTATAGCATAAATTCCTTTAGTACTTGTATTTTGAAACGCATCGACTAAAATCAAACCCTGCTTATCAGTTGTAACGTTTACTTTTTCCAGCTGCAGATGTGCAGTTCTAGGAGTTCTGCCTACGGCAGTAATGATCACATCTATGTCGCGAATAATAGAACCACTTTGACATACAATCGATTTTCTACCATCACTATGCAAATTAATCTCTTGCGCACGATGATTTTGATGGATTTGAATTCCTTGTTGCTGCATGATTTCTAGCAAAGTATCGCCTAAAATGGAATCAAAGCGACTTAACGGTCTTGTGCCCCTCATTAAAAGATGAGTTTTGCTGCCCAGAGCATGCAAAACTCCTGCTAATTCAACACCAATATAGCCACTACCTATTACTGCTACTTTTTGAGGTTGTTTGGTTAAGGAAAAAAAACCATCTGAATCGATGGTGTGTTGTACCCCATGAATTTGTGGCTGGGATGGTTCTCCTCCAGTTGCGATAATAATATGTGGTGCTTGATAAAACGCATCATTTACTTTGATTGTTTGTTCGTCATGAAACTCGCCTTTACCTTGAATTAAGGTGATATTGTATTGAGTGAAACGCTTGGCATAGTTTTCTCTTAGCCGTTCGATATATGTAGTACGCTGCTTGACAAGAGCACTCCAATCCAATTGTACCGGCACAGAACTAAATCCATAATCAGGTGCATGGTGCAGCATTTCTGCAATCATTGACGCATTGAACATGATCTTTTTAGGAACGCATCCTAAATTAACACAAGTTCCTCCTAAGTAATTCGCTTCAATCACTGCCACTTTGGAACCATATTTTGCAGCACGAACAGCACTGGCAACACCACCGCTTCCACCACCAATTACAATAAGATCAAATTGTTTGTTTTTCATAGACTTTTCTTGAAAAATAAGTTTATATTACCAGGAACTGTCCAAGTAACCAACTCATTCTTTTTACATGAGTGATGCATCAAAAAAGAAATAATTATCTGATGTATCAAGTCGAGACTTTTCTTAGTATCTCAGGTTGCTTCTCAGTAATGTTGCTTATTTTTACTAGCCGTAGCTTTATTCAATACTGAATTGTCTTTTACATAAAATTTGTACTCTTTATTTCTGATCTTTCATCCTTGAACATTATAAAGGGATTAAGTTTAGAAAGATTTTGGGTTGCAAACTATTCTTTTTTCTTTTTGTGCAATTAGGACGAGAGGATCATAAGTAAATGATCGTTAACAAGGAGATTAATGTGGCAATGACTAAGATTAGTCGTATCGTTGTACTAGGAGATAGCTTATCTGATAGAGGAACATTTGATAAACGTAAATTATTCGGATTTATTCCTTTAAGAGATTTTTATGAGGTTGGTTCTGATGCACCCAGAGGTCGATTTACAAATGGATTTGTTTGGGGGGATTATTTTGTTACTGCTGTTATCGGAGACTTCGCAATCGATTATGTAAGAAAAAAATTAAATATTAGTCATAATGCTTGGGGTAATGCTGATGTGTCAGATGCTATTTTGGCTAATGACTTAAATATACTGAAAAGAAATGAAAAAGCATTTAGTTTAAACAATGACAAACATATTTTATATAAGGGCGAGCGTTTTGCACGCTTTTATTGCGAAGCTGGATTAACCTCTTATGATTACACCACACAATTTACGATAAATCCTAAATATGAATTTCTTAGGTTAATATTGGCCAGTTTGGAAGACAAGCAAGAGCAACTTACAGATGAGGATAAAAAATATAAAATTACAAAACAAGAAAAAGCTGAAACATTGATTATCGAGTGGTCTGGAGCTAATGATTTACTGACTGTCAATCCCGAGCCTACTTTAGATGAAGCTACTCATGCGGTGAATGCACGTATTGCGAATCTTGAAACTCTTATTCAACAGGGTTATAGAAATTTTGTGTTGTTAAATTTACCTGATCTCTCTTTAACCCCAAGATTTCAAACAAAAAGTAAAGAGGAACAAGAAAATGCAGCAAAATGTTCTGAGCATTTTAATGAACAATTGGCAACCAATGTAAAACAAGTTATTGAAAAATATAAAGATTTAAATGTATCTTTGACTCTTTCGGTTTTTGATGTCAATACCCCATTTAAAGAAATGTATCACAATTGTGAGGAATATGGATTTGATAGGAATAAATTAAAATTACCCTATATTGATTCAGAAGAATTTAAACAAAATCAAAAGAATCCTATATATCAAAAGGAACATATCTCCCCTGCGGATGGTTACATGTTTTGGGATGACATACATCCTACTATGGATACGCATAGTTGGTTAGCTGTAATGTTTAAAGACGCCTATAATAAAATTTTTAAATTTGTTCCACCAGAATGTGAAAGAAGAAGATGCAGTAAGGAAGCAGAAGATATCGTTCACCATTGTAGATCAGGAGCGTATGCTCATTTACCTGCTGATGTAGCAAAAATAATAAATACTATTTATTTAGAGTCGAAGAGTTTGGAACAATCCTGGTGTTCTCAGCGTCGCGAAGAAGGTGAGCTTTTAAAACGTTTTGTTTTTGAGCTGAAATGCCAAAGCGGCAATTTGCATGAAATCGATGCACTTATAAAAAAATTTACTAAAGATTCTGAGAATATGAAAATGATAAAAAGACATAATTATCCTATTTATGACTTTTTTGCAGGTAAGAAAACTACTCATTTGGAAGATTCTATTAAGGCTCTTGCAAAGGCGGTTGACGAGCATCTGTACGTTTCAGAACAATTGACCATGAACTAGTTAGGCTTAGCTTGATTTCTAGACCTTACGTTTACGGGGGTGACGTTAGGAGTACGTCACCCTTTGCGAAAGCGGCGTTGTTGCGGAAGGTGACGTTCTTTTGAAAACTGAGCGTTGATTCTGGAGTTTCACTCCTTGCCTAGGCTGCAGTATTATATGCTATGGTTATTAGTGAGTACTTTAAATTCCACCGCAACATTATTACGGATTGCATTGGAGTAAGGACAAACTTTATCTGCTTTGGCTACTAACTCTTCTGCATCTTTTTGATTTAAACCTTCTATATGAGCATGCATTTCAATCCCGAGTTTAAATCCTTTTTCGGGTGTTGGGTACAAAGATACTTGAGAAAGAATAGAAGCTTCTTTAAGTGGGATATGCTCTAATCGAGCTACATGACGAATGGCGCTTTCAAAACAAGCAGCATACCCTGCAGCAAATAATTCTTCAGGATTTGTGCCTCCACCTTGTCCCCCCAACTCTTTAGGCATCGCAAGATCGATTCTTAGTAGGCCATCTGATGTTTCAATATGACCATTTCTTCCACCATGTGTACGTGCTGTGGCTGTGTAAAGTGCTTTCATATTCGTCCTTTAATTGAGTTGAATAAAAGATGATAAATTAAATTAGGGCCTGTTGACAATTCTAACGTTTAGCGACATAAAAGATAAGAAAAACCTTTTATGTCGAACTCACGTTAGTTAATCTTATATACTTTGTTACAGTCATTTGGAACCATAGGACTTTTTACGCCATAAAATAAACCTTGCTCCAAATAGTCGCATATTTGTTGGGTACTCAATTCATTTAGGCATTGAGACACTATTTTATTTCGACAATGAGAGAAAATTGCATTGGGGTTATTTAATGCTTTGTATTGTTGATTTCCCCATTTATCTAAATGACTCGTATAGTAAGTGGTAAAATTTTCAACTTTCATCTTTTTGTTCAGCGTGAAGACTTTCATCGCAGGATAATTATGGTGGTTACGACTGATGCCTGGGGTAGAAAAGGCATATATATTCTTACCATTATTCAAATTAATTTTTCTAAACTCATCCATATGGGAGTGAGAGATGAGTAGGGTGATTTCTCCGTATGATTGTTTGTTTTTATTAAGTATTTTTATAAATTCTTTTAAATATTGTTTATGCCAAATTGGTTTACCAAGATAGGAGTTTCCTGGTGGTTCGTGCATGGCGATTAATAGTTGTTCTGCACGGTGTCCTTTTAATTGTTGTTCCAACCAAGAAAGTTGTTCTAACGCATCTTTTTTCTGATGAGGGTATCTTGACAGCAATGGTGTGTTTGCCCATTGATTGGCATTGAGAGCAATTAATATGATTTTTTTATTTCCGGGGATGACGTAACTCGAATAATAGCCATCGCTGTACATGTGGCTGTCATTAATAATCAATTCCTTACAATGAGCACATGCACCATGCCAATCCACTGCAAAATTTAAAGGAGAAACACCATTTGATGTAAAAGGTTGATAATTTCCACTGAGAGAATCATTGTTACCTGTAATGTAAAAAATGGGTTTTGAGCCCACATCGTTCTTATATAATTCGTCAAATACCTTTTTTTCATATGCTCCTTTTATAGAGGCATTAAATAATGAATGAGTAGGTAAATCACCTAAGCAAAGAATAAAGTTTACTTGTTCGCTTAGTTTTTTGAATTTTTTCATAGTAATGTTGAGAAATTCTGGTCCTGTATCTTCACCATCGCGCGATACGTTATTTTCACCATAATGAATGTCACTGATTGTGAGAAAATTCAAATTTGCATATGCGGGATGAATAAACCAACTGATTAAAAAAATAAGCTTAAAGAGTGATTTCAATCAATTTCTCCATAATTTTTTACTTAAACTTTAGGGTAAATATTGGGATTCTTAAGTTGCTTCGTGAATACTCCAAATTCGCTGTACTTGATTTGGATTATTTATTGTTTGCACCCACAATAATGTTGGTCCACCAGCAGGATTTATCGATAAAGTTTTGGAGGATAACATCACTGCAAAAGGATATTTTTTAACAACAGATTGTAGTGCTGACCATACTTTATCAGGATCACTTTGGTTATCGTTTACGATGAGCTCATTACTACGATACACCACATTGACTGGTTGATCTTTTAAAGACATACGTATTGCAGACTCCAAACGCCTCCATTTGGCTTGATGTGACTTTTGTTTCTCAGCTTGAGTTGGATTGGTTTGAAAACTAATGCGCTGATGTGGTGAAAAAACACGACTTAAACGGCTGCTACTCGGGTTATTTTTTAAAAAATAGGTGCATAATGCATCTAAAACGGGTCGTCCAGGCCCTGCTGATTTGCCAGGCTGTCGGTTGATGTACAAGGCAAAGGCTAAGGTATGGCCATTAGATGTATATAGATAGCCAGAAAGGCTATTTATTCCTACCATAGTACCTGTTTTAGCACGAACAAAACCTTGTTGGCTCGGAATACGAAACCTCTTTTGTAAGGTGCCATCACGTCCAGATATAGGTAAAGCAGCTATATATTCGTAGGATAAAGGGAAGCGCTGATATAAAAATTTCAATAAAGATATGGTTTGTTCAGGAGTAACTAGGCTATAGCGTGATAAACCTGAACCATCAGTAATGATCGCATTCGTAAAATCAATACCTGTTTGAGATTGTAGAAAATTCTTAATTATAGGTTGTGCTGATTGCCAGTTGACTGGAGAGCCATTAAGCGTTGCTGCAGCATGTAAATACAAGCTATCAGCATATAAATTATCAGAAGGCTTTAAAGTATCAGCCATTAAGTGTGATAAGGGTCTTGAGTATTGTGTTGCAATTAATAGAGAGCTACTAGGGGTTTTACCTAATTGAACTTGGCCATTGAGTTGGATATGTTCTTGGGCTAATTGGCTTTGGATCATTGCTTGGGCATACATTAAAGGATTTTTGATGGCCATTCGTTGTTGTACTGCCCATTGGCCAACACCTACACAACCGCGTATCGTTAAATGATTTTCTTTATCTAAACTAAAGCTAACGCCACAACCTTGAGCCTTTGCTTTGGTAGTCGCTTGATTATTTAATGTGATGTTTCCTCCTCCATCATCTACTTCAACTACAGTTGGATCACCTGCACGTGCTCCTGGATTTACAGTAACGGTCAAACGATTTGCATCGAGCATCACTGGCGCGTTAGGTGCACCATAGCTGTACGCTAAATCAGAGGTTAACCAGCCTGGAGGATAGGGATTAACTCCAGCTACGCTGCTGTCAATATATACATTACCTTGAATGGTATTGATATTTAATTCTTTCAAAGAAGCAAGAAGTTTTTTTAAGTCATCTCGACTAAAAGAAGGATCCCCGGCAAGTTGTAAATAAATATTTCCTTGCAAAACACCTTGCTGTATTTTGCCTGCACCCATACTGAGTTGATTTTTAAAATGGTAATCAGGCCCAAGAACCATTAATGCGGCAGCCTCAGAAAAAAGCTTCATGTTGCTTGCAGGAATATAGAGTCGTCCGGCATTTCGTCGATATAAAGTTTCTCCTGAAGTAAGATCAACAACCACAGCCCCAAGATTAACGTTTGGATTAATTTGGTTAATTAATTTATCGATTTCATTTTGTATCCGAGCACTTTGAGATACTGAGGATAAGGTCACGAAAAATGCGCTAACTAACGTCTTTTTCATTAATATTGTTCCTCTTTTTCTTGGGGATGTAAGGATATTCTAATCATATCGTAAGCCCAAACGCTCCAAAAGTCCTGCAAGCGTATCATTATCAAAAAATTTTACTTTTAGCCATCCGCCATTATCAGTATCATTTATTATTTGTACAGGAGCGCCAACTTGTTCTGCCAAAATGGTTTGTAAGCGTTCAATATCACGATCCTTTTTAGCATTTTTGGGAAAAGAGCGTTCTTTGCTTTTTTGCATTTTTACTGCATGTTCAAGTTGTCTTACTGACCACTGTTCATCTATAGTTTGCATCGCCAAATATTCTTGTTGGGTTGGATCGAGTCCTACGAGCATTCTTGCGTGACCTAAGGATAAAGCTTTACCACGAATTAAGTTTTTTATTGGTTCGCTTAGACTTAGTAAACGTAGAATATTGGCAATATGGCTGCGTGATTTTCCTACTAGAGTAGCTATTTCGTCTTGATGATAATTAAATTCATCAATTAAACGCCGATAGGCACTTGCTTCTTCAATTAAATTTAAGTCTTCTCGTTGAATGTTTTCGATCAATGTCACGGCGCAGGCTTGCTTGTCGGTGTACTCTCCTACTAGGCAAGGTACGGTTTGCAATCCTGCGATTTTTGCCGCTCTCCAGCGTCTTTCTCCAGCAATAATTTCATAGCGATGTTTTGCAATGGTGCGCACGATGAGTGGTTCGATTAAGCCTTGTGAGGCAATGGATTGGGCGAGTTCTTGCAGCGCTGTAGTATTAAAATCTTCTCTAGGTTGATATTGGCCTGCATAAATGCTTTCAATGGGTAAGTGGTGGAATTCAGCGTGCATGGAAAAAACACTCAAATGAATAATGAGAAATTGTTTCACATTTTGGTGAGAATTAAAATAGTCCTAGAAGCAACGTCAATTCAGAAAGTGTGCTCAATGAAAGAGGCTTTTAAACAACATAAACCTAAGAGTGACGAACAGGCGCAATTGCAGGAGGGAAATCTACCCCCAAATCCACATAACCAAAGATCTCTATAGGTTTGGGAGAGTTTATTGCGATATCAGTACAGCACATAAAGATTCTGCCTGATAGGCTCAAAGCAAACCATACACTATCGCTGAAATTGCAATAATGCCCATAATGGTAGTAAACACATTACTTATTACTGCCGTACGATACTTTTTCATTGCTGGAATTTTAGCAATGGCATACATGGGCATGATAAACAGAAGTATGGCGATGACAGGGCCTCCAAGCGTTTCTATCATTTTTAAGATATTGGGATTTATTGTAGCGACTATCCAACAGGTTAATATCATGAAAATTTCAACAATTCGTTGTAATTTAGTGTCACTGATAGTTATTTTGGAGGGTTTGAACAGATTCATAATAATACTGCTTAATCCTTCTTTCGCACCTAAATAATGGCCTAAAAATGATTTAGAAATTGCAATAAAAGCAATGATTGGTGCAACAGAAGCAATAAAAGGTGTTTTAAAATGATTTGCTAGATACGAGAGTATCGAAATGTTTTGTTGCTTTGCCTGTAGCAGATCTTGAGGAGAAAGGCTAAAGACACAGCTAAATACAAAAAACATGACGGAAAATACCATCAATAGATGACTGTATTGCATAATCCAAGTACTGTTACGATCGGCATCATGACCATATTGCTCTTTTTGATTTACTGCAAAAGAGGAAATAATGGGCGAATGGTTAAAAGAAAACACCATCACCGGAATGACTAACCACAAGGTCATGAGTAATCCGTGCCCACCATTAGCGTGCAATGAATTACTTTGTTGTAAAATGGCATTATTCCAGTTGGGAATTAAGTAAATGGATAAAAATAAGAGTATTGTTGCAAAAGGATAAACCAATACAGACATTGATTTTACTATAATTTCTTGTCCAAAACGTACAATAGCCATTAATGCAAGAATAAGGATGATGGCTAAAAGCGCTCTTGGAGGTGCTGAAACACCTAATTGATGAACAAGAAAGCTTTCAGTCGTATTAGTAATGGCTACACTATACATCAGTAAGATTGGGTAGATTGCAAAAAAATACAAGACAGTTAATATTCGTCCTGAAAAAACACCAAAATGTTCCTCTACTACATTGGTAATATCGTTTTTTGTCGAAGAGCCTGATAACACAAAACGGCATAAAGCACGATGTGAATAGTGCGTCATTGGGAAGGCAAGTAGGGTCATTATAATTAACGGCCAAATGCCATTGAGTCCAGCATCTATAGGAAGAAAAAGTGTTCCTGCTCCAACTGCGGTACCATAAAGGCTTAACATCCAAGTCGTATTATTTTTTGTCCAAGAAGTTTTTTTATTTACGGTTAGCGGCGATATTAGCGTTGTAGATTCATTTGATGCCATTAAAACAACCCTTAGATGTAAAACCCAACATATTCTGTTCAATATTAACACTTTAAGACTAATATCTCAACAGAATTATGTGTGTCTGAGTTAAAATTATAAAATTCAACTTGCTTTGTACAGCAATTTTTACTTATATGTAAAGTAAATTTAGTTTTCAGCGCTTAACATTCCAATTTTGTTCCATAAAGTCTATCCCCAGCGTCGCCTAAACCTGGAATAATATAACCTTTATCATTGAGCTTTTGGTCTATGGCTGCAGTAAAAATTGGAATTTCTGGATGTTCCTCGTGGAATGCCGCTATTCCTTCAGGAGATGCGAGAAGACAGAGAAATTTTATGGACTTGGGGTTTAAAGCCTTAATTTCATTGACTGCAGCAATAGCTGAATTTCCAGTAGCTAACATAGGATCAACCACAATAACATCCCGATCTTGGGTGTGTTCTGGAAGCTTAAAATAATATTCAATGGGCTCTAATGTCATTGGATCACGATATAAACCAATATGACCAATTCTGGCTGTAGGTACTAGCTGTAACATACCATCGACTAAACCATTTCCAGCGCGCAAAATAGAAACAAACACCATTTTTTTTCCTTTTAAAACAGGAGATTCCATTAACGCTAAAGGGGTTTCGATTACTTCATATTCTATTTCCAAATCACGGGTTATTTCATAAGCCAAAAGCATGCTAATTTCGTGCATTAAGGCGCGAAACTTGACTGTGCTTGTGTCTTTTCGACGCATAATTGTTAATTTATGCTGAATTAATGGGTGTTTGACGACAACAACATGTTGATTATTCATTGGTTACTCCATAAATTTCGTTTCATCCAGCTAGGGTCTGTTTACAATTCTACTTTCTTGGCCAAAATGCTTTGATTTTCTGTGCTACGATGCGCACATACTTCGTGTATGCTGTGCTTCGTTGCTCGAAAATCAAAGCATTTTGACTCAAGCTAGCGAATTGTAAACAGACCCTACTTTTTTCTTGATTAAAAAACGGTTCCATCACTAATAATTTGGAGAGGAGGGGTGCCTAGAGAGCGTTTTTGTTTGGCAATTCGCCGTCCTGCTTCCCAAGTGCCACCTTGCAAAATCTTAGCTAAGGGTAATTCGGTCTGATTTTTTCGTAATTTTTTTCTGATTAAATCAGCTAACTCATCTAATAAAACTACAGTGAGGGCACGCCATTCTACGATAATTTCTGCATCAGGTAAGTGGGCTTTTTCCAGATCCTTTTTATCTTTTAGACGGAGTAACTCACTATCAATAAGTAAACCACCATTTCGGTATTCAGGTAATCCGGTGAGTTCATCAAGATGAGTCACTGAAATTCCAGCCTGTTCTAAAGGTTCGATCAATGAATAGGTTAACCATTGGGATAATTTATGAAATGGAATATATTCAGAACCAAGTTCATTAGTTTTTAATGCCTTATGTTGCCAAACGTCTCCGAGGGAAACGCCATGAAATAAAAGTCTGGGTGGCCAGACTGCATTAAATGTGTTAAGTATTGTTTGAAAAATTTGTGTTGCTGTGAGCTGCTTATGACTTGCTAATGAGCTTACGTAAGTAAAAAAATTGCCTAATCGGTGTTCTTTGCCAAAATGTTGCTCATCATGCTGCATTAGTGATCCTAATCGATTTAACAAGGCGAGCCGTCCGGAAATACCTTCCAGAGGATTGCTTTGGGTAACTTGAAAACCGTGTCGAAGCTCGTGTTCACTAAGTGTCAATAAGCGTGCTGCATCTACTCTGAAGGGTTCTGATGGATAGGAACTAAAAATACCCTTTTGATAAAGTGATAAACTGGCTAATGCCAAGCCTTCTGATCGTGAATAGGTAACTCCTGTTTCTGGTTCTTTGTAACTCCAATATTGTCCTGCACCTGCATCTAAAAATACGCTGATAATAACGAGTTCATAAAGAATTTTTCCATGCTCTTCAATAGATAAGGAACTTAATTGTTCTTGCATTTTTTTTATGCGATCGATACCTCCTACCTCAAAATGTCGCCAACGACTATGATAAGGAATATCTAAATTGGGATAGTTATCCTGAATCACATTAATAATAAAGGATGCGGTGCTGGTCATTTTTTCAGGATCTAAGGCGAAGTATGCTGATTTATCGTGTTTTATTAGATCGAGAATTGCTTGTGATCTTATTCGGATCGTACGAGGATCCATAAGCGTCGCAATAACTTGGTCAATTTCTTGTTGCTCATTACTCATGGAGATCACGTCCTTTGGTTTTTGCTAATTCATTGATATCTACGATACGCTCAGGGGAGTAATAACCTGCTGCTCGTTTGGCGTTCATTTCTACCTGTGCGTCGGGTGGAACGAGCTCGTCGGGAATGGTGACACGTTCTGCGATGTTAATGCCCGATTTGAGTAAGGCGTCATATTTCATATTGGACATGGAAACAAAACGATGAATTTTAGTGATGCCAAGCCAGTGTAGGACATCGGACATTAATTCTTGAAAACGCATGTCTTGAACGCCTGCGACGCATTCCGTTCGTTCAAAGTATTTGGCTGCGGTGTCTCCACCTTTTTGTCTTTTGCGAGCATTATAGACCAAAAATTTGGTGACCTCTCCTAAAGCTCGACCTTCTTTACGGTTATAAACAATCAACCCAGCCCCACCTTTTTGTGCAGATTCAATAGATAATTCAATTCCATGAACTAAATAAGGTCGGCACGTACAAATATCGGAACCAAAAACATCAGAGCCATTGCACTCATCATGAATACGGCAAGTGAGTTCAATTTTAGGATCATGTATGGTAGTAACGTCACCAAAGAAATAGGCTGTTAATCCGCCTATAGGAGGTAAAAAAACATCCAAATCGGTGCGTGTAACCAGTTCAGGAAACATTCCCGCTGTTTGTTCAAATAAGGTGCGACGTAAGCGCGACTCTGAAACTCCAAAGCGCTCAGCAATTCCCGGTAGATACCAGACAGGTTCTATGGCTGCTTTAGTAACGGCAACATCACCGGATTCTTTTAATATTTTTCCATCTGGTTTTAATCGGCCTTTTTGTATTGCTGTATGTAGTTCAGGAATATTAATATGAGCTTTGGTCACAGCGATTGTTGGCCGAATATCGTATCCTGATTTAATCTCTTCGGAGAATACGCTGGCTACGAGATGCCCCCATGGATCAAGAGAGATAATTTTCTGAGTCCCGCCCCATTGAGGGTGGGGGCCTATAGCAACTGGCGGGGTGGTATCGGTTAGATCAGGAACATGTTCAGGATCCAAAACTCCTGCGGCAACAGCAAGAGCTCGGTAAACAGAATAAGAGCCAGAATGAGTGCCCACAGCATTGCGATTTTTTATATTGGTGAGTGATGCAATAACTGGACCTCGCTCTTTAGGGTCTTGGGCTCCCCATTTTATTTTTAAAGGTACAGCTGTATGACCCGCTGGATGTGATGATAAAATGATATGACCTTTGGATTTTTTTTTTGATTCCTCTTGCACCATAGTATTAATCCTTTAAATAACGTGAGTTCGACCTAAAAGACATAGAAATGTTTTTTAGGTCGTTAAACGAACATTATCCCGTAAAGCTTGTCCCCAGCGAAAGCGGGAATGCACCGCATTTATACGGGATCCAGTTCTAAATAAAATTCAGTTCGATATAAAAAATCACTTTATTTTTTATATCGAACTGACGTTAAATAATAACTACTTATCATAACAGAAGAGATTCAAAGGTAGAAAGTGTTCTATGTCAAGAAAACGGATGTTCTTTAGATAATTAAGACTATTAATTGAGGCATTTATAAATTTTAGAGATTATTGTACTGGGGTGACATTCCCGTTATGATGATTGAATTTTTATTTACAATCAGGAAGATTGATTGATGACCACGTTAATAGTGTGTTTGTTTCTTGCAACGTTGCTGCCTTATCTTCTAAAGCTCGTAGTTGCCAGTTTTATGCAAAAAGAGGGGAAATACGACAATCATTATCCAAGATTACAACAGGCTAGATTACAAGGAATGGGTGCAAGAGCTGTGGCTGCGCATCAAAATAGTTTTGAGTCATTACTTGTATTTGCCATTGCTGTGTTGACCGCAATTGCTACAAATCATGTGGGCACAGCAGTTCAAGTTTTGTCGGTTATTTATATTGTTTCACGAATTATTTATAGCTTTTTTTATATAATGGATATGGCTTCGCTAAGATCAGCAATTTGGTTTGTTGGTTTTTTTTGTTGTTTGACTGTTTTAGTGTTATGTATGATCTGATTTTTGTGAAATAAGAATTAATGCATAACTATGTTGGAAAGGGTTTTTAATGCACGAAAAAAATAATATGCAACAAGTCTCATTACAGCCTTTGTTGGTTTTTGTAGTTTTAATGCTTATGGTATTAATGCAAATGACTACAGATCAGTATGTTCCTTCATTGCCTGCTATCACTAAAGTTTTTAATACGAATGAAGCGTCAATTCAATTAACGCTTTCTCTTTTTATGCTTGGATTAAGTATTTCACATGTATTTTATGGTCCTTTATCCGATAAAATTGGCCGCAAACCGCCATTGATGTTTGGGGTTGGTTTAAGTATTTTGGGCAGTTTATGCTGCTTTTTAGCGCCCACAGTTTTAGTTTTGATTATTGGCCGTTTTATTCAAGGTTTTGGTATCGGTTGTTGTGGTTCAGTAGGACGTTCTTTAGTTCGCGATCTTTTTACGGATAGAGTGTTATCAAAGATAGGCTCCTATGTAGGTATAGTGAGCGTTTTTATTATGGTTGCCTCTCCTGTACTAGGGGGATATATCCAAGAACATTTTGGATGGCGCAGTAATTTTTTGTGTTTATTCGTGTTTGGTATCATCATATGGCTTTTTGCATTATGCTCTCTTCCAGAAACCAATAAAAATCTGAACCCACAGGCTACTAAACTAAGAGTTATGCGGGAGAATTACTTCATTTTATTGCGCTCGAAAGTTTTTTTAGGTTATGCACTGTGCGCTTGTTTTGCTTGCGCAGGTTTACTTGCTTATCTCGCAATCGCCCCTTTTCTTTTTCAAGATGTCTTAGGATTGAGTCCCGTAGAGTTTGCCCAGTTAACTATTTTTATTGCAGGAGCAATTTGTGTTAGTGGGATAATTAATAGTCAAATGGTGATGGGCAAAGGAGTGTCTCATATGGTGTTTATTGGGATAATTTTCATGATTATTGGTGGTCTAACCATGCTTTGTCTGGCTTTTTTAGGGATGAAAAATGTATTATCTATTATGATTCCAGTTTCTTTTTTTAGTATGGGTGTCGGTTTTACTTTTATTAATGCCTTTGCTGGAGCTTTTCATCCTTTTCCGCATATGGCAGGAACAGTAGGTGCTTTATATGCTTGCATGCAGGATTTAAGTGCAGCATTATCTACGGGCATTGTTGCGCTTGGTAAATGGTATGGGCAGTATTCATTAGCGTTAATATTCCTCATTTTGGGAGTAAGTTCATTAGTTTCATGGTATTATCTGGCCTCTAAAGAACGTTAAGGGGAATTTATGAAAATTACTGAGAGTGAGTTAAAAAATATTATTGCCAAGTTGTCTGGCTCTAATGCAGATGAAATTCATGATGATACCGCTTTAATAGAAGACTTACATTTAGATTCTTTAAAAATTGTAGAGTTACTTGCTATTCTCAGTGAAGAATATAACTTAACAGTGACTGAGGACGATGCAATGAATTTCCATACTTATAAGGATTTATTTGATTTTACTCAAGCATAAAGTTTCTAGTGACCTGCTTTTAATAAATTGTATGATGTGCCTAATGTGACCGTTTTTCGGTATCCATTCAGGGGGTATGCTTTCTTCTTGGTGAAAGGATGGATTTGAGCGCAGGTTGCGCGAAAATAATACTGAGGAAACGGAGCATACATCACAGTATGTGGGGCTTCCGAAGTGCTATTTTCGCGTAAAATGCGCCAAATGCAGCCATGAGGCATGAATGCTTACGTTCTACTCAAGTTTAACCTGAGTATAGCAAAGCATAACTCAGGAATTCAACTTTGATAAGTTTTGACGATGAACTTATTTATTCTAAGCATGAATTTTCACGAGGGTTTAAACAGAGGGTTTAAATCGCTTTTACTGCCCTTAGTAAAATATGCCATCAACATGCAAACTGCTACCGCACCAACGAAAGCTAATCCGCCATAGAATATAGAATTTCGTATTAAACCACTTGATTCAGTTTTTTTCGCAGTAGGTGAAGTAGTGTTTTTCGATTTTTTTTCTTCATCATTATGAAGAGAAATTAGACATTCTTCACTGGGAGAATGAACAGGGGATTTATCCTCTTCACTCTCAAGAATGGGTGTTTTTGAAGAGTCAGGAATGGCTTTAATGATTTGATAGCGCTCTAATAAACTTTTCCATTGATTTCGATGGTGTTCTTCGTAAATTTCAGTCTCTTCTTTTGCTAAGACACTGCTGCTTTTGTGTTCAACATCAGATTGTTCAAGAAACTCTTTATAACTTTGATGTATACCATCAATCGATGCTGCACATTCTTTTTCACAATAACGGGTTTTAGCGTTATGTTTTAATCGTATTTGCGCCTCTTTGGGTATCGTACTGTCTAGCTCCATATCTGGGTTTTCTTTAATATTTTTAACTAAGTCAAAAACTTGAAAAGCAATCAGCGCACTGTCATATTCGCATTGCTTTTGAATTTGAGTCACTGCTATAGATGCAGAGGTACAGTCAACTCCGGCAGACTCTCCTATTTTTTTGAGTCGAGTTAATCGCTGCTCCACTTCTTCAGGTGAATTTTTTTCGTCCAGTATCCATCCGGCATATGCTCTTGCATATTCTTGCTCCAAGTAAAATTTCACCTGATTAAAAAGCTCACTAAAGTGTTTGGGATTATTTAATTTACCTTCCAAGGGATCTTCCATATCAGCTATAAGCTGTTCTGCAAATCCTAATAACTCGCTTATTTCAGCAAAGACAAGTTTTGCATTAAAACGCGGATCGTGAATAATACCTTCTGTTGTCAAGGCAACATATTTTTTAATTTGAATATCAATCAATTGACTTAAAAATTCGAATAATTCTTTTTTATTTTTCATCTTGTTTCCTTTCTTATTTTGAGCAAGTAGATTATCTTATGACTTTAATTGATGCAATTAAATCATTTCCTTGATCTTATTTTTCTAGGCCGTGCGGACGAATTGTAAACACACCTTATTATTCTCCATTATCTTAAAAGACTTATATACTAAATAAGAAGGGGGGAATTTTTATTAGGGAACAATATGGAAACAGAGCGTGGGTTATTGGTGACAACAGAGTCATCCCAAGTAATAGACATCATTAATCACTTCCATCATCAAATTCTGGGTGCCGGTAAAGAGCCTCATTTAATTTTAGATGCAGTTAAGAACCATCCTAATAATTTACTTCTCCAAGTTTATGCCGCTTCATTTTATCTTTATGGTCAAACCAACCCTACCACCGAGAGGGCCAAAGAACATTTATTCCATGCTGAAAAATCACTGTATTCAGCAAACTTAAGAGAAAAAATAATTTATCAAGCAACTAAAGCTTGGATGAGTTTGGATTATGAAAGTGCTTTAACACTGTTATCGGCTCTAACTTCTCTTTATCCGCGTGATACTTTAGCAGCAAAATTTGCGGAATGGTTATTTTATTGTACTGGGCAAGCGTACAACAGTCATCATTATTTGGCATTTTGTGAGCGTATTGCTCCTCATAATCAAGATGAATCTCATTTTATAGCCATGCATTCTTTTGCGGCTGAGTTATCTGGTCATCTATCAGAAGCACAACGTTTGGTTGAGAAAGCTCTTTTACTTGAATCACTCACACCATGGGCGCATCATACTCTAGCTCACATTTATCTGAATACAAATAACTTAGCCAAAGGGATTGCCACTTTAGAAACGTTTCGAGTAAGTTGGAATGAAATTTCACCACTTCTACGTGGTCATAATAGCTGGCATTTAGCATTATTTTATCTTGCATTACGACAAGTAGATAAGGTAATGGCCTTATATCCTACCATTTTTGGTTCTTCTCCAGAGATGATTACTGAGCAAATAGATGCTTTATCATTATTATGGCGATTGGATATGGCTGGGTTTCCTCAATTAGATCAATTTAAAATTATTGAACATTATCTCGATGAGAATCCTTATACTCATTATACTGGTTTTAATACAGTCCATTATATCTATGGGCTTGCGCGTTTAGGGCACGAAGATGCGGTGCAAAGAGCTATTTTAGCTGTTGAAGAATATGCTAAAGCGCTGACCAAAGGTTATAGTAAGACGCTTTGGCAAGAGGTTATTTTACCTTTAAGTAAAGGGATATATGCTTTTGTAACTAATGATTTTCAATCTGCTTGTGATTTTATCGCACCTTGTATTTCAAGACGTACAGAAATTGGAGGCAGTGATGCGCAATCTGAAATTTTAGCGCAGACTTATTTGCTTTGTTTATTGCAAATGAATAAGGAAAAAGCAGCTAAGGAGTTTTTCAAGTTTCATTTAGCTCATTACAAAGGAACACCTTTAGCTGAATTTTGGTTTGGATCGAAGTTCTCGTTTTAAGGTATAAAGCCACGCAGGATACGTCGTCTCTCATAAAAGGTATTTCATATACTTTTATGTCGAACTGTTTTTATTTGGAATAAGCGTTCAGCAAATTACCCGCCCTTGGGGCGGTAATTTGCTGAACGGAAACTATTTAGAACTGGATCCTATATAAATGTTGCATATCCCCGCTTTTCGCCTGAATCTTCTACACATCTTGTCTATCGCAAATAAAACAGGATCCAATTATTTCTTTTGCAGAAGGAGACGGTATTGAGAGCATCGTCACCCTCTGCGCAAGCAGCTGTCTCTTGATGAGATAGGATCAAGAGAACTCACGTTAATTTATAACGACTCTATCCTTGCTTTGTGCTCTAGCAATTTTCCTTTTGTTTGTTGTGCTTGAGCCAATTTTTCTTGTTCTTTGGCAATGATTTCGGCAGGCGCTTTATCAGTGAATTTAGGATTATTCAACTTCCCTTCTGCAAGACTAATGTCTTTATCTAATTTAGCCAACTCTTTTGCGAGTCGGGTTAATTCAGCTTCTTTGTCAATTAAATCAGCCATAGGAATGAGTAATTCAATTTCATTCAACACAGCTGTAGCGGAGACAGGTGCTTTTTCATCCGTGTTAAGGCAATGGATGTGACTTAATTTGCTCAATGCTTTTAAAGTATCTTGGTATTTTTCTATTCGCTCTTTGAGTATTGGTGTAATGTTGCGAATATAAAGTGGAATAAGCTTCGCTGGGGAAATTGACATTTCACTGCGTATGGTGCGTACAGCTTGAATTGCTGCTTTCAGCCACTCTAATTCTTCTTCAATAGCAGGGGCTATAAACTCTTCATTGACTTGGGGATAGGCACTGACCATGATACTTGCGCCATTTTCACTGGTTAATTTTGTGGTACGTTGCCAAATTTCTTCAGTAATAAATGGCATTAAGGGATGCAACATTTTTAGAATTTGATCCAAGACATGAATGAGTGTCCTACGGGTGCCTCTTTTCAAGGCACTAAGTGCATGTTCATCTTGCAGTATAGGCTTAGATAATTCTAAGTACCAGTCGCAATATTCATGCCAGACAAATTCATAAATAGCGTTTGATAGCAAGTCAAATCGATAGGTTTCAAAATAATGATGAACTTTACTTATGGTGCGTTGTAAGCGAGATAAAATCCATTGATCAGCAGGGCTGTATTGAAATGCTCCATCTCCGAAGTCAATTTGTTCTTCATCTGTATTCAATAATACGTATCGTGCGGCATTCCATAATTTATTACAAAAGTTTCGGTATCCTTCAACACGTCCTATATCAAAACGTACATTACGTCCAGTTGACGCAAGCGAACAATAAGTAAAACGAAGTGCATCTGTGCCATAGGCGCGAATACCCTCTGGAAATTCTTTACGTGTGGCTTTAACAATTTTATCACGAACTGATTCAAGCATTAAATTAGACGTTCGTTTTGCAATTAACGATTCAAGATCGATACCATCGACGATGTCTAAAGGATCAAGTACGTTTCCTTTAGATTTGGACATTTTATGTCCTTCACTATCACGAATTAGACCGGTAATGAAAACCTCTTTAAACGGAATTTTGCCGGTGAATTTTAAGCCCATCATAATCATACGGGCTACCCAAAAAAAGATAATGTCAAAGCCAGTAACCAGAACAGAGGTTGGGTAAAACTGTTCTAATTCAGGAGTACGATCAGGCCAGCCCAGAGTTGAAAAAGGCCAGAGAGACGATGAAAACCAAGTGTCTAGGACATCTTCATCTTGCTTTAGCACAGTAGCGTCTTTAATTTTATATTTAAAGCGCACATCATTTTCACTGTAGCCTACATATACATTACCGTTACTGTCATACCAAGCGGGTATTCGATGCCCCCACCATAATTGGCGACTAATACACCAATCCTCAATATTATTCATCCATTGAAAATAAGTTTTTGTCCATGTTTCGGGTATAAAACGAATATCCCCATTTTCCACAGCAGCAATAGCTGGCTCAGCCAGGGGCTGCGTTTTAACATACCATTGATCGGTTAAAAGTGGTTCAATAATGACATGTGATTTTTCACCACGAGGCACTTTTAGTTTATGCGGTTCCGTTTTAACTAATAAACCTGTTGCCGTTAGATCTTTAATGATTTGTTCTCTAGCGACAAATCGATCCATACCTTGATATTTTATTGGGGCATTTTTATTAATAGAGCCTTTTTTAGTTAATATATTGATTAGGGGTAGTTGATGGCGCTTACCTATTTCATGATCATTAAAATCATGTGCGGGCGTAATTTTAACACAGCCACTACCAAATTCCTTATCAACGTACTCGTCGGCGATAATGGGAATCGTTCTGTCACAAAGTGGTAAATGCACTTGTTGTCCAATAAGATGTTTGAATCTTGGATCTTCGGGATGTACAGCAACAGCTGTATCGCCTAACATTGTTTCAGGTCTTGTAGTAGCGACAGTTAGAAACTCTGTTGAATTCACAATTGGATAACGAACATGCCAAAGAAACCCATCTTCTTCTTCAGATATGACCTCGAGATCAGATACAGCGGTTCCTAATTTAGGATCCCAATTTACCAATCGTGTGCCTCGATAAATTAACCCTTCATCATAAAGTTGTACAAATACCTTTTGTACAGCAGCAGACAATCCTTCATCCATGGTAAATCGTTCACGACTCCAGTCAACTGAAGCACCTAAGCGTCGCATTTGTTGGGTTATTGTATTGCCCGATTCATCTTTCCATTGCCATACACGTTGTAGAAACTGTTCGCGAGAGAGATCTTTTCGAGAAACGCCGGATGCCTCAAGTTGTCGTTCGACCACGAGTTGCGTTGAAATCCCTGCATGGTCAGTTCCAGGTTGCCACAATGTTTTATCACCTAACATTCGATGATAACGAGTTAATGCGTCCATAATTGTATGCTGAAAACCATGCCCCATATGCAAACTACCAGTGACATTCGGAGGAGGGAGCATGATACAAAATTTTTGGCCGTCACCATGAGGTTGAAAATAATGATGAGTTTCCCAATGGTTGTAGCGTGCTTTTTCAATTGCTTCTGGGGAATAGATTTTATCCATAATTAAACCTGTACTAATAAAACCAGAAATAGTATCACAAATTACATAGAGCACCACCCACTAAGTTTTATACTGTATTGCAAATTCACTCGGCTTCAGTTTATTTAATGATGTGGGTTAGGTAAGTGCACATCAGGAATTTTTGCTTCATCAAATTGCGGCTCAGATGTTTTTGAACGATGGTCCTCCGCTATATAAGTATATAATGTAGGGACTACAAATAAGGTAAATCCAGTTCCAATAAGCAATCCTGTCGCAATAACTAACCCAATGTCAAAGCGGCTTACGGCACCAGCACCACTGGCAATTAAAAGAGGTAATACACCAAATACCATTGCTGCGGTAGTCATCAGAATTGGTCTTAATCTAATTCCTGCAGCCTCTTCAACGGCAGCTCTCTTATCCAGATTTTTTTCTCGTTGTAAATGGTTGGCAAAGTCTACAATTAAAATTCCGTGCTTTGAGATTAAGCCAATAAGTGTGATTAAACCGACTTGTGTATAAATGTTAATGCTCGCTAACCCTAAATTTAAGGGTATCAAGGCACCGCAAATCGACATAGGCACGCTGATTAATACAATTAGCGGATCACGGAAACTTTCATATTGAGCAGAAAGTACTAAGAAGATGATGATAATTGCAAAAACAAAAGCAAAGAGCAAAGCAGTTCCTTCTTGCATAAACTGCCTTGATTCACCACCGTAATCATAAGAAAATCCTTTAGGTAATACTTCATCAGCTTCTTTTTGTAAAAATTGTAATCCTTCACCTAAAGTTTTGCCTGGCATCATTACTGCTTGAATGGTTGCAGAGTTCATTTGTTGGAAATGAGAAGCCGCATTAGGTACGGTTTTTTCTACCATGGTCACTACGGTTGAGAGCGGGACCATGGTGCCATTAATGGTTCTTACATAAATTTGTCCTAATTCTTCTGGACTCATACGAAAGGAGCGGCTTAACTGCGGTATAACTTGGTAACTGCGACCCTCAAGGTTAAAATAATTGACGTAGTTACCTGATAGAGCACTCGTTAAACTGCTACCAACCGCTTGCATGTCTAATCCCATTTCTGATGCTTTAGAACGATTAATGTCCATTACAATTTGAGGTTGATTGAATTTAAGTGAATTATCTACATAGATAAATAAGCCACTTTTTTTGGCCTTTTCAGTAAGCTTGTTCGATACATCAAGTAAACTCTGAAAATCATTTGTTGTTTTGATAACAAATTGTATGGGTGTCCCCCCCCCTCCACCAGGAAGAGGAGGAGGAACAATAGCAAAGGCATTTAATCCTGCAACGCTTGATAGCTTGTCTTGTAAAGGTTGCTTCAGGGCAAATTGGCTTTTTTGACGTTCATTCCAGGGTTTAAGTACCATACCTGATATAGGTTGATTATTATTTACTGTAAAATAATTTTCTGTTTCAGGAAAACTTTTATAAATTTCGTCAAAAGGTTTGGTAAATGCTTCAATATAATTAAGTGTTGCATATTGAGGGATCATGGCCATGACAAAAAAGAAGCCTTGATCCTCATCGGGCGCTGTTTCTGCTGCAGTATGAGTATAGAGGTAAGGAAGCATTAAGATCACGACTGCGGCAAAATAGAGCATAATCACACGAGTATCGAGTAAACTATGTAACGCTTTTTGATATTTTGATTTAAGTTTATTAAAAAAGTTATCAAGAAAATGTACAAACTTTCCGCTGCCAATGTCTTTGGATAAAACTTTAGAACACATCATTGGTGATAAAGTTAACGCAATGATACCAGAAATAATTACTGCACTTGCTAAGGTAAAAGCAAATTCTTTAAATAAGGCTCCAGTCAGGCCACCCATAAAACCAATAGGTGCATAAACTGCAGCTAGTGTAATCGTCATTGCAATAACAGGGGTAGCAATTTCTCGAGCACCAATCATTGCTGCATCAAAGGGTGTTTTCCCTTCTTCTATATGACGGTGCACGTTTTCAACCACTACAATTGCATCATCCACAACTAAGCCAATCGCTAAAACAAAGGCAAGTAAGGTTAATAAGTTAATACTGTATCCCAGCATAAGCATGAGCGTACACACACCTACTAATGATAAAGGAATAGTCACTATAGGAATAAAAACTGAGCGAATGGATCCCAAGAATAAAAAGATGACCACAATAACAATTAAGGCAGCTTCAATAATAGTATGCGTTACCTCGTCCAGAGATGCTCGGATAAACGCAGTTGCATCATAGACTATGGTGCCTGTTAAAGAAGGAGGGAATTCCTTGATGACTGAAGGCAACATTTTCCTTACAGCACTGATCACGGTGAGGGGGTTTGCTGTTGGAGTGGGGGTAATCGAGATAAATACTGCTTTTTTTCCATTAAAGGTTACTGATGAGTCATAACTTTGTGAACCTAACTCTATTTTTCCAATATCCTGTAAGCGCACTATAGAACCTTTATCACTTTTGACAATCAGGTTACTAAATTGAGTTGCATTATTTAGATCTGTTTTAGCAGTAATGCTGAGTGCTACATATTCCCCTTTGGTATTTCCAGCAGCGGTTAAAAAGTTGTTTTTGGCAAGTACAGTAGATACATCAGAAGGTGAAACACCCAATGCAGCCATTTTTTTGGGGTCAAGAAAAATGCGCATTGAATAAGTAGACCCTCCCAAAATATCAGCTTTGGCAACTCCATCTACTGTTTGTAGTTGTGGTTGTACCACTCGGGTTGCATAATCAGTGATTTGCTGCGGCGTCATTTCTGTACTATCCAAACTGATGTACATCAAGGCTGTAGATGCATCGGAAGTTTTTAAAATAACAGGTTGCTGAGATTCTTTGGGAAGCTGGTTGATTGTTTGTTGCACCTTACTCATTACATCGGTAAAGGCAATTTGGGGATCAAAATTTAATTTAATAGTTAATGTAATTGTACTTAAGCCTTGGGTGCTTGAAGAAGTCATATAATCAATACCTTCCGCACTGGCTACCGCTTTTTCTATAGGAGACGTAATAAAACCTGCGATGAGATCCGCATCTGCTCCAGGATAACCAGTCATAATGGTAATCACTGTATTATCCATACGCGGATATTGACGAATTTGCATATTATAGATAGCGTTAATACCAAAAAGAAAAATGAGCAAACTGATTACCATGGCAAGCACAGGCCGTTTGATAAAAAGATCGGTAAATTTCATAACATATCCTGATTAAAAAATTCTGTATTAGGCGATGTCCGCATAAAATTACTGTAACGTTTTGAAGCAAGAGATCCCCAGATTTAACTTTGTAGTTTTCAGGTTATAACCAACAAGCCTATTGCCCCAACATCTCTGGATTACTCACTTCTTCAAGCCTGACTTCATTATTGATTGTTACAGGAGTGCCATTTTGTAATTTTATTTCTCCGGCGCTTACCACTAATTGCCCTGCTTTAACCCCTTTTTTAATAACTGTATAATTACCTTGTTGCTCACCTACAGTTACGAACACACGTTTCACAGTTAGAAGATCGGAGCCATCTTTATTTTTCTTGCCGTCTGCATTCTTTTCGATAACATAAACTGCGTTGCCGTATAAGCTGTAAGAGATTGCAGTCGAGGGGACTATGACTGTGTTTGGTATCGATGGTTGGCTTATCTCAATCGAAGCAAACATTCCTGGAACGAATGTAAAACTATGGATTTTATTTTGAGTGTTTAGGTCAGAATTACAAGAAACAATCGATTTAGTTCCCAAATGTTCTTTTCGAATTTTTACTAGAGGCGATTTTTTAGGATCTTTAATGGCTGCCGTAGGGCAATTGGCAAGAGTCCCTTGTACAAGCACATTATGAGTGTTTGGATCCACTTTGGAGTTAATTGCGGTCACCTTCGCTTCAAAAAGAGCATTAGGAAATGCTTCTACAGAAAAGGTGATGATTTGATCGGGTCTTATTTTTTTATAAAGTTGTTCTGGAAGGTAAAATTGCAAATACAGCGGATCAAGTGATTGCAAGGAAACGATTGAAGTTTGTCCAGGACTGATAAATTGCCCTAAATTTATTTGACGTATACCTAATTTTCCTGCGAAAGGTGCCGTAATATGTTTTTGCTTTATTTGCGCTTCAGTTCGTTGTAATTTAGCTTGAGCTTGATCGCGATTTGCTCTGGCTTCATCCACGTTGGATATTGGGGATGCACCACGTTTATATAAATCGCTTTGGCGTTGATAATTTAAATTTCTAATAGCTAATTCTGCTTGATTAAACTTTAGTGTGGCTTGGTCAACACTGTCATCAATTGTTATTAATGGTGCATCTTTATCAACATATTGTCCTGACTCAAAATCAATTTTAATGACATTTCCAGAAGCTTGTGAGTTCACATCAACCCCATTAATTGCTACGAAATTACCTACTGCATTAATTGTTGGTTGCCAATCTACTGCTTTTGCAACAGCGGAAGCTACAGAAACGGCAGGTGGTTGGTAGTTTGCAAAAAAACGCTTAATCAGGAATGCTTTTATCAAGTTAAATGCAATGATCCCACCGAAAACAATCAGTAAGATTATTCCCATAATGGTCATTCGCTTTTTTATTAACTTCATTAATGCTCTCCCGAATTTTTAGAAAACGCAAATTTTCAAGTTTGCCAAATATAACACGAAAGATAAATTTTATTATCTTTAATTGTATTTAGGTGATTCAATTTTATCGATATTAGATTTATAAAAATATATTTCATGGTTACAAAAATATCCTATTGACTAAATTCAACACTTTGTTACTATGCGGCTTTCATCAATCAAAGGAGAAACCATGAAGTTGAAGTCCTTGTTATTTGCTATTTGTTTTGGATTGTTTGGCCATGCTGTTGCAGCAAATCAACATATGCATCCAAAAGCTAATGAAGTTGACAATAATAAGAATGCTGCTAGTAAGCCTTCTATGCTTCCAGGTTATTGTGAAATTGAAGTGATAAATGAGTCTTATACAGATGTGTATGTAGATGGTTTTTTCGATGATAACGCTTATTTAAAACCTTTTAGAGTGTTTAGTTTTGATGCGCCTCATTACATTAGCTTGTATTATTACGGTGCTTGTCATTATGGCATGCAGCTTAGAGTTGCAAGTGCAGGCTCACCTTATTTCATTTATGATCGATGGACTACAGTAGGCTCTACAGTTCATATCGTACCTTATTTAGCGAATGCTCTTAATAAGAGTGAAAATGATAAAAATGTTAAAGTAGAAGTAACCACAAAATAAATAATCATATATGATTATTTAGTAACAAATAGGGAAGTTGCATTATGATGCAACTTCCCTATTTTGTATGAGAGGAATGACTTATGAAACCTGTAATACCTTGTTTTTTACTATTCTCATTGTTGACTTCTTGTAAAATGACTCAGCCTGAATATTATGATGCAGGTTATTTTCATTCTGTTCCTCCTCGATCAGAAATATATGGCTTTGATGAACATCCACATGACTATCACCATCCTAATTATGATCATCAATCCGCTTTCAAAAAAGTAAATACTGATTCTAAAAGTACTAAAGTACAGAAACAACCACAATCTTCGTGAGTATAATTCGGTCTAATTTGTATCACAATTCGTATACCATTAAATTTTGTGGTACTCTAATGGGGTTTTTTCTTTAGGGGGTTGAGGATGCATCACTCACTGAAAATGATATTTGTTGTGCTTTTATCGATAATGGTTATAGCATGCGTCGCTTCTCCAGGCAGAGAAAGCACAGGAGAGTTTCTTGATAGTTCAACGACAACGACTAAGGTAAAAGCCACATTGGTTAATCAATTAGGAACGACTGGTTTAGCGGTACAAGTAAAAACCTTTAAAGATGAAGTGCAACTTAGTGGTTTTGTGGCTACAGAACGATTAAAACAACGTGCAGGAGCAATTGCTGCAAATGTAGATGGTGTTAGAAGAGTGCGTAATGACATCATTGTTCGACCTTAACTTTTTTCTTTAGGATGACTTATGTTTGATGACAGCTATACTCTAAAAAATTTTGATGATGAGATCTTGCAAGCGATTGTTAACGAACAACAACGACAAGAAGAGCATATTGAGCTTATTGCATCAGAAAATTATGTAAGTCCACGGGTTCTTCAGGCTCAAGGATCTGTATTAACCAATAAGTATGCTGAAGGCTATCCGGGCAAGCGCTATTATGGTGGATGTGAGTATGTTGATGTTGCTGAGCGATTAGCAATTGCGCGCGCAAAAAAACTTTTTGGTGCCGATTACGTTAACGTTCAACCTCATTCTGGTTCACAAGCCAATGCAGCGGTGATGATGGCCTTAATAGCTCCTGGTGATGTAGTTTTGGGAATGTCTTTACCTCACGGTGGACATTTAACTCACGGCTCCAAAGTGAATTTCTCAGGTAAGCTGTATGAAGCCATACCTTATGGTGTCGATGCTCAGACCGGTTTGATTGATTACGATGTCTTAGAAGCTTTAGCTTTAGAACATAAACCTAAATTAATCATTGCTGGATTTTCTGCTTATTCACGGGTTGTTGATTGGCAAAGATTTAGAACAATAGCCGATAAAGTAGGGGCCTATTTAATGGCAGATATGGCGCATGTTGCTGGTTTAATTGCGGTAGGTCTTTATCCTTCTCCTATACCTTATGCTGATGTCGTAACCACCACTACGCATAAAACATTAAGAGGACCAAGAGGGGGGATGATTTTATGTCGTGCGAATGAAGAAATTGAAAAAAAATTAAATTCTTCAGTATTTCCTGGGTCTCAAGGTGGGCCATTAATGCATGTAATTGCGGCTAAAGCAGTTTCTTTTGCGGAAGCTTTACTGCCCGAATTTAAAATCTATCAACAACAAATTTTATTAAATGCAAAAATAATGGCGTCGGTGTTAATGGATAGAGGCTATAAAATTGTTTCTGGCGGTACAGATAACCATTTACTATTAGTTGATTTAATTGATAAGAATATTACAGGTAAGGATGCTGATATTGCTTTAGATAAGGCAAATATTACCGTGAACAAAAATACTGTTCCTAATGATCCGCGTTCTCCGTTTGTCACCAGTGGCTTACGTTTAGGAACTCCTGCAGTCACAACACGAGGATTTAAGGAAAAAGAAATTACTCTTTTATCTAATTGGATAGCAGATATTCTTGATGATATTAATAATGAGACGACTATAGCAAAGGTTAAAGAACAGGTCTTGCTTTTATGTCGTGAGTTTCCGGTTTATAAATAATCATGTATTGTCCATTTTGTCATGCAGAAGAAACAAAAGTAGTTGATTCGCGTTTGGTCGCTGAAGGAACCCAAGTACGGCGAAGACGAGAATGTCTTGTATGCCATGAACGCTTTACTACTTTTGAAACAGCTGAGTTAATCATGCCCTTAATTGTAAAGCGTGATGGTAGACGTGAGCCGTTTAATATAGAAAATTTGCGTTCGGGTATGTTAAGGGCTTTGGAAAAAAGACCGGTGAGTGTTGATGCATTGGAGACTGCAATTATTTCAATAACTCAAGAAATTCGCCGCCGGGGGGAGCGAGAAATTGATTCTCAGATTGTTGGTGAGTTAGTAATGAAGGAATTGTTTAGTCTGGATCATGTGGCTTATGTGCGATTTGCCTCGGTCTATAAGCGCTTTAAAGATGTGAGTGATTTTAGGCTAACTATTGATCAGATGAATAAAGATTAAAAGTAACTACTCACTCTGTATCAAGATGTGTCAAATACGGTCCATTCACCAAGATTTTCTTTTAGAGAGTACTAATGTCTGTTTTATAATGAGTATATTGAGCAATTTATAGTTATTTATTTATGAAAGTTTATGAGGTTAAGGTGGAAAAGCAGTCAATAAGTGGTAAAAGAAAAGCCAGAAAATTAGCACTTCAGGCTCTTTATCAATGGTTAATGTCGGGAACAGAGGTGCATGAAATAGAAGCGCAATTTCGCGTTATTAATAAAATGGAAAAAGTAGATGTTGATTATTTTTGCCGTTTATTACATGGCGTCCCTGAGCAGGTTACTTCATTAGAGGCACGTATTACTCCTTTTCTTGATCGAGAAATCGCTGCACTTAACCCAATTGAACTTACTGTCTTACGTTTAGGTTCTTTTGAGTTACTCTATTGTCCTGAAATTCCTTATAAAGTTGTACTTGATGAATCCATCTCTTTGACTAAAGAGTTTGGCTCCCAAGATGGATATCGTTATGTCAATGGTGTATTAAATAACCTAGCGCGCCAAGTGCGCTCAATTGAAATCAGTCATAGCAATGAATGAGTTTTCACTCATTGCCCAGTTTTTTAAACCGCTTGATTTAAAAAGTGATGAAGTCTTATTAGGTATTGGTGATGATGCAGCTTGTTTACATCTCTCTGATGGAGTAGATTTGCTGATCAGTACTGATACTTTAGTTTCAGACGTACACTTTTTGCCTGAATGGAATGCCTATGATATTGCTTGCCGCTCTGTCATGGTCAATGTAAGTGATATGGCAGCTATGGCTGCAAAACCATGTTGGATCACGCTTGCTTTAACGTTGCCTGAATTAAATTCTAAATGGCTGACTGCGTTTGCTCACGGATTAAAGGATTCGCTAAATCAGTTGAATATGACGTTAATCGGTGGTGATACAACTAGAGGTCCTTTATCAATTACAATTACTATCTTGGGTACGGCACCTGAGGGACAAGCTATATCACGTAGTGGTGCGAAACCCGGAGACATTATTTTGGTTTCAGGAGAGCTAGGTGCTGCAGCATTAGCCATTAAATTGCTTGATACAAAGATTCCAAAGCATGAGAAAGAAGAGTTAATGCATAAACTACTACATCCTAAACCCCGTATTGATTTAATTGATTTTTTGCGACTTCATGCAACAGCAGCTATAGATATCTCTGATGGACTTAGTGCAGACTTAAATCATATTTGTGTTGCTAGTGGTGTAGGAGCTTGCCTAAATGAAGATGCAATTCCAACGCATTCGTTACTTAAGAAATATTTGCATGGTAAAGCAGTTGACTTAGCATTAACAGGCGGCGATGATTATGAGTTATGTTTTACGGTGCCTGAAGATCAATTTCCTTCATTGATGAGCGAATTGAAGAAAACGAATTTGCTTTGTTATCCTATAGGTGTGATAGAGGATGCACCAGGGATAAGGATAAAAAGTGTGGATAATCAGTGCCATGCATTAAAACCAATGGGGTACACGCATTTTTAAGTTTTTTGCGTTAGATAACGTTTTAAACCATCTACATTGACGATATATGAAGTTGAGAACAATGATGAAACAAATGAATTTGGCTAGAAGTGTATTTCAAGATCCTATTTACTTTATCGCTTTTGGATTTGGCAGTGGATTAATGCCTACAGCACCTGGTACTTGGGGAACATTGGCTGCTGTCCCTCTTTATTTATTACTTATAGGAACTCATTGGACTGTTTATCTTTTTTTTACATTGATTGCATTTATTTTAGGTGTTTGGGTTTGTGAGAAAGTTTCTCAAGACCTAGGGATACACGATTATAAAGGGATTGTTTGGGATGAGGTTGTTGGTTATTTATTAACTATGTTTATGGCTCCAAAAGGATTGTCATGGATAATTTGTGGTTTTATTTTGTTTCGAATTTTCGATATATGGAAGCCACAGCCTATTGATTATATCGATCAAAAAGTACGTGGTGGGTTAGGAGTTATGCTTGACGATGTACTAGCAGCGGTTCCTGCTTGGGTAATAATGCAAATTTTAGCATGGGGTTTTGCTTGATGAATGAGAATCACAAAGAACTCATTAGTATGGGCTTAACTATAGGAATTATAGTTCTTAGTTTGTTTATTATTCATCGATTTATCCCATCTATGATATGGGCTTCAATTATTGTTATTGCTACTTATCCTTTATACGAAAGATGGCGTCGATTTTTTGGAAATAAGGATGATTTATCGGCTTTACTTTTCACAACGTTAATTGGATTACTGTTTTTACTTCCTCTAAGTTGGTTGGTGGGGCTGCTCATCAAAGAGTTACAAATATTCATCAATTTTTTACAGAGTTTAAATGAAAAAGGAGGCGTGGCCCCTGAGTTCTTGAAAAAATTTCCTTGGATAGGTAATGACCTAGTTGTTTATTGGGATAATAATATTGGCAAGCCTGGAATGATTAAAGGATTATTATCTAATATTCATTTATCTTTAACACCGACCAGTTATTATGTAAAACAAATTGGTTCTAATTTGGCTCATCGAAGTGTACAAGTGGGTTTTACTTTATTAAGTTTGTTTTTCTTCTATCGTGACGGCGAGCAATTAATCAGACAAATTTATCTTGTAGGTGAAAACTGTTTGGGCAAACGATGGTTCCGCTATGCAGATAGGCTTCCTAGAGCTTTGAGAGCCACAGTGAATGGAACGATCGTTGTAGGGCTTGGGGTAGGTTTTTTAATGGGAGTTTGTTATGGTTTAGTTGGTTTTCCAGCACCTACTTTGGTTGGATTTATTACTGCACTTGCTGCAATGATTCCCTTTGTTGTGCCTGTAGTTTTTATTACGGTAGCTATGATTTTATTTGCGTATGGTGGTATGTTTGGCGCAATCGCTGTTCTTGTTTGGGGAACCTTAGTCATGTTTGTTGCCGATCATTTTATCAAACCGGCACTTATCGGCGGTGCTATTGAATTACCTTTTTTAGCGGTCTTATTTGGCATCTTAGGGGGGGTTGAAACTTTAGGTTTATTAGGTTTGTTTGTAGGACCTTTAGTTATGGTTTTATTTGTTACCTTATGGCAAGAACCACAAATTCATACAAATTGTAATCAATTGAATGAACAGCATATGAAAGCGTTATGAATGTAAGTCCTACCATTCAGTAAACAGGGACATAGGGTGAGTATCACTCATGTTTAAAGTCGCCATTAAGAATAAAGTGAAGCAATCCAGTTCAAATCTTCAATGCAATATCGTTCTGGATTGCTTCGACTAGGCTCGCAACGACTAAATTCATAGATCCGGCGAGCGATTACGGCGTAGGGAATATAAGCTTGTAGGGGGAACCTGAACATAAAAGGATAACTACTTATAATCGCATTGGTCAAAGCGATAAACGATACCCACATCACCCATTTGAGCTTGGAAAGTTCTTCCAAATGTATCCGAGGAGCTTGTTGCTAAATAACGATATGAAGCATTTAAGGCAAAATTTTCTGCAAAGTTATAGGTCAACCCAGCAGTACCTTGATAGGCAAAGAGGCCATTACTTTGTTTAAAAAAGATGGCTCCAAATGGACCAGTACTTTCTAAAGAGTTTTGAATGTAGGCATAGCCAATGCCGACACCAAGAAAAGGGGAAATCGTGGGTAGAATAACGTCCGGGAAATCATAATAAATATTTGCCATACCAATGTTTGCATTGGTGTTGCCCGAAACACCAATTTGAGGAATAAAAAAAACATCAAAACTTTTGGTATTCGCTTGGAGATAGGTATATTCTATTTCATAGCGAAGTGGATTACTTTGATACCCTAACCGACCACCCACGTTAAAACCATTTCGATATGCCGCGTCTGAAAAGAAGAAACCAGAATCAAATCGAGAAGTATAGCCAGGTATATACGAATAGCCACCAAAGACGCTGGAATACCACCCATTGACTGGAGTTGCAGCTGAAGCAAGACCGCTAGCTAATAAAGCGGTAGAAAATAGTGCTAATTTCATAACATCCCTTTGTTATTATTTTTTGTCGAATCATGTTAACGTGTTACTTTAAATTTGCAATATCAGAAGCATATATTTTTTTAAGAGGAATGTATTCGTGTGGCAAGATCTAAAACCCTGTCTATACTTCAATTTGTTCTCTCTAATTTTAAATTCTTAATCGATAACTAGAGGCATAATATCTCATTCCAACCTTAATGAAAATTTATCTTTGTAAGATGGAAATTGAGGCAAAAGGTTCATAGAAAGCAGTAATTGAGAGAAAATGATAATTATTAAAATCTAAAAATGCATAATAATTTTCTACTTGTATAAAATAAACATTAATGTAATGATAATTTTTGCATCATGAAAAGGGAGTTTCAAAAATGCCAAAAAAAAAACCATTAGAGATATCAAAAGAATTTGTTAATCAAGTATTGGCTATAATTGCGGACGAGTCAGAGGAAGGGCGTAGAAAAATTATTGCTATTGCACGAAGAGCAGAAGAAAAATATGAGCGTCCTATAAAATCCTGGCTAACAGGATGGTTTTATCAATATACCCGCACTCGTGGTGAAAAAGTAGAGCAATCAATCGATGTGATGCAAAAATTTCCAGATGCGTATACTCGGCTGCTCGAATTTAAACTCATAATCAGTGATGGCGAGTGGAAGATAGGCTCATATAATTATCTGCTTTTTTTAGAGTTGATCGATGCTATTCCTGACTATGCCTCCATAGATGAATCATTTATTCATTCATTCATTCTTGAGCTTAAAGAGTTAGTCATAAAACAAATTGATAGCTTTATGTTTCAATATAAATCTACACTAGAATCCATTAAGGCTCGAGAGATTGAACGGCAAACAATCCGTCAAAATGAGCGTCAATCTATTGAAAATATATTAATTTTTAATGAATTAACTGTTGCAAAAGAAATGCTGTCCCAACAACCCGATAAAACGGGTTTTTCTTTGAGCTTTAAAAATGATTTATGGAATCTGTTTTGGATTGATGAAAATGGTGAAACCTATCCACTTTCCCCAAGCAATGAATTGATTTTAAAACTTACTACATTAGAAGAGCCTAATATTGAAAAACTAAACAAGGTTAGTTTAAAACAAATCAAAAAAGAATGTGTTAAAGCGCGAGATCAATATCTTTCTAAAATTCAAGTGATTATCAATCCAGAGGATAAAAAGTCACATGCTCCTTTGAGCATTGAAAATCTAATAATCAATGGAGTTACATCAACTTTTGTTTTGCGTGATACAGAAAAGGAAACTAACCTGTGGTGGATTAATAGCATGGGAGTTTCAAGTAAAATTTCTTTGACTGATTATCCCAAACTGAATTCTTGGTTAGCGACTCATAAACCACCATTTAATGAAACAGATGGGTTACAGTTTAAGGCTAATTTGCTGCATATCAAAACCACACAACCCTTTTCTGCTTCTAAAATAGAAAGTATGAATGAAATGTTAGAGAAAGTGTTAAAAAAACAAGGCCCAAGAGATGCGTTTACAAAAGACAATCTTAATATTGGTAGGCTAGACTTAGAATCATTTGATAACATAAAACTTCATCTAGAAGATAGAGTAAAAAAAATAGCAGAGAGAACCACACCTGTTTCTGAGCCTCTTCATGAAGCAACTGCTATTCCGAATCCTCCTAAAAAGTTGAAACCAGAGCGATACACAGCCCTTTCACAGTTACCCAATTTTTGGCGACAACATGACATGGCAGAGAAAGTTGAGGAAGTTCAAACCTTGGTTTCTCATTTAAATAAAAATTAGGGGGGCAAGGAGTCCCTCCAAAATCAAAACAATTTGCGTGCGGTAGCACGCATTTATGTGAATATGTGTGTGCCCGTTAGTGTTTGTTTAGTGATTTTCAAAGCCATTGGTTATTGGATAACGCCAGTCTTTGCCGAAAGCTCTTGGGCTTATTTTAATTCCAGGTGGAGCTTGGCGGCGTTTGTATTCATTATGTTTAATTAGTTGAATTACTTTTGCTACTGTTTCAGGTGCAAATCCTTGTTGAATGATTTCTTCAGGGCTTAAATTTTGCTCTACGTACCCAACGATGATTGCATCAAGTACAGGATATTCAGGCAAACTATCTTGATCGGTTTGATCAGGTCTTAATTCCGCAGAGGGAGCCCGAGTTAAGACGCGCTCGGGAATGATGGCACCAAGGCTATTACGATAGTGTGCTAAAGCATAAACTTGAGTTTTAAGTACGTCTTTTAGTACAGCAAAGCCACCAGCCATATCTCCATATAAAGTAGCATAGCCGACCGCAGACTCACTTTTATTTGAGGTTGTAAGCACCATGTTGCCTGTTTTATTAGAAAGAGCCATGATCAATAACCCGCGAATTCGTGCTTGTATATTTTCTTCAGTAGTATCAGGAGATAATCCTATAAATAAAGGTTCAAGAGTTGCTATTAAGGCAGCAAATGCTGATTCAATTGAAAGTATTGAATGAGATACTTTTAAATGTTGAATTTGTGTTAGAGCATCTTCATTACTCATTTGCGCTGTATAACGTGAAGGCATGAGCACCGCATGAACTCGATCAGCACCTAAAGCATCTACAGCTATGGCCAACGTTAAAGCAGAATCAATCCCTCCTGAGAGCCCAATTAAAACACCCGGAAAATGATTTTTGTTGACATAATCTCGAATACCACAAACTAATGCTTCATAGATTAAGGCTTCGTTTTCAAGTAAGGGTGATATTAATCCTTTGATTTGATTTCCTTGTATTTCAACAGTAGATAAACTTTCTTTAAATGCTGTTCCGCGCGCACTAATTCTTCCTTGGGAATCTATCGCTATTGATTGTCCATCGAAAAGAAGTTCATCTTGGCCACCAACTTGATTTACATATACAATGGATATACCTCGTTTTGCATAAGATTTTAATAGGGTTTCCCTTTTTTGATATTTACTGTAATCAAAAGGAGATGCATTTAAAATGAGTAAAACCGAAATACCATGCTCAATCAAATCTTCTGCTGGCCCTGGTTGCCATAAGTCTTCGCATATGATAACTCCTACTTTGTAATTGTTGATTTCTAAGATACATGGATTCTTTTTACCCGGAGTAAAATAACGTGCTTCATCAAAGATTGCATAGTTCGGTAAAATTTGTTTGTTGTAGTCAGCAACTTTTTGCCCTTGATAAAAGATACTTACGCTATTATATCGGTGTAGTTTCTCGTGAGATGGATGCCCGATAAGGACATAACAATCTTCGATTACTGCTTGAATTTCCTTTAAGTGTTCATTGATTTTTTGCTGAAATTCTTTGCGAAAGAGTAAATCTTCTGGAGGATAACCTGTTAATGCAAGTTCAGGGAAGACAATGATGTCATGATTGAATTGCTGGCTTTTGATAATCTCAATGATTTGATCTCTATTGGAGGTTAGAGCCCCTACAGTAGGATTAATTTGCGCCATTAAAACTGTAAGTCGATTTTGCATGATATATACTCTAATAGAATCAAGGTGTAATAAATTAATACAAAGTCTTATTAATTAAAAGATAAAATTGTTAATTAATTTAAAAATTGACTAAAATAACATGAGTTTGACATCAAAAGCACTGCAGTGCCATTGATGTTGTTACACATTATCCCGTATAAATGTTACGTTTTCTGTGGACAATGTTCCAAATAAAGGCAGCTCGATATAAAAAATTACTTATTTTTATATTGAATTCACATTAAAATAGATCTTTTGCCTAATAAGTACATATATTTTATGTTAAAAGAAGCACTTTCAACAATGCCAGATGTCTTTGAGGCTAAGATATTATTGCGTGGGCAAGAATATTTTGAAAAGGGGCATGTGCTAAATATTCGGTTTAGTGATGGTTTGCTTAAGGGAAGAGTTAAAGGCAGTGCAAGCCAGATTTATGATGTCCATATGGATTTAAAAGTTTGGCCGAAGAAAGTAGCCCATTGTACTTGCGCTTATCAACATAATTGCAAACATGCTGCAGCTTGCCTCTTAGCATTACGCGATAGAGAAAAAAGCAGCTCTCAGTCTTTGGCTGCAAATAAGTTAGATAAACGATTGGATAGCTGGCTAAAAAATTTACGCGCCCAAGAAGCTGCGATTGTGCAAACAAAAGAGGTTACGCATCATTTAGTTTATCTCATTGATCTACGGCTTGATGGCTATGAGCACCGTGTTGTTGTTAAATTAGCTTTGGCTAAATTATTAAAACGTGGTGGTTATGGAAAAATGATCACGTTTAATAGTCTTTCTGACTCCAAAAAACAACATTTTATTGGTGATGATACTGATCTGGTTGCTTTATTGCTCTTTAAATGTGGTGTTTCCGGTTGGTTTGATTCTTTAATCATTCGTAATAGTGAGCTACTTGAACGAATAATTGCTACTGGAAGAGCTTTTTTTATACAAAATCCACATCAAGAAATTCACTTAGCTGAATCTATCAAAGGTACTTGCCAATGGGTATTGTCTCATAATGGAAGTCAAAATTTATTATTAATGCATGAGGACAAGGTACTTAAGCCTTTATTACTGGATAACAGCTGGTATTTTAATTATTTGGAAGCCAAAATAGGGCATTTACTGACCTCATATCCCATAAAACAGCTGAGTTATTTATTGGAAGCGCCGTCAATTCCGATGGAACAGGCTGAATTGTTGGCCCATAAAATGGCTAAGACTTGTCCTGAATTTCCCGTACCTCAAGTCTTTAAACAACGTGAGATACGTAAGGTTATCCCCGTACCGGTGCTGATTCTTGATACTATTAGTGAGTTTGATGAAGAGTCCTCTTGGCTCTATGATACTGAAGAAGAAATACATGCTTTATTTACAGTGCATCTTGTTTTTGATTATGCGGGCTTAATTGTTTCTGGTTCAGAAGCATGTGATACAGTTGTGTGTCAGCAAGAAGGTGTTTTAATTCAATACCAACGAGATAAAGATTTTGAAAAATTAAAATGGGATGAAGTGCAGTCCATATTGGACCTAAGGGTACCTAGAACTTGGGAATATGAGCAATGGAATAAAGTAAAAAAAGTAGATTTTATTATTCAAAATATTAGTGTCCTAGCTGATTTGGAGTTTCTTTACAATCAATCAATCCCTGATCTAAAAGATAGAGGCTGGCGAGTAGAGTGTGTTGGTTTTTTGTATCAGGAAATTGTTAGTGCTGATGAGGTCGAGTGGTATTCTGATCTTCAAGAAAGCACAACAGATTTTTTTTCATATCAATTGGGAATTTTAGTTGAAGGAAAACAAGTGAGTATTGTGCCTTTAATTGCTGATTTAATTCAGCGTTATAGTGGCAATAGTTTGGATAATCTTCCTGATACTCAGTTGATAAAACTTCCTTTGCATGATGGGCGTGCACTCCAGTTGGAAATGGGACGAATTAAGCCCTTGATTCGTTTATTATTGCAATTTGGCTTGCGTCACCTTGATGCAAATCAAAGCGTTCCTCTTAATAAATATCAATTCATCTTGATGCATGAAGCTGAATTAGCCATTGCCGCAATGAAAACACGTTGGCAAGGCGCAGAGACACTTAGAGAGCAAATAAGGCAACTGACTCTATTAGCGAATATTCCTGAAATACACCCCCCATTTGGATTACGAGCACAATTAAGAGATTATCAATGCCAGGGATTAAATTGGTTGCAGTTTTTACGTATCAGTCGTTTTAACGGTATTCTGGCGGATGATATGGGTTTAGGTAAAACAGTGCAAACTTTAGCACATCTGCTTTATGAAAAGGAGCAGGGTCGTACTCAATCTGCTACATTAATTGTTGCACCAACAAGTCTTGTAGGTAATTGGTTGGCTGAAGCAAAACGCTTTACACCCCAATTAAAAGTTTTAATCCATCATGGATCCGAACGGCATCAGGATAATTTTGATGATTATGATTTGGTGGTTTCCACTTATGGATTAATTCAACGTGATAAAGAAAAATTTGTAAGTTATCCTTTTTATTATCTCATTTTGGATGAAGCACAATTTATTAAAAATGCACGTACTAAAACAACCCAAATTATTCAACAATTGCGTGCTACCCATCGTTTGTGTTTAACAGGCACACCTTTAGAGAACCACTTGGGTGAGTTATGGTCATTGTTTCATTTTTTAATGCCTGGTCTATTAGGGGATGCCAAGCAATTTAGACTTTGGTTTAGAACTCCGATTGAAAAATATGCCGATAGAGAGAGACGAGAAATTCTAACAAAGCGTGTACAACCTTTTATTCTAAGAAGAACAAAAAATCAGGTAGTCCGCGAATTGCCACCAAAAACGGAAATAACTCATACCATAGAGCTTATTGGAGCACAGCGTGATCTTTATGAAGCGATACGCATGAGCATGGAGAAAAAAGTTCGTGATGCGATTGCAAAACAAGGCTTAGGTAAAAGCCATATTCTTTTGCTCGATGCTTTGCTTAAGCTACGGCAAGTTTGTTGTGATCCTAGACTGTTGTCTTTACCAGAAGCGGCCATAGCTCATGATACCTCTGCGAAGCTAGAAGCATTAATGGATTTGCTGAATAATTTAATTGGCGAAGGTCGAAGAGTTTTAGTATTCTCACAATTTACTTCTATGTTGCAATTAATTGAAGTGGAGTTACGTACTCGTCAATACGACTACTTGAAGTTAACGGGGCAAACACAGCACCGACAAGCAATGGTAGAAAAATTTCAAGAAGGTAAGACGCCGGTGTTTTTAATTAGCTTAAAAGCAGGTGGTACAGGTTTGAATTTAACACGTGCTGACACCGTAATTCAGTATGATCCATGGTGGAACCCTGCTGTTGAAGATCAAGCTACAGATAGGGCTCATCGTATCGGCCAGGAAAATCCTGTATTTGTTTATAAATTAATTACCTCAGGTACTGTAGAAGAAGCTATTTTAATGATGCAGGAGAAAAAAAGACTCTTGGGTGAAAGTGTACTATCTCCTGATTCTGCAAAAACGATGACTTTAAGTGAAAAAGATATCGAGCAGTTTTTTATGCCATTAAGCTAAATCTTAAAAAACAGTTGGGGCACACTACTGTGTGGGCTAAGTGTACTGACCCAACTGCTTTTTCTAGGTTAAAATAAAATAAAAACTAGCATAGTTTCTATTCATAGCATAAGCTATTAACTGATTGCAAACATGGAGAAAATTATGAACCTATGGAAGCGAGCTTTTGGTTTTGTTCTTGCCTCATTTTATTTCCCTACGCTATTGGCTGCATCCCAAGTTCCAGTGGGTAACTGGGTCACTATGGATGATAAAACGGGTGCTAAAAGAGCAATTGTGACTATTACTGAATCCGGGGGAGTGTTAAGTGGTGTTATTGATAAGGTATATCCACAACCGGGCGATACTGGAATTTGTGAAAATTGTCCTGGTGCATTTAAAGGAAAAAAAGTAGTAGGATTGCGGTTTATGTGGGGATTGAAGAAAGAAGGGGATAATGAATGGAGTGGTGGCTCTATTTTAGATCCCAAAACAGGTAAAATTTATCGGGCTAAGCTCACTGTCCAAGGAAATAAACTCTTGGTTCGAGGATATCTCGGAATTTCTCTATTAGGCCGTACTCAAGTTTGGCATAAAGAATAGAGCCATGTTATAAAACAACACTAAATCTCTAGGATATTTGCATCCCGAATAACATCTATTCGGGGTGACATCCTTTTAAAAGAACATTACAATACATTTTGGTCTAATTTTCATTATATTATTGCTATGTATGAGCTGCAAAATTCCAAAAAAACGGTTGATCCATTAAAGCGACCGCCTCATTCAGTGGAAGCGGAACAATCCATTATTGGTGGATTGATGTTGGATAATCAGGTTTGGGATAAAATCAGCCATAAGCTATGCGAGACAGATTTTTATCGTACGGAGCATCGAATTTTATTTCGAGCCATTTCCGCATTAGCTAAAAAAGATCAACCCTTTGATGTAGTCACGTTACTCGATGCTTTAACGTCATATAATGAATTAGATGACGCAGGTGGTGAAGCCTATTTATTTGAACTTGCTAATAATACACCTAGTGTTGCTAATGTATCTGCTTATGCTGAGATTGTTCGTGAGAAATCAGTCCAAAGACAGCTTATTGCTGTAGCTACAGAAATTGCTGATTCGGCATATAATCCGGGAGGTAGAGAAGTTCCTGAATTGCTGGATTTAGCAGAAACCAAAGTGTTTGCAATAGGGGAACAAACAGGCGGGGATGGAGGTCCTGAAAATATAAAATCCATCTTGGTCCGTGCAGTAGAAAAAATAGATGCGCTTTATCACAATGGGGATGCAATCACTGGTTTAGCCACAGGCTTATCTGATTTAGATGAAATGACTTCTGGGTTACAACCTTCTGACTTAATTATTGTTGCAGGTCGTCCTTCCATGGGTAAAACTACTTTAGTAATGAATATGGCGGAACATGCTGCGATTAAATCCGGTAAGCCAGTACTGGTTTTTTCCATGGAAATGCCCGCAGATTCGTTGGCCATGAGGATGATGTCTTCATTAGGGCGTATCGATCAGCACAAGATTAGGACCGGAAAACTGGATGATGATGATTGGCCTCGAGTAACTTCGGCAGTACATATGCTTTCAGAAGCGCCTTTATTTATCGATGATACTCCAGCCCTAAGTCCTGGAGAAATGCGTGCACGTGCTAGACGTTTAGCTAAAGAACATGGTTCATTAGGTCTTATTGTAGTGGATTATTTGCAATTAATGAAAGTACCTGGGTTTAATGCAGATAACAGAACCGCAGAGATTTCTGAAATTTCTCGTAGTCTTAAGTCATTGGCTAAAGAATTACAGGTACCCGTAATTGCTCTATCACAGTTAAACCGAAGTTTGGAGCAACGCGCGGATAAAAGACCTGTTATGTCAGACTTACGAGAGTCAGGAGCAATCGAACAAGACGCTGATTTAATCTGTTTTATTTATAGGGATGAAGTCTATCATGAAGACAGTCCCGACAAAGGTACTGCAGAAATAATTGTAGCGAAACAAAGAAATGGTCCTATTGGTAAGGTGCGTGTTGCCTTTATAGGTAAGTACACGCGTTTCGAAGATTTAGCTTACACAGGTTATCAAGGGGTAGATTGAGGTGTCAAGACCTACTAGGTTGGTGATAGAGCCAAGTGCTTTACTTCATAATTTAGAGCAAATAAGACGATTTGCGCCAGGCAAGAAAATAATTGCAATGGTCAAGGCAAATGCCTATGGTTGTGGAGTGCATGTTGTGGTCCCAGTATTAGAAGGGCTGGTTGATGCTTTTGGGGTCGCCTGTATTGAGGAGGCTTTAACTCTCCATAAGATAGGTAGTCGTACTCCGTGTATTCTTTTTCAAGGTGTATTTAGTCCTGATGAATTTAAAACAGTGGCGCACCATCAATTTGGTTGTGTCATACATCAACCTCATCAATTACAATGGCTTTTAAATACCTCCTTAAATAAACCCATTAAATTATGGGTGAAGGTAAATACAGGTATGCATCGCTTAGGTTTTAAACCTCATGAGATACACGATGTATTGGATGCATTACAAACTTGTCCTTGGGTGGATAAAGATATTGGTTTGATGACTCATTTAGCTTGTGCAGATGAGCCAGAGCGTGTGGAAAATGTTCAGCAAATTTCTTTATTTGAGAGTATTTCTATTGCTGGATTTAGTCAACGAAGTATTGCTAATTCAGCGGCTATTATTTCTTTTCCACAAACTCATGCAGATGTGGTGAGGCCTGGTATCATGCTGTATGGTGTATCTCCTTTTGCCAATCAGACAGCAATGGAGTTGGGTTTGCTTCCAGTAATGCGCTTTATATCAGCAATCAGCGCAGTGTATCATAATCCTCCTTTAGCCCCAGTAGGATATAGTGGTATTTGGAAAAGTGAAAAACCTTCTATTATAGGCATCGTCGCTGCAGGTTATGGAGATGGTTATCCACGGCATATTGCTGAAAATACCCCAGTATGGGTTCAAGGTAAGGAAGTGCCTATCGTAGGACGGGTCTCAATGGATATGCTGGCTGTAGATTTAACAGATCATTCGGAGGTTAAACCTGGAGCGCCAGTCGAGCTTTGGGGAACACATATTTTAGTTGAACGAATTGCCCAAGCAGCGGGTACTTCAGGTTATGAATTGTTGTGCCAAATTTCTGAGCGCGTACGTCATGGTAGATTGTAGTGTTATTGTAATTCAGTTTAAATTTTGATCTTTATGTAATTAAACCTAGAAAAAACAGTTGAGTCCTACTGCACAAGCTAAGGGCACTGAACCTGCTGTATTTTCAGCACCTTTAGTTTGCTCGCTACGGATTCAACTGCTTTTTCTAGGTTAAAAGATGTCTACTCGCTGACGTTAATACAGATGATCTTTATAACTATGGATAATAACTGAGCGTGGTGTTAGAATAAGAGCCGATTTTGTAACCTTTTAAATGGTGATACGTTATGAAAAAACTAGCAGTTGTATCATTGTCTTTATTTTTGGTGGGTTGCGGACCAGTAACTCATGAAGACGTAGGTACTATCTCAGGTGGCGTTATCGGTGGATTGATTGGAAGTCAATTTGGTGGTGGATCTGCGGCTAGAATGGCTGCAGCAGCAGGTGGTGCGATTGTTGGTGCTTATTTGGGTGGCCAAATTGGTAAAACTATGGATAAGGTCGATCGAATGGAAATGCAACGTGCATTAGAAACTGCTCCTACCGGTAAAGCGGTAAATTGGTCAAATCCAGATACAGGATACAGATATTCAGTGCAACCAACACGTACTTATTATCGCGAGCGTTTACCTTGCCGTGAGTATATTACTAAAGCAGTTATTGATGGAAAAACTGAAACATTACGTGGTAGTGCGTGTCGTCAGCCAGATGGTACATGGCATGTTGTGAATTAAAAATGGTAAGCGTTCACACAATAGTGTCAGCTTAAGGACCAATCTTCGTCTCTAGGCAAATCGTCACCCTCCGCGAAAGCGGGGGGTCTCAATCAAAAGCCTTACTATAAAAGCACAATTGTTCTAGAAACAAAGCGCTGACTGTTTAGCAAGTTATTTAGACCCTCCGCTTTCGCGGAGGGCGACGTTCTTTCGAAACCGTGAGTTCCTCGAAACCTCATCTTTTCCCTTAAGCTGACGCCATTAGTGAACACTTATGAAGCTACAGGCGATTTATTAATCCCATTTTAATATCGGGCCACTCAGAACGAAGAATGCTAAAAATTATTGTATCAGTAATTACCTTATCTTGAAGAATCATATGTTGGCGCAATAGGCCTTCTTCAGTAGCCCCTAATTTTTTGATGGCATTGTAGGAGCGTATGTTACGAGAGTCAGTGCCTAGTTCAACTCGATTAATACCCCAGCATTCAAATGCTTGAGTTAACATAAGTAACTTCGCTTCAGGATTTACTTTGCTTCCCCATAAATTAGGTGTATACCAGCTATAGCCTATTACAAGACTTTTGTTTTCTAATTGAATCCCATAGTATGCTGTTGCGCCTACAATAGCTTGGTTTGCTTTGCAGCGTACCGCATAAATAATTTGTTCTCCTGTTACCATTTTATCTAGGCAACTATTAAACCAGGAATCAAAGAATTTTTTCGTGGCATTTTGTGGCATGTATTTCCATATTTGCTCATCATCAGCTGCTTTAGATAAACCTTCTCGATGTCGAAGTGAAATAGGCTCTAGATGGATAATGCTACCCTTTAAAATATCACTTTCTGATATGTGTATTTTTGAAGACATAAGGGATATGGCCTTAATAATATGCAACTTAATTTTAGTGATTAGACTGTAACTTTATTCCTATATTTGATACTAAAAAAGTGTAACACACAGCCATAGATAGGAACAAAGGCTATCAGGCTAATTAGAATTTTAAAACAGACATCAACGATGGCTATTTCCGGCCAATGTTGGCTCAAAAAAGGATGGGTACTGTGATAAAACGCAATAGTAAAAAACAAAAGGGTATCTATTATATTTCCTATTGTAGTTGAAAGTGCTGGCGCTACCCACCAAGATGAGCTGTTTCGAAGACGCTGAAAAATAAAAATATCCATAAACTGGCCGATGACATAGGCAATGAAGCAGGCAAATGCAACACGTAAAGGCATATAGTGTATTGCAAAAAAACTATTCCAGCTTAAGGCTCCAAGAGATTCAATAGAGCTTGCTATAAAATATGAGATGAGTAATCCTGGAATCATACTAATAAAAATGATGCTTCGAGCCGTCTTGGCGTTAGAGAGCCTAGTAGTCAGATCGGTCAAAATAAAAATGAAGGGATAAGTAAAAGCGCCCCAAGTAGTGTGATAACCAAAGAGATCAAAAGGGTATTGTACTAATATGTTACTGATAGTTATTAAAAAAACATGTGCACCTGTAAGAAGTCTAAGCGCTAAAATTTTATTCTGAATCAAAAAAGTAGTCTCTAGTTGATTAATCCGAAAGTTTGTACTCTATGTAGACTTTTTTATTTAACTCAAAAGCCGCACAAATAGGGGTCTATAGGCCTCTAATGTTAAAATAAAAGGCATGAGAATTCAATTTTTACGCCGAACTCACATTATTTAGCGAGTTTATCTTTGTTTTTATCACAACAGCTTGTTGTGTATAAATTAAACAAATTATAGAGCCAAGCAATAAGAAAACCTACGATGAAGGCATCAATAAAACCTACAACTCCTCCCAAGATACTTCCTTTGATTGAGGGTGCGTAACCTGGATATAATGAGCTTATAGCTAAAACAAAAGCATGTCCATAAGTATAATAATAAGCAAGTAATCCTAAAATGAATATGGATACGCCCCAGAGAACTCCAAATGCGAGACCTAAAGCTACAGGATTTAATTTGCAACTTTTCATGCTTTTCTCTCCCTAGTAGATGACGTTTATGTAGTGACTTAAAGGTATTTCCGTGCTTTTACGTCGAACTCACGTTATTAAATAATTTTTCACAAATTAAAAAATACAAAGTTTCTAATTGATATAATTGGTTTAAAGTAATACATTCATTAACCTGATGAATCGTTGCATTTACAAGCCCAAGTTCTATAACCTCAACACCATAGGGTGCTATAAAACGTCCGTCTGATGTACCTCCACTTGTAGAAAGTTCTGGTGAATTTCCTGTAAGCTCGATGATCGCCTCCTTGCAACATTCAAGTAAGGCCCCATGATCAGTTAAAAAAGGTTCACCACTGAGGCGCCAATCGATGACTGGATTAAGGTTATACTCCAGAAAGGTAGTAATAACTTTTTCTTTTAATGCATGATGAGTATGCTCTGTTGAATATCTAAAATTAAGATGTAAAACCAACTCACCCGGAATGATATTTGCAGCGTGGCCACCTGAGTACAGATGAGTAATTTGCATGGTGGTAGGGGGGAAATGAGCATTGCCCTGATCCCATACTGTAGTTGTAAGTTGCGTCAATACAGGACTTATCTTATGTATTGGGTTATCAGCTAAATGAGGGTAGGCAACATGTCCTTGTTTACCATGGACGTTGATTTTTGCACTCAGCGACCCTCGCCTGCCTATTTTAATGACATCACCAACAGTATGGGTACTTGAGGGTTCACCTACTATACAGTAATCAATATGAATGCCTTGACTTGCTAAGACTTGCATGACGTAAGGTGTGCCCATATCATAATCTTCACCTTCCTCCGCACTTGTAATAAGAAAACCTAATCTTCCGTGAAATTTGGGGTAGGTTTTAACAAAACGTTGTGCCATCAAGAGCATACAAGCCAGACTTCCTTTCATATCCGCAACACCGCGTCCATAGAGCATTCCATCTCGATTTTCAAGCACAAAAGGATCGGCCAACCATTTTGTGATTTCGCCAATAGGAACTACATCGGTATGACCTGCAAAGACTAAAAGAGGGCCTGTTTCACCATAAGACGCAAAAAAATTAGATACTGGGCCTTGATTCATTCGTTGGCAAGTAAATCCGATTTGCTCTAGAAATTGGATCATAAACTCCTGACACCCTGCATCTTCTGGCGTAATCGATGGGAAACTAATAAGTTTGTCTAGGATTTCTTGTAATTCCCCGGAATGATGAGGGGTTAGGCATTCAGTCATATTAGTTTGCTCTCAGTAATTCATTAATACTCACTTTATTTCTTGTTTTTTCATCGACTTGCTTCACAATAACAGCACAATATAAACTATAACTTTTATCGTCACTCGGTAAGCTTCCAGCAACAACTACTGAGCCTGCTGGGATTCGTCCATAAGTGATTTCACCAGTAAGTCGATTATATATTTTGGTGCTTTGCCCTAAATAGACGCCCATAGATAAAACGGAATTGCGTTCTACAATAACGCCTTCAACCACTTCGGATCGGGCCCCTATAAAACAATTATCTTCAATTATTGTAGGATTAGCTTGCAGCGGTTCTAGAACTCCACCGATACCTACTCCACCTGAAAGATGAACGTTTTTACCGATTTGGGCACAAGAGCCAACAGTTGCCCAGGTATCTACCATCACTCCTTCATCAATGTAAGCACCTATATTCACATAAGAAGGCATTAAAACGCAGTTTTTTGCTATATAGGCGCCTTTCCGAACTATTGCATGGGGAACTATTCGTACCCCAGTTTGTTTGAACTGTTCTTCGGTATAATTGGTGTACTTAAGAGGCACTTTGTCATAAAACTGACAGAAACTGGAATCGATAACTTGATTAGTATTCAGTTTAAATGATAGGAGAACCGCTTTTTTTATCCACTGATGGACAATCCATTCATGATTTATTTTTTCTGCAACACGAAGTTGGCCACTATCGAGACAAGAAAGTACCTCATTAATTGCAGTGATGAGTTCAGGTGTTGCTGTATCAATGGATAAAGTTTGACGTTGGTCAAATGCGTGTTCAATTAGAGTTTGTAACGGATGCATCTTTTTTTCCTGTGTATAATATTACTTGAAATTTGCTTTACTGCCCTTTAATCCTCAAATGCATATTTCAAATCAGCTTGTAAATCATCTGCATGTTCTATGCCTACTGAAAGTCGGATAAATCCATCATCTATCCCTAATGCTTTTCGTTGCTCAGGAGGGATTGAGGCATGGGTCATAATAGCAGGATGTTCAATCAAACTTTCTACACCTCCAAGACTTTCAGCGAGAGTGAATAATTCACATCGTGATAAAAATCGCTTAGCAGCATCGAGACCACCATCAATCACCATGGAAATCATACCTCCAAAGCCATGCATCTGTTCTTTAGCCAGTTTATGTTGAGGATGGCTTTCAAGTCCTGGATAAATGACTTTGATAACTTTAGGATGATTACTGAGCCAATTTGCTAAATGGTAGGCATTCTCACAATGTCTTTGCATCCGTAAAGGGAGTGTTTTTAGACTTCTTAAAACCAGAAAACTATCAAATGGACCAGCAATTCCCCCACATGAATTATGGAGAAAGGCAAGTCTGTCCACTAAATTCGGATTATCGCCGACAACCACAACTCCGCTGACTACATCAGAATGACCATTAAGGTATTTGGTAGCAGAATGAAGGACTATATCAAATCCTATTTCGAGAGGGCGTTGGATCCAGGGGGTTGCAAAGGTGTTATCTGCAACAGCGATTAAATTATATTTTTTTGCGATTAAGGCTATTTCACGTAAGTTAGCGAGTTTTAGCATAGGATTAGAAGGAGTTTCAACCCAAAGCATGCGCGTTTTTGAGGTAATAGCTGCTTCTATTTTTTGTGAGTCCGACATATCGACAAATGAAAAGGATAAGCCAGATGTACGTGTTTTAACTTTATCAAATAAGCGAAAGGTTCCTCCATATAAGTCATCCATGGCTACAATATGATCTCCAGCATCTAACAAGTCAACAACTGTATTAATTGCAGCCATTCCAGATGCAAATGCAAAACCACGTACTCCTGATTCCAGACTGGCGATACATCCTTCATAAGCCCCTCGGGTAGGATTATGTGTACGGGAATATTCATAGCCAAGATGCTCACCTGGAGCACGTTGCTTATAAGTTGACGTAGCATAAATAGGTGTCATCACGGCACCTGTACTTGGACAGGGTTCTTGGCCAGCATGTATCGCACGAGTATCAAAATGGTTTTTTTTCATTGAGATCTATCCTTTTTAGGTCACTTGATTTTTCTTCGTGTATGGAAGAGCGCTCTTTTCAGACTAGTTGATGTAGGATATTCTAGTGGGGCTTATATGTACAGAAAAGTTTACCTTTCTGATGAGTATAAAGAGTGTGTTTTTTGTTGTAGTTTAATCAGACTTCAGTTTTTTATTAATCAGGGCTTTGACCATGAAATTTGATCTTCTTGCTTTGTTAACGGCAAAATACGCACAGTGGATTATTATGGCTTTAATTTCTCTTTTTTCGTTGCTGATCATTGCCGAATGGTCTACCTTAATTTTTTCGCCAAATGTCCAATCTTCACCCGAAACAACAAATGAAGTACAAGTAACAAAAGTACAAAATTCTTTTGATGCCATTTTGCATTCATCCTTATTTGGAGTTTATGTTTCTAATAATTTATCAAGTATTAAAAAATCAATATTGAATGTTACCTTAGTTGGGATTTTATTTGCTAATAAGATAAATGACTCTCAAGTTATCATACGTTCTGCAAATGGTGAGGAGAAAACCTATAAAGTAGGGGATACTGTGCCTGGAGGTGCGGTGATTAAGCGAATTATGGCTACTGGAATTTTAGTGGATCGACATGGGACTTTAGAGAGTTTAAGTTTACCTAAAAATGAATTAATCTTTGAGCCAGTGGCAAAGCCTTTGACAGAGGATAAAGATTTATGAGGCGTTTATTTGAATTATTAACCGTTGTAATTTTTGTTTTTACTCTAGGGGCTTGTGCTATTTCTAGTGCTGTTAATTTGCGCGAAGGTATTGATAGTTTTAGAGTCGAAGAGTACCGCAAAGCTTTTATTCGATTAAAACCAGAAGCTGAAAAAGGCCAACCTGATGCCCAGTATGCAGTAGGCTATATGTATTATTATGGTAAAGGCGTAGTAGAGGATCGTAAAAAAGCTTGGTTTTGGATCAATGCTGCAGCAAATTTAGGACAGCCTGATGCAAAAGAAGCAATTCGAATTTTAGCAAGTGGAGGCTCCTTGAGCTGAGTCTGCAAATGGATAGGGTAAGAACTCCTGGTTGCAAGTAACCAGGAATTCTACGAAATATAAAGTGCTTATAGAATGGTATTGTAATGAAAAGATAGGATTTTGTAGGTGGGTTTAGCTAATCCTAATGTGTTTAATCGTTCTTTTGAAAACCATTGGCCTTGTTTTTCGGACAATCGGGTCTCTAGAGATGTAGTTTTTATACTCAGTGCGTTAATTTCTAAGTGGAAATGACTAAAGCGGTGTTTAAAAGCAAGTAATGACTGCGGATGCTCACCAGATAAATCATAATTTAATCGAATAAAATCTAAGGGACACTCATCTGCATCAATGCTTGGCAAACACCATAAACCACCCCATACCCCAGAAGGCGGGCGTTTTTCTAAATAGATGTGTCCTTGTTCATTATGTAAAACCAATAATTGCCGGTATTGAATAGGTACGACTTTTTTTATTTTTTTTGTAGGATATAGATGTTGCTCTTTGTGTTTAAAAGCCAAACAATCTTTCTGTAAAGGGCAGTTAGAGCAATTGGGATTTTTTAGAGTACAACAAGTAGCCCCTAAGTCCATAATTGCTTGAGTATAATCAGCACAGTTTTCTTGGGGCATACAGGAATGAGCTAATTCCCATAATGTTTTTTTGACCTGAGTTTGTTCTGGATAGCCTTTGATTCTAAAAAAGCGAGTTAAAACTCGTTTAACATTACCATCTAAAATTGCTGCGGGTTGGTTATATGCTTGCGATAAGATAGCTGCTGCGGTGGAAGGCCCAATCCCTGGTAGTTCATTTAATGATTTATAATCATTTGGGAAAATGCCTTGATGATCGTGCAAAATGATTTTTGCAGTTTGATGAAGATTTCTGGCTCGGCTGTAGTAACCCAATCCTGACCATAAAGAGAGCACCTCATCTTCGTTTGCATAGGCTAAGTCACTCATGTTGGGAAATTGTTGCATAAAACGCTCAAAATAGGGAATAACCGTTTGTACTTGAGTTTGTTGAAGCATAATTTCGGAAATCCAAACTCTATAGGGGGTGCGTGGGAGTTGCCAGGGTAGATTTTTACGACCGTGAAGAGCAAACCAAAGAAGTAATGGTTTACTAAATTGTTCCTGTAAATTTTGTTTATCCACTCTTATGATTCTTTTGATGTTTCTGGTTGGCGTACTGTAAAAAAAGCAGGGTTTAAGGTCAATCATTAAAAAGAGTTTATCTTAAAGACGATTCGCAAAATGACGATATATAGTCTATCGTTTTAAGTAATGTCAGTTGCAGATGGATTTTATGGGATCCAGTTGGTGATGAGTTTGTTCGGATGAGTAGATAACGTCCGAATGGCCCGAGAGCTTCGTTCGATCGTTTATCTGAAACTGATGTTACGTTAGGGCCTGTTGTACTCAGGATGAGTAACCCAATCAAGGAGAGATATATGCGCCAAAGCCAGTATGCAATCGTTGTATTGAAACCTACGGCTGCTTTCTTATCATTTCTCACGTCAAAGTTACCCGAGATTAAACTACCTGATTTAAGATTGTTACAAATTGATAATACTGCATATGTGTTAGAAAGACACCTTTCAGGCGAGGTTATTCTTGATCAAATAGAAAAACATTTTTCAGTCATGTTTCGTCATGAAATTTTTCGTTGGTTAGGAGATAAAGTACACAACGAAATGGAAGTCAATTTCCTTGATTTTCTTTGTTGTTTTAAATTTGAATTACATCATCATATTCTTTTGATGGAACCCTCAATAGAAAAAGGACGTCAATTATTATTGATTGAACCTCGCTTAGCATTATTGAATTGGATTAATTCCGCAGAAAGAAGGCAAGAAGGTTTGCACGATGTTGTTGAAAAAATCAAATTGATGCAGTTAGAAAATACAACGGTCTTGGTCAAGAGTTTTTCCAATTTGACCGAAATAAAACCTTTTATCAAAAAGAACTTTCTTGCAATATCTTCCACTGCGATGAGGTATACGTTGGGTGAGTCTGAGCAATGGCCAATTATTGATTCGTTCCAAACATTTAATCAGTATTTTGCTATTGAAATACATACCCAATTAATTCATTTAGCTCAATCTAAAGTTAATTACGGTATCAGTTAATATAACTTGAGTTCGACATAAAAGGCATAGAAATGCCTTTTATGGTGCTAAACGACGTTACCCCGTAAAATGCGTAGCATTTAGACGGGATCCAGTTCTGAATAAAACCAGTTCGATATAAAAAATCTCTTTATTTTTTATGTCGAACTGACGTTAATATAGTGTTTACTTAATCTATAAAAAGCAGCTGTATTTTTAATTCGCTTGCTACGGAACCAACTGCTTTTTCTAAGTTTATATAGTAGAGACTAACATGTAATAAGCCTCTGGTAATGGAACAAAAACATTTGCCTTAAAATTATTCTTCTGAGCTAATTAGTGACATTTTTGTTGGTATATATTACAATTTCCCTGCATTTTTGGGGAAATGCAGGATTTTGAGCTAATTGGAGGAGATATATTAATGGCAAGACATCGTTTTTCGGGATTTATTTCTTTTATTGTATGTTTTATTCTGACTTTTCCAGGATACAGTTTAAGTGTAAACTCGCTACTTCCAGATGAGCAAAACACAGTAACTGTTTTCCATGAGGCATCGCCAAAAGTAGTTTATGTTCACAGGTTAGCAACTGTAACCAATAAATCTTTAAAAAAAATGCAAATACCCGCTGGTGCAGGTTCTGGTATTATCTGGAATAACGGTGGTTATATAGTAACAAATTATCATGTGATAAAAGGAGCTGATAAGTTAGCAGTTACTTTAGGTAAGCTGACTGTACCTGCAAAAGTGGTTGGTGCTGAACCACGCAAGGATATTGCAGTTTTAAAGATTGAATCGCCACAAGCATTGGCTTTACTAAAGCAGTTTAAGCCCTTTGAAATAGTTCATCTTAGTGATCTCATGGTGGGACAAAAAGCAATTGCAATAGGTAATCCTTTTGGTCTCGATCATAGTTTATCAAAAGGGGTTATTTCTGCATTAGGCAGGAAAGTTCCAGGAATAGGTGGTGTTACCATTCGCAATATGATTCAAACAGATACACCAATCAACCCAGGTAATTCGGGTGGCCCATTATTAAATAGTGCAGGTCAATTAATTGGTATGAACACTATGATTTATTCTAATTCAGGCTCGTCTGCTGGAATTGGTTTTGCTGTTCCTGCTGATGATATTGAGCGTATTGTAACGCAAATTATTAGAAATGGTCGTGTTGTTTTATCTGGGATCGGTATCCAAAGTGTTCCATCTAATATTGCTCATCGATTAGGAATACATAAAGGGATATTAATTGCAGATGTTTTACCAAATACACCTGCAAGCAAAGCGCATTTGCATGGTACTCACAAAGACGCTTGGGGACGTATTGAATTAGGTGATATTATTGTAGCATTGAATGGCCATGCGGTCCGTAACTATGATGTTTTGTATAACATGCTTACTGAAATCAAAGTGGGTGAACAAGTGACTGTATCTATTCAACGTGGTAATAAGCAAATGGATGTAAAAATGAAAACAATTGATATAGCTGGAATTTAGAGTCCTGAGTGCAGTGAGGATGATTCAAGTTTTTCTCACTGCACAAGGACGATATACTCGGGAGAATAAGGATGTTATTGAATAAAGATGATTCACTTTTATTATTGATTGATGTACAAGAAAAATTAACGCCAGCCGTACTTAATTATGTAGCATTGATCGCACGCTGTGAATGGTTACTTAAATTAGCACAAAGACTTGAGATTCCTATTCTGGTTAGCGAACAATATCCACAAGGTCTTGGTTCAACTCTGAAGCAATTCCAACCTTATTTTAATCAACAAGAATGTATCGACAAGGTCTGCTTTTCTTGCATGAGCGAGCCCAAATATATAGAACGTCTAAAAAAATTCCAAAAAAAACAACTCATTCTTATAGGGATTGAAACTCATGTTTGTGTGTTGCAAACTGCATTAGAAATGAAAAAAGAGGGATATGATGTTTTTGTAGTTGTTGATGCAGTAAGTTGTCGTGGTGAACAAAATATGAAATATGGATTAAAAAGAATGAAACAAGAAGGAGTTTATCTAGTCACTTCGGAAATGGTATTTTTTGAATGGCTAAAGAAAGCCGGCACTGCCGAGTTCAAAATGTTAAGTAAAGAATTTTTCTAGGATAATTCATGGAGAGTAGATAGTGAATTTTTTAAATCAAATTGCTTTAATTACTGGTGGCGCTTCAGGTATGGGAAAAGCTTGTGTTCAATACTTACAGCAACGTGGAATGCGTGTTGTTGTTTGGGATAAGCAAGTTGATGAGCAAAGTGCAGCAGATTTATTTATTAGTTGTGATGTGACCTTTGATGAATCTGCCGAAAAAGCAATGCAGCAGACGATAGAGCAATTAGGAGTACCTCGAGTTTGTGTTAATTGTGCTGGAATTGCCCCTGCAAAGCGCATTGTTGGACGAGAGGGACCTATGCCTTTAGCTGCTTTTAAACAAGTAATTGATATAAATCTTATTGGTACTTTTAATGTAATGAGGGTAGCTGCTCATGCGATGAGCAATCTGGAATTGGAGAGTAATTCCCATGAGCGAGGTGTGATTATTAATACTGCTTCGATTGCTGCATTTGAAGGTCAAATTGGTCAGGCTGCTTACAGCGCCTCCAAAGGCGGAGTTGTTGCTATGACTCTTCCCGCAGCTCGCGAGCTAGCTCAGTTTGCGATTCGTGTAAATACTATCGCTCCTGGTTTGATTGCCACGCCGATGCTGTTGAATATGCCTCAAGAGGTGCAAGATAACTTAGTGGCGACAATGACTTTTCCAAAACGCTTTGGAAAGCCTAGTGAATTTGCTGCATTGGTTGCTCATGTTATTGAAAATGAGATGATAAATGGAGAAGTGATACGTCTCGATGGGGCTCTTCGCATGCAGTAGACTTCGTTCCAAACTCTACTGTACACTCCGGTTCTGCGCTTCGGTCCTTCTCGCACTTCCCTCACTACAGCGAGTTTGGAACGAAGTCCAGCGAATATAGTTTTCTCCTTCGGAATAATTGAGCGCGCTATTGCGCGCAAATTACTGTTTAATCAACAGTGGTAGGTTCCTTTAACATTCTCATGGCAATTCTGTCACTATCAATCTGATAATTGCCTAGTGCAATTTCGGCTTTAAAATATAAAACACGAGCCTCATTAATTTCTGACATTTCTTTCAGAGAGTTTTTTATTGCTTCTAATTGTTTAGAAGTTTCATGTATGTTGATAGGTGATAAAGGGGTATCAACTAATTGTTTCATTTCTTGAGGTATTATTTTTAAATGATTGTCCCTATCTATTGTCTTTACAACTGTTGCATCACTGATTTGATTCGACATAATTTATCCTCAAGTACATTCGACTTTTAGGGTTATCGGCACTTTTTAAAAAAACTTTAGTAATTTATATTTTTAATTGCTTTACCTATAGAACTCTTTCTTACTTGCAAAAAATAGTAAAATACTTAGTATGTTTTTTTGATGAAATCAGATGCCAATTTTAGGAGTGTATAAATAGTGATTCGTTTCAGTTTTTATATAGTAACTTTATTAATTTTCCAGATATCAGCCTATGCTGAAAGTCATCACCCTCAGGAATTTTTACAATCAATTAGTGGTACCAAAAACGAAGGCAAACAAATTTATGATCATTTCTGTGTGAATTGTCATGCGATTAAACCTTTAATTCCTATTGGTGCTCCAAGAGTTGGTGATAAAGACGATTGGGAAACACGTTTAAAGCAAGGAATGAGCGTTCTTTTTAAGCATACAAATGAGGGATTAAATGCAATGCCCTCCAGAGGTGGATGTTTTGAATGCTCCGATAAACAACTCATGTTGGCTATCCAATACATGTTACCCAACCAATCTGAAAAATAGCCAGAAAAATCAGTGCAATGAGCACTCGTTGTGGATTCAACTGCCGATTTTAGGATAATCATCAGACCTCTTCGGAAACTCTACTCCAGTGGAGAATTGCTTCGTCGATACGGTGCTCGAATTCTCATGCACTTACATGTACACTCCGGTTCTGCGCTCCGTGTCTCCTCGCATTTCTCTCACTGTAGCGAGTTTTCGAAGAAGTCTTCATATCCCTTTGAGAGGTCATAAAAAATACAGAAAATAAAAAAAAATTACAAAAAAGCCTAAACCTATTTTTAAAACTCCCGATAAAGAATATAAATAAAGAGGGAGAAATAACGTGAAAAAATATCTCGTGTTAGTTCCAGTATGTGCATTAGCAACATCTTGTGCCTCTATGGATCGATCAGTGCCTATTGTGGATGACGCAGGTTATACTCACTATACAATGAGCATGTCGGCTGACCATAAAGGCTCTAATTATTTTCCATTGAAAAGAGAAGCCACAGGAAAAAAAGTTATTATATTTGATCCTAAAGCAACGGCATGGGCTGCTTATGATAAAGAGGGAAACAGGGTAAACACAGGAAGTGCTTCTGGAGGTCAGGATTTTTGTGAAGATGAAGGAAAACCCTGCCATACTGTGACCGGAACCTATAGTATTTACTCTAAAAAAGGCGAGGATTGTACCTCTAGCCTTTATCCTCTTGAAACGCATGGGGGAGCTAGAATGCCCTATTGTATGCATTTTCACGGAGCATATTCCATCCATGCAGCATATGAAGTTCCTAATTACAACGCAAGCCATGGGTGTATTCGCGTTTTACCGAGTGCCGCAAAATGGTTAAATGAGGATTTCGCCGATATTGGAACAACAGTAATTGTAAAGCCTTACTAAAAACCAGGCAGTATCTCCTCTTGCCCTGCAAATGCAGGGCTTTTTTTATTTTATTGATAATAAAACAAACCATCCTACAGGGGATAATTCTATATACTGCTTCGATTCTAGTTTGGCTGTATGCATCTACTGTTTTTTTACACGAACAACTTGCTAATAACCTGATCGACATTTACTATCGTATATTTTAAATCGGATCTGATTAGTTATGATTCTTTGTATTGATGTTGGAAACTCTCATATTTATGGCGGTGTTTTTGATGGTGATGAGATAAAGTTGCGTTTTCGCCACACATCTAAAATAAGTACCTCAGACGAATTAGGTATCTTTTTAAAAAGTGTTTTGCGTGAAAATAATTGTTTACCAGAATCCATTAAACAAATTGGCATTTGTTCCGTTGTTCCTCAAATTGACTATTCTTTGCGTGCAGCGTGTGTTAAGTATTTTTCTATAGAACCCTTTTTATTACAGGCAGGAGTTAAAACGGGATTAAATATTAAGTACCGTAACCCTGTGGAAGTTGGCGCAGATAGAATTGCCAATGCAATTGCAACAACTCACCTTTATCCTAATCAAAATTCGATCGTTATTGATTTTGGTACTGCAACTACTATTTGTGTTATCAGTGCGCAAAAAGCCTATATGGGCGGGGCAATTTTACCAGGAGTTAGGCTCTCAGTAGATGCTTTGTCCAAAAATACTGCAAAATTACCAGCAGTAGAAATAATAAAAATAGAAAACCCAATAGGACGTTCAACTATAGAGAGCATACAATCAGGGGTTTATTATGGTGTTCTTGGTGCTTGCCGTGAGTTGATTCAACGTATGATTCAAGAGGTTTTTGGTGCAGAAAAGACGTTAATCTTAGCTACCGGAGGATTTGCGTCATTATTTGAGAAACAAGGTTTGTATGATCATTTGGTTCCTGATTTAGTGCTGCAAGGAATACGTTTGGCTGCTTTGATGAATAATTGATTCTGGTGAATCATTTTTACTCATATAAGATAATGATTCAGTTGCAACTCAACAAGCCCAGAATTCGCTTTTTCAGACTACATTGTCCATTTTATTTTATGGGTTTCACCGCTTATCAATTGACTGGCAGGTTTATCAATTTTCTTTGAAAGTTGTTGGTGATGAATTAAATCTTTCAAGTTATCTGCGGGGTGTCTACTCAATGCCTCTTTGAGCTTAATATCATAAAGTTCTTTTAATCCAGATAATACTTTTTTATGGGCTTTTGAATCACTTGATTTACCTTTAAATAAACTAAATCCTTCAGGCATAAAATTTTTGGGGGTACGGATAGTATTTTTCTTGATTTCCATATATAAATCATTAAGTTGCCCCATTGCAACTAATGGATTTTTACTTAGTTTTTTATTTAAGAGCTGTTTAAATTCTTCATATTGTTCTAAAATCAACTCAGATTCACATTTTTTAAGAAATTTCGTAGGTTGGACAATATTTGTATGGACGCCATTTTTCATTAAGAGAACAGATAGATGACAAAAATTCTTTGATAAGGCACAATCCAATGTTGTTGCGTTGTTTCCATCTGCCGTTTTTAAATTTACCTTTTCTTTTATAGATAACATAGTTAACTCAATAAATTTTTCTTCTGAAAATGAACTGTAGGAATTGAGTGCCTCATGCAATGGATTTCTGCCGTTAGAATTTCTCTCATGGAGCAAAGCTCTCTTGGTATTTACCAGCTCTTGTATTATCGGTAACTCACATCGCCCCATTGCATGATGCAAAATATTATTCTCAAATTTATCTTTATGGTCGAGACTCGCCCCTCTATCCATTAATATTTTTGTTATATTATAATCTCTGATTGCACTAAAAATAGGAGTTTTATTCGAACCATCTTCACGATTAATGAGAAGTGGATTTTCGTCTGTTATTATTTTTATCAAATTTACCCAATGAGCTGGATTTGAATAAAAAACAAAATGTAATATTGAGCTATTATCATTACTCGTTAAGTTAGAATTAGCATGGTGTTTTAGCAAATATTTAGTTATTTTTTCATTTCCATTTTGGACAGCTAACATTAATGCTGTCTCATTTCTTTCTGTTAATGGAGCATTTATATCGAATCCGGCGTCCAAAAATTTTTTAATAATAGTCCTACTTCCTAGATGAATCGCTACAAAAAAAGCTTCTGGATTTTTTAAAATTTGTTGATTTTTAGCAATGATTTTTTGGAATGTGCCGATATCATTCCGATTCATTATCATTTGCAAAAGTTCATGGCTAATATGTACATCAGGATTCAATAGCTTTTCTACAGTAGTGAAATGCTTATTTTGATAAGCTAAAGTTATTGCAGAAGCGCCTCTGTTATCTAATGTATTTATTTCAATATTGTCGGTATCCGTTAAGGTATCTATGATTCCGTAGCTGCCAAATTCAGCAGCATAATGAAACGCAGTTTTTCCCTGTTTGTCTTTCATGTTCAATATTTGCATGGAGTTCTCTTGAGTCAACAAAGCAGACATTATTTTTCCCATTACTTTCATATTTCCAAATTCCGCAGCGTAATGGAGAACAGTCTTGCCGTCTAAATCCTGAATTGATAAGTCTGCTTTTTGAGCAAGAAGTTCCTCGAGCATAGCACTATTGTGCATCAAAATAGCTAGTTGAATAGGAGTTCTACCGACATAGAGTGGAGGAGCTCCTTGATCGATACATTGATTAATTTTAGATTGATGCATTGATACAAGTGCTTTTATATCATTCGGATCACTAAAATAAGCTGCTCCCCTATGAAGTGGATATTCATTAGATAATGAGGCAGTACAACTTTCTGCCTGCTCGACGACCAAACTTTCTTGTGATGGTAAAAACTCAAGGCTTTGAATCATAGAGAAAGAAGGACTATCAAGCATTTCCTTAAACTTAGTTCCGTTTTCTTTAGTTGAGTTATATCCGTATAATGAGATACCTGTTTCATTATTTTTAATAATTTGCATTGTATTGAAAATTGCTTCTTTTATAATAACTGCTAATTCATTAGTACTATATAAGTCAAAAACATTCGGTTCATAAAAAGTTGCTGGTGGTAAGCCTTGTTGCATTAATAGGATATTCAATAAATTATTTACAAAAGTTCTGCCATTCGCATCTCTAAAAGGATGCAATACCTCATATTGACGAATATGTTTGGCAATAACTTGTAGTTTTTCGTCAACTGTTTTGGCTTGCTTAATTTCGTTATTATAAGATTGAGTAATTGCTTCAAGGAAGAACTCCACATTTTCTCTTACTGCAAGATAGAAGTGACTCGTAACACTATGACCATGGTTACACATATCTGCATAAATGCTTTTAGCGAGCTCGGGAATTTGTTCTTGTTGTAAATCTTCAAAATAGTCTTTATCAAACTTTGGCGCAAACATTCCTCCCTGTCCTGGGCCAAAACTTGCTTTACTTTTCCTAAGAAAAAATAATTGCAAGAACTCCTCAATTCCTTTGATTGATGCACGATTAGCAGGAATTCCAAATGACACCGGTTCAGTGGTTCTAGGTTCACCTGGATTTTTATCCGCTAATTCTTCTACTTTTCGACCGCATTTTTTATGAATGCTCTTTATTAAGTCAACGCTCAGCTCAAAATCTTTATCTGATTCCTCAATTTCTAACGCAGTAGAGCATAAGCTTTCTAAGGCAGCGCTAAGGCTACCAGGCTCTCTCGATTCATAACCTTGCCAACCATTTTCTTTGACCCAAAAACGTCCATCAACAAATAACCGCCATACCTCTTCAGATGGATAGGATTTTAGAAAAAATAGACCAGGTAGCTTAGCCATGATGTACTCCCCCAAGAAAAATATGCTTTTTTTTAAACCCAATTGATTTAATTATAGCTTATAGGAGTAAGGTGAATGGCAGGGTATATGAGAATGAATATGGAACGACATTATCTTAAGAGCAGCATATAGACTTGAAGAAGCATAATTGTGTATTTATGAAACATATTGCGCTCTATTTGTTTTGTTTGGCAATGATTCTTTGTGATATACTATTAATTTGATTCCGAATAAATTAGGTAACTTTGGTGAAAATTGTTTAAGGTAGCTATCATCTTTTAAAGCCGCTTTTTATCATGGAAAATAGTTTTGATTTGAGAGAGTAATAATATGAGAGATAAAGTTATCACAAGTAAAAATTCTATTTTTGCTCCCTCAATTTCTAAAGACAACTCTATAGATTTAGTAACTTTCTTATCAAAAAGATTTTATTCTGTAAATCATAGCCACAACAGTGCAATTATAACCGGTTCGAGCCTTGCTTATGGGGGGGAGGATTTGGAACATGATACTATACTTGATAGCGCTGGGGTTTCAATAACCAAGAATAAGCTTGGCGTTATTAATGGTGCAAGAGTTGCAGTCACTGATGGTTTGGGTGGAGGGGTTGGTGATCAAGAAGAGGATAATAATATTCATAAAGTAGCTTATTCTACTTGTGAAGCATTTTTAGATAGTAAGAAAAATATAGATGCGACACTCAATTTGATTAATCTACCAACTTCTTCTTCCAGAAAGCTTATTAAATTAAGACCAGAAGATGCGCATGCTTCTATGGCTGCTTTTATCTATAACTATGATTCAAACAAAGGCTATTCAGGTGAGTTTGTCAATGTTGGTGATGGGTTAATTATTGTTTTAGATAAACAACTAAAGATGAAACATACAATCTGCGCTCGTCATATTTATCGGGGATTCGGTCAATGGACACCCCCGTCCGTACAAATGCTAGAATCAGCTCCTGATAGAAACAAATTAATTATAAAACAAACATTGGAGCTTGATGAAGGTGATATCATAGTTTCTATGACAGACGGAATATGGGGAGAGTTCGAATCCAATTTGATTTCTCAGACTACAGAACAACGTGATATAGCAATCGATCGCCTTACCTTCGAAGCTCTCTTTGACCAATTAAAGGGTAAGCAAAATCCTTCTACCTTTGAAATAGCTGAGCTTATTACGAGACAAGCAATGTCCAAAAGCTTGGAGCGCAGAAAAATCCTGTTAAAATTAATTGATGACATCGAGCAAGAATGCTTTCCACAAAAAGAGATTAAAACCATCAAGGAGGTATTAGACTACTGTGCTAATCATGGAAGAGTAGAACTAGCGAATACATTAAAATCCATTCTTTTTGAGCAAGGCATGAATGATGGAGTAGTTTATTTTATTGATAAAGTTGATCAAATCCCTCTTGACATAGTGATGCAAGATTTAACCGGTCGTTGTGTTGGCGATTGTTCAACAATTAACGTTACTCGAGTTCCTCATCATTTAGATGAACTCGTACGATGTTTCATAACCAATCCTGAGAATCACCGAACTTTAGCGACATTTCTTAAAGCAGCTATCAAATCGGAGCTTGATTTAAAGGAGACGTTTGAGCGTCTCGCCCTTGAAATGAGACAGATTGAGGTAGAGTCTAACTTTTCTGAAGCAATTTTTGAACCTGTGTTTAAAAAAGAAACGCTTAATAAGGCACAAAAACTCCTAACACATTATTTTCGTATATCGACACATTTGGACAGTGAGCGAAGTTATGAGAAAAGGTTAACTTATGTAACTAGATATTTAACTCAAGAAGCAGTTCTGGAGAAAAATGATATTGACTCATTATTATCAATGTTACATAGCCAGATTAAGCCTAAAATAGCATTCAAAACGTTCTTTCAGAACCAAAACAAATTATATAATAAGTTTCTTACCGAAATTGCAACTGAAATAGATAGTGCTGAACCATGCGGTAAGCAATGCAAATAGGGTAAGCTCAGGTTGATGCAGCTGTCCGTTCGACCATGATTCACCATCCTCCTCTGTACTTTTTACCCTGTTCTATCTCTGCTGAATACTATTCCCTATTGGAGTTGTTTTTAAATAAGTCTTGCAACTGCTTTTTCTATAAATAATCAATAGACTTCTTTCCAAACTCTACTGTAGTGGAGAGTTGCTACGTTGATACGGTGCTCGAATCCTCATGTACTGGCGTGTACACTCCAGTTCTGTGCTCCGTTTCTCCTTGCACTTCCCTCACTACAGCAAGCCTGGAAGAAAGCCTAATATTTATTCATATAGATTTTTTTTAGTCAATTATTTTGTCAGTCATAAATAAATTAGTTAAAAAGTGGATTTTTATCTTGACGCATGGAGAAATGTGTTTCTATAGTGTATAAAAGTGGAGTAGAATAATAAAAAAGTGGAGAATTGTGGGGGAATGAAAACCCTCACATAAACAAAGCCATGTTTCGTGGAATAAATGCCATCACTATCGATACAAAAGGACGCTTAGCTATCCCTACGCGTTACCGATCTGCGTTGGGGGCTGATGAAAAAATTCCTTTAGTGGTGACTATTGATACTGAAGAAACATGCTTGTTGCTGTACACCTCAGCTCAATGGCAGATAATTGAGGATAACTTGCAAAAACTACCTAGCTTTAATGCAGCTGCACGAAGAATACAACGTTTATTGATTGGTCATGCAACTGATGTCGAAGTTGATGCAAATGGACGCGTGTTACTGCCAACAGTTTTGAGAAATTATGCACAGTTGGAAAAAGATGTAGTGATGATAGGCCAAGGAAATAAATTTGAAGTCTGGAATAAAGATATTTGGGAAACTCGGCGTGAGCAATGGTTAGCTGAGGAAAGTTCTGGAACTTCTGGTTTACCTGATGAAATGAAAACGTTTTCTTTGTAATGGAAACAACTATGGCAACACATCAATCCGTATTATTGCATGAATCAATAACAGGCTTAGCCATTAAAAGCAGTGGCATCTATTTTGATGGCACTTTTGGGCGCGGTGGCCACAGTAAGGAGATTTTGCGTCATTTAAATGAAGAAGGGCGTTTGTACGCTATAGATAAAGATTTGGATGCCCTAGCATATGCTAAAGAACATTTTGACCAAGATAAACGGTTTCATATATTTCAAGGCTCTTTCGCAAGAATTCAAGAATTTGCAGATGAAGTGGGTGTATTGGGAATGGTAGATGGGATTTTACTTGATTTAGGGGTTTCTTCACCACAATTAGACAATCCAGAAAGAGGTTTTAGTTTTCTACAGCTAGGTCCATTGGATATGCGTATGGATAGGTCTCAGTCTCTGAGTGCAGCACGTTTTGTTAATGAAGCAGAAGCAGATGAAATGGCTGCTATTTTTAGACTTTATGGGGAAGAACGTTTTGCTGGACGGATAGCCAAAGCCATTGTTGCTGCAAGAACTACTGCTCCTATTTCTACGACTCTGCAGTTAGCAGAAATTGTAAAAGAAGCAAATCCAAAATGGGAAAAGCACAAACATCCTGCAACACGCGTATTTCAAGCAATTCGAATTTACATTAATCAAGAACTCAACGATTTAAAAAGCTGTTTGGAGCAATGTCTTCATGTTTTAGCACCCAAAGGTAGATTGGTAGTGATTAGTTTTCACTCTCTTGAAGATCGAATTGTCAAACAATTTATGAGGAATAAAGAAGTAGGCGCTCAACCACCTCCTGAAGTACCCATACGTTACGAAGAATTAAAAACAAGTTTTAAAAGAATAGGTAAGGCCATAATGCCGCAAGAAAACGAAGTAAGTAAGAACGTCAGGGCTCGAAGTGCAGTACTTAGAATAGGGGAGAAATTAGCATGAACGCTGCAGCGAAAGTAATTAACCAAGAAGGTACTTTATTTAATGGTCAACTGGCAGATATACATATGTCTAAATCATTATACATGCTGATTATATTATTAGTAGCTGTATTGATAAGTGCGTTGGCTGTAGTTTACAGTACCAATTCGTATCGTGTGACTTTAAGTCAAGTGGAGCAACAAGAACAACTCACTCACTATTTGCAGCTGCAATGGGGGCAATTACTTTTGGAACAAGCAAGCTTGGCTACTCCAGCTCGCGTAGAAGAGCTTGCTAGCGATAAATTACAGATGGTGTTACCTACCTCTAAAAATTCTTACTGGTTGCAGGCTCAGCAGTAGAAGTTTTTATTTCAAACGAGTACCATTGCCACAGGTTATAAATGGTAGATATCCATGAAAAAATCAACCCATTTAAATAGACTTATCATTGTATCTGCTTTTTTTTCGTTGCTTTTACTCATTTTGGTATTGCGTATGATTGACTTAACTGTACTTCATCGGCAATTTCTCCAAGGTCAGGGTAATGCACGAAGTTTACGGGTAGTAGATATTCCTGCCCATAGAGGGATGATCATGGATAGGAATGGTACTCCTTTGGCAATTAGCACTCCTGTAGAATCAGTCTGGGTCAACCCTAAGGAATTTGCTCCTGACAAAGAGCAATTTATGTCTTTGGCAGCCTATTTAAATTTTACTCCGCCGCAATTAAGTCGCAAAATAGTAGATGCTGAGAATAAAGAATTAGAATTCGTTTACTTACAAAGACAATTACCTCCTCCTTTGGCAAAGCAAATAAAGGCGCTTAAAATTCCCGGTGTCAATTTTCAAAAAGAATTTAAACGTTATTATCCTGATTCAGACAGTATGTCGCAGTTGATAGGTTTTACAAATGTAGATGATCAGGGGTTAGAGGGAATAGAATTAGCCTATCAGGACTGGCTGAAAGGAGTAGTTGGTAAAAAAAGAGTAATTAAAGATCGTTTAGGTCGAATTATTGATGAGTTAGGAGTTATTAAAGAACCACGTCCTGGACGTGACATGACCTTAAGTATTGACAGAAGATTGCAGTATTTAGCATACAGTGAATTAAGTAAAACTGTTGAAGAGTTTGCTGCAAAATCTGGTTCTGTTGTGGTAGTTGATACTGAAAATGGTGAAATTTTAGCTATGGCTAATGTTCCTTCGTATAATCCTAATTCACGCGGCCGTTATGATAAAGATACTTATCGGAATAGGGCTGTTACGGATACATTTGAACCAGGATCTGTAATTAAGACTTTCAGTATAGCCAGTGCTTTAGAAACAGGATTGTTTACACCTTCAACCATAATTGATACAAATCCTAGTTGGATGGTTGTTCATGGTCATGCGGTACGAGACATTCACAACTATGGTGTTTTGAATGTGACGGGAGTATTGCAACACTCAAGTAATGTTGGTGTAACAAAAATGGTTTTAGCAAGCCCTCCAGAACAATTAATAGGATTATTACAGCGTTGTGGTTTTGGTCAACGCACAGAAAGTACTTACCCTGGAGAAAGTGAAGGTGGAATTGTTAATGCCAAAGATGCAAATCCTTTCGTTTTGGCAACGTTGAGTTTTGGGTATGGTTTATCGGTAACTGCATTACAATTGGCTAAAGCTAACATGATTTTCGCAAATCAAGGAAAATTGATTCCAGTGACCTTACTGCATAATGATCCTCCAACTCCTGGAGTACAAGTAATAAAACCTGAAACAGCACAACAGGTTCTATCCATGATGGAAGTAGTTATGAAAGATGGAACGGGGCGCGCTGCAAAAGTACCCGGGTACCGTGTAGCTGGAAAAACTGGAACGGCTCGTGTGGCCGGAAAAGATGGGTATAAAGATAAAAAATATACTGCAAGTTTTGTGGGTATTGCTCCAGTTTCAAAACCTAAATTTGTTGTAGTTGTTATAATCCATGAACCTTCTCGAAAGGGTTATTATGCTGCTGCGGTTGCAGCTCCTTTATTTACGAAGATCATGTCAGGAGCATTACGATTGTTTAATATACCTACGGATGAGTTGGTGGGGTAAATTGGGTTTCGAACGGAGTTAATTTTAGGAACTAGTTAATGAAACTTTCACAATTATTAGAGCCTTGGATAAAACAAACAATAACTGACTGTATGATTACTGGTCTAGAAAATGACAGCCGTCAGATTCAGCCAGGAAATTTGTTTATAGCTTATGCAGGTTCAGCTGCTGATGGTCGTTTATTTATAGATAGGGCTATTAGCTCTGGGGCAGCTGCAGTCGCTTATGATCCTGCTGATTTCCCTAAAAACTACATATTGCCTCAATTAGTTCCTTGCATTCCTATTCCAGAATTGTCAATACAACTTTCTAATATTGCAAAACAGTTTTATAAAGATCCAGGATCTTTTTTAAATATAACTGGAGTGACCGGGACTAATGGGAAAACAACAATTGCTTATCAATTAGCCCAGGCACATCATTTATTAGGACAAAAGACTGCATATATAGGTACTATTGGTCAAGGTAAGGTAGAGGAATTAAAATTATTGAATAATACAACACCTGACTCTCTATGCTTACAAAAATTATTACATCAGTATAGAAATCAAGGGGTTAGACAAGTATGTATGGAGGTCTCTTCTCATGCATTGGCACAGCATCGCGTCGATGCTCTTGAATTTAAACAGGCTATATTCACTAATCTAACTTTAGATCATTTAGACTATCATCAGAGTATGGACAATTATGCTTCGGCAAAATCTCTATTATTTGCTAGGGAGTCTTTGGAATGTGCCATTATAAATCAAGATGATCCTTATTATAAGGTTATGGCTGCTGCAGTTAAACCACAAGCAAGAAAATTAACTTATGGGATATATCAAGATTGTGATGTCAAAGTTAAAAACTGGTTGATGGATATTTATGGCACGGAAATCGAAGTGTACTCACCTTGGGGGGGGCATCAAATAAAGATAAAATCTTTAGGACAATTTAATATTTACAATAGCTTAGCTATATTTAGTAGTTTGTTAGCTGCTGGTTACGTTCCTGAACACGTGGTTGATGTGATGACCCAATTAAAAGCTGCTCCTGGACGTATGGAAATTGTTGCTCATTCACCTTATGTATTGGTTGATTATGCCCATACGCCCGATGCTTTAGAGAATGCGTTAATGACTCTAAATCAATTAAAAAAAGGGCGTTTATGGGTCGTATTCGGCTGTGGTGGCGATAGGGATAAAACTAAAAGACCAATAATGGGAAAAGTTGCTGATAAGTTGGCTGATCAAATAGTCATTACAAGTGATAACCCACGTACAGAAGATCCTGAAGTAATTATCAATGAGATAATACAAGATGTTCCCATATCCTCTAAAACAATTCGATTAGTAAACCGTGAAGAAGCTATTGCTTATGCTTTAAGTAAAGCAGATGAAAATGACGTTATTTTGATCGCGGGAAAAGGACATGAGTCATATCAGCAGATTGGTACGGTGAAATATCAATTTTCTGATCAAGATGTAATTCGAAGATTAATCCAAAAATAAACTATCAAGTCCCGACTGCAATAGTCGGGGCATTTATATATGAAGTGCTTTTTACATGAATTGTTTGAATCTTATTGGAGAAACTTCAAAATAATCTTTGATAGCAATTGCCAAAATATTCGGGTTATGTGTTTGATAGACGCAAATTACATCACCGGTACGGGTATCAACACGTCCTGAACCACTCATGGTTGATAAAATTTCATTGGTTATTTCTATCGTTTCTCTCTCTGAGCTTGCTTTTACTGGTCCAATAGCGAAGCCCCAACTTGAATCTGTGTTGTAATTGTGAACTGAGTAGCCAACATAATGATTTTTTTGAAAATCGATTCTTGAGGCTTTATTGATTCCTACTTTTTGGATCTCACTGAGATCAGGACATACTACATCTTGGGCAAAAGCAGAACCAGCAAAAATTAAAGTAGCGGTAAAAGAGGCTAACTTTGTTCCTACAGACATTATAAATACTCCTTTATTTTTGTAAAAAACCGATAAGAGAGTATCATTTGATTTGCTAATTTACAATGAACAAATTTAGGCTTAATGACATAAAGCTATGGATCGATTTTTATTTATAGCCCATTAATAATCTAGTTTTTTTATTGCAAATTGAGTCCATGGAATACTGACAAAAATCATGACGATTTTGATGATGCCTGCGTAACTCTATGAATGCAGATTTTTTATCTACAGCTTGTTTTAAGCACGATGTTTCCTCAATTGGGTTATAAATAGTTAAAACTGATTCATGCCATAATTTATTTTTTTCCAAATGAATCGTTTTTATTATTTGGGGATGAAAAAATTGAGGTAGAGGTAAATTCGCAATTTTGTGTAAAGATGCGCTAACCATAGCTATCGCAGCATATTTTGCTTCGACACTGTGGCCTGCTATATGGGGTGTACAAAGTATCGCTTTATCAATAATGTGTTTATCAATTGTTGGCTCATTGAAGTATACATCAGTGCAATAAATCAATGGTTTTTGCTGATTAAGTAGCGCATTCTCATCTACAATTCCTCCTCGTGCAGCGTTAATAATGATGCAGCCAGGTTTTAATTGCATAAGAAAATTTTGATCGATTAAATGTTGACTAGGAAAAGGTTGATTGTCATGCAGTTCTGCGTGAATGCATATAAGATCGGTTTGATACAAGTCTTCTAAAGAGCAACTTTGAAAAGTGGGTTCGTGCATCGCCTTTAGTGGATCATAGCTAAATACTTGGAAATCAGCTGCTTGTAATCGAGCACTGACTTGTGTTCCCACTTTACCTAAGCCTATTACACCTGCTTTATGACCTTGGATAAAATGGTGTTGTTCCAGAAACGCAAGACAAGCAACGACGTAATCTGCAACAGCTCGTGCATTAGAGCCTTTGGCATCTATAATTTGAATCTGTTGAGAGTTTAACCAGGCGTGATCTAGATGATCAGTGCCACTGCTTGCAGTAGCTACATATCTTAAAGAATGATTTTCTAATAACGTTCGATTTACTTTTAGAGTGGATCGACAAAGAAGTACATCCTGTCCAACAAGTAAGTGAGCAAGTTCATCAGGATGATAATAACGGGTTACACTAAAAGGCTTAGGAAAAGCTTGCTCTAATCCTGGAAGCGAAGCATCGGCTAAGATGTTCATATATTAAAAATGGCACTAAGTGAAATTAACCCTAAATTGATCAATGGCGTTAATATGAAACCTAGAGCTCCAGTAAATACCAAAATAAGCAGAATAATAAAACCATAGGGTTCTATTTTTTCATACGCCAGAGCTTGTCGAGGACGTAATAGACTGCTTACTACTCGGCTACCATCTAGTGGGGGAATAGGAAGCAAATTTAAAGCAGCTAAAATCAAGTTAATTAACATCCCAGCTTGAGCTGTGGCATACAGAAAAAGTACAGGCATCGAAGAGCTAGGATTGAGCATTAGTGAAATTTTATAACAACCGGCCCATAAGAAAGCCATAAAAATATTTGCAAAAGGTCCTGCAAGGGTTACTAAAATCATGTCGCGACGGGGGTGACGCAATTGATTCCAGTTTATTGGGACAGGTTTGGCATAACCAATAACAAAATTAAATTGAGTTAGAATACCAACTATCAAAGGAATCATCACCGTACCTATGGGGTCAATATGGCGTATGGGGTTTAAACTTAAGCGGCCAAACATTTTTGCAGTAGTATCTCCGCATCGATAGGCAACAAAAGCATGAGCTGCTTCATGTAAGGTGATAGCAAGTAAAATAGGAATGGCCCAAATACATACTTTTTGAATTAAGGTAAATTCTAACATTAAAAATAACTCACGATAAAAATATTCTGATTCTAACGAATTGTGGCTTGGAATAACAAATAAAAAAGGGAAAATTTTATTTATTCTTTACAATAAAATAAATTGGCCCATGCCAATAAGTCCAAATAAGAACCAATAAGTTGTTTGATTGATCTTGAAGTGATAGAATGCAGCCGATTAATACACCTAGGAGAGAAAATGCCAACGTTAAATCCATTAACACCTGAAATGAACGATGCTTTAGGTAAGATGAGTACTCTGGTACCTCAGTATAATTCACTAGCTGAAAAAAGCAAAAGTGAATCACTACGGGATAATCAAGATGCAATGCAATATGTTGACTCTGTAATAAAAAGATATAAGTCCATTAAAGCAACTTCTCCTACCACTGTTGATTTACAAAGTAAAAAAGAGTCGTTCCTTTCTCTATTGAAGCAACATGTTGCAGAAGTCGGTGTGATGTCATTTTCTAAACCAGGAGATGTAGCATCTCGACTGAATGAAGTTGATTTTTCTGCTGAGTCAATTGATCAAATTACTAAGGGTATGGAGCAAGCCGGATTAAATGACGACGATCTTGCCACGCTTGTCACATCAGTAGTTACTAGTGAAACTTCGTTACTGTCTGGTAGCCATCATCATGGTCATCCTTCAGCATACGGCCATTTTCATGGTCACCGGTAATTAGTTTAACGTCAGTTCGATATAAAGCTTTATAGTCGAACTGTTTTTTTTAAACTAGCTCCCGTATAAACGCTGCGTATCCCTGTTTTCTCTGGGGACAAGCGTTACGGGATAACGTTCGGTTAGCGTCATAAAAGGCATTTATATACCTTTTTATGTCGAACTCACGTTAGTTTATTAGGAGTATCATCATGTTAGTGATGAATGACTGTGCTATTGATCCAGGCGATATTTTGTTTGTGGTTACTAATAGCAAAAAGCCCTTGGCTCTATTCAAGCAAGCAGCACAATCACTAACAACTTCTCGGAGCAAGCACGGACATAGAGAGGTTATTTCTGTTTTTGTTTGCACCGAAAAGAATAAATACGGTGTAATATGTCATAATTTTGAGCGAAAACTTTCTTTATCCCCAGAATCCTTTATTAAAACCTTACAAGAAAAGACGGTAGAAGAGTTATCAGTACTGCTTTTAAATTATTGTACTAAAGAATTTACTGCTACCCGAATCAAGGAGGCACTTGCAGCTGGTCCTCGCTGGATGAAGCGGTTGGCTAAAAACATGAAAGGAACAGAAGATACCGAGGAGCTTATCAAACAATTCCTTTCTGCATCAAAAGAGAACAAAAATCGATTAATACAATTATTAGTTACTTTCTGGCGAGCCTCAGGACAAGCTGAAATTCTTCCCATGGTTAATTCAAGTTTATTACTTTTTAAACATACTGATGGTAAAACAAGACAGCAATTTCTTGATGCGTATTTAGAACAAGTGAAGCTTACCGAAAAACTTCATGCACAAGGAAAAGCACGAACTAGTCTTTGGGTTCTTATCAAATCGTTTTTTAAAGGATCAAACCAAGATAAGAAAGATAGAGAAAAAAATCCCCCTTCAGAGGCTACTTATTGCTCACGTAATCTAATGCAAGTTCTGAATCAAGTAGATCCTAATTTGGTCGATCGCGGTAGACATGTTTTACCAAAAGCTTTGGAGGCCGGTTTTAGAGAGGCAACAAAAAGAAAAATACAGGTAGAAAGCGCGGTTAATCAGCAGCAATTCGATGATTTTGAGAATATGATTGCTGCACAAGAACAATTACTTCCACCATTTACTTTGCAGATCTTACCTGCTTCAGGTCGAAAGCTAATGAGTACTTTGTTAGCGGTAGTTGATGATGAAATTAGACGGATTGAAACCAAATGGTGGGCTAATGAAGCGGACAAGAAAAAAGCATCTGATTTGAAGAAGCTTCTTTTACCTTTCCGTGATCCTAAACTTCAAGCATATCCCGTTAATTTGCAGGTTGATATTGGTTTAGAGCTTATTGCAACATTGCTTCCTACGCTGCAAAGAAAAACGGGGCTTTTAGGAGAATGGTTTCCAGCAACCTCATATTCTCATGTACGTGCATTTGCACGAACTCAAGGTATTTTTGATGGTGATATTCGTGAGGCAATAGAGAAATTAAAAAGTAAACCTTCAATTATAGAAGAAAAGCATACTCAAGAAGAGGAGCTTGAGAACTCTAAAACCTCTTCAAAAAGTCAAATATACATTTTTGCGGATTGGTCATTCTCCAGCTGGTCAACAAGTAAACGCGAGCTTTTACTCGAGCATATGATTGGATTGCTTGCTGCAGGGCATTCTTTATACACTTGGGAGAATAGACAACTGGTTAAAATGAATAAAGAATCTTTGCAAAAAGCCATCAATGGAGAGAATTTTGATGACTTGTTGGCTTCTAAGTTGATGCCAGCAACGAGAACTACACTTTCTCAACAAGCAGAACAGCAAAAATTAGATACAACAAAGGTGCACTTTCTTGACTATAAAGCGTGTCAAAATTTAGTGAATGATCGTGAGTCGCTTGCCATGAAACTCAATAACGTTGCGCCGTTATTTGCAACAAAACTTGATGATTATCATTTGGGACAAGCCAAGCAAGATATCATTGATATAGAGATTGCAAATGTCGAAAATCATGAAATAGAGCGAGTCGAATTACAACAACTAAAAGAGCAGATAGCGGCCCAAAAAAATGTGAAACAAAAAAACTACCAAAGTGGTATTGATACTAAGGCCTTTGTTGCTCAACCTCAATACAGAAAACCTGTATTTAAGCCTGTTGATTTAATTACGTTGACTCCATCAAGTAAGTATTATCGTAATGAAGTATATTCTGATTTAACTGTTAATGAGGCTCCATCCTCGCCATTCCAATATTTCGAATTATTAGGAATGAACGCTACTGAAAATCCAGTTCATTGTAAGTATAAATTTCATTCTAAGGGTATAACAAACACGCTAATAAAAAAAAGGAAAGAAGAGTCAACATTGACATTATTTGAAGGAGAAAAAAATGTTTGCCTAACAAGAGACTGGCAAGCTTTACCTTCGTTAGATCCGAATGAGACTTTAGTCGATGTTGCAATTAAAGGATTAAAAAAAGATGATTTTGAAATTAAATATTCTCAAGAAAATCATCTCTACTATATTCGGTTAACAAAATCCAAAGCAGTTCCTATAGATGCTACGATTAATTTACTGCTGCGTATGCCAAAACATTATCGTTCAAACCCTATATTTAATACGTTAACAAAGAATCCTGAACATCAAGAGATTCATCACTTATTAATGAAATACCTGAAGTTTGGTAAAGACCATGGAAAATTACGCGATTCTATCGGTGTTACGATTCATAATGGTCATGAATATCTTAATGAGGCACGAAAATTGAGTATTGGAAGTTGTCGCTTAAGAGCTATTGCATTTAAAGAAGAAATGAAGCGTGTACATCCTGAGGTTCCTGTTTCTGTGGTTGTTAACTCTGATCATTGTTTTATTGAGATGAAGTTGGACGGATTGTGGCAAAGATATTGCCTTGGTGGATATAGGGATACTCCGAGTTTTATAGAGTCTGTGAAAGAGGATACCTTGACATCGATAAGATCTGATTCTAGAAAAAATCGGTTTTTTACCGAAAAAACAATAAAATCTCAAATTAACGTACCTGTTGAGCAAGCTGCAATGGTCAATTCGATTTAGTCTGAGAAAAAAACTTGATGATGTGATGTATACTAGACATGATTTACTGGATGATTACAATGGATTAAAAATAATAAAGTGATAGGGATATGTCATTAATTAATAAGATATTAGGAAAGCCACTTACTTTAAAAGCAAAGAAGAAACAAGAGCTATCTATTTTAACAGGAATTCCTGCATTAGGACTGGATTCTCTATCTTCTATAGCTTATGGTCCAGAAGCAACACTCACCATTTTGTTGCCAGCAGGAATAATAGGATTACATTATTTTTTTGCTCTTTCGCTATTAGTTGTCCTTGTTCTTATATTTTTGTATTTTTCTTATTTGCAAACAGCAGCGGCTTATCCAGAAAGAGGAGGTGCTTATGTTGTTGCTAGTGATAATTTGGGGAAAAAATATGGTTTGGGTGCTGCAATTTCATTAATGCTGGATTATTTATTGAACGTTACAGTTGGAATATCAGCTGGAGTTGGTGCTCTAGTATCGGCAATTCCATCGTTGCATCCTTATACACTTACATTATGTCTAGCTATCTTACTGATGCTCACGGCAATTAATTTGCGAGGTCTTCGCGAAACAGGAACGCTATTTTTGAGCCCTATAGTTATTTTTATATTATGCATGTTAATTGCAATGATCATTGGAGTAGTGGATGTTTGGATAAATAACGGACATCCCTATCCTGTAAATACTCCCCCAAAAATAAAAACGAGTTCAAATGAAACATTAACGTTTTGGATATTGTTAACTGCTTTGGCTTATGGTTTAACTGCTATGACAGGGGTTGAAGCTGTTAGTAATGCGGTATCTTTATTTCGTAAACCGAGAGTTAAAAATGCACAGTGGACATTAACTATAATTGTTGGTACGCTTACCTTGTTTTTAATATTTATCGGTTATCTTTGTCCTGCTTATCATATTTTAGCTATGGATCAGGAACAACCTGGCTATCAAACTATACTGTCACAAATAGTTGAGGCCACGACGGGAAAAGGTGTTTTTTACTTTATTTCGATTGCTAGTATTTTTTTTGTTTTAGCTTATTCGGCGCAAACCAGTTTTTCAGGTTTTCCGAGAATATGTCGTTTACTTGCTGAAGACAATTATTTACCTTATTTTTTTGCTGAGCGCGGTAGACGCTTAGTTTTCTCAGCCGGAATTATCATTTTGGCAATTTTTTCTGCCGTCATTTTAATTGCGTTTAAAGGAATTACGAATAATCTGATTCCATTATTTGCTGTTGGCTCTTTTAGTGCTTTTCTGTTTTCCCAGACTGGCATGGTAGTATATTGGTTTCGAAATAAAAATCGCCAAATTGGCTATAAATTAATAATAAATGCATTAGGTGCTGTAATCACTGCAGTCGCACTTTTGATTATTATAATTACAAAATTCATGCAAGGTGCCTGGATAATTGTAATGATAGCACCTACATTAGCCTTTTTAATGTACCGTATAAAACGTCATTATGAAAAAATTGCTCTTGAAATTCAAAATCCTATAGCGATTGATCCTCTTTCACTAAAGCATCCTATAGTGATTATTCCAATTCATGGTTTGGATTTGATCGCAGAAAAAGCAATTCAATTTGGGATGTTACTCTCAGATGATATTACAGCTGTTTTTATCGATGCGGGTTATGAGGATGTTGAACGATTGAAGCAACTTTGGCATGAAAAAATTGAGGTACCAGCCAAGAAGGTAGATAAAGAGATTCCCAAGCTTGAAATTATTAAATCGCCCTATCGGCGTATTTATAAACCATTATTAAATTTTGTAAATAAAGTAAGAAAGGAAAGGAAAAATGAACTTATTGCGTTTATTATACCTGAATTAGTAGAACCCAAGTGGTATGAGCATTTATTGCATAATATTCATGCAACAGGGTTACGTGCTTTGCTTTTTTTAGAGAGAGATCCTCGTACTATTGTAATTACAGTACCTTGGTATCTACGTTAATAAAATAAGGATTGATTGATGACACAATTCGAAAAAACAGTCTATTTTATGAAAAAACCTTGGGTTATTTTTCTTTATGCAATTTTTGTTATTATAGCCTATCATTTTGTTGATAGGTCTTTGGCAGCCTATTTTCATCAGTTGGATCTTGGGACTAAGGTGCCTGTATTAGAGATATTCACCGCTTTAGGAAAATCAATTGCTTATATTATTTTATTTTTTATTGCAGGATTATATTTTCGTTACATCCGGATTAATCCCATAAATGAAGCAAGGTCTTGGTATTTGTTGGGTTGTGTTTTTATTGCGAATTTGGTGTGTGTGATTCTGAAAGTTACTTTAAGCCGTGCTCGTCCTGAGTTATTGTTTTCAAGTCATGAGTTTGGGTTTTATTGGTTTAAATTAAGCAGTAATTATTGGTCTTTTCCCTCAGGACACACAACAACGGTTATCAGTTTAGCAACAGGATTAGGAGTGCTTTTTCCGCGTTATTTTTATGGTTTACTAAGTCTTGCATTTTTAATTGCTTTATCAAGAATTTTGTTATGTTTTCATTATTTGAGTGATGTAATGAGTGCCTTTTATATTAGTGTATTAGTAGTTAGCTTTTTTACTGAATATCTTAGAAGGAAAGTTGGTTCAAAAAAATGGGTGGTATTGTTTGGAGTGAAACCACAATCTGAGTTTTAACAGTATCGATCTATAAACTAATGCAAAGGAGTGCTGATGACTATAGAGACTGAATTAAAAACTCTGGTTAGTATATATACCAGTTATGATGAAGAAAAAAAAAGTTATTTGAGTCCTTTGAATAAAGAAATCCTTTTACGTTTAGATGCTGATTTTATTAGATTAATTAATAAGTTACTTCTAAAAGATGGTCCTAATAAGGCAAAGATTCGAAAAAATTATAAAGCACTAACATTATATTTTCATCCCGATCGTGCTCATACATTTAGTCCTGAAACCGCATGGATTGAGCAAAATTTATCCGAAGGTCGTAACGATGGAGCATGTTTTAAAACATTAATGCTTTGCTATGAAAAATTAACTTCACCACAGGATTTTAAACCTATTCAGTTTGATGAGATTACTACGCGCGAAGATTTAAAAAAGTGGTTAGAAATGTTAAAGAATCGCTCGAGAACTTATACTGAGCGTAATTTTTATGCCAGTCTTTTAAGTTTATTAAATGAATCAACAGGCTATTTTGATGAAGTAGGTAAGATAAAACTAAAAGGAATACGCGCTCTAATCTCGTTTCTCCCTATGGTGTTTATCAGCTTTGGAACTTTTGTTTTTGCAGAAGAATTATTTGCTGTTTATGCGCTTTATTTTGCTTTATTAAAAAGCGGACAATTTTTGGAGAGTAGTCAATCCAAGGAGTTACAAAAACTAGGCGAAACATTACAAAAGATTACTGCCGTGACGGCAACAGCAACAACTACCTTATTGGTTCGTTTGATCGAAATGACTTTTTGGGCAACGCGTCAATTTTATGATGCGAGCCTACAAATTGGCTCGGTTCTTTTAACTCCTCTTATTGCCGTATCTTCGACTGCAAAGTATCCCTATGAAGAGCCCAATGAAGCATCAATATGCAAAGAATTGGTTCTTGCAAGTCAAAATCAGAGTAATTCTGAAAATTTTACAACGCCAGAATTAAAAATGATTGCAGCCCCTATTGAATCGTATCTTGGATTATTAGAACAACAATTTTTTAAAAATTGGCGAGCCGGAGGAGCAAAATCTCGGGCGTTGCAAGCATTTTTACTGCGAATGCGTGTTATCGATAAGGATACTGATTTAAAAGTAGAAGATAAAATAAATGCAGCTTCTAATATGTTATTATTAGTGAAACAAAATACAAATGTTTATGTTGAAGGAAGTAATACTGCTTTAGCGGTTGATCGAGCTGAGCGGGTGATCAATTTATTAAAGGGAACTATGGTGAATCAGCTGGCTTTGACGACTATTAATATTTAGAGGTAGGAAACAAAATGCGGATATCTTAGTGCAGAAAGTCGAGTTATTTTGACCAGCATAGTAGATTTATAAACAGACACTACGGTAAATTTTGCTTAAATTGTTACTTCCCCTTGAATTAGATACCGTATCTCTGGCAAGATGCGTTAGTTTTGATTTTCCAGTGAGGAATTATGAAGATTCTCGTGGCAGTGAAGCGTGTAATTGATCCTTATGTAAAAATTAGGGTTAAATCGGATAATACCGGAGTTGAAACACAAAATATTAAAATGGCAATGAATCCATTTGATGAAATTGCTGTTGAAGAAGCATTACGTTTGCGTGAAAAAAATTGGGCAACAGAAATTGTTGCAGTGAGTATAGGTGGAGACAGTTCCCAGGAAACACTTCGCCATGCCTTAGCCTTAGGTGTTGATAGAGCAATTTTGGTACGATCCCAAGATTCTTTTGAAAGCCTAAATATCGCTAAAATATTAAAGAAAATTATCGAAGATGAAAAACCAGATTTGGTATTAATGGGTAAACAAGCTATAGATGATGATAGTAATCAGACTCCACAAATGCTGGCTTCTTTATTAAATTGGCCACAAGCTACTTATGCTTCCAAAGTTGAACCAAGTGGTACTCTTGTTCAGGTAACTCGTGAAATAGATGGAGGATTAGAGACTCTCAGCGTGCGTTTACCTGCTATTGTGAGTACTGATTTGCGTTTGAATGAACCGCGATATGCGAGTCTCCCAAATATCATGAAAGCAAAAAAGAAACCACTGGATATATTGGAATTGGAAAATATAGGATTGTCACTTAAAAAACACATTGAAGTATTAAAAGTTACTGCGCCCGCAACTCGCAGTACGGGTGTAAAAGTTGAATCAGTGACTGAGTTATTAAATAAATTACAGCATGAAGCCAAGGTGCTTTGATAAGGAGAAGTGATGAGCACTTTAGTACTTGTTGAACATGATAATAAAATAGTACATCCATCTACTAGTAATGTTTTAGCCGCAGCATTAGAGTTGGACGATAAACCAACCTTATTAGTAGTAGGGCATGAATGCAAATCGGTAGCAGAGCAGGCCGCATGTCTTGCAGGAACCCACGTTGTTTGGTGTATTGATAAACCTTGCTACGAGCATCCTGTAGCAGAACAAATAAGTGATACAGTGCTTTCATTTGCACATTCATTTGAAAATATATTAGTTGCTGCCAGTACTTACGGTAAAAATATTGCACCACGCATTGCTGCACAATTGGATGTAGCTCAAGTTTCTGATGTGAGTAAGATAATTGATGCCCATACCTTTGAACATCCAATCTATGCAGGTAACGCTATAGAAACAGTACGTGTTTTAGACTCCATCAAAGTTTTGACAATTAGATCAACAGCATTTAACCCAATAACTGTTCACCAAGAGACTTGTCATATTGAGCTCATTGATAAAGAGGTTTTGAGCGAAGGAACTCAATTTGTGAAACATGAATTAAGTAAATCGGAAAGGCCTGATTTAGGTAGTGCTAAAATTGTTGTTTCGGGTGGTCGTGGTTTGCAAAGTGCCGAGAAATTTAAGCTAGTCGAAGAGTTAGCTGATGTTCTTGGAGCCGCTGTGGGAGCATCTCGTGCGGCAGTTGATGCAGGTTTTGTTCCTAATGATTATCAAGTAGGACAAACTGGAAAAATAGTTGCACCTTTGCTCTATGTTGCTGTGGGTATTTCTGGTGCTGTACAGCATTTAGCCGGAATGAAAGATTCCAAAGTGATTGTTGCAATAAATAAAGATGAAGATGCGCCTATTTTCCAAATTGCAGATTATGGTTTGGTTGGCGACTTATTTGAATTGGTACCACAGTTAATCGAACAATTAAAAAATCGTTAGAGGGGAGAAAGTATGTTAGTAGGTGTTCCAAAAGAAATTAAACCCCAAGAAAATCGTGTGGGGCTTGTGCCTTCTAGTATTAGGGAAATTGTACGAGTAGGGAGCTCAGTTATTGTAGAGAAGGGTGCTGGTTTAGGGATTGGTATCTCTGATGATGATTATCGCCATGCGGGAGCTGAAGTTGTTGATACTGCTGATGAAGTATATTCTAGGGCGGAATTAATCGTAAAGGTAAAAGAACCACAGCCAATCGAATGCAAGCGTCTTCGTGAAGGACAAACTTTATTTACTTATTTACATTTAGCCCCAGATCCCCATCAGACACGTATGCTTAAAGAATCTGGTGTTACAGCAATTGCTTATGAAACAGTTACCCAAGATGATGGTGGTTTGCCATTATTAACTCCTATGTCACAAGTTGCAGGTCGCATGTCTATTCAAGCAGGTGCGCATTGTTTGGAAATGGCTCAAGGAGGCAGTGGTGTTTTATTAGGCGGTGTGCCTGGAGTTGCTGCTGCCAATGTAGTGGTTATTGGCGGCGGGGTAGTTGGTACAAATGCAGTACGTATGGCCATGGGTATGGAAGCACGAGTAACCGTACTTGATCGTTCTTTGATGCGTTTAAATGAATTAGACTTTCAATTTGGTTCTAAAATTAACACAGTTTATTCTACTGCAGATGCTATAGAAAAATATGTTGCTCGCGCTGATTTAGTGATCGGAGCAGTTTTGGTTCCTGGAGCAGCAGCACCTAAATTGGTAACTCGAGCTATGCTTCGTTCAATGCGTCCTGGATCAGTTTTAGTGGATGTTGCTATTGATCAAGGTGGATGTTTTGAAACAAGTCGCCCCACGACACATCAAGAACCAACTTATGTTATTGATCATGTTGTTCATTATTGTGTTGCTAATATGCCAGGCGCTGTACCAAGAACTTCTACTTTTGCTTTGAATAATGCAACCTTGCCTTTCGTTTTAAGTATTGTTACTAAAGGTGTGAAGCTAGCGTTACTAAACGACAAACACTTACTCAATGGATTGAATGTTCATCAAGACAAAATTACTTTTGAGGCTGTTGCTCGTGATTTAGGTTATGAGTACACACCTGCAGCTATAGCATTAGCTGGACGATAATCTTAAGTCCACTATCTCATGAACCGTAAGCGTTCACGCCTCATGCAGCGAAAGGCTGCATTTGGCGCAATCTGTGCTCAAATCAAGCTTTTCACCAAGAGTCAAGCAATATCCTCGAACGGATACTCCACTTCTAAGTCAACTTAACAATTTGATAATAAAAAATTAACGATTTATGACCATTATCATCATGATAATTGACAGGTTTTATATTAGATAAAGGTACAATTTTTTGCTTCACTAGGGGATATGAAAAGAAGGAAATTTTGGGGGAGACTAAAATGAGAGTTTTGCCTTTAATTTCTTCCATATTTCCCCAATATTTATACATCAAACTATTTAAACCAAAAACATGCGAACCAATAACTTTATATGGAGTGTTGATTTGCCCTTGTTTGAAGTATTTTTTTTGATAAAAAGCAAGCTCGCTTGCAATATTATAAGTATCCAGGGGTAAGATAATAGGCGTGTTATGAGTTTTATTTTCCAATTGTTGAGCAATGTTATAAACTTCCCGGGTAAAATTATTCCAAGGAATTACTTTTTCAAATAAAAAATGACTCATTTTTTCTGGTTTATCTGATAAAATACAATAAATAATACTACTATAAATAAAAACAATAATGACAGAAGTTATGGCCCAACCTTTACGAAAAGTCACACCGATTATTTGTTGATTATCAGTTATTAAAAGTGCAAACCACGGTATAATCGCTAGGAAGATAGGACCAATCCAATTCACTCTTATTCCATGAAATAAACTAAACAAGGAAAAAAATAAGAGTGGTACAATAACATAAATTTGAAAAAAGTATTTTGTTTTAATTGCTATAAATTTTTTCGAATAGTTTTGTGAAAATAAAATCCATGCACCTAAAATGCCAGTAGGAGTTAAAAACACCAGAACTAAACCAATTAATTCATGAAAAGAAAAAGAATAATAATCATGAAATCGTCGCGAGCTTTGGAATAAAAAGGATGCCCAATCATGAGTAGCATTCCAATAAATAACAGGTATAAAAATAATGAATGCTATGAGCGCACAACAATATGGTTCTTTACGCAAGAACCATTTTCGAGATGCTGGGTCGCCTATTAAATAGATTATTGTCGATAACCCTAACAGTACAATAGTATATTTTGAAAGAAGCCCTAAACCAAGCCACACTCCTGCCCAATACCAACTTTTATCTCTATCTAAAACAAGTGCTTGATAAAGATAATATAGGGTTGCTGACCAACTTAAAATAAGTGGAATATCAGGGGTAATAATTAAAGAGTGTATAAAAAAGAATGGCATTATGGATAGCAATACTACTGCATACAATCCTGCTTCCTTTCGTATTAATGTCGTTAATTTGAAGCTAAAGTAACAGGTTATAATCCAACAAGGAACACTAGCAAAGCGTACTCCCCATTCATTTACACCAAAAATTAAGGTCCCTAATTTAATTAAAACAGCAACCATAGGAGGATGATCAAGAAAACTAAAATCAAGATGGTTCGAATAATTCCAATAATAAGCTTCTTCAACTAATAAGTTAGTTTTGAACATAAAAAAAATTCGCAACAAAAAAAGAAGTAAGATTAAAATTAAAAAGAGATACGAAGATGAAGATCTACTATTGTTCATTAATTTTTAAATCCTTTTCCATTTTTGAGACGACTAAAACAAGCTCTCTTCTACAGGAGGTAGTTGTTGCTGATCATTGCTTGCATTATAAACAGGGGCAAGTTCCTCTTCTGCAGGCACTTCCTTGTTGCGAAAATATTCTATGATACCATTGGGTTGGTTAGGACGAGCCAGTAACCCACTATTGGGATCAATACGAACCGCAACTACATTTTCTGGTTGTTTCATTTCGCTTTCAGGTTTTCCTTTTAAGGCAACTTTCATAAAGTCAATCCATAAGGGAAGAGCAAGTCCTGCAGCATATTCGTGTAACGATTTAGGGTTATCAAAACCAATCCAGGTTGTTACCACAAGATCTGCATTAAAACCAGCGAACCAAGAATCAACCTGATCATTGGTTGTTCCTGTTTTACCCGCTATATCTTGGCGATTAAGCACTCTGGCTGCACGAGCAGTACCATGTTGAATCACATCTTTTAATGCGGTATTCATTAAAAAGGTAATATCTTCGGGCAAGACTCGTGGGGCTAAGGTAGAATGATCTACATTATTATCACAGTTGTTGCAAACAACAGTGGGTTTTGCTTGCAACAAAATCTTTCCATCGGCGTCCGTAATGTGATCGATAAGATAAGGTTCTATTTTATAGCCGCCGTTTGCAAAAACAGCATAAGCAGTGGTTAATTCCATGGGACTAATAGACAAGCTTCCTAATGCGAGTGATAAACCTTTAGGGAGCGTTTTTTTGTTAAACCCAAAACGAGTGAGGAAATCTATAGTGTAATTGATACCTATGTCATCAAGAATGCGTATCGATACTAAATTTTTAGATTGAACCAAAGCCTTTTTTAAGCGTGTTGGACCATTAAATTTTAGGTTTACATTATGAGGACGCCATAAGTTTGGTTGACTTGGATCATCAACAACAATAGGTGCATCATTAATTAGCGTTGCTAGAGTGTAACCACTATTTAATGCCGCAGCATAGACAAAAGGCTTAAAGCTGGAGCCAGGTTGCCTGCTTGATTGAGTTGCCCGGTTAAATTTACTTTTTTGAAAATTGAATCCACCTACTAGAACCTCTATGGCTCCATTTTTGGGGTTAAGTGCTACCATTGCTGATTCTGCCTCAGGAATTTGTGCTAATTCCCAATGCTCTTTTGTTGAATGGACATAAATAATATCTCCAACAGCAACCACTTGCATGGCTTTTACGGGTGCTTTTCCTACCCAGCCATTTTTAAGGGCTGGTCTAGCCCAGGACAAACCTACCCAAGGGATAAGTACAGTTCGTCCATCTTGTAACGTTGCGATAGCTTCTTTTTCGCGTACTTCGGTTACTACTGCTGGGGAAAGATGATTAAGCTCAGGATATTTCTCTAGGTTCTTTTGAATTTCGCGCAGCGAGTTACTGTCTTTTTCACCGATAGTAGCAATAGGTCCTCTATATCCATGGCGATGATCATAAGCAATCAAATTCTTTTCTACTACACTATTTGCTGTATTTTGCAGGTTTCCATCAATAGTAGTATAAACTTTATAACCTTTGGTATAAGCATCTGGGCCGAAATTGTCGTATAAGGATTGGCGAATCATTTCCGCAACATAAGGTGCTTTTACTTCAATAGGAGTACCATGGTACTTAGCCGTAATGGGCTGGTTAATCGCATTTTGATATTGTTCTTCATTGATATAATGTTCTTCCAATAAACGCTCTAACACATGGTCACGGCGTTTTTTAGCCGCCAGGGGATTTGCAACGGGATTTTGTGTTGAAGGTGCTTGTGGAAGGCCTGCAATCATAGCAAGCTCGGCTAAGTTTAACTCCTTGAGTGGTTTACCAAAATAAACCATTGCTGCGGCACCGACACCATAAGCGCGATTTCCTAAATAAATCCTATTGAGATAAAGTTCAAGGATCTTCTCTTTGCTTAATTCTCTGTCGATTTTTATAGCAAGCATAATCTCATTCAGTTTACGTAAAAATGTTTTTTTACGACTTAAAAAGAAGTTACGTGCTACTTGCATGGTAATTGTACTACCACCCTGAGATTTTGTGCCCGTTTTTATCATGCGAACTGCAGCACGGCCAAGGCCCATTACATCGACACCAGGATGTTCAAAAAAGCGTTGATCTTCTGTGGCTATTAAAGCATGAATCAGCATTGGTGGAATTTCATCATAAGTAACTGGGATACGCTTTTTTTCGCCATACTCCTGAATCAGCAAACCCTCTTTACTGAATATTTGTAAGGGCACTTGCAATTGTACCGTTTTCAATGAGTCTACATTAGGAAGTTGACTTTCAAGATAGAGGTATAAAAAACTACCTGCCACTAATAAAAGAAAAAGCAGGCTCATCAGCGCCCATAGACCTTTACGCCAGAAGTATGCCATTTTCATAGAGCTACACATTTATAAATGAAATTTGGCGGGTATTATACAGTGATTCTCTGTAAGATTGCGAGTTTTGTGCAAAAAAGAGGAATTTTATATACTGTTTCATTGAGTTTTTAGAAAAACTCAATGAAACAGATTATTGGGAGTTTGTAAGTCTAAATGAGTACTGATCATTTAATCTCAGTTTGAAGGGTGCGGCGTTGCGGTATCGGATTCTTCTAGAATATCTATTTCAGTAGATGTTTTCGGCTGAAAAAATGTTCCATTTCCCCTTTGTTGCAGAAAGAATGGAGATAAACTGCTGTAGAGTGGATAAGGAGGAAGTACACGTTTTGTTGGCTGAGAGGATTCTGCTTTTTGTTTTTTGAAGTTCTCAAATTCTAATTGGGTACTTTCTAATTCATCTTGAGCTTTCTTCAAATCACGACGTAACTCCTCAATCGTTTTTTCCTGTGCTTGATGAGTTTCTGTTTTTTGTTTTTTTAAACGCTGAAACTCTAATTGAAGTTTATGTGTTTCACTTTGTGATTCACCCAAATTGTAACGCAATTCCTCAATCGTTTTTTCCTGTGCTTGATGAGTTTCTATTTTTTGTTTTTTGAAGCGCTCAAATTCTATTTGGTGTTTCTGTGCTTCTTTTTGGTGTTTTTCTATAGTACGACGTAACTCCTCTTTAGATTTTTCCAAATCACGACGTAATCCTTCAACAGTTATTTCTTGCACTTGATTTTTTTCAGTGAGCTTGAACGTTTGAAGTGTTAATGCAGATTTCTCAGATTCTAAAGTAGATTTTTGTCGCTCTAAGGTAAATTTTTGGTCCTCTAAGTCCAATTTTTGCTGAGTTAGTGTCGATTTTTCATGCTCCAACGCAGATATTTCGAGTTCTAGTGTTCTTTTTTGAGCATCTAATCCAGAGTTTTGCAGCTCTAATGTAGATTTATCACTCTCTAATTCAGATACTTTGAGTTCTAAGGTTGTTTTTTGAGATTTTAACTCTAATTTTTGAGTCTTAAGCTCCGAAACTAATAGAGCATTCTGATATTCCATACATATAGCTGATGCAGCTTCTGCGATGTCTTCATCAGAAGAATCTTTGGATATATTAAATCTGTTTAAGGTTTCGTCAATTAAAAGTTCGCCTGAAGTACAAAAATAACCACCACCCATATAAGCGGTATTAATTAAGCCCTTGATTCCAATAGGTTCGATAGAGGTACAGGTTAGGTCATAGTTTTGAGTTTTTAATTTATTTAATAATTGTCGACAATCAATAAAAAATTGAGTTATTTGTCGTTGAAGTTTTTCTAATTCTTCAGAGGTAAATGGAACTTTTTGATTAAGGTTCGGTTTTAGGAAACTGATTTCATTTAATAAAAAGGTAAGATATTTTTCGCGATCAAGATAACCTGGTGTGCATTCTTTGATTGAACTGGTTAGTTTTTTGTCGAATTTCTCTTCCGGATTTTTTATTATATCAATCGCACATAGACGAGATAGTCTTTTTAGTTTAGTTTTATCCGGTTCAGTAACTAATCGAGTGGTATATGCTTGACTATCGTGATAGCGTACAATGACTGTTGCTAACGAATAAATTAAATCTTCTAATTGAGTCATACGAATCTCCTTGTTATAGCATAAATGTCAAATCCCCTGGCAAGTTGGCCTTTCACTATATTAAATGTTTTGATGAAGCGCAAGTTGGTTATAGAAGTAAAAATAACATTATATATTATGCATGATTACCTAAATTAAAGAATAAAATAGTATAATTTTTTAATAGGTTACGTTAACATCTTCATATATTCTATAAGGAGTGCTTGAATGTATGGACGATTCAAAGGAATAAAGAACATGCTCAAATTATTACATCCTCAGCATCGTTCAATTCTCGGAATAGACATAACATCTACAGCAGTCAAAATATTAGAAATTTCCGGTAAAAATGGTGAACTTATTGTTGAAAGTTATGGACGTGAAATGTTGCCACCCAATGCAATGGATGGAAATGTTATTAAGGATATTGATGCCGTCTCTCAATGTGTTAAAAAAACAGTTGACCGTTTGCATACCCCCTGTAAGCAAGCTGCCTTGGCAGTCCCAGATGCTGCGATAATTAGTAAAGTAATACAAATTAATGAAGGCTTAAATGATGAGGAGATGGAAGAGCTGATTGTTACCGAGGCTGATAAGTATATTCCTTATCCAATTGAGGAAATTAATCTTGATTTCGAAGTTTTAGGGCATTTTCAGAAAAATCCAAATCTACTCGATGTACTTATTGTTGCTTCTCGAGCAGAGAATGTGAATCAACGTGTTGGAATAGCTGCAGCTGCAGGCCTAGATACTGTGGTAGTTGATGTTGAGTCTTATGCAGTGGAGCGAGCTGCGCAACGAATTGCTCGAGATTTACCTGCACTTGGCCAAGATAAAACGATCGCTATTATTGATATTGGTGCCTGTTATACTCATTTATTCGTATTGCATGGTATGAAATTAGTTTATTCTCGAGAAGAAAAATTTGGTGATAAGCAATTAATTGAGTCAACTGCTGAACGCTATAAAATGACTTTAGAAGAAGTTACGGTTGCTAGGGATAAAGGCGAATTGCCATCTGATTATGAAACAGAGGTTTTAGAGCCTTTTAAAGAAAATATCTTATTACAGATTAAGAGAACACTGCAGTTTTTTTATTCTACGAACCAAGAAGGAGAAGTTGATCACATTCTATTGGCTGGAGGATTAGCCAGATTACCCGGATTAGTTGCATTGGTTAAAGACCGATTAGGAAAAACGACTACTATTGCTAATCCACTTTCATATATGACCCCAAGTAAAAAAATAAATTTGGATACTATAAATAATGATGCACCAGCACTTTTGGTGGCTTGCGGTCTGGCATTAAGAAATATAGAGTGACTCCATGACTCAAATTAATCTTCTTCCTTGGCGTGAGCAAAAGCGGGAACAAGAAAAAAAGTTGTTCATGGTTTTATTTTTCATGAGCATCGTGATTTCAGCATTTACTGTGTTTTTAATTAACTCTTATGCTACTAATTTAGTGAGTAATCAAATTGCTCGAAATCAAATGCTTCAAAATGAAATCTCTGCGATGAATAACCAATTAAATGAAATTAAAAGTTTGAAAAAAACTCGAGAAATGTTCATCTCTAGAATGTTTGTAGTTCAGAACTTGCAATCAACACGTACTTTAATGGTTCATTTATTTGATGAATTAATTAATGTAACCCCTTCTGGAATTTATTTAACTCGCATAGAAGGAAAAAATGATGTTCTTTCAGTCACTGGTTATACTGAATCGAATACTAATGTTTCAATCTTAATGAAAAATATAGAGAATAATGACTGGCTTCATTCTCCTGTTTTGACTGAAATTAAGAAGGGAGATAACAAAGAGGAACAGCCTGCCAATAGTGAATTTAAATTAAATTTTATACTTTCGCCTCAATTCCAGCTTGGGGTGATACGATGAATACGGTTAATCTCAGTGAATTAACCCTGGAAAATGTGGGACAATGGCCATTAGTAGTAAAAATTGGTGTGCTTTTAGGTACAAGCGCTCTCATTATTGCACTGGGATATTGGTTAATTATAAAAGATAATTTTATTCAGTTTGATACACTAAAAGAGCAAGAAACCACTTTAAAAGCAGATTTAGAAAGCAAGCAACGTCAATTATATAATTTACCAGCATATCGTGCTCAGTTACAAACTTTAGCTGGACGTTTTGCATCAGTGCTTAAACAGCTCCCGGAAAAAAATGAGATGCCTGGTTTACTCGAAGAAATTTCTAAGACAGGAGTTACATCGGGTTTAAGATTTGAGTTATTTGCCCCTCAGCCTGAGGTAGTACATGATTTTTATATTGAATTACCTATAAAAATTTCAGTAGTAGGGACTTATTTTCAATTGGCAATGTTTATAAGTCGAGTTGCTGAAATGACCCGAATTGTTACCTTACATGATTTCAGTATTGAAGGGGTGTCCTCCAAAGATCAGAAGGTTGTTTCAGAGGATGAATTGGTGATGAACATTACCGCTAAAATATATCGATATCGCGCACGATGATGAACAAAGAGCTTTGTTATATCTGTTTCATATCTTTATTTCTGGTTGCTTGCACCGATGATAATGAAGATTTAAGGAAATATATTGATGAAGTAAAACAGAGGAAAACGCGGCAAATTGAATCGCTTCCTTCATTTGCTCCGTTGCCCTCGTTTAAGTTTCCAGATAATAGCAATAGGCGTAGTCCATTTAAGCCCATGTCACAAAAAAAAGTGGTTGATGTAAATGCGCCTGATAAAAATAGACCGAAGCAACCTTTGGAAGCTTATCCTCTTGATGCATTAAAATTTGTAGGCACTTTGAAGCAAGACAATGAAATATGGGCGTTGATTAAACTACCAAATATGGGAATTACTTCAGTACGAATTGGGGATTATATGGGACAGAATTATGGTCGTATTGTTTTAATAAAGAATGATTCAATGGAATTAATAGAAACAACTCAAAGTTCAGGTAAATGGAAAACACATAGAACTAAAATTAAACTATATACCGGGAAGTAGGAGCTAAAGTGCAAAGAATAGTTGTTTTTTTAATTTTTATAGGAATGAGCTTAGGTATGGCTTTTGCCCAGAACTCACTAATGTCCGTAAAGGTAATTCCTTTACCACAGGAAAAGGTGCGTATCGATTTTGAGTTTGCTCATCCGATGAAACAACAACCATCAAGTTTTGTAACTCAAAATCCAGCTCGTATTGTTATTGATTTTGTAAATGTTAACTTACAATTACCTCCCGAGCAGAGAACAAAGAAAATTAAATTTGGCTCCTTGAATAATTATACTCTTGTAGCAGTCGGCTCTCGTGCCCGTGCTGTCTTAGATTTAAACTACCCTATACCTTATTTAGGCTCCGTCTCAGGTAGAGTTTATACGATTATTTTGAATGGAAAGAGCAATGAATTATTTCAATCCCCAAAAGAAGTTTTGGTAACAAATCGACCTGTCAAAACAAATTACGAAATCACCCACTTTGATTTTCGCGGGGTGGAGCGACAAGGTGGACGTGCAATAGTTGATGTTTCTAGTACCAGTATTCCAGTCGATGTAGAAGAACATGATACAGAGGTTGTTGTTAAATTTTTAAATACTAAGGTGCCGCAGAGCTTAAAAAAACGTTTTGATGTTTCAGATTTTCGCAGTCCGGTAAAATTGATAACCTTTCAACAAATAGGTAAAAATGCGCATATGACTTTATTTGGTGAAAGGTATTTTAGTCACAATATATACCAGGTAAATAAACAATTCATGGTTGATGTGATCCCATTGACTCAGGAAGAAATAGAACAAGCAAAATTGAAAAAAAAGGTATTTTCTGGGAGACGAATTTCCTTAAATTTCCAGAATATTAGCATACGAGCGGTATTGCAATTGCTTGCTGATTTTACGGGGATTAATATTGTTGCAAGCGATAGGGTTCAGGGTAATATTACTTTGAGATTAAATAATATTCCTTGGGATCAAGCTTTAGATATTATTTTAACAACACAAGGTTTGGCAAAGCGTCAAAATGGAAATGTGATGGTGATTGATACTCAAAAGTCGTTTAGCGACATGGAGGAACAACAACTTAAGAGTCAAAATAAAATTCAAAAACTAGAGCCAGTGCGTTCTGAATTAATTCAAATTAATTATGCCAAAGCAACTGACCTCGCCATTTTAATTAAAGACAAGCAAAACTCCCTTTTATCAGACAAGGGTAGAGTTAGTGTGGATACACGGACTAATACTATATGGATTCAAGATACTGGTACTCGGGTAGATGAGGTCAGAAAATTAATTAAGGAATTAGATGTTCCTGTCAAACAGGTGCTTATCGAAGCGCGTATTGTTCAGGTGACTAAAGATTTTGCTCAGGATTTAGGCATTCGCTGGGGTGTGTCTAAGCCACAACATTTAAGCGGTACCTTAGCTGGAGCAAATCCAGCTACTGTTGGGATCGCTTTAGCCCAACTGGGTAATAATATTTTGCTTGATTTAGAGCTTTCTGCTTTAGAAAGTGAAGGACTAGCAGAGTTAATTTCTAGCCCAAAGTTGATTACAGCAAACCAACAACCTGCTGTAATTGAATCAGGTCAGGAAGTTCCATATCAAGAAGCAACTTCTAGTGGTGCAACCGCAGTGGCTTTTAAAAAGGCGGTATTGAGTTTAAATGTAACTCCACAAATTACTCCTGACAACAAAGTTCTCATGGCTTTAAAGATAAATCAAGATGTTGTATTACGTCTCGAAACGTATAATGGTGTTCCAGCAATTGCAACCAAAGAAATTCAAACAAATGTTTTAGTGAGCAATGGACAAACTATTGTACTTGGTGGTATTTATCAACAAGATAAAAGCAAGACGATTGTTCGAGTGCCTTTTTTTGGTCAATTGCCTGTAGTAGGAAACTTATTCAAAAATACACAAATTGGAATTAAAAATGATGAACTACTGATTTTTATTACTCCTAAAATAATAACCAATTCATTATCCATTACAACAATTGAGGGAATAAAACCTGTGCGGTTTGATGAAAAATAGAGTATTCCAACCTCTATTTAGAGATTAAGCGTGAGCTTAGATTTATAATTAACGTGAGTTCGACATAAAAGGCATAAACCTGCCTTTTATGTCGCTAAACGAACGTTATCCCGTAAAGCTTGCCCCCAGTGAAAGCGGGGATGTGTAGCATTTATACGGGATCCAGATCCAAATAAAAACAGTTCGATATAAAAAATTAGTTTCTTTTTTATATCGAACTTACGTTAATTAAAGTAACGTAGGCTTAAGTTTTTTAAGAAGGTGATATAATCATTAAAAATGAGTCTTCTCATTACGAGTCCAACTGCTTTTTTTAGGATAATAATAAATGATTAAACGTAAATGGTTATAAAATATGTTCATTTGTTGTAGAATAACGTTCGAGAATTTTTACTACGAGAGGTACAGTTAGGATTGAGAGTCAATAACCTTCAATTTTTGGTGTGCAATGATGATATCTCCGTATTGATATCGAAGCAGGTTATTTAGAATCCCATCTTTGAATTAATGATATTAAAGTTAAAGAGGTATGTGATAAAAAATGAGCATAGTTAAAGTACGAAATATTTTTCTCATCGGGCCTATGGGTGCTGGCAAAAGCACAATAGGTCGTGCTTTGGCAAAGGAGCTCAAGTTAGAATTTTTTGATTCGGATGAAGTTATTGAGGAACGTGCTGGTGCTGATATATCCTGGATTTTTGATATTGAGGGTGAAGAAGGCTTCAGGCGCCGTGAACAAAAAGTTATTGATGAGTTAACTCAAAAAACCAACATTGTTTTAGCAACTGGCGGTGGTGTTGTAATCACTCCTGAAAACAGAAATGCACTAGCAGGACGTGGAACTGTAATCTATCTTAAAACTTCGCTACAGCAACAGTTTGAAAGAACTAAGCGAGATACTAAGCGTCCTTTACTGCAAACGAATGATCTTGAAGGAAGATTAGAATTACTAAGAGATGAGCGAGAGCCTTTTTACAATGAGTTAGCTGATGTTAGTTTTGAAACTGATAAGTTAACAGTTAAAGCAGTTGCAAATAATATTATAAAATATATTTATGGCGAACTTTGAAGTTTATGATCAGGTTGATGTTTGTTTAACTGAGCATCAATATCCTATTATTATTTGTCGAAATGGTTTGCAAAATTTGAACTTTTTGCAAACCTTGGTGATTTCTTCTCAGGTTTTGATTGTTACAAATCAAACCATTGCCTCGCTTTATTTAAAGCAAATAAAAACTGCTTTTGCTGCAGTTCAATGTGATGTGGTGATTTTAGAAGATGGTGAGCAATATAAGAATCAACAAAGTTTATTTGCTATTTATGATGCATTAATACAAAACAAACATCATAGAGATACTACGATCATCGCTTTAGGTGGAGGCGTAGTTGGTGATATGGCGGGGTTTGCAGCATCAACTTACCAACGAGGAGTTAAGTTTGTACAAATTCCAACCACTTTATTGGCACAAATCGACGCTTCTATTGGTGGAAAAACGGGAATTAATCATCCTTTAGGCAAAAACATGATTGGTAGTTTTTATCAACCCCAAGCAGTAGTTGTTGATTTAGCTACCTTAGCTTCGCTTCCGGAAAGAGAGTTTCGTGCTGGTATTGCTGAAATGATCAAGTATGGGCTACTTGCCGGCGGTGAGTTTTATAAACAGTTGTGTGTTGCATTACACATGGGATTAACCGCTCACAGCCCGCAATTACCCCAATTAGTCGCGACATGCTGTAAAATTAAATCTCAATTTGTTCAAAATGATGAAAAAGAATCAGGTCAACGTGCATTGCTAAATCTTGGTCATACTTTTGCTCATGCATTAGAAGCCTACACCCATTACCAACAATGGCTACATGGTGAAGCAGTTGCAATAGGTATATATTGTGCAGCGGTTTTGTCTTATAAAATGAAGTTGATCAATGAGCAATTGGTAGAGCAAATTGAGCAAATATTGGAATGTGCAGGCTTGCCTCATAAAATTCCAAGCACGATCAACCTGAAAAAACTTATAGATTTAATGCGTTTGGATAAAAAAGTTAAAAATAATCGATTACGCTTTGTATTGATTAAAAATCCTGGTAATTGTTATCTTGAAGCTAGAATCACAGAAGATAGTTTGTATCATGTACTTGTTGCGGCTGTAAGAGGAGAATAAAAAATGACAGAGGGAATGATTCAGTCTGAAGTAAAGGCTGGAAGCCAACCACGAGGATTATTTAAACCTGGATCTTGGCTGGCAAAAATTGACTTTATTAATCATTTGATTCTTTTTAACAACGTACTTGTTACCGTATTATCCGAAAAAGAGGGGGGTAAAACCTCATTTGGCACTTTGCTACAAAATAATCTGGATCAACAAATCAAATTAGCTTCCATAGCGATCAAACCTCCTTATCATAAAGAAAATTTAATAAAGGAAGTTGCGTTTCAATTACAGCTTAGCCACGATGAAAATACAGATATAATCTCAATAGTGAAACAGATTAATGAGCAAAAGTCACATGTATTATTGTTGATTGATGATGCACAGTATTTGCCTGATGATTTAATTCAGGAAGTTTTACTTACGATAAAGAGTCAAGAGGATTATAGTTTTTTTCATGTATGTTTTCTCTCAGATTATTCGATTGTTGCATCATTAAATCATTTAAGCACCGCTTTAGGTGATAATTTAATTCATACTATAGACTTAGGCGCATTAAATGAAAACGAAGCAAGAACTTATGTATTGCAGCGTGCTATGACATCACACTTAATTAGTAAACCACTGAGTGACGCACAATTTAAACAATTTTATCAATTAACAAAAGGAAATCTGGCAAAAATTAACAATGATTTGGAGCCATTTGTACACCAATGCAGTACTCCTAAGAAAAAAGATGTGCTTAAAGCAGTAAAAAAAATAGGGATTGCAGCAAGTACCGTACTTGTTGCCGGTTTTTTAGGGTTTTATTTGTCTCAATCCTTTGATTTTTCATTATCTTCTCACGAGACCGTTGTTGCTCCTGAGCAAAACGAAAAGGTACAAACAATCGTTATGAAGCTACCGGAACTACCTGAAAAATTAGAGAGTTCTATTGCTTCTTGGCAAGATTCTTCTACTCGGCAATTAGTTTATTCTTCCTTACCTAAAAAGGAAGTTTTAGAGGATCCAGAAGATGATATGCCCAGTGATACTAAGGCAATTGTGGATAAGGTTGTTATAATTCCCAAATTATCAGCAAAAAATTTGATCGCAGAAAAACCTAAAATGCCAGTTAGGCATATTCCAGAATCGAAATTGATAAGCGTTTCATCAAAAAAACAAATTAAAGTAGCTACACCTTCAGTTAAAAAATCCAACCATAAATCAGTTACTCATCTTTATACAATTCAATTAACTGCCAGTCATGATAAAAAACACATTGAGCGTTTTCGCAATAGTAATAAATTACTTGCTCAACATTCTAAATTAAGACGCGTTACCAATTCAAAAGGCGTTTGGTATGTGCTCACCTTAGGCGAATATCAAAATAAAGCCCAAGCCCAACAACGTGTCAGCAAGTTACCAACAAGTTTGGCAAAGTTGCATCCTTGGGTTAGACCAGTATCCAGCTTTGGATAAACAATTTATCCTCAACTCCCTTCGCTTGTCGTTTTCCGACTTAATTATTAAATTAATGGATACACCCAATGAGCAAGTAAAATTCGAATTATATAACAAGAGCATAAAAAGAGATGAAGCATGGATGGCTATAGCATTGAGCCATCCTACCATGAGTAATAGGGAACTGATTGAAATAGGAATGTATTTACGCTTGGATTACTCGGATTTACTTGATCTCGCAATCATGTTGGGAGATAGCCCCAAAAATTTAGAACTATTAAAGATACTTTCCGAACAAGAACCCTATTCAAACACGCTCTTTGAAAATTACTCCTTAAGAATACAAAGATCAGCCCTAGCTGGACATATTTAGACCCTTTGCTTTTGTGGAGGGTGATGTTCAATCGAAAACGAAGAGTTGGCTCGTAACTTCACTTCTTGCACAAGTTGCTTTTAGTTGGCAATGTTTGTGAAATTTGTTCTATACGTTCTTCAGCATCGGTATAAATTTTCTTGAAGATATCAAAAAAATTGTCCATAGATAGTTTTTCCAATGAATATGCAGTAACACCTTGTGGGGTAGTCACGCTTTCCCGTAAGTGAGCAAATGAGCGACCGGATTTTTTTGCTAATTCTGCGGCACCAAATACGGATTCTAATGAAATTTTTTCTGCAAGTTCTTCAGGGATTCCTCTACTTATAGCCGCATTTTGCAATGCTTCTAAAAATAGAAAAATATAGGCCGGTGCGCAACCAATAGGTGCTGTAAGCGTGTCTATCATGGATTCCTGATCTACCCAAAATGTATAACCCACATTATTAAAAAGCCTTTCAATTAATAACTTTTGTTCCGGTATGGTAGATGAGTTAGCAAATAAAGCAGAGGTTCCTTTGCAAAATTCACTTGGCGTATTGGTCATTACTCGAGTAATGGCTAGATCTTTATCACCAAGCCAACGAGCAATACTGTCGGTATTTATGACACCTACTAAAGAGATAATCATAGGTTGTTTATTCTGAATTTTTGGAGCAATTTCTTTACAAACCTCCTGCATAAACTGTGGTTTCACTGCAAGAACAATAATCTCTGTATTTTGAACTGCTTGTACATTTGTTTTCGCAGACAAAACACCTAATTCCTTAGCCAGTTGTTCTGATTTATTGGGATTACGATTACTAAGCGTAATCAAATTTGCTGGGTATCCACTTTTAATAAGTCCGCGTACAAACGCACCGCCTAAATGGCCTGTTCCTATAATGGAAATTGATTCTTTTTTGGTCATATTGGTTTATATTTTTATATTGTTTTTGAAAGATACAAGAGGAACCTATTGATGTCAATAAAAACTACTTTGGGTTTACGCTAGCATAAGTTCTAAAATTATGAAACTTAGTAATAATAAACCCAATTTGGTTAAGAATTAGCTTATCCAATTATTTTGTCGAATTAGTTCTTTAGAGCTTTCAACGCCTGGTTGATCAAATGAATTGATGTCCCAGATAACACCTTGTACGAAAACTTTATGTTCATATAAAGAAATTAAAGCGCCTAGAGTCTTTGGTGAGCAATCGGTTAATGAAAGTAGATTTACTGGCATTTGACCAGGAATGTCACTATGAGGATTATCATTTGGATTTCCTCCTTTGGTGAGTACTTCTTTATGAGCATGGCATATTTTATTAATAACATCATCTTCATAGGCTTGAACATTAATCAAATCAGCTGCAACTCGATGAGTTCCTTGACACAAAAGTTGATAATAACTATGTTGTGCTTGATTACCCAAGCCACCCCAGATAATAGGACCAGTTGCGTAATTAACTTTTCGTCCTTGTCGATTGGTGGATTTTCCATTACTTTCCATATCGAGCTGCTGCAGATAAGGAACAAAATGTTGGAGATCTTGGGAGTAGGTCATAACCAATAAGTTATTCGTGTTTAAAAAATTAATATTCCATATACCGAGCAATGCTAACAGCATAGGGAGATTATCCGCAAAATGTGCAGTTCGGAAATGAATATCCATCTGATGAGCACCAGAAATCATTTCAGAAAAATGTTCGAAACCAATGGCAATACAGGAAATCAAATTAATGGCAGAGAAGAATGAATAACGTCCACCTACCCAATCCCATATAGGAAGAATTGTAGAAAAGCCCATTTCTTGTGCTCTGTTTACATTGGCAGTAACGGCGATAAAGTGTTTATCAAAAGGGTGTTGCAGGTTCATCCACTTTAATGCTTGTTGATAATGAGCCAAGGTTTCTGGAGTAGTTAATGATTTTGAGGAAACGATAAACAGTGTGGTTTCTGGATTGAGTTTTGCTGTAATACGCTTAAACGCGTAAGGATCAAGGTCAGAAATAAAATGAAATTGCAATTGATTCGTTACTAAATCACTTAGCGAATGGATGCAAAAGAACGGACCAAGCATTGAACCGCCTATACCGATGTTAATGATATCAGTAATCGGTTTTCCAGAATAACCAAGCCATTCTTTGTTTCTGATTTTAGTTGAAATTTCGTGCATTTGTTTGCGAACACCAATGACTTCGGGAACGATATTCTGTTGATTAACCCATATCGCTTCACCATCTGGAACACGAAGTGCTGTATGTAAAGCAGGTCTATTTTCTGTATTGTTTACCGGTTTTCCACACATTAACGCATCTATGTATTCAGATAAGTGGCATTCATTGGCAAGGTCAAGAAGAGCATCCATAATCATTGGGTTTACTTGTTGTCCGCTGTAATCTAGAGCGACATTTGCAGCAGATTTAGAGCAATTTTTTATTTCAACATTGCCTACATCATCTTTTTTTGCAAGTTTTTCGAGTCTTTTCCAAGCATTTTTTTGTGTAAGTTGTTCCATAACGTTCCTACTTAAACTTAGTTAATGTGAGTCGATATAAAAAATAAAGTGATTTTTATATCGAACTGATTTTATTTAGAACTGGATTATTGTGCTTTAAGCCATTTGGAAAAACTCTCACCCTCTATTGGGTGTGTTTTTCCTAAGTCTACGTTTGCTTTGAGAAATCCCAGTACGCTGCCGCAATCATAGCGCTTTCCCTCATATGGATATGCCAAAACCGTTTCTTTTTGGAGCAGACTGCTAATTGCATCAGTAAGTTGAATTTCTTTATGCTCTTTATTAGGCAAGGCTCTGATCTGATCAAAAATACCAGGTGTAAGAACGTAACGTCCAACAATAGCTGTATTAGAGGAAACTTGATGTGGTTTAGGTTTTTCTACCAGATGATGTATATTTAAAATGTCATTGTTCCATGGAACTCCTTGAATAATTCCATAACACTCCGTTAATTCATTGGGTACATTTTCTACTGCTATAATACTATGGCCATATGTTTCATATAATTGGATTAATTGTTTGATAACAGGTATCTGTCCAGTCATTAAATCATCGGCTAGAATTATTGCAAATGCTTCATTACCTACAATTTTTTCGGCACATAAAATGGCATGTCCTAGGCCAAGAGGTTTTGCTTGGCGAACATAAAAACACTCCATATCGGGAGGTGTAACGGATTGAACTATAGATAAGAGTTCATTTTTATCATGATTCCTTAGTTCATTTTCCAGTTGATAGGCGAGATCAAAATGATCTTCGATTGCTGTTTTGTTATGGCAAGTAACAAAAATCATTTCGCGTATGCCAGCAGCATAGGCTTCTTCAACCGCATATTGAATTAAGGGTTTATTTACTACAGTGAGCATTTCTTTAGGTGCTGCTTTTGTTGCAGGTAAAAATCGTGTACCTAAACCAGCCACAGGAAATACTGCTTTTTTTATAGAAGAACATGTTGAATCCATTGTTAATTCATCCGTTTAATAACAATTGTTTAAGTATGCACGGAAAATCATTTGATTTATATATTTTTTGCAAGACAATTAACACAATAGTTTTTCATAAGGTTGTTTTAGAATGTATTCATTGGATTGGCCACGAGTTTATGGTTTACCGAAGTCCACAGCAGTTTTTAAAAATACGCCAGAAGATTTTCAGGTAAATGAATTTTTTGATAGCTCATTTACTGGGCAGGGAGAACACATTCTCCTTAAAATTGAAAAAAGAGGGTTAACCACAGAGGAAGTTGTTAAATCATTGGCAAAATTACTGCGTAAACCAATAAAGTCGATTGGGTATGCTGGCTTAAAAGACAGGCAGGCACTGACGACACAATGGTTAAGTATTCATGCTCCGGGTGAAATTATTCCGGAGATGGAACAATATGCTGCCCCAGGTTGGCGAGTTTTGGAATGTACTCGTCACCATAAAAAATTAAGACCAGGATTTTTAACCGGCAATCAATTTATTATACGTTTGCGTGAAGTGTCGCATCTAGGGGATTTGCAGCAACGTATTGAGCAAATCCAAGAGTTTGGTGTTCCAAATTATTTTGGTGAACAACGATTTGGTCGTGAAGCAGGAAATTTGTTTAAGGCAGAAGAGATGTTGGTACTCGGTCGTAAAGTTAAGGATCGATTTTTAAATGGCATATATAGTTCTGCTGCACGCTCATGGATTTTTAATTTAATTTTATCGCAACGTGTTGTAGAACGTTGCTGGAATACACCTCTTTCTGGTGATGTGATGCAACTTAGTGGTTCTAACAGTATTTTTGTTATTGATGAGGTGAATGAGGAGGTATTACAACGAATTAAAGATAAAGATATTTCTCCTGCGAGTCCTTTACCTGGAAGAAGCAAACATAAGGTAAAAGATAATGCCTTGGCATTAATCCATAAAATTTATGCCAGTTGGCAACCATGGTTGAATGGCTTGGAGCTCTTTGGCTTGGAGGAGGCTTGGCGGGCGAATATTCTGCATGTGGAACAATTTAAATATACAATTCAGAATAATCGCGTTGAGTTGTCTTTTATTCTCCCTGCTGGTTCTTATGCGACAGCAGTATTGCGCGAGTTAAGTGATTATAAGTAAAGTGCTTCTGTTGACAATTCTACTATCCTGGCCAAAATGATATGATTTTATGCGCTCCGATACTCACATGCTTCGTGTATGCTGCGTTTCGGTACTCTAGAATCACGCCATTTTGGCTCAGCCTAGCGAATTGTCAACAGACTCTATTCGGTGTATTCATTTAATGTCTTGAGGAACTGGCTTCCATAACGATCTAATTTATGTTGTCCAACCCCAGGTACAGTGAGTAATTGCTCTTTATTTTGAGGTTTTATTTCAGTCATTGCATGTAGGGTTGCATCACTAAAGATCATAAAGGGTGGTTTGTTTTCTTCTTCAGCAAGTTTACGTCGTAAAGCACGCAGTATTTCAAATAAAGGACTATTTGTGGGTTGAATAGAGCGTCGTTCTTTGGCTTTCTTTTTATCATGTTTAGGCTCATTATTAGGCAGAGTCAAAAATACTTTTTCCTCTCCTTTAAGTAACGGAATAGCCTTAGGTGTTAATTTCAGCACATTAAAATGATTTATGTCTTGCATGCAATATTCTTTATGAATAAGTTGCCAAGCAAGTTGTTTCCAATAATAGACAGATTTGTCTTTGCCAATGCTGAAGGTGCTCAGTTGTTCATGGCCGTATTGCTTTATTTTATCGGACGTGCTACCCCGTAATACATCTATGGTGTGCGTTAAACCATAATTTTGTTGTAGTCTATAAATGCATGATAAAAATTTTTGCGCATCTTCAGTCGCGTCAGCGGTTATAGGTGGATTATCACATACATCACAATATTCGCATTTTGCCTCAGAGGATTCATCAAAATAACGTAACAAAATTTGACGACGACAATGTGATGCTTCGGCAAAAGCGAGCATATGATTGAGTTTATTGGTTTCGACGTATCGTTGCTCATCAACAGGGTTGGTTACAATCCATGAGCGGAGTCGGGCACTGTCTGCTGCATCATAAAGCAAAAGTGCCTGGGCGGGTAATCCATCACGTCCAGCACGGCCAGTTTCTTGATAATAAGCTTCGATATTTTTAGGTAAATCATAATGTACTACAAATCGGACATTAGGTTTATCAATACCCATTCCAAAAGCGATTGTGGCAACTACAATATCGATGCGATCATATCTAAATAAAGTTTGCACCTCTTTGCGTTCCTCATAAGAAAGTCCTGCGTGATAAGCGCGTGCTTTGAAATCCATTGTTTGTAATTTTTCGACTAGATTTTCTACACCATTACGTGTCCCGCAATAAATAATCCCTGATTGTTGCTCTACTGAATGTAAAAACTGATTTAATTGTTTTAATGCTTGAGTTTTGGGGATTACTTTATAGTGAATGTTAGGACGGTTAAATGAAGCAATGTATTTTTTGGGTGCATAGTTGAGTTTGACTACAATGTCTTGGCGTGTTTGTCTATCAGCAGTTGCAGTTAAAGCAATAATAGGAATATTAGGAAATTGAGTTTTTAAAACACCTAAGGCTGCATATTCAGGACGAAAATCATGACCCCATTGGGAGATACAATGTGCTTCGTCTATTGCAAATAAAGCGATATGGCACTCTTTTAGTCGCTCTAGGAACGCTATATTAATAAGGCGCTCTGGGGCAACATACAGTAAGTCCAATTCACTATGATGTAACTGCATTAATACATTTTTTGCTTCTTTACTGGTTAAAGAAGAATTATAGTACGCTGCGCGGATTCCTTGTAACCGCAGCGCCGTTACTTGATCTTCCATTAATGCAATTAATGGAGAAACAACAATGCCAACCCCTGGCCTTATCAGGGCAGGTATTTGATAGCACAGAGATTTCCCTCCCCCAGTAGGCATTAAAACAAGAACATCATTACCAGCAATGACATCATTGATGATATCCTCCTGAGGTGTTCGAAAGGAGTTAAAACCAAAATACTCTTTGAGTACTGAAAGAGTATTTTGGTTGCGCGTGATGGGGGCTACAAGAGTTTCCATGTGCTTAATTCTTATTTTTCTTCTTACAAGCGCCAAAGAATTGTAATGATTACTTTGCGCAGTATATCATCATGGTTTGGAAATAAAAGTATTCTCTTTTATATAAAAACGAAGTAATTTTTCTGCCCAATCTTTAGCATAATGAACACCAATTCTTGGTTTTTCAACAATAGTGAACATTTGGTGCTCTTCCAATTCAGCAATATAAAAAGTATCGCTAGTGAGATCATGTTGATTCAGTTGTTTATCGATATGCATGGCTTTAGATAATAATCCTGGGCCTTGTGTTTTTCCTTGAATATTTTTAATGGGTTCAAGAGCGCGTAACAATATTGCTGAGCCCGTGCCTTCAGTTTCTGTGACTATATTAGTGCAATAATACATTCCATATATTAAATAAATGTAGGCATAACCTGCAGGTCCAAACATCACTTTTGTTCTTGAGGTAAGGCCCTTGGATGAATGGGATGCTAGATCATGTTGTCCTAAATAAGCCTCGACTTCGACAATTTTTCCTATATATTCTATTCCTTCTCGATCATGGATAAGGTATTTGCCTAGAAGATCTTTGGCTACAGTAATTGTATTGCGCTCATAAAATGATCTGGGTAATTTTCGGAACATATATCTTTCATGGATGATAAAAATTCGCAATAATAGTACATTTGAAACCACTTTTCTAAGGATAGTTTTATGGATTTTGCATTCACAGCCGAACATTCGGCTTTTCGAGAAATGGCGGCTGATTTTGCTCGTGAAAAATTAGCTCCTATGGCAGACAATTGGGATGAGCATGATTATTTTCCCATCGAGGTTTTGCGTGAAGCAGCTGCATTAGGAATGGCGGGAATGATGGCGCGAGAGGATATTGGTGGGGCGCAATTGACACGTTTGGATTCTGCATTGTTGTTTGAGCAATTAGCGACAGGCTGTATTAGTACCAGTGCTTATCTTTCGATTCACAATATGGTCACCTCTCTCGTGGATCGATATGCCCATCCTGACTTACGAACCCAATGGGGATCTAAATTAACATCAATGGAAGTATTAGCGAGTTATTGCTTAACTGAACCTGAATCAGGATCTGATGCTGCTTCTTTGAAAACCAAAGCCATAAAAGATGGAGATTATTACGTTCTTAATGGCTCAAAAGCATTTATTTCAGGTGGCTCGGTGAGTGATGTTTATTTATGTATGGTTCGTACTGGTGATGAATCCCATCACGGAATAAGTTGTTTATTAATTGAAAAAGATACCCCGGGTTTAAGTTTTGGTAAATTAGAAAAGAAAATGGGCTGGCGCAGTCAGCCTACATGTATTGTCTATTTTGAAAATTGTCGTGTTCCAATTACAAATCGGGTCGGTAATGAGGGTATGGGATTCAAAATTGCATTAAATGCGTTAAATGGAGGTCGGATTAATATTGCTTCCTGCTCCTTAGGAGGTGCTCTAGCTTGCTTGCGATTGACTCAGGCATACATGCATGAGCGTAAACAATTTGGAAAGCCACTTTCAGAAATGCAAGCATTACGCTTTTATTTTGCAGATATGCTCACTGATTATGAAGCAGCACGTTTAATGGTTTATCGGGCGGCAAATGCTATGGACAAAAATGATCCCAATGTTCCAATGTATTGCGCTATGGCTAAGCGGTTTGCTACGGATGTTGCGTTTCGTATTAGTGATAAAGCAATGCAAATGCACGGTGGCTATGGTTATTTGCGCGATTATCAAATTGAGCGAATCTTTAGGGATTTAAGAGTTCATCAAATTCTTGAGGGTACTAATGAAATTATGCGGGAAATTGTAGCTAAATCAACTTTAGATGAGGAGCACTTTTTGTGCTAATAAGACAGGAGTAAATTGATGAATTTAATAGAACGAGAATTAGATAATCAGGGAATTTTAATTTTAACTTTAAATAGACCTGAAAAATTGAATGCTTTAAGTAGCGAAGTATTAGATGCCTTAGCTGAGTCCTTTAGTTATGCTCGAACAAATTCAAAGGTTAAAGCATTAATGATTACTGGTAATGGAAAAGCTTTTTGTGCTGGCGCTGACATTAATCGACTTGCTGAATGTACTGCTCAAACTGGATATGAGTTTGCGTGTCGAGGGCAAGAGGTATTTAGACTTTTGGAAACTTTAGGGAAACCTTCATTAGCAGCAATAAATGGGTTTGCATTTGGCGGTGGATGCGAGTTAGCTATTTCCGCAACATTGAGAATCGCTTCAATAAAGGCACAATTCGGTCAACCTGAAGTAAAACTTGGAGTTATTCCAGGTTATGGCGGTACACAGCGTTTAGCGCGCTTAATTGGCAAAGGACGTGCCTTAGACTTATGTTTAACAGGTCGATTTATTAATGCAGAAACTGCATTACAGTGGGGCTTGGTTAACGAAGTTGTTGAGCCTGAGGCTTTGTTAGAAAAGGGAAAAAATATATTACATGGAATTTTAAGTATGGCACCACTAGCGATAACAAGTGTGATGGAAGTGATTGATCATGGTTATGATTTGGCTTTGGCCGATGCATTGCATTTAGAAGCAATCCATTTTGCAAAAGTCTGTGCTTCTCAGGATAAGCAAGAAGGAGTAACTGCATTTTTGGATAAACGAGTAGCGAAGTTTGAAGGAAAATGATTATGACTAATGAAGTACTTTTTACTCAAGAAGGTTCATTAGGAGTAATCACTTTAAATAGGCCTAGTGCACTTAATGCTTTGACATTAACAATGATTCTTAAAATGCAAAGACAATTAAGTCTTTGGAAAGAAGATGAGTCTGTTCATGCTGTAGTTGTGCGTGCAGTGCCTGGGAATGCTTTTTGCGCGGGTGGAGATATACGTTCACTTTATTTTTCTGGGCAGATCAATGATGCAGAGCAAATGCAATTTTTTTGGCATGAGTATCGGTTAAATCATTTTATTCATCATTTTTGTAAGCCTTATATTTCTTTAATTGATGGCATCGTTATGGGGGGTGGGGTTGGAATTTCCATGCATGGAAGTCATCCCATAGCGAGTGAACGATTGGTATTTGCAATGCCTGAAACCAGTATTGGTTTTTTTCCTGATATTGGGGCTAGCTATTTATTAACACGATGTCCTGGACATTTAGGCATTTATTTAGGTTTGACGGGTAATCGATTAGGTGCATTGGAGACGATGAAGGCTGGTTTAGTTAAAAAAATAGTATCTTCAGAACAAATGCCTGTTTTGTTTGATGCATTAATGAACGAAGACTTGTCAAAAGATGCCTTTGAACGTGTTGATCGATGTTTAATGGACTTTGCTATGGTTCCTTCTGCAGAAGAAGTAAATCAACATTTAATTGATATTTGTTTTGCACATCCAACAGTTGAACTAATTCGTGAGTCTTTACAAGATGTTAAAGGGGAATGGGCTGAAGGTGTTGATGCTACTTTAGCGCAGAAATCTCCGTTAAGTTTAAAAGTCACGTTAGCTCAATTGCAGAAAGCCAGGGGATTAAGTTTAGCGCAATGTTTGCAAATGGATTATGACATTGTGAGTCATTTTATGCATGGTAATGATTTTTATGAAGGAGTGAGGGCATTGTTAATTGATAAAGATAAGAAGCCTAAATGGAATCCTGCTCGACTTGATTTAGTAACAGAAAACATAGTCCAAAGTTATTTTGATCGTTCACATGCTGCTTTAGAATGGGTATAACTTATCCTCATTTTAAATGATTTGAATGGTGTTGCGAGTTAAATCCTAACACCATTTATTAGGAAAACGCACCATCCTAATTTATTACTGAGATACATAATCCCAAGTTCTTTTCTTAATATAGATTCTTAGGGTGATATGTTAAATCCTATCTTAGGAAAATAACAATCGTTCTGGTGCGGTTCATTACATTGAAGTTGCTGATATTTTTCTTTTACTTTATCTTTCACCACAGTCCCTGCTTGATATGCTCCTGATGCAAGAACTGTGGTAGCTACTGCACAAGCACCTGTTTGAATTGCTGTTTTGGCAGGTTGAGCGAAAAATCCCATAAAACGTAACATATTTATTCCTTTTAAAAGTTTATAAAAAGTTAATATTTAATCTAAAATATCATCTTTTAAAAAAATAGTACACTATTTAAGCATGGAAAGCCATTATAATAATAAGTGATGCTGTGTCGCTTTCTCATTACGAGGCCAATTGCTTTTTTTAGGTTACATGTTATGCATCTACAGCTTCTTACGGGATAACTTTCGTTTAGCGACATAAAAGACATAGAAATGTCTTTTATGTCGAACTCACGTTATTTTAGCCAATCACTAAGAATATCAATAACTTTTCGTGCTTGTTCCGTACTGGAAATGTTAAATTTGGATTTTAGCCAGTACTGATTATTTCGTTTTTGGTACCGTCGAATGGAGTATTTGACTGGACCATAATCATTTTGGGCATTATCCCACTCCTGATATTTAAACATAATTGTAGTCCATGCCCCTTTACTTAATATTTTTTTATCAAGTTCTTTAGTAGTTTCTGTACCATCTTCACTAAATGTTATGGTGATTTCATCAATGCTTGCGGTCATTTGGAGCTTTACCTCTCTAAATTAAAAAACAATAACATCAAGTACCTTAGAAAAAGCAATTGAGTCCTACAACTCGCCAGCTCAGCTATGGACCCAACTGTTTTTTCTAGGATTATGAATGTTGCTTGCGCTAGAATTTTGAGAGTTTATCTTATTTCTTCCGGACACTAAAGTGATTCTTTCTGCAGTAAAAAGAGAGTTTATTCAAAGAGAGTGTTACATCTAAAAAGCGCAGTTGAATCTAAAAGAATAAAACGGTACTTTTTAGGTTAGAATTTGGACGGATTATTGAATGGAATATAATTTCCCATTCACAAAAGTCATTGTAACAGCAGATTGATATTGCCCAGGTTGATAGATCCAAATCTGTGGTTTTTCTGCTGTTGGTACTATTTCATTAATATAGGTGTTATTAGTCACCGAAGGACTTCCACAAGAATAATATACTTTTTGTACAGAATCACCAGGTTGAATATTAGCTCCACTACAAATAGAGACTGCATTACTACTAGAACCATTTAATTTGATGGATTTAACCTTTTGATTAACCACATCTACTTCAAGTTGAGCGCCACTACCAGCTTGAGGTATATTCCAGACGTTATAATAGGCAGAACCTGATCCTGCAGGTGATGTTCCAGGAACTTGCCAAACTCCAGAATAAGCAGTGCTTGCTCCTGCATTATTATAAATAAGTTGTTGCATTGGAATTTTCTGTAAGACCGGTTGATTTGAATCCTGTTGACTTATGGGTTGGCCACATGCTGCAATAACTTGATCAGGTGTCATTCCTAAATTAACGTAACCATGATTTTGAGGACAATAATAAGACTGTGTGTCAGCAAATAGGTTAGAAGATAAAATAAGTAACCCAAAACCAATGCTACTGTGAAGAGTCAATTTCATAATTTTCCTCACTAATCCTCTGCGTTTAAATAAAGTATAGTTGCTTTTATAACAATCTCCAGGGGAGGCTAGCACTAATAAATAAAGTGATAATTTTTAGTATTATCATAATGATAAAAGGAGAAAAATCGAATCCTGCAATGTCGGAAAAGAATTTTCTGCCAAGTTTTAATAACGGCTCTGTTAATAAACGTAAAAAATCAGCAATCGGTCCTTGCCATCCTGGATTGACAAAGCTCATGATTACTCGTACGAGAATAGCAAAAAATAGAATATCACAAGGTTGAATGATTAAATCTGCAATTACGTAAATGAGTAAATATAGGATAGGAATTATTCCATGTAAGGCAAGTAAGCTGATACAAATTATTTTTAATACTTCAACAAGAATCAAAGTAATCAAAGTAGGGATATCGTATTTTTGTCCTGGTTGGTATTTTTGATGCGTTAGTTGTTGAATTGGATTTACTATTGGATCGGTTATCTTATAAATAAGTTGACTTACTGGATGGAGCACACTGACGCGCAAGTAGCGTAAAGCCATGCGAAGCCATAAGCTGAAAATAAGGAGCGAAAAAACCAACGAAACAAGAAACAGTGCTACTGCGCTAAAACCTGACATATTTTCCCCTTGACTCATGCTAACGAATAGTCGGGTCTATTGGCAATTGGTTTCCACTACTTGCATGTCGCTCTTTATGCGCGACATCTAGCCTTTCCAGAATCTAACATTGGTTCTTAATAGATTCTCACCGTTTGATCCGGCAAAGGCGCGGAACATAGGGAAACAGAATGAATTGTCAACAGACCCTAAACAGATCTTTATTTTTCTGGATTATACCGTGTTGCTTGATTTTTGTCGCTCACCAAAAATTGCTTGACCAACACGTACTATTGTAGCACCTGCTTTGATTGCAGCAATTAAATCATCACTCATTCCCATAGACAAAGTATCCATATTTAAATTCAGTGTTTGATTCAGTTGTTGCATTAGTTGATTGAGACGAATGAATACATCGTATTGGATCTGTGGATCTTTTAGCGGAGGAGGGATAGTCATTAATCCCCTGAGTTTTAGATTAGGTAGTTGACTGATGTCTAAGGCTAGTTCAGCAGCATTTTCTGGGGGTATCCCTGACTTGGATTTTTCATCGATTAAATTAATTTGTAGGCAAACATTGAGCGGATTTAAATTTTGGGGTCGATATTTATTAAGTTGAGAGGCAATTTTAAAACGGTTTATACTATGAACCCAGCTAAAAGAGGTAGCAATTCCTTTGGTTTTATTACCCTGAATTGGACCAATAAAATGCCAATTGAGCGGTAAATTCTTTAATGCAGTTATTTTTTTTTGTGCTTCTTGGAAATAACTTTCTCCAAAGTCTTTGATTCCAAGATGAAAAGCCTCTTGAATTTTATCAATATTTTGTTGTTTACTGACAGCGAGTAATAAAATATTTTCTGGTTTTCGACCACAAGCCAGTGCAGTTTGGGTGATTAATTGTTGTACTCGATTTAGATCTTGATGAAGGCTCATGAGTAATTAAAGTAAATAAGAAAACTCCAACAATAGCAAAAGAAACAACGTTTGCCGAGTGCTGTTTAGTAAGTTAATCTAATGCTAATCATGTGGAATCAGGATGGATTAAGCAATGGATATAGCAGAGTTATTGGCATTTTCAGTCAAAAATAAATCTTCAGACCTACATTTGTCTGCAGGATTACCTCCAATGATTCGCGTGGATGGGGATTTACGCAAGATCAATTTACCTCCTCTAGAACATAAAGAAGTGATAAAAATTATTTATGATGTAATGAATGACCGACAGAGAAAAGAGTTTGAAGAGTTTTTAGAAACTGATTTTTCCTTTGAAATAGCCAACTTGTCTCGCTTCAGAGTGAATGTTTTTAATCAATCGCGAGGTGCCGCGGCAGTTTTTCGTACGATTCCTTCACTGATTTTAGGTATGAACGATTTAGGGCTACCTCCCATTTTCGAAGAAATGGCAAATTACCCGAAAGGGTTGGTGCTGATTACTGGTCCTACCGGATCTGGAAAAAGTACAACTTTGGCTGCTATGATCGATTACATTAATTCAACTCGTTATGAGCATATCTTAACTGTTGAAGATCCCATCGAGTTTGTTCACCCCAGTAAAAAGTGTTTATTGAATCAGCGTGAGGTTCATCGAGATACACTTAGCTTTAATGCAGCTTTGCGTTCCGCACTGCGAGAAGATCCTGATGTTATTTTGGTAGGAGAACTACGTGATTTGGAGACGATTCGTCTGGCAATGACTGCTGCTGAGACAGGTCATTTGGTATTTGGTACGTTGCATACTAATTCTGCGACAAAAACGATTAACCGAATTATTGACGTATTTCCAGCAGAGGAAAAAGCGATGGTTCGTTCGATGTTGTCTGAATCGTTACAAGCGGTAGTCGCGCAGACTTTGTTGAAAAAAAATGGCGGTGGGCGAGTCGCTGCATTAGAAATTATGATTTGTACTGGAGCAATTCGTAACTTAATTCGAGAAGATAAGGTAGCGCAAATGTATTCCTCTATCCAAACAGGCCAAGCCAAGGGGATGCAAACTTTAGATCAACATTTAACAGAATTAGTGAATAGAACTATTATTTCACGTAATATCGCTTATGACGTAGCTCTTGATAAGTCTCTATTTAAACCCAAATGAGTGCTTTATACTTTAGAGTCAGACAAACCTAGAAAAAGCAGTAGGCTCAACTGCTTTTCTAGGATAAAAAATAGTCGTCATTGCTTTGCCAATGCTCGCAACAATGAAATAGGCACACTTCTGAACAATTACCACTTCATTAAGGCTATTTTATGCCTTTTTCTGAATTTCAATTAATTGGGGAATGCCAATTTCAGCTAATGCAAGCATGTTGTTTAACTCGTCTCGATTGAAATGTCTGTCTTCTGCTGTACCTTGGATCTCGATAAAATGTCCTGCTTCATTCATGACGATGTTCATATCAGTTTCAGCAAGCACATCTTCTGCATAATCTAAATCAAGTACCGCTTGACCTCGATAGAGTCCAACAGAAACTGCTGCTATATAATTAAAAGTAGGCATTTTACGTATTTTTTCTCGTTCAACCATCCAACTAATTGCATCTCTCATGGCTACACAGGATCCAGTAATTGCTGCCGTTCTTGTTCCGCCATCAGCCTGAAGTACGTCACAATCCAGGGTAATTGTATTTTCCCCTAAGAGTTTTAAATCAACACAAGCTCTTAACGATCGACCTATTAGACGTTGAATTTCCATGGTTCTACCGCCTTGTTTTCCTTTGCTTGCTTCACGTTCGGTACGGCTATGTGTTGCACGTGGTAACATCCCATATTCAGCAGTAACCCAACCTTGATTTTTTCCTTTAATAAAACGAGGAACTCCTTCAGTTACAGACGCATTACATAACACTTTGGTTTGTCCAAACTCAACAAGGACGGAGCCTTCAGCATGTTTTGTATAATTTCGGGTTAATTGAATAGGGCGTAGTTGATTTGCTTCACGATTACTGGGGCGCATGAGATAATCCTCGCTAAAATCAGTGATTATAACGCGTTACTCTTCGAGTTGCATCTTAAACTTATTGTAATTTCAAGTAGTCTATCTCTGTCCAATTTCTCTAAATTGGGGTATATTCGCGCAAGGTTTATTTATTGGTATCAATATGCTACAAAGTATGACAGCTTTTGCTCGAGTGCAAAAACAGATCGGAGAAGGTCATTTTTGTTGGGAAATTAAGTCAGTTAATCATCGGTATTTGGATGTTTCATTTCGTCTGCCTGAGGCTTTTCGATTCATAGAGCCTCAGTTGCGTCTTATATTGCGCGATAAAATAAATCGTGGAAAATTAGAATGTCAACTCAAATACCAAGACACAAGCTTGAATAATCAGACTATGCTTGTAAATATAGGCATGGTTAATGCATTAGTAGGTTTGGGAGATAAATTATCCGTATCACATCATTTAACCAATGATTTGAGCGTAAGCCAGATTTTATCTTGGCCTGGTGTGGTTCAAGCTAGTGCGCCTGATATGGACTCTTTGGGAGAGCAAGCCCTTGCCTCATTTAAAAATACCATTGAACAATTAATGCAGATGCGAATTACCGAAGGCAATGCGTTAAAAAAGCATGTGGAAGGGCGTCTAAGTGATTTAGGTAGAGAAGTTGAGAAGGCGAGAGCTATAGCATCTTTGCAAGTGGAGCAGAGTAAGAATAAATTGTTAGCGCGTTTGCAGAACCTTCAATTTGAGGTACAAGAATCACGCTTGGAACAAGAGCTCGCTTTAATTTTAACTCGTATTGATGTCAGTGAGGAATTAGACAGACTACAAACTCATCTTGATGAAGTGAACCGGACGTTAAATTGCGATAAAATAGTCGGAAGACGACTTGATTTTTTAATGCAGGAATTAAATAGGGAGGCGAATACGCTCAGCTCAAAATCTGATTCTATAGCTTTAACTCAGATTGCAGTTGAGATGAAAGTCTTGATTGAACAAATGCGTGAGCAAATTCAAAATATTGAGTGAGTATTATTGTGGGTGATTATTCGGGTAATTTGTTTATTGTAGCTGCACCTTCAGGAGGGGGCAAAACAAGTTTAGTAAAAAGATTAGTTGAAACTCTTGAGGACATTGAGGTATCCATTTCACATACGACACGAGCAATGCGACCAGGAGAGCAACATGGGAAAGATTACTTTTTTATTGATGAAAATGAATTTACATCCATGATTAATGATTGCGCTTTTTTAGAGTACGCTCGCGTCTTTAATCATTTATATGGAACTTCAATGTTGCAAATTACCAAACGCCTGCGAGAAGGAATCGATGTGGTTTTGGATATTGATTGGCAAGGAGCGGAGCAAATCAGACGTTCTTTTCCTGATGCGGTGAGTGTTTTTATTGTACCGCCGTCTTTAGAATCGTTGAAACAAAGATTGTTGAATCGACGCCAGGATAAAGAGGAAGTAATTAGCGATCGGATGAAAAAAGCACAGGATGAACTCAGTCATTATCCTGAGTTTGATTATTTAATCGTTAACGATAATTTTGAAAGGGCTGCGATGGAATTGGGTGCAATTGTGCTTGCAAACCGCTTACGTATTGAGCGGCAGATAAATAAACAATCAAAATTGCTTTCTTTCCTGATGTCATCACAGTAAAATAAGAAGTTTTGCTACTGGAGAATGAGAGTTATGGCACGAGTTACAGTTGAAGATTGTTTAGAGCACGTTGCAAATCGATTTGAATTAGTCATGGTAGCTACCAAACGCGCACGACAAATTGCAGTTCGAGGTGATCAACCGATGGTTGAATGGGAAAATGATAAGCCTACGGTAGTGGCTTTGCGTGAAATAGCAGAAGGTTTAATTACTCCAGAAATTTTAGATAAAGAGTAGAGTGCTGTTTACCCTAATGGTACGAAGTTAAGGCCCGTGCCTACGTCCCGTGGCTTGTCCACAGGATCCAGAGAGCCAATTCTAACGCGAGATTTCTGGATCCTGCGGACAAGCAGCGGGACGTTGATATGTGAAGAGTTTACTCAAAAAACGCTAAACTTAGTGCCATTACTGTTTACAATTCTACTCTCTTGGCCAAAATACCTTGTTTTTCTGCATTCAATACTCATATACTTCGTGTATGTTGTGCTGCGATGCTCGAAAATCAAGTCATTTTGACTCAAGGTAGCGAAATTCTAAGAAATCTATTTCTTTGTGCAATGCAGTAAAGGAGGGGATGCCCTATACTGTAAATGAGAGGTGAGGTCATGTTAGATACTAGGGAGTACTGCGTGAGCTACTTTAAGGAGCTCGATGAAGAGCTGAAATGCTACCTTGAGCAGTCGCAAATAGAAAAATGCTACCAGGCCTATTTAGTCGCTGAAAAAGCGCATCAAGGCCAAACGCGTCGTTCAGGCGAGCCTTATATTACGCATCCTGTAGCGGCAGCTTTAATTCTTGCCCGAATGCGTCTCGATTATCAAACGATTATGGCCACTTTGCTCCATGATGTAGTTGAAGATACTGCGGTGAGCAAAGAGGATTTAACTCGCCAATTTGGTGAAGAAGTTACCTCTCTTGTTGATGGCGTAACGAAGCTGACTAAAATCAAATTTGAATCAAAAGCAGAAGCCCAAGCGGAAAATTTCCGTAAGATGGTTTTGGCTATGGTTAAAGATATTCGGGTCATTATTGTGAAGTTAGCTGATCGTTTACACAATATGAGAACTCTTGGTGCGATGCCTTATGCAAAACGCAGACGTATTGCTATAGAGACTCTAGAAATTTATGCTCCTATTGCAAATCGTTTGGGGATGCATTCAATTTATGTAGGACTTGAAGATTTAGGGTTTCAAGCGCTCTATCCTATGCGCTATAGAGCAATTAAATCAGCCGTAGAAAAGTCTCGTGGGAACCGCCGTGAATTAACCCAAACTATAGAAAGAGACTTGCAACTTGCATTGGCCCAGTTAAATATTCCTTATGAACAAGTATTTGGCAGGCAGAAACACTTATACAGTATTTACCGAAAGATGCGTCAAAAGAAAGCCTCATTTACAGAAATTACTGATGTATTTGCATTTCGCGTCATTACTGAAGATATTGATTCCTGTTACCGTATTTTAGGTGCTTTACATTGTACTTATAAACCGGTCCCACAACGATTTAAAGATTATATTGGTATCCCAAAAGCTAATGGATACCAATCCTTACATACGACTTTATTTGGTCCGTTTGGAGTGCCTCTTGAGGTACAAATTCGAACTCGGGATATGGATAAAGTTGCTGATAATGGAGTAGCGGCTCATTGGATTTATAAGTCATCGGGTCTTGAAGTAAATGAGGCTCAGCTGCGGGCAAGAGAATGGGTGCAAAGCTTATTAGAAATGCAGCGTAGTACGGGTAATTCGTTAGAATTTATTGAAAATGTAAAAATTGATTTATTTCCAGATGAAGTATATGTCTTTACTCCTAAAGGACATATTATGGAATTACCTAAAGGAGCTACTCCTGTTGATTTTGCTTATTCAGTTCATTCTGGGGTAGGAAATAGTTGTGTCGCCGCAAAAGTTAATCGAAAATTAGTTCCACTCAGTATTCCGTTATCTAATGGTCAAACGGTAGAGATTATTACTGCGCCAGGTGCTCACCCTAATCCATCCTGGTTAAATTTTGTTGTTACTGGAAAAGCTCGTTCTAATATCCGTCATTTTTTGAAAAGCCAGCAAAATACTGAATCAATTAGTTTAGGAAAACGTTTATTGGAACAATCCTTAAATGAATTATCCAGCGATTATGCTAAAGTCCCCCCTGAGTCGCTACAAGCATTATTAAGTGATTTACACTATAAAACTATGGATGATTTGTTATATGCCATTGGGGTAGGAAATCAAATGGCAATGGTTATTGCCAAAAGATTAATTGTGGCTCAAGACTCTAATGAATTAGATAAAGGAATTAAAGCACGGCCACTGGCTATTAAAGGCACTGAAGGAATGGTTGTTCATTTTGGTGAATGTTGCCAGCCAATTCCTGGTGATAATATTGTTGGAAAATTTCAGCAAGGACGAGGAATTGTTGTGCATAGTAGCGATTGTGCAACCTTAAAAAACTCGTGTACCAATCCAGAACAATTTGTTGCCCTACGTTGGGATGAAAAGGTTGAGGGAGAATATTGGGTTGATATCACTGTTGAGGTTGTCAATGAACGAGGGGTGCTAGCTGCTTTAGCAACTGCAATTTCTGAATCAGGATCAAATATAGGAAATATTAATGTAGATCCCCGTGATGGACGGCATAATGCAGTTACTTTTTCAATTAGTGTGGTGGACAGGACACATTTAGCTCGTGTCATGCGTCGGTTGCGAGCAAATAAAGTGGTCATGCGTCTTTATAGAAAAAAACAAGGAGATAATTAATGCGACCTATAAGTACAAAATTGGCTCCGGAAGCTATTGGAACTTATTCACAGGCGATTCAATGTGGTGATACCGTTTATCTTTCAGGACAAATACCACTTGATCCTGTAACCATGCATTTATGTAGTGATGATATTAAGCTCCAAATTACACAGGTTTTAGAGAATTTATCAGCGGTTTGTGAGGCAGCTGGCGGTAGTTTGGCTCATATAGTGAAATTGAATGTTTATCTGACCAATTTACAGCATTTTCCTTTGATTAATGAAGCGATGAGTCGATATTTTGCCCAACCTTTTCCCGCAAGAGCGGCCATTGGTGTTGCAGCACTACCACGTGGTGCATTGGTTGAGATGGATGGAATTATGGTTTTATCTTCAAAGTAATTCAGTACAAGTAGTCTGGATAAAAAGAACAGCATAATTTAGGCATTTTATGCTTTATTCCATGATTTATCGGAACTAGATTACACATTAAAAAGTTAGAGTTCATTTTATGAGTATTATTTCTCTTCATAGCGTATCCCTTAATATTGCGGGTAATCAATTATTGGATAAAGCGGACTGGCAGATACATTCCCAAGATCGCATTGCGTTAGTAGGGAGAAATGGTGCTGGGAAATCGACTCTTCTTAAATTATTACAGGGTGACTTAATTCCTGATAGCGGTCAAATTAATCGGCTTTCTGGATTACGTGTTGCAGGGTTAACTCAGGAAGTTCCTATTACTGAAGAGGATACGGTTTATCATTTTCTGGTGAAAAGTCTTGGTGAGGTAGGTGAAGTTTTATCCCGGTTTCATCAATTGTCTCAGCAAGGTGATATGGATAAATTAGCGGTATGCCAACAACAAATGGATAATTTGCATGCTTGGGATAAATTGCCGCTAATAGAAACGATGGCAAGTCGTTTAGGCATAATTGCAAATGAACGGATGAGCAATTTATCAGGAGGGATGAAACGTCGTGTATTGCTTGGTGCTGCTCTGATTGCCACTCCTGATCTATTACTTTTGGATGAACCTACAAACCATTTAGATATTGAAGCAATTGAATGGTTAGAATCCTACTTAAAAGAGTTTAAGGGCACGGTTTTATTGGTGACTCATGATAGAGAGTTTTTAGACCAAGTCAGTAATCGTATCGTTGAAATCGATCGCGGAAAATTGTATCAACATGATTGCAACTATGAAACTTATCTAGAACGACGCGAATCTATTCGTCTTAGCGAACAAAAACAAAATGAATTATTTGATAAAAAATTGGCTGATGAAGAGGTATGGATTCGTACGGGAATAAAGGCGCGACGTACACGTAATGAAGGTCGAGTACGTGCTTTAAAAGCAATGCGTGAAGAATATAAAGCTCGTCGTAATCAGTTAGGTCAGGTAAAAGCATTTTCTTTAGATGTAACACGTTCAGGTTCGGTAGTTATAGAAGCAAAACATGTGAATTATACCTTAGGGGATAAGATTATTTTACGTGATTTGTCGTTACTCGTAACTCGTGGTGACAAACTTGGAATTATTGGCCCTAATGGTTGTGGAAAAACAACATTAGTCCGATTATTACTTGGAGAGTTGCAACCTGATTCCGGACAGATAAAACTGGGTACTTCTTTGAGTGTTGCTTACTTTGATCAATTGCGTCGACAATTGCATGAAGATCAAACAGTTATGGCTAATGTTGGCGATGGAGCCGATTATGTAACGATTAATGGCAAACAAAAACATGTTGCGAGCTATTTACGGGAATTTTTATTTTCTCCCGAACGATTTAATCAACCCGTTTCTGTTTTATCAGGTGGAGAAAGAAATCGATTATTATTAGCCAAACTTTTTGCAAAACCCGTAAATTTACTGGTGATGGATGAGCCAACTAACGATTTAGATATTGAAACTTTAGAGCTCCTTGAGGATATGTTGATTCATTATCCTGGAACTTTAATACTAATTAGTCATGATAGAGCATTTATTAATCAAGTCGTTACTAGCGTTCTCGTCTATGAGAAAGCGGGAAAATTTAATGAGTTTGTTGGTGGCTACGATGAATATAAAATGCATAAGAAGCAGCAACGTGATGTCGTGACAAAAGCTCCTGTTATGAAACGGAATACGACTGTAACTAAGTTAAGTTTTAATGAGCAGCGCGAATTAGCGCAATTACCCCAAAAAATTGAACAATTAGAAGAGAAAATAGCTGAGTTACAACTGAAAATGGCAGATCCTAAGTTTTATCAACAAGATGCTCAGATAATTACGAAAATAAATCAAAGTTTAGCAGAAGATGAAGATTTATTAGCACAGCTTTATACACGTTGGGAAACCCTGGAAGCGGTTGAGAAAAGGAACACATAAATGTTAGTAACTTTAGCGTTGCTTGTTCTTTTTGGCTCTATATTAGTCTTCTTTTCAGAAGAATTCATTAAAATGTTTAAGAAACTGTTTGCCATAAAAGGTGCTAAGTTATTCATACCTTTGTTTCTTGCTTCTTGGCTTATCTATACTTTTGACTTTTGGTTTTTATGGGCAGTTTTTTATTTACGTGAAATGTTACTTTACATCTTGATTTTTTTAACAAGCATCATGCCTTTTCAGAAAGGTGCAGAATCAGTTGCACTCGTTATCTTGATCACTGTAGTTTCTGTAGTTCCAGTTCTTATTCTTGATATCCAATCACGAAGGAAGAGTTTTAGAGGGTATAAGTATCCCTATGTTACGAGTTGGGTTATTTGGATTCTATGTGTCGTTTTGTTGATTATTCTTTGATTTTCGGCTCTATTGTTGCGACCAAAGCGGTACTTTTGGGTGGCGCCAATTTGGAGCAGAATGATGCAGATAGAAACAGGAATTACGTGTATTGAAAGCAATTATGGGTGTTTTTTGGGTTCTTTTGGGAACAGCCGCGAAATTTGCGTCTCTAATAAAACAAAAAATTTCTTAATAAATCCTTAAGATTACTTTTTTATACTCCAAGTCTCGAACCATTTAACCTATAAAACTAGTAAGCTCACACAGTAGGAACCAACTGCTTTTTATAGGTTTAAAGCAACAAAAGGAGGCTAAAATGTTCGGTAAAGTTCATCATGAGCCAAAAAATCTTGGAGCACCGATTAATGTTCATTCACATCATCATGCCCATCACGGTCGTTATCATCGACATTATTATAACAGTAGCGGTTGGGGCTTAGGTGCGTTATTAATAAGCTCAATGATTCTTATTCCTATTATTCTTATTGCATTGACACTTAAATTAACTGTAGGTGCTGTTCACTTTGTTGTGACATCCATGGCGACATCTGGTCTTGCAGGAGCAGGGATGGGAGCTGGATTAAGGATGAGTGCTGTAGGAGTAGGTGCTGGTGCTGGTGCAGGAGTGGGTAGTACGCTTACTTTTAGTACTGCTTTGGGTATAGGAGCTTTTCTTGTTTATGGTGCCATTGGGATGCTCTATTTGTATTCTAGCACTAAAGAATGTTACGGCAGTAATAGAAATGTGTTTCATATGATTAAATCACAAGTTGTCAATGAGGATGGTTTGAGTTTTACAGGTGCTGTGAAATCTATAGGCGCAATTCTATGGTCGCCCTTTTTGCTGATTGGGGGATTAGCGGGTATGGGAGCTAAAGCTGCCGTTCAGGCTTATAGATCTCGATTTTCTCATTCAAAGGAAGATGAAGATATAGAATTTGAGGAGATAAAAACATCTCATACTCAAATGAACGATCTTGGTCTAAAGAACACCCTGAATACAGGTTTAGGCCAAAATCCAGTGCAAAAAGTTTCATTATTTTATGATCCATCTACAGAAGAGCTGCCTGATGGATTTGATCATCTACCAACTAATAGGTCACTTAGGTGTAACTAAACGCACGTTAAATAAGAAATTATGAGCATTTTGAAGTGCTGAATCCTTCCTTTAGTGTATAATGACGATAATTTGTTTTCAGGTTGCCCTATGAATAAAGAGGACTTTTATTTTGATTTACCTACAGAGCTTATTGCTCAATATCCTCTAGTAAATCGCAGTGATTCCCGACTTTTGGTTTATGACCGGAATATAGGTGAATATGGTCATTATCAATTTCGAGAAATTGCTGATTTTTTAAAACCTGGCGATTTGCTCGTCATGAATGACTCTAAAGTAATTCCGGCCCGATTATATGGTCATAAACCTACCGGGGGAAAGGTTGAGCTGTTGGTAGAGCGCATTACAGGTGAATTGACTTTTCTCGCTCATATTAAAGCAAGTAAGGCATTGAGAGCGGGTTCCATTATTCATTTGGCACAAAACAAAGAAATTGAAATCCTTGACAGGCAAGATGATTTATTTGTTTGTAAGGCAGATACGGAAGTATTGGAATTACTCAATGGCGTAGGGCATATTCCTCTACCGCCATATATTGCTCGAAATGATGAAACTTTAGATAAAGATCGTTATCAAACAATTTACGCTAAATATGATGGATCAGTTGCAGCACCTACCGCCGGATTACATTTTGATGAGGCTGTATTATCCAGCATACGTTCAAGGGGTATTTCGGTAGCTTATGTAACCTTACATGTTGGAGCGGGAACGTTTAGGCCTGTTCGCTGTGATAATATTAAAGATCATAAAATGCATTCTGAGCATTTTACCCTTAGTGCAGAATTATGTGCTGCTGTCCAAGCGACAAAAGCCGCGGGAAATAGAGTGATTGCCATAGGTACTACTGCTTTGCGTAGCCTTGAAAGTGCTGCACAACAGAATGGAGTTTTAACTCCTTGCAGCAGAGATACAGATATCTTTATTTATCCAGGATATGAATTTAAAATTTGTGATGGTTTGATGACTAATTTTCATTTACCTGAATCTACTTTACTCATGTTGGTGTCAGCTTTTATTGGCCATAAACAAGCAATGAAGCTTTATGAAGAGGCGATTGAGAAAGGATATCGATTTTTTAGTTATGGCGACACCAGTTTGTTGCTGTAATTAGGAGAATAGACATGTTTGCGGTCACTCAAAATTTTATCCCTATTTTAACTTCAGAGGCAGGTTTATGCCTTACTGCGAAAAATTGGCAGGAAGTCAAGATAAGTGCAGCCTCTTATTCTTTGGAACATTTACTGTATAAACCAGGTAAGGATATTTTAAAGAAAATAACAGACATTGGGCATTATTTAGCTTGTCCTGGTTTTATTATATTCAATGCGTTATCGCTTGTAGCCAATAGGGAGGGTTTTTTTGTGCTTAAATCGCCTTATGATGGTTCCAAAATAAAATTTACATTTTTTGATTTACTTGAGTTAATCCAACATTTAAATCCTAAAGCAGTTATTTTACCTAAAAATATCATTAATGATTTCCCTGCGTTTTGGGACCATTGGAATCATTCCATTTTTCCTTTTTTGCATGCGGATGATGTAGAAAAACAAAGTATAAGCCAATTACATGGAGTTTATTTCAATGCTGAGGCCAGTAAGTTGAATTGGGAGCAGTTCGATCAATGGTCTAACGTACCGCGTTATGTCATAGGAAATTTTGAACCCGAATTAATTCAACATTTTCGTGATAAAGGAATTGAGTTTATTGAGACAGATGAGCCTGCAAAAGCTGCGCTACAAGGAAAAGTATATAACCGATCTGGAACTATAGATTTAACGGATTTGAACACACAAATGCAGTTTGAGGCAATTGATGCTGAATGCATTTGCCCTACCTGTAGTCAACAGTTTACCAGAGCTTATTTGCATCATTTATTGCAACATACACCATTATTATGCCAACGATTTTTAATTCAGCATAATGTATTTTATGTGCAGAATACTTAGGGACCTCAAAATTAATTTTGAGATACCTAATGAGACTTTCCGATTATTCTGAAGCATCCAAACTTACAGTAGGTATCGAAAAAACGCATTGACAATCAAAAAACAATTCTATACATTGCGCCACTTTAATAAAATAGAGCAGGGATGTGGATTATGCGCGATAATTTCTTTCGTAGTTTTACTGTAACTGGGGCTGCAATCACCGGCATACCGAGTGCTTCGGTGTCAGGGATAGGTAGTGGCGTGTCTCAATCTGTAGTGGCTGCAAAAAACGCTTCTGCGGTGTTATCAGAAAAAAGTGGCCAGCGTGATTCCATCCTTCGAGCATTGCATGTTTTATTTGAAAATCCCGCAGATTTGGATCACAGTGCTTTAGAAACTTATTTGGACGAACTAAGAGAAGGGCTGATTGCGACCAATGACTCCATAGCATTTATTGTCAGAAACGCATTATTGGGTTTGCTAAGTGGCGTAGGTCATGTGGTACAAATTCCTAGCGATGTTGCATCGGTAGTGAAAGAAACCGGACATGGCTTATCACAGGTAAAAATTCCTACTGATAAAATGCAAGATGCAAGCAAACAAGCATTCAAGTTCGATGCTAAAGGTAAGGGCTCTTCAGTAAGTGTTAACAGTGTATCTCAGGTTATTGGTGACCAAGGCGGTAATATTATAGATGAGGTCGCTAAGGCGATTAATATAGATGGTAATTCCCATGCAGAAACTCATGCGCGTGTCGCAGCTTCTACAGGTGCGGGTGCTAGTGTAGCAACCACAGCGATCCTTCCCACAGCTACAGCATTGTTAATCGATATGATTGGCCAAATTTTTAGAGAAGGGAGCGCCATTGGTCATTTTTATGGCAATGAATCGGCAAGTGAAGATGACGAAAAAAATGTATACCACGCGAGCAGCGGAGTATCTAAGGCAACACAAAACGCTGATAGTCGTGCATCGAAGCAGCAGTTACGTGATCTTGAGGCCGCTCTATCCCATACTGCACCTGCAGCAGATTTAATGTCTGATCAAAACGTTACTAGTCCATTGACCACGGCACTGCTTCGTTTAATTGTTTTATCTTTCTTTGTTGAATCTTCACGTGGCATCAATAAAACAGCCATTGTAACAACAGAAGGGCGCCTCCAAAAAGCACTTACTGAAGCAACAGCTCAAGGTCCTTCTGGTGGAGTAGACCGTATCAACAGCATACACTCTAATCTGAGTTTTCTTTCAAATATTATGCGTCTTTGCGCCGAAAATTTGGGTGGATCCCCAGCAATCATGACAGCAGAGCGTAGTAGTGAGGTAATCTCAAGTCGCTCCATGAGTGTGTTGCTAAGTCATGTGAGTGAGTTAGCTGAAGCATTACGTCAACTTGTTAGTCCGCAACAAGCAGAGGGTCATTCTTTAAAGATAGTCAATAGCTCGGTTGATTTTGCCAATCCAGATATATTGGATCGATCGGAAGCGACTATCAAAGCTGTGCTTGATCGAATGGAACAAGAGAATCAACAACATGTTATTCCTGGCCTTAATCAAGATATGGCCAGCCAACTAAGTTCTGTTGCGCACAGTGCTGTTTCTTCGCTGGTGGCGACGCATAGCCTATTTAGCAATCCAGTGACGCTGGCTACTAAAGCTTCCAAAGAAGCAGTGGCTAAAATAAACGATGAACAAAAAAATGAAGCTTTAATGGACACGCTTCCTGGCATGACGCAAATGCTTAATGTTATCCAAGCATCTACACGAAATTTTATCGCCGAAATTGAAAAAGAGGTGAAGTCGGGGAAATCTGAGAAGCAGGGTTCTTTATTATCAACGCATCAATCAGTGGCCAGCAATACTGCCACTGTATATTGGGCAGCAAGTACTGTAGCTTTATTATGTGATGAAATGCTAAGTATTTGTCGTTCACTAACTTTAATTGATCAAAATCGTTTGCAAGCTATATCACAAAAAGCCAGTCAGGTGCCCAGCAAAGAAGAATCAGCTCAATCTACAGACCAGATTGGTTGGGATAGCCATTTGGGACAAGACTATAGCGCTACTCATGCAATAACTGCACTACGCTTAACTTTATCGCATACAGGCATTGCTTTGATGAGAATCGCATTGGATTTACATCATGCATTGAAAGATAACATGGATACGGTACAACGAGATCTTGCAATGCATACCTTACAGCAAAGCCTACTGACTTCCAGTGCTTATGCGTCACTCTACCTTGCAGAAGGCTTATTATTATCCACCGGTGCTGTTTCCGCATCTCCTGCAAGCTTAAATGGTTCAGTGAACTGGTCTCATAAAAAAGTTCATACTACTGATGCTCATTTACATCCTGCACAAACACACGAGAGTGAAAAGTGTAGCAAAGGAAGTAGTGACTCGTCTCAGTCCGTAGGGTTTAGTACCGACCTTGTGGCAGGAACAGTCACCAATATACTCAAAGTTTTGGCCCAAGGAAGTTTAGTTGGTCTTGATACTCTCTTAAGGCTTATTAAGATATTGGAAATTATCAGTTTGCATCGAGACTCGCATATTGCACTGCGATTGGAAACAAACGATTCCTCCAATCCTAATGGGTTGTTAATCAATACATTAAGTCAGCCTAGCGTCGGTTCTAGTGCAGGAACTAGTGCTATATTAATGAACATTCTTGAAGCGTTTAAAACTTTTGATCAAAGTAGCGATACCCAATCTACTTTACATACGCAAAACAGACTGCAAGATGTGATTGATCAACAGATTGCTGGCCTTGCAGTACTGAAAGATGATGAAGAACAGTCGGATCATAAAAAAGGGTTGAAAGAATTTTATAAAATCATTATTCGTTTATTGGCACCTCATGTTCAGGCGTCAGATCTTGATAGTTTGATTAAGCGACTCGATTTTGGTGGTATTTCTTTATCAAGTTACCACTCAAAATTTGGTGCTTACAGCGAACAGCCTGCATCTGATTTAAGGTTCGTGGCTCAATTCGCAAATGCGGATGATGCTCAAGGCATACTGCGTAAATTTATCGATAAGTCTAAAGATGATCTCTCTTTAATGAAAGCGTTACATGATGCGTTACCGCAAGATCAAAGAAGTCGAAAAGCTCAAATATTGTATGAACATGTTTTCGAAGAGCTATTTCAACATTATAAACAAATCAAAATGAGTGATGTCGCACGGCATAGTTCTACTAAAAGAAAACTTCCTACACGGCAAGAGTTCCAAAGTGATGTAGGTCTGGTGCAGTCCCAGCTAGAAGAGGTTCATCAACCAAGCACTCCGAGGATGTAAACGAGTGAAACTATGTATGACTACCACACGTTTGATATCGGCAATGATCAAGATGATAACATTGCCTTACTAAGGAAACTCAGAACCAAACTGCCACGCGTGATGCGTGAGCAGTTAAACCTGAAGACCCAGGCGCGCGCTTACTTTTTATTAGCGATGTTGAGCGATGATGACTGTGTCCACCGACTTCGTGACCATTTGCGGGAACAATACAAAGCACCCTCTAGTTCTACGACTCCTATAGAACAAGCTTTGTCATTAATCACCCAATTACAAGAAAGTCCATGTAATCACTTAGCTCCGTTCAAGTATCGTTTACCCAGTTTCTTAGGCGAATATCCTATTCACAGTAGGGAAATCAACAGTAAGATTAAACGATTTAACCAGCTTATTGAGGTATATCACGCTGATGAATTTGCTGAAGAGTTAGATGCTTTTGCATTAGATCAAGCCTATCAGGATGTGTTGCTTGCCCTAAAAGAGCATTATATGGGCTGCAATATTAATAGCTTATGGCAATTGCTACAAGCCATGAGCGCCTGGTCAACAACTCCTATAGAAACATTTTTATCAAACTATCCTTATTTGTTATCGTCTGTGGATCACAACGCCAACGCAACTCAGGCGCAATCACTGCCGCTTTCAAAAAAAACGGTTGATCCGATTGGTCAACCTATTTCCGCAAATAAGAAAACAGTGGAGCAACCTTTTTCTTCAACTTTTGATTATCAAATTAATGAAGCTGGACGTATCGCGGATAAAAGCGTTTATTTGTCAATTCATGGCTTTGCTTTAAAACCAGGTGGTCATGCAGATGCATTGGCCAAGAAAATCCCGGATTTTTTGCCTTGGGTACAATGGCAATCCAACATTCGACGTCAATTATCTCAGCTTATCAATCTGCCACTTAACGATGAGTTTTTTGACTGGTTACAAACTGTATTACAACGTTTAGGGGTCGAGTTTATCACCCTAAAAGCATCTTCTTATGAGTGCTATGTTAGTCCATTTCTCAATCACAAGATAATATTAAATTCATTAAATGAAGAAATGGTTCTTCGTATTTTACAAGAACAGTGTGAGCAAGCAGATATAACCATTGAGGCAGCACACTTAACCATAATCAGTCGTTATTTAATTAGATTTTTACAAAGATTTCAATTTAATCGGGGAGAGGCTTTAGGGATTGGTGCGAACTGGGGTGGGGTTGTTAGTGATGCTAACGAAGCTGGAGTAGATGCATTTCGATTTAATGATCCTGAATGGGCTGCTCATTTCAGAAATTTAAGTATCCATAGACAAGGTCCCTCTGAGGCGCATATGAATGCAGCGATTGGCATTAAATATGAGCTGCAGGCACTTCTATCAAGCTTTGAGTACATGACTCAGCTGCAACCCTCTGAATACCCTAATACACTTTACAATGCTTTGGTAGATAATCTCATCACGGGTCTTTTCCCTGAGCCGCCTTATTTTGAAAATTCAGCTTATACCAAGTATCGTCGTCATTATGCAGTGCGATATACTGACGATGGAATGCAACAAATTGATTCTTTTTACCAACTCGATCCACAAGGTACCTATTTTAAAACGAATAAAGGGGACTACAAACAAACGCCCATGTTCCGACAAGCGGGTTCATTGGTGGTAGAATCATTTCCGAGAGATACGGGTTCTAGCGATTGCTCTCAATCGCTCTCCGTAGCAAATCCCTTGTGGCCACTGCAATTGCAGTATGCCCAATGTTCTTCTACAGGAATGCGCGGACACTTGGTTTACAATCCCTTAGGTCCCGATGAATTTATACCCGATGCTTTTTATGGCCAAATAATTCGTGAATCGGATGATATCGTTGTGCCATTTATCGGCGTGATTCCCAAAAATTTTGACAAACATTTTAAGCAAGTGGAGCTTTGTGCTTCATTTGTTATCCGAATGGTACAATCATCGCGTTTAATGACGTATTGCCCTGCATTTAGTGCTTATTATTCTGCGATTGCAACACGATTTTTACCGCCTATCGATAGACCGACTCCACCATTGCCTAGCCAAACTAATATCGAAATAAATCGTAAATGGCAAAAACTGGATAAGGTCTTACACGATCCACAGCGAACAGCAGATGTCTGTCAGAAAGACTTCTTTTCCCTATTTAAAGAGCTTATTTACAGTCTGTATCCCTTAGCTCAGGAAGATGTTGATTTGCATTATTATTTTGCCGAGTTAATAAGCTCACCTGATGCATTTGCTCCTCAAAATCGTGCTACTTGCGATCGTTTGATTCGTGAGCTCACCACACTTAAACCGTTACACAGTGCAATTGATCTACAACGCTATGAACGTATTTTGAATTATCTTCGCGAATTAACTGACTTTTTCTATCCCACTCCTAGTGATGAGACTGCAAAAGCGATAGCACAACAAGCTCGATTACATGTGAAGCCTTTATTGGCGTTGCCTGATGTAAAAGGATATTTTGCAGATCTAAATAAGAGTCCAGCAGCGAATATTTCCCCCAAAGTGTCACCTGGATTAATGTATGATGCTTTAAAATATCAAGCCCCATCTCCAGCGATAAATCGTGATTTTTACAGTCGACGTCATGCAACCAATTTTCATTCTGGCTATCGCGATTTGGAGGGGAATCAAATTGTTAGACCATCAACTCGTGAAATCTGGTTAGATAAAGTAGTTAAAACTGGCGGCGCTTTATTGCCTCTAATTCGTCGCGATAAAACCATCTTTAGTTTGCTTACCCAACCTTTCTCACAGGCTTACATTGCGGGTTATCAAAAGTACCGCACCCAAGAGCACTATAGAGTATTAAAGGCAATTTGTTCTGGCATTGGTGGTTTTGTTTATGGCACTGGTTTGGGTGCAAGCCATGCATTAAGCTCAATACCAAGGACTCTCTACAATGGTTTTTTTGCATCAGTAATACGGCAACAAAAAGCGGATCATAGCTTAGCTATTTCTTCAGCACCGAGTAACGAACCTGGATTGCGTGTTCAAGCGATTATGGATATTCGTGATCATTTACTGCAGTGCATGGCCACAGCGAGTGGTGATAGCTTCTCAAAGGAACAGTTAGTTAATCGGTTACTGACTCATGTAAAAAAGATCCATCCGTCTTTATTGTCAGGGCGAGTCACAAAAGAAATGCGCTATCAACAAATTTTATTAGATGCGTTCCCATTAGGAGCATCTGGATGGCAACAATTATTTGAGCCGGTGATTGATGCTAGGAATAATAAAGTTTTGGAGCGCTTGATCAATAAACATGCTTTGCAAATTGATAATGTATTAATTTATGCGCTTTATGAGTGCTTGACCGCACCGAATTGTGAGCAAAATACTGATGAAATGATTAAAACAATAATTGACAAGCACAAATTGAAAGAGCCACAAGATAAAGCCTTAACTGCCTTTGTTTTTTATTACGCTAATAATCCTGAGGCCAAAAGACAAGATATTGCTCAGTACTGTTTTAATGGCACCGCGCTTGCAAAATTGAAAGAAAAAGAACAAGGCTTACGCAAGATACAAACATGGATGAATAATGCACTTGATAGTCAATGGGGATTAGAAACTTTATTCTCCAGTTTTATGGATCAATATAAAATTCTGTTGAATCAATTCACATTAGCTGACATTGTTTCAGAATTACCTGATAGTATGAGAGAGGTACTCCAGGAGCTCTTATCCCGACCAGGAAATGAGAAACAAATACTCAAAAAATATGAATTGGATGAACCGCAAAAAGAGTTTCTTTTGCAATGTGCTTTCTGTTATCAGTCAATCGCTTCCAAAGAAGTTAGGGATAGCATTATAGAACGAGCTCGTATTTGTGAATCTCAAGATTCGTCATTGAGTACCAAAGCACGTGAACATTTAAAATTAACTCAGTTCGTAGGACGCGAATGGCATCATCACCTTTTACCTATGGATAGTGTGCAGTCCATTATTAATGAGATTAAAAAACAGATTGCAATCACTGATCATCCTGTCATTAATGAACTGTCTCACTTATACGAAGCAGTATTACAAGACTCTAAAAGTATTCAGGCATTTGATGCATTTTATGATGCTGCCATGAAGATACAAAAGGATTATGAGGTAGAGAGTCCTCTGCACGAATGGGTGAATGTGACCATGAATGTATTGGTGAATTTACTTCTGGATGAAATTACATGGACTAATGAGAAGCAATTAATAAATCCTTTAAGTAACTCGCAGGCTATAGTGACATGGTTAAATCATCTCATGAATTATAAGCATGGGGTACGCGCCTTACTTGTTCAGCAAATCGAGCAGGCACAATCCTATGATCAAGCTGCATGGCGTTGCCAACATATTTTACATGTGTTGGAAGAATCACAACCTGATAAAGAATATATTCACGGCACCGGAATGCAAAAATTACTGCGGGTGATTTGCCAAAACAGTAATACAATTACTACAACAGGTGAGCAGAAAGCCAAAGAGGTACCTATTAGCGTGCTTTGTAAATACTCCATCACGATGCAGCATGCTTTAAGTCGCGTTAGGGAGAAAATCCCTGATACTGATTTTGTAAGACCTACTGATGTTACATTGAAAGGCTTTTAGAAATTGAGTTTGTTGGGTCTAAAATGACCCAACTTACATTTTTTCATACTTAAGCAGAAAGAATGACAAAAATTTACATTATTTAAACGTTCGTTTAGCGACATAAATGGCATAGAAATGCCTTTTATGTCGAACTCAGGTTATTTAAATGTGGCCTTGATATCACTAAATCCAGGATTAATGTCGTTCTGATCGAATTTCGTAAAAATTCCTAAAGTGCTAAGAGCAGATTTTTTCTGAATTTCTTGTTCATTTTTAATAATCTCTTCTGCATGATCTTTTACGTAATTCTGTAAATATTGTTTCGATTCGCTTCGAAAATAGAGATATAGATCTGATTTTAATTGTCTAATTGCATTTTTAAGTTTGGAGACTTGCTCTTCATCGATATCTTTTTTTAAATTGTTAAGAATATGTTCAGCATATTGAATTGTTGCTTTATACATAGGAATATTAGTATATGTAAGGTCTATGGTATTTGTTACAGAGTCACAAATTTCGATTGCATTAATTAAATCTTTATGTCTAAATTTCATAGGGTTTTTCTCTTTTTTAAAATGTTAAGGCTTGCATAAATATACTTACTAAGTAAAAGTATTTATATGTTGTTTTTAAAAACAGTGATATTGTAATAGATTAAAATTAAGACATTATTAACAATATTCTAATAGGTAGAGTTAATTTGAAGCAAAACTAAAAGATCTGAGCTGCAATGTGAGAGAAAACCGATGCTAAAAACCAAAATGCCTTTAAAGGAAGATTATCAAAATGATAAATGGATGAATAAACGCTCATGCCATTTCAGACAATCAACTCAAATCCATCCTGTAACATGTCAGTCCCTATCAGGGAACGGCCAAGATTCACCATCCCACGTGACCTCTTATTTCATCCTTTTATCAAGATTCAATACTATCTCCTAAACAGTTGCTTATTGGATTGTGCTTCTTCATCAAGGTGAGCAGAAGCATTTTGTTTTGTTGCTTCACGTTTTTTATTGAGATTGAGAACGGCATCATCGAAGCTGTTTAATAGGGTACGCGCGGAATAAAAACCTTCTAATTTCAGCGGCTTGCGTGTATAAGGATCGGGTTTATTGCTCTTATACAACTCTAATAGCGTACTTAAATTATAATATCTTTCGTCATACATCACAGGAATATCATCGAAGTAGTCTCTCATGATGCAATCCTTAAAACCTTCAAATAGTGGTTCTTCTTCTTGGGTTAAGTTCAGCTTATTGATACGAGCAGCTATTGTTTCAATATTGCTCGTATGGCAGCGATCAATATATTCTTGAGTGAGTGACGTATATTGATCCACTGTATTTTCTGATTGAGAAGGGGGGGCAGGTCTGTCCTGTGACAGTCGGCTCAAAACGCTTGTTGTTGATTCACGGAGCTCGGGTATGGGTTGTCTTGCTAGGCCTAAGTTGTGATGCCTATATCCTTGACTGGACAGAGGTAAAATCATGCCGGCGCAGATGACTCGTGCTGCACTACCTCGATTTTTGATTGATCGAATGACTTCTTCGCTCGGTTGTTGGTTAAAAATTACATCTCCTCTACCGTAGAGCGTTAATTCTAAATCGTCTGCTACGGCACCCTCAAAAGTTAAAGTTCCATTACCTTCTTTGAGAATTTTGCAGTCACGGCCTACGTTACCTATTATTTTTAGACTGCTATTTTCACGAATAGTTAAGTTGACATTTTGTCCTACTGCTCCAGTGATGATTGTAAGCCCACTACCCTCGCGGATGAAATCGGAGTTGTCAGGGATTATTTCTAAAATAATAGAGCCGGGATTTTCGTGGGAGATTGTGGATCGATTAGAGCGCCTAAATCCTAATAATTGTGCCAAAGATATCATGGTAATTCCTTATAAAATCAGGGATTTTAATATACGTAACAAAGAGGAATCAATTTTATCCAGTTATAATATTTGACAGTTTTTTTTATCCACGATAGCATAGCTACCAATAGATGGCGCGGGGTGTCGTAAAGCGGCTGAGAAATACCCGTTGAACTTGATCTGGTTCATACCAGCGTAAGAACGCCTGATGTCTGAAAAGTATTTTTTGACTCTTGAGTGAACAAAGTTTGGGTTTGTTCGTCCAAAGATACGTTTGTTTCAGACTGAAACGTTTCAGTTTTTCTTACCGTAAATATTCCTTGCCATCCTTTAATCTCACTATTGAACACAAGGAGCCAAGGTATGAATGCATTATCTACACGAACAACTTTGCTACTTAATTGGTATGCAAATCCTTATCACGCCCCAATTTTTGTTGCTCATGCTTTAGGGTTCTACCAACAAGAAGGAATAAAGCTTGCCATTCTGGAGCCTAGTGATCCAAGTGATGTCACTGAGATTGTTGGCATGGGGCATGTTGATTTTGGTGTTAAAGCGATGATTCATACTTTAGCCGCACGTGCAAAAGGTTATTCTGTAACTTCTATCGGCACCTTGTTGGATGAACCACCGACTGGTCTGATTGCACTTAAATCCAGTGGCATTAATTCGTTTCAAGATATTGTTGGTAAGCGAGTGGGTTATATTGGTGAGTTTGGCAAAATTATTATTGATAATTTAGCAACTTTAGCTGGCATTGATTCCTCCAGTTATGAAACAGTGCGTATTGGCATGAATGTGACGGATGCGATTTGTCGCGATCTTATTGATGCGGGTATTGGTTTTATTAATTTTCAGCGGGTTGAATTGGAGCATTTACGTGGTGAAACTGTATTCTTACGTTTGGATCAACTTGCTGGATTAGGTTGCTGTTGCTTCTGCTCTATTCAGTTTATTGTACCCGAACGTATGTTAGCTCAACCTGATGTGATGAAAGGCTTTCTTAAAGCTACCCAACGAGGTGCTGCTTTTACTACAGAAAATCCAGATGAAGCTTACGAGCTTTTATGTCGCGCCAAGCCCCCATTAAGAACCCCTATGTATCATACGATTTTTATTCGCAGTTTACCTTTCTTCTCGCGGACATTGTTAAATGTGGAGCGTGATTGGAATAAAGTAAGCCGATTCGGTAAACACTTAAGAATTATTGATGAATCTTTTGATGTTCCTGCTTGCTATACCAATGAGTTATTACCAAAGGTACCTCATTCTGATTTAGAACCTATTGCTTGTTGCGTGAGTGACTAAATTAAATGAAAAATGCTGCTGTTGTCGGTGCTGGAATTCTGGGATGTTTGCTGGCTTTACGTTTGCATCATGAAGGCTGGCAGGTGACTGTATTTGAATCAGAAACCTCGTTCAATAATTGCAGTAATGCTGCAGCAGGTCTTTTAGCTCCTATGTCAGAGCTCGATAAGGCAGAACAAGTGATTTTTGATTTAGGAGTGGAGTCGGTTAAAAAATTATGGAGGTGCATTCTCAATCAATTAAATGAGCCAATTTATTTTCGTCAACAAGGCTCCCTTATTCTACATCATCCACAAGATAAAGCAGAATGGCAAAAATTTAGTGCGCGAATTGTTAATAAATTGAGTAGCACCTGTTATGAGTTACTCAATCATCATGCATTAAAGCAGATTGAACCTGAGTTGAGCCAATTTCAAACCGCCTACTATTTTCCACAAGAAGGGCAGATTGATAATCAGACTTTATTATGGGCATTGAAAGATCATCTTTGCCAATTAGGTGTTTTATGGCGAGGAGGAGTTTTTGTTTCATCAATGTATCCGGGAAGAATAGAAATAGGTCAGCAAAGCTATGCTTTTGATTTTGTTTTTGATTGTCGAGGATTAGGTGCGAAAAAAACGTTTCCTGATTTACGTGGACTGCGCGGAGAGCTTATTTGGTTACATGCACCTGAAGTAAAATTACAGCGCCCTATAAGACTCTTACATCCACGTTATTATATTTATATTGTGCCGCGTCCTCATTCTTATTATCTTCTTGGTGCTAGTGAATTGGAAACAGAGGATTTAAGTCCGATTTCGGTACATACCACTCTTGAATTATTAACTGCTGCTTATTATGTGCATCGAGGTTTTGCTGAGGCACGAATCATTAAAACGGTAACTCATAGTCGTCCCACTTTAACTCATCACCAACCACGCATTAAATATGCAAAACAGTTTATTGCAGTTAATGGACTTTATCGTCATGGATATTTAATCGCTCCGGCATTGGTAGAAGAGGTCTTACGTGGGCTTAAAAGCAATCAAGAAGAAATTTATTATCCAGAGCTTTGGGAGGCTTATTCATGATTATTTACATCAATGATCAACCCTTATCTTTAGACTCATCGTGTACTCTACAGGAGGTGCTCGATCAAAAAAATAATAGTGCAGCACATTTAGCAATTGCTATAAATAATCAATTTATTCCTAGAACCTTGTTTGCTAGCACCACATTACAAGAAGGTGATCGTATTGATTTGATTACGCCGATGCAAGGAGGGTAACCATGTGGACTTTAGCTGATCAAACGATAACGAGTCGCTTGCTTTTAGGAACAGCTGCTTATCCATCACTTGAGGTGATGGCTGGTGCCATTCGTGCTTCCAAAGCAGAGGTAATCACTGTTTCTATGAAGCGCCAAATGCCATGTAACCAAGGAGGTGATTTATTTTGGAAAATTATTCAAGCCTTAGGATGTCATTTACTTCCCAATACTGCCGGCTGTCGTGATGCACAAACCGCAATTACTACTGCTGAAATGGCGCGAGAACTTTTTCAAACTTCGTGGATTAAATTGGAGGTAATTGGAGATGATTACAGTTTACAGCCTGATCCCTTTGAATTGGTACACGCAGCTGCAGAATTAGTAAAACGCGGATTTGAGGTATTCCCCTATTGCACGGATGATTTAGTTTTGTGCCAACGACTCATCGATTGTGGTTGTCGTATTTTGATGCCATGGGCTTCGCCTATCGGTTCTGGAAAAGGTTTATTGAATCCCTATGCATTAGAAACTTTACGTCAACGCTTACCTAATATAACACTTATTGTCGATGCAGGAATTGGGAAACCTTCGCATGCCACACATGTTTTAGAGTTAGGTTTTGATGGAGTTTTGCTCAATAGCGCCGTCGCTTTGGCGATTCATCCGGTGACTATGGCTGAAGCTTTTTCACTTGCGGTTATTGCTGGTCGCAATGCGTTTGAAGCAGGGATTATGCCTGAGCGAATCACAGCACAATCATGTACTCCTTTGATTGATACACCATTTTGGCATCGGGAGTTGCAATAATGCGAATGGTGTGGGCTAATGCTGAACTAGAGGCAGACGTACTCACTTTTCAAGGTTTGGGGATTGAAGTACAACCACCCCAACTTCATGGTGAACGAATGCCTGCAGCACTAAAAATAAATGTTCAAATCGCTTTGGAGGACGTTTATTTTATAAAGCGTCATTCAATTCCTGTCGTTTTAGATGCTGTTTTTTTACTGCAAAAAGTGTACCGAAAGAGCGACTTAATGACATGGTTCTCTTTGGCTGATCTTTTAGTATTGGATACTCATGAAGCAGAAATGATTTTAGGTTATAAAGTTGTTTCTCATCAGTCCATGCAAAAGGCAGCCCATGAATTATTAAGTTTAGGGAGTCAAAGTATCCTTCTATTAGGTGAGCATTTATCTGAAACCTGGGATCATGATTATTGGACTAATGGGACGGCTTCTTTTTGGTTGAGCCAAGCTCGTTTTCCTCATGCAAAGCAACTCGAAATTCGCTCTGTTCTCTCAGCGGCTATTACTGCTTCTTTGGCTCTTGGTTATTCGTTAGCGGATGCACTAGTTATTGCAAAAATGTATATTCACCAGGCAATACGTCGAGCACAAACAAACCTTTATTATGGAGGCTTTCCTGAACATGAAATTGATTTACCCTATCTTGCGTCAATGCCATTATATGAAACACCTCAACCGTTTAAGTGTTGCCATCGCTTGGGTCTCTATCCCATTGTAGATAGTCCAGCTTGGGTAGAGTTATTGTTAAGTTTGGGAGTAAAAACCATTCAATTACGGATTAAAGAAAGAACAGATACTTTAGAAAAAGACATTCAGAGAAGTATTGCTTTGGCTAAAAAACATCATGCCATTTTATACATTAATGATTATTGGGAATTGGCATTAAAATTCAATGCTGATGGAGTGCATTTGGGACAATCCGATTTAGATACTGCAGATATTGATGCAATTAGAAGGAAGGGATTATTACTAGGAGTAAGCACTCATTGTTATTACGAGGTGGCAAGAGCACATGCGATTAGCCCTTCATATATTGCAGTTGGACCAATTTATCCTACAACCAGTAAAGAAATGCCTTTCTCAGCACAAGGCATTGAGCGTTTAAAACGCTGGCGACGTACTTTAAATTATCCTTTGGTCGGAATAGGAGGTATCAATAGTGAACGCATGTCAGATGTGGTTGCTACAGGTGTTCAAGGAATAGCTCTTATTTCCGCAATTACCAAAGCTCAAGATCCACGAAAAGCTACGGAGCAATTGTTGAGTTTTATAAAAATGTAAGTGGTACGTTTAGCGACATAAAAGGCATTTCCATGCCTTTTATGTCGAACTCACGTTATTTATTATTTAAAAGATAATTGCCTCTTTCTGATTGTTTCTTTTCTTCAGGATTTGTTTGAGATGAAGAGCTGGGCGATGAAGGAGAAAAAAATAGCCAATTCCAACCCGCACGAATGTTATCACGAATATAAAATCCCGTTATGCTATGAGAAGAATTGCTTGGTTTTTCATTTTCAATTACATGTGGTTTTTGACCTTTGGTATAGAATGCAACAGGGTTTTCACTATAAATCTCTCCAATATGTGAACCTGCTTTTTCTAAAGAGTGCATAAAGCGGACTGAGTTACGGTACTCTTTCCAACTCATTGGTTGTACAGTATAAATATCTTCTTTATGAATGACAGTATTGGGCTGCAAAGTAAAATATTTATCAGCTGAACGTGCATTTAATATATTGGGAGCAGCGAGTTCTTTCTCCGAGGCTCTGGCATCGGATAACCGTGTTATAGGTAGTCTGAGTCGAACAATGAGAGACATACTGTTATGGCCATGTTGATTGACAATATCCACTGCTTCTTTATAAGTTACACCGACCTGATAAATGCCATTATTTGAGTTAATAATAAACTTTCTGATATTTTCTAAGTTTATTTCTCGTTCTTTTGGATCAAGCGAAAGATGAACTCGAGCATTGCTTAAGCCTGGTACAATTGAAGGAGAAAAAGGTACTGGGATAAAAATGTCAATCTCATCAGTCCGATATTCATTGAGAGCATCGGAGGGTATTACATTGGCTTGTCCATTTTTTTCTGCAGGAAACGAGAATGGAGACTTAGAAAAATTTGAAGACAGCTTTTCATCAAATTCATGAACTCGATTTTGTTGATAAAGTTCAAAATATAATCGAAGCTTTGCTTCGCTATTTATTTTTTCCCAGGCATTTTGGAGCACTTTGAACTCTTCATCAGATTTACCAGGGTTTTTATCAGGATGTGTTGCTAATGCTTGTTTAATATAGGCTTTTTTTACCACTGTAAAATCATCGGTAGGTGCTATTCTCAATATTCCATAAATATCTTGCTGATTTTTCTCGTTTTTCATTTTATGTTTTCCTCGAACGTTATTAAAGAAGCGATTTCTCTAAAAGTCTTGGAATATTCTAGAGAAGAGATCTGAGTGAATTCTTAAGAATGAGTGAGTTTTTATACTAAGGTATTCTTTTTAGGAATGGGGATGCTATAAGCGTATCTTACAAATGCAGTTTTAAAACTTTCTTGGTCGGTATGCTTTTTCCTAATAAAATTCGTTCGATATGGGGGCGTAAGATATCCAGCTCCGTTGATTTAAAATGGCTATTGGGAAAATACGCTTCATTCATCCTTTGTTTGTTCAAAATGATTTTGTCTTGCTGGAATGCTAAATAAATGAAAGGCAAGAAAAGGAATTTTTTTACCCACCGATTCAACCAATGATTTCTGTAAATAATTAATAAGAATACTCGATATTCATTTGTATCATTTACTGGACTCAAGAAAAAAGTAAATCCGGCGGTAAGATGTTGATGGTTGTGATACTCCAGCTCAGCTATAAGTGGGGAGTTAAATCGCCCTATAGAAAATTGGCGATCGTGTTCCAAAAGGGAGCTTACCCATCCGGATTGTTTGTTTTCATTTTCATAACGTATTTCTGCACTAAACTTTTCTACAGTCAAGGTTGCAGTTACCATTTGCCTTTTATCATTATGTCTTAGTAAGCCCGCATGAACAAAATGAGTGTGGGTTGCATCTAAGACATTTTCCAATACATTAAGTAAATCACCTTTTAATTGAAATTGAATGCAATGTGATAAATACTCTTTACCTTGAAGTGTGGTTACTGAATATAAAGGTAAAGTATATTCATCAGGCTCCAAACAAACAAAAACCATGCCTAGATGCACTTGGGTTGCATAAGTAGGGACACAATAATGATGGGTATCAATAGGTTTGTTAAGACCAGGAATTGCGACACAAAGTCCTTGCGCATTAAAACGCCAACCATGATAACAGCATTGGATGCCATCTTCTGTTAATGTGCCTTCTGACAAAGGCACTCCTCGATGTGGGCAGCGGTCTTGCAGTACGATTACTTCTTCTTTTAACTTAAAAAGCACCAAGGGTATATTGCACAATAAAAAACGCTTTGGTCGTGTTTTTATCTCTTTAACCCAAGCTACAGGCAACCACTGGTTCTTTAAATTCATAATTGATACCTTTTCAAAATGGAAATGAACAGGCTATTGAGTAAACCTTGAATTATTCTCCATGCCATACGTCGATAAAGAGGCAAATGTTTGGTGTATACCGCAGAATATTCAATAAAAGGTTGCCCCCCACGCAAGCGTTTAAAACCCGAAGCACCAGAGCTCAAATTGAGGCAAATTCCCTTTTTATCAGTATAATCCAACACTAAGTAGATCAGCATGCGGTATAAGGCACATTGATTAGGAAGATGGGTGTTGTATCCAACCAGAGGTGCTGTGATTACCGTTTCGCTATCAAATATTCCCATAATTCCTTGCAGCACACCCTTTTTATCTCTGAGACCAAAAAAAGTCAGTAATTTGTTTGTATGCCAATAAGCAATTAAATCTTCACTAAATTGAGGATTATGTTGCGAATATTTTTTCAAATACAAGAGATTATACAAATGCACGATGACTGGATAATCCTGTTCCGAAATCTGCTCGTGCGTCACTAGCACGAACTCTCCCTTAGCTAAAGCTCTACGATCGTTTTGCGTGTTGTTGCGTTGTTTGAATAGGCAAAGTTTATTATCAAAAATATAAACCTGACGTGATGCTACACAAAAGAAATCCAACTGACGCAAATGTTCAAGAAGTTCTTTATTTGTATGTTCATTGAGCGAACGACACATAATCGCATGATGTGGGTAACGCACAGATAAGCTCTTTAAAGCCTCTTCTGCACCTTTACCATTCCAATCAGGGTAGGGGTTGGTCGACAAGTAGAAATTATTGATGCATACATTTTGATTAATATGCACCACTCTCAAAAAACCACCCAGAGCTTTCATGAGCCCGCTTAAAATCAATCGTAAAGGATAATTTTTAATTTTAAATAGCTCATCTTGTCCATAAGTGACTAGGGCGTTGTACGGAGAGCAGACGTATGAAGAGTGATATTCCTGATTATTGACGGTCACCGGAAAGATAAATCCGTCGATGTTTAAAGAAAACATTTGTGACTCTACATTGAACATCCATTTTTGCGTTGGTCCTTGGATAAAAGGCGCGCTGTATTTTTGACTTTTTTCGTTAAAGTTCATAAATACCCATTAAATTCAATGTCATCTGTAGAAGCACCGTGAAAACTTTTTCTTTCTTTCACCATACGCAAAATAATATTACCCAAGGTAACCATGCTTTTAAACCCCAACCAAGGGTAAGCCGGATCATCCAACACATCTTTCGCTGCACGATAATCAGCAATAAATTGCTTGGGATTCTCGCGTAAATACGGTAAACCATGCATCATCATTCCAAGTCCAAGCATCAATGCTTGTTCTGTTACTTGGTAATTTTGTTTTTTTCTATCCCAAATCTGTAACCAATTGAGGTAGGGCGCAACTAAATGAAATCCACTTGTTGTTCTTGGATTGCATTCTAAAACAAAGGCTCTCTTCTCGTTCAAAATAAAATCGAAGGCAATTTGTCCGCTAAATTGATATTGCTGACAAAATATCTCAATAAATTTTTGAATAGATTCTGGAGCTGCTGGTTCAAAATAAATTCCAGCAGCGGGGCCAGCAGTATATTTTGGATGGTAGCATGAGTGAATTAATACTTTTCCTTCATGTGCTATAGCATAGGCACAATATTCCTTTCCTCGAATGAAACGTTGTGCCAAATAAGGCACATCTAAAACTAATGCATCAATAACGTCCTGATTGGGTTTCAGGATCACATGCTCCCCAAAACGTGAGAATATGGGTTTTAAAACAATATCTGCATGCGAAGGAATCTGTTTCTTATCTTCTTCAGTACGTAATAACCAACTTTCTGGTGCGTTAAGTCCATAGTGTAATGCAAGTTGATTAAATTCGTGTTTGTTATGTAATGGATTGAGTCTGTGAAAGGGTTCGCAAAACAATTGGGTATGTTTGGATAATTCCTCATGGCCTTGGCTAATAAAGAAAATTTCTTCGCAGGTGGGAATTAACCAATCAATTTGATACTCAATCAATAATCTCTTGATCGCACTTAAAAAAGCATCCAAATTTCGGTTGGGTTTTGGGAAAGTCAGATGTTTTTTAAGCCCAGAGACAAAACGACCCAAGGGAAAATTCATACTGTCCGCACTATAAACTTCATGACCCTCTCGTATCAAAGTACGGATAATATCCATACTTGCTGGAGCACGGGCTCCTGTGACTAATACTCTCATTGCTCCCCATTTCCAATCAGTACTGGAAAAAAACTAAATGTTAATGTTCAAGACCGGTAAATAACTTTGTCCATCTTAGTTATAGTTTAAACTTGTTTCTGTCTTTCTCAAACTTAAAATTGATCCCGTATTTTGTTTTCTGAAATCCCTACTCTTGTTAAACTAGTGTGTGCTTGACATAAAAGGCATAGAAAAGCCTTTTATGTCGCTAAACGAACGTTATCCCATAAAGCTTGTCCCCAGCGAAAGCGGGGATTTGTACCCTTTATACGGGATTCAGTTCCCAATAAAAACAGTTCTATATAAAAATGACGTTTATTTTTTACATAGAACCCGCACTACCCTGTATTAATAGGAACTTAAAATGTCTTTTTTACCTGAGTTAAAACGTTATGCTCAGCAAATCAAGTTAGAGGAAATTGGTCTTTTTGGACAAGAAAAACTGCAAAAAGCAAGAGTATTGTGTGTAGGCGCTGGAGGAATTGGAGTTACGTTACTCACTTATCTTGCGGGTGCAGGGATTGGGACTCTAGGAATTATCGATGATGATTTTATTGAGGAAGGTAATTTGCATCGCCAAATTCTTTATCAAGAAAAGGATATTAGCAAGGCAAAAGCAGCTGTTGCAAAAAATAAATTGCAGGCGTTAAATTCAACTATTAATGTACACTCTTATGTGTTTCGTTTAACCGCAGATAATGCAGAAGAAATTATTGCTCAATACGATCTGGTGGCTGATTGTTCCGATAATTTTTATACGCGTTATCTAGTTCACGATACTTGCTATCGTCTCGAAATACCCTATGTTTACGCTAGTGCTTATCAGTTCCATGGCCATTGTTCTTTATTTCATGGAAGGAATAATCCCTGTTTGCATTGTTTATTTCCAGTCGTTCCTGATACAGGTGCAAATTGTCAGAGTGGTGGTGTTTTAGGTACTCTTCCTGGGTTATTGGGTATTTTGCAAGCAACAGAAATAATTAAATGGATTACCGCCAGTGGAGTTTCTCTACTGAATCGATTACTTAGTATCAATTTTCTAACCATGGACATAAAAAATATACGGCTCACTAAAAATGAAGAATGCCAATTTTGTGTTTATGGCCAGACTTTAGAGGAGCATGTTTTTGGATTGTGTATCGAATCGAATAAGGAGCAGTCTTTCGCAGTCTCAGGCGATAACTTATCCAATTTTTTGCAAGAAAATCCAGAGATATTATTGTTGGATGTCAGAACAACAGAAGAATACAGCCATAAAAATTTAGGTGGAAAATTAATTCCTTTAGCTGAGTTGCCTAGACGTTTGAATGAACTTGATCCTGCAAAGCCCATTCTTATTTATTGCCAGTCAGGTCAAAGAAGTCAACGAGCGGTACTTTTATTAAAAGAAGCTGGGTTTCGCACAATTTATCATTTGGCTCATGGAATCGATTCATTATCTAAATATTGAAAAACTGTTTTAATTTCCACTTTGATTCATTTACCTTAAGAACAATTCGCTATATGATGTCACGCGATTATCAATCGTAGATTAAAGGAGACAGTATGAGTTTTTTTATTAGCGATGCTTTTGCTGCAGCGGGGACTACACCAGCGCCTCAAGCAGATGGAACTTTTTCGCTCATTATGATCGCCGCTATTTTTGTGTTGTTTTATTTTATGCTCATTAGACCTCAAAACAAAAGAGCAAAAGAACATCGTGACTTAGTAAGTAATTTAAAGAAAGGCGATGAAATTATCACTTCAGGAGGCATATTAGCTAAAGTAGTTAGCCTAGATGAGCAATACATCAAAATTAGTCTTGCAGAAGGTGTGGAGATTAACTTACAAAAAGGCGCGGTGAGTGCTGTATTGCCGAAAGGTACTTTAAAATCCCTTTAAAAAGTCATAGGTACACGGAAATGCAAAATAAATATCCTTTATGGAAAAACCTGATGCTGATTGTTATTGCAGTAATTGGGTTAGTTTATGCCATCCCTAATTTGTATACGGAAAATCCTGTAGTACAGATATCATCTGAAACACCAGTAGATTACGATGAATTAAAAAATCAAGTAGAAGATATCTTAAATAAGAATAAGCTACAGTATAAATCTCTGATTGTACAAAGCGAAGGTGTTGAAGTGGTTTTTTCATCTACCGATGCTCAATTATTAGCTCGTGACTCCATTAAAAACGCTTTAGGATCTCAATATACAGTGGCTTTAAATTTGGCACCCTCTACTCCAAATTGGTTGGATGCGATTCATGCTGCGCCAATGAAGCAAGGCCTAGATCTTAGAGGTGGAGTGCACTTTTTATTAGAAGTTGATGTAGAAAGTGTAATTAGTCGCCGCTATGAAGGAATCATGAAAAACATCAGTCAGGAGTTAAGAGAACTTGGCATTCGTTATACAGGTATACGTTTTATACCTGATAAAGGTGTTGATTTACGTTTCCGTGATGCTGAATCTACGGATAATGCTTTTTTAGGTTTAAAAGAAAAATTACCTGATCTCGTTTTTGTAAAAAGTAAAATAAATAATGAAATTATAGCATCAGTCTCACCTACTGAGTTAAACACAATGCGGCAAAATACTATTGAACAAACAATGAGTATTTTACGTAATAGAGTGAATGAACTAGGCGTTGGTGAGGCAGTAGTTCAACAACAAGGTGCAACTCGGGTTGCTGTGGATTTACCAGGGATTCAGGATGCGGCGCGTGCTAAGCAAATTCTTGGAGGTACCGCAACACTGCAATTTTATTTAGTCGATCAAGATAATGATCCACAAATTGCCAAACAAACAGGGATCGTTCCTGTCAATGATAAATTATTGATGATGGATGGATATCCTATTTTATTAAAGAGACAAGTAGTTTTAAGTGGTGATTCAATCACTTCTGCAGTCTCTAGCTATGATCAGCAATCAGCAACTCCAGCAGTACAAATACAACTTGGTGGAGGGGGAGAAAGCTTATTTACTAAAGTTACCCGCGAAAATATTGGTAAGCGCATGGCTATTGTTTATGTTGAAACTAAAAACAACATACAAACGATCAATGGAGTTGAAAAAAGAATTACGCATCGCGAAGAACGTGTTATTAGTGCTCCGGTGATTCAAAATGCTTTGGGCAATAATTTCCAAATTACTGGACTTGCTGATTCTAAAGAAGCGAGCAATTTGGCTTTACTGTTAAGAGCGGGAGCATTACCAGCAGCAATCTATCCTATAGAAGAGCGTACTGTTGGTCCAACGTTAGGAAAAGAAAATATTCGCAGAGGTATGATTTCTCTAGAAGTGGGTATGGGCTTAATTCTAATTTTGATGTTGGTCTATTACCGGTTTTTTGGACTCATTGCTAATATTGCTTTGTTACTCAATCTGGTTTTGCTTTGTGCTTTATTATCAGTAATTGACGCAACTCTTACTCTTCCAGGGATTGCTGGAATTGTATTGACGGTAGGTATGGCTGTAGATGCGAATGTGTTGATTTATGAACGTATTCGTGAAGAATTACGCCATGGTTTGTCGCCACAAGCAGCAATTTATGCTGGATATGAGCGTGCTTTTTCAACCATTCTTGATGCGAATATAACAACCTTAATTGTAGCAATCATTCTCTTTGCAGTAGGGACGGGGCCTGTGCGTGGATTTGCGGTAACTCTTTCATTAGGATTATTAACTTCCATGCTTACAGGCATCACTTATACCCGTGGAATTGTAAATTGGTATTATGGTGGTAGAACTGTAAAGAAACTATCTATAGGTATTTAAAGGCGAGGCTCAGATGGAATTTTTTAATCCAAATTCAAACGTAGACTTTATGGGTGCTCGTCGTTGGACGGCGATGTTCTCTCTATTGATTTTTGTTCTTTCTATTGGTGCTTTGGCTTTCCATGGTTTGAAATGGGGCTTGGATTTTACGGGTGGAACTCAAATTGAAGTTTCATATTCTTCTGCCGCTGATTTACCCTCCATTCGAGAAAACTTAGCGAAAGCAGGGTTTAAAGAAGCACAGGTTGTAAGCTATGGTACGTCTAAAGATGTATTAATTAGTATTGCCCCACGTGAAGACAAAGAACAAGCACGTTTGGTCGATCAAGTTATGACTGCTTTGCCAGGAGCAACCAAGCAACGAGTGGATTTTGTTGGTCCACAAGTAGGGCAGGAATTAGCTACTAAGGGCGCGTTAGCTGTGGTAGTTTCATTATTAGCTACAATGATATATATCGCGATGCGCTTCGAATATAGACTTGCGGTGAGTTCTGCTGTTGCATTAATACATGATCCTGTTTTGATATTGGGGATCTTTGCTTTTTTTGGTGTCGAATTTGATTTAAAGGCATTAGCTGGATTATTAGCTGTAATTGGATATTCATTAAATGATACGATCGTAGTTTTTGATAGGGTGCGTGAAAATTTTGTTAAAATTCGTCGCGCTACTTCTATTGAAATTATGAATATCTCGATTAACCAGACACTATCGCGAACCATTATGACTTCTATGTTGACACTTTTTGTGGTTCTTGCATTGTTTATTTATGGTGGAGAAGCCATACATGGATTTTCTTTAGCATTGATCATTGGTATTATTATTGGTACGTATTCTTCTATCTATGTAGCTGGAGCTTTGGCTGTAGCAATGGGGCTAGATAGAAAAGATTTTATGCCAAGTCAGCGCAAAGAAATTGATAGTCGTCCTTAAATCAAATTTAATACAGATGCAGTTGGATCTTGAGTATATTAACTTTTCTCACAAAGGTTCAACTGTATCAGTGCTCTTTTAGGAATAAGTAATTTTGTATCTGTTCAAGGAAAGGACTGCTTGCCTCTTGACGAAAAACTTTATTTGAGAGCGCAGGGTGCACTACCATTAAGTGATAAATTTCCAATCTAAGCAAGTGGTATTGTGTTAAACCAAGGAGAGCCCTCAATGCAGCCTTTCGGTGCATGAGGCGTGAACGATTTCACTTTTTAAATGAGGGCTAATCCATCAATTTCATCAGGCTCTGTGATTATAGGTTCTTTACTGTCTGATTGCTTTCCTCCTGAATTTTGTTGATTTGGGTTCCATAGCGTTAATTGTTTGTTAAATTCTTCGAGTATTTCAGGAGGAATTTGCATCGGGGTATCTTTTATTTCTTCACCTTCAATATGTACTTCACCTGTTTCTGTAATTTCAAGAGTTTTTTTGGTACATCCTTGAGGTAATTCATTTTCAGGAACAAGTTGGATAGGAATTCCAGCAATGATCGGTGCACCATCAGCAAGGCGTATTCCATCTATGATTGCAAGTTGCGGTGTCTTGCTGTAGTAACGACTAATTAAAGAACATACAGACCAAAGTAGATTATAAGCAAGATCAAAAGGAAGTCCTACTCCCATACCTATTCCTTGACCCAGATATCCGGCTGCTTTACCCATAGCATGGGCAAGACTTATTGTACAAAAAGAAGTGAGAAGCTTAGTTGCAATTACGGGAGCCAAAAGAGCAACCCCAGTAGTTCCCGCTGGGCTGAAAACTAATAAAGTACTGCCAACCAGAGCAGTTAATTGAACACGAGGAGTGATTGCTGTTGTAGAGTTAGTCACTCCTTCTGCCAATACAACGCCAACGGTTGCTCCAACGTAAGAAAATGCCATTCCAAAGAAAGGTTGAGTAATTGAGATAACAGGAAAGCTTGTATATTGATCTTTTTTTTCTTTTTTATGGCACATTTCTTTTAAAAATGTAGAAAACTGTTCCCACTCTTTTTCGGTAAATGGCAAAATTCCTTTTTTTGCTAATGAAATATTAGCTTGTTCAAAAGCACCAGTGGTTTCAATAAGTCGTTTTGCAGTCAAGTAGTATTCTTCTTTATCCTCATCATCTAAGAAATTTTCAGAGGTTATCCCTAAATTATCTTCGATGATTCGGTATAAAACGGAGTTTCTTTTTGAACTGCTAATTTGAGATTGTACATAAAGACAGGCTGCCATCATAAATCGTGACGCAATAATGTAAACATGTCGTTGTATTGGAGTTTTAATTTCATCTTCATTTAATAAATGTACTTTAAAAATCGCATACATCTTTTCTAAAAATGCAATTTGCTTGCTTCTATTCACAACATCAGTTCCACCAAAAAAAACAGGTGTACCTATAATTGAAGGCTTCGCATTGAGATCAACATGCTTTTCAGTTTCATAAGCTTTACGTAGGTTATCAAATTTGGCTAGATTTCCTGGTGCAAGAATAAAGTGCATAATGTCTCCCGTCCTTTTGGTATGCAATGTACGTGTTGTTCCATTAGATATTAATCTTACTTCTAAATTGTATAAATGCAATGTTATTTGATTATTTTTTACTAAATTGTTGTATTAAATTGAAAGTTTTTAGTTTATTTAGAGATTAACTCATTGAAATGATGCTTTTTTTCAAGATTGTGATACTTTTAATTTATTGGCTATAGTATTGTTCATCAAACTAAGTTTTTATAAGGTAAGTGAATTGATAGACAACACGCAACAGGTAAGCTTCATGGAAAGGCTTAAGCATTTGTTTAAGCTTCTTCGCATATCGCATTGGACTAAAGGTGCGTTTGTAATGCTTGGATTTTGTTATACACCTATTCCTGGATATTTTATTCCTGCAGTATTAGCTACCTTGGCTTTTTGCCTTATTTCCAGTGCTGTGTATGTTTATAATGATATTGAAGATCGAACCGAAGATAGTTTACACCCCCATAAACGACATAGACCATTAGCAAGTGAGAAAATTACAGTTTCTGAGGCAATTTTTATGCTGTTTTTGCTTTTACTTGCTGGGCTTACTTTAGGTTGGTTAATTTCCAAAAAATTAGCAATTATTCTTTGTATTTATTTAGTAATAAATATAGCTTATAACCATCTTTTTAAACTTATTCCTGTTATCGATGTGCTTTGTATTGCCGCGGGATTCCTGCTGCGTGTGTTGGCTGGTACTGCAGGTATTGGTTTAGCTATTTCTGTTTGGCTTATTATTGCAGCAACGTTAGTGAGCCTTTTTATTGCCTTAAATAAACGCAGAATGGAAATGCAATTAGGCCTAAAACATACAACACGTAAAGTATTGAAGAAGTATAATCCTTTAATGCTTCATTGGTTAATAATTGCTATAGGTGCTGCTAGCTTTCTTACTTATGTTTTTTATATTATTTACGCAAGAGATCAGTCCTTTTATTTTATGTTGACTGTACCTTTTGCAGCGATCGCATTATGGCGTTTTGCTTGGCTTGCAATGCAAGACCTTGAAAATGACGATCCTGTAATCGTTTTTTTAAGCGATCGGTTATCACGAATTAATCTTTGGTGCTTTATTGTTTTAACTTTTATGGCATTAGCTCAATGAAATCTGAATTACGCTGGTATGATTGTATTTTCATTGTATTATTTTTCTATTTACTGATTTTACAAATACAGGCGATCTGGCCATTTACCATTGATGATATGTATATCTCCTTGCGCTATTCGAGACATTGGGTAGCAGGTAACGGTTTATTGTGGAATGTACAAGCTCCTCCAGTGGAAGGTTATTCAAATTTTCTTTTTGTTGCACTTGGAGCTTTAACACTCCTTTTAAAAGGGAATCCAATTATTGTTTTAAAAATTGCAGGATTAATTGGACTTTATTTTACCTGTTATTTTATCTACTTAATTAGTCGATTTTGGTTTTCTAAACGAAAATCACTCCTCCCTTGTTTGGGTTTATTACTTTACAAAGGGCAAATTATTTGGGCAATTAGTGGTTTGGAAACAGCTGTTTACCAAGCATTTATTTGTGGGACTGTATATTTCTGCTTCAGAGGAATGGGATATCAATTGTTCCCCCATTCTCGTAGCAAATCAGAAAACATTTACTTTATTTTTGCGGGATTATTTCTTGCACTTGCGGGAATGACTCGACCGGAAGCTCCAGCTTTAATGATATTATTTTTTATTTTGCTTTGTTGGGATAGACCTCAAAAAGAAATAAAACATTATTGGCAAGGAGTGTTTCTTTTCTGTGCGGCTCTTGCTCTATTTTATGGACCTTATTTTTTATGGCGTCTCACTTATTTTGGATTTCTTTTTCCTAATTCAGTGTATTGTAAAGGATTATCTAATGTTTTTACGTTGACTTTAGATAGAAATTATTTAAAGTTGATATGGCCATTTGCTCTTCTTGCTCTACCTGCCTGTAGTATGTCTGAAGGAAAGCGACATTATTTTTTATGGTTGCCTAGTGTTTTGTATTTAATAATGTTGGTAAATTCAGATCCAATAGTTGCTTTTGATAATCGTCTTTTTTTACCTGCATTTGCGTTGCTTCTTCCTTTAGCATTGCTAGGGATTAGTACTTTGGTAGACGCTTTTTGGCAAAAAAGAGATTTTGTTTTTAACACACTTTTTTATTTAATCTATTTTACAGTAGTATTCTTTTTTATACCGAAAATGAGTTTGTCAGATTATCGTTATTTTTATCAAAATCCTATTCGAGGAGAGCAGTTACGTATTAAGGTAGTAGATTGGTTAAATAGTCATGTTGCTTTTGGGGCTTCAGTGGTTTTGGCCGATTGTGGACTGATACCTTATTTAAGTCATTTAAATTTTATTGATTCATATTGCTTAAATAATTTAACAATGGCGCATTATCCTGAAAAACTCAGGTATGAACTATTTTGCAACACTATTTTGCATAAAAAACCAGAAGTTATTATTTTGACTTCATTAATTGAACAAAGAAAAGTAATATATACGCCTAGTGATGTTTGTTTAAAGAAATTGTTAAACAAGCAAAATAAGTATACATTAAGTCAAATTTACATGACTAATAATTCTGATTCAATTTATCGTTATGAGATATATACAAACTCTTCTGTTATTTCACCGATTAGTCAATAGTTTTTTTATCAAAGTTTTTCATTATAAAGAGCGATTTTTTGGTGTTATGAATGCAAACTTCATGTACTATCTCTTCATCACAAATGAGTTCAGAAGGATTAGTATATGATCGAAATTGTGAAAATTTTTTTGAAGAGGTTGTATCTAAAATCACCCGTTCTTCTGAATGATATTCTTGCAATTCCTATAGCTTGGTATGCTGCTTATTGGTTACGTTATAATTTGCAACCCTTCCCGGAAATACTTACGTCTACACATTCGTTTATTGCTTTGGTTTTGTTAACAATTATTCAGGTGACTTGCTATTTCTATTTTAAAACATATCGAGGTTTATGGCGTTTTTTTTCATTAAACGATGTAATTAGAATATTGAAAGCATCTTTGACTGCCACGATAATAGTAATTCCTGTTTTGTATCTAACTTCTATTCTTCATGAACTGCCTCGTTCATTATTTCCTTTGTACGATGTTATTTTAACTGCTTTTCTTTGTGGTGGTAGGCTATTGAGACGGATTTATTGGGATCAACAAGCTAGAGGCAGTCAGACGGCCGAAATAAAGCGAGTGCTTATTGTCGGTGCTGGTATGGCTGGTGAGGGTTTAGTCCGAGATTTAAAACGTAGCCATCAGTACAAGCCGATTGGTTTTATTGATGATAACTTATCTAAGAAAGGCTTAGAAGTTCACGGGGTCCCAGTCTTGGGAACTACAAGTCAAATTACCATGCGAGTTCGAGAATATACAATTGATTTGATTTTTATTGCTATTCCTTCAGCAAGTTCTTCAATTATGCGGCGTATCGTAACCTATTGCGAAAATAGTAATGTTCCTTTCAGTACACTCCCAGGCCTCAATGATTTAGCCTCTGGTAGAGTTGAAGTGAATGCCTTAAGGCCGGTAAATATAGAAGACTTATTAGGAAGAGAACAAGTTCATTTGCAATGGGATAAGTTAATCGCCGGAATTTCTGAAAAAAGAGTATTGGTAACTGGCGGAGGAGGATCCATTGGCTCTGAATTATGCAGGCAAATTTTGGCTCTTAAACCCCAAAGTTTGGTAATTGTTGACAATAGTGAATTTAATTTATACCAAATTGAACTTGAGTTGAAACAGAGCTTTCCAGATATTCCTTTAGAACTTAAATTGGTGAGTGTTACTGATGAAGTAGCTATTAATCATCTGTTTTCTGATTACTCTCCTGAAATTGTATTTCATGCTGCTGCTTATAAACATGTTCCTCTTTTGCAAAATCAAATACGTGTTGCTGTTTTGAATAATATTTTAGGAACTCAGATTGTTGCAAAAGCCAGTGTATTTGCTCATACTGAAAAATTTATTTTAATTTCCACTGATAAAGCAGTAAATCCAACTAATATTATGGGAACTACCAAGAGAGTTGCAGAAATTTTTTGTCAGAATTTGAATAGTAGAGTAAAGACTCAATTTATTACAGTTCGTTTTGGTAATGTTTTAGGTTCTGCCGGAAGTGTGGTTCCACTGTTTCAAAAACAATTGCAAAGTGGTGGTCCAATAAAGGTAACTCATCCCGATATGCAACGATATTTTATGACTATACCCGAAGCAAGCCAGTTAATTTTGCAGGCTATGGTTAATGGACAAGGTGGTGAAATTTTTGTGCTTGATATGGGCGAGCCGATTAAAATCAGCTACTTGGCAGAGCAAATGATCCGTTTGGCAGGGAAAGAGCCCGGAAAAGATATCATGATCGAATACACGGGTTTACGTCCAGGAGAAAAATTGTTTGAGGAGCTTTTCCATGAGTCAGAACAATTGGATTCAACCGAACATGAGAAATTATTCAAAGCAAAGTTTCGTGAATTAAATTGGGATGAGCTCATGCAAACAATGAATTTACTCAACAATGCGTGCAAAGAAAACCAAGAGGATGAATTACTTATTTTATTGAAGAGCTTGGTTCCCGAATTACACACAACTGTTCTAAAGACAGTATGTTAATTCCACCTTTTTAAGGTAGAGGTATTTTAACCTAGAAAAAGCAGTTGGGTCTTACTATGCGAGCTTAAAAGTACTTAACCTTCCTGATTTTTTTAAATTTTTTTGTGAAAGTAGTTACCACTACGGTGAACAAAAAAATTTAAAAAATCCAACATCTTCAGCACTTTTAACTCGCTCACTATGGAATCACCGTTTTTTCTAGGTTTAATTTTTAATTAAGAGAAAAGAGGTTTTTGAAATGATAGTTTCTTATGATGATTTTGCAAAAATAGAATTGCGTTCTGGCACAGTTGTTAAAGTTGAAGAATTTCCACGTACAAAGAAACCAGCATATAAGGTATGGGTTGATTTTGGTAAGGATATAGGTATCTTGCAAACTTCTGCACAAGTCACAGTCCATTACACTCCGGAGTCTTTATTGGGACGATCCGTAGTAGGATGTGTCAATTTAGGCGAAAAGAATATTGCAGGTTTTATATCTCAGTTTTTATTAGTTGGATTTTCTGATGAGAATGGAGCTATATGTTTGATTACAACTGATCCAAAAGTACCTAATGGACAAAAGTTACATTAATTGTATGTCCCCCTGAACAGTACAATCAAACTGGGGGAAATAGATCATGAAATTTAACTCGAGTTTTTAAGTGTAAAGCTTTTTTCCTCTTCTTGGATAAATCAAAGATCTTATATATTATTATAGGAATCACAAAGCTAACCATACCAATATAGAAAGCGATTTTATAGGTTGGATCTTTATTGAGTACTAAGAAAAACAACGCAATAAACATGAGTATGATTGCAAGAATCCCGGTATAGGGTGAATATGGGGTTACATAGCGGAGATTTGCTGTTGTATATCCTGCTTGATATAATCTGCTTCTAAAACGAATCTGTGATGTGCATAAAGATATCCATGCAAGTGTACCCGTAAAACCAGATACAAGCAGTAGGGCTATATAGAGCTTTGTTTGTCCAAAAAAGTAACCTACACCCAAAAGGATCCAAATGGTTATTAATGTTGCAATAACCGCATTTCTGGGTACAGAATTTTCATTAAATTTTGCAAAGGTATGCGGTGCCATTCCATCACGGGCTAGGGCATTCAAAGCGCGTACAGTGCCGTAAAATCCAGAATTAGCACAAGATAAAGTTGCACTAAGGGTCACAAAGCTGGTTACTGTTCCGGCCCATTTTAGATTATAGAAATTGAGTGCATCAGCAAATACTGAGTTTGATAAACCTGCTTTTTGCCAAGGAAAAATTAATACCAAGCAAAATACCGGAATAATGTAGATGAAAAGAATTCTTAAAGTGACATTTCTAATAGCATGTGGAATCATTCTTGCCGGATTTTCTGATTCTCCAGCAGCAAGACCAATGATTTCAGATCCTTGATAATTCACTAACAAAAGAACCATGGCTGTTAACAACGGCATAGTTCCATTAGGAAGAAAGCCGCCGTCACCCAAAATATATCTAGTTCCAATTATGCCATTAGACGCTGTACCATGAATTAAGCCAAAGAAAATTAAAATCGATAGAATAACAAAGCCTAATAAAGCTAAAATTTTAATTAAAGCAAGCCAAAACTCAATTTCTCCAAAAGTATCTACTTTTGCAAGGTTAATATAAGTAATAAGTAAACCAAAACAAATGGCCCATACATAGCCATTTACCCCAGTAAACATTTCCATAATTATCCCCCCCGCCACACATTCAGCGGGGATATACGCCACCCAACTAATCCAATAAGACCACCCCACACCACAAGCAACTGATGGAGATATAAAGTCAGCAGTATAAGTAACGAAGGAACCTGAAATGGGAATAGCTACAGCAAGTTCACCCATACAAAGCATGGTTAAGAAAATGATTAAACCGCCTAATATATAAGCTAAAAATACAGAGGGTCCGACCAGGTTTATGACTTCACCTGTGCCTAAAAAGTAGCCTGAACCAATAATCCCCCCCAATGCAATAAGTTGCACATGACGGTCTTTTAATCTGCGGCTATAACCACTGTCTTTAACGGTTCTTTCTGTCTCTACTGTACTATTTTTCACGAGCTGTTTATTTCTCACAGGTTGACATGATTTTGGTGACGCTATGTTATATTCATCTGCAATAATTTAAAACTATTCTTAATTAAAAAAGCAGAAAAATATTTCCTATGTTACATTAAATTCATTTTCTACTGATGTAGAAAATTATTCAGCATACCATTATAAATTATTTTTTATCTATTTGAATATTTTTTTGCTAGTTTGGTGAAAAATATTGTTAACTAAAGTTAGGACATTCATATTTAGTTTTGCAAGAACGAGCAAAAAAAGCCAATTTTATTTTATTTTTCAATAAAACTAATTACTCAACGATTCTATTTCGTTTTAGGTTAGAACAAAACAAATAATGCGTATAAGCTGTTGCATCATCATTTAACTTAAGTATACTTTTTCATAAGCCGCTGTAGCTCAGTTGGTAGAGCAGTTGATTCGTAATCAAGAGGTCGGAGGTTCGACTCCTCTCAGCGGCATGGTAAAATCAATGAGTTACAAATAGAAAGTTAAAAATTGAAAAAATTTGGTACCGTTTTTGGTACCAGTTTTGAAATGTAATTAATAGACATTAATTGATATCAAAATAACATTAGGTATTCTGGTTCTTTCCCAATTAGGAGCAGCTTTAATCATTCGCAGAACACCCTAACACGAACCCTATAATTTTCTAAAACCATAAGTTCGGTTTAAATGAGAACAAAATACAATATAAATGATCATTTTGTGAGTTTATATAGATCATAGTGTAAAAAAACACTCCTTAATATGATTGTCTTGATCAAATAATAAAATTATAATCCAATACTGTTATTCAAGGATATTAATTAGGAGATGTTATGAACGTATATTATTCTAATAGAATTGATACCGACGAAGATAAGGATGAATATATGCCTTGGTAAATAAAGGAGATATAAGTATCTCCTTTTATAGTTTTATATTGATATGAAATTAGTTTTTAACAATGATGTTCTAGCGGTCATTGATGATTTCCTGGAGCAACCATCTTTTGAAAAAATTTGGAATTTTATTCAAACTGAAAAATTCAAGTTTGTTCACTCTTCTAAATGGGTAAATGCTTTTAGTCTCGAGGATGGATCTCCTCTATGGAGCAGCGTTACTATTTCTCATCCTAGGCCGGAAGCTTGCACAACAGAGAAAGTTTACCCTACAAACTCAACCATTGATTTATTTATAAATGAATTAATTGCAAGATCCTCTGATTATTCTCATTTAATTGGTTTCAAGGATAGAGATTGGGATTTTTTCTATGCGAGACCTTATCTATATCCTAGAGGATCAGGACTTTCTTGGCATACTGATGGTAAGTATAAAATTTCAGGAGCCTATGTATATTACTGCCATCCAATTTGGGACATAAATTGGGGAGCTGAATTACTAATAAATCCTACTCCTCAACTTGATTTCGATTATCCTGAAGTGACGTTAATCAATGATAAGAAGAAAAAAGTAGGGTACCATCTAAATAGCGCTGAATTGAATAAATATGCTGATGATGGAGTTGGATATTATATTGTCCCAAAACCCAATAGGTTGGTTATTTTTAAAAATAATATTCTGCACTGCATAAAAAAAGTAGAAAAGGCAGCTGGTAATCATGTAAGAGCATCAATAACGGGTTTTTTTATGAGCAATGAGAAAATACATGAAACGAAAGAGGCGGAAAAAGAACATTCAATCTAACAATTATTTTAATTAGTTTAGCCCCACCAAATTATAGATAACTAATCTGAATATGCTTGGAATTATGAAATGAACTTAGTGCATCAAATCACACCTACACTAGCTCAGGAAAAAGTAAATTTTGTTATCTCAATACCCCATTCTGACGAGGCAGCTTTATCTAATTTTAAACTTAGAGTAGAGGATATTCCTTATAATGAACAACCAAGCCATTATCAATTTAAAAAATGGTCTTCTTGGTGTTCGGCTCATTTCTCTTCCTATTACTACTACATTAAGTATAAAAATGCTCTCTTAAGATGTAAGCAATTTTTGTATGACTTTGGACCTTTATCAACATTAGATCACGCTGCTCTTTACGATCATTGGGTTTGGGAAATGAAACCCCACGTATTGAATCAGGAAAATATTTGTTGGATTGGTTATGACTATTCAAAATCGAAAACATTAAGTTTTTTATCTCATGGAACTAATATTGAACTTCGTCTTCTTGAAGGAAATTTGAGCGATGAAGAGTTCTTGGAACTTTGTAAATTTTTTTCTCCTCTTTCATCATCAAGTGAAATCTTAGAAAAGAGTTTTTTTGAACTATCCTATTGGTCACGTTACCGCAACTGCATAGAAAATGCGTGCATTAATAGAAATGAATATAAACCTCCCTCAAGCATATGGAATTTAAGATGGCCAATGCATAATATCTTTAGAGGCAGCAAGCCGGATTGCTATATCAAGTACTCAAACCAACTTAACTTAGACTTTATTCCAGATAGCCAAATTATTTATGGTAACGAAAATCAAATAGAAGAAATTCAATTTGTCCTGTTTCCGAAGAATGGAAAGAAAAATCAAATGGCATGGTTTCGTGTTTTCAATAAAGCCTCTTTTCCAATAAAGAAGCCAGCCCTCTCTAGATTGCCTAGTATGAATTCATTTAGTGGCTATAGTAATTTTAATTTAACCGTCTTAAGTCCGAAGAGTAGTATGATTGCGAGCAATATATACATTGCAAGTCTTAATAATTGTTATGGACCACATGATGCCCTTTGGTGGGATAATGAAAATGCTTATCTACTGCAACTAAGCGCTAGCGCTAATAACTCTATAGCGTATTTGAAGGGAATTCTTTGTCAACTTATAGAAGACAAATGATCAATAGATTTATGCACTTTTAGTATGGATATATTAAGCTAGCGCCCAAAGCCACTAGGAAGGCTCCAATCCACTGATATTGGGAAATCTTTTCACCAATAAAATAAGCAAATATTTGTGCAAATACCACGGAGGTATTACGAAGAGTAAGGGCTAGTCCAGCTTCAGAATGACGCAATCCGATTAAAAATAGCAAGAAGGACAATGCACTTATAATTCCTCCTAGAGAAGTTATTTTCCAATTGGATTTAATTTGCTCTTTGAATACTTGTTTTTGTTCTTTGTTCATCAAAAGATAAACACAAGGTAAAGCAATCCATAAAGCTGCAGAAAAGAGTGCAGCTGGGTTTGCCCCATATGCTAAAGAACGACCGTAGCATAAATGATAACCAGCAATGCAGATGCCACATAAAACCGGAAATAATAATTGCCTTGATTGATCGGGGTTAAAAGTTTGGCTTGTAAGTATCAATCCAAAAAGAACTGATGATACACCTATGATATTAGATAAATTTATATTTTCACCAAGGAAACATGCCGAAATAAACCATACAATTATCATGGCGCTTCCTCGCATAATAATGTAGGCCTTCCCAAGTGAATACTGACTAAGACAAATAGCTAGTGTGATTATATAACCTCCTTCAAATAAACCAGAGGTTAGTGCCCATAAAAAGGAATCAGATGTTTTAAATAATGGACCTGAGAAAAAAGGAATAAATACAAGCGAGAATATAGTTGCAAAACTCATAATTCCCAATACTTCGTAATAGGGTGTTGAATTGCGTTTGGCAAATGTATTCCATGCTGCATGGAGGATTGCGGATAAAATTATAAATACACCAGAACCCATTTCAGTTCATTTCGAGATAAATAATCGATTATTGTAACATTGGACCAACAGCCTATAACATAAAATTTTTAAAACCTAATAGAAGTTGCAAAGTGATTTTAGAGTTTAAAGTATTAAAAAAGATGCCCCAAAGAGGGGCTTAATAGTTCGCAAAAATATATGCCTGTCCACCAAACTCTACCGAACAATAATCACTAATAAAAAGATCCCGAGCAAAAGCTTCAAAATCAAAATAGCAGATCAAATTATCCGGCATTTGATGGGCATAACAGTCATCAAATAACTGCCTAGAAAAATCAACCTCTGAATCATAACAACCTTGGTAATGATCCTCCAACATGGTTTGTGCATCATCTACCGAATAATCGCAGAGAAGAGCTAAGCCTAGCTCTCCGTGTTCTTTAATAAATGAAGCATACTCCACAATATTACTTATTGACTCATACTCATGGATTTTGATGCTGCCGAATCCTTCATAATCGTGTATGGCATATTCTTCAGCATTGGGTTCAGAGCTGTTATCCAGCATTTCCCAGATTTCTTCCATAATGTCATCTTCGCTTTGTGTGGCATCTATCCAAACACCATGCAGGATGGCACTGTTGTATGAGGCTAAACACGCGACGTAGATTGAAGGGGTGTCCATGGGATTATCTCCTTGTATAAAGGGAGCAATCCCACACGGGAGCTTGCTCCCGTGGTAGGGTATGATTAAAACGGAATTTCTTCTGAATCGGTTTGCAACATTTCACGCATTTGCACCATGTGGTGCTCTGCGGTCTTGTTGCTAGATTCATCAGCAGATTTGAAGTGACTAAGTAGCTGGATATGATTGACGACGACGCTTAAGGTTTGATGTGTCTTACCTTCATTGTCAGTCCATTGATTAGAACGCAGTTTACCTTCAAGGTATACTTGCGAACCTTTCTTTAAATATTCAGCTACTTTGGTAAGTTTTCCAAAAAGCACCAGTTGATGCCATTCCACTCTGGTTTGCCATTCATCATTCTTCTTGAATGATTCATTAGTTGCCAAAGTAGCGGTGACAAAAGATTGTCCGTCTTTCCCAGTGATGTTTTTGGGATCAGCACCAAGATTGCCAATTAATTGAACCTGGTTTAAAGATGCGGTCATTGTATTCTCCTGTTATTGTTAAATGTGAACGGCATAACAGAAAAACATCCGCATAGGCAGATGATTTTCTGTTATGCGGATAAGACTTAATTTGCTTCAATTAACAAGCAATCCGTTGAGTATCAAACTGTTTGACAAATGAAATCAGGGACTCCAGTTTGTGCAAACTTAACTCTGCTTGCTGAATGTCATAGGGATTAATTTGCAGTCGGTGACGACTTAAATCATTGACACAACAATTCAGTTCAAATAGCAAATGTTCAATTTCAAGTTGCGCTGGTTCCTGCTGTTGCATGGTATGCTCCTTAGGTCTAAAGAGGATTAGCCCCAAAGGGACTATGAATCCCAATTGGGTTATGCAAAAAAGATCACCGAAACTTCGGTTGATTTACCTGGTTATTAATGATGATGTGCTCGAAGCACTCCTCGGGCGTAAAGCCGTAAAGACAACTCCTGATAGGGCTTCCCTGCTAAACGCTTTGCCATGGAATTAGGGAACAAGATGGCATATCACAAGACCTGGTGGTTTCGTCAGAATTGCACTGACTCATCAGTTGTGTTGCTTTCAGATTATCAAGCCAGTATTAGAACGCAAGCGTTTTTTACTGTTGATATTAAATGAACGTATTTGAATCAGTCACCTAAATAGATAGGCATATGAATTTGTTCTATAATTGATCAATATAATTATTACCTGTTAGGTGAATTATGTCTGATCATAGAAAAACAAGGTTAGCGTTTTATTTTCTTTGTGAGAAAGAGGCTTGCTCAGAGAGCTTTTCCTTAGATGAGCTGGAGCAGGCTGCTGAGTGGAGTGCATCGACTGTAGATACATATCTGAGTAAGAAATGGAAGCATATAGTTAGCAGGTCTGCGGATGGTCTTTATACCTGTGCTGGTATATGTAAAATGTCTCTAAATGAGTTCGTAAATTTGCAAAAACAAACTGCTTAGCTTGGCATGAAAACAGTTTTTTTAGAGGGATTGAAGTTTTTTATGGCCACCATTTAAGGAAAGCAGTTCCTTCTTAACCGAGGTAACTTTTGGTTATAGATATTCTGGAGTGGCCGAGGTCTCTACTTATAATTTCACGAGCTTCTCTGTCTATGGCTTTTTCTGATTGAGATAAATATTTAGATGTTTTTCCACCTTCAATGGGACATTTGAATGGTTGTTTATCAGGCGATAACTGCCTGGTTAAATCGTGGTATCTTCTTTGAGCATAAGCATGACGCAGACCATGACAATTTTTCAACCCTAACTTTTCTGTCTCAGTTTGATATTGCCTCAGATACTGTTTATAAGTTTTATTTTTGGGGATCAATGAATGGCCAGGAGAGATTTGTTTTATTGTTTTTTCTAGCCATTCTTTTTGTTCCTTGCTTGTAATATCTATGGCTCTTCCAATTCCGCCTTTAGTCCAGCTTGATTTTAATATCAAACGTTCGCCAAACCAAGCTTCGCTTATAACCAATTTCATCGACTCTTCACGACGTAAACCAAAGAGGTATTGAGCCTCAAGAGATAAGCGTATCATTGGATTTTCGCATTTTGAGAAGTCTATATTAGTGATAGCTTTATTGTATGTGGGTACATAATTTCGGTTATCAATTTGATAATAGTCATTGCTAGGTTTGATTATCTCTGGTTTATTAAGCCAGATGGATAATTTCCTGAGTTTAGACATGTAATTTTTGATAGTGGCCGGATTTTTACCCTGTTTTTTCCAGTACTCTACTAACACATGGATGTGCTTTGATTTTAGTCCCTTGATATGAGCTACCATAAAACCTTGCTCATGCAGATCCTTGATGCAACGATTCAATATATGGCGTGTATCAGCTTTACTGGCATGGGAATATACACTTAGTTCTTTGATACATTCGTTGATAGAAAATAGTGCGCTTTTAAGTTTTGATTTACTCATGCAGGTATGTCCATAGTGTGTTGCGAGATTTTATTCCAAGTTCATCCTGTAATATCAAACAGGTTTGATAGTTACCTAATATTGGCAGTAAGTATTGATACATTTGTTTTGCATATAGATAACGCCAGGACTTTTTTACGGGTACGTCAAAAGCCATGAGGGTATGATTCCAGCTAAGTTTGACTTGTTTATAACCAAAAAATTGTACCAAACTTTGTCTATTAGTTAGTTTTTCTAAGTCAGATACGACGTTTTTTTGAATTTCATTTCTGAAAGGGATCGTTCTGTCCACCGAGTTAAAAGTGATTTCTCTCGTGAGCGAAAGTTTATGCTCTTTGATATGGATTCCAGGTTTAATCTGTATTGCTTCACTAAAGGTCAAACCAAACTCTGTTTGTAAGGCCATAATAATGCGTGATGTCATTTCAGAGAACGATTCCCAGAGATTGGGTTGCCATTTTAATCGTTGGGGTTTTAGTATTTTTCGATGCAATTGCAGAGACTTGTTGTCTATATTCTGTATTGGACAATTAATGCTTAGTAAATAATTTCTAATAATTGTCATATAACGCATAATTGTTGCATCTTTAACATGGTTTCTTTTCCAATATCCAACCAGTTTTTGAATATGCTCTGATTTCATGTTTTGCCATGAAGTAGGAACATCTCCAATACGGAATAGATCATCAATCATCTTTTGTATGACGTATGCGCGTTTTTTCTTTTCTTGGTAGCTGCCTCGGTTATCAAGTTGAAAGTACCGGTTTGCAGCTTGTCTTAAGGAATTTTTTCTCATCATCCAATCCGAAAATTCATTTGCCCTGTCTCTGGTTTAGTGTTGGTCGAGCGGCTCACTCAAAGATGAAACCTGGCAAAAGCCATAAAGCTCGAAGTGGGGGGCAAAACAATCGTTATAAGGCAAACGATCTCGCCGATTTACAACAGTTTTTCTGGTTATTTCCTCCTTGTGTTGTTGATTAATAAAAACGACAAAACGATGGGCTTTGTCACAAGTCCATGGTCAAATTGAAATAAATTGACTTAAACTCCCGAGGGAGTTGCCCTGTCGGATGACAGAGATTCCTAGATGATTTTCCCGACTGAACGTCCAGCCACAGAGTTAGGGAATAAAGTGGCTTTGCACAAGACGTTGGATTACGTTTCGCTGGAATCGCGCCAGCTCTTCAGTTGTGCTTCATTAAAAAATATCAAAGTGGTGCTTGCTGTGCAAGGGTTAAAAGAGAACAATTTTGTCCTGACGCCAGTCTGGCGTCAGGACAAAATACAGTAATGTGTTGATTTTACGAAGTAAAATCAAGGGTTGTGTTCTGCGTCACTGCACATAAATTGCAGTGACGCAGAAAAAATGCATTGTCACAGATGATGAATGGACATCCAATGTGCTATATTTTTATATAATTGTCGGGGCTAATGGAGTAGTGATGAAGAAATCGCAATTATCAAGAAACCATATCATCACAGACCCAATTCATGGTGTTATGTCTTTTAGCAAAGACGAGAAGGAATTAATTAAGCAATTTATTGATAAACCGATTTTTCAAAGATTAAAAAGGATTAAGCAACTGGGTTGTGCTGATATGGTTTTTCCCGGAGCAGTTCATACTAGGTTTAGCCATTCTCTTGGGGCTTGTTATATAGGTAAGTTGGTTTGTGACCAATTAGACATAAATAATGGTGATAGAAAAATTATAATGGGGGCTGCTTTACTGCATGATATTGGCCATGGGCCTTTTTCTCACGCTTTTGAGTCCATTTTTAAAGGGTTCGGTGAGGGAAAAATATCACATGATAAACAATGGACTCCTAAGTTTATTGATTCCTTTGAATGTGACTTAAAGGAAGATATTCTTAATGTTTTTATTGATCCTAATCATCATGAGTATTATGACCCATTGATTGCCTCACAGTTAGATGTAGATAGATTAGATTATTTGCTGCGAGACAGTCATTTTTGCGGAGTTCCATACGGCAATATTGACTTGCAATGGATTATATCCTGTATGAAACAACAAGAAATCAATGGTGACACAGTAATTTGTATTACTCCTAAAGGTATCGGAGCAATTGAGCATTATATTTTGTCAAGAAGATTGATGACAAAATACATATACTATCATGGGAAGAAAAACTCATCAGAATATTTAATTTCAACTTTTTTAAAGAATTTAGAAGGTCATTTAGATATAGCAGAATTAGCTCAATCGCCATTATTTTTGTTTATGAAGAATTACTTTGAATACAAGCGAATAATAAATAAAAATACTGACAACAATGAATCTAATAGAAATGATTTTGTTGATAATTCTTTTAATTATTATAAAGAAATCACCGATGATGATATTTGGATAGTTTTGAGAAGATTGTCAAACGAAGATTCAATTGCTGGACGAGTGGCGCACAAGATTTGTAACAGAGAGTTGCCAAACAGTTTTCTAATAAATCCTTCCCGAAGATTTGATGCAAAAAAAATAATTGAACGATATAAAGATCAAGAAGATGAAGATAATAAATGGCGTATATATTTTGATGAATTAAATTTTGAATCTTATGGCAGTAAAAAGATACCTATTTATGTTTCTGATCACAATACGGTTACAGATCTATATCACAGCTCAAATATGCTTAATCAGATTTCAGACAAGCCTGAGCCAACATATTATGTATATATAGATGCAAAACATCCAAAAGAAGAAGAGTTATTGTGCGAGCTCAGTTCCTATCATTGCCTTGTTTCCCCTTATTTTAAATCAGGCTAGAAAGTAATTTTAGAACCTACTCCAGTTTTGCATCTATTTTGTAATAATAGTTTTTTTATTTTCCTTGCTTGTTATATTTTGGTTGGAATTTCGATATTTGTTTGGCTTCACTTTTGCGAGCTTCTTGTATCGATGAAAATTGCTTTATTTTAACCTGAGCTCCAGGAATAGTGCCAATATGTTCGGCAATCCTGCCTGTTACCCTGCCTCTTTTAGCTGTGCCTATATAATTTTTATTGCCACCTGCTGTTTGAATTTCATATACGACAGGCTTGTTATTTGGTAATTGGTTGATTAAATTAGAGCTATATTTTGTTGTTTTCATGTTACACTCCGTTGCTAAATCATGAGATCTCATATTGACAAAAATGATCAAAAAATGCAACAAGTTATGTATAAAAAATTGATTAATAATGAGGGTAGGTTCATATGGCATTTGCTTGCAAAGAGATGGGGGATTTTGATGTTAAATACTGTGTATTATTGGGCAATGGAATTCTAATTTTAAACAGTTCGCCTCCATTAATTAGAATAAATGCCTGTCCTTTTGGCAAAGAAATAATATCATCTACCCCAATCATTGGTACAGAAGAAGTTTGAACCCGATCCTCATTAGTCGTATTAAAATAAACCCCATCGTCCCCATGAGGTGTATCGTTAACCATAGAAACCTGCGTATGTCCAACAACACCAACTTGAGGTAGCACTTTAACCAGTAAATTGGCTGTTTCTTCATTTTTAATACGAAGCATAATCAGGGTATTAAAATTTCCTTCGGATACTTCTGCTTTAGCCCTGGAGCCGAGTGCAACTTCCATATCCTGAATAGTCTGAGCATAAGCGGTGACTTGAAACCCAGCACCACCTGCTTTATTGAGAATCTTCACAAAAGAGTCCTGGATAATCTCTGACAACTCATCACAATGCAGATTTAAAGTATATCGTGCGTTGGGTTCTTTATAGATTTTACCAGCTGTAGACACCAGATCAGACAAAAAGGCTTTTCCTACTGCTTGGGCAATATTGGGATTGGTTAGGCTATCTAAGCCGATATAAAGAACTTTCTTATTTTTAATTACATCCATCAATTCAATTTCACCTGGTTGAGCTTTTGACGATAGGATTTTTGAGGCATTACTTTTATTGATTTCAGACAGTACAGGACCGACACTGGCGGTGATTTTGTCGTAATAGTGTTTATCCATAATGGCTGCATCGTAGAGGTCGATTAGTATTTGATCGTGCAGAGCTTCAGCATTGTTGTTTTTGATCGTTTTATTGATGTGGTCTTTGACATATTGAATGACTGCTTGGTGGCGTTCCATAGGGGATTTTGTCTTATTATTTTTGCCTATTTTACTATCATGCTCATCGATGATTTCATCTATCTCTTGATGGTAATTTGGGTAGTGGTTAGGAAGAATCTTATCAGCATAGGACATTAATAATTGTTCTAGTCGGCTGATATAGAAGGCTATTGTTTGGTAGGTAAGGGGTTGATTCATTTCTTCTAGGCATATAGCCACGATATTGACGTATTTCCAGGCGAAGGCTGCGAACTGTTTTCCTTCTCCCTCTGCGGAGATTGCATCGGTGATACGTGTTGCAACCTCACTGATTTGGTCGAAATTTTTTAAGGGGTTGTATTGTGCAGATTGTTCTGGAAAGCCTAAGTGTACGATTTTGAAGTCTTCTGTTCGGCCTGATACTTTACAGGCTGCCATCATGTCTCTAACCAGGTCTTGATCGCCTTTTGGATCTACAACGATAACCGCATCCCCATTTCGGATGTCTTGGTTAATTAGAATACTGGCCAACCGTGTTTTTCCTACTCTGGTTGTACCGACTACGAAGGTATGACCGACACGTACATCTTGAGGGATGTATACAGGTTTATCTTCTTCGCCTACACCATGCAAGAATGGACTACCGCCAACAGGTGGATCAGGTCGAAAAGGGTTTAGTTTAGAATTTGTATTTAACCATTTGGCTAGCTTTGTATGTTCATGATTTTGGCAGAATCTTCTGGCAAGTTGGTAGCAAGAGCTTCGTTGCATGAACTTTTCATTTTTGACCTGTTTAATTTGATGCAGCTTTTGAGTGTGGCTTGGTCGCCAGCGAAAGCCTTTGCCCAAGAACAACCAGTTTTTGGATAAAGGTATTTCTGTGGTGGATAGGGCATAAGTGGGCATGGCTAATAATCTTCGGTGATAGCGTTTTACTTTAATTGCTTGCCAGGCTCTATAAATTCCAGGGATTAACAATGCGAGCGCAGCGTATAATCCCATAGTTTGTGTTAGTAAAAACAAATGCGGTTGAGTATATGCCAGCAAGGCTAGAGACAAACAGGTAATGGCTGACCAGGCTTCTGTTGGTTCTCTTAATAGGTTATTAATGGGGTAATTGCTCATAGTTTGCCTCCAATCATCAAAATATCAATAAATACAAAAATACCCAGCAGATACCACCGAGTTTTTAAAGCGGTGTTCAGCTGCTCTGTGGTTATTTGGTGTTGATTCTGTAGGCGTAAAATTAGCCTTGGCCATAATAAGACAAGGGATAAATAGAGTACTCCATGCAGACCAAGAAATAATGGTTGAATGGTAGTGAAGGTGCTTTGCCAGCGAGTCAGTAGATTGCTATTAATGAACCAGGGCGCAATTGCTAATAAGGCAATGATTGGTAAAACGGTTTGAATTAATACTATAATGGATGAACGGATATAATGTTTAATCATAGGGATAGCTCCAAATGAGAAAGGTATTTCGGTTGTTGGCAGTTGTTCTTGATGCCATTGTTGGAGTGGCAGAGGATAAACCTGCCAAATGCTACATGTCTGTTTATGAGGCTCAAGATAAGCTTGATAATGGCTTGATCACTATTCGTGAATACAATGAAGCCTTTGAACGTAAAGATGTGCTTTAACATATTCATTGAATTCCTTTTGAAATAATTTTTACTCCTGTCTTGGCTACCTGCATACCGGATTGCGCCATGCTTTCGCTTTGCCTATCTGCACCATTGACCAAATCCATAAGACCCGCCCCAGCGTCACCGCCAAAATGACTTGATAATCTCAACAATAAAACAGGTGCAACAAAGTAAAACATCACAGCCATATTCTTCATGGCAGAAATCGCATCGTTTTCACCTAATGGATCAAGCACAGAGCGTTCTAGAAATCCTACTAAATGCCAGAGGTACTGAAGAAAAATAGCCATGATAAATAAGGCGCATAAACTGCCTAATGCTCTGGTGCTGTAGCAGCTTAAAGACAAAACCATTGGAGTGAGAATGATTAAAAAGAATATGAAAAACGCCTGCATGACGGGCAATGTTTGCATGATTGCTTCTCTTTTTAATGGGGTGGATGTCCATGATTTTGTCCATTGTCCGACATTGACCAGGCTATGGGTAATGGCAGATGCGACCTTTCCATTGTTATTATCCATGAGGTTTTGCACAGAACTGGTCTGCATGTCTTTGCTTTCTTGCAAGAGCATTTTCGCAATAAAATCTTCTGCGCTGATGTCTGCTTTCCAGGCTTTTGGGTGTTTCACTTTATATTGGCGAACCCTATCAAGCATGGCGTAGTAATTTAAGTGTTTATTAAAAACACTGGCCTGATTAGAGACTTCAACCAGGTCAGTTTTGATTTTGTTCCACCATTGCTGACAGCTGGGATAACCATCTTCTGGCAATCGTTCGGGTGGGATATCGCCACGATTAGCTGCCTTTTCAAGATTACGATTAGGGGCTTGATGAAAGGTAAATCCTGGCACGGGTTGGCGAGCATGAAGTTTGCTGTAATACATTTTTTGCAGGATTTTAGAACCCATCCAGTTTAAGTCATCTTCACCGCCATAGCGTTTGAGCATAGGGTCTAATTCACTGGCTTCATGCTTTTCACTATTGAATTGAGTTCTGGCTTCAATAAAACATTGTCTATGAAAATCCAATGCCTGCTTGCGAACGCTCTGGGGGAGATAGGTTGATACCAAATCTCCTTGAATGGATTGCAAACTATCTGTGCAACCCGTCACCTTCATAAGGCTATAGGTAAAGCTCGATATAAAATTCTGGATGATGGCAAAGCCTATAGGAATTTTGACCTGGTTAGTCAGTAGATCTGCAAAGGCTTCATCATAAGTTGTGCCGCTGTCGCCAATGACCGCAGTCGTTGGGTTTTTCAGTCCGCATAAGGGTTTAAATTGTAGGGCTTTGGTTTCCAACGGTACACAAGGATAGACAAATAAGCTGCATATCAGGAAAGTTATTGCCAATTCATAAAGAAAATTATTTAAAGCATGTTCAACCGCATAGAACGCGCCAGCTGGATTGAGCACATTTTTAAGAAAGCGATAACCAATGGCCAAAAAGCCAAGATACAACAGCCCTGTTTGCCACAGGGCGTTGAATAGAACCTCATACTGTTGCCAGCCTAGATAGGTGGTATAGAGAGATAAAGGATTAAAGACAATCATGATTAAGCTCCTTTATTTTCTTTAACGTAGATTGCGCCGTTTTTAACAGCAGGCTGTTCGTGATCCTGGCCTGGCATATTTTGGCTTTGGGCTTGATGGCGAATGTCCATGATGGTTCCCAAAGTCTCAGTCATCATTTTTTTGCGGACATCGTTTTCAAAGGACAAAGAATGAATGTCATCGTCTAGTTTTTTCAGGGCAAACAAGACCATATTCATAGCAGGTTTTAAATTCTGTACTTCTTGCACTTGTAATCCTGCTTGTAAGATGCGGCGCATCATTAAGGCTTTATCCAGCATATTTTGAACAGCGATTTCTTCTGCCAGTTTTGAGATAGTAAGCATTTGTTCTTCACGGGGCAGGTGCTGAATAGTAGTAATGACTTCATCAGTAATCAGTAAATTGGAGGCACTGACTTTACTCAGATTTTCTTCAGTAAGCGTCCAAGTACCATTGACTAAATTCCATAAGGCCTTGGCAATGTTCTGGCTACAGGTATTGGCGTTCGCGCAGCTTTGCAATAAAGCTGATAAACCAATCCCTGCTTTAGCATCATGGCTTTGTTTGTTTTCACTGCTGCTGACCTGGATATCGCCAAGAACCTTAACTGCCCAATTAGCAGCATCGGTAGGTGTTGGCCAGCTTTGTACCATAGGAATTTTGGTGCTTGGTTTTTCCAAAGAATCTAAAGGTTTTCTCTCTAAAAGAATGTTGTAGCCCGCAATGACTACATCATTAATTACCTTAATGGGGCGTTGAAACTTACCGCCCGCATTGCCTTTATTGCTGCCTATCCAGGGTAGACCATATTCATCTCGCTTTTGAGCGATGCTTTTTGATGTTTCGGTCACATCGACGTTTTCCTTTTTAGCTCGTTTGGCAGCATCAAGCCATCCTTGACTATCGGATACTGATAATATGCCTTCCATTGGAGATTGGTTTTGTTCCAGTGCTTGTTTGACTTCCTGACAATCTTTAACCTTGAGGGTAAATTCGTTTTGTGCACTGGATGCAGCGTTTTGTAGAACATTGTATAAAGCAGGCATGGACTGTTGCAGCTTATAAAGAGGGAATCCTGCGACTGAACCTTTTAAGTTATCAATGACACCACCAGGGATATTTAACGCTGATTTTTTTAAATCCTGAAAGGTATTGGTAATGGATACGACAGGATTAAAACCGCTACAAGAGAATCCCATACGGCCATCAATATCTGCACCAATAACCAGCGTTTGATCTTTATTAACAGGTGGTATAAATAAATTGGAGGTTCCTCCTAATTCATAATAGTAATCTGATTGGCTGGGCATAAAGTTTCCGGCATGGGTTAGGTGCGGAATAAGTAAGGTTAATAATAGATATTTATTCATGTTGATGTCCTATCGTTTTTGAGGTTGTCCAACTTTTGGGAAAGTGAGAAAGTTCACGAGTTTGCCTTTGTTCTGAATACAGCCGCGATATTTGCGCCAAAGGACAAACACGTAATTGCCATTTCCGGCTTTTTCGTCTTCAATGCCGAAATCCTGTGCATCGCCTGGGTGGATATTGCGATTTAAAGGATAGATTTCCTGCCAGATGACTTTATTGTTTTGTGGGTCGTAAATGGCATTAGCCACCACACAATTTTTACCGCAGGAATTATTGGTTGACTTGGTGACATGCAAAGGATTTTTATTGGTGACAATATCTACGGCGTGCATGGCTGCAACAACTGAAGCTCTGTAGTTATAAGGTTGTGTTACGCGCATCAACCTGGGAATTTCAGAACCCCAATGTTGTGTTAATGTGCCAATTTCATGATTAATTAACAGATGAGGATGCGTTCCCATATATAACAATTCAGCTGCTTCTGTTCTATCCATGACTGCATCAGCTTCGGCCAGATAATAAGGAACGCCAAAACCAGTTTCCGGCCTGTGTGATAGATAAGGGATACGGTAAAATGCAGCAGGGCTGCCGATCACATCAACAATGCGCGTCCGCTCATCATTGATGTGAAGATCTGTGGTTTGACCGCTGTCATTGCCAAATCCTAACGCTGAACCAGTCGCAGCTTTATAGGCTTGTTGGTACATCGTTCTTGCTGCTTTATTTTCATAAAGCGTTCGAGCTTCAAGCCAGGGATTTTCTTCTGGTTTATTGCTGACGGTAATCACTAAATCAGGTAAAAACTGTTCAACCGCAGGAGTGACTTCAAGTCTTGGCGGTAAACGTCCCACCGTCCAAGTGCAAGAACCAATGACTTTGTAATGACTGTTTTGAAACAGTTTTTGCAAAACCCGTGTAGCGATTGTGAAGGTATTCACAGGATGAGGTGGGCTTGTGCTTTCTAAAGCAAGGGCAGTGTTAGTCATAAAAATAAGCCCTGTTATGAGTAGTTGCCTTTGGTTGTTCGAGTTTCTTAGCCATGATTTCAGCGGCGACCAGGACATCATGTTCTTTCTCCAGGAGGTGGCGTTGTGCTTTTTCTGATTTCTCAGTCATTAATAAGGCAAGCAGGTAGCGAGGTGGAATGACGCGAAACAATCCCTGATAGCGTGAGCCTAATAAAACTGCTTCTGCATACAAACCTTTTTGCGAATCAATATCTCTGATTAAGGTTTCCTGTTGCGGTGTTAAGGATTTAAAGCGTTTCACATCAGTGATTTCTTTTTCATCCAGCCCCAACAAAATCCAGGTTTCAATTAGCGATAAAATCTTTGCAGCCTTTTCAGAATTCATGTCGGTGACGTTTTGGGTAATTGCAACCAGCCAAAGCCCGAGCTTTCTGGCTACTTTGGCCACTAATAGGCACACCGTTACCACAGAAGGAATTTGAAATTGCAGATGGGATTCATCAATAAAAAGAAAGGTTGGCCTATTGTCGTTTTGAGTAGCCTCTGCCATGGCCAGTATTCTTGGCAACAAAGAAACCATAACCAAAGCCAGTTTTCCGGTGTCATCTTTAATGGCAGAAATATCAATATGAAAGATATCAAAATCACCTAAAGGTTCTGTTGGCACATTAAAGAAGCGTGATTTTGCGCTGTTAATGACATAACTGTTTAATCGGTCGTGCATATCCAGAATTCGGTCTTTCTTGCGAGATACCGTTTCTTTATCCAATCGCCGTTGAAATGCACTCACAATATGCTCAGTCAGCATTTGTGGTATGCCATCGTTAAATGAAGTTAGAATGGCATCAATTAATACTTCGATTAGCAGCGTTTCATCAGCCAGGGTAAATTGTTCTTCTTCCATGGCATTGGCTTCCGTAATCATGGTACGCAAAGCCAAGGCAAGCTCTGCAAGATATGCACGAGAACCATCACCACAAGCTAAATCTTCTGAGTGAGCAGGATCTTTAAGATCCATGATTTTTTGAGCTATTAAAGCAGCTTGTTCTGCGCTTAAATTATCTGTTATTTCTGGAATTGCTTTATACGCTTCACAAAATGGATTTAATGGAACAGCTTCCTCTTTTTTATTGCTTAATAATAACTGCTTGGTTTTTTTACCATGAGCTTTGGCATGAACGAGCATCCGATCAAACGAGTTTCCCATTTCAAAAAGTACTACACGGGCGTTTTTCATGGCGAGTAGTGATTGAATCATCCAACCTGTTAAAACTGACTTACCACCACCAGAGTTGGCGAAAATCGCGCAATGCGAATTTTGACTAATAAAATCATGGTGTAGTAAGTCAAAGAAAACGGGTTCGCCTAAGCGGTTGAAAAAGGGAAAGCAGGGTAAATGCCTTGCACCTTGGTTTCGGCCATAGACTGGAAGCAAGGCAGCAAGTTCTGTAGCAAACATCAGACGATCAAAACATAAGTACTTACGGGCATAGTGAGGATCGAAATTAAACGGCAACGCATTGAGCCAGGAATTTAAAGGGTGAATATCATAGCTGGAATGAATTAATGGCATCTTGGCGTCGTTGAAAATGGTATGCAGGTTTTTTTCTATGACTTGTGCTTGTTGTTCATCCTCTGCTTGATAAAAAACAGCCTGATTAACCCAGAACAGACGATTGCCAGTGCTTAATTCATTTCGGGCAGTTTTTATATCATCTCTTACTTCCTGTGGTTTTAAGCTGGTTCCCACAATTCCCTTTTCTAATCGTGTGAGATGATAATCCAGATTTTCATCATGGCTAAAGACGACTTGAATGGTGTAGATACTTCCTTCTGGCAAGGTATCCAAAAGCGCATAGCGGTGTTTCGGATTGGCTTGTTGTCTTTCTCGGGAGACTAAACCAATAATGGGTGCTTCTTTTAAGCCATCAACATACAGGATTCTTTGTTTTCGGCCTTCAAAAATAAATCCTTGCTCATCGCTCTCAGGCGGGGAAAAGAATATATTTTGCGTCAGATTAAAACCTGCGGGCATGGGATTAGGGTAGGGATATTGTTCCAAGATCTCATCGGCTGATTTCGGATTAAACCAGCGTATCCACCACTGATAATAATCCTGACCTTTAAGGCGTTTGATTTCTAAACCTGGTGAGCGTAGTTTGGTTTCAATCTGGCTGATGACTTCTTGATGTTCGAGAAGAATTTGTTCTCTGGTTAAAGTGGTTTGATGTAGTTGCCTATAAAATAACACTCTGATTCGTCGTCTTCGTCCTCGATAGGGCGCATCTGTTTTAGGATCGAGAAATAAACCTTCTGGCCTGGTCATTTTATTGTAGAGATCGTGCAGGCGTTGTAAGTAATCTTGCGTTAATGGGCTGTCAATAAACTGTTGTGGAATTTGGGCTTTAATATGGTCGATAACTGGATCAAGGCAATATTCGTCTTGAACAAACATTTGCATAACCCAAGGGTCTATTGCATGGAGGGGAACCACCGTTGCAAAGGTATCGCGGATTTTATTAAAGACGGCTTGCAAGTATTCGGGGGAGGCAGCTTCGGCTTGGATATCTCCTAGCTCAAACCCTGATCCCAAACTTTTTCCATCGGCAAATAAAAACACCTGTTCTTGTTCGTTGAAATCAACAATAGCCAGTCTGTCAGCAAAAGAGGGCAACGGATTGGCATATTGCTTTTTAATCATTTGTTCTTTGATAGCCTGGGGATTCATTTCCCCAAGCAACCAGTTAGATAATCGTTTCATCACACCTCCTTAATACAACTCTGATGCCAGGGCATATTGATTTTGCTTATAAAGAAAAAAGCGTGTGGTATAGGCTGGTTTGATGATTTGTTCATCGCCAAGCTGAGCCACATGAGCAAAAATATGGATAGGCACTTCGGAATTCGGCAGCTGCTTAAATTCTTCGCCTGAATCCTCAAACCGTACCTGTTGAACAACAGCCTTTTGTATAGGCTGTTGCATGCTTTGTTGATAAAGCTGACTGACTGTTAATCCCTGCTCAGGAATGGCGCTTTGCGATATATTGGCGGTTGAACAAGCGCTCAAAGCCAGACTAGCGCAAAGCATTGTCAAAGTTCTTTTGTTGATGGTAACCATAATCTAATACCCTCCCTTGGTGTTCTTTATCAATTGCTATTGTTTGACTGAAATGAAGACTGAATTGGTTTGGTATAAAACCTGAGTGACTGCGGATGCTGGCAGGAACAAAAACCATATCGAAGCTGCCTTGTATTCTTTTCTCAAGCCAATCAGTAATTTTTTGGCTGCCCTCGTTAATAGCACCGCCAGCTGCAAAATGTGCTAAATCACCCGTAGGCGTGGCAATCGCAGAACCACCTTCGGCTTGATAACTCATTTGCCATTTGGATAAAGCATTGCCAGCCCCCTGAATACCGCCAGCAGCCATGAAAGCGGCTAAAACTCTGGGGGCATTAGTGATGTACTGTCCTTTGATGCAAGGATTGCCGAATTGAGTAGTCAGATAACCAATGCTGTCATTGTTCACCATCTCCGCAGAGCTTTTCATTTGCTCTTGGCCGATACTGACAAAATGCCCATCCTCAAAGACAAATAAAGCGGCAGTGACATACGCGCGAACGCAGCTGATGTTATCGAGAAAAGAACCTACGCCAATGGAGTAACCACTGATTTTCATACCGATAATTTCTTCCGGCAATTGCATCCCATTGGCTGTCATTAAGTCTCCACGGCTGACCATTGCGGTAAAGGGAAACAAGGGCTGCATCAGTTTGCCTTCAACAGGTACTTCACCCATCAAGGCAGATAACAGCGTGACTTTACTGAAATCACTGCCTGCTGGAATGGTATAGAAGGGCGTTTTGGTTGGGGCTTCTTCTTTGGTTGAGGTGTCTTGTTCTGCAAAGACTTTACCCTCAATAGGAGCTTTATCCAGTAATCCATCCAGATCTTTGATTTGGCAAGATACAGGAGCTTGATTGCCCTCCATGGGGTATGATTGAGTTTGATGATCAGTAAGGGCTGAGAGCTTTTCTTTCAGCGTTTGCAATTCATCTTGTAGCGTATGGCTCGCTTCTTGTAGCGGTTGCTTTAATTGCTTTTGCAGCGATTTATTCTCCTTATGCATTTGTTCCAGTTTCTTTTCTGTTTCCAGAAGTCTTGCGGACACATCACGGATGTTGTCGTTGAATTGGCTGGTAATGGCTTCATGAAAATTGTTGGGATTAGGCGTATCATCATGAGCAGACGTAGTATGACGGCTATTGATAAGAATCATGACGACTGCGAACACCACCGATCCAGCTAAGATTTTAATGCCTTTATTTTTGTTCATCGGCTGTACCTCGCATGTTGAGTAAGTGCTGTGGCAAAGGGTTGATCTGAAACCAAAAAGACGGTGGTGCTTTCATGTTGATTTCGTGGAGGCAATTCCCCTTTGGGATAGAAACTTGCGGTTTGCCAATGTCCCATGAGTTTTGAAAATTGCAGTTTCACGGGTTGATTCAACAGGTTTTTCAAATCGACCGCAGTGACATAGAGACTACCGCCACGCCATGAAGCCAGAGGGTGCGCTTCAATGCTTGCACCATAAAATAAGGGAATGGTTTTGTTGGTTTGCATGGGCGAGCGATAAATACCCTCTGGAATATTTCTGACGCGTTCAGGCGAATACAAGGCTTGAATAGCAAATCGGGTAAGCTGGATGGCGTTATATTCGTATTGGCTTGCACCTGACTGATGAGTGGTTTTGGGATCATCAATCAGGATTTCAATAGGCGTGGTATTGACGGCTTTCTCATTGGCTTTAAGGTTCAGTATGATCACTTCACCTTCGGGTAAGAGCTGGACAATCAAACGTGCATCGTTGAAAGTGTCTTTGGCCTTTAAATACAAACTGCCTTTAACTTTTAGAATATCGAGGTTGGTACTGAGCTGTTGATCAATGATTTTAATGGCCTGGGGAAATTGAACCAGCCTTTCTTTATTGATAGGTAATTCAATCGTTAAAGGGACTTTTTCCCAAACCAGATGTTCGCTTTGCAGGGCGTAGCTCACTTGCGTGAGCATAAAGCCAAGCATTAATAAAATGTGTTTAATGCGTTTCATGGGATTCCTCCGTGTCGACCAATAAATCTTGTAAACGTTCTTCAGGACGGGTATAGCCATCGAGAGCGAGTTGGAAAGGGTTGTGTAAACGAGACAAATTGAGTTTGACTACACGCAGGTGATAGGCTACTACTTTGTCAGCAATCACCATGCCGCTGTTGTCTTTCAGTCTTTGAGTAATGCGCAGGATTAATTTCACCTCCCAAGTATCAGGAGCAATTTTTCTAATATCTTGGGGTTCCATGAAACGATAAAGACTGGCTACTTGGCTACGGTCAAAGAGCTGCGCGTTTTTATAAGCACCCAGCGTGTCTCTAAGTAATTGTTCATGACGAGTGGTAAAATAATAGTGAAAGGCTTTGATGTTTTGGTTAAATTCTTCTTTGCCTTTATTAGACCAGGTATATAGCGTTGGCATTAATGAGGACACAAATCCTTGTACATATTCATTAGGGATATCGTTTGCTTTCATTAAGCCGCCATTGGCTGCCATATTAGGGCTTAGCCAAAACTCATAGCGTTTGGGCATGGTCATGAGGTTAATGATTAAGGCCAAAACGATGACTGATAACAGGCCGATAAAAGCCAGTAATAAACGGTTATGGTGTTGTAGGTTGTCGATTTTTTTCCAATATTCAAACATGAGGCTCTCCAACAGATTTATTCTTTTGCCACTGTCCTTGATAATGAATCCAGGGCGAGTGTTTGAGCCTTAATCGCACCATCCATAGAATGGTTTTCTTCATCACATAACCATAAGGTTTGCCTGCTTTGATACGGGCGACTCCTTTTGGCCACACGGTAATGGAGAGGATGAATCCAATCACAAAACCGATGCAGCCAGCGGCCAGTGGATACCCTGCCATTGTTCCTAAAAGGATAAAAAACAAGGTGGTTACTGGTGTTGTAGTGATGACAATCCAAAATAATTCACGCAGACTTAAGCCTTTCCAGGCTGGGAAGTCATGTGATAGATGGCGCGAAGAAGGCTGACTCATAATTTCACCTCCTATATTTTGAACTTGGTAATCATGGTATAACCCACATAACCAGAAGCGATGCTAATGGCTAAATAGGTGATTCCCATTACGGCAAAAGTACCGAAGGCCACCATGGAACCTTCGTTCTTTTTGGATTCTTCAATACCGTGTTGCACCGTGGTAATGAACTTGATAAAGGTCACGACTGCGGTAATGAACAGCAATAAGCCAAGACCCTGTTTGACGTAATTGCCTGTTACCGACATCATGCTTTTGGAACCGTCACCAATGTTGTCCGCATCAGAAATTTTAGGGAACCAGTTATCTGCCAATAACACAGGGGCGTAAAAAAGATTGACAGCTCCCAGGTAGAGCGTGCGAAGCGTTGTTTTCATGTTGTCTCCTTAACGAATAACACTAAAATGAAAATCATCAGGCCAATGACAAGCCTGACCATTCGAGAGCCGAAATTCAGCAAGTATCCTTGTTGCTGTTTTTCCTCGGTTCCCATCATGTGGTTGACGCACCACATCACCGCTAAAATCACCAGGCTTATGGCAATAAAACGGATACTGCTGGAAAAGACTTGGGCTGAGATGTTGTTGCTGGCTTGTTTGAATGTTGAAGCAAACATTCTCGCTATTTCGTCTTTACTCATTAGGGTTTCCTCACAAAATCCATTTCTAATGGTTTAATTTTTCGAGGGGCAATGATGGGCTGGTTGATGTAGTCAATCAGGCCGTTTCGAATGTTTAGCAAGTCTTCTCTCAATCCGGAGTGATGCTGGCCTTGGAGATCTTCAAATCCTTCGATTTGCAATTGGATACGGGCATTTGGTGTTATCTGTGTTTGCGCTTCATCAAGCAAAGGCATGATGGCGTTAATCTGATTAATGATACGTACCAGCGTTTCATTCAAATCAGGGTTATTCGCAGAGCATTGCAGGCTTATTATCATTAAGGTGAGGCATAGTATTCGTTTCATGGTTTCTCCCTATAAGTATTTCTTAAAGCGGCTGGCCGTCATGGCTACCATTAATCCCATCAACAAACTGACAGGCACAAAGACATAAGCAGGGGTGATGCTAACGGGCAGGGCAAGCCACAGTATGAGTAAAATCACCAGTCCTTTTTTCAAATAGTGATTAAGCCTGTGGAACACGTAAGAGGATTCACGACCTAAACAAGCAGTGCGTATCGCTCTTTGATTTAGACCGTCAACCAGACCTGCAATCATGGTCAAAGCAAATAAGGGCATGGCAGCGAATAGGATAATGAGTTTTATTAAAAGGCACTGGCTGCTTAATAAAAGGATCTGCACGAATTGCTGTGATTTTTCGATTAAATCCTTGGCAAGATCATTGATGGCCAATTTGTTGAAATAAGGAATGGTAAATACCCAATCTGGTTTGGCATTTAAAGGAAGTACTACCAGCAATGAGCCTTGATAAACAGGGGTGATGGCCTCTCTTTGTGTGTTTACAAGGATATTCACTTTTTCAAAAGCAAAGGAGTAGCCATGCAACAGCCATTGACTTAACGCCCAGATAATAATCGCCAACCAACCTAAAAATAGTACTATGGTTAACTGCATGGTCATTTGTCTTGAATATTGTTTTACTGCCATAAAGCCCCCTCAGCAATGATTAAGGGGTAATGTTGTTCGTGAAGGTATGCAAGCAAGGGATCAACATTAACGGGCAGTAACGGTAGTTTGAATTTTTCTTGCAAAGCGACAATGGTTTCAAAGTCATTGACGTTGGTAATGAATCCTGTGGCTTGCATGAATTTTAATTCTTCTTGATGCTGTTCCAACCATTGAATCGATGCTTTATCTGCACCTATGACAAACAAAGGCATGTTTAATAAAGTGGTATCCAATGTTTTGCGGCTGACTTTGCCTGCGGTAGCTTTGCTTTTGGCTGGTACGCCTATTGGGCTGGACAAATTTAATTTTAATGACGTATCACTTTGTGACAGGGTTAAAGGAATGACGTTCATGCTATGAACATTCAACGCGACCGACAGTAAAAGTAGAATCCTAATCATTAAAATCTTCCTAAATCGACAACTTGCGAGGTTTTACCATTGGCTATTAACAGTAATGGGGTTTGTTTCTTGGCAAGTGCTAAGCCTTCAAATTGTTGGTTGCCAGGGGTTAGCGTGATTTGCTGATTGGTCACTAATTGAATGGGGATTTGATGTCGATTCGCCCACAGTTGTATGGCGTTATTGTTCATATCCAGAAACAGCAGGTTAAGTTTTGTATTGGGAGTGCGGTTAATCGCGTCAATCAGTTGCAGTACAATGGTGGTAACCGCATCGTCAGGTTTTATAAATAAATAGAGTGTTTCACCCTCTTTTAATTGAATAGGTTGATGAGCATAGGGTGAGTAAGGGGAGGGATCAAAATCGCCAACCACGGGTACGTCTTTAAATAGTTCGTTATAGGCCTTATAAAAAGCATTGTTCCAAGCGATATTTTGCGCCACTTTTTGTGCTTCCTGGCGAGCAGCAAGGCTTGCAAAATGTTCACGTTCCGCATCATCTCTGGCGTTAAGTCCAAGAATATCAATCGGTGTCATGCGCAAGTCTTTATAATACACACCGCTTCTGCTTTGCATTAATTGCAGATAGCGTTTTTCTTCTTTTTCATTCAATCCCCAGATTTTAGCTTCTTGCTTTTGAACATCATTCAGTAGGAAATCCTTTTCTTCGATCACTTCATCATGAAACTCAGTAAGACCTGCTTTTGCTAGGGCATTGTCGGCTTGTTGCATGGGTGAGGTGGCAATGCCAGGGATATACAAACCTGCGATGGCTTGCTGGCCTAATAACAGGCATAGAGTGATGGTAGACAATTTATTCATTGCCCACCTCTTGTTGAGTCAAATGCATCAGAACATGGGCTTTATCTGCGTTCTCAAATTCGATAGTTTGCTTGGCAAAATTGATATCTAGGATTTTCCATCCGGCTAGGGAATCCCCTTTCTCTAGGGCTTGGGTTTTATAATCGTAAGCAACCGATGCGACTGAAATTTCCTGTACGCTGTCTATGCTTAAAACTCTAAAAGGAAGTTCGCTTGCTGGCAGCATTTTAATAGGCTGCTTTTGGCTATCTAAATGCTTCAGCAATTCTTTAATGCCATCGAGCTGGTTTTTAATAGCAGCTTGTTCGGTTGAAAAAAGATCACCTAATTGATGGTCGTCTTTGTTTTGCATTTGTTGGATGAAATCCCCAAGCTGTTTGATATTGTCAGTAATAGGGGAAAGATCGGGTTGTTGGTTAGGTTTATTTAATTGCGATTGAATAGTTATAAGTTTTTGTTCCAGACCATTCAGATTGTTATTATTGATGGATGAAGATTGGTGTTTTACACACACAAACACAATCACCAGAACATTTAAAACAACCAGGCCAAGCCATTTGGCATCCAGAAATTTCTTCATTGTGCTCTCCTTGCATTAAGACTGAAATTGATTTCTCTTAAGAGGTCATCCTGCTTGAGGCTAAACAGGGTTTTCCCAACCAATACCGTGAGCCCGTCGGCTATAGTTAAAGGACCAAGGTTTCTGGTGACTTGGGGTAGGGGTTGTTGGAAGATTTGTTTAAGGCTTTCGTTTTGCTTATCCTGGGGAGCAAGATGGTAACCTGAATAACGAAGCCAATACTCAACCGCTTCACCTATCGTTTGAACTGAGCTTGGGAAATGAATCTGCTGGACTGTTTTAAGCGGATTTATCTGTGCTGCCAGGGGTTGATTATTCACGGTAGCATAACGTCCAACCTGGGTGATATTAGCAGCTTGTATTTGCAGGCTGCTTAGGGCTAAAAGGCCAATAATGGTTGTTCTCAACATAACTATCCCTATCCTTGATTTGACTTGTTTTCTTGGTCTAATTTTTGAATGTATTTGCGGATAAAGACTTCTTTGCGATCGATATCGATTTCGCTGGGTGCTCTGACACCAATTCCTATCAGGCCATTTTTTTCATAAAGAACAGTGATTTTGATTTTGCCTTTATTGATATAGATTTCTTCACCAATTTTGCGGTCTAGGATCAGCATGATTTTTTCTCCTTAACTGAGGGACTGGTTAGCTTTTCCATCATCTCTTTGATGTGGGATTTAACGATTTGTGGGTCGGTTCTTTTATGGTTTTCGGGTTTAGCCCGCAGAGCTTCTTCTCTTGCCTTAATACTTTTTTGAATGCTGATGCAAAGTTCTACAAAGACAGGAATAACGGGAGGGCGTTGTTGCGTTCTTTTTATTTTTTCCACCGCAAAGGTTAAGACCTGGCTATCAAATTCTTTGATGCTGTCAGCCCATTCCAGCTTGGCAGCTTCAAGGGCTTTTTCATTGTTATAGGCAGAAAGCCATAAGGCACCATAAATGGCATTAAATCTTAAGAACAAAGTATCAACCCGTTTGTCATACGCTTCTTGTTGAATTGAAGTGGAGGACGTTGTTTCCTGTTTGGGGTTTATCTTCAAAGTTGATGCTGAAGCTGGATTCTTTGCAGGATTCAGCGAGAATATCTGCGGCTGATTTTTTTCTATAACTTGTTTGAATGTTTGCATGGCCTTGCTCCTGTTTTCTTATGGGTAAAAGTTCATCATTCCAGCATTGTTGGGCTAGCCAATTGGCTGGAAACTTCCATTTAGGAACCCACTCGCCACAGAGCTCCATGTCTAAACGGTTTTCAATTTGTTCTTGCAGAGCATCCATCATCTGTCTAAACAGCGTTTCATCGGGCTTGAGTTTATAAAACTCCTGGAATGCCCTGGTCTCATCTTGCTTCTGTGGATAAAGTTCCCAAAATTTTTGAAATTGGGCGCGCACATACACACACAAATTTTCTGAGTTATGAGGTGTGTCGGGTTTTGTGTTTTCAACTGTGTTGGATTTTTTAGAAAAATCATCGTAACTTGATGATTTGTAATTCTTTTTGATGTTCGGGTTTGTGTCGGGTTGCTGTGTCGGGTTTGTGTCGGGTTTATTTTGGACAGAAATATCCGTATCAGCTAAAAGGCATTTTACAATCAGGTTCATGCCTATGGACTCAATCTTGATTAAACCAGCTCTCTCCAGCGCATAGATGATTCTTCGCAATTGTTGACGACTAGGACTACCGGATTGTTGAAAGCCTTGATGAGGCTCAATATATAAAGCCTCAGCGAGTTGCTGATAACTGATTTTTCGTTTAACCCCAACCAGAAAGGTTTCCCTATCCATATAAGGTCGAATCCCCAGCAAGTAGGTCGATTGCTGGATATAAGGCAATCCCATCAGTGCGGATAATTCGTTAGTAGTAACAAACAAAAATCCCATTTTCTTATTCATCCATCTAAAAACACTGTTCCAAATTCAGTGTTTGCAATATCAAATAATTTCATTTAGTATCAATCAATAACACGAAACGTGTTGTTGATAACCCATTGTAAATAAGCACTTTTTAGTGTCAATGGGCTATTTCCGTTTGATATCAAATGAACCTAAATGAACATGAAAAAAATTATAGGTAGTAGGATTACGCAGGCTAGAAAAGCAAATGGGTTGACGATTAAGATATTGGCAGAGAGAACAGGATTTGGCGCTGCCAGGATTGGGAATTGGGAGCAGGGTACGAGAAGCCCAGGACCTGAAGAGGCTTTAGTTCTGTCCAAAGAGTTGGTTGTTGCTGCTTCTTGGTTGCTTGGTATTTCTAATGACCCACATGGAGAGTGGATGGATCATGTTATATTTGAATATTAAGATCGCTTTTAATGCAATCTGAGTTTGGCAAAGTTGAAGGCAATCAACGACGTCTTCTAGATATTGGCGATAGCCATTCGGGGCTCGTTGTGGTGTCTCAATCAAACCGTAGCGTTCATACAGACGAATGGCAAACAGGATAAATCATTATGCTAGGCCTAACCCCTGTGAATTCACAATCCATCAAAGATCTTTATGAATTTACTGTGACTCCAAACGGAACAAACAGTGTTTTCCCATCGATTTGCACTTGGGCGAACATTTTAATAAATCCTACTTTGTTAGGTTTTATATGAAATAGCAATTCAGGTCCTCCTCGTTCCGTATTATTTGTAGGTTCCTTGCCCATTGGATGAACATGAGTTACTGTTTTAAAGTCCTCATTAAAACCAACGATGTGGGCATAAGCACCCATAATGGGTTCTAGGGTATGAACTGGGTTTTCCTTTGCATCGGTGATGTCAATTTTGCCCATGACTGCTTGACCGACGTGCAATGGTGTTTTATCAAAAGACAATTTAAAATGGTAGCCATCAACACTACTTTCAAATAATGGTTGTCGATGAATAGGATTTTCCAATTTCTTTTTTGTCTTTGGGTAAGGTAAATCAGCAACTACATATTCTTGGGTTTTTGTATTAGTCGGTATAAGATCAGCCCATGCTCGATAGGAGGCACTCTTAAGCGTAGGCTGCCATTCAAATTGATAGATGCCTGGTATCGTTGTTTCGACTGGATGGACATGACTGTAGTCAAGAAGTGTATCATCGATAATCAACAAATGAATCTTTTGTGTATGTGCTTCAATAAGATCGTTTAAGGTGATTGGTTTATTGCTTTTGGTGTCAATTAATTTGATTAATACCAGTTTCTTGTCCTTTTTATCCATTATCTCTTGAATAGATAATTGCAAGGTATTTTTTGATTTCAAAGAATGTGTCGATTGATTGTTCATCATGCGTTGATTAGGTTTTTCGGAGAAAGCAGTAGGATAATATGAGTTAATGAATATCAAGCTCATTAGGGTGATGGCAAATTTCTTCACAATATTTTCGTCTCCAAGAAAACCAATAGGTTTTAAAATAGTTTCTTATAGTTATATTTTGTATGCTATTTATTTTAATCAGTAAATAGAATGATATCATGATTGTCTTTTTAAGACAGGCATTAAATATAAGTAGAGGTACCCTAAATGTTGGTTAGGATCGTCAGCGATGGTTCTTTGTTGGGATGACGAAATGGATGTGATACGTGTCAATTAATTAGTTTAATATTTCAAAAAACTAACTCAAATTTTGAATCGGTTTAGGATACGAAAAAAGTGAGCTAAAAACAATTCAACTATCATTCAATTAATTCAAAACAAAGGGACAAAGTTTTCTTTTGCACGTAAATTTTTTTAGGTTTTTTTGAGGACACATCAAGACATTTTAATTGAGCTTCTCAAAGGTTATTCCTAGCTAATTGTTCGTCAAAGCATAGAACACTTTGTTTTGACTTATCCATACCAAAGAGTCTATATTGTAATTATTTCCTTTAAAATCAAGGATAGAAATTATCATGAAACAAAGTCATTGGATGGTTTTGGCGTGTTGTTTAGTCCTTACTGCGTGCATGAGCAGTGGCACGAGTAGTAAGTACACTAAAAGTCTCGAAGAGCATGTCGCTCAAGGTCATGTTGGCCATGGTGGCGGTGGTGGTCGCTAACACTAAAATCTTTATTACTCAATCCTAAAGATTCATATGAGCGCTCATCCTATAAAGTCTAAGAACTATTAATCTATTCGGGCACTAAAAATTGAGATAAAATGATGCGCACCACATCATAGTGGACGGGCGAATGCAAAGGATGGCTGTCATGGCAGAACAATGGCACGAAAAAGCACCTGCAGATATGGTGTTGTTGTTTCAAACCGACTTATCTTTAGGACTATCTGAAAAAGTAGCAGAACAGCGGCTAAAAGAAGTAGGACCTAACCTGCTGAGTCAACAGAAAAAAACATCCCCTTTCGTCATTTTTTTGCAGCAATTTGCAAGTGTGGTGATTTGGGTACTTTTAGGTGCTGTTGTTGTGTCTTTTTTGTTGGATGAAAAAGCCGATGCCATTGCCATTTTGGCCATTGTCATTTTAAATGCCATCATCGGATTTTTTTTGGAATATCGCGCTGATAGGGCAATGCTTGCGCTTCAGCAAATGGCTGCTCCCAAAGCAACAGTGCTTCGCGATGGCCATGCGAAGGTGATAGCCGCTTCTGATATCGTACCAGGTGATATTCTTCTTTTTGAAAGCGGTGATTTAATCGCTGCCGATGCTCGCCTTTTTGAATTATCAGCGCTTAAGGTTAATGAGGCGCCACTCACGGGTGAGTCGATACCCGTTGCTAAAAATCTGGATGTTTGCACTGCCGAGACGCCTCTAGCCGATCGTAAAAACATGGTGTTTATGGGCACCTCTATAGCCGATGGCACCGGTCGCGCGCTTGTCGTGGCGACTGGTATGCAAACGGAAATGGGGCACATTGCCAAAATGCTGGGTGAAGCGTCTCGTGATGAAACGCCTTTGCAGAAAAAACTCAATCAAGTGGGTTCTCGTCTATTGTGGCTTTGCTTTTTCATTATCATTGCCATTTTTGGCTTAGGTCTTTTACGTAATATCTCTCTATTCAGCTTATTCATGAGTTCAGTCAGTCTTGCAGTGGCTGCAATTCCTGAAGGCTTGCCTGCCGTAGTAACGGTGGCTTTAGCACTCGGCGTGCAACGTATGGTACGGCGTGCCGTACTGGTAAGGCGATTATCGGCGGTTGAAACACTCGGCTGTTTACAAGTCATTTGCACGGATAAAACAGGAACATTAACCGTGGGTGAAATGACCGCACGTCAGCTTGTGACAGCAAGTGATGTTTATAGTATTCATGGAGAAGGCTATAACCTCTCGGGAGGATTTACTCTTCAAGGTCAAGAAATTAATGTGTCAGAAGACCCGTTGTTGCAAGCTACTTTGCATGCGATGGTGGCTTGCAATAACGCGAGTTTTGAGAGCCAAGATGGACAGGTAGCTACTGTGGGAGACCCAACTGAAGTGGCCCTTTTGGTTGCAGCAGCCAAAGGAGGCGTTTGGCAAGGGGAACTGCAAGCCTCTTATCCTCGCATCAAAGAGTTACCCTTTAGCTCCGAACGCAAACGCATGACGGTCGTGTGTCGACAAGACCATGAACACATCGCTTTTGTGAAGGGGGCACCAGAAATTATCTTGGAGCGCTGCACCCATATTTTAACCAAAACAGGCATTAAAAAAGTAACGCCGAATGATAAGGCGCGCATGAAACAATCCTGTGAACTCATGGCCAGCGAAGCATTGCGACTGTTAGCTTTTGCGAAGCGCCAATTAGAGCCTACAACTTTAGAAGAAGAGGAAGAGATTGAACATAACCTGGTGTTTTTAGGTCTTATTGGTCTTCAGGACCCACCTCATGCGAGTAGCAAGGAATCCATCAGTCGCTGTAAAAAGGCTGGTATTAAACCAGTGATGATTACAGGAGACCATCCTGATACGGCAAGAGCCATTGCCAAAGAGCTTGGCATTTTGGAGGCAGGTGACCGATTGCTCACTGGCAATGAACTTGAAAACATGTCGGAGGAAGAATTTAACCATTGCGTCAAAGACATTGCTGTCTATGCTCGTGTGACTGCGGAGCATAAATTAAAAATCGTACGGGCCTGGAAAAAACAACAAATGGTGGTGGCGATGACAGGCGATGGGGTGAATGATGCGCCTGCTTTAAGAGAAGCTTCGGTGGGCATTGCCATGGGGAAAACAGGGACTGCTGTAACTAAGGAAGCCTCTGACATCATCGTCATGGACAATAACTTCACCTCGATTGTGGCAGGTATTGAAGAAGGTCGCACGATTTACGATAACATTGCCAAAACGCTTGCCTATTTATTAGCAGGCAATAGTGGGGAGTTACTGGTTGTGTTTGTAGCACTTTTAATCGGCTGGCCATTGCCGTTGCTTCCTATCCAATTATTATGGATTAACTTAGTAACCGATGGTTTGCCGGCCATTGGCTTAGCTACCGATATGTCAGAGCCAGGGATTTTGAATCGTCCACCCAGAGCCACGCAAAAATCCATGATGGATATGGCGTTTTTCAAACGAGTAACCTTTGTGGGTTGTTTAAAGGCTTTAGTAATCCTTAGTGTGTTTGCTTATGAATATTTAATCGATAAGGATTTAATTCAAGCCCAAGATGCGGCCTTTTCTGTTTTAGTAACCGCCGAGCTTTTATGGGCCTTTGGAGCGCGAAGCGACACCAAAAATATTTGGCAAGTAGGATTGTTTTCCAATTTAAGACTCTTTTTTATTGTGAGCATCAGTTTTTCCCTGCAGGTCTTGATTCATCATATCCCGGTATTGCGCGAATTATTTGGGATACAACCGGTCTCATTCACCCAATGCCTGGTTTGGATTCTATTAGGCATGGTGCCTTTGTTAGTGATAGAAGCTCAGAAACGGCTAAGGAAGGCACCCAATGAAGCATTTTAGTGCTAAAAAAATGATTTGGACTATTCTCTTAGGTTTCTGTTGTTTTGCAGGGCCAGTATCTTATGCCAAGACACCGCCTGCTTTATCGCAGCTAATCAATGAGGCCACTCAAAACAACCCTCAAATTCGTGCGGCACGCGACCGACTACTGGCAGCAATCCATGTGATTCCACAGGCAAAAGCGTTACCCGATCCGAAGCTTAATGCAGGGTACATCAACATGTCTGAGAATATCCCTATGGATGTGGATCCAAGACGCGAGCAAATGTTGGGTGGCCAACAAGAAATTCCTTTTCCTGGCAAACTCATTGTGCGAGGAAGGATAGCAACGCTCGAGGCCAAAAGAGCGGAAGCAGAATACCAAGCCACTAGTTTCGCCGTCATTGCTGAATTAAAACGGCTCTATTACGATCTTTATTTTGTCAATAAATCCATCGAGATCGTACAAAGAAACCAGGAACTTCTTCATGAAATGGAAAAGAGTTCCGAAGCCAATTACAGTGTAGGGAAAACACCCCAACAAGATATTTATCGTGCCCAAACTGAGATTTCTCGTCTACTGATGCGTTTAGTCATCTTAAAGCAACAACGGGGATCCCTGCAGGCGGATATCAATCGCCTTTTAAATCGTTCCTTAGAAATTACAATCCATACACCAGCAGTGCTTCCTGTAACGCCAATGGGGCATAATTTAGAGTATTTTTACACGCTCGTTAAGAGCCGAGCACCGCAATTAATCATGCAGCAACGTGCTGTTCAAAAAGGACGACAAGCCATCCGCTTAAGTAAAATGGAGTATTTCCCGGATGTGGAAATCGAAGGGGGACGACTTCATGATACGGGAATGCACACCAAAGGCTATCAAGTGTTGTTAAAAGCAACGGTTCCACTTTATTTCATGCAAAAGCAAAATCATGCCGTGCGCGAATCACTTGCGCGGTATAATGCGGATATTGAGGATTTGCAGACCACCTATCGTATGCTTTCCTTTCAAGTGAAAAATGCCTATTTGTTGGCAGAGCGCTCGGCAAAACTCATTCATCTGATTCAACATACCATCATTCCACAAGCCACTTTAACATTTACTTCATCGCAAGCCACCTACGGCGTGGGTAAAGTGGATTTCTTAACGATGCTGAATAATTTATTGACGCTGCAAGAAAATGAATTGGAATGGCACGGTGAACTTGCTGAACATGAAAAAGCGATCGCGCAAATCGAAGAAAGCACAGGGACGTTCTTATGAATTTTAAGTTAATAATCAAGAGTGCGGTTATTTTGAGTTTACTTTCGTTGTTGCAGGTAACTCAGGCGCAACAGGCCATGGATAATCATGGCAAGATGGACATGAAACAGTCCACTCAAGGAAATGAGATTGTGATTGATCCGGCTCGTTTACAAGCCATTGGCATTACGTCAGAGCCGGTGCGTCGCCAAGTGGTTGAAAAAATAATCCGTACCGTGGGGCGTGTTGAAGCCGATGAGCGGCGTGTTGCCCATATTCATGTACGCTTTGATGGGTGGATTGAGAACTTATTCATTAATTTTACCGGAGAAAAAGTCAAAGCAGACCAAGCTCTTTTTACCGTTTACAGTCCTGAATTGGTCGCCACCCAGCAAGAATATTTGCTCGCCCTTAATGCCCAAAAAATATTAAGCAAAAATACGACATCGAGTGCGGCTCGTGGTGCGCAGTCTGCTTTTCAAGCAGCCCACCAAAGGTTGTTGCTGTGGGGGATTTCCGAAAAAGACATTGAGCAATTAAGACGTACGGGCAAAATCACTCGGACGATGACGATTCATTCCCCCATCCAAGGTACGGTTCTTAAAAAAATGGCGCTGGTGGGCATGCGCATTGAGCCAGGAGATGAACTCTATACCATTGCTGATTTATCACGCTTGTGGGTTTTAGGGGACATTTACGAATATGAGCTTCCTTATATTCGTCTTGGTCAAATGGCTGATTTGACCCTTACCTACTTGCCCAATGAATTATTTAAGGCCAAGCTTGATTTTATCTACCCTACGATTGACATGAAAACACGTACAGCCAAGGTTCGCTTTGAAGTGGACAACCAGAAGGAGCAATTAAAACCGGGCATGTATGTGAATCTGGAACTCAAAGTACCTTTGGGTGAACGTCTTGTGGTCCCTAAAAATGCTGTTCTACTCACAGGTGAGCGCGCAGTGGTGTTTATTTACCATGGCAATGGCAAAATTGAATGGCGGGACGTGACCTTAGGGGTTAGGGCAGGGGATTTGCTTGAGATAATCAAAGGGGTTAAAGAGGGCGATCAAATTATTACGTCTGCCAATTTCCTCATTGACTCAGAGAGCCAGTTGAAAGCGGCCATGGGAGGTATGCAACATCAATAGACTTTCTTACCGAGCCTCTACAATAGGAAAGAAGCTCTAATAAAGAGGCGTGATTTGGCCTTGGAATAAAGGGATTTTATGGTTGAACGGATTATTGAGTTTTGTGCACGCAATCGTTTTATTGTGTTGCTTTTTGTGCTCGGGTTTTCTTTCATGGGCTATATGGCCTTGAAGAATACCCGTATGGACGCATTGCCTGACATTTCAGACACTCAGGTCATTGTGTATACGACCTGGATGGGACGTTCGCCCGATCTCATCGAAGATCAAGTCACGTATCCTATTGTAACTGCATTGTTGTCAGCACCAAAAGTAGTAGCTGTGCGGGGATTTTCTGATTTTGGCTTTTCTTATGTCTACATCATTTTTGAGGATGGTACGGATATTTATTGGGCGCGAAGTCGGGTCTTGGAATACATGAGTCAGCTGTCTGGAAAATTGCCCGAAGGAGTGACTCCTCAATTGGGCCCTGATGCGACACCGGTGGGTTGGATTTATCAATACGGCTTGGTGGATGACAATGGCAAGCATAACCTGGCTGAGTTACGCACATTTCAGGATTGGTATTTGCGCTATTGGTTAAGAGCGGTTCCTGGGGTGTCTGAAGTAGCCAGTGTGGGAGGTTTTGTCAAGCAATACCAAGTCAATTTGGATCCAGTCAAAGTCCTTGCCTACAACCTATCGGTTCCTGAGATTGTTGAAAAAATTCGTATGAGTAATAACGACACCGGTGGTCGAGTCATTGAGTTTTCGGGCGTGGAGTACATGATTCGTGGTCGCGGATACATTAAGTCTACTGAGGATATTGAAAAAATTGCCGTGGGCACCAATGCCAATGGCACACCGATTTTATTACGTGATGTAGCGACTGTTCAGCTTGGCTCGGACATGCGCCGCGGGGTGGTCGATTTAAATGGCCAAGGCGAAGCCGTGGGTGGCATTGTCATCATGCGCTTTGGTGAAGACGTGCTGCAAGTGATTGGTCGCATCAAGGATAAATTGAAAGAATTAGCTTCGGCAATCCCGGAAGGGATAAAAATGGTTCCTGTGTATGACCGAAGTCATTTAATCCGGGAAGCGATTTCCACGGCCAATTGGAACTTGATTGAAGAACTGGTGGTGGTTGGGTTACTCATTATTGTGTTTTTAGGGCATTTTCGCTCGGCATTGATTCCTATTATTACTTTGCCGCTGGCGATTTTGATTTCGTTTATCCCCATTTATTTCTTACATGTCGGACTGAATATCATGTCCATCGGAGGCATTATTGTCGCCATTGGCGATATGGTCGATGCGGCCATCATCATGGTCGATAATGCCCATAAACGCTTAGCGGATTGGGAAGCAAAAGGAAGCCCAGGTGATCGCACCCAGGTGTTAATCGATTCGGCGAAAGAGGTGGGGCCTGCCATTTTTTCATCCCTTTTGGTCATTGCCATCTCCTTCATGCCCGTTTTTACCTTGGAAGCTCAAGAAGGGCGGCTGTTTTCGCCCTTGGCTTATACTAAGAATTTGGCCATTTTCATGAGTGCTTTACTTGCCATCACCTTAATTCCTGTCCTATTGCCTCTTTTGGTGCGTGGTCGAATTATCCCTGAACAAAAACATCCGATTACTCGCTTGATGCAAACCATGTACGCGCCCGTGTTGAAGCTTGCTTTGAGGTATCGCAAGTTCGTAATGGGAATTGCCATTGTATTGGCTATGGCCACCATTCCTCTTTATAAACTCATTGGCTCTGAATTCATGCCCCCTCTTTATGAAGGGACGATTTTGTATATGCCGGTTACTTTACCGGGTATTTCGGTGACGCAAGCGACGGCTTTGCTTCAAGAAATGGATAAGAAATTAAAAGCATTTCCAGAGGTGGCACACGTTTTTGGCAAGACGGGAAGAGCCGAAACGTCTACCGACCCTTCTCCATTTAATATGATGGAGGTGATTGTGGAGTTAAAGCCTAAAGAATTTTGGCGCAAAGGAGTGACTTATGAAAGCCTGGTGAAAGAGATGGATGAAGCGTTGCAATTCCCAGGTGTGAGTAATGCTTGGACCATGCCCATTAAAGCGCGTAATGACATGCTCACCACAGGAATTCGGACTGCTGTAGGAATAAAAATTTTTGGCCCCGACATTAAAAAAATTGAAGCCATTGGCAAAGAAATTGAAATGGTGGCCAAAGAAGTAAAGGGCACCAGTACGGTTTATGCCGAGCGGGTGGCTGGAGGCTACTTCCTTGATTTTCAAATTAATCGGGACCAGTTGGCTCGCTATGGTTTAACCATTATGGACGTTAATCGCATCATTGAATCGGCCGTGGGTGGTGAAAACATTGCCACCACGATCGAGGGGCGTGAGCGCTACCCAGTGAATGTGCGTTATTTGCGAGAATTGCGCGATGACCCCGACAAGCTCAATCGTATTTTAGTCAAAACACCCAGTGGTGCGGAGGTACCCATCGCGCAATTGGTGACGCTAACTTTTCGTTCAGGACCTGCCATGGTTCGCGATGAGAATGGCATGTTGGCGGGTTATGTCTTCATTGACATCAGCGGCCGAGACATTGGCGGCTATGTGGAGGAGCTAAAGCAAGCAGTCAAAGTCAAAGTGAAATTGCCTCCAGGTTATACATTGGCCTGGTCGGGACAATATGAGTTCATGCAACGGGTTTATGAGCGACTTAAAATTTTTGTGCCACTGACCTTAGCTATTATTTTTGTTTTATTTTACTTTACCTTCCGCACCATCACTGAGACTTTAATGGTGATGCTAGGCGTTCCCTTTGCTTTATTTGGCGGCTTTTTACTGCTTTATGTATTAGGGTATAACATGAGTATTGCGGTTTGGGTAGGGATGATAGCGCTTGCAGGAGTTGCTGCTGAAACCAGTGCTGTGATGCTCGCTTACCTTGATTCCGATTACCATGAACAAAAGGAAAAAGGGGGGCTCAGAACCTTGTCCGATTTGATTCAGATGGTGCAACAATGTGCAGTCTCCCGCATTCGTCCCATGGCTATGGCGGGTCTTGCTAACATCATTGGCCTATTACCGGTGATGTGGGCTACAGGCATTGGAGCCGATGTGATGAAGCGTCTTGCCGCTCCTATGGTCGGTGGGGTTTTTTCAGCGCTACTGCTGACCTTAATTGTGATTCCTGTGGTTTATGTGATGTGGCGGGGCCAAATGGATTTGAAAAAAACAGCAGACTTAACGGAGGCAAGATGAAATTAACTTTTTTAGGAGCAACTGAGACGGTTACTGGTTCTAAATATCTTTTGACCGTCGGTTCTAAAAAAATCCTGATTGATTGCGGTCTTTTTCAAGGCTATAAAGAATTACGATTACGCAACTGGGCTCCTTTACCTATTGACCCCCATGATATCGATGCGGTGATTATCACTCATGCGCATATTGACCATACGGGTTATCTTCCCTTGCTCGTCAAAAATGGATTCCAAGGCAAAATTTATGCAACACCGGGTACCAAAGCACTGTGTTCCATTTTGTTACCCGACAGTGGTCATCTGCAGGAAGAAGAAGCCCGCTTGGCCAATAAGTATGGATTCTCCAAACACCAACCTGCTCTTCCTCTTTATACTGAAAAAGAAGCTCATACTGCATTGCAGTATTTTGAAACCATTGATTTTGATACCCCGCATCAATTATTCCATGATTTCAGTTTTGTGTATCATCGTGCTGGTCACATTGTGGGTGCGGCCATGGTCAAAATAAAAACCCAAAAAGGTTCCATTGTATTTACTGGAGACATTGGCCGTCCTTATGATCCCGTTATGAAAGCCCCTGCCTTCATTCAAGAAACGGATTATCTGGTGATGGAGTCCACCTATGGTGACCGATTGCATGATGCCACAGATCCTTTGCCTCAAATGGCTCAGGTGATTAATCAAACCGTTAAACGAGGGGGCTCAGTCGTTATTCCTGCGTTTGCAGTAGGGCGTGCGCAAAGTCTTCTTTATTTTATTTATGAACTGAAACGACAAGGGCAAATTACCAAAGACCTTCCTGTCTTTTTAGACAGCCCCATGGCCATTGATGCCACTCATTTACTCTGCACTTATAAAGAAGACCACCATTTAACTGCAGAACAATGTCGTGGACTATGCCATGTTGCCACCTATGTGAACACACCTGAGGAGTCCAAGGAGATTGACCGTCATCACATGCCGCAAATCATCATAGCGGCCAGCGGCATGGCGCAAGGCGGCCGCATTCTGCATCATTTAAAAGCCTTTGCGCCTAATCCTAAAAATACCCTACTTTTTACTGGCTTTCAGGCGGGTGGCACTCGTGGTGCTCGAATTGTGAATGGGGAGAAGCAAGTCAAAATTCACGGGAGTTTTATTCCGATACAAGCTAAGGTCGTAGTCATGAGCAGTACATCGGCTCATGCCGACTACCCGGAATTGTTAGAATGGCTAACTCATTTGACTAATCCGCCTAAAAAGGTTTTTATCACCCATGGGGAGCCTCACAGCGCCCAATCGCTAAAACAGAAGATTGAGAAGCAATTAGGTTTTTCTTGCACCATTCCTTCTTATCTGCAAACGGAGGAATTGTGGTGAGTAAGCAAACCTCTCATGGGCTTCGGTTAAAACATTTAGGGATTAAAACCTATCACGAAGCTATTATTTACATGCGCGAGGATTGTCATGTTTGTCATTCGGAAGGATTCGAAGTACAGACCCGTATCCAAGTGACTTTAGGTCAGCGCTCTATTATAGCCACTCTTAATGTGGTGACCTCAGAGCTACTTCAGCCTGGTGAGGCTGGTTTGTCGGATTACGCCTGGGAGTCTTTACATGCCAAAGAAGGCGATGAAATTCAGGTCTCCCATCCAAAACCCTTGGAATCCTTAAGCTATGTGCATACCAAGATTTATGGCAAAGAACTGTCTTATGAACAAATGAAGGTCATCATTGATGATGTGTTAAGCGGTCGTCTTTCTGATGTACAAATCTCCGCTTTTCTAGCGGCAAGTGCCTCAGGACGTCTAACCAGTACGGAAGTGATGAAGCTCACCAAAGCCATGATTGATAGTGGTGATCGCTTATCTTGGCCTTCACCTCTGGTCGTTGATAAACATTGTGTGGGAGGATTGCCTGGAAATCGCACCACTCTGATTGTGGTTCCCATCGTGGCTGCCTTTGGGTTGATGATACCTAAAACGTCGTCGCGTGCCATTACATCACCTGCGGGGACTGCGGATACCATGGAGACTTTAGCTCCAGTCCACTTAAGTCCCCAAAAGATGCGCCAAGTGGTTGAACAAGAAAACGGCTGTATCGTATGGGGTGGGGCTGTGAGTTTAAGTCCTGCTGATGACGTGCTCATCCGTGTGGAACGAGCTATTGATTTAGATAGTGAAGGGCAATTAGTAGCTTCCATTCTTTCTAAAAAAATTGCAACAGGTGCTACACATGCGGTCATTGATATTCCCGTAGGACCTACTGCCAAAGTCAGGAATCAGTCTATGGCGCTCCTTCTGAAACAATTGCTTGAGGAGGTAGGTAACGAGTTAGGGCTTGTTGTCCATACTTTATTGACCGATGGTTCACAACCGGTAGGATATGGCATTGGCCCATCATTAGAAGCTCGCGATGTATTGGCGGTGTTGCAAGGATTGCCTGATGCACCCAATGATTTGCGTGAACGAGCGTTGACGCTTGCGGGTGCTGCGTTAGAGTGTTCTTCGAAAGTACAACCGGGTTTAGGGAAATCCATTGCGAAGCAATTATTGGAAAGTGGACAAGCCTTTAAGAAATTTCAGGCCATTTGTGAGGCTCAGGGTGGGATGAGGGAATTGACAAAGGCACGTTTTACTCATCCTGTTGTGGCTGCAAAGGCAGGAAAAGTCTCCCTCATTGATAATCGAAAGCTTGCAAAAATTGCCAAGCTTGCTGGTGCGCCAAAATCGAAATCGGCGGGTATTGACCTCCATGTCCATGTCGGCGAATCCGTTGAACAAGGTGAGCCTTTGTTTACAATTCATTCGGAGTCTTCAGGGGAGCTCCATTACGCCTGTGATGTTTTACGTGACAAACAAGACGTAATTCTTTTAGGAGAAAGCCCTTGAAGCCCTTATTATTTTCATTATTTGACTCATCAGAAATCGCCAGACGATTACAAGAAGTTCTGCAAGTGGACGTGGGGGATGTGACTTTTCATCGCTTTCCAGACACGGAGTGGTACTTAAAAATCAATTCAGAGGTTAATAATCGCAGTCTTATGGTGGTGGACAGCTTAAACGAGCCGGATGAAAAAATACTCCCTTTGTTGTTTTTTGCCAAAACGGCTAAAGAGTTAGGGGCTCGAAAAGTTGGCTTGATTGCTCCTTATCTTTCCTATCTACGTCAAGATAAACGCTTTCATCAGGGTGAGGGGATTACTTCACGTTATTTTGCACAGATGTTATCCAGTTCATTCGATTGGTTGATGAGCATTGATCCGCATTTACACCGTTATCACTCGTTAGATGAAATCTACTCGATCCCCACTTTTGTTTTGCATGCCACATCGATGATTGCTACATGGATTAAACATCATGTTCCTAAGCCAATTCTAATTGGTCCTGATATGGAAAGTGAACAGTGGGTTGCCGATATTGCAGAAAAAGGTCGTTTTCCCTATGTGATTTTGGAAAAGATTCGGCGTGGTGACAAAGAAGTGACTATTTCAGTACCCACTATTCCTGAACTCGAATCCTCGACACTCGTGCTTGTCGATGACATCATTTCCACCGCTAGAACCATGGTAGAGACGGTGAAGCAGTTACAACAAGCAGGGGGCAAGTCCATCGTTTGTATTGGTGTGCATGCGCTGTTTGCAGAAGATGCTTATTCTTTATTATCTGAGATGAAAGGGGTGCAAGTTATCACGTGTAATACCATTCATCATGTCACCAATGCGATTGATGTGAGTGATTTGGCTGTGGAAGTTCTAGTCAAAAACAAACTGGCCGCTTTAAAAAGTAAGCTAAATAAGTTGATTATTAACAAGGAGTAATCCATGTTTAAAGCCTTTAGAATGATTGCAGTGCTTATTGGGTTAATCGGAGGACTATTCTTTTTGAGTTCCTGCGATGGAGCAGTGAAGCATGGCTCCCAAGAGGTCGATGGCGGCTATGGAGGACACAGCGCGGGCGGGCATGGTGGTCATGGCGGCGCTGGCCATTAAGCCTGTTCGCTGTCTCGGTAAATCAAGTCAAAGCGTACTCACACATAACAGGTAGGGCAAACCATGAAACACGACCATCACCAAGGGCATACCCATACTGACAAAGAACCTGCTTGCTTTCACAAAGAGCATGGCCTCCACAAGCGGCAAGACACGGCTTCTAAAACCGATGGTGCCGTTATCTATACGTGTCCCATGCATCCAGAAATTCGCCAATCAAACCCTGGCATTTGCCCGATTTGTGGTATGACTTTAGAACCGGAATCGATAACTACTGAGGAGGGAGCGAGCCCTGAGTACCTCGACATGAGATGGCGATTTTGGGTAGGGTTGGTTCTTACTTTTCCTATTGTATTGTTGGAAATGGGAGCCCATGGATTTGGGCATTTCATCTCGGCCAATATCTCAAACTGGATTCAATTGCTATTAGCCACACCTGTGGTATTGTGGGGTGGTTGGCCTTTTTTTGTGCGTGGTTGGCACTCTCTAAAAACGCGCCAATTAAACATGTTTACTCTAATTGCCATGGGCATTGGGGTGGCTTGGGCTTATAGTGTAGTGGCTGTTCTGTTTCCTGGGATATTTCCCCTTGCCTTTCGCAGTCAATTCGGCACAGTGGCTGTTTATTTTGAGGCGGCGGCGGTGATTACGACTCTGGTCTTATTAGGGCAGGTGCTGGAATTAAAAGCACGAGAACAAACTGGCAGCGCCATCCGTGCCTTGCTGAAATTAGCTCCTGAAAGTGCCCATCGCATTAAAGAGGATGGCAGCGAAGAAGAGGTATCTCTTGATAAGGTGCACGTTGGCGATAAGCTTCGTGTTCGTCCTGGTGAAAAAATACCGGTGGATGGGGAAGTGCTGGAAGGACGAAGTTTTATCGATGAATCCATGGTGACCGGCGAGCCTATTCCTGTTACAAAAGAAGCGGGCGCCAAAGTGATTGGTGCAACAATCAATCAGACAGGCAGTTTTATCATGAAAGCCATGCATGTGGGCAGTGATACCATGCTGGCACGCATTGTCCAAATGGTCAGTGAGGCGCAACGAAGCCGTGCGCCGATTCAGCGATTGGCGGATACCGTCTCAGGTTGGTTTGTGCCGGCGGTGATTTTGGTTGCGGTGTTGTCTTTCATTCTGTGGGCACTGTTCGGCCCGCAGCCAGCCTTTAGCTATGGATTAATCGCTGCCGTTTCCGTACTCATCATTGCGTGTCCTTGCGCGTTAGGCTTAGCAACACCGATGTCCATCATGGTCGGAGTGGGAAAAGGCGCTCAGAGTGGCGTTTTGATTAAAAATGCTGAAAGCTTGGAGCGCATGGAAAAGGTCAATACGTTAGTGGTTGATAAAACAGGTACCCTAACGGAGGGGCGTCCTAAACTGACGCGTATTGTCACTGATGATGAGTTTGATGAAGAGGCCATTTTGACGTTTGCGGCGAGCATCGAACATCAAAGTGAGCATCCGCTCGCCACTGCCATTGTCATGGCAGCAAAAGAAAAACAATTGTCATTGGGGACGGTTGAAGATTTTGAAGCACCTACTGGAAAGGGAGTGATAGGTAAAGTAAATGGCCATCGTATTGCCGTTGGTAATGCACGATTAATGCAAGAGTATGGCAGTGATAAGCTTGCCCTTTTTGAAAAAGCCGATGAACTTCGCAGCAAAGGCGCATCAGTCATGTTCATGGCAGTGGATGGTAAAACGGTTGCTCTTTTGGTGGTGGAAGACCCCATTAAATCGACTACTCCTGAAACAATACGTGAGTTGCAGCAAAGCGGCATCGAAATGGTTATGCTCACCGGAGATAGTAAGAAAACAGCAGAAGCGGTGGCAGGTACCCTTGGTATTAAAAAAGTAGTGGCTGAAATCATGCCTGAAGATAAAAGCCGCATCGTGAGTGAATTAAGAGACAAAGGTTTAGTGGTTGCTATGGCGGGTGATGGGGTCAATGATGCCCCGGCCTTGGCAAAGGCGGACATTGGTATTGCCATGGGAACGGGTACTGATGTGGCCATCGAAAGCGCTGGTATTACCTTGTTACATGGGGATTTGCGTGGCATCGTTAAAGCGCGTCGTTTGTCAGAAATGACCATGAGCAACATTCGTCAAAATCTTTTCTTTGCATTTATTTATAATGTACTGGGTGTGCCCTTAGCTGCGGGGGTTTTATACCCACTAACTGGCTTACTCTTAAGTCCGATTATTGCAGCAGCAGCGATGGCACTGTCTTCTGTTTCGGTCATTGTTAATGCGCTGAGACTACGACGGATAAGGCTATGAACAAAAGATGAAAAAAACGGTTGTTAATAGAAAAAAAACAAAAGAGATCTATACTAATAGGAAGCAGTCGGTTGTTCATAAGGCAAAATCATGGTGTTCCCAGCTATTATGATTGTGGTTGGTATTGTCTTTCTAATCGGTGGTGCCTATTTAATTAAAAGCGTACTGCAACAAACGAGCCATTATCGTTGGCAGTGGCTCGTTTATCTTGTTTTTATTGGCGCATTTATTCTAAGTTATTCGGCCAGTATTTTTTATGGTCTCTTGGTTGATCCCCATTGTCTTAATTATTTTTATGGCAGTGTGTTTTTATTAGGCGCTACCTATGTTTATTTGTCTTGTCGTCTTATGACTAAGACCATTCAAAAGATGGAAGTAATGGATGATTTAAAAAATCGCTATGAACTATTAAGGCATCATGTCAAATACGATTCGCTGACTGGTTGCCATAACAGAGAGACTCTTTTTGAAATGTTGAACACACGGTTTCAGCAAATTAAGAGCAGTGATGGATGGGTTATTGTCCTTTTTATTGATATGGATAAATTTAAGGCGGTTAACGATCGTTATGGTCATGATGTGGGAGACAACACGTTGGCAGCATTTGGACAACTCCTAAGGCAGCGATTGCGAAAGGATGATATTGTGGCTCGTTATGGTGGTGATGAGTTCATCGCTGTGATGGAACACATCTCCTTGGATGAAGCGAAAAAGATTGCAGAAAATCTTATTACAGTAGCTAAGCAATCCTTCAAAAAAGGTATTTTATCGAAGCTTAATCTAGGCTGCTCCATTGGCATCACTCAGATGAATCCTCACTCGGCTTCAGTGAATAGCGTGATTAAAGAAGCGGATTTGGCGTGTTATGCGGCAAAGCAAAGAAAAATCAATGGTTCCGTTTGTGTCTATAATCCGATGCTTGCAACAAGGAACGATACGATTGATTTGGGTATTCATCAAATTGCCGAATAAAAAATGAAAACACACAAAACAGTCGTCTTACTGCAGTGCATTAAGCACGCTATTAGCGTGCTTTTCTGTTTTTTTGTTCTACCTCGTCAATTAATATACCACTCTTGTTTAATGGCATTGGGTGGGAGATACTAGAGAATAAAATAATAAAAAGAAGGGATTAATTCATGATTCATTTTCAGATGAAACGCACCATCCTATTGATGGTTTCTGTACTCCTTGTGGGCTGTTCTTATAATGCCAAGTTAACTCCTGAGGGAGAAAAAGTGACCCTTCTCCAATCAGGTAAGCCTTCCAAAGCCTGTGCTTTTTTAGGGGAAGTCAGAGCCTCCGATCGTAATGGCATGAGCCAATCCTATCAATCCCATGATCATTTGATTAAGGATGAATTAAATATCTTAAGAAATGAAGCAGCTCTATTAGGTGCTAACAGGGTTTTAGTGACTCAACATCAGCAAACTTATGAAGGCAATCCCAAAAATGATTTCGTAGCGGACCATTGGATGGTAGGTCGAGCATACCGATGTAAGACGAATTAAAAGTTATTTTGAATCTTATTATTTATGGAAATTAATTCTATGAAGTGGTTTTTTGGTTGGGTGATGCTTCTATTACTGTGTTCCTCTCTGGCTACAGCAGGCAACGTATTAACCCTTCAAGAAATAACTCAAATTGCTCTAGCGAACAACAAGGATTTAAAAGCAGCCCGTTATACTGTTTCTATCGCCAAGGCGCGTTTAATCCAAGCAGGTCTTTGGCCTAATCCAAGTCTTAATCTTTCCAATAACGACGATCGCTTATTTAATGACGAAGGGGAATATTCACGCAGTGCTGGTTTTAGCCAAGCATTTCCTATTTCAGGACGTATTGCAAAACAAAAGACAGTGGCGCGCTTGGATGTGTTAAAAGCCATGGCAGAAATTAGGGAAGCAGAGCGTCAATTAAGTAGCAAAGTAGCGAATGCGTATTATGCTGCTGTGATTACCGAGCGTCGCATGCAACAGGTGAATTACTTATTACGGATAAACCACGAGCTTGTTGATGTGATTCATAACCGTTATCACGCGGCTGAAATTTCAAAGCTGGATGACAATGCAGCACGCATTGAGTATCTGAGGATTGGACAAGAAAAACATCTTTTGCATAGTTTTAGTATCAGTCAATATGCCCTACTGAATCAATTGATGGGGCGGAAAGCCAATTCTCCTTTATCTCTTAAGAGGGATGTCATCACAGGTAAAAAACTTCCTGAGTTAGCCTTCTTAAAAACATTAGCCCTTAAAAATCGTCCTGATCGTCAGGCCATCGCTTTATCGATTCATCGTGCCAATGCCGACAGGCGTTTGGCAAAAGCCGAGCGTTTTGCGGATTGGACGGTAGGGCTTGGTGTTCAACAAGATAAAATTGTGGTGGAAGAGGGACCACCCCAACCCGCTGATCGCACCTTGGGGGTCACGCTTTCTGTGCCTCTTCCTCTTTTAAATCGTAATCAGGGGCGAATTTTAGAAGCCAGTCACACAGGAACTCAAGCGATGATGGCATTACGTGCCTTGGATTTAGTTATTGAAACTGAAATAGCCAGTAACTATGCCCAACTGAAAGCACTTCAAATGAGTCTTAGGGAAACGCAAACTGTTTCTCTTAAATTAGCAGTTGAGAATGTCAAACTGGCACGTGATTCTTATGAGAGCGGACAAATTTCTTTTTTGAATGTATTGCAAGTGCAAAAACAACAAAATGATTTGCAAACAACATATCTCAATACTTTAGAAAAGTATTTGCAAGTGTATGTGGCTTTATGTACGGCTATTGGTCCAGGTAAAACCAATGGGTTTTGCTCTTATTTAGCGTATCAAAGGAATGGGGATAGCAAATGAGATGGTGGCAGCAAATGAGAAGGATGGCATTAATTAGTCTGTTTCTTAGTCTACTCTTTCCTATTCAAGGGTGTTTTGCCCATGGAGAAGAAATTGAAGTGAGCGAGGGAGGAGCCAAAGGCCCCGTTCATTTAACACCAGCACAAACTAAAATGCTTGACATCAAGGTGGTGGAAGCAACCAATCGCCCCATGGCGCAAATGCTTGGTTTAAATGGCCAAATTCAATTGTTACCTGATGCCCAAGCCGATGTCAGTATTCGGATTAGTGGGAGCGTGACCGCCATTGATGTGAATTTAGGGGATAGCGTCAAGGCAGGGCAACGTTTGGCCACAGTACAGTCAAGGTTAGTAGGTAATCCTCCTCCAAGTGTCGCCGTCACAGCCCCCATTGCGGGTATTATTGATGCGAGAAATATCAATTTAGGTCAAGCGGTTGAGCCGAACACGGTTCTTTTTCACATCAGTAATCGCGATAAATTATTAGTCGTAGCCCAAGTGTATGAAGAAGATTTAGGTAAGGTTAAGGTAGGGCAAGAAGTGACTATTCATGCCTTAAGTTACCCAAAGAAGGTTTTTGCAGGACAAGTAACTTTAATTGAACCCAATCTTGACTCCTTAACTCGTACCGTGAATGTGCGCATCACCTTGGATAATGAAGAGAAACTCCTAAAGCCCGGGATGTTTGTACGCGCCAACGTCATTTTAGCTCGTAATGAGGCAGCACTTGCCGTACCTAACGCGGCTCTTTTACAGGCGGATAATCAGCAATTTGTTTTTGTGCAAAATGGGGATACTTACGAGCGAGTGGATGTTCAAGTCGGTGCTGTGGATGATGACTTCTCAGAAATTACCGATGGCTTGGTTCCTGGCGACCTCGTTGTCACTCAAGGCAATCGTGAGCTTTATACATTATGGCTTAGTGGTGGTAGTAAATTTCAATCCGGCAGTCATGAGGAGCCCCAATAAATGTTTACTCGCCTCATTGCCTGGTCTTTACATAATCGCCCTTTGATTTTGGCGTTAACGATTATTCTTTGTTTACTGGGTGGTTATACCCTAAAACGAATGCCGGTGGATGTTTTTCCTGAATTTGCACCACCGCAAGTGGTAGTTCAAACCCAAGCGCCTGGCATGGCAACCCAAGATGTGGAAACCCTGGTGACTTACCCTTTGGAAAGCGCTATTAATGGAACACCAGGGGTAGCTAGTGTTCGCTCAAAAACCTCCGTTGGATTATCGACGATTACCGTGGTATTTGATGATAAAACGGACATCTACCGCAATCGCCAACTGGTTAATGAACGTATTCAACAAGTAGTAAACCGCCTTCCTCCGGGGGTTTCATCACCGGTGATGCTGCCCGTCACCTCAGCGGTCGGGTGGTTGCTTAAATATGCTTTGGTGAGTGGCAGCGCAAGCCCAGAAACACTGCGAACCATTTCTGACTGGACTATTCGTCCGCGCCTCTTAGCTTTAGGCGGGGTGGCTTCTGTAGTTTCCTTAGGCGGGGAAGTCAAGCAATATCAAGTGCGGCTTATTCCTTCGCGCATGCTGGCCTATGGCATCACGGTTGAAGAAGTGCGCCAAGCGTTGACAACAGGAAATCAAAATGTGCCTGGTGCTTTTGTCCATCAAGCCGGTACTGAATTCGTAGTGAGCACCATTGGGCGGATTAAAACGCTTAAAGATATTAAAAAAACACTGATTGTAGTCCGTAATGGGGTTCCTATTACCATTGATAACGTGGCTGCAGTCGCTTTCGGTGGTGAAATTAAACGGGGTGATGCGTCTTATAATGCAGAACATGCGGTGATTGGTACTGTTTCTAAAATTTATGGCGCCGACACATTAACCACGACACATAAAGTGGAACAAGCTTTAGCGGATATCAAAAAATCGTTGCCAGCAGGGATTGAATTAATCACCGAGGTGTTTCGTCAAGCCAATTTTATTGAATCGGCTATTCATAACTTAACGAAAGCCCTGATTGAAGGAGCAATTATCGTCATTGCAGTATTGTTTCTTTTTTTAATGAATTGGCGAGCTTCTTTTATTACGTTTTTGTCCATGCCGGTTTCTTTTATTGTCGGCATCCTGGTGCTTCATTATTTTGGTTTTGGTATCAATTCGATGACCTTGGGTGGGATGGCGATTGCGATTGGGGAAGTGGTTGACGATGGCATCATCACCGTTGAAAACGTGGTCCATCGCTTAAGGCTTAATCGCATGAGCGATAAACCGTTACCCGCGATTGAAATTGTTTTTGATGCGGTTTTGGAAATTCGAAGTTCCGTAGTTTATGCGACCATTATTATTAGCCTCGTGTTTTTGCCCATTTTCTTTCTATCAGGAATCCCTGAGCGGATTTTTAGTCCTTTAGCCATTGCTTATATCGCATCAGTCTTAGGTTCTCTTGTTGTCTCTATTACTATGGTGCCGGCCCTTTGTTATCTCCTTTTAGTGCGAAAAAGTGAAAAACAGCAAGAGAATAAAGTGGTGATGCATGCTTTATCTCAAGAGGAACGTTATCATTTGACGGAAGAAGAAGCAGCCAAACAATCTCAAGCGGAAACTCGTTTTGTGATTTGGCTAAAAAAACATTTTTTAATGGGGTTAAATTGGTCATTGGACCATTGTAAAACGGTCGTGACTATCGCGATTGGCGCATTTGTTTTTGCTTTAGCTTTACTTCCTTTTTTTGGGACTTCCTTCTTACCTGAGTTTCATGAGGGCAATTTTATTATTGTGATGAGTACGTTGCCAGGAACTTCGCTGGATGAATCCATGCGCTTAGGCAATCAAGTCAGTAAAACCTTGTTGAAGTATCCGCAAGTGATTTCCATTGCTCAACGGGCAGGCCGCAGTGAATTGGACGAAGATGCCCTACCACCCAACATCAGTGAGTTCGATGTGCGCCTGGATTTTGGCAAAGACAAGAGCATATCTCCGGATGAATTATTGCAACGCATTCGAGCGGATTTGGCAAACATCCCAGGAGCGCTGTTTAATGTAGGTCAATTTATTGCCCATCGTATGGATGAAGTGCTGTCGGGGGTCAGAGCACAAGTCGCGGTAAAACTCTTTGGTGATAATCTTGCGACATTAAACGAACTGGGTCAATCAGTCGAAGCCCTATTAAAAACCGTACCAGGAATAGTGGATGTTAACAAAGAGCAACAAATTAATGTACCCCAGTTGGTCATTACCATTGACCGAGAAAAAGCCGCGCGTTATGGCATTAATGTGGGGCAAATTTCTGAGGATGTTCAAGTTCTTTTGAATGGCGTAACCGTGTCGAGTATTCTCGAAGGGCAGCGAACGTTTGATTTGTATTTGCGCATGAGTGAAACAGGACGAGATAGTGTTAAAGCCATTCAAAACATGCTGATTGACGCTCATGGAACGGAGAATCAGAAAACTAAAATTCCTTTGCGTGCGGTAGCTGATATTCGCCTAGAACCCCAGCCTTTTGCAATTAATCGGGAAAATGTGCAGCGTGTTTTGGTGATTGCTTTTAATGTGCAAGAGAGGGATTTAGGTAGTGTGATTCAAGAAGTGCAACAACGGGTTAAGGAAAAGGTGACCTTGCCCAGCGGTTATTTCATCCAATACGGCGGTCAGTTTGAAAGTCAGCAGCAAGCCTCTCGCGTGATTATTCTTTTTGGTGCACTTGCTGTTTTTATCATGTTAATCCTGCTTCATAAGGCTTTCGGAACATTTCGTGAGGCACTGCTTGTGATGTTCAATTTGCCTTTGGCTTTGATTGGTGGGGTCATTTCTTTGTTTCTTGCCGGTGCTAACATGAGTGTGGCGGCTATGATTGGTTTTATCACCTTATTTGGAATCGCGGCACGTAATGGGATTATTTTAGTGAGCCACTACAATCAATTGCGTGTCCAGGGACAACCACGTGAGCAAGTGGTCATTCAAGGAACCCTCGATCGCTTAGTGCCCGTACTCATGACCGCCGCAACAGCAGCGCTTGGCTTAATTCCTCTGTTATGGGGTTCGCCTGCAGGAAAGGAACTGGAGCGTCCTTTAGCTCAGGTGCTTTTGGGAGGATTATTTACTTCTACTGTACTCAATATGTTTGTAGTACCTACGGTGTATAATGCTATTGAAGTATGGCGAGAACAGCGGATGCAATTCAATAAAACGGAACAAGGAGAAACAACATGAAGCACGTTACTTTGAAACAAAAAAGTCATTTTTGGTTAGGGCTTATCACCAGTGTTTTGTTGGTTTGTGGGTATTCTCAAGCAATGGCTGATTCTACTGAAGAGTCAACACAATCCATTCCCAAAACGATTCCAGCCATTTGGGAGGCTGTAGATAAGCATGCGGCATCCATTAATCAAGTGCTTAGTAGTGATGATTTAACGACAATACACCAGCATGCATTTGCCATTCGTGATTTAGTCAACGCATTACCTGCATTAAGCAAAGATTTGTCAGAGGAGCAGAAAAAAACACTGCAGCAAAATCTAAGCTATGTCAGTCAATTGGCCACTCGTCTTGATAAATCAGGCGATGCCAATGATAAAAAAGGGACACAAGTCAACTGGCAAAAATTACAAAAAGTGTTGGCGCAGCTGCGTTCTTTGTATCCTTCGGATGCCCCTAATTAATTAAGGCATCGGTTGTAATATATCCTGTGATTCGCAGTTTATTACTGATTCACATTTGTCCTATATAGCCAAACAGGTGCAAATGCGTTTTGCCCAGAGGGATATTGCAGTTGCTAAAATGAGATCAGACTTGTCAAGTATCCGTTCCCCATTACTGAGGAGTGGTTACTTGACTAAATATATTGATGTAAAATAACGTGCGCGGCATATTTGTTTCGTCTCTTCTGCAAAGATAGCTAAAAAATAGGCTTATGCAAAACAATAAATTAGGATAAGCATACATGACTCAGGTGATGAAAGAGAACAATAGAGTTAACGCAAGTTTAACAGCGCTTTCCGTGATGAGCAGTTATATTCAATCTATAAATAAGCCATTAATACCTTCTGAATTTTATATCGAACTATGTTTAGCCCAACACATCATTTCATCAGTGGTTGATTTCGAATCTTATGGCTGCTCTTATGGAGATGAAAACAGTCTAAAAAAACTGTTACATTATTTACAACATAATTTTTTTAATAAAACAGTTACTCCTGGTTATCACTCCATGATATTAGCTAGAAAACTAATGCTGAAACACAAGGTAGAAATGGGTATTTTATCTAACGGTGTAAGACAAGTTATTTTTCTAGGTGGTGGCTATGATGTACGAGCGTTTATCTCATCAATAAAATTTCCAAACGTTCAGTTTTATGAATTGGATAGGGGACAAACTCGTCAAATAAAACTGAAAGCACTCTTGAATATTCCAAAGGAAATTGGAATCCGACAAACACCAGTTGATATAAGAATTAACCATACCCACATTTTTAATGAAAATTTCTTTTGTGTAGACTGTGATTTTTTAGAAGATAATTTAGAAGAAGTTCTGTGTGCTAATGGATTTAAGAAAGGAAGCAAAACATTAGTAATCGCAGAAGGTCTTACGATGTATTTAAATGAAAAGGGAGTAATGCAGTTATTAGCAGGGTTGGCTAATCTTCTTGAGGAGCATGATGAATTCATATTGAGTTTTATTCCTAAAATAATTAATTCTTTTTCAGAAGACATGCCAATTGAATCTAGAGAACTGCATTGTTTTTCTTTACCGCCTGACGAGGTTAGTCGATTTGTAACAGCTTATGGTTTTGAGGTGATTCATAAAAATTTATTTAAAGATCTTCTGATGCTCATGGGGGATATAAACAATGCGAAAAAACATGAAAACAACCTAATTTTAAAACAAGAGCATTATTATACATTGAGAAAATGCACTCATTTACTTAAAGCAAGCAGCAAGACGATTCATGAGATTCCTGATTATCAATTTTCAATTCCATTCAATTGCTGTGCATAAGTGACAATATTGGTAGGCAGTGTTTGCAAAATGGCATTAGGCCATATCAACTTCTTCCTCTAGTAGTTCGCCAAACCATTTTTTTACGGTTTCTTCTCCTAGATGGTCATAAATATAGAATAAATATCGACTGAAATCGACTTCAAATTCATTGTTAGGTATTGGCTCGTTGTCTGAAGCGGGTGTATGATGTACATACTTTCCAAAAAATTGATCACAAAAAGCCATATAATCCTTTGTAAAAAGAAGGAAAGTATGCCACATGTCATCAATATCCAACATGTCAGGGTATATTCCACAGGAGAACTTTAATTCGTCATTTTCTGGAAAATGACATAAATCTTCTTTATGTTTTTGAGAAATCCATAAGTATTTCAATAACTCTGGAAAGGCTTCTTCGGCTTTTAATTTATTATTGGGATAATCTTTTTTATACCTATTTAATACTTGTGTGTTTTTATATTCTAATAATTTATCAATTGGCGTTGTCATAACAATGACCTCTTAATAAGATAAATACCATTCACCTAAGTCATGAGGTGAATGGTATCTTTTTATAATACTGGTATTACCAACAACAAAGATTACGTCCTTTAGTATTTTTCATTTTTTTTGTAACAATTGTCCTTATGAGATCTGACTTATTCATTTTAGCTCCTTTTAAATGACATGAGATGGAATGATTTTTAACATTCCGACATTACAATATTATGCTAGCTAATTGAAGTCAAGTACGGTGCTTTTGTATAGTTAACGAGTCGAATGGTGCGATAAATGGTGTTAACAACCTTGATTTAGGGTTAATAGAAATACTAGGACAGGTTGATTTTTGTTGCGTAGCCTGCTTTGAAGTAATAGTGAGGTAGGGGAGAATCTCAGGTTCTCTATCTTATCACTCTAGCAGGTACTGTGATGGAGCCGGTGTATAAGTCTGATACTTGTCTGGATAGAAATGTTCTAAAAATCATCATAAACTTCTTTTCGATGTTTTATTGCAATAATAACGACGGTATTTGTTTCTGCTTCGATGCGGTAAACAATCCTATAATCACTAACTCGCAAACGTCTATGTCCTTTAAGGCTATATCGCAGTGGCTTACCGAAACCGATAGGATCAGCCATCAAACGCTCTTCGATGGCTTTTTTTATGAGCTTTTTGGCTGAAGTTGACAAACTAGGCATGTCGTTTTTAACAACATCTTCTATATATTCAATTTGATACAGTTTACTTCCAGGCGTCATCATGCTTCACTCTTTTTACTGTAGCATGATCACGAAATTCAGCAATGGCAGACAATACTTTATCTTCACGTCTTTCCAATGCCTCCATGATAAGTTCTTTAGCCAAGCCTGAAATCGATTTATGTTCTAGCTCTGCAAGGTAGGCAAGTAACCCTGCTGTTGATTCCTCAAAAGTAATATTTATTCTTGGATTTTTAGTAGGCATGATATTGCTCCTAAATTGGTGCCTAATATAAGTGTAACACTTTTGCATCACCTGTCAAATAGTAATACTAATAGAAACATTTGATTGAGTTACATATCATTCTATATAACTCGGGATAAATTTTTTAATCGAGAATCTACCACTATTTATTATGGAAATTGCTATCAAACTTCCTTCAACGTTAAGTTTTTTCTTTTATTACCTAACTCAAATTTTTTATTAGTATTTTTTTCGTTGCCACAAAAGATAAACCACTGGAATAACAATCAGAGTGAGTATGGTGGCACTAGCCATCCCGCCAACCATCGGTGCAGCAATACGTCGCATCACTTCAGAGCCCGTGCCGCTTAATAGCATAATCGGCAATAAACCTCCAATAATGGCAGTCACTGTCATGATTTTGGGCCGTAGGCGCAGGAGTGCTCCTTCGACTACGGCGGTATACACATTATCTTTGGTAAGAGCACGCTGCTCTTGCTTCGCTTGCCGCTGTTGCTTTTCCAAGGCTTGATTAAGAAATACCAGCATGATGACCCCTGTTTCAGCGGCAACGCCCGCCAAAGCAATAAAGCCAACTCCTACGGCAACGGATAAATGATATCCCAATAAATAAAGTAGCCAAATGCCGCCGATTAATGCCAAGGGCAGGGTTGCTAAAATAATGATGACTTCACCTAAGCGACGAAAATTAAGATACAATAGAAAGGCAATAATAGCTATTGTTAAAGGAACAACAAGGGATAAACGCTCTTTGGCACGCTCTAGGTATTCATATTGCCCGGACCATGCCAACGAATAACCTGCGGGTAATTTTACCTGTTGCCTAATAATATTCTGAGCTTCTTTCACATAAGAACCTAAATCGCGTCCTGCAATATCCACATAAACCCAACCATTGAGTCTGGCGTTCTCACTGCGAATCATATCAGGTCCTTCGGTAATCGTAACGGTGGCCACTTCACTTAAAGGAATAGTGGCTCCTGTTGGAGTGACAATAGGTAGTGAACGTAAGTTTTCCAAAGAATCGCGAATCTCACGAGGATAACGCAAGTTAACCGGATAACGTTCCCGCCCTTCAATCGTTTGTGTCACATTCATTCCACCCACGGCTGTTTCAACAATTTGCTGAATGTCTTCAATATTTAACCCATAACGTGCCGCTTTGACGCGGTTGATATCTACTGTCACATAACGGCTACTAGCTACTCGTTCAGCAAAAACAGACGTTGTGCCCGGTACTTTCTTCAATACAGTTTCAATTTGTTGACCAATAGATTGAATGGTTTTTAAATCAGGTCCTGCAACTTTAATCCCTACTGGCGTTTTAATCCCAGTTGCTAACATGTCAATGCGAGTTTTAATGGGCATCACCCACGCGTTGGAAAGCCCTGGCAACTTGAGACCTGACTCCAGTTCATCACGCAATTTATTCATAGTCATTCCGGGACGCCATTCATTTTTAGGTTTGAATTGGATGGTGGTTTCTATCATCGATAAGGGAGCCGGGTCCGTTGCTGTTTCAGCACGCCCAATCTTACCAAATACTGTTTTAACCTCAGGGACAGTTGCAATCAATTTATCAGTTTGTTGTAAAAGTTGCTGTGCTTTACCTGCCGAAATGCCTGGAAAAGTGGTTGGCATGTAGAGTAAGTCCCCCTCATCCAGTTCTGGCATAAATTCACCACCAAGATAAGAGACAGGCCAAAATCCAATAAGCATGATGAAGGCTGTGATTGTTAATGTTGTTTTGGGTGTTTTCAAACTCGCTTGTAGAATCGGTCGATAAACAGCCATTAAGGCACGATTGATTGGATTTTCTTGCTCCGCCTTTATTTTGCCACGGATAAGATAACCCATTAACACGGGTACTAAGGTAATTGAAAGTGCTGCAGCAGCTGCCATCGCATAGGTTTTGGTATATGCAAGCGGTGCAAACAACCGTCCTTCTTGAGCTTGTAAGGTAAAAACCGGTAAGAAACTCACGGTAATGATAAGTAAAGAGAAAAATAAAGGTGGCCCCACTTCAAGAGCTGCTTGTTGCATCATTGGCCAGCGATTTTCTGAAGTAATGGCATTATGCTCTATGTGCTTGTGGGCATTTTCAATCATGACAATGGCCGCATCCACCATGGCGCCAATGGCAATAGCAATACCCCCTAAGGACATAATATTGGCATTAATCCCTTGCACATGCATGATTATCAATGCGAGCAAAATAGCAATAGGTAAGCTAATCACAATGATTAATGAAGAGCGAAAATGGAATAAAAAAACCACACAAATTAGAGAAACAACAATAAATTCTTCAATTAACTTATCCCTTAAAGTATTAATCGCTCGTTGGATTAAACTTGAGCGATCATAGGTAGTAATGATTTCCACGCCTTTAGGAAGACTTGCTTGCAATTGATTGAGTTTTGCTCTGACACTGGCAATGGTTTGCATGGCATTTTGGCCTGAGCGCATGACAATAATGCCCCCCACTACTTCCCCTTCGCCATTTAATTCGGTCATACCGCGTCGTATTTGTGGACCTAGTTGTATATGAGCGATTTCTTTTAGCAAAATGGGTATGCCATTTTTACCTAAACCTACTGGAATTTGCTCAATGTCCTGAATGGATTGCAAATAGCCTTTGGCTCTTATCATGTATTCTGCTTCGCCCATTTCAATGGTGGCGCCTCCTGCTTCACGATTACCTCGCTGCACCGCTTGCTTGACCTGGTCGAGAGTCAAACCGTAGGCGCGTAATCGGTTGGGATCTAAAGTAATTTGATATTGCTTCACCATGCCACCTGCGGTAGCTACTTCAGCAACACCAGGTACTTTTTGTAATTCAAATTTGAGAACCCAGTTTTGTAAACTGGTGAGTTGCGACAAATCATGTTGGCCTGTGCGATCAACAAGCGCGTATTCATAGACCCATCCAACACCTGTTGCATCAGGCCCTAAAGCTACTTTTGCCCCAGGTGGTAATTGATTGGCAATTTGGCTTAAGTATTCCAGAACCCGGGAACGTGCCCAATACAGATCAACGCCATCTTTAAAAATGATATACACATAAGATACTCCAAAACCTGACTCACCTCTTACTGTAACAGCACCGGGTACTGCTAACATGGCGGTGGTTAAGGGATAAGTCACCTGATCTTCAACCACTTGTGGTGCTTGTCCGGGAAATTCTGTTTTAATAATCACTTGGACATCCGATAAATCGGGAATGGCATCAACAACGGTGTTATTGATGGTGTAGAGGCCTCCTACTATCATCATTACAGTGACGAGTATCACTAGAAAACGGTTGTTAATTGACCAACGAATGATGCTTGCAATCATGGTTTTTGTCCTTTGGGGTTCGTGGATTTCATCCCTGAGGATTTGGCTTTTTCATTTTCTTCAGGTGTTTCCAAGCGCTCCAAACCCGCTTTTAAATTCGACTCGGAATCAAGCAGAAATTGTCCGGAAACAACGACGTTTTCTCCTACCTTAAGGCCCGAAAGAATTTCGACTCGATCACCCGATTCCATACCTGCTTTGACTTGGCGAACTTGAAAACGTCCCTTGCCTAAGGCCACTATCACTCGATCACCTTGTGGACTTCGAATCAAAGCCTCAAGAGGAATACTCAGTACATTGGATTTCGGATTGACCAGGATAGAAATGCTGGCATACATATTAGGTTTTAATTGATTATCGGGATTATCAAAACGAAATCTTACTTTGACGGTGCGAGTCATGGGCTCTAATCGAGGGTAAATGTATTCTACCCTACCTTTCCATTGTTTTTGTGGGAACGCTGATATTCGAGCTTCGGCTTGGTCACCTATCTTGACCCAATTGGCTTGTTCTTCAAAAATTTGGGCAATCATCCAAACGTTGGCAAGATCAACTAAACTCATTATTTCCACATCCGGTGTAACTCGCATACCTTCCCGAATATTAAGAGCGGCAACAATGCCATCTTGTGGAGCATAAACAGCTACTAATTGATTCGATTGATGATTTTTTTTGATGTCTTCAATTTGTTGTTCAGAGATGTGTAAGGCTTGTAATCGTTTATAAGACGCTGTAATTAAGGATTGATTATTGCCTTCTAAGGCGATTAGATATTCTTCTTGGGCAGTTACTAATTGGGGTGAGTAATATTGCAACAGCAATTGGCCTTTTTTAACAGAATCACCTACTGCCTTGACCACCAGATTTTTCACCCAGCCATCAGCATAAGTATGAATATGACTGATTTGATTTTCATTAGGCTCTACAAACCCCACTGTGTCTATATGTCTTGCTAATGTTGTTTGTATCACTGGAACGGTACGTACACCAAGATTATTGACTACAGATGGTGAGATTTGAACTGTTGCTTTTTCACCTTTTTCTTGGTTGTCGTCTGGATAGACCGGAACAAGTTCCATGCCCATGCGCGATTTTCCGGGTCCTGGGTAATGAATCATTGGCTCCATGGGATCAATCCAATAGAGTGGTTTTTTGTTGGTTGCCTCTTGTGAAGCTTTTCCAGTAATGATGTTAGTTGTCCAACGCCCCAGGAACACTCCCAAAATAATGGAGATTACGATTATGAGTACTAATTTCTTGTTCATAGGGCAACTCCTTCTAAATACAGTAGTGTTGCACGGGATTTCAGGCGCTCAACTTGTATCTGTACTTGTTCCAGTTGAATGGTTAATTGGCTGCTGTAGGCGCGTAGCACGGTGGTTAATTCAGTGGTTGCACTTTGATAAGCCAATAAAGCCGCTTTGGCATTTTGTTTTGCTTCAGGAAGCAATTGCTTTTCATAGATGACCTCACGTTCTGAAAGACGCTGCCATGTCGCATATTGCGCACTGAGTGCCTGAAGCAAATCTCGATAATGTGTTTGTCTTTCAAAGTGGCTCGCATTGAGTCGGTTGTAACTGGCATTTAATTGCTTATCTTGTCGATTAGCAGTAAAAACAGGCAGATCCATTGTAACTTGAGCGGTCAACATATCCGAGCGAGGCATCCTGTCTGGCATGACTCCTTGCCTGAAGCCATAACTCACACCAAGTAACCAACCTGGTTTATATTGTTCTTTGGCATACGCGACCTCATAGCGGGAGGCTTTCACATTGGAGGCATCGGCTTGTAACAAAGGATGCTTTGGTAATCGGGCTTTTAACTGATTCAATGGTGGTGGCCGAGACCACGCAGGCATTGAAAGAGCTAATGGGCGATTGACAGGATTAATCCCAATCCATCGACCTAGTTGTGCGCGTAAAATATCAAGTTGCTGCTGAATTTGAATGGCCTGATCATTGAGTCGTGATAATTCCAATTCCACTTGAATCACATCGGATTGATTAATTTTACCGTTACTGTATTGAGATTGCGTGACCTTCAGTAAATCCTTATATAACAACCGATTGGCGTGAAGAACCTGCAAGGCTTTCGTCCAATAATACAGATCTAACCAAGTTTCTCGTACGTTACGTAACAAGGTGATGACTTGATCAAAGGCTTTTTTAAGCTCTACTTTCGCTAACGCTTGTGTTTGTTGGGATTTCATCTTTAAAGAGTGACCCCGTGGAAATTGCTGTTGCAAACCGACCTCTACCATGGTCATCATGTCTTGGGTAAAACTGAAGGTATCGGTAGGGACATTAATCGTACCTGCCAGTAATTGTGGGTCGGATAATTGGCCAACGGCGACGGCTTGCTGTTGTAACGCTCGACTGTTTGCTTGTAAACGTTTTAATTCAGGGGAGGTGGCAAGCGCTAAATGTTCTGCTTCGGTTAACGTCAGGGGTGTATTGGCAATTGCAAAGGCTAGCCCTCCCCAACATAGGCAAATCATGGTCATGATTCCTTGAAGAAAACAGGTTGTTTTCATACGATAACCTTTAAAAAATTAATGGAACTAAAGTTTGGTTCATCCAATGTCCATTTCGCATACTTAAGAATGAGAGACATCACAGTGCTTATCGATTGCGCTTGTTTGACTAATGAATCGGATAATCTAACCTATTGATTTATAGGATGCTCTTCTACCATTTTATATAAATATTAAATAGTATATTGTCGTAAATCCTTACTTATCACAATTTTTTATTGAGTTTTTTAATTTATTTTGTCGAGAAAGGGCAACCCGTACAATAAAAAATCAGCGGCAAACCCCTTGTGTTAGCTGTGAGAGAATTGGGTTTATTTATATTGCAAATAAAAAAGCAACAAGCAACATTTTTGGTTCTCATTTTCATTGGATAAAATTGGATTTTGTCCTATGTTGAGTGCAAACGGGCCAGGTAAAATGTTTATAAATTAATTTGGTTTTAAATCCAAAGTAATGACATCGTCTGCTTTCCCACTTTTGGGGATGATAGTCACTGTGCCTTTTGTAAAAGAGCCAACCTGGTAGCTTTCTTCTTCTAGGGTCACGGGGTTTCCTTTTTGATCCCGTGCGGAGGATAAATCCGCAACTTGTGCTAACTCTTCAAGACTAATCGAGGAGCCGCGATACAGGTGTTTCGTTTGGTTTGTAGTGTCAGTGGCTTCAGTGGTTCCATGACCCAAGGTCACAAAGGATATGGCGAGCATGGTTAATAAATACAATAGAAAATTGATTTTTTTCATGAGATTCATCCTAATCAAATGAGGTATTACCATAATAGATTATCTACGGCGCAACAACAAACGGTTACGACTGGATTATTTGTTATTTAATCTCCCTTAATCACTTCCTTGAGCAGTCGTTGACTTTAATAGGTCTTGTCCATATCAGTCATCCAATGGAGAGAAAATTTTTGTAAAAATCTTATCCCTAGTCCACAATAGATAAAGAGGTGGGTTATTCAGGATGGTGGTGATGCATGGGCAAGGAAAATACCGATTCGCCTTATCAAATGGGGCATGATTTTTTTTCTTATCAACTGGATTGTTGGCAGCGTTCTATTTTGTTTTGGAATACTTTGCGTGAACGCGCCAATAATATGATGGAGCACGAACAACAAGGGTTGCCACCACTGCTTAATTTCAAATATGAATTTGTTTTGGATGGGAAATCATTGGAGCCTAAAACGAATTATGCATTGGTTAAAATTCTTGAAGTCGGTGATGTGTGCTTTGAAGAATGTTTTGATCCTCATGCTCATCCAGTTATTATTGTGGATCCCAGATCAGGCCATGGGCCAGGGATTGGTGGTTTCAAACGGGACTCTGAAGTAGGCATCGCGTTACATAGTGGTCATCCTGTGTATTTTGTTATTTTTTATCCTAATCCGGTGTCTCATCAAACGCTCGCCGATGTCCTGATGACTTTGCGCCATTTTGTTGAAAAAGTCCAAGCCTGGCATGAAGGCAAAGCCCCCATTCTTTATGGCAATTGTCAAGCCGGTTGGATGCTGGCTTTATTGGTCTCTGATTGCGTGGGATCGGTTGGCTTGACGGTCATGAATGGCTCACCAGTTTCTTATTGGTCCAACAGCGAAGAAGAAGCCAATCCCATGCAGTTATTGGGTGGACTCTTGGGTGGTTCCTGGAGTGCCCGCTTCCTATCGGATTTAAAAGAAGGAATCTTTGATGGGGCCTGGTTGGTCTCTAATTTTGAGTTACTCAATCCCACCACGGCCATTTGGGATAAGTATTATGGCTTATTTGATGAAATTGATGGGGAGCGTGAGCGATTTTTGGAGTTTGAACGTTGGTGGAATGGTTTTTATCAATTCAGTCAAGAAGAGATAATGGCCACAGTGAATAATCTTTTTATTGGCAATCAACTAGAGCGTGGTGAAATGCGGATTCATAAAGGATGTGTTTACGATTTGAAACGCATTCAAAGCCCTCTTGTTCTCTTTGCTTCCCAAGGCGATCAAATTACCCCACCGAGGCAGGCTTTACATTGGATAAGAACCATTTATCCTACGACACAAGCCTTGAAGAAGGCCAAACAACGAGTGGTTTATCTGCTTCATCCTTCCGTTGGGCATTTAGGAATCTTTGTGTCGGCTAAGGTCGTTCGATTGCACCATCGTGCTATTTTAGAGCATAGTGATGCCATTGAGCAATTGCAGCCAGGGCTTTATGAAATGATAATCGTTAACCCAACGGGCGATCCCGATTGCAGTAAAGAACAATATCATGTGCGTTTTGAAGCGCGAGAACTTACAGAACTTTGCACAACGAGCTCCACGCAACCGTTTGACAAGGTTCGTCAAACATCCGAAGCCAATGACTCAATTTATCAAAAAGTTATCCAACCTTCTGTGCAGAGCTTAAGTAACCCTTTTTTATCCTGGTGGCTTGAGAAAACGCATCCCATGCGCCTAAGTCGCTATGTGTTTTCTGAAAAAGTGAATCCACTGATGAAAGCAATCGAACTATTAAGCCCACCCATTCAAGCCAATCGCCGCATGGCTACACAGAGCAATTGCTTTAAAAAAATAGAGCATGGTGTTGCGCAGATGATGAGGGATTCGTTGGAATCCTCCCGAATCATGCGTAATGAGGTGATGACCAATTGGTTTGAAGCCCTTTATAAGGATCCCGATTAACAGGCGAGGACGTTAATTCATAGAGCGTATGGCATCAAACTCCTCGTCAAGGTCCATTTCATTTTCTAAGTCCCTGGCTTCATGAACCTCTTTCTCATCAAAAAGAGATTTAGTTTCTCTAATTTTTTCTTCGTGGTCATTCTCTGCAAAACAATCCTTAGCGTTCATAACAATTCCTTCAAGATTATTGTTCTTGTTCTTGCCAACGACTAAAAACAACCCGGTTTATTGTTGCTATTTTTATCTCTGGCATTTAGCATAACGGATAACAATTCAATTGACAAAAATACTAAATAAGAAATAAAAAGGGGGTAACTGAATAGCCATTTGGCTATTTTTTTATAAGAAGAAACGAGGGAATAGGATGTTGGTTCCCCAAACTGGAATAAGAAACGCATCGACCATGATAGAAATTATCCCTAATTGGCACCCCATTTTTGTCCATTTTACCGTGGCCTTATTTTCTGTTTCGGTGATTCTTTATGCTTTAATCTATTTCGCCTCTAATACTCGATGGAAAATCAACCCGTTTATTGTCGAATTGGAAATCGTGGCGCGTTGGTGTTTATGGCTGGCCGCATTGAGCACGATTGCCACCGTGTCGGCTGGATTTTATGCCTTTTATACGGTAAAACATGGTGCTATGGTGCACGCCGTAAAAGTGATTCACCGCAACTGGGCACTAACTACCTCGAGTGCTATTGTACTTGTGGCTTTCTGGATGGTTTGGCGTTATATTAAACACCAAAAACCGACGCTGGTCTTCTTAATGGCGTTGCTCTTTGTCCAGGTGTTGCTGCTCACGACGGCTTGGTATGGAGCGGAATTAGTCTATCGGCATGGGTATGGTGTTCTGCCTGTCACAGCAGAAAAGACAGTATCACCGCATTAATACGATTTTTATGGAAGGATGGAAACATGTTACAAAAGGATTTGCGTTGTCTAATAAGGAATTATTGCTTTATTTTTTCCTTTTTACTGCTTAATTCTTCTGCTTTGTTTGCCCAGCATGAGCAACATGGTGCCTCAACACAACCGTTACCTTCTCCCAAGACTACATCGTCTCAATCGAAACCTGCACAATACAAAATGAAACAACCTATCGCTAAAAGCCAACCTGTTAGAACAGTGAAACCTCTCACTATGACAGGTGGAGCAAAGCGTACGGTTAATTTGGTGGTTGCTTATAAAACGGTGAATTTTGCAGGCAAACTAAGACGCGCTATTGCTGTTAATGGGCAAATTCCAGCACCGACGTTGCATTTTAAAGAAGGGGATGATGTCACCATCAATGTGTATAACCATTTGGATGAGGGAACGTCCATTCATTGGCATGGTCTTTTAGTCCCTTGGCAAATGGATGGGGTGGACGGGGTGAGTCAAAAACCAATTCCTCCGGGAGGCGTGTTCCATTATCGCTTTAAGCTTCACCAAAGGGGAACCTATTGGTACCACGCCCATGCCAAGGTTCAAGAACAAGAAGGGTTGTATGGTACTTTTATTATTGATCCACCCAATCCTCCAAGCTATCACTACACCAAAGATTATGTGGTGGTCTTATCCGATTGGAGCAACACTCGCGCCGAGCAAGTGCTTGCGAATTTAAAAAAAGACGGCGACTATTACGGTCCTCGATTTCCCCTACAACCCTCGCTTATGAAGTTTCTTCATGATTATCGTAAAGCTTCTCCTGAAGAGCGTAAAAAATTAATCGCTGATTATAAAATGATGCAACAAATGCGCATGAGTATCTATGATTTAAGTGACGTGGCTTATGATGCCTATTTATTAAATGGTCACCCAAAATCTCATCCTTGGACTGCCCCTGTGAAGGTAGGGGATAGGGTGCGACTGCGCTTCATTGGCGCAGGAGCAAGCACCATCTATCGTGTTAAAATTCCTGATGCCAAAGTGGAGATGGTGCACATTCAAGGAAATGATGTGAGCCCTTATCCCATTGAGGATTTTTGGATTGCACCAGGTGAAACCTATGATATCCTGGTGACCATTCAAAAAAACAAGCCTTACATTATTTATGCCGAGTCGATTGACACGCTGGGCAAAGCTTATGGGGCCTTAGTGACCCATCCTAATCAAGTCGTCAACTATCAGCACGTGACTCCTTTCCCTGAACCACTTCCTGTCACAAGAGAAATGATGGCCAACATGATGATGTCTATGAATGGCGGGGGAATGGGTGGAAATCAACAACACGCCTTGATGAACAAAAAAACATCATCAACGGCGATGAAACCCTCCATGACCATGCCTTCGCACTCTCAAGCAATGAGTTCGCAAAGTGCTAATCATTCGATGTCCTCTAAGACTATCCAAAAGAAAATGGACAAGGCATCCAATCATTCCGCTCACACCTCATCAATGAAGTCCAAATCCTCATCGACCTCGATGAACAAGAGTATGGACATGCCAGGTATGAATCATGGGGCAATGAGTCAGAATAAGACGTCTAACTCTGCTCAAATGAAATCTGACTCCTCGTCGACCTCAATGAACAAGAGCATGGCCATGCCAGGTATGAATCATGGGGCAATGAGTCAGAGTAAGACGTCTAACTCTGCTCAAATAAAATCTGACTCTTCGTCGACCTCAATGAACAAGAGCATGGCCATGCCGGACATGAATCATAGCGCAATGGGCCAGAATAAGACGTCTAACTCTGCTAATGACACGTCTATGAATAGGAACATGAAGTCTGACAGGCCTATGGAGCAGGGCATGTCGATGAATGGCTCCATGAACATGAAGATGCCCATTGAGCCGACCATCATAGGCGATAAAATAGAGCCACCTGATTCGGCAAAAGCCACCACCTTAGGAACCAAATACCAAGAGTTAAAAGGGGCAGTGAAAACCAATAATCCGAATAAACCAGTCGATGGGATTATTAAAATGGAATTGTTTGGCTACATGGACCGTTATATCTGGTTTATTAATGGTCTACCGGAATATAAGGCCAAACCGATTTTGATTGAGCCAGGAAAGCGTTATCGGATTATATTTACCAATAATTCGATGATGCGTCACCCCATGCATATTCACGGCCATTGGTTTATTTTACGCAATGGTCATGGGGCTTACGATCCGTTATTGCATACCATTGAAGTCCCTCCAGGAGCGACTGCCGTTGCCGATTTTGATACTGAAGCCAGCGGTCAATGGTTTTTCCATTGCCACCATCTTCTGCACATGACCGCGGGCATGGCGCGCGTATTTCAATACACCACCATCATTGAGATTGCCAACGGCACTCGAAAGCCAGACAATTACGCCTATCAGCAAGCCTACATCAATCGGCCGGTCGTACGAGAAGACGAAGTCATGCCACTGGATGCTTCTCTCATCAAACACCCTGCAGGACATCATCAAGGCTTCTATCGTTCAAGCTATATCGAGCTGGGCGAAGACCCTTTTCATAATGCTCAGGAAATGACGTTTAGAGGCCTCTATGGCCCAGATTACAATAAGCTCCAGTTGTATACTGAGGACGCTGAAATTTATAAAGGAACCGTTGAAAACGCAGACATCGATGTGTTCTATTGGCATTTGATTAGCCAATTTTGGGCGGTTAAAGGAGGAGTCAATTATTTTTATCGCCCGGGAGGCCCTTATTGGCAACCTGGTATTGGTATTGAAGGGTTAATGCCTTGGTATATTGATACCAACATTAGAACGTATTATCGTGATGGCAGTGTCAAGTTTGACATTCAGTTAGCACGGGCTAACCAGCTGACCAATAACTTCTTCTTCCTCACAGGAATTCGCAGCATTTTGGCCACTCATACCGTCGTCAAAAACGAGATTGGCAATGGCTTAAACCAAATGCGTTATATCCTGAGACCTTATTATCGTCTTAAGCCAGGACTTAATATTTTTTCAGAGTATGAGCATGATGTAGAGTATGGTGCTCTTAAGAGGATTCTTCGAAGTCAGGGAGAGCCTACCACTCAAGATACAATCACGTTAGGAGTTGCTGTTCTTTTTTAAAAAAGCCAAATATACATTGGAATTATTTTATGAATTCATAGGAATAAATAGTCACCTTCATGATATTAATCCATCCATGAGGAATATATCACCTATCAATGACCTTGTTCATTGGGGTGTTGAGCTTTCTCTTCCCAAGAAAATCCTTCCTCATGTCTTTAGGATGGGGACAATTTATCTGACAATACTGGGTTAAATTATCCTCAGTTTTGTAATTTAACCCAGGGTCCTGGATTTTTTAATGATTGATCTGCAGGTCATCATTTTCAAATAATGGAGTTTGCTTAATTTCTAAATTTCTTTGTTGTAATTGGTCAACTTTCACATGGGGACAGTAATAGGCATTAGCTATTACGGAATGGATATTAATAGTTGTTAAGTTTTTTGATCCCCTTACATATCTCTTATGAGCTTCACTTGGTGTATGGGTTACAAGAACGATAACATTTGCTCCTAACTTCGCACCTTCATTTTTTAAAAAATTATTATCATCTTTTTCTAGATCTTTTAAAGAGGTGCGGATATCCACAACTTCATGTACATTTGGGTTTTTAATAATCCCTAAGAAACGGCAATTTCCTGTAGGATAGGAAAAATATAAGTTAACATTTTTCGCATCTGCATTTACTTGACGTAATCCACCACAGCCCGAATTCAAAAGAAGAATCATAAAGCTAATTATTAAATAAACAATTTTCATATCTATAATTCCTTTTATTTAGCGTGCTTTTAACATACCCATATAAGACTATTACTTACTTTGATTATGAATAAAAGTATTAATTGTAAAAATATAAAATTAATGTCGCTTTCAATTGAGTAAAATAAATTTCGCCATTTTGTATAGTGATGGTTAAAATGCGTACCTGATTTGCGAGCTAAAGTCCCTTGTCACTTGCCATGATGTTTTCGGCTACTTCTTTCTCTTGTTTTTGATAGGTGGTAATAATCTGCTTAAAATAATTAATCCGCTGTTACTAATCATTGGTCGTTGTTGATGGGGCACAAGAGGCCAACAGAAGCATTTTGCTGAATAAGGCCATTACCCCAATAACGGCTTTAAAAAATCTCTGTTTTGGCATATATCCATGCTACTTGCAATGAAATAAAGTGATTGTGAAATCAATAGAAAAACAATCCATCTCATCTTATAAATCTTTCTTAATAATATAGCACCGTTTAGAAACAAGTAGTGTCAGTTATAACTACTTATTGAAAGAAAAATCAGCTGTCTTTAGGCATTTTAATTAATACGCCTAATCGAATCATTCGTCTCTATTAATTTTACCGGTATTGGCATCTACTCTTAATTTTACTATCGTATCTTCTTTGCCAAGGGCTTTCACTTCGTACTGGCTACCATGAGATTCTATTTTGTAAATAGAATGATAACCAGCCCCTTCAATTTTCTGGGCGGCTTCTAATAGGGATATTGGATATTTTTGAGTGTTTTGATTTTTGATGAGATCGCCCGTTTGTGGATTCATTCGTAATATTATCTGATTTCCTTGTTCATCAAGGGCTTCTACTTCATATAATCCGTCATCAAACTCAACTTCTTGTATAGTATGGTAACCCTTACTCAGCAAGTGTTGCAGGATTTGCGACATGGGCAATGACCGAGTTGGAATGTCATCAGCGATAGCAATTTGTGTCATACAGGATAAAATAAATCCACTGCAGACCGATGGAATAATCCGTTTTTTCATAGTTGCTCCTCCTTGATTAAAATGAGCGCAATGATGCTCGATGTGCTTTGATGACGCAAGTATCTCATGATTTAAGTTCTTCCGAGACCATTTTTTAGTCGAGTATATCTTAGCGATACCAGTAAAAAAACCATTATACTCAATAACTCGTATCAGTAATCTTTCCATTTGATGCCTCAGGATTTGGCTAAAAGCGTTTTAAATGCCACAATCAACAGACTGTCGCTTACTATTCAATAATCAAACTTAATAAAAAGGAAGAAAATACATGAAACACTTCACTTTAGTAAAAAAATTAATGGAAGTTCTTTTAGTTTGTTTATCCTTTTTATTGTTTTCCTGCAGCGCTTCCGTTTCTAAAGAGGACTCAAAAAGTAACACGCCGGTTAAGAAGCGATTTGGTGGCTATCATCCTCATGTCCATGGGCGTGGAACTCGTTAGAAAGGACCTAATTAACACTAATTAGTATAGACAATTAGTGCATGGGTATCGTATGAAAGTATTTGTTATACAAGGACAAGTAAATTCCATTTCTTTCAATTTGTTTTAGGGCTTGATTCATTTTGTTAATTAGCGCCATCGAATTTTTTTTAGCCATGATACCATAACCTATTCCAATCGGAATGGTGTCCCCAACTCCTTTAAATAACCGGTTGTTATTTGCTATCCAATAATCGGCAGAAAAATCATCCATAAGCAGAACATCCACTTCATATTGATTTAAGGCGGTTATTAATTTATCTGTCGAAGGGTATTCTTTAATCGAGTTGGATTTGAATTTCTGAGTAATTAATTGTTTAAAGAGAGAGTCCCTGATAATACCTGTTTTCTTATGGGTAAGCTTTTTAAGGCTCTTGAGCGAATTGTTTTTGGTGGTGACAAAACGTGCTTCACTGGCTAAATAGGGAAGACTAAAAAGAAAGGCTTGTTGTCGTTCGTCGGTAATAGTAATTGCTGCAATGGCGAGGTCAATTTTACCTGGCATTTAAGTCCGTAAACAGCGCGTTAAACAGCATGGGCTTGAAATTGACGCTGGATGTTGATTTGTTTGCACAATTCCGTCATGAGTTCGATATCAAATCCAAAAAAATGATTTTTATCTGCGCGTGAGTCGTTTGCTACAATCCCAATGGTTAATGATTGAGCCCTTAGTTCAGCGGTAACGAGTATTTATAAAATAAAGAATAATCGTATCACCATGGGATAAAATGACGAGGGACCATAAAACGCAGTGTATCTCAATTTGAGAAAAATTTCAGTGCATTAGCATCAGATTGTCTTGATTTTAGCAATAGGGTGTATCAAGACACGAAATCAAGGTACAATGAAACAATAAGGTTTGACATGGATTTTCTTAAAAGGTAAGGAATGCGTTATTTTTCACGTCTCGTCATTTTCATGATGATGTACTTCGTTGTTTGCGAAGTACTGGCGGCTACCCCCTTTACTTTTAAACAGGCTTTGGACACGGCTTATCGAAATAATCCTGAATTGCAAGCCGAAATGGACAAAGCAAGGGCCATGCGGGGTTACTTTATTCAAAGTGGCCTTTATCCCAATCCGCAACTGACTTTAACGGCGGAGAATTTCGGTGGCTCTGGCGCCTACTCCAGTTATGAATCTGCGGAAACCACGTTTTCAGTCACTCAACCGATTCCTTTAGGCCATCGACTTCAGTATTTGAAAAAAGCAACCTATGCAGACTATCTGGCGTCTCTTGCCAGCATCAGAGTTCAGCAAACAGCGCTGTATATGGCTGTGGGTGTGGCTTATGTGGATGCGCTATACGCCGGTCAATGGCATCAAGTGACCAAAAAACTGACTCGACTGAATCAGGATATTGTGGCGGCTATTGAGCGCCGGGTTAAGGCAGGTGCTGGGGCAGAGCTGGATTTGCGATTGGCGCAAGTACGATTGGGCGAGGCCAAAATCCAGGAAAATAAAGCAGCACGGGACGCTTTGTTGCAGCGAGCCAAGCTTGTGCGCTTGTTAGGTGATGGGTTAAGAGTGGATAGGCCTTTGGTGGATAAAGGGTTACCAGGTGTTTCAGTCAATTGGACTGAATTAGTAAAAAAATTACCGCAAAGCCCTCAGCTACTGCAAATGCAACTGCAATTGCAAGCCAAGCGCAAGACGATTACCGCCGTTAAAAAATCCGTTTGGCCGGATTTAAACATTCAATTGGGAGGTCGTCATTTTTCTGATGACGGCAGTAATGCGGCCGTTATGTCAGCTTTTGCAGAAGTGCCAGTATATAATCGAAATCAAGGCAAAATCATGACAGCAGAAGCGCAATACACCCAGACGGCCCATGAATTTCAAGGAACGCGTCTTGATGTGCGTCAAAGTGTCTATGCGGCCTTTTTACAAGCCCAGCAAAACCACTATGAAGCCAATTTGGTTACGGATTCCTTATTGCCTTTGGCACGTAAAGCGATAAAACTGGCTCAAGAGGGCTATCAAATGGGACGTTACACGTACATTGAATTATCAACCGCACTCAATTCTTTGTATGAAGAAGAGCGGCATTACCAGCAGGCTCATGCCGATTATCATAAAGCCTTAATTCAGATGACAGGACTTTTAGGACTGGATAATTCTAAGAAGGAGAGCAAATGACATTCCTAAAGCCATTTAAGCCATCCATTCTGCTTCTTATTCTTTGGTTTGTTATGGGGGTTTTTTCCTGGGCAGGGGAGGGCTCTCATGCTATGGAAGAAGGCAACCATCAAGAAATCATGGAAAAAGGCCCTCAAGGTGGTCGCTTATTCAAGGAAGGTGATGTAGCCCTTGAGCTTTTGATTTTTGAACGGGGTATGCCTCCTCATTTTCGTGGCTTTGTTTATGAGAAAGGTGAACTGATTATACCAACCAAGGCCCGTTTAGTTGTTTATCTCACCCGATTTAATGGTAAAAAAGAGACCATTACCTTCATTCCCGTTGAGAATTTTTTACAAAGTAATGAAGTGATTGGAGAACCCCACTCCTTTGATGTCACGATTCAATTGGAGCTAAAGGGCAAACGATTGTCCTGGCATTATTCCACCTATGAAGGACGAATCAAAATAGCACCGGCTATTTTAAAAGCGGCTGATATTCAAACTTCGGTTGCTGAAAGCCAAACGATTAAAACACAATTAAAAGTGGTCGGAAAGATTGCCCCCAATCGCGATACACTTGCTCCGATTTACCCTCGTTATTCTGGGATTATTAAAGCGTTGACTAAAAATTTAGGCGATGAGGTCACTAAGGGCGAAGTGTTGGTCACCATTGAAAGTAATGAAAGCCTGCAAAATTACAATATTACCGCACCCATAACGGGGACCATTGTACAAAAGTATGCTACCAATGGGGAGCAGGCGCAAAACACGAAACCCATTTATGAAGTGGCTAATTTAACTACTGTGTGGGCTGACTTTACCTTATACCGCAAAGAAACTCCTCGGGTAAAACAAGGAATGGAGGTTGTTGTGACAGGAGATGAGGGAAAACCAAAGTCCACCAGTGTCATTTCTTACATTGCGCCTTTGGGAATTGAAGACAGCCAAACCACTTTAGCACGTGCTGTACTTTCTAATGAAGAGCGTCTCTGGTTGCCAGGCATGTATGTGAATGGCGCGATTACCATTAAAGAAAAAACAGTTCCGGTTGCCGTTCTTCTTTCTGCAATACAGCGTTTGAATGATAAGGACATGATTTTTGTGCGGCAAGGTGATTATTTTGAAGCAACACCCGTCATTTTAGGCGAAAAGGATGAACAATGGGTGGAAGTGGTGTCAGGTCTTGATGTTGGTCAGCCTTATGTCAGCAAAAACAGCTTCTTTATGAAGGCAGAACTTGGCAAGGAAGGCGCAAGCCACGAGCACTAAGGATGGATGATGCTTGAGAAAATTATTCGTTTTTCCCTAAAACATCGTTGGTTTGTCTTATTATTTACGGCAGTGATTGCCGCTTTGGGTGTATACAATTTTCAGCGCTTGCCTATTGATGCGGTGCCTGATATCACCAACGTGCAAGTGCAAATTAATACCCAGGCTTCTGGCTACTCACCTTTTGAGGTGGAGCAGCGCATCACCTTTCCTATCGAGTTGGCGATGAGCGGCCTACCTAGTCTTGATTATACGCGTTCTTTATCGCGCTATGGCTTATCGCAAGTCACCGTGGTCTTTAAAGACGGCACTAACATTTATTTTGCAAGACAGCTCATTAATGAGCGTTTGCAGGAAGTAAAGGATAAATTACCTCCTGAGGCCGAAACAACGCTGGGGCCGATTTCAACAGGTCTCGGCGAGATTTTTATGTATACCGTGACGAATAAAACGAATGTGCCTGCCAGTCAACGCTACAATCCTATGGAGCTTCGCACCATTCAGGATTGGATAATTAAGCCACAACTGCGCAATGTCGAAGGTGTTGCGGAGGTCAATACCATTGGCGGCTATGAAAAACAATTCCACATCACACCTGATCCAATGAAACTCGTTCGATATCGTTTGAGTTTAAACGATATCGTGGAAGCATTAGAGCGCAATAATGCCAATGTCGGCGCGGGTTACATTGAATCCAATGGCGAACAACATTTAATCCGTGTTCCAGGACAGGTTAAAAACATCGCGGACATTGAAAATATTGTCATTGCCAGTTTTGAAGGAACGCCGGTTCGTATTCGGGATGTAGCAGAGGTGGCATTAGGTAAGGAATTGCGTACAGGGGCGGCTACTGAGAACAGTAAGGAAGTGGTTTTGGGTACGGTGTTTATGCTGATGGGGGAAAACAGCCGCACTGTGTCTGAGCGGGTGGCTGCCAAAATGAAAGAAATTAATAAAACACTGCCTGAAGGTGTTGAGGCAGTCACTGTGTATAATCGAACCTTGCTAGTGAATGCCACGATTAATACGGTAAAGAATAATCTGCTCGAAGGGGCGCTATTAGTTTGTGTCATTCTATTTTTGTTCTTAGGCAACGTTCGTGCCGCACTTATTACAGCCATGGTAATTCCCCTGTCCATGCTGTTGACCATTACCGGGATGGTCACTAATAAAATCAGTGCCAATTTGATGAGTTTGGGGGCCCTTGATTTTGGTTTGATTGTCGATGGCGCGGTCATTATCGTTGAAAACTGCATTAAACATTTAGGTGAACAGCAGCATGCATTATATCGTGTGTTAAATTTGGAAGAGCGTTTAAAGGTTATTGCGTATGCGACCACCGAAGTCATTAGGCCCAGTATTTTTGGAGTATTTATTATTACGGTGGTGTATTTACCAATTTTAACGCTCACCGGTGTGGAAGGAAAAATGTTTTTGCCTATGGCTGAAACAGTGATTATTGCGCTGCTCGCTTCCATGCTGTTTGCTTTGACGTTTGTTCCCGCAGCCGTCGCTATTTTTTTACGAGGTCGTGTGCAAGAAAAAGAAAACTGGTTAGTGCATTACCTCTCACTAGGTTATGCCAGAGTGTTGCGTCGCTGCTTTCACGCCCGTTTTCTTGTAATTAGTGCCGCGGTAGTTTTAGTGGTCGTTAGTCTTCTTGTTGCTTTTCGTTTAGGTGGGGAATTTATTCCGAGCCTTGATGAAGGGGATATTGCCATGCATGCGATGCGAATTCCTGGAACGAGCTTGACTCAAGCCATCACCATGCAGCATTTAGTGGAGGAGCGGGTAAGCCAATTTCCTGAAGTAAAGCGAGTCTTTGCAAAATTAGGGACAGCAGAAGTAGCCACCGACCCCATGCCACCTAATGTGGCTGATACGTTTATTATATTAAAACCTCGCAAGGATTGGCCTAATCCTAAAAAAACCAAACAAGAATTAGTGCAGGAAATGGAGCAAGCAGTAAAACAAATTCCTGGTAATAATTATGAGTTTACCCAGCCGATTCAAATGCGTTTTAATGAATTGATTTCAGGAGTACGCAGTGATGTGGCCGTCAAGGTATTCGGTGATAATATGGATACCTTACTGCAAGTGGCAGAGGCCATTAGTGCTCAATTAAAAAAAGTACCCGGGGCTGCTGATGTAAAAGTAGAGCAAGTCAGTGGCTTGCCGCTTCTGACCGTTGCGATTAATCGTGACGTTTTGGCGCGCTATGGGCTACAAATTGGTGCCGTACAAGATGCTATTGTCATTGCAACGGGTGGCAAAAGAGGTGGCGAGCTCTTTGAGGGCGATAAACGCTTTGATTTGGTAGTGCGATTGCCGGAGGCCTTGCGCTCAAACCCAAATGTGTTGCGCCAAGTCTTTATCCCTTTACCTCCTTCCAAAGACAACGAGCGGCATTTTATTCCTCTGAGTGAAGTGGCTACTTTAGTGCGCAGCGAAAGCCCCAATCAAATCAGTCGTGAAAGTGGCAAACGTCGTGTTGTAGTCAGTGCGAACGTACGAAATCGAGATTTAAGTTCTTTTGTGAATGAAGCAAAACAACGTATTGAACAAAACGTCAAAATTCCCACTGGCTATTGGGTGACTTGGGGTGGGCAATTTGAGCAGTTGCAATCGGCCTCCCAACGCTTGCAAATCGTAGTGCCTATCACTTTATTAGGCATTTTCCTGTTGCTGTTTATGAGTTTTGGCAGAGTAAGGGATGCTCTTTTGGTGTTTACTGGTATTCCTTTGGCATTAACTGGCGGAGTCTTTGCTTTGTGGTTCCGAGGCATTCCTTTGTCTATTTCAGCCGGTGTTGGGTTTATTGCTTTATCAGGGGTGGCTGTGTTAAATGGTCTTGTCATGATTACCTTTATTAATAAATTACGTGAGCAGAAACAAGTGTATTTGAAAGATGCGGTCTTACAAGGCTCGCTGGCGAGGCTTCGTCCTGTTTTAATGACGGCCTTGGTTGCCTCCTTAGGCTTTGTACCGATGGCCTTAGCGACAGGCACTGGTTCTGAGGTGCAGCGCCCTTTGGCGACCGTAGTGATTGGTGGAATCATCTCCTCTACTTTTCTCACTTTGTTAGTGTTGCCAGGTTTGTATTACGTCTTTCATGAGCGGCGTTACCGTAACAAATTACCTATTAAAAAAGCCGGCGAAGACACTTGATTAACATGGAGATGATCTCTATATTTTCTCGTTGGAATTAAGGCTTCCTGGGCAAGACATCCAGAAAGAGGACTATCACAAAGACCACTAAGGCCACAAAAGCAAGATAAAATCCTATGTTTGCAATGAGTTTCATGCGGTGAATAGAGCTTCCTTTGGCAAGAACTATCAAAACCAGTCCTATTGAAAAAATTATCCCCGCTGTAATAAGAAAATTATGGCTTGCCCAGTCGAGCATCGTTGTTTCTCACGATTTGATGGTATTTACTTAAGTATAGATGTCACTGGGTTCTTTTATGCAAGCAGTAATGAGTGGCTTCAGTGCTTATTGTTCTTTGACAATTCCTGCTAATGAACTATATTAACAGTTAAATACTTATCTAACTGTTTAATTATTAATTATGTTAACTCAAGACCAGATTATCAAGTTAAGTGACATTTTGCATTTAATGGGCGAAGTCAATCGCCTTAAACTTCTTATTGAGTGCTTAAAAGGGCCGAAATCGGTTTCGGATCTGGCAGAGCAATTGCAGCTCTCTGTCCCTTTAACCAGCCATCATTTGAGTCTGTTGCGCTCGGCACGGCTCTTGATGGCTAATCGCGAAGGCAAACACATTTATTACAGTATTTATGATGCGCATGTACGCTGTATTTTAGAGGACATGCTTAAACATTTTACTGAAGAGACGGAGAATTAACATGCGTTTGCTAAAACAAGAGGATTGGGGTCGTTATTCGGTGAGCCATGCTTCGATAGGAATGAATTGTCTGCGATGTCGAACTTCTCTTGCTCCGGGGGCATATTTTTACAGTCAATGTGGGAAATCATGATGACAGCTCCGCTCACCTTAACCACTTTTTTTGTTGCAGGACTTGATTGTCAGGCTGAAGAACAATTAATCAGGCGGCAATTGCAAGCTATCCCTGAAGTGGAAAAGATGGATTTTAATTTTATTGCTGAAGAAGTAACGGTTCATCATCGATTACCCACCATTGAACCTATACAACAGCAGATAGAAGCCTTAGGGATGAGCGTGCGCGCCAAACAAAGCACCCCTAGCGACAAGGTTCAGGAAAAACTTAAATTTGATGCCTCTTGGCAGATTCTTGCATTATCAGGTCTATTGGCTCTTTGCTCCGAAATAGCAGCTTATCTTTTGGCAACAGAGCAATCTCTATGGGCCATTATTCCTGCCTTACTGGCCATTATTCTCAGTGGACCTCCTACTTTTAAAAAAGGTTGGCTTGCTTTGCGCACAAAAGCCATGAACATTAACAGTCTAATGCTCATTGCCATAACAGGGGCTATCTTTATCGGTGATTGGCCTGAGGCGGCTATGGTTACTGTTTTGTTTGCATTGGCGGAACGAATAGAGCGTTATTCCTTAGACAAAGCACGTCTGGCTATTCGAAGCTTGATGCAGATTGTTCCTGATGTGGCTCAAGTGAAAACAGCTAATGGTCAATGGCAAACTTTACTGGTCGAGGAAGTGCCACTGGGTGCTGTTTTTAGAGTTAAGCCTGGTGAGCGTATTCCATTGGATGGTGAGGTGGTTTCAGGTCAAAGTACAGTCAACCAAGCTCCTATTACCGGGGAATCCATGCCAGTGAGTAAGCAGATAGGTGATTCTGTTTTTGCCGGCTCTTTAAATGAGCATGGGGCTTTTGAAGCGAAGGTGAGCAAAGCGTCAGGCGATACGCTGCTCGCTAAAATTGGTAAAGCGATTGAACAGGCGCAAGCTGAGCGGGCCCCAACGCAACGATTTGTTGACGAATTTGCAAGATACTATACGCCTATTATGGTATTGATTGCTGTTCTTGTCGCTTTAATTCCTCCTTTCGTGTTGGGATATTCTTTTTATGATTGGATCTATAAGGCGTTGACTTTATTAGTTATTGCCTGTCCTTGTGCCCTGGTCATTTCAACACCAGTAACAGTGGTGAGTGGCTTGGCTGCCTCTGCCAAACATGGGCTTCTCATCAAAGGAGGAAGCTATTTAGAGACGGGTTATCGCTTACAGTTAATTGCACTGGATAAAACTGGTACCTTAACAGAGGGCAAACCGGTGGTAACCGATTTTATTACTTATGATAAAAGTCAAACCAATGAACACTTGTTGTTGCTTGCTGCAAGTCTTGACAGCCACTCCGAGCACCCCGTAGCTCATGCCCTAGTGGCATATTGGCAGCAAGAGCATCCTGATAAATCATTGCTTTCAGTGGAACGGTTTTCAGCGCTTCCTGGGCGAGGCGTGAAAGGTGCCATCCAGGGGGAATTGTATTATGTAGGCAATCATCAATTAGCAGAAGACAACAAAGTCTGTTGTTTAGAGGTTGAGCAAGAATTGAAACGACTGGAAGAAGAAGGAAAAACTACTGTTATATTAAGCAATAGCACTACGGCCTTGGCTATTTTTGCAGTGGCAGATACGCTTCGAGCCAACAGTCGAGAGGCGATTGAATCATTGCATCGACAAAGGATAAAAACGGCGATGTTAACAGGTGATAATGCTCTAACCGCTCAAGCCATTGCCAAACAAGTCGGCATTGATGAAATCCAAGCTAATATATTACCAACAGAAAAAATGCAGGCTATCAATAAACTCTTAGAACAATATCAGGCTGTGGGCATGGTGGGAGATGGCATTAATGATGCACCTGCTTTAGCGAAAGCCACTATTAGCTTTGCGATGGGTAAGGGAACAGATACCGCTTTAGAGACAGCGGATGTGGTATTAATGAATGATAATTTAGCCATGCTTCCTCTGTACATTGACTTAAGCCGGAAGACAGTGCGAATTTTATGGCAAAACATTAGTCTATCCTTGGTTATTAAAACGGTGTTTTTTATTTTAGCACTTGGAGGAATGGCTACCCTTTGGATGGCGGTTTTTGCTGACATGGGGGCTAGTTTGATTGTGGTTATGAATGGGCTACGATTGTTGAATTCAAATAAAACGAAGAATCATTAATACAATCGCTTTGATTGCTTTTTCAATATGTTATGATGAGATAAACCACTGTTTTTGTATTTGTTGAAAGGGAGAGGTAGATGAATAATACTGGATTTAAGACAATTTCCTTTTTGATTGGAGTATTGTTTTAGGATGTAGCTTAATGTCCTGCACTAAAACCACCGCGACAGAAACGCATCCTGAAAGCGGTTACGAGGGAGGTTTTGGTGGTGATGGAGGGCATAGGCACCAAGAGCATTAAAACCTCTATAGTCAGATAAGGATAGATTATTATGGGAGTTAATACTTTGACTATAGTATTGCTATTGGCATTGATGGTATTATGCCTTGGCCTTCTTGCCTTTCTTTGGAAAAAAAAGAAAAATTTGCGCTTTGTTATAACCATATTAATCTTCCTTATCCTAGCTGCCATTTTTTTACATGGTGTTTCCTTCCAATTGCATTAGGTCTTTTTTATTCATTTTAGGAAATTATACGATGATAAAGATTAGTATAGGGGTTCTAAACGCTAACCGTCGAAATTTCCGTGCAATAATTAATCATCCCAAAATTCTTTAAATTTTACGGAAGCAATTTCTGTGTACCTTACGGTATGTTGAATATTTTTATGACCCAAATAATGTTGAATACTGCGAGTATCCCGACCGTCATTAGCTAGTTTGAAGCCTGTTGAGTGGCGAAGCATATGAGGGTATGTCGCCAAGCCAAGTTCTGCTTTTTCTCCTGCTCTTGCGATAATTTTTCTAAAAGTATCTGCAGTAATAGGTGCTTTACGCTCCGTCATAAAAACATAATCGGTTTCTGGGTAATCGCGTTTTAATTGACGCAGAGCCCGAATCTCTGGGCCAAAAAGAGGGTGACTGGCTGGGATTCCATTTTTTTTGCGAATCACATGAAGTAGACCTTGTTTTAAATCTATTTGAGACCAACGTAATGAGATCAATTCAGATACGCGTAGTTCATGTCGATAGGCAATTAAAATCATTGTAGAGTCACGTAAGCCATGCCGCCCCAATTGCTTTGCAGACGCAATAAGCTTATCCACCTCAGCTGGAGTAAGGTATTCTCGTGCTCTGCGCTCACTATTTTTTACTTTTTTAGGCGGTTTCATGATTCACTTTTATACACTTTCCCTAAAAGAGTTATTGGTGTCACTTCCAGGCATCCAAACAACATGTTTATTTATAAGACAATTCACGATTTAATTTTAGCAAACTTTCCGATAAAGGTATTCTTTAGGGAGAGTTTTTTAGTAACATATTGTCTCTTTTTTAATTAAGATTTTTTATCATGCGTGCAAGCAATGAAAGATTAACCATTTTATCTGAGGCAGAGCAAGCTGCTTTGTATGAGATCCCTGATTTTGATGATGTTCAGCGCTCGAACTATCTCAATCTCACCCCTGAAGAACAAATCTTGATGCGTAGCCGTGATAATTTATCAACTAAAGTCCATTGCGCTATTCAAATAGGTTACTTCAAGGCGAAACATCGGTTCTTTCCATTTAAGTGGGACGAGGTACAGGAAGATATTGATTTCATTATGCAGGAATATTTTCCTGAACAACAATTTCTTCCAACCCCTATCAGCAAACACCAATATTATGCACAATGCACTGCGATTACGACGCATTTTGGTTACCAGTCTTGGTCAAAAGAGTTTGAACCATTATTGACTGCCCAGGCACAACAGATTCTTCGCCGTGATGTTAGTCCACAATTTATCGTCATCGAATTACTAGCCTTTATGCAGAAAAAGAAAATCTTGCGTCCTGGATATACCACTTTGCAAACGATTGTGAGCAAAGTCTTAAATGCTGAACGCAATCGGCTAGAGGTAATTCTTAGAGAATCCCTGACGATAGATGATAAATCCGCTTTGCAAAAATTGTTGCTAGAAAAAGAAGCCCAAACGCTTTCTGGATTAGCAGATCTCAAGCAGGATACCAAGGATTTTAAAGCACGCATGATCAGTGCTGAGCGCGAAAAATCGATTTCGATAAAACCCCTGTATCAGTTAGCTAAATCGCTCTTGCCTACACTTAATCTTTCTCAGCAAAATATTCGCTACTACGCAAGTCTTGTTGATTATTATGATGTCTATGAATTACGGAAGAAATTAAAATCTGAGCAGACCTATCTTTATCTTCTGTGTTATCTCTCTTTACGATACCTTCAGTTGAATGATAATTTAATAGACGCTTTTTTCCTGAGCCTCAAGCAATTTGAAGCAGAGCTTAAAGAAAAAACAAAAGATGCCTATACGGACTACGCGGTAAGCAAACAAATTGATTCTTTTGTTATGCGTCGATTTGCACGGTTATTTATCAACCAAGAGCTACATGATCAACTCAGCTTTGGCGATGTACGCAAAAAAGCATTTGAAACCATTATCCCTGAAGAAGAGCTTCGCCATAAAATACCCGAAGAAAATGAGGAGGAGCTTAAGCCTATCGATTTTCAATGGAAACTGGTTGATACTTTATTTCATCGATGTCAGTTGCAGTTACGACCATTAATGATGGCCATTGATTTCTCAAGTACTGCAGATGAAAGTCCTTGGCTTAAGGCAATTACCTGGCTTAAGGAGCTATTTGGTGCCAACAAAACGATAAACCAATATCCAGTCACCGCAAACCCCGAAAAAACCAGGCAAAAACGCTTGGAAAAATACTTGTTTGATGCGAATGCCAAGGGTGAGAAAAAATTCCATGCCGATCGCTATGAATTTTGGATTTATCGTCAACTGAAGAAACGGCTTAAAGCAGGAGAATTCTATTTGGCAGACAGTGTACAGAATCGCTCGCTTTAACAAGAGCTTAATTCAGCCAATGACAAAGGGGCGCTAGTGGAACCCTTAGATATTCCAGCATTGAGAAAGCCTATTAAGGACTTACTAGACGAACGTTGTGCTGAATTGCGATCAGAATGGTTGAAATTTAATACTGATTTTACTCAAGGTAAGCTCAAGCATCTGTACCATGATGAACAAACTCAAACGCTCCATCTAAAAAAATCGAGTGATGACAAACGCGATGAAGATGCTCAACACCGTTTCTATGAACAATTGCCCTTGTGTGATATTACGGATGTACTTCGATTTGTTAATGAACGGAGTCGTTATTCATCTGCTTTTACCCTCATACAACCTCGCTATGTTAAATTGCTTGCCGATGAAAACACTCTGAATGCAGTGATTATCGCTCAAGCGTTGAATAACGGCAATCTTAATATGGCAGAAATTTCTGATATTCCTTATGCCAGTTTGTTGGACGTTTACCAATCCCGTGTGCGATTGCAAACATTAAAAAAAGCCAACGATATGATTGGGGATGATATTGCACAAATGCCTATTTTTCCTGATTACTCGTTGGATATGGCTATTCTTTATGGTGGTGTTGATGGCCAGAAATTTGAAGTGGCAAGACCTACACTGAAAGCAAGGCGTTCAAAAAAATATTTTAAAAAAGGGAAAGGCGTTGTGGCTTATACGCTGCTAGTCAACCATATCCCGCTGCAAACTGAACTGATTGGTGCTCATGAACATGAAAGTTATTTCACTTTTGACATTTGGTATAATAACACCAGCAGCGTCATACCTGATGCCATTACAGGTGATATGCATCTTATTAATAAAGCTAACTTTGCTGTGATGGACTGGTTTGGTGGTAAACTGTGCCTTAGATTTACCAATTTGCAAGCCCAGCTCAAGCATCTTTACTGTGATGATGATCTATCACAATATGCAGATTGGTTAATCAAGCCCGTAGACAAAATTGATCGCCAACTTATTGAGGATGAATGGCCTAATCTGGAACCGATTATCAAAGCGTTAGGCTGTAAAGAAATCACTCAAAGCATTCTGATTAAAAAATTATGCACGTACAGCGCCTCAAACAAAACCAGAAAGGCATTATTTGAATACGATAAATTGATCCGTAGCATCTATACCCTGAAATATTTGCAAAACAGAAAATTGCAACGAGACATACATCGTTCTCAAAATCGGGTAGAATCCTATCATCAACTACGTATGGCTATTGCAACCGCCTATGGTAAAAAGCAATTATCAGGCAGGGGAGATCGTGAAATTGAGATCAGCAACCAATGTGCCAGGCATTATTGCTAATGCCATTATTCATTATAATTCGGCAATTCTATCCAAGCTCAAACTCAAATATGAAGCTGAGGGAGATCATAAGGCATTAGCACTGTTGAAGAAAATTTCGCCTGTAGCTTGGCAACATATCCATTTTCAGGGACACTTTATTTTTTCTGGTGATAAAATCATTGATCTCGATGCAATAATAAACAAAGTTTTTTTGCATGGAGTAAAAAAGAAAAAAGTGGTTGAATTTAGTCCGGAAATTTCGACGGTTAGCGTTTAGAACCCCTTCAACGTCTTTAAAGTCCACATATTGCCGCTCCTTGTAAAAGAGCTGATTAAGCTACTCTAAATCCAATACTTATCTATTTAAGTATAGACAAGATAGCACTGAAGTTCATAAATTGATCAATTTATGAAATGATACCTGACTGGCGCAATCCTTTAGAAGGATGAACTATACTAATACAAATTACTGAGTCAAAGGAGTGCACATCATGTCGCCTGCATTTGGGCACCACCCGAAATCACCAAAACCACAAAAAGAGAAGGGCTTCTGGAGTTCTCCTTCCGGTCTAATGGCCATCATCATTATTGGGATTATTGGCTATTACTTGATTGTAGAGCATGGTGCTCACATAGCAAGCTTTTTAGGCGCTTCACCATTGGTGCTGTTAGTCTTACTCTGTCCATTGATGCATCTTTTTATGCATAGAGGACATGGGGGGCATGGAGAGAATCATCACCATAAATCGGATGACGAGGACAACGATTCTTCTGAGAATAAGGACTAATCGAAAATGGAACATACTTCTTATGCCTATGGTTTGTGGTTATTAGTCATTGTCAATTCGGCGATTTTCATTTTGTTTGCATACAGTTTTACCACCACGTTTAAAACAAGGCGAGATTGGCGCGCCTTTGGTGCATTTTCTGCGTTTGTTATCGCTTATTTTACCGAAATGTATGGTTTTCCTTTAACCATTTATTTGCTGTCAGGATGGCTTTCTAAATATTATCCTGGAATGGATTTATATGGTCATGACAGTGGCCATTTACTCCATACCTTGCTTGGCTTGAAAGGTGATCCCCATTTTGATGTCTTTCATATCTTAAGTTTTGTCTTCATTATCGGCGGTCTTTGGATGATTGCATCAGCCTGGGGTACTCTTTATCGTGCTCAAAAGGCGCATCAACTTGCAACCAGTGGGCTGTACGCCAAAATTCGTCATCCGCAATACGATGGGTTTATTCTGGTGATGATTGGTTTTTTATTGCAATGGCCAACCATTCTGACCTTAATCATGTTTCCTATATTAGTTTATATGTATGTTCGTCTCGCGCGTAGGGAAGAAAAAGAGGTTTTGGCGGAGTTTGGTGAGGAATATAAACACTATGCTGCAGTTACTCCTGGGTTTATACCTCGTATTAGTAAACAACAAGACAGCAAAGGAGGTGCACCATGATGTTTATGTTTCACAGTGCCGAGATGCTCGGCCTTATCGCAATAGCGCTTGGAATCATGTTGGTCGTCTGGGCATTACGTAATGAAGGAAAAAGTATTGGATTAGCCAAAATATTTGGATGGTTGATTGTCATTATCGGGATTCTAGGGGAGCTATGCAGTACTTATTATGCGATTAAATACTGGTATGCAGGCTATTTCCAGATGCCAATGATGTCAGGTGAAGCATTCTTATTTCATGTGGCTCAGATGTTGTCTCTTATTGCAATAGCATTGGGTATTATTTTGATAGCATGGGCGTCACATAACGAAGGACGTGGTATTTCGCTAGCAAAAGTCTTTGGTTGGTTCATCGTTCTCTTTGCGATTTTGGGCATGACTTGTAGTGCTTATTATGCCACTGTGTATTGGTATAAAGGATATATTCAAACACCTGCTGGTATGCCTATGTTGTTGCAACATCAAATACCGATGCAGAAACAGTCACCCAATCAATAGTCCTGGTAAGTGCCATAACAAATTGTTACGGCACCTATAAAATTTTCCGTTGTAGAGAAAGAGTCCCTCAATGATGCTTATAAAATCCAACTCCTTTAATATCAGTCCACAACGTGGTTTGGTGGCAAAGGAAACATTGATCGACACGGGCTTCATGCTCATGAGCCACTTTTTTTGAAATCATATTAAAATGTTCCATATAATGACTGGGTGGCGCTTGATGGCATTGAGCACAATCCATTGAACTCGGAGATGGGTGCCTAAATTCAGAGAGGCTCCAATGAGCCGTTTCATGACAAGCAGAACAATCGTCGCCAAATAACTTAAAGTGCTTGTCTTTGTTTTGATGGCAAGAGGCACAGCGTAAAGTCAGTTCTTGAGGTGATAAATGGGGGTTGACCAATACGGTTGGCCTATTGGATTCATTCTGCGCTAAAAAGAGCGTCACCTGATTAATAATCAACTGTTCTTCTTCATCATTTGCATTTGAAAAGGCACGAAGTTGCTGAAGTCCTAACGAAACCAAAGCATTGTGATCCATCTGCGTAATACGTGCCGTTCTGCCCTGGTGCTCTCTATGACATTCAACACAACTGCCTATGTTGGCATGAAAGGAGGTTGGCTGGCGTTTTAACAGAGATTCGTTGTTGGCATGGCAGACGATACAGTTCGCTGCCTCAACCCCTTTCACTGGAGTGTGACACGCAGTGCAGTTGTGACTTAAAAACGAGTGGGCTTTGGAAAGTTCTCCGGGGCTTGCCATTCTTTGCCACTCCGCCACGTTCGTCAAACTGCTCACCTCATCTCCATGAGAAGACAGATAATAGGCCATAAAAGACAGTGCCGCGATTACGGTAAGGGCAGCGAGGGTAGCCCATCTCAGCTTCATTGAAACCACCTTAATCCAAAATAAATTCCAGACCAAACGTGCAAACCCAGCAGAACATACAATACCAGTGCTGTAATAATGTGACAGGTTAACCATTTTTGAAACAGGCGCTTGAAGTGCTCGTGAAAACGTATGGCGTATTCCAGCTCAGAGATGGCATCTGCTAAACACAAAGCGCGTACTTCTGCCGACTTGATTAACTGACCATCCAGTGCGGTGTCTTCAAGCAGCCAGGAAAGAAAGCGAGCTGTCATAAGATGTAATTTCCCGATGTTTTGCTTGGAGCGTGCGCTTTCTTGTAATTCTTGAGCTACGATTTGGTATTGCTTTTGTAATCCCAAAAGGATAGTCTTTTTTTCATCGATTTCCTGAGTCATAAAGCCCATGAGATAACGGCCAATAAAACCACTGAGCGTGACAATGAGCGTCATAGCAGTCAAAGCAATACCTAAAGCGCTATTAAATTTATGCCCTGTATGAATCAAGACTAAAATCGAGCCGATAATACCTGTGTAAATATGCCACGACAACAGGGTATTCATGGACACATAGTGTGTTACCCAATTTTTCAAAAATGAAATACGTTTAATAAAGAGGTAGAGTAGCGGAATGAGCATCAATATCGAGCCACTCACGCCAAAAACGCCACCCCAAAAGCTCCCGGCAAAACGAGAAGATGTATGGACTGCAAAGCCTAGCCATGTGATAAGCATTAGAAGTACTAACCCCAAAACCATCATTCGTCCTTGCGCATTCATTAAGCATCCACCTCAATGTTTTGAGTCGCTTTGGCCTGACAGGCTAAGATAAGCCCCTGTTGTTTGTCTTCCTTTGAAAGCGCATCTTCACAAGCCATGGTCACTTCCCCTGACAGCAAGGTCACTTTACATAACCCGCATTGCCCGGTTCGGCACGCATTATCAATAGCAATCCCATTGGCTTCAGCGATTTCAAGAAGGGTACAGTCCGGCAGAATTGGAACCATTTTTTCAGATTTCCGAAAAGAAATCATCGCACGGGTTTCGGCTTTGATGGTGACTAAGTCTTCTTGAGCTATTTCTGGTTTCTTTTCTGGTCCAAATGCTTCTGTTAGAATCAAATCAGCGGGCACTTTAAGCTCTTTTAAGCTACCAAGGATGGCTTCCATCATCGCAGGAGGACCGCAAACGTGGATACGATGTGAGGCAATATCAGGGACAAGATGGCTGATAATATTCTTGGTAAATAGGCCTTGTAACCCCATCCAAATGGTTCCCTCTGAACGCAGCATCGACGCATACACATGGAGATTGAGGTATCTTTCTTGAAGTTGCTCTAATTCTTCGCGAAAGAGAAACTCACTGGTCGTGCGGCAACAGTACAGCAAATAAATGTCATTGTGCCATCCAATATCGGTGAGGTAGCGGATGATACTCATCATCGGGGTAATACCAACCCCGCCACAAATCAATACGATGCTCTTTGCCTCTTCACCAGTAAAAGTAAATTTACCATTAGGCCCCATCACCTCCAGTAAATCCCCTTCCTTAATTTCGTCATGCAAATAACGGGAAAACAAGCCTTGTTCTTCCCGCTTGACCGTAATGGCGCAATAATGCAATTGGGTTGGGGTGGAGGCCATGGTGTAACTGCGTCTTATCGTTTTACCATTAATTAAGGCGGTGAGCGTAATGAACTGGCCAGGATAATAGGTAAATGGCAAAGCCACCTCATGGGTTGATGCCAAATGATATGTTTTGATTCCTGGTGCTTCTTGAAAGATACGGCAAACACGAAGTTGTCCTTCCCATTTCTCTTCCGGTTCGGTGAGTGATCTCATGACCGGAAATTGCGGGACTGGACATTTATGAGCGGGGCAGGTAGGAGGCATAGTTGGGGCAGTTTCTGATGGCACTTTAGAAACTTGAGAGGATTTAATGGGCTCTACTGATGTTAAGGAAGGGGTTGGTTCAGGTGCTTTTGAGAATTGGGGTGGTGTCTGCGAAGATACAGCCGCATTTTGTTTGGTTAAGCGATCGAGCAGAGCAGCAGCTCTTCTCATTTTGAAAAAATACATCCAAATCATGACCAAAAAAAACAGACCAAATAGAGCGATAATCGTTAAATGAAAAAAAGGCCCACCTAAGACACTCTCGGCTTGCGGACTACTTGGAAGAAGATTCATTTCTCGTTTAAACCACTGCAAGGCGATGTCGCTTGGATTTTTTCCTTCAGACAGTGCGCGAAGTGCGGCCAGTGCACTCTCATATTGCGCAATCCCTTCCCGTAATTTCTCTAAAGCTTCTTGCATTTTAGCGTAATCGTTATTGTTGGATGCCAACAAAAGCTCGTTAAGTCCACCTTTCATGAGCGCCATGCCGGATGTGATGCGTTGATGTGCCTTTTGTTGAATTGCAAGGCGTTTTTCGGGGGATAATGTGGGTAAACTCATTAAAGAGGGGTAAAGTTCCTTAGAGGGAGTCCCTATATTTTTCATCATACCACTCATTCCCTCGCCTTCTTTTTCTCCTTGATGATGGGCAGCATGGTCTTGTGCTGTGAGTTGAGCAAAGGAAACAGAAGCCATCGCCAACAGGAAAGAAATAGATACTGCTTGAACCCATAGAAATAGGAAAAACTTTTTAATGTATTGAAACAGCATCCTTTCCCTCCAAAGCGCACTGAACAAGCTGAGATTATTTGTTTTCCTGCCTCTTATTAGTTTATCCCATATTCTGTAACAAATTTCCAATAACTTAAAAGGGTATGATTAGGAATTCATGCAGTCATTCATTCCATGGATTAGAAACTCAACCAAATCAGTACGTTATTTGCTCTATTTTGAGGTTCTGTCTATTCTATAATAGAAGCTTTTTTAAGAGATGTCCTATGTGGAATCTTAAAAAAGTGAAGGGACGGCACGCTTTGATACTTTACAGGGATCAATCGGTTAAGTGCTAATTCTGACATGGTAGTGAACATTATGATGCCAGGATGGAGGAATTTCCAATGGCGAAGCAGTGGATGGTTTTAATAGGGTGTGTGGTCTTGAGTTTATTGACGACTGCTTCGTTAGCACAATATCGAAATGGTGTTTTTTCAGTGGAGTACTCAAAGGCCTCCCCTATAAAAAATATCCCTCTTAAAAAAGCCACATTAATAATCAAAATCTACTATTATGGATATCCCAAAGGGCATTTCTCAGTGGTCACGGATGAAAAACAACATTTTATCATGGGTTATGATGATAAGTATCAAATCGCTCTCGAACTCATCGCCATTTCGGGACAGGAACAATATAAGGCCTTATGCCGTGGAGAATCGAAACCAGGGCAGTTGAAATTAATAGTCGTCTGTAACCCGTATAAGAAAAAGACCTTATAAAGAGGCGGTGTGACTTTTGCCTCATAGTGCTCTATGTGAACTCATGACCAATAATCGCTTGGGCGCTTTGCAAAATATTCTGAATTTCTTCCGTAATTTCTTCTTGGCGCATTAAATTAAGACGATGGTTTAATGCATTTTTTTTATTTTCTAACCGATCTAATGCCTGGTTTAAATGAAACAGTCTTTGATGATTCTCCGCAAAAAACGATTGATAAAAAATCGCATAACACATGGCCAGTAAATAATGCTCCACCAAGTCAGCGAAAAACTGGTCTTTGGAACCATTCAAAACAGGTGGCACAGAAAAAGGAGGCGCAGGACTTATATCCAACTCTTTAAAGGGCTGCCAGGTTTTTACTTGAATTTGATTGTGCTCTTCCTCATTGAAGAGAACAGTCCATTGCCAAGAGTGCCATGTCTTATTTCTTTGCAATAAGGCTCTTTCTAACGTGTGTAACACGTTTGAAATCACGGCTGGGATTTCTTCAATGGCATTGGGTCCATCGATTGTTGCCATGACACGAGAATCATTAGCCATTTTTAATGCTAGTTTATGCCCTACAAGAACGAGTGCTGGTTCCCATTCAGAATGTTGCTCGTTGTGCGCGTCTAACTGATGAAGTACATTATCATTAAAAGAACCACAAAAGCCGCGTTCTGAGCCAATAAGAATAGAAACTAAGGGAGGATTTTCTTGTTGATTCATGGGGGGCATGGGATAGAAACTTAAAAAATCATGGCTCACCTCACGAATGGTTTTAATGACGTTGTCCTGCATGGAAAGACATTGAGTGATTTTGCCCAGTTCAATGAAAGAAAGATTTTTCATGGCCGTCATAATGTGGCCAATTTCTTCTAAAGTATGAACATGTTCTTTGAGTTTGGTTCGTTTCGTCATGATACCATCCGGGTATTAAGTGATACTCATTGCTTTGGAGTGGATAATGAGTCCGTTCTATGCCATTAGCCATTCTTTTATCGCTTTTTTCCATTGTTCTCGTGGGCTTCCCAAGGATAAAGTGCTTTGTTTTATTTCTTCCTCTATTTTTTTGAGCATTTTGGGGATGTCTTCTAAATTCAATTCGTCAAAGAAACCCTCATTGTAAGCAATAAGCCATGCGAGTTGAAATTCAATGGGTAGTGGTGAAAAACGTTCTTGTTTTAGAATTTCTCTTAAAACTCGCCCTTTTTGAATCTGCTTTTGCATTTTGGCATCCAGTTTCGCCCCAAAGCGGGTGAACAGTTCCAAATCAAGAAATTGCAGGTAATCCAGTTTCATTCGACCGGATTCTTTTTTAATTTGCGGATGCTGCGCTTTACCACCGACTCGTGAGACCGATTTGGTGATATCAATGGCGGGAAGAAATCCAGAAGAGAATAAGGATTCATCAAAAAAGATTTGCCCATCAGTGATGGAGATGAGATTCGTTGGAATATAAGTGGCCATTTCACCTTCTTTGGTTTCGATAATAGGCAACGCCGTCATACTACCGCCGCCCAGAGCAGGGGAAAGACAGGTGGAGCGTTCTAATAAACGGGAATGCAGATAAAAAATGTCCGCAGGAAATGCCTCACGTCCAGGAGGTCTACGCAGTAAAAGGGACAGTTCACGATAACTATTGGCATGAGCACTCAAATCATCATAGATCACCAGGGCATCTAAGCCCTTTTTCATCCAGTGTTCGGCAATGGCGCACCCTGCAAAAGGAGCCAGATAAAGTAATCCTGGTAAGGCCGTCGCTTGGGCTACTACAACAGTCGTATAGTCCAATGCATTGGCTTCTTTTAATAATTGAATGGTAGAGCTTACCGTGGAACGTTTTTGGCCAATCAACACATAGACACAATACACTTTTTTATCTTTTTGATTCATCACAATGTCAAGGGCCAAAGCACTTTTACCAAGCCCATTATCCCCAATCAGTAACTCCCTTTGTCCTTTTCCAATGGGAATTAGATTATCAAGCATCTTATTTCCTGTGTACAATGGTCGATTCACAAAGTCACGGTGAAGAATAGGTGGGGACAGCCTATCCAGTAATCCTTGTTCTTCATGGGGCGGAATCTCACCGCCGTCTAATGGATGGCCTAGAGGATCAATCACTCGCCCAAGCAGTTTATCACCTACAGGAATACTCAATACGCGTTTCAGAGGAAAAATAGGGGTGCCTGCCTTTAATTTTTTGGTTTGTACCAGCATCACAGCGCCAACCAGCTCTTCGGTGAGGTGGAACACCATCGCGATACAGCACTCATCCTCTGAAATAAGAATTTCATCGATGGCAGCCCCTGGTAAGCCCTTAATCCAGATAATCCCATCTCCAACAGAAACCACCCGCCCTTGTTCGGATACCTTGATTTGAAATTGATAGCGCTCAAGGCGTTGTCGTTGCTTCTCAAGAAAAGAAGGGGTGTTAGACCAATTCATTTTTTGTCTCTATAAAGAATTTTAATTCATCACGAAGATTGGCTTGCAAGCACATGGGGCCCATTTGAAGGGTTAATCCCGCGAGAAGCTTTGGATTTTCCGTAAAAGAGACTGTAATTTTTTTAGGTGACAATTGTTCAATAACTTGCAAGAGATCCTGTTTCTGATGTTCTTGGATGGGGTAGGCCGTTTGTATTGAAACGGTTTCTTCTTCAGGCACAGTATGGAGCCATTGCCATTGTTCTGTCGGAATATGATGGAGCTCCTCAATGGTTTTTTTGATGATTTTCTCTTCAAGATGGGCATCCGCAAAAGGCATTAACAATTGTTCAGCAAATTTCCCAGCCAAAAGAAATGCTTCCTTGGCATTGTTTTCAATGATGGCTGCGGCTTTTTGCATTTCATGGGAAAAAATCTGCTCTTTTTCTTGATGCAATTGTTTTTCAAACTGGAGTCTTTCTTCTGATTTCCATCGTTCCATCGCCTCATGCCACTCGTTTTGTAGGGTCGCTTTCTCTTGTTGCCAATCGGCAAGACGATGTTCATAGGTTGTTTGCAATTGCGTTGCTTGCCTGTGCAGTGTTTGTGCAGTCTCTAATTGTTCTTGCACTCTTTTTTTTCGTTCTAATATGGTTTTTTGTATGGGCGCATAAAGAAAGCGTTTCAAAATCCAAATGAGAATAAGAAAATTAATGAGTTCTAATGAAAAAGTGGTCCAAGAGAGTTCCATTGGTTTTATCCCTGTTGCGTTACAAAATAAGACAATAATGGATTTCTAAAGAGGATAATCAAAACAATCACCAAACAATAAATGGCTAACGATTCGATCATGGCCAAACCAATAAATAAGGTTCTGGTGATGGATTTTTCGGCTTCAGGTTGCCTTGCCAAAGCATCTAAGGCGTGACTAATCGCGCGCCCCATGGCTAGAGCCGGCCCTATAGTTCCTATGGCAATGGCTATTGCTGCAATAACGGTTGACGCTAAACTAAACCAACTTATGTCATTCATAACGATTCTCCTTGGCTTTTAAGCTCATGGGCTTGAATGCCCCCAGCAATGTAAATTAAGGCCAGCATGCCAAAAATATACGCTTGGATGATGGCTTCAATAATATGTAAAATGAGTATTGGAATAGGGACTAAAAATCCGGCAATCATGAGGACAATCAGGGCGGTTAATTGCAAGCTCATGATATTACCAAACAAGCGGACGGCCAATGCTAAGGTTCGAGAGATTTCGCTGATTAAATGAAAAGGCAATAAAAAAGGAGTTGGCTTAATATAATGTTTCAAATACTCTCGCCACCCCTCGGCACGAATTCCAAACCAGTGTACCGATAAAAAAGTCATTATCGCAAGGGATGCCGTCACCGATAAATCCGCCGTTGGTGAATAAAATCCCGGAATAACACCAATTAAATTGGAAACAAGGATAAAAATCCACAAGGTGGCTACAAAAGGAAATATCAGCTCAACGTGGTCAGGCAATACTTCTTTTATCGCATCGTACATGGTGCTCAAAACACCCTCCCAAATGAGTTGGTACGTGCTTGGCTGTAGGAGAGAGCATTTGTAAGTGGTACTCCATGCCATGATGAATAAGGAGATCATAATGAACCACGTGGTTAAGACACTTTGTGTGATGGGTAATCCACCGATTGAAAAGGCAAAATGCGCTAAGAATCCTTCTTCTCCCACGGTTAGTCCTTAATTAAAAGATACACGTTAATGGCGCCAATAATCACCCCAAGGAGGATTAAATTGATGGTCCAACTCATGGAATACCCTTTTATTTTCTCATCGAGCCAAACCCCGAGATAGGCTCCTGCAATGATGGGTAACACAAAAACAAAGCCTAAAGTACCCAGGTAAACTGTTTGGGCTAATAACGTTGATTTTCCTTTTTTAGCTTTATTGATTTTGCGGACGTTTCGTTTCACTTGTTGTTCCAGTTCCTTGTTTGAATTTTTAAATTCCATAGCTGTTCTGCCGGTTTAATTCCCATAAACGCTTTAACATTTCTTCATCCAAACGATGCACGCTTTCTTTAGTGCGCAATAGGTTGTTTTCTTCCCAATGTAATTCTTCCTCCAGGACCCTTTGTATGGCTTGGTATTCTTGATGTCGCACATAATGTCTTGTCGCAATATGCAATTGATTGTCAATGAAATAAACCACGGCACCTGGTAAGGCTAAGTACTCCGTCTCTTGATTCTCATCACGAAACCAGGCCAAGCCGAATTTTAAGCACGTCATCATGCGGCTATGATGAGCTAAAATCCCAAATTGCCCAGAAGCATCCTCACCCACAAAACTGATGACCTTATCGATTTTTTCATATTGTGTGGCACTCTTAAGATGGATAGTAAAAAGCTCCATGTCCGTCGTTATCTCCCTTTATCCATGGCACCCCTCATGTAACACTCTTCTTCTGAAAATTCATCGTAATCGCCTCTTAGAAAGGATTCGCAATCAGTTAATGTGTGTTCTAATGAAACCGATTTCCCTTCCATTCCTGTTTGAAGCTTGGTGACATGAAAGGGTTGGCTAAGATAGCGTTGCAGTTTGCGTGCTCTTAACACAATAGCACGGTCTTTAGGAGAAAGCTCTTCAATCCCCATCATAGAAATCATGTCTTCTAATTCTTGATAACGTTCCAGGTGTTCTCGTACGGCTTGTGCAATGGAATAATGTCGCTCGCCCAATAGGATTTTATCCATAAATTGACTCTTGGAAGCTAAGGGATCCACGGCGGGATAAATGCCTTTGCCTGCTTGTGCGCGAGAGAGTACTATGATGGAATCCAAATGAGTAATAATCCCGGTCACCGCCGGATCGCTCATATCATCAGCCGGAACATAAACCGCTTGTACCGAAGTCACTGCTCCTTTTGCAGTCGATGTCATGCGCTCTTCAAGTTCCGCTATCTCAGTCATTAAGGTGGGTTGATAACCGACACTAGCCGGCATTCGGCCAAGTAACCCCGAAATTTCACTGCCGGCTTGCACAAAACGATAAATATTATCCACAAGAAAAAGAACCTCATGGCCCAACGTATCACGCAAATATTCCGCATAAGTTAATGCCGATAACCCTGTGCGAAAACGCACTCCCGGTGATTCGTCCATTTGACCAAACACCATGAGGGTTTTATCCATTACGCCTGCGGATTTCATCTCATGCCACAATTCATGTCCCTCCCGAATACGCTCACCAACACCAGCAAAGACGGAGGTTCCTTGATGCAATTGAATAATGGCATGCATCAATTCCATCAGGAGTACGGTTTTTCCAACTCCTGCACCACCAAACAATCCTGTTTTACATCCTCTGACGAAAGGGCAAAGTAAATCAATGACTTTAATTCCAGTCTCAAGAATGGTTTCTTGAGTGCTCGTCATTTCAAGTGGCGCGAAGTTGGCCAGAACATCACGATATTCATGGGTTTCTAATGGCGGGGCTCCGTCTAACGGCTCACCAAAAATATTTAAAAGGCGGCCCAAGCATTCTTTTGAAACGGGAATTCGTAAGGAAGTGCCTTGGTCATAAACTATTAAACCTCTTTGCAATCCTGAGGCACGGTGGAGCGTGATGGCTCTCACATGATGCTCATCAAGGTGCTGACACACTTCCAAAATGTATTCATCACTGTCCGTGTAAGTTTTAAGAGATTGATGCAAAGGAGGTAGTACATCACAATGTATCCGGACAACAGGGCCATTGATTTCGATTATCCTGCCGATGGGAGTTCCATGAGTTTGAGCAACAGCCGTGTTTTTATCCATCATTTTCCAATTGAATTCATGACCCATGAATTAGGTGTCGTCCTATTCTCTCTATTTTTACATCACTTTATGGAATTTTAATATAACAGAGTTTGAAAACAGATAGCAAAATGCTAATTAATAACAGCTCGCCTGAAAGTATCTAAAAAACAAACACTGTGTGAGATCTCATTAATCAGCTTCTACATAGGTCACTTTGCCACATGATACATCAAGCCACGCCTTTAAATAGAGTTCGACGAAATAGGTAGGTCCTGAATGGGGACAATCTTAATGAGCTACTGACCTATAATAGGGCTCATAGAAATCTCATAGAGCCCTGGTGATTGGTTTAAGTGCCCTAGCATAGGCCTCTTATAGAACATTTATTGGTTTTTCATCATGGGGCATCCCATCATTTGTCTATCCATCATCATCTGCATCATTTGCATCATCATTTGCATCATTTTCGTACGCTGCTCCATCGTTTCGGGTTGTTTAGCTGCATCATCCTGCATACTTTTCATCATCTTCATGCCTTTTTGCATCGCATGCATGCCTTCTTCCATCATGGGCATTTGTGTTTGCATCAACGATTTCTTTTCTTCCGTTGTTTTTGCATTCATAAGCTTATCATGCATCTCCTGCATTTGTTTTAGTGCTTCTTGCATTTGTTTCATTTCGTCTTGCAGTTGGGTTGACTGCTGATTAGAGCTTTGCATTCCCATGCTATTCGTATTATTCATTTGAGAACCAGAAGACATGTCTTCTGCAAAGAGTGGTGTGGCAACCAAACTGCAAGCAGTCAATAAAATGAATACATTCCGTTTTAACATAATGAAATCTCCTTATTATTTTTTCAATGAATTGTTTGGACTGAACATCCTACTATAGCACTACATGAACAGGGGATGAAAAGCAAAAAACATACCTGCTCAGGTTAGTGCCAACCTATTCCTCCCGTGTTGTGTCCTTCATAAGTATGAGAAACACGGTGTGAATTATTGGTCGTTGTTGATGGGGCGCAAGAGATCAACAAAAGTATCGCGCTCATTATCCCAATAACTGCTTTAATAAGCCTCTGCTTTGGCATATCCATGCTCCTTGCAATGAAATCATGTGATGGCTGAATCAATAGAAAAACAACTAACCTTATTTTATAAATCCTTTTTATAATATAGCACCGTTTAGAAATACGCAGTGCCAGTCATGACTACTTGTTGAAAAAATCAGTTGTCTTTCGGAATAGGGAATCTATACCTCGCCAAGCTTAATATAAGTTCAAATTATTATTTGAATTCACTGCCAAGGATGTGAATAGATGTTGGAGTTAAGGAATACGATAAGTAGGGTATTTAATTATTGCGAAGATTCTACCATTCTTTTATGAAGAAATTTTAAGATTATTCAAAAGGAAAAAATTTTTGGCTAAAAGTATTTTTAAATGCCACAATAAAAAAGACCATGTTCTTAACATCCAATAAATAAGCTCAAAAAGGGAAGAGAATAAGTATGAAGCATTCGACTTTAGTAAAAAAATCAATAGGGCTAATTTTCATTTGTTTGTTCTTTTTATTGTTTTCCTGCAGTTCCTACATTCCTAAAGAGGACTCAAAAGGTAACATGCCAGTTAAGAAGCGATTTGGTGGCTATCATGGCTATCATCACCACAGACATGGGCATTGACACCATTAGAAATGACCCAATGAACACTCATTATTAGTGATAATTAATGCCTGATATCGTATGAAAATATTGAGTATATGAAAACAAGTACTTTTGTTATAACTTTATTAATTTTCCTTATCCTGCAAGCATTTTTTACATGGGTTTTTATTTCAACGGCATTAAGAATTTCCCACTTCTTTATCAAGCATTAGATTAGCCCCTTACTCATTATGGTTTATGAGGCTGAGTTTTTAGTTATTTTCCTCTTGAAGCTCACATAAGTTGAGGGCGGGAACAACTCATTTGGTGTGACTTCTAATCCTTTAAGAATTTTTAGAAGATTTAAAATGGTTATATTGGCTTCGCCACGTTCCACAGTCCCGTAGTAACCCCGATTCATTTCGATGAAATTGGCAAAACCCTCTTGAGAAAAACCTTTCTCTTTTCTGATTTTGCGAATTTGTTTGCCTAGTACAATTAAGTCGGTTTGTTTTTTCATTCAAAAAGCATATGTGCTATGCTTCATATATAGCCACACGGTATGTCTATCATTTTTGAGTTTTGTTTAGGAAATGGTAAAAATAAAATCCTATTTTGTTATTTTTAACATTGTTAATTTTTAACACGGTAAATAATCGTTATTTGAACTATATTGATACGATTAGGAGAAGAAAATAATACCTGGCTCACTGGATAGTTATCAGGAATTAAAGTAGGTTAGAGTTCTTTAGTTAAATTGAGCGGACTCATGAGGAATTCATCTGTAGGTAAACCAATTTTAGTATTGAGAAATGACGTGCTACTTAATTAAAAGGGATTTAAAGATTTGTTTTATGCTGGAGACCATAGATGAAAGGTATCGTTTTTACCTCCTTAAATGACATGATTATAGAACAATTTGGCATAGAAACCTGGGACCAACTCGTATCCTCACTAGACCTTCCAAGTGGTGGAAGTTATACAGCAGGCGGCACTTACTCGGATACAGAATTTCAGCAATTGATTCAGGCCATTGCGAAGAGGACCAATCAGCACGCTTCTGTTTTTTTAGAGGCCTTTGGTGAATACATGTTTCCTATCTTATCAAGTAAGTACGCAATTTTTTTAAAAAAGGACATGACATTAAAAGAATTTTTAAAAAGTATTGATGGAACAATTCATGTGGAGGTAGAAAAGTTATACCCGGATGAAACGTTACCTACCATTAGTTATGAAGAGCCCACTGCAAACCAATTGGTTATGGTGTATCGATCGCATAGAAGACTCTGTCATTTTGCAATGGGGCTCATCCAGGGAGCAGCGCAACATTTTAAAAAGAAAATTACCATTAAGCAGACTCACTGCATGTTAAAAAAAGATGATCATTGTCGTTTGGAGATTACCTTTGAGTGATGAGAACAAAGCATTATTTGAGCGCTCTTATTATCGCGAAAGAAAAGCTCGCGAGGAAGCCGAATTATTATTGGAAAATAAGACAAGGGAACTTCATTTACTGAACCAGGATTTGGAAAAAAAGAATTCTGAACTGCTAAAAACGCTAAAAGACTTAGAAAGCGTACAAAAGAAATTATCGAAATTAGCCCATTTTGATGTATTAAGCCGATTACCCAATCGATTGCAGTTTGAACTGGATTTAAAACGTGAGATTGCTAGGTCAAAAAGATACGGTCGTCATCTGGCTCTGTTAAGCATCGATTTGGATTTTTTTTAAAAATGTGAATGATCGCTTTGGTCATGATGTCGGTGATGGTCTATTGCGTGAAGTAGCGAAGCGTCTTTGCTCAAGTCTTCGCGAAGAAGATTGTGTGGCTCGATTGGGAGGAGATGAGTTTGCAGTGATTCTGACAGAAATTAATAATCCACAACAGGCAAAATTAGTGGCCAATAATATGATTCAAACGATGGGTCAACCATTCCTTATTAAAGGCCATACCGTCATGATTGGACTAAGTATAGGAATTGCTTACTTTCCTGATGCTGGTGAGGAGGCAATAACCCTTCGTAAGAATGCCGATATTGCTTTATACAACGCCAAAGAATGTGGTCGAAATAATTGCCAAATCTTCACACCGTCTCTTAGAAAACAATATTCAAAACGCTTGGGAATAGGAACCGAGTTGCATCTTGCTTTGGAGCGACAAGAATTTTTTCTTGTTTATCAGCCCCGGGTTGACTTAAAAACGAATTCTATGGTTGGAATGGAGGTCTTATTACGTTGGCAACATCCCAAGCGGGGCGTTGTTTTTCCTGATGAATTCATTTCCGTTGCAGAGCATTTTAACTTGATTATTCCAATTGGTGAATGGGTCTTACGAACCGCGTGTAGGCAGTATGTGGATTGGAAAAAGAGTTACGCTCCTTTCAACTGCACCCTGGCGATTAATATTTCGCTTCATCAATTTCAACACAAAGGGTTTATTTCTTCTGTGAAGCACATTTTACAAGAATATCAAATGCCATCGGATTGGTTAGAGCTTGAAATTACGGAAGCAACGGCAGTCAATTTTTTGGGAAAGATTGAAGATACATTAAGTACGCTTCGCAATATGGGGGTAAAGCTTGCTTTTGATAATTTTGGCTCAGGCTATTCTTTTTTATCTCACTTAAAAAATTCACCAGTCCAATCCATCAAACTGAAACAAACCTTAATTGAAGATGCTCATCTCAGGGAAAATGATAATTTAATTATCAAATCGACGATTGCTTTGTCGCAAGAGTTAGGATTGAATGTGGTTGTGGGTGGTGTCGAAACAGAAGAACAACTCAATTTTTTACGGTCAAGTCACTGTTTCGAAGTGCAAGGCTATTACAGCAGTAAACCGTTAACAGTAGGACAGATGACGCAATTTATCGAGGAAAGGAACTCCAAAGGGCTGTAGCTTTATGTTGTTTCATTCCTATCAAAAAATAACACCAGTTAGGTTACCAAAAATAATTTAGCCTAAAATGGATAAGTTAATAAGCCCCGCTTTATTGACCAAAATCGATGGGTTAAATTTTGTGCTATGCTGTATTATATCGTGTTGATTATAGAGCATAATATCAGGGATGTCGGCCATGAAGGGACTAGAAAAACAATGCTGTCCTAAGAAAAGAATACTCACTCAGAGTCAAGAATTGCAAGAAGGGGTAGATTTCTCGTGTTGTGCACCGGCTGATAGAGGTACTTCCGATAACTTCTTTCCATTTTTCACTCGATTAGTGCAAGCCAACTTGGCTAAATGGACGGCAGGAATAAGTCCTGCTGCCATCGGTTCTTCTTATTCCACCTGGCTTTGGCAATTGGCCCAATCCCCTGGGGTTTTGTGGGAACTTGCTTTTTATCCGGTTTTTCATGCCAAGGATTGCATTAATAATATCGTTTGTGTTGAGCGTGCTGCGGATGGTAAAGACGTGCGTTTTAAAAAAGACAGTTGGCAGCCTATGCCTTGGCGTTTATTCGCCGAAGGGTTTTTGCAGATGGAAGATTGGTGGCGACGCGCCACAACGGACGTGCCAGGATTACCCAACCAAGTGGAACGTACTGTTTCATTCTGGGCGCGCCAATGCCTTGATGCCCTATCCCCTTCCAATTTTGTTTGGTCTAATCCTGATTTATTTCATGAAGCCATGCGCACTGGGGGACTTAATCTCATCCAAGGCGGCCAAATCGCGCTCGAAGATTGGTTAGAAAAGCTAACCGGTGCACCACCTACAGGTTCTGAACATTTTATCCCAGGGAAACAAGTAGCTATTACTCCAGGGCGGGTGGTCTTTCAAAATCATTTAATTGAGCTCATTCAATATGAAGCCCAAACGAAAACAGTCTATAAAGAGCCGATACTCATCTTACCAGCCTGGATTATGAAATATTATATTCTCGATTTATCATCACATAACTCCTTGGTGAAGTGGCTCGTAAGTCAGGGACACACCGTATTTATCATTTCTTGGCGAAATCCTGACAAAGAGGACCAGGATTTGGGGATGGATGATTATTATCGGCAAGGAGCTATGGCTGCATTTGATGCGGTATCGACTCTTTTTCCAGAAACTAAAATCAATCTGATGGGGTATTGTTTAGGAGGTACCTTGGCTATGATTACGGCAGCTGCGATGGGCAGAGACAAGGACGAGCGTTTAAACAGCTTGACACTCTTGGCAGCCCAAGGGGATTTTACTGAGGCTGGGGAATTAATGCTCTTTGTAACTGAAAGTCAAGTGGATTTTCTTAAAAGTATGATGCGGGAACAAGGGTATCTGGATACCAAGCAAATGGCTGGTTCTTTTCAGATGTTGCGTGCTTATGACTTAATTTGGTCCAAAATGGTTCAAGATTACATGCATGGAATGCGACGAGGGATGATTGATTTGACCGCTTGGAACGCAGATGCCACCCGGATGCCTTACAAAATGCACAGTGAATACCTTGAAAAACTCTTCTTAAGGAATGATTTTGCCGAAGGGCGTTATACAGTGGAAGGAAAGCCTGTGGCTGCTGAGAATATTAAGTTACCTGTTTTTGCGGTGAGCACTGAAAAAGACCATGTAGCACCCTGGCAATCCGTCTATAAAATCCATCTTATGACTGAAGGGGATGTGACCTTTGTTCTCACTGGTGGTGGGCATAATGCGGGCATCATCAGTGAGCCGGGTCACCCAGGACGCTCTTATCGTGTTCATGAGCAGAAACAAGGCGAGGCTTACTTAAATCCTGAGAGCTGGCTTGCGATGGCAGAGAGGCGGGAAGGTTCCTGGTGGCGAGAATGGAATGAGTGGCTAGTCCAGCAAAATACTAAAAAACGCATTGCATCATCGGTCATGAATCCCTCACTGCCAGAGGCACCAGGAACTTATGTGCTTCAGAAATAAAACGCTCTTCTTTGAACAATAGGAGCGCTGTATATTAGTAAGCGTCCGATCCAATAAAGCCGCATCCATTTGCTTAGCAAATCCTCTAGGTGGATGGCGGCCACCCTATCAATGTTTAAAATAACAGTGCTCAATGGACTTTTGAGTGAGTTACATGTATTGCCCACCATTAATATCAAAATTGGCACCAGTAATAAAACCACTTTGCTCCTCTGCAAGGAAGGCAACAACACGAGCAATTTCTTGGGGTTTGCCTAATCGTCCCACAGGAATTTGGGCAACAATCGCTTCTAAAATATCGTCCCTTAGAGAGGCGAGCATCTCAGTATTGATATAGCCAGGAGAGACGGTATTCACTGTAATGCCTTTTTTTGCGACTTCTTGTGCCAGACTTTTGGTAAAACCGTATAATGCGGATTTAGTGGCCGCGTAATTACACTGGCCGAATTGACCTTTGCGTCCATTCACAGAAGAAATGGTGATAATACGTCCATAACTATTATCCAACATATTGGATAACACGGTTTTCGTCATATTAAAGACACTATTCAAATTGGCATTGATGACATCCTGCCATTGTTCTTGAGTCATTTTTTTCAAAGTGGCATCGTGTGTCACACCGGCATTGTTCACTAGAATATCGATTTTGCCGTATTTTTCGATGACCAAGTCGGTCAGTTTCTCACAATCATTGAAGGAAGAAATATCGGCATAGACAATGTCGATATCAAATCCTTGCATGGCTTGTTTTTTCTGCCATTCTTTCGCTAAGTCATGATTGCCCTGTTTGAAATAACAGGCGATGACTTGATAATCTAACTTTTGCATTTCTTGGCAGATGGCAGTACCTATACCACCAGTACCACCTGTGACTAAAGCAACTCGTTGGTTCACTTCCTTCCTCCTTGATGGTTTTATGCAGAAAAAATAGTTTTATTGTTATTAGGATGGTATTAGCATAAGCCTAATGGCGTTATTTAATCACTTCTACTTCTTCAGCCTGAGGTCCTTTCTGTCCTTTTCCCATTTTAAAAAGAACGGTTGCCCCATCGGGAAGTGTTTTAAAGCCGTCACTTTGAATCGAACTAAAGTGGACAAAGTAGTCTTTGCCACTGCTTTCAATAAAACCAAAACCCTTGTCTTTATTAAACCATTTGACTTTACCACGAATTTTGTTAGTCATTTTTTGTTTATTTCCTTATAATCAAGTGGGTTATATAGTGTCATGCGACGCTGTTCTTTTTGTCAATACTTGCTAACCAGAAAGCTTTTAGTGGTTTAATGAGTGGAATCAGTGGCTTTTTCAGTGTTCCCCTCTACTTTTTTCAACGAAACCACTTTATCACATTGAATCTCAATGGTATTTGTTTTAGTAGCAGATACTCCCCAACATCGTATTCTTTTTCCCTCTTTCTCGATGAATAGCACGTGAATAACCAAATTTTTCCCATAAGTGTTGTCGATGGTGATGTCTTGAGTCTCATTCGTCTTTGTCAGGAGTCTTCCCAGTGAATTGCCATTCCGGTGGAACTCTATTAATACTTCAGTATTGGATAAGGATATATTATTTATTTTGGAGTTCTTGTGGTATTTGATGTGATAGGATTGCGTGCCGGCGCAGGCATTAAGTGTCGTGCACGAAAAAATTACCGCAAAAATAATTTTAAGAAGGACTATTTTTTTTATTTTAAATGACGTGATATCGTTCATGGGATTCCTATTCTTATTCTTGCTCATCTATTTTTACTATTTTGTCATAAAATTTTTACATGCCCAATCTTTAATAGCATAATTCCTTTTTGTCATAATAGAGCTCAGTCAACAGAATAACTTATTATGAGGTTGGAGACTCATTTTAGTTTTTATTAACGACTCTAACAAGGATTAGTTTAGTATGCGTTTACGTCTTGTCATCTTAGTTTTAGCCGCAATTATTATTGGTGTGGGAAGTTATTCTGGGATAGTGAATGTCATTAAAGAGCCCATAGAAAATGTGATAATAGGGTATAAAAGCCCATCAGCCTGGAATAATCGTGGTGTAGATTATGTGATTGGCAAAAGAGTAGCACAAAATGACTCTGAAGCTGTAAAATGGTTTTGCAAGGCAGCGAAACAAGGCGAAGTCATGGCCCAGCGCAACCTTGGCTTGATGTATGCTGCAGGCAAAGGGGTCCCTCAGGATAATGGCAAGGCTATGCAATGGTTTCGTAAAGCCGCTCTTCAAAATGATGCCGTGTCACAATTAAATCTTGGTGTCATGTATCAAAAAGGTATGGGTACTCAGCAAAACGATAGGGAAGCAATCAAGTGGATTCATAAAGCAGCCGCACAAGGATTTCCAGAGGCTGAACGTAGTCTTGGCATCCTATATTCCATTGCTGAAAATGGGCAACAAAATTATGTCGAAGCTTTTAAATGGCTTCACAAGGCAGCTGAGAAAGAAGATGCCATAGCCCAATATAATCTTGCAGTTATGTATGTCACAGGCAAGGGGGTTCGGCAAAATGATACGGAAGCAGTTAAGTGGTTTCGTAAAGCAGGCAAACATGGCGATCTCATGGCTCAACGAACACTTGGATTAATGTACGCAACGGGGAGCAATGTTCAACAGGATGATTTTCAAGCGATGAAATGGTTTCGTCTGGCCGCGAAACAAGGAGATGCTGTGGCTCAATATAATATAGGTATGGGCTTTCTTAACGGCAAAGGGGTGATTCGAAATCACACAAAAGCTCTGAAATGGTTTCATTTAGCTGCTAGTCAAGGATTGCCCCAAGCTCAATATGTGCTTGCTGCACTTTATCATGATGGAGTGAGTCTTCCTCAAAATAGCATGGAAGCAATAAAGTGGCTCCGAAAGGCTGCTGCGCAAGGTCACTTGCAAGCTCAAGAGCGCCTGCAGGCTCTGGTTAGACAGGATTAGCTGTGAGGCGGTTCCTCTTTCATTATCATACGAGTTAGTATTTATCCCCCTATGCTGAAAATAACGATTTGATTATTTCAATGAGAAATTATTTAAACATAATAATATTTTCGTTCACGATTTTGTAATGCTTATTTAATTGTAATGGGATAAGCACAGCTCGTCATTTCAGAGATTAACACCTTTACAGTCTGAGTTGTTATTTTCTATCTAGGTTCTAGATATAAGCCGTTTAAATTTCTGAAAATTCATTTAGGTTAAAATTGATACACCTAAAAGTTAGAATCTGCCTCATTTATTGGGAATATTTTTGCAACACTATCATTAAGTAATCTGAGCGGTACTTTTATCCGAAGCACATTGCCATGCGATGTTATTATTTTAGCCTTTAAGTGTCGTTAAAGAGCATCTCTTTTCAGGTTTTATGGTTCTGTAAATTATTATTATAAACATTGTTGCTATTAGCGTAAAAACTAAAATTGATGGTGACGATGCAACGCCGGTTTTTTTTACAAGTATCATAGAAAGTAATGGAGCGAGGCCAGCGGATAAACTTGCTGCAATGGAATATAGTATTGATAAAACACTACAACGTAATTTAATCGGGAACATTTCAGCTAACATTACTGGTACTGTTGCATAATATGCTCCTGCTGGAATAGCAATTAAAGCTTGACTCAAAATTAACTGATAAAATATTTTGTGCGATAAGAAGTTGAAAAAAGGTTGAGATAGAACTAGAAATCCTATACTTGCTGCAACTACGATTTTTTCTCTACTAATTTTATCAGATAGATTCCCAATCAGAGGAAATACTCCTAGAAGTACCATTAAAGAAATGATGTTGGAAATGATAATTTCATGGTTTTGAAAATTACCATATAAACGAGCTTGCATAGGACCATAAATGTAAATTTGAAATGTAGTTGTTACACCCAAACAACTTAAAATAAACACATAAAGAGATTGTATTTTATTGTTTTTGATATAGGTTACCGATTCAGAAAGTAAACTCTTAAATTTAGGCTTTGGTCTGTCTGCATAGTATACGATGTATTCCATACTCTCGGGGATACATAAACGGATGTATAAACCAATCGAAGATCCTAAAAGCGCAAGCACAAAAGGAACACGCCAGATCATCCAGTCCTGTTCAGGATAGTGACTGGTAAAATAAGTAACAATCAATACAACTAAAGACGCTATCAGCATCCCTGACATAGCGCCAAAGGATGCCCAGCTTCCTGAGTAGCCCTTTTTTGAGGCTTCGGCATTCTCAACTAGGTAAGCAGAGGAGTTTAAATATTCTGCACCACAGGAGAAGCTCTGAATAATTCTTAACACTAATAAGGTAATAGCAGAAAATGTACCTATAGTACTGTGAGGGGGGATAAACCCGATAAGGGTTGTTGATATGCCCATTGTTAGGATAGAACCTGCAAGGATAATTTTTCTGCCATAGATATCGGATAGTAAGCCCATTATCATAGCCCCAATAGGTCTGGCTAGGTATCCAGCAAAGAAAGTAAGAAAGACGAGAAACAAACCCTTGGAGACATCACCAATCAGGTATTTGGCAATGTAAACTGAGAGTAGGCCACAAATAGCCATGTCAAAGGATTCAATTAAATTACCCAGTGTACCTGCCAGAATGATTCGGGTTTGGTGCTTCATGCGATTATCCTTTACTTTGCATTGCCGATAGAGTGGTTAGTGAATCTTGATCTTCCACTCGGTCTAAAAATAAAAATCCATCCAGGTGATCAATTTCATGTTGAAGAATGCGGGCTTCTAAACCGGAAGCTTTTTTGGTAATTCTATTTCCATCTATGTCAAACCCTGAATATTCAATTTCCATGGCTCTTGGAACTTCACCCATTAATTCACCACAATTAAGGCAACCCTCGTAGCCAGTTTGAATTTCTTGAGATAGGATTTTTAATGAAGGATTAATTAAGGCTGTATCAGGAATTGGGTATTCTGGTTTTCTCCTTTTGGTGTAATCAGTACCAAATACAATAACTCGTTTGCTGATGCCAATTTGGGGGGCAGCTACGCCTACAGCCCCCTTGTCAGCCATTATGCCAAACATAGTCTTAATAAGCTCTTTTAACCAACTGCTACCAAATTCTGATTCAGAAATTGGATCAGCGGTTTGTCTTAAAATAGGGTTGTTTTTATCAAGGAGTGTGTTCATGGGGCACCTGATTGTTGATGATTAATGTCAGTTTGGGTTTTGTCGTCATGCAGGGCTGTTTGTCAGGGAAAATTAAATACTCTTGAATTCGCCTTAACGCAAATTTGCCCATGGCTAACAGTTTTTCGCAATGAATCGAGCTTTTGTTCTGGATATATGGATTTATCCGTTTTAATCCAAATGAAAAGATAGCTTTATAAGAATCATATTCAGTGGGGATGGAGATACCTGTTATAAGTCTAGGTTTTATTTGTTTGTATTTTACAATTGATTCTGTGCAGCCTATATGTGGTAGTTCGCTCCATAATTTCGGTTGATCCTGGCTGAGGAATTCTGGTTGATAGCAACCGTCAAATAGCCAGAGACTTTGCTCAATTAAATTTTGCTCTATGGCTGGGTTCGAGGATATGAAAAAGATCTGTCCTGCCTGGTTAATAAGGGCAATAGAAGCATAGTCAGTTTCTACTTGCCCTAGTACATCTGAAAACACCCTGCGTATTGTGACAAAGTGTTCAAACAGAAATTCCTTGGCTTTGGGGTGAAGCTTTACTTCCACAGCTGTTACATCCATATCTACAAGTTTTTTAAACTGCATGACTGTGCTTTTTTCTCTTTTCTTCATAAGAAGAAATTGAACCAATGGCCAAGTCAATGATTTTTAGTAAATTATTTTCCGAAGTGTCAATTGCTTTGACTTCTTTGATCAATCCTAACACAAAATCGGCGTAATCGTCATTACTTCCCTGAGAGATAGGGTATAAATGATGGCTTTGTTTCAAGATGTAATGAAGCAATTTTTCATCGACTTCATTCTTCTTCGTTGTTGCATTTTCGTCTTCCCCAAATAGTAACCAGCCTGGGTTTACTTGAAGATGGAAAGCCAGTTGTTTGACTTTTTCATAGTCTGGTAAAGCATCTCCTCGTATATAACGGCGGCAGATTTGTTCAGAGGCACCAGTAAACTCAGCCAGGGTTTTAATACAGATCCCATTTGGCGAGCGAGAGGCCGTATATCCTCTATCTTTGAGGGCGCTAATCAAGCGGTTAGCAAACGATTGATAGGGTCCCTTACTCATAAAATTATCCTTGTAATCGAACGTCATAAAAAATTATCATATAAAACGATATCATTCAATATCATATCGTATCTTAATATAAATTTCTTTAAAACACATATTGATAATAAAATTAATATTGTTTTAATATAAGTTTCGTCAAATGATTCTAAATGTTAATTTGACGTGAATTGGACTTTAGTACACATGATTTACAGGAGTATTTTTCATGTCCCATAATAATAAAATAGGTATTTACAAGGGGATTATCCAGTATTTGCTAGATGCAACTAACTATCCGTTGCAGCGAATTGCTAACTTATCTAACTCACCAATTGCATATTTGCAATTGATTTATCACCATAACCGATTGCTTCAAAATAGAAGTGTAGAGCTAAATTTGCTGAAATTATTCATTGTGTTTATCGATATGGAAATTAAACGAGAGCAGAAAGCTGAGAAGCTTTTTCCAGCTGACATGCATTAGGAGGCTTTAAGATGCAGTTTTCTGATAATAAAATGCCAAAACAGATTTTGTTTATTACTGATTTAGAGGAGCTTCTTGGTCGTAACCGTTTGACATTAAGGCGTTGGTGGACTAGCGGAAAATTTCCACAACCAGTTAAACTAAATGGCACAACACTGGCATGGCACTCTGAGACAGTTAATCATTGGATTCAACAAAACATGCGATTATCTTAGCATAATAGCCCATATTATGTGGGCTATTGAACTTCTTTCCACAATGGATGATCTAACCAGCTCCTTGGAATTCCCATGCTTTCATGCGCCCAATCATATTTTTCAATAATAGGCTGAATAAGTTTCTCGGATGATATTGCCCAATCTTTGCCATTACCCGCAGTGGTTAGTAATTTTCTGATGATCAACAAGATAATATATGAGCGATCATTTCTTGGTGTAATAGGAGGTAGCCAAAGTTCATTAATCGCATCAATTTTGGGTTTAATGGCTAAATCTTTATTCCAAAGGCGGCTATGATGAGCACATATATTTCTTACATAAGTTAGAAAGTATAGCCAATTGGCTAAAGTTTTTGGATGTAACTTATAACCCTCAGCAATTATCCTTTTGTCTTCATTTTTAAGCCCTTTAAATAAGACCGACAATGCACCAAAGGATAAAACCTCTATTGCCATCCATATTGGTAAGTTAGGATAGCCCAGATATTTATTTTTATAATGCTCAATAAAGTACTCTCTGGAACGCTCTATCTCGTTATTAATTTGTGCTAACCAGGTATTATGTTCAAATTGCTGATGGAAATTTTGAGGATTCGACAAAGCAAATGGTCCATAACTATGAGCAAGGTGATAAGCAATACTGGTTCTTACTGAAATTTCAATTCGCTCTAATCCATCCATTACTAACAATCTTAGTTTACGATCAAACTCATAGAGATCTATGACATTTTCAAATGTAACATTATCTTGAAATTGTTCGGTGATATTTCCTGTTGTATCTGAACGTTTAAAGGGTAAACAGTAGGCACTAAGCCGATAATAGTTGGTATTAGAAAGGCTTTGCAGGGCTGAAGGCCAATTATTTATAATAAGCCCTTTTGCTTGAAGTTTTTCCAGTTGATCTTGGAAACTCAGGGCTGGCTTTAGATATTTAATGAGAGGATTATTCATAGCAATACGCATAAAAAAACCGCCAAGGTTACGCAAGGACTAACATCCTCTAGGCGTGGCGGTTGTGTTAAGTTAATTATAGAGCAGTTCATATGATTTTTTCAATCCTTTGATGAGATTAATCTTGCAATATGGTTTGCCCAGGAATCCAATGCCTCTTTGCGTTGGGGTAGCATCTCATTTTTATTATAAGTAGCCATAATACGAGGCATTTTGTGGCCAAGACATTTTTCTATCACCACGGGATCAATATTTAGTGACTCACCCAATTGTGTCGCAAAGGTTCTTCTTAAGTCATGGGCAGTCCATTCAGGAATTCCCACCCGATTCTGAATTCTTTTAATTGCGCGTGGAAGGGCATCTTTGGACATAGGAACATCGATTGTTATGCCTGGAATTACAAAAGGGGAGACAGATTGTTCTTTAAACTGAAGTAGTAATTTTTTTGTAAGTTCACTCAAGTGTATTTTTACAGTTATTCCTCCTTTTGAATGCTCGGGAGGAATAGTCCATAAAGATTGCTCAAAATCAAATTGATGCCATTGTGCCAGTCGGATTTCACCTGTTCTAACACCAGTAAGTATAATAACTTTAATTGCTAACCTGGCTGATTCAGACATTTGGCTTTTATCGCTTTCAAGGAATTTCCATATTATTCTTATTTCTTCGGGCGATAGTACCCGCTCCCTGGGCTTTTCAATACCACCGATATCACGTGATCGTATATTGGTAGCTGGATTATATTGAATATAACCACGACTCACTGCATAGTTTAGAACTTGTTTAATAGTGCTGAGAATGCGATTCGCATGAATTGGCGCTCCTCGTTGTACTATTTTGTCAAGGGCGATTGTAATATCTTTGGTTTGTAACTTATCAAGTACAGTATCGCCTAGTAGAGGAATTATTTCTGAGTCAATCTGATATTTGATAGGGCGTGGTTGCTTTCTATTTTTAACGGCATAATTTTCGTACCAAGACTGTATTAATTTTGAAAAGGTATTGTCTTCTTTTAATTTTTCTAGCTTGGTATTTTCTATAGGATTTATACCTTGCTCTTTTAAACTTTGCGCTTTAGCAAGATATTCACGAGCCTGTTTTAGACTAATAGCTGGATATTTTCCTAAGGTCATTTTTTGACGTTTACCATTCATACTAAAACGGTAAAACCAAGATTTATTACCACTTGGCATTACTCTAATACCTAATCCAGAAGATTCTATTTTTTCAAACCAGGTGGTCTCTGGCGCGAGATTTTTAATATAGCTATCGATAAATTTCATCTACACAGTCCTTTTTATTTTGGTACCATTTTTGGTACCAAAATTTATGTATAGGTATATTATCAAATGATACTAATTGAATTGCTAAAACTCAATTATTTCTTATAAATAAAGGGTTTTTTGCTATTTTTGAAATTAAATGATATTGTTTGATATCGGTATAATAAAGTTTCGTAATCAAGAGGTCGGAGGTTCGACTCCTCTCAGCGGCATAGTAAAATCAATAGGTTACGTTAAGACGGCTGTTGTATTTAATTATTGTGTCGCACATGTGTCGCAGTTTGACATAGAAAAAAATGAGAGATAAATGACATTAATTCAATTATCAGATTGTGGTTCATCTCCATTCGAGCGTCTTTTAGGTCATGCGCCTAAAATACTTGCGGATTGGAGTCAGCTTGAATCGAGTTTTTTTCAAAGCTCAACCTTTAGCCCAGATTTTCTCGAGCAAGTAAGAAGAGCGTTAGCATTCAATAACCAATGCCAATACTGTATGGCAAAGGCCGGCCCACCCGATCAAAACCTAGAGGATAATCGTTTGATCGAAGCACTTCGATTTGCCAATAAATTTGCAATCTCCAACTTAGTTGATGAAAAAGAAATAGCTCGATTAAAAAGTTACTTTTCAGAAGCTGAGATTGTAGAGTTAATAGCATTTTGTAGTTTTATTTCGGCATCTCAAAGAATTGGGGCGGTTTTAGGGCTTAAAGAGGCTTCGTATTACAATAATCAAAATTCAATTTAATAATATGAATATATTGACTGTTTTATTGTGCCGTTATTAGGTAGAAATCATGTGCCTTACATACAAGGCTTAAAATAAAAAATAATAGATTGATCAGAGTTAACATCAGTAAACCGGTATAAGGAATAATTTTCAAACTCAAAGCGGTTTTTAGGTGGAATTTTATTTTGAGCCAGTTATATTGGATTTTTTTTATATTTAATATATAACCAGGAGGTTGATAGCTTCCATCATTAAATACATTAGATGTTTTTAGGACCAATGTATTATCTAGGTAAGAAATATCAGTTGAACTATCTAATTGAGGAAATAGTATTGTTAGATCATCAATTTTTTGTCCATTATTGGATTTAATATACTGAAGAAAATACTCACGATATATTCGTAAATATATATTATCAATCTGTTCATCTTTGATGTCCTGAATAGTCAAAAATACAAATAATAAAATAATAAAAATGTAAAATGCAGCAAGAAAAATTTTAATCTTCAAACTCAGATTGGGTAGAATAAATGTTAAGCCTGATATCTCTACTGTATTAGATTGCAGAGTTAAAACATTTATTAAAAAACCAATAATGAGTAACGTTGCAAATATTGTTTTCATAGATCTGTTTGCCGGGATTTGATTTTATTGTATTAATTATAGCAAGCTTACGCTACCAAACTTGGAAACTGAATATTGATCAAGCGATAAGCAGTGCTCCCAGATAACGATGGTAAAGTATCATAAAAAAATCAGGGAGCAAGGTTGGGCTAAACTAATTTCAGCCCAAGAATAGTTTGCTTTATAAGATGATTGACACTGTTGGAAGAAGTTAAAGCTAGTGGCTATCTTGATAATTTTTTCCACAAGTTTTTATTGCTTTTATTTGAGTTCAATTCTTTGTTGTGTAGTGAAAGAATATGCTTTAATTGAACAATGAATTTCTTATTTACCGTACTTTGAAGAGTTACAGAGTTAGCTTGATGAAGAAGAAAATCATTGATGAAAATAATTTTATTAATATCTGATCTAGATAACTCTTCTGTCTCTTCTTTGGTTTTAAATAAAATTGAAGATTCGATCAGTTTATATAATTTTGCGCGAGTTTCATTATTAGTAGTATTAAAGTACAGGGTTACAAGATCTGATGAGATACCAAAAAGTTTAAGCTCATAAAGTAAATCCAACAAGTATTGTGACTTATACTCTTCCTCAAAATATAAACTAGCTAAAGAAAATATGAATTTTGCTTTGGTATCATCAGTTATGTTGCTATCCGAAAAATAAGTAAACGTTAGTGCATCGAGGCGATCTACATTGTCGTTAATTAATGCATCTTTAATTTCATTTTCAATGTCGATATCAAGGGGAATATTATAAGGAGTGGGCATAATAGAAAGTGGGATATCTTTGCCGTTTCTCAGATGTAATAAGCTTATATAAAGCAAGCGTGGTGTGATAAATAATCCTGTATCGAATTTAATACCCGGACCATTTTCAAAAAGATACTTTATAAACGTATCGCAACGAAATCCAATAGGTTGTTGAAAGTATTGTTGTTTAAATTGGCCATCAATGTATTTAAACCTCGAAGTAATCTCGCCATTGCTAACATGCCAGCTGAAATTGTAGCTTATGGGGATGCCAGTTTCTAATTTTTCTAATAAATCAATTAGAGATTCAAAAATCAAATTTAAATCATCATTTTTTAAATATGGGTATGATTTAACTCCGAATTTTTCACCCCAATATCCACCTGGGACAGTATTTACAAAGCTATCAATAGTGTTTAAATTTATTACATTTGCATTTTTGAGTACTTCAAGGGTGTAGATAGGCATTTTGTCACCGACATCAATTGGAGTATCATCAGCATTCCAATTGAATCTGAAAACTAGTCCTACATGTCCTTGTAGTTTTATCATTGGTATTGAGGTATCCAGATCTCTTGCAACAATATCGCCTGAGCAATGTTCTTTATCGATTGTCATACAACCAGCACCAGTGAAGATTGTATTTGAAGGGCAGAGATAGACAGGATGGGCTGTCAATTTAAAAAAATTAAATCGTCCACTTTCCGATGAAATACAGGATGCTTGAGCAGTAAGTGCTTTTTTAATTCTACTCATATCATAATTTGAAGTAATGCTATCTGAAATAGCATCAGCGCTGTAATTTATATCCCATTTGCAATCAGGTTTCGAGGGAAGCTTAGAATAAAAAATAACAGGAAATTCATTTTCATTATGAAAATCCATTGGAGTATTAATTGTAATTTTGGCTGAGTCTGCACAAGTATCTTCATCTTGAATAAACTCATAGGGTTCATATTCGGCAAAGGAATAACCTATAAATTGGGGAAATACTTTAATAGCCTCTGAGGCAAACAAATTACAAGATAGAAGTATATAAATAAATAATATTTTAAAGAGTCTTTCCATGTGTATTTCCCTATATTACGTCCATAATCTTAAACTTCGCGATTATATAATATTCGTTTAGTATTGACCCGCTTATTTTTAGGCATCGTGTTTGAACCATACTAGGTCTTTGCTTAAGCTAAAACAAATTAATATTAAAAAATTCAGTGGGGCATTTGGGACAATTGGGACACTTATATAAGCACCGAGCTTTAGGTGTCCCAATGTAAAAATTTCACTTGGGACAAATGGGACAAAACACCGCCAGAAAAATTTTTTTAGTAACAAATAATATCATTTAATAACAATCAGATCAGCGGGCTTTAAAGCGCTTGACAGCCTTTTAAATCCCACGCAATACTTCACCTGAGCAGTAAACTTTTGCGGATCCACGGTTCTGTAAAAGTAACGGAAAATGAAATATCACGACTATTATCCGGCCGGACAGTCAACTGATATTCATCGAGCAGGACGCATACCGTCGGCATTAAGCTGAATGAATAATCATTTGATGAGGTTCCATATGAATAAAAGACTATCTCGGTTACAACTGTTAAACGAATTTGAATCCGCACCAACTTCCGCGTTGTTTAATCAACACACTTTGGCCGCTGTTTTAGATTGTTCCACCCAACTTTTGGAACGCAATCGTTGGGAAGGAAAGGGCGTTCCCTATCTTAAAATTGGTCGTAAGGTTTTGTATCTCAAAAGTGACGTGTTGTCTTTTCTCCAGCAACAGAAAATCTATCGCTCTACTGGTGACGTAGGTGAATTCCTCTCACTGGTCAACGAATAAATTACATAGAAGAACTAGATTGTTCACGGATGGATAGGGTTTCTATCATCCATGAACGTTGTTGGAGAAACAGTGATGTTGCAAAATCAAATTATTACCTTAAAAAACAAAAACGGTCATAGTCCTATAACCTGTGAATATGCTGGAGGTTGTTTTAAATTAAATGAGCAGGGCGTGTCTTTTCTTGGAAAAGATAAAGACGGTAGTCCAATGGCGCCCAAGTGGATTTGTTCTCCTTTATATGTGGTGGCTAAAACCCGTGATGCTAAAAGTGGGGAGTGGGGTCGATTACTTGAGTGGCAGGATGATGATGGAGTCATTCATCAATGGGCAATGCCATTAGCCTTGTTACAAGGAGACGCTTCTGAAGTAAGACGAGAATTGGCTAGCCTTGGTTTAACCATTTCACCTCATAGAATTTCTCGGGATTTACTGGCTACTTATTTGCAGGTGTTCCCTGTTGAAGATCGGGCACGTTGTGTCGAGAAATTGGGGTGGCATGAAAACCTCTTTGTCACTCCTGCACAAATCTTTGGACACTCCTCCGAGAAAATTGTTTTTCAAAATAGCCATGCGATTGAATCTGCTATGTCTGTATCCGGTACTGTAGATGATTGGCGAGAATCAATAGGCCATCTCGCCTCTGGGAATTCTCGGTTAGTTTTCGCCATAGCCGCTGCTTTTGCTCCTGCTTTAGCAAAGATTGCTGGTGAAGATTCAGGTGGATTTCATTTTAGAGGTGCATCTTCTAGTGGTAAAAGTACCGCTTTAAAAGTAGCTGCTTCGGTTTGGGGAAATCCACAGTCTTATTGCCGATTATGGCGTAGTACCACTAATGGACTTGAAGGATTAGCTGCTTTGCATAACGATGGCTTATTAATTCTGGATGAATTAAGTCAGATGGATCCCAAAGAAGCAGGGGAAGCGGCTTATTTGCTGGCCAATGGTCAAGGTAAAACACGAGCTTCACGCCATGGAACAGTCAAGCCATCGTCTCGATGGTCATTGTTCTTTCTATCTGCTGGAGAGGAATCCTTGATGTCTTTGATGGCTAGAGCAGGACAGAAAACCAATGCGGGTCAAGAGATACGGTTGGCTGATATTGAAGCTGATGCTGGTTTAAATAAGGGTATTTTTGAAAAAATCCATAATCAACTCAGTCCTGCTTCCATGGCTTTATCTTTAAAGGAATACTCTAGTAAGTATTATGGTGCAGTTGGGATGGCATGGCTGCAAAAGGTGGTGGAAAATCAACCGAGTATTGCAACTGGTATTGCTGATGCGATGCAAGAATTTGTGAAGAGCGCTGTCTTACCTGATTCAACAGGACAAATTATTCGCGTAGCCCGGCGATTTGCCTTGGTTGCTGTAGCTGGCGAATTGGCTAGCCAATATGGATTGACCGGTTGGCAAGAAGGCGAGGCTACTTATGCAGCTTACAAATGTTATAGAGCATGGCTGGATCATTTTGGAATAGAGGGTAACAAGGAGGACAGAGCGATATTAGCTCAAGTCAGAGCATTTTTTGAATCTCATGGTGCCAGTCGGTTTGATAATATCAGAACGCCAAACAATGAGAGGATTCAAAATCGTGCTGGATTTTACCTCACCGATGATGCAGGTTTTCGCGTGTATATGGTATTAACGGAAGTCTTTAAAAAAGAGCTATGCATGGGGTTTGAACCTAGAATGGTAGTCCGTGTATTAATGAATGAAGGTTGGCTAAAGCCCGCAGCAGATGGATCGCCCTCTCATAAACCAAGGATTAGGGGAGTTGGAACACCCAGACTATACATGTTTACAGATAAAATCTGGGGTGGAGAGTAATCCTATTTCGATAAATCAGAACTATTTGTCCCATTATTTTGAAATATTGGGACATCTTGGGACGGCTACAAGCCAGTATTTACGGGCTGTCCCTCATGTCCCAATTGTCCCAGATTAATTTTTATTCTTTAAGATATAACCACAGCGTATTCCGAGATTTTATTCCCATCTCATCACGTATTAGCAAGCAAGCCCTGTAATTTTCATATTCAGGCAACAGGCAATAATACATTTGTTTGGCATACAAAAATCGCCAGCTTTTGGTACTGGATAAACGGTGCTTTGCCAATGCACTGCGCCAGATGATGCGGATTTCCTCATAAGATTTTAATTGGAGCAAGTTATCATTTTGTTGAGTGAGCCAGTTAAAAAGATTGAGTATCGCTTTCTGGTTTTCAGTTCGTATAGGTATGGTGCGGTCAGTGGAATTAAAAGCAATATCCCGGGTTATCCAAAGAGAGCGTTCGCTGACTTGAATATGTGGCTTAATCAGAATCGCTTCTTTGAAAGTGAGTCCAAACTCAGTTTGAAATCCCATGATTACTCTGGCTATAGGATCTTGAAGCGACTTCCAAATATCTGGAGAGATTGTTTTCTTTCTCTTTTTTCTTGCTTTAGGTCTTGAGAGTTCGAGTGATTGATTATCAATATTAGTAATGGAGCAATTATTCATCTGCAAAAAACGACGAATGATGGTCATGTATCGCATGATAGTGACTGGATTAATATTCTGTTTTTTCCAGTAACGCACCAACTTGTGAACCTGCTCAGATTGCAAAGCCTGCCATGAAGGTGGCATTTGCCGAATAACAAACAAGTCATCAATCATCTTATGGATGACATAGGCACGGTGCTTACGATACAGGTATTTACCTTGCCTATCCTGTCTGATTTGTCGATTAGCGAATTGTCTTAAGGATTGTGTACGCATCTTCCTATCCGCAAAAATGAGTTAAAAAAATAAATGCCCTGTGTATTGTTTAGTGTTGGTCGAGCGGTTCACTCTCTGTTGAAACCCGGCAAAAGCCGTAAAGCTCGAAGAAGGGGGCAAATCAATCGTTATAAGGCAAACGATCTTGCCTGAACTGCTAGTTTTTTGTGGTTTTCTCTCCTCAATACAATAAAGTAAATGAAAGCGATAAAGCAGAGCTTTATTTCTAATCCATGGTCAAATGAAATGACTTAGAGTTCCGAAGAACTCCCCTTACCGAATGGTAAAGGTTCCTGAAGGGTTTCCCGACTATACGTCCAGCCACAAGGTTAGGGAATGAGAGTGGCTTAGCATAAGACGCCTAAGCGTTTCATCGGATTTTCACCGATTCATCAGTCATGCTTCATTTAAAATAACAAAGTGCAGATCTGGGAGCAATACCGTTTCAAGGAATATTTTGTCCTATCTTATCTGGTGCGTCAGGACAAATGGGTTTTTGATGCTTGATGTGGGAGGGTTAAATAAGGTGAATGTTGCTGCGTCACTGCTGGAAAATTGCAGTGACGCAGAACAAACAATCATTTTAGCTTATAATTTAAACCGTAGACGGCACTATGGATAAAACGCTATAGCTCTAAAACTTAAGCCAAAAATTTATATCAAAGAGAAAGAATGAAAAAATAATAATTATGGAGTGTTTCTCTTAGTGATGGTTTGGTACTGGTGTGTTAATTGGTGATGAGGTTAGAGAATATTGTAACAAAGTAATCTGTAATGCTGTCCGATTGTTCCGCTCAAAAAAACCAAAGCTTTATTTTTCTATTAAATTACGCCTCTTCTAGCTGGCATTAACAGAATCCATTCTATATGTTTAATTGATTAAAAAAAGACCTTCTGATAATATTTTGACTGGTTGTTTAATTAATCTATATTTTAGATAGGAAGAAATTAAAAAATGGGTAAAAGTTAATGAGCGAGATGAATCAGACTGGTACCCTTGAGGCAAATGAAGACCGTGCGAAATTGATCTCTGATCGTATTAATACATTACGGCCAAAATTACTCGATTTAACAAGAAGAAACCCTCTAATTTCTACGAAATTTTCTGAACGCTCAAACTCATTGATAAGAATAGTAGATGAAGTTCCCGAGTTATTACTCAAATCTATAATATCTTGTGAAATGCGAATTGTGCCATTACCTGATTTAGGCACTGATCCTAGTGATGAACAGACTTCAATATTTCAGAATTCTCTAGCAGAGGCTAGACTCAATGACGAAATTTACTTAAGTAAATTAGATGAAATAGATTCTGAAAGTGATGAGGCGCCAAATCTTTTAGCTCAAGCAGAACGTCAATTAAAAGATAGAATTAGAGAGCAATTAAACTTACCAACGAGACAAACAAAAAATAATCTATCTTTACAACAGCATGCAAAAAATCATGGAATTTCTCCTAATTACGAATTGTTTTTAGAAGGACACCAGGCTGAGGATGGACGGCACGGTGATCAAGATATTCAGACTCTTCTGTTACCTGAGATATTAGAAAGACGGTTAAATGCACTGTGTGCAAAAGAAAAAACTTGGAAAGAAGAGACAGGAATTAGTGTATTACATGCTGCATTTGGGTTTCTTGAATGGGAGGACGGAAATAATAGCTCTACGCAGTTTTCTCCGTTAGTTTTAATTCCTGTTTATATCGATAAAAAACGAACTAGAAATGGCCAAGAGTTTTGGGTTATCGGTGATGAGACAGAGGTGCATGAGAATAAAATTCTTGCAGAGAAATTGCGCCTAGAATTCAATATTATTCTTCCAGAATATACAAATCAGGGTTTAGAAAAATACTTCCAAGAGGTTGCCGAGCAACGCCCCAAAAATATGACATGGCGAATTAGGCGATGGGCTATGATAGGCGTTTTCCCTTCAGCTAGATTAGCGATGTATCACGATCTTGATCCTGAGGGTTGGGATTTCGCGTCTAATGAAGTTGTTTCTCTTTTGTTTGGCGGTACAGACACAGGACATGATGCGTTGCCTTTTGGAGAGGAGTATCATGTAGATGAGCCTGAAATTGAAAGCAAAGTACCTTTCATTATTGCTGATGTAGATTCTTCGCAATTTAGTACTATAGTTGATATAGCTAGTGGGAAAAATTTAGCAGTTGAGGGACCACCAGGGACAGGAAAATCGCAAACAATTGTAAATACTATTGCAGCTTCGCTTTCCTTGGGATTGAAAGTTCTTTTTGTGGCAGAAAAGTCAGCGGCACTAGAAGTTGTTGGATCAAGGTTAGAAGCATATGGAATTGGTAAATTTTTATTACCATTACAAGCAAACCGTTCCGGAAAAGAACAAGTAATATCTTCAATTAGGGATAGGCTTGAAATGAAGTCATGCGCCAATCCTTCAGAGTTAGAACATGCAGTTAAACAATTTAAAGATACAAGGCAAAAATTAAAATTATATATAGATATTTTATCCACCACCTATGGAAAAACAGATCTTACTATTTATGAAGTTCTTGGGAGAAGTATTAAATTTTCAGATTTAATTAACAATTTACCCGAAAAAATAAAAAAACTAACCATTCCTGAAACAAAAATCATCACATCAGATAAATTAAATGATATTTTATCTCGTTGTAAGCAGGTTGAAGAAGCATGGGAAGCTACATTACTGTATCCAGATTCTTGGAATATTATTCAAATAGCTAACATTGATCCTTTTCTTGCTGATGAGCTGGTAGATTTGGCTTTTGATATCTCTGCTCTTTTTGCTGAGGCAGATAAACAACGAGAATCATTAATAGAATTTCGACTTTCATCTCTAATTGAGAATGAAAGCCTTAGCAAAATTAGTGCCGCTATTAAAAATACTCCAGAAATCTCAAATCAAGATCTTGATATAGTCACTAAGCTAACTTCTAACGAAATTATAGGGATTATAAAAAATTATCTAAATGAAGCCCGTTTGTGGAGAGATAAAAGAGACAGCATTATTGATCTATTCAAGACTGATCTAGATTCGGTTGTCATAGAAGAATTATATCTTCTCAAAGAACTATGTTTAAAATACCGAATAGAGTCATTCAAAGAACTGGTCTTAGATTCGATTATTTCAAAATATAAAAAATCTCTTGAAGACAACATACAATCAGTGGAAATTTGTAACAAGGTAATTAATATCTCAGAAAGTCTTGGCAAGATAACAGTTCATGATTTTATTAAAATGCTTGAGATTATCTCTGGCATATCAAAGCAGGTATTATCAGTTAGAAAGAGCGACTTTGATGATCCGATAACGCATGTATTGATAGAGAAACAGGCTTCACAAGCTCAGGTTTTAAAGAAAACTCGATCTTTACTTGATGAAGAGTTTATTTTATCGATGCTTCAGGAAGGTGAGATTACAAATCTTCATGCTGAAACATTACGTCACTCAGGTTTTTTTTCTTTTTTCTCAAAGAAATATAGACAAGCAAAGCAATATTATAAATTAGTGTCTAAAAATAAAAAATTTAATAAATTATATGCTACTCAAAAACTTAGCCAATTAGGGCAATGGCAAATAGACGTAAAATTTTTTTGTGAAAATGTAGTCATGAAAAATATTCTTGGCTCGCATTTTTTTGGTATAGAGACAGATTTTTCTCCTTTTGAAGAAGTAATCTCATTATTTAATAATATTGATCATGAATTTTCAGGATCTGATTATATTGACTTGAGGACTTTTCTAAAATTTGCGGATAGTGAAAAAATTCAATCAATTCCCATAATCGAAAAAAATCATCCTCTCTACGAAATAGAAGATACTACTTTGGCGAATGTAGCCGAACGAATTACCGTTTTGCAAGATCAAGTTAAGGATTGTGAGAGTGATCTCATACAGCTTAAAAAAATTATCAAGATATTTAAAGAACCTGAAAAAATATCAAAAGAGCAAATTATTGAGCTTCCATTAATATTTGAGCAGTTATTAAAAACAAGGGAACACTTAAGACATAATGATGATATCAAAGGTATTCTGGGAGTAGCTTACAAAGCTGAACTCACTAATGATCATGAGCTAGAAAGTTGTTTTATATTGGCTATGAATCTCATAGAGTTAAATGAGAATGAGCGACAGGCACTTTTGTATAGTATAAAGCAAGGTTTTATAAAAAAATTGGAAACACAAGTATCGTGTGTTATGGCTTGTGATGCTCAGGCCTTAACTGGTTTAGAAAAAATTGCTGCCATGACAAATACATTGCCAGAAAGATGGCTAGATAATATGACCTATTTGGCTTTTTCAAAATGGATGGAACAGGCATCTAAAAATAAAGATGGTTTGGTTGCATATTCGCGATTTATTTCAGCTAAAAATAATGTAAAGCAAGATGGATATATGGAACATATTGAAATTATCTTGTCTGAAAAATATGGGAATTTATGCGAAATAATCGAGGCATTAATAACACGTGAAATGGCTCGTGAGATCTATAAATCTCATGGTGAAATATTAGCATCATATAATGGTAGTAATTTGAATACATTAAGAAAGCGTTTGCAGGAAGCTGATAGAGCAGTAATAAAGCTTTCTCGCAAACATTTGCAAGCTGAACTTTTTAATAAGGCTTGTCCACCACCTGGAATAGGTTTTGGGCGAAAAAGTGAATTTACTGAACTTGCATTACTTAAAAATGAAATATCTAAAAAACAACGCCATATTCCAATTCGCAATCTTACAAAAAGAGCAGCAAGAGCACTGTTAGAGATTAAACCTTGCTGGATGATGTCTCCTTTAGCTGTAGCTCAATATCTACCTCGAGGAGGAGTTGAATTTGATCTTGTAATTATTGATGAAGCATCCCAAATGACTCCAGAGGATTCAGTTGGTGCATTGATACGAGCCAAACAGGCGATGATCGTTGGTGATACTAATCAATTACCTCCTACAGGATTTTTCCGCAAGATGCTAGAAGATGACATTGCAGATGAAGATGAAAAAGTAACTGAGGAATCTATTCTAGAAATGGCGAACGCTTCTTTTACACCTGCAAGACGGCTTCGTTGGCATTATAGGTCTAGACATTCGGGATTAATATCATTTTCTAATAAACATGTTTATAACAATGATCTAGTGGTGTTCCCTTCTGCGCAGGAAGATCATCCACATATGGGAATATCTTATATCAAAGTTAATGGGACATATTCCTCGGGTACTAATCCTAAAGAAGCTATGATCATGATAGACGCGATTATCGATTTTATGAGAGTGCATACCGATAAATCTTTAGGTGTGGTTCTTATGAATCAGAAGCAGCGAGATCTATTACTCGATGAAATGAACTATGCTTTGGAGCAACATCCGCAAGCAAGAGAGTATATAGAGAGGTGGGATGTAGCTAATGATGGATTGGAATCATTTTTCATAAAAAACCTAGAGAATGTCCAGGGCGATGAGCGAGATGTTATTTTCATTGGTACTGTTTATGGAGCAGAAAAAGAAGGGGCTCCAGTAATGCAACGTTTTGGACCGATAAATGGAATAGCTGGAAAACGAAGGTTAAATGTTCTCTTCTCTAGAGCTAAAGAGCGAATTGTTACGTTTTCCTCTATGACTGCGGCAGATATTCGTGCGGAAGAAGAGTCCAATCCTGGTGTGTATATGCTTAAATGTTGGCTAGAATACTCTAGCTCTGGGATTCTGGAGGCTGGACAATACACTGAAAAAGAACCTGATTCAGATTTTGAAGAACATGTTATTAAGCAAATAAAATCAATTGGTTGTGTAGCAATCCCGCAAGTTGGTGTTAAAGGATACTCTATTGATATAGGCATTAAGCATCCAGATTGGCCTCATGGCTTTATTATGGGAGTAGAGTGCGATGGTGCATCTTATCACTCTTCTCGTTCTGCCCGAGATCGTGATCGTTTAAGACAAGAGGTTTTAGAGGGACTAGGGTGGAATCTTTATCGTATCTGGTCAACAGATTGGTTTGAGGATCCGCGACGTGAAACAGAAAAACTAAGAAGAGCAATTCATGCGAGATTGTCACAGTTGGTGAGCTATCCGGAATTTCCGGATGATTGAGTTTGTACAAAATCGTTTTCAAGATAGATATTTTGAGAATCTCCCATGTTCTACATATTCAGCTGTAAAAAATTACTTGATAACCATATACATTCATTTGAATGTTGCTTAATGTAGATATCATAAATTTATTCACTATTTCCAAGTATAAAATTTTTAATTAATCAAAAAGAACTCTTTATTCAAAATTTATATTATAATAAAAATATCAGCAGATGATATCTTTGGATTTTTAATGAAGGATGTAGGACTAGATAATTTACTTGCATTACATGGTACGGAATATACAGAGGAAAATGGTTATTGGTACAAAATAGAGGCGTTTTTAGTCGAGCCAACTGAAGAGAGACCTCATGGTATTAGATATAATCTAACTCTTCATGATAATTACAATCAGCGGATTCTAGGGTTTGATAATACGCATGGAATCAAAGTTAAAGAAAGTGGTCGGTATTCGGGCCGTATTATTAAGTATGATCATGTTCATACCTCAATAAATGATAAGGGAACTCCTTATGAGTTTGAAAGTGCTGAACAGCTTTTGCGAGATTTTTTTCAAGAAGTGAATTCAATTATTCAAAAATTGAATAATGGAGATAAAAAATGAAAACATTACAAGTTGGTATTATGTCACGAGAAAAATTTCAAAGTCGTACTATTGAAATTGCTTCTGGGCGTTATATACCTAAAAAAAATGAACCTAAGATTTGGTTTAGTTCAATCAAATCACTTTGTGAAGTATTGAATGAAAACAATATGAGACTATTGAAAATAATTGATGAACAAAAGCCTGAGTCAATTAAAGAGCTTGCTGCCTTAAGTAAACGTGAACCTGGCAATTTGAGTCGTACACTTAGCACAATGGCTCGCTACGGAATTATTGAAATGAAGAAAATTGGGAAAAATTCTAAACCAATTGCTAAGGCTTTAGATTTTAATATTCAATATAGTGCTGCTGGATAATATATATTCTTTAATTTTGAACTATCCGGAAATCCCGGGGAGTTCATTCTGAGAATCTAAGCAGCGGGTTCCAAAATGGAACATACTGATGTTTGGATTTTTGAATTTGGCAGGCAGTGTCTGCCAAATCCTAGATAGCCTCCTTTCTATCCATTATTTTTTTGTTTCTTTAATTTGGTACACGGTGTGTCCAAATTAAATATGATTTAAATATGGAACGCAGTGCGTTCCGAATCTATCTTATAACTTTACTTATGATTTGGATCTCATTGCGATCCAAATTAAATATTTATTCTCAATTCGGACCGCACTGCGGTCCATAACTAGAGAGGCATTTATATCTGTTCTTTATTTACAGTTTGTATCGTAATGACTTCAGCAGACTTAATCACTTCCATGCACTTCAAAACATAATCAGTAACAAGCTGCATAGGCTTTCGTAACCGTTCAACATCAACAATAATATACCCAGCAGTCACATCATTACTCATCTTATGATTCATTAAACGCTTCAACGCATAAGCAGGGATATCGAGGCTTTCTGCAATGGTGATGAATGTGCGTCTCAAATCATGGACTGTAAAATGAACGCCGGAGTTTTTTATCACATGCGCCATAGTCTTACGTGGTTCGATAATATGACCTGCTGCACCCGGTCCCGGGAAAATATAGTCATTAATTGCTTTTTCTTTTCTAGCGATCAGCAAATCATAAAGAAAATCCGAAAGGGGAAGGGTATGGGATTCATTGTTTTTGGTTTTATTAATAGTAAAAGTTTTTGCTTTTAAGTCGAGGTCAGACCATTTTAATGTAGCTGCTTCTTGTCGGCGTAGTCCTGTTAGTAAGATGAGCAGCAAATAATCACGTAATGTTTCATTTTGGATTTGTTGTAATCCTGCATACCATGCAGCCAGCTCATGAGATTTTATATAAGTTTTTCGTCGTTCAATACGATACCAGGCTCGTGTTTGTGATAACCGTTTTACTGGGTTATCGATGAAAAGAGAGTGCCCACTATTATCTTCGTATTGTCCCGCAGCAAAATTGAATAGGGCGCGGAGTATTCTCATGGCTAAATTGGCATAGGCTTCACCACGTTCCTGGCCTAGTTTTTCGTGATATTTGGCAATGCGATCTCTAGTAATAGATAACATCGGTTTGCTTTTCCAGCTGGTGAAGGCTTTATCTAATATATGTTTGTAGTTATCTAGAGTTTTGGGTTTTAAGTTCTTTCTGGTTTTAATATAGTCTTTAAAAACTTGATTGAGGGTTATATCTTGAATTTCTGCTGCCTTTTTCTCAGCAACCGGATCAATACCCATAGCGATTTGCCCTAAAAGATGCAGGGCTTTGTTCTTTGCCATTTCAGCGGTTAACTCTGGGTAATGCCCTAAAGTAATTCGGCAGCGTTTTTTATTGATGAATTTTTCAACGAAAAAAGCTTTTGCTCCTCCCGAAGTCACGCGTATGCCGAAGCCTTTCAGGTTGTCATCGTAATATCTTTTTTGTGCCGTTTTTCCTTCTTCTGTTGCTTGAGGAAGAGGGAGGTTTTCTACGTTTGTTTTGTTTATTTTCATAGTCGATTTTTATGTTCTGTTTTTTATGTGTCGCAACTGTGTCGCACAATTGTTTAAAATTCATTAATAGAACTTATAACGTAATAGTGCTGTAACATCAAGTAAATAAAAGGAAATTAAAAGAATTTAAAAATGTGTCTAATTGGCTAAAACCCATAATTTACTAATTCGTAATCAAAAGGTCCGCAGTTCGATTCTGCGCAGCGGCATACTAAAATCAATAACTTACAGAAATACATGTTTGACAATAAGTTAAATAAACAACATAGCATATTGCAGCAAATGAAATGGATAAACTCCCATAATACAAAATATTGTTTCCTGCCGTGGAATAATGAACAACAAAATCTACGTAAAGAATTAAAACAAAATAACAAAACCAAATTATAATAATTCCTAGAGATAATGATTTTTTTAAATTGAAGTAATAACTATGCAAAGTGCTTAACAAAGCTAAGAATAAAAATAATGGAAATGATAAAAAGTAGTAGTACAGCTGCATACCTGATGGTTCATAAGGAATATGAAGAACATTATCTGCTCTGGTCGAGCAAACTATATGCATATACCAATATATGAGATAAAGTACGGAACAGTTAATTATTGTTAAAAAACCTAAACCTAATCCTATTTTCATATTTTTTAGTATCGTACGCATATTAAGATTAAAATAGCACGACCTGCGTTTAACTCAAGGATTTTTATACGAATTAGTCACTCGATTTGTTTCTGCTCCAAAAGTAAGGCTCCCCAAACTTCGGTCTATTTAGGTTTTTTTCAATCACTTCATTTTTTTAAAATGTGGTAAAATACCAGAGGGTTATATTTAACGAAAGCAAATATCTTTTATGTCTTCAAGAAGTGAGTGATTGATTGATTTTGATTATGCTTTATAGAGAGAGTTTTATTCGCAAAACGATCCTCGCGCAGCACAGTAACTTTAGATTTTCTTAGCAGCAAACAATGTCCCAAAAACACATGTTTTCGAAAGCGAGCGTGACTAAAGACAGAGTTGTTGTTTAGCCTATAGCCTCAATGATTTTAGGAGGCGACTCAATGATAAATGGCACCAATAAACCAGAAACTGTCAAACAAGCCTTTAGACACTGGCGAGCCACAAGAACAAAGCGCGGGCAAATCCCCGATGAGTTATGGGAGCAGGTCAAGGGACTATTGGGTGATTATACTCCTTCGAAAATCGGCTGTCATTTAGGGATTAGTCCAATCCAAATCAGGAAAAAATTATTGCCTGTAGAGAAAACGGACCTGCAGTTTGTTGAAGTAAAAGGAAAACCTAGGAGGCTTGATTCAGAGTTTCTATCAAATAGCGATGCGCTTTGTAGTGTTGAACTTCATCGTTCCTGTGGCAGTATACTGAAAATCAATGCAATACCGATGAGTAAGGTATCAAAGCTCATGCTAATCCATCCAGCGAAGAAATGGACAAAAAATCCAGGGAATATTTATCTAAATCAGGTATTAATATTCCAGAAACAACTGATGTAAGAGAAGCGTTAGTTCGAACTCGACTCCTTCCTTGAACTCTGTGAGGGTGCTATTGTTAGTAATTTTTATCTCATTAACAGGAAGTCCTAAGCGTTGATAAACTGCAGAAGGAAATCCCTTTTCCAAGAGCAGCAAGCATAAACAATTAGCTATCCTATGTTGTCTAATATCGGTAACGTTCAGGGTGTCTTTATTCTTGAAGGTTCTATTTTTAATAGTTTCCCAACCTAAGTTTTTTTGATTTCTTCATCAGTAACTATTATTTTCTTGTGTTTTAATTCATCATTGTTAACCTGTGCTTTTGTATACATGATACTCTCGAATATATAATCAATCTGATTAACTTTTATCACACTAATTCCAAATCAATTCATTATGTCATTTTTATTTCCATTAAGAATAACTTTTATTCTTTCATTGCAGCAGTTGATGACTTTGCTTTAACATGTAGCTTTCTATAAAACGCGAAAATGAAAGTGAGGGAGTGGCCTGGCAAAAGCCACATATTTTAAAGAAATGATGAAAAAATATTTAAAAAAGTGCTCTCGAATTTAAATGAAGCCGGGAACACTTACATGAATCTACAGTTTCTCCAGTATCAATCTAACCAAAACTCCTGTATGTAGACACCGATGAGAGTGTTTTTTCCTCATCTTTTTCATTATACATCTCTCGTCCTTGCCTCAATTGGTTACGATAATCTAATGTCTTTAATGAATGTTGAGCTAACTTTATTGCCTCTATAGTTTTATCGAGAGTTGCATTGTTCTGGTGAACGGAAGATTTAATTTCCTCTATGAGAGTTTTTACTATTTCTCCTTGAGGGGTATTATAAATTGGATGTTTATAATCAAACTGATAATCCGGAAGTTTTTGACGGCTATGTGTTCCTTGAGGATAATCTTTTTTATCAGCGCCAATCATAGTATGTAGCATAGTGGCAATGAAATAGCTTGAAAACAATTGTGGATCTACTTTTTGCTCCAAGAGTTTATCAATCTCCATATCCCCTGGCAGATGAAATGGTTTTAGAGGTTTTGCAGAGATAGAATAAGGTAGTTCTCCATCACTATTTAAAGAAGTAAGGGACTTCAAGTCGGAAATTATTACCGTTCCATTCTCTCTTAACAAGAAATTCTCTGGTTTCAGATCAGTACATAGAAAACCTGCAGTAATTGATTTTTTCTGAAGCTCACAAACTGGTAGAGCCATATCCAGAATTTTAATTAAATCTTTAGGATTGTTATTATCCATAGTATAAATGGCGTTCATAATATCTCCTTGTGGACAAAACTCTCCTATAGCTATCACATATTCAGCTTCATCTCTTCTCTTGGGATCTAAAGAAACTTTATGTTTTCCTAAATGAATTGTTTCCAAGTTTTTCTCGGTGTATTGATTACACTGTTGATAAAAATTTTCTCGATCCATTCCTCTAAAGGGTGACTTGAGAAATTTTTCTAGTCTTACAGCATATATTTCATTGGTTTTCTCACAAGTTACCATCCAGACTTGATTATTTTCCCCCCCTAATCCCTTAAAGTTAAAGTCCCCTTCAGTAAATTGTTTTTTATTGCCCTTACTATCTTTAGCTTCACCTAATAGAGTAATTAACTGATTTGGGGCTACTTCACAAAGAAGTCTATTAATTGGATCAATTGGATTATTATGTCGCTTAAAACATTCTTCAGTAGCTAGATTATTGTTCTCAACAAAAAAAGCTGCTTCCGAATTAACACTTAGCTGCATTCTATCAAACTGTTTACACCATTCTTCATCTTGTTTAGGAGAAAGATTATTTCTAACAGTTATGATTTCTTGTTGTAGTTTATATAGACTTTGATAATAGTTAATAGGAATATTTTGATGATCATTAAGTGCCATTAATTGATTCTTTATTGAATCTAAATTAATTTCTTTTTCCTCATTTTCAATCGCTTTAAGATCTTCGTTAAGCATTTCACTTAGTATTTTACAACCACCATCACTAATTTTAGGAGCGTGTAATTCAAATAACCGCTGGTTGTTTAAATCGAATTTTTTATTATTACACAATTCTTTTAATTCAAATAGTAAGGGATCAGATTTAAACCAACTATAGAACGTATTTCCATCTTTAAGTGTACTTGCATTTTTGTTGGTCGCAGAAGAGTAATTTTCAAAAATTTGTCGACTAAGACAGTCTATTCGTTGAATCCTATTTAATTTTACTTCAGGATTTATATCTTTATCAAAATTATTATATTCATCTATTAAGGCATTTAATACAAGCACGTCTTGATTGCTGCCTATTTCTACTTTTTTAATTGGCATTTGAATACTCCAGTAATATTACCTACAATTCCATTGTAAATAATCAACCCTAATAGAGTATTAAAATAACATTCCAGTAAGTAATAGTTCTTTTGCCTACTTTTTACACGTACCCAATATCCATCGTGGTAGGTAACATGATCTCCTTAGTGAAATCCTGTCCCATAAGAACGTAGCGTGAAACTTTCGCCTCACTACGTTAAAGCCTTTTCAAAGCCAACTTCGGTTGACTCAGCTATTTGTTTCATTTGGTACTTATTTATCATAATCGTTTGTTTCGCCCTCGCGCGAGTATATTTTAGATAGCGTTTGCGCTTTTCAAAGTACGTAGATTTGCGGCAAAAAAAGCATTGAGTCATTATTTTCGCCCCAACCTATTGATTTTATTACGCCTGCTAGCTAACCTTGCTGCCCTTAAGAGGAGCAGGGTTGTTAAATGACACCAGCAAAAGAACTACCGATTGTCATTGAAAAATCACAAGAAGACCGTTAATAAATATTGGATTGAGAAGCTGCGATGTGCTTTATGCAATGAGATCTTTTCAGCCAATATTCCAGCTCATGTCCACCAGGAAAAATATCATCCAAGTTTTAAAGTCATGTTAGCTTTACAAAAATACTACATGGCTATGCCTTTTCATCGACAAGAATATTTTCAATTGCTCATTGGCTTTCCCATTCTCCTCTACCCAATGGCAACTCATGGAAGAATTAGCTGGTTGTGCGTTATTAGTATTCCCAGCATTAGAGATACTCGCCGCTAATGGCTCTTTAATTCACAATGATGATACTGTTCTTAGAATTGTAGATACTACTCGTCACAACAGACTAAACCCTGATAAAAAACGAACTGACATGTTCACCACAGGAATATTGGCACAAAACGGCGCCCATAAAATAGCACTCTTTTATAACAGCCAACGTCACTCTGGTGAAAACATGGAGCGCCTTCTTAATAAGCGCCATAAGAATAATGGCAAGGTCATCCAAATGTGCGATGCACTAAGTCATAATATCCCAGAGACCCATGACACCATTGTGTGCAACTGCTTGTCTCATGACTTTCGTAAGTTTGATGAGTTGCAGGCATTCTACCCAGAACATTGCCTGCCCATCATGAAGTGGCTTTCAATTCCATTTAAGATGGACGAGGAATTAAAACAACTTGGGTATGATGAACAACAGCGTTTAATCTATCATCAAAAGAACAGCAGACCTGCGATGATGGAAGCAAAGGCGTATATGGAGAATCTTCTGTCATCTAAACAAGTCGAGCCTAATGAGTCCTTAGGTAAGGCCATCAACTACATGTTAAAGCATTGGGAAAAACTCACCCATTTTTTGCAAGTTCCAGGTGCGCCCATTCACAACAATGACTTGGAACGAGGATTAAAAATCCCTATCCGAGGACGTAACACCTGGCTGTTTTATAAAACCGAATATGGCGCTATGGTAGGCAGTGTACTCCCCAGCATTATTTATACCTGTGAGTTAGCAGGAATCAACCCCTTTGAATACTTGGTGGCACTGCAAATTTATAAAGACCTGTGTGCCATATTGATGAGTTAATGTAGTTAAGGTGAACATTAAACGAAGTATCTGGGATTCCCGGATAATTCGTTTAATTTATATTAAATTTTTAAAATCATGAGTTCCAGCATTTACTATGCTATTCAGTGGTTAAGAAATACTTGACTACTCAAATCAGTTTATTCTAATAAAATTAAACCTTAGCCATCGAACAGCTCTTAATTGAAATTTCATTATCCCGAAGAAAAGAATTTTCCAAGGGCGCAATATACATTGCTCTGCAATGTGAAAAATTGGAATCAAATTAATGCTTAAAATGGTAGTCTCCACATTACAAACTAGCGCAAAAAGCCTTTTTAATTAATTCACTAAACATATAAATAAATTAATGCTGATTAATAACACCATATTTTATTAATCATTAATATGCTATATTTTGATTAATAAAATATGAGGTTATTAATCATGAAATGGAATTGGCAGCTTGAGAGTTGGCCAAATTTTACTTGGGACTCCGATAAATTAGTTTCGTTTGAACAGTCTTTTACTGAGGGTGCCGGCATTATTATTGGTTCTTCGCAACATATTTCTCAAGAAGGCAAGCAAAATTTATTTATCGATTTAATGTGTACTGATGCTTTGGATAGCTCTGAAATAGAAGGGGAGCATTTAAACAGAGACAGCGTTCAATCTTCTATAAAAAAAGAGTTGGGCTTGTCTGCAGAAGCTCCTAGAGCCAGCTTGGCGGAGTGTGGGATCGCTAAAATGATGGTTAATTTATATCAAACGATTTCTAGCCCACTAACACATCAGGTTTTATTTGAATGGCACCAATTTTTAATGGGTAATAGCCATCATTTGGAAAATATTGGCCAATATCGTAGCCATGAAGAAGCAATGCAAATTGTTTCTGGGCCTGATTATGATCGAAAAATCCATTTTGAAGCACCTCCTTCAAAATGTGTTCCTGCCGAAATGGAGCAATTTATTAATTGGTTTGAACGGAGTTCTCTCACAGGTTCAGCTCCTTTACCTACGTTAACCCGAGCAGGAATAGCCCATTTATGGTTTGAGAGTATCCATCCATTTGAAGATGGAAATGGAAGAATAGGGCGAGCTATAGCAGAAAAAGCATTATCGCAAGGATTTTCAAAACCAGTAATGACGGTATTGGCAAAAATATTATTAAAAAAGAGAAAGGAATATTACCAACAATTAGGTTTAGCAAGTAAAACCTTAGACCTGACATCTTGGTTGATATGGTTTGCTAACATCGCTTTAGAGGCGCAAGAAAGCACCTATTTATATATAGATTTTATTATTAAGAAATCTGTTATTTTAAGGGAAGCAGAAGGGAAAATTAATCCAAGGCAAGAAAAGGTTTTATTAAGATTATTTCATGCTGGACCAGATGGATTTGTGGGTGGTTTAAGTGCTAAAAACTATATGAGCATTACTGGTGCACCAATCGCTACAACAACCAGAGATCTGAATGACTTGGTTAAAAAAAATATTCTCAAACGAACAGGCGAGCTGAAAGCAACTCGTTATTTTTTAAATCTCGATAAGGCTTAAATGGAGATTGTGAGATTTGGTGCGCAGTGTGTACCAAATTTAAGTATCTAACAGTGAGTTTCAAAATGGAACTTACTGAAGCGTGTAATTTGGCCGATATTGTCCGCCAAATTGAATATAAGGAATACCAATTTATTTTCTATGTCCAATCTGGATCTCGCTGCGATCCAAATTGGATATGCTGGATTTCAATAATATCGGCTGATTTAACAATCCCCATACACTTTAAAAAATACTCTGTAATTAATTGCATAGGCTTTCTAAGTCGTTCCACATCAGTAATGATAGATCCTGCAGTTACATCGTTAGTCATTTTATGATTCATCAACCGTTTAAGTGCATAAGCAGAGATATGACATGCATTGAACATATCCAAATGCTGTTTCACAAATAAGGCGAGCGTGAATAAATCGATGCTTTTTGTAAATCGGGACAACTCATATCTTGAGCGGTCAATGGAGTTAATAAATAGCTCTTTTAATTGTGGAATGTTATTGATACAGCTACCATGCTCAATTATTTTTTCTTTATTATTAGTTAGCATGAAGCAAATTATTAAAGGAGTTCTCATCTACTATTCCACATTCTAAAGTTGTAACACCATTACCACTAAAACTTTTAGGGGGATAGTGTAATAAATATTTTTAGGTGAGAAATAATAGTTGTCAATTTGATATCTAGTTTTAAGAAAAATTTTGGTTTCTGAAAGAAGTTCTTTTTCGTCTAACCATCTTTTTTTTCTCTACTGTAATACCTCCTTTAATATTAGGGCCAACTTTTCTCGAGCATTCTCAGGTATTGACTCAGAGGGGCATTAAACTATTATTAAAATTAAATCGAATCAATGAATTAGATTTATCAAATATAAGAGAGGGAAGGTATTTTAAATCAATGTCTTTATCTTGAGCCATTCTCTTTAAAATGACTTTTAGCGGTTATATGCGGATTTAATCGTTTAATGGCAAAAACACCTTTTTTTGTTTCTATTTTAATCATGGTATGCAGCGCACCGCCCTTGAGTAATTCGGGTGTGACCTCAGATTAATGTAAGCAAACAATGACACAATTCACTCAACAGTCATTTTACTTATCACTCAAAGTATTCTTATTTTGCCTTCCATAAAGACCAACCTAT
>NZ_LNYE01000029.1:617768-848189 GCF_001467695.1 Legionella gratiana
ATATTATTAAACCACTTAAATATGAATGGGAAAATGCTGGAAGGACGTCATTTTATAGCATTACTATTATCGTTGGCATTACTATTATCGTTGGCATTACTATTATCATTGGCATTACTATTTGACTCTAATTTTTTTTCAAAAAACCCCTTATGTAACAATCGACTAGACTCAAGATCTCTAACGATTTTATCTAAGTCAGAAAAATTACAACTATTCGAGTTATATAAATTCATTATTCCTGCTAGTGTTTGATCTAAAAGAGATTGATTTTGCTCTAATGTTCCAAATATATTACAATTTATTTCGCCAAAGTTCGGATCAAATATAAGATAACCTGTAGTCTTTGTGTTTTCTCTGATAATTTTAATAGCTATAACATGCCCAGGAAGACCGCCTAGATGTACTTGAATAGTTTGTTGGGAATTAAATTGATGATGAATAATGTCGTGATAATTATTTAATTCGTCAATATCCCGATTAATATCAAAGTCCTGATCGTCATGGCTTTGTTTTGAATGAAAATAGGTTATTTTGTCTTTAAACTTATTGACATCTGAGGGATCTTTTAGGGAAGATTTTTCAATTTTTGATTTTAATTTTTTTATATAGGCACCCATATCATAAGGACTTTCTTTATGTTTGATAACGTGCCTCGCCCAATCAACACATAAGCCAGCGCATACGCCATTTTCATTTAAGCTATCTGCTCCAAAAGCTTCATTAAATCGCTTAATTAAATTTTTTTGCTCAAAAAAACTGTTCGTATTAACAAAAATAAAATTTTTAGGCAATTGATTAAATTTTTTCAACTGCTCTAAATCCGCAACCATTAATATATAATTTTTCTGAGAACAATTAAGTCCATTAATATCAATTTCTGGTATATTATTACAATATATCACCGCGTTTTCTTTAATTGTTACGTTTCGCAAATCTAATTTCTTACCTACTACAGTTGATGATATAAATAAGTTATCGCATGTTATTCGAGATAAATCCAAACAAGCATCAGGTAGATTAAGGTGAGAAAGACGTAGGTTATTTTCAATAATTAAATCATTTCCTTGTTTGCAGTCAAGCAACGTTTTTACATCGACACTTTCTATGACTATCCCTGCGGCTATTGCTTCTTTTATTTTTAATGTAAGTGTATTTTTATCAAGATTTATATATTCTACAGTTTTAAAGTTTATTTTTGATAAATCCAGATTGTACTCACTTAATGTAGATGGACTAATATTAATTAGATCTGTTGAATAACCATTATTGATTAAAATTTCTGATAAATTAAGCTGACTTCTATCATCAATATGCTTAATTAAATTAATCAGATTTTTTTCAGAAATAGTTTCGGTATTTGAATATATTTTTTTACTAGAAGTATAAACACCTTGTGTACCCAGTGAATGAAAAGCCGTATCAACTTTTAAGTTATTCTCTTCCAGCATTAACCAATACGTATCACAATTACTATTAGGCACTATTACATCCGAAAAAGTTACCTGTTTTCTCACATTAGTATCTTTCACGGAACTCAATCCAGAAAGATTACAGTTTTTAAAATTTAAAGTATTACAAACCAATGAGTTGATTGTCGCACCTTCAAATTGACACCGCTCAAATGTAACCTCTTTTGCTTTAATTTTGTCAATAGAAACTGCATTATGGTTATCATCCCATTCAAATTTAGCATCTGAAAATTCTAAATGAATATCTCCTAAATCATATCCACCATAAATATCCTTCACACCAATAGAGGTTACTATTATCCCTGTGTCTTCATTACAACCAAGCAATTGTTTTACATTAATGTGTTGAAGACGACCACTTGTCTGATAATGAGATAAGACTTTTTCCATTAGATCAGAGTATGATATTGTTATGTAGTTAGTTTTTTCAAACATGATTTAAATACTTCCTACTAGGCAAATAGTACACCTAAAAATAGTATAGAACACAATGTAGCAGATTTTTGTAATTAACTGGGGTGGTAAATATCGGTGTTTACATCATTCTCATTCCAAAATGGCTGTGCTTTTTTTTGAGTGATATTGAGTATATCTTACCGATAGGATAACCCTATGGGGCGCTTGCTCCTGCAGCGAGAATAAATAATGTTTCTGTATTAAACGCTTTGAATCTGCTTTGCTTCAATTCAACAAGCATATCAAATATTTATGGTAAACGATTTTCTATGAATTGCGCAAATACCAAGTCGAGCTATGGCCTCTTTGTGCACGGAGGTAGCATACCCTTTATGATGACGAAACCCATAACCGGGATATAAAACATCTAAACTCGCCATTTCTTCATCTCGAGCAACCTTTGCAAGAATAGAAGCAGCACTAATAACATTGACTAATAAATCGCCATGAGTAACTCCCCAACAAGCCATAGTAACCTTAGGTATATGTATGCCATCAATAAGTACTTTATGAGGAGTAACAGGTAATGCTTCTATTGCTCGCTTCATCGCCAGTAACGTAGCATGATGAATGTTGAGTAAATCTATTTCCTCAACTTCTGCACGACCATAGGCATAATAAAGAGCTTCTTGCTTAATTTGGAGGCTAAACTGTTCACGCCGTTTAGGAGTTAACTTTTTTGAATCGGTAAGACCAAAGATTGGCTTTCGCAGAATCACTGCTGCGGTAATCAATGGGCCTGCTAAAGGACCGCGCCCTGCTTCGTCTACTCCGGCTACAAGAAACATACTACTACCTCTTTATAATAAAATTATAGTACTCTCAATAAAGGTAGCCCTTAAGACTAAAGTAAAGCGGATATTTAGTAAGATCTTACAGAAGAGAGTAACACTCTTGAAATTCTTTTTCGTGGCGCTTATTCATTTTTTGAATATGATGAGCAGATTAGGGAGACACATTTTGAAATATAAACTATTCTTAGAATGTATCTATTTTAGAATGTTACATCATATGCCAAAAATAAATCATCTGTCTCAAATGATACAGAAATATTCCAATCAGTGTCCTGATAAGATTGCACTTATCTGCAATCAGGAAAAAATAACCTATCGCCACTTCGATGAAACAATCAGCAATATCGCTATGAATTTTGCGAATCAGGCTCCACCACACTCTAGAGTTATTTTACATTTACCAAATTCACTCCAGCTTATTTATGCTTATTTTGGTTGTTTCTCTGCTGGATTAACTGCAGTACCTATAAGTATCAAACTCAAGCCCCCAGAAATTAACTATATTTTAGAACAAACTAATCCTACTTATTTCATTTCTCATGATAAATATCTAGCTGCAGTGCAGGAAATCAATTTTGATAACGACCACTTAAAAAAATTATTTATCATCAACGGAGACAAACGAGTCAAACTCAAATGGAATATTGTGACACAGCCATTTGAAGATTTATTAATACAAAATAATGATCTTTTTTCTTTACCCTCGCCTGAAAATGACGCCGCAGTATTTTTTACATCAGGATCGACAGGTGTGCCTAAAGGAGTTGTGCACTCTCACTCATCGTTACATGCAATGGCTGAAAATATTGCTTACTGTGGCTCCCTTACACATGAAGATCGATTTTATGTCAGTGAGGCAATGACGAATGCTAGTGGTTGTACGCACGTTATGTCAGCTCTATGTAAAGGAGCAACAGCAATCTTAGCCGACGAAATTAATAACATACCTAATTTCGTGAACGATCTTCATCTTTATCAACCAACTGTTATATGCATCATGGGAAAAGCAAATTTTGAAATAATAAATGATCCCTCAATTACAGCTGATGATTTTCAGAGTGTTAGAGTTAATTTAACGGGCGGTGATAAAATCACTAAATCGTTATTGCAAGATTTTAAAACCAAAACTAATGTTGCCCTTTGCCAAGGATATGGAATGAGTGAAGTTTTATGCATTACCATGAATAAAAGCCACGATCCAAACAAGCTTGGTTCCATTGGAACTGCAACCAAAGATGTCACTATTTTTTTAATGGATAAGAACGGAAAACCTGTGCGCGCAGGCCAGGTAGGTGAGGTCTATGTTTCTGGTCCCAATGTAATGTCACACTATTGGAATGACACAGTGCTCACTCAAAAAACTATAAAAAATGGTATGTTACGTACAGGTGATTTAGCTTATAGGGATCAAGATGGATATTATTGGTTTTACGGACGACAAAAACAACTCATCATTCGTGAAGGAAATAATATTTCACCATTTGAAATTGAAGAAGTATTGATGCAACACGAAGCGGTGAAGGTGGTTGGAGTAACGGGTAAACCAGATCCCCTCGAAGGTGAAGTACCCATCGCCTTTGTAGTATTAAAAAATAAAAGTGTTGATTGCGACGAATTATTAGCATTTGCAACAAAGCGGTTAGAAGAATTTAAGATACCCGTTGCCATTTATATAATCGATCATTTACCTCTTACCAAATCAAACAAGATCGATAGGAACAAGCTCAAAGAACTAATGCGTTATCATAAAGTTTCATACCCTAAAAATTCCACCTAATGTGATTCATAGTGTCGCTCATAGAGGGATTCTCTGCCAATTCGGCGCGAATTTTTTGAAAATCACAACAGCCCTGCTTGGAAAATGCGTTAATGATATCACGCGCGTTTTCAGTATAACCACTTTCATCGGAATGAATAATTTTATCTTTAATTACAATAATGGCATTTGCTATATCTTCCTCTTTTGAAGGATCAAGCTTTCCCACAATATCTCGTATCTCTTTGATGATTTGCTCTTTCAAATCCACATGAAATCATTGCGCTTATTTTTTCGTCGGATGGGAGCGTGCTGATGATTTTCTGTGCAGAAGATAAATCTTTAGTTTCCAGAAAACCGCTACATTGTTCCAAAACTGGCAATATTTTAGCTTCAATTATAACTCTATTTTCGATGATGCCTTTGATCATGTTCATGCGTTCTTTAGCCACAGCCGCTTCTGGAATATTAATATCCTCTGGCCAATCAATTTCCTTAGGGAACTCTTTTAATAGTTGCTCCAATTGTTCAACATCATTCTTTTGCAAAGCAACGATACATTTACCAAGAACTGGACTCACGCTCTCCTACCCTTTCTCCAATCAGTTGCATTCATCCTACTTACTGGTTCCGCGATAAGTAAATACATAGTGACGATGCACATTTCGTTGGCTTCCAACAACACTACTGTCCTAATTTTTAGCTAATTAGTGTAGTAGTTCACACTTGACCTAAAAGCTGCCGGTTTTTTAGAAACGTCTATCAAGTCAAGTTAGAATGCAATAAGCTATTTCCAGCTTTGCTGATCAAATAAGCCTTTGACAGAATACTCTGCTGAAAACTCACGGATAAGCCGCGGGACATCGATTGGCTATTTTGGACAGGCTTGTTTGTTTAGTTCTTCGAGATTTTCATTAATTTCTTCACACAAAATGCTGTCATATGTTGACTTTAATTCCTTAAAAAATCCGAAATCATTCTTACCGGTAAAAACAGAATGTGCGGCTAATGCTAAATGAGCAATTCCTACAGTCAATAAACCAACGGCAATATTAGCTAAGATATAGCCTGCTGTAGTGTTCTCAAAAATCTCTTTTTTTGAACTAATAAGATGCTGTGTTTCTTCAACTTTTATTGAGAAATTTTTCTTGGCATTTTTTTCATTTGCCATTGTGGTTAATGCATTAACGTTGGTATTTAATTTTTGCACTAATTCTGCTAACGTTTCTTTTTGTGTATCATCTAAATCAGATTGATTCTTGTTTAACCGATCAATCTGGTATTGAATATCCTTTAGTTTACGTGAAATATAGTTTCTTTCTCTTTCTGAAAAAGTTGATTTGTCATTATTGATATCTTCTTTTTCGTGATTAACTATGTGATTATTGAGATTTACTTGGGAAAATAAGGCAATTGCCTGTTCAATGGTAAATCTTGAATCAATATCAGCACGCATCATTCCCTGCAACATTGTGCGAATAATTTGTTTATTAGGCTCATCTAAGTCGATACCCGAAAATAAAGAATCCAACCGCACATTTAAGGCATTATGATAAGCCGCGTTAACGCTCAAAGGCGAATAGCTACTCACATCAACTCTCCAGAGAAGCGCTAAAACTCTACCTAGAGAAAATACATCAATTTTTGTAGTTTGTCTTGCATTCTCAAATAGTTCAGGAGGAGCATAAGCCAACGTGCCAGGACACTTTCCATCGAGTCGGTTAGCATCAACGCTTAAACCAAAATCAAAAATGTTAACTTGTATAGGATTAGACTCCAAATCTATAAAAATATTCTCACCTTTTATATCACGGTGAATAATTCCTCTATCTGTTACTTGTTCTTTTAGAGCCTTTAATAACAATTGAGTTAATTCGAATCGTTGCGTTAAAGTTAATATCTGGGAATTATTATAATCAGCAAAAAGAACATCAAAAAGCTCTTTTCCTTTTAGCTTTTTCATTACTGTATAGCTCGTTTCTCCTTCAACTGTGGGTTTTTTTATGCCCAAATGAGTAGCACCTTTAGCCAAATTATATTCTTGCAATGCAGCTTCAACCGGATTGCTGATATTGTGTTTTTGAATTTTAACTGCACGTGTTTTACCATTAAGCCCATGAGGTTTAAATTGAACTCCATTTGAAGAAACTGCTAATGTACCCTCTATTTCGTAAACCTCACCAAATTGTCCTTTTCCTAACAGACGATTACTAATAAATTCATAACGGTACCCACTTTTATTTTCTTTACGGTCACGTCGTACAACATCAGAAGTAAATTTAAATTGTATGCCATCTTCAAAAGCAAAAATTTGTCCTTCTTTCCATACCTTAATTTCTGATGCCTGTGAATTAAAAAAATTTGCTAGTTTCTGTGAATGCTCAAGAGATATTTGTGCAGGATTTATAGTAAGCATGATGGAACCTTTTTATAACGATACAATTTAATTATGCTTACTAATTATTAGGGAAATATTAAATCTTATATAAATTTTTTATATAGGGTATTCCTAAAAGTTTTACTTTCGAGACTTAACTTAATGAACAACATAAGCAGTAATGTTAGCTTAAAACATCTCTAATTTATTGACACCAGCTAAAAATGTTGTGATGCCAAACCATTTCAATTAAAGAAATGACAAATTAGCTAAGATGAGAAAAGTTACACCTTTTTTTTTCTTCCCCTCTGCTCAGTAGAATATTCATGATGCCTTGCATATTCCCCAGGGATTTCCCCAGCAACCCATCAAGTACAAACACATTATCTTGCGATAAGCCACTGCTATCATGACCATGTACATAATAAATCATCAGATCTTTATGGCGGCATTCTCGCTTAAGATCTTCATAAGTTCGATTCCAAATAAGCCTTTCTAATCCTCGTGCAGCCATACCACTTACATTAACACGGGGATTAAATAAACCACTAAATAGTTTAGCCAAATTTCCGTCAGTATACTTTAATTGTAGCTGTTGATTTATAGAGATAATACTATTTTTAATAGATAAGGCATGACTATCATCAAAAGGAACATTAAGCTCATTTGCAATTTTACTTATCACATGAAGATCAATCGGAGCATGAGAATATATGATTAAAAGGTCCTCTTCATTTACTTTCTCATAAGTGTAGGATAATGCTTTAAGCTTTGGCAATATGGCTTTTGTAATTGCTAATTGCAACCACTCTTTATTAACCCAACCATTTCGAACAATTTTTATGAGCATTTGCAGGGACTCAGTTACTACCGAAGAGATTGTTATTTCTTTATAAGGTTTATCAAATCCATAAAGCTCAAAAAACAGTAAAAACTCAACATCATGATTTGACAAAATAATTTCATAATCAAGGTGATGTTTATGTAAATGCGCCAGAATTTTTAAAGTAAAATAATCATTAGACCCTCGATCAGCAAACATATCCCCTAAAAACCTAATTTTCTTTAAAAGGTTTACTGATGAGCTGTCTATAATTCGATTAAAACAATTAATATGTTCTTTGGTAAGTTTTTCTGAGGGTAAACAATAAATTTGGACAAAAATTTCGTAATCCCTCTGGTTTATTTTAATAACTCCATAGCGAATTAAGAAATTTAATAGTAATAAGGCATTTCCATGTAAATCACCCATACTAATTTCATAATCAACCTCGCTTTCTTGGTGAGGAAAGAGACGAAGATCACAATGTATTAATTGTTTTTTAAATGGCAATCGTCACCAAATAATTTAATAAGCATAGAACAAAGTCTAGCAAGTTTTTCAAGAAATTGACAATCTGACGTTAGCTTTATAGTGAGTGTTCAGCAGAGCATCAAACCCTATTTTATCTAAGATAGTGTAGTAATAAATAGATTCTAAGAACCAGTCTAAATACTGGTTCTGCATGCTTAGCTGCTGTTGTGAAATAGCACCTGTTATAAACGTAACAGGATACCTTGCTCGGGTTTAATTAATTCGACACCGATATCATTTTCCTGGGATAATTCGCTTATAACCTGACTTCCTGCATCTTCCTCAGAATTTGAAAAGTCAACTAATCTGGGTTTAATATGAGTCACAACAACTGGCAATCCTCGTAGTGAGTTTCTTAAATTTAAAGAATCAACAATCGATGCCAATTGTCGCAACTCAAGCATAAATAAGTTTGGTTTTAAATGACCAAATAATTTGTCGTCTGGCTGTGAATTTAAAAAGGAGCACTCGAGCATGATGGCATGAAGCTGCTTATTCCTTATGAGTGGCGCAATTTCTTTCCAAATACGCTCCATGTTTGTCGATTTTTCAATGCTATCAGCGCCAGTATCACCAAAATATAAAATATATTCAGTCTTATAACGTATTAAAAAAGCGCTTGATGCCATTCCACCATGACTCAAAGGGAACACTTTTACTTGCAGATCAGTATTCGGAATATCAATCCATTGTACTAATGGCATCGTTTGATAATGCTGATAATTTAAGTGCGGAATTTCTCCTCTATCTCCAAAATTTCCCCAAACCGACCAATTAAAAATATTTTTCTGCAATGCCTGCATTGTTTCTTCACGCGCCATAATGGTTTGCCGCTCTCGTAATTCGGGTTGCGCCATCACAAGCCCCATAAGATGATCAAGATGTGCGTGAGAAATAAGATACGCTGGAATATATTTTTGCAGCAACTCTTCAACATTTTTATTACGTAGTGATTGTCTATCGACTGCAACTTCAAGCCCATGTACTAAAGTACCCCCATCAAGAGCCGTATAATTTTCGCTCTCAATGGTTTTTAATAAATAAGCTGATAAATTTCCATCCTTTAAACCACCATGGACTCCAAGAGGAACAATTTCGAAGACAGGTGCACAATATGCTGCATTAGATAAAAAAATAAAAATTGTAATCAATAACTGGCGCATGAGGATTTCCTTAAAATGATTCAGTTTCCTGCGTTAATCACCGTATATACAGTAGAAAATAGTAGCAATAATAGCACGCAATTGCTCTTGTCAATAATTTAATTAATCCTTCTGGTCCCCGTTCTCCAACTCAAGACTCTCATTTTCAAAGATCTTTAGCTACAGTGCTTTCTGTTTTGGGGCCATCCGCGCCCTCTTCTCCACAAGCGCATAATGTAAGCTCTTAAAGGTGCTATGCAAATCCATGGTTTCGGAATTTTAGTCTGGTAATACTAATAAATTCCATTTTTAGGACTTACACCAATTAAAGAGCACTTTCTAAGCTCATACATATGAAAGGTATTAGTGATGATATTATCTATAGAAACCATCCTTTTGTAGTGCGATTTATACGAACATCCCGTCAGGTGTTTTTAAATTAAACTTCAACGAGCTGATACAGTTAAACCCCTCTCTTTTTCGTCTTCGTGTTCCCTCTGTTGCTTCGGCAGTTGAACCTACTACAAATGGGCCCTCTCGCTACGATTTAACTGCCGAATTTAGGTTAATATAATGACTCTAACATGCTCCCTTCATAAGGACGAATCATATCATGATTATGTAATTGCTGGATTAAGTTTGGATTTGCAATAAAAGGTCTGCCAATTCCAAGTAAATCAAAGTCATTGTTTTCAATTTTATCTTGTCCTTCTTTGAAATCATAACTCCCACAAGCAATTAAAGTCCCTTTATAATGCGAACGTATGAAACTTGTCATAGTTTGATTATTCAACTCTTTGAAAGTCGTTTTATCATTAAAATTACCGGTATGAACGTAGGTAATTGGAACGAGATTGAGTTGTTCTAATAAATATTTGAATACAAGAGCATCACGGTTATCGCCAATAATTTCATTAAGATAAGCCCCTGGTGAAAGTCGAATCCCTACTCGTTCAAAACCAATAGCCTCACCGCAGGCTTTAACCACTTCTAAGGCAAAACGCGCCATATTTTCAGGAGTTTCCCCATAAACATCGGTCCGATGATTGGTGTGATAATGTAAAAACTGATCGATGAGGTATCCATTCGCTCCGTGAATCTCCACCCCATCAAAACCCGCTTCGATTGCATTTTTGGCTGCAATTGCATAACTATTAATGATGTCTTTTATTTCATTTAAAGTAGCTGCACGTGATGCTCCATAGTTTAAGCCCACCGCTCGTGTCACTCTGCCTGTCATTATCGTTTCTGAGGCAGAAATAGGTAATTGACCATTTAAAAAATGGGGATGCGACACTCTACCCAGATGCCAAATTTGTGAAAAAATGTGGCCTGATCTTGCGTGGACTGAATCTGTTATTCGACGCCAACCCTCAATGTGTTCACGTGTAAAAATACCTGGCACATTACTATATCCTTTTGCATCAGCACGAATAATGGTTCCTTCGGTGATAATTAATCCTGCATCGGCCCTTCGTGTATAATAATCTTTCATCAATGATGTTGGGCTAAGATCATCATTAGCCATATTACGCGTCATTGGAGCCATTACAATACGATTTTTTAACCGGATTTTTTTATTCAATTGGAACGGTGATAAAAGTAAATCAAGATTCATAGCGACTCCTTTAATTAAATCTATATATCGCAAATTTCCGATTTTAATACAACGCGTTTTTAAGTTGCTCCATGAATTCACTAATAAAGGATTTATTGAGCTTGCAGTAGGTCCATTGACCTCGGCGTTCCATTATAATCAGCCCAGCCTGCTGAAGTTGCAAAAGGTATTGGGAAACCGTGGATTGTGACAAACCTATTTTTTGTTCAATTAAACCCACACAAACACCATCCGTGCTTACATCGCAATGCGACGAAGTGAAGTGTTTGCTTGGCTCTTTTAGCCATTCAAGTATTTGAAGGCGATTCTCATTAGAGAGCGCTTTTAAAACAATTAATCGATTCATATAGACCAGTATATCGGGATTTCCCGATATGTCAAATAGTTTAATAGAGCTTATGGACCATACTCGTTGTGAAAAGATGCTTTTTCAAAAACAATTGACCGTTAGCGAGTGCTCTATTTATGGCCAATAATAGGTGTCAATTCAGTGTCTTGTGTGTAAAAAGAGATTAATAGATTAACCGCTTTTTTACTTCCTAAGAGCTTCATTAAATAAGAGATCAGCAAGTTATCCTTTTTTAATAAAACTGCCTCTGCGGGGGGTAGTTTTTCAATCGCCTCACCGTTAACAAGAGATTTAAAATAGGTAATTACTTTTTGTAATGCTTTTTGCTCATTGTGATATTGTCTAAAGAAAGGAGGCTGCTTTGAATCTAAATACTCATTTATCGTATCAATTCTCTTTTGTAGACAAGCTACTAAATCAAGGGTTAACTTTTTGGATATATGTTGTGTCTCATGTAAATACATGACAGGAACAGGTACTCTTTCTTCCTTTTTAAAATCTAAAGCTACTAACTGACCATTTTGATTATTGCCACAACCCCATAACGCTCCAGAAGCACTTAAAAATAAGGAGTAATCATCCCCGGCAGCTATAGCAATAATATTTTCTCCTTTCAAAGCGGTGATTTCAGTAGGTATAAGACATCCTTCTTTATTATCTTTAAGACCCAATTGTCCAGAATAATTATTCCCGCAGGCAAAAACTTTACCTGATTTACTTAAAAAGAGAGAGAAATCTGCTCCTGCTGACATAGCAGTAATTATTTCTCCTCTCAAAGTGGTTATTTGGGTTGGTATAAGCCTACTCTTTTTATCATTTAAACCCAATTGGCCAAAATCATTATGGCCACAAGCAAAGACTTCACCTGATTCGCTAAGAAAAAGGGAAAACTGATTGCCCGCAGCCATAGCAATAAGACGTTGGTCTTTAAGAGTTGTGATCTCAGTTGGTGTATGTCTCTTTTCTTCATCACCCAAACCAAGCTGGCCATATTCATTTTCACCACAAGTATAAACTTTACCTGATTTACTTAAAAAAAGTGAAAAATCATCTCCAGCCGCTATAGAGATAATTTCTTTGTTTTCCAAGGCGATGATCTCGGTTGGCTCAAGTTCATCCTCTTCTTCACCAAAACCAAGCTGACCACATTCGTTATCGCCACAAGCATAAACTTTGCCTGTTTTACTTAAAAAAAGTGAGAAATAACCACCTGCAGCTATACAGGTAATTGTTTCATTTTTTAAAAACTTAACCTCTATTGGTTGCACTCTCTTCTCTATATCACCTATACCTAGCTGACCATATAAATTCTCACCGCAGGCATAGACTTTACCGGATTTACTTAAAAAAAGAGAAAAATCCTCACCATTGGCCATACTCGTAATGGCTTTATCTCTTAAAGTGACTATTTCAGTTAATTTTCGTCTGTCTTTTTTATCGCCCAAACCGAGTTGACCGTATTGATTGTTTCCGCAAGCAAAAATTGTACCTTTATTTAAGATGAAAGTGGAACTTGTACTAGCAACAATAGGGAATGACAATTGATATAGAGCTTTATGATATAAGTATTCAATCGGTAGTGCTATTTTTTTACTCAGTCCAGATTGAGATTTTAATTTCATGAAAGCCAACATTTTGATAGCTTTCACCATTTCAGAAGGAGAAAGATGCTTTAATATCTCGAACCATAAATCTTGGTGTAAAGAACTCCAGTCATCTTTAAATCGCTCTCTATCCTTTCTAAGAGAATTTATTATATCAGAAGTGCTTTTCATAACTGCTTTATTAATTGATCGTGGATTTTTATTTTTTCATTATGTCACAACATTAAACACACCTCAAATTATTATCCTACTCAATATAAAAGCAAAAAACCGAAATTCAACAAGTAATTTACTTATGAACTTTATTAATAAATTTTAAATAACAGATTAGATCATCCAAATCTTTATCATGTAGTCCAATATAACTCGAACCACTCATTCGACCATTGGGAATTTTTCTTACTGATTGAGGATCACGTACAAACTGCTTAAACTGTTTGATGTCTGGATAATAATCAAATGGATTTTTAGGCCACATTAAGTCCGGCCCTATACTTGCCTTTCCTTGATAATTTATTGTATGGCAAGAAGAGCAATGACTCACATAGACCTTATAGCCATTTAAAATTTGTTTTTTTCGAGATAATGGGAGATTCTTTGGCGCAAGTATTACTCCAGTCATTGAAGTATGTTCGATTATTTGGGTAACACTCCATGCCCAATACTCATCTGAAATATACGAACGTTCTGGGTTTGTCCATATGAGGGCATAAGGCCCTGCTGTGGTATTAGTATAATTATCCAGAATTGGCCATTTATTTTTTGGTTCAATGACCAAGTACGCTATAGATGCATTTTCATTACAGTTTAATACATAATGTGCTGGGATTAATACCGAAAAATTATCTTCAGCTATAAACTCGAGAATGCTGTTTGGTTTAATGGAGTAATCCTTCAATAAATTACATAATCTAATGCCCTTATAATTCATTAATCTCTTAGGATAAGCGCGACTGTAATCCATTTTTATTGTTTCTAACTTCATATTAATCAAGGCAAATCGTGAAAAGGATGTCATTTTTGCATGGGTAATTAGAGTCAATGATTTGCTGTCTGGTGCACTGAAAACAAGTTGACTTCCTAAACTAGCAAGTAAGATACTCATCAATAAACAGAAAACGTTCATTTAATTAGCTCTCAAAACAATCTCAATGAATGTCAGATGAGAGTAATTGAATTAAGGCAAACTTATTACCGTATAAATACGGTAGCGTTTAAAATGAGATAAAATCTTTTTTACTCAGAAAACTGGGGGGAATATACCTTAAATAGCCACTGCTTATCGCAAGACATATCAGTTCTGCTTTTGATACACACCTCATTTTATTTTTAATATTCTCTAGATAAAATTCGATAGTTCTTTTTGATAAATTAAGTTGTTCTGCTATTTGTTTCGCAGTCATCGCTCTAAGAGTAAAAAATAAACATTCCAATTCTCGATGTGAAAGCTGAAACGGATTGTCCACAGCATCTATATAATATTCGTGAGGCTTATGGTGTGTGCCATTATTTTTTGCATCATAAGCAATCAATTGTTTTATAAAATCGGATTGAACTAGTGGCATGCAATGATAAAGGATCCCAATAATCGCATTTTCTTTATTCATAATAGGTTTTTTTATAAGATAATAATAAGAACCATCATACGGTAAAGATGAACGGTGAATGCAATGCACTGTTTGACCTCTTAAGGCTAGGACATCATTCTTACGATGAAAATTATAATTTTCTTCAGAATAGTCCGGCAGTTCAAAATCACTAAGTCCTTGTATTTGGCTAGGCGATTGAAGACCCATAAGTATCGCCAAATTAATGTTACAGGTTAAGTAGATTCCCTGAGAATTTTTCATTGCTGCATAACCAGGAATCTGGGACCATAATTGAGAGTAATCTTGAAAGTTCATAAAATCCTTAGTATTGAACCTACAATAATATAAAACCAAAATATCAGACTTGAAACATTTCATCCAAGATTATTTCACCTGAGTTCCACTGCCATTGACTAAGAAACTGGCAGTCATCTTCGCGAAACTAGGAATCCATGTTGATGGAGGCACTAAGCTTATATAGAAATAGATTCTAATCTTTTGGCAAGCGTGCATTTACCCCTTTACTCCACATGTAGATGTGTGCACAGATCATTCTTGATTAAGTAGCCATTTCAAGTCCACGTTAATGAAAAATATCTTATTGATTTATATATTTATTTTGTGCTAATTTCAAAGATACGCAGATCAATAAAGGAGCACACTAAAAATATAATTAACACTATTGCAAACAATTTTTGTAATTAAGGGATGCACTTTACAGGAGAGTACTATGTTTGAATATTTCATGCAAAAAGCAAAAAACACTTATTTGTATTTTTTTGACTATAAACAATATGTGTTTATCGATAGATGTAATATGTTATTAAATCAACTTTTTGACAAAATTAAAGAGATAGAACCTGAGTATGTGAGTCATTTTAATTGGGATGAACTTAAAAGTGAGTTTAAAAAAGATATTTCTAATCTTATTTCTATTGATAACTGGACAGTTTTTCATGATATTGTTGTTAATTTAAATGAAAAATCTTTAACCGATATTACTGATTTTGCTGCAGGAATATTTGTAACCGTTTTATTAAAAGAAAATAACCCTGAAATTTTATCTCAGATAAAGGAGGTCTTAGAACGAGACAAACAAAGCTTTATTGTATTAAATAAAATTTTCAATCTGTATTTAGAATTAAAATCCCTGTATGAACTCAATACTTTTGAGTCTCCCACTGAAGGTCTTATCATCGCCAAAACATTTTCAGAATCAATTTTACAATTTTTCATATCAGACCCATTAGTAAATAAATGGTTAAGCATATTTCAAGCTCCTATAGTACCGGATGAACCTACTATCCCATTATCTTTTAAATATCTTCAATTTAAAGGATATACCTTACTACCTACACCTTCTCATTTTAAAAATGCAGCGATATATGAAAATCAAAAGCAAGAGCAATTTATTTTTAAAAAGCCTAAGTATTTAGAAGATATTTTAGTAAGCAGGATTGCAAGTGTTATTGCTTATCCGCTTTGTTCAAACATATTGCCGACTCAATCCGTTTGCTCAGATGAGGGTAGTATATTTCTAACTCAACCCTTTTTGGCTAATTTAGAAACTATCGTTCCTAGACGTCTAGATTTTATTACCTCCCGAAATTCTATATTTCAAAGTGAACAATTATTTTCGAGATTTCAAGATGAAAGCCATAAAGAAGATAGTCAATTTTTGACTCAGTTTTGTCATATTATTGCCACAAGTTTTTTAGTTTCAGATTGGGATCTGCATCTTGGTAATATTGTATTAAATAAACGAAATCTTTATAAAATTGATCATGATTGGGCTTTAGATGAATTAGGGCAAATTAAGATTTTATCATTTTTTGCAAAACGGAATATTTTAAATACCGTATATCAAGATCGATTTCCCCCAAGTAATGCATTAAGAGATTATGAGTACCTTATTAACTATCATGAATTTTTTGATGCATTGAAAAATATTGCCGATAAAGCTGAGGAAACATTAAAAGCAACCCTAGTTAATGTTCATAATACCTTGTTGGATACATTAATTCCTTTTACAGCAGATGAAAAACGTACCGCTTTAAAGGGATTAATGGTAAGGCTTGGTGGTCAATTTACAGATAAACAGTATCAGCTTGATAACTGGTGTGAAGATATTGTCAATACCATTGGCATGGGCTTGCAACACCGTATCCATGGTATGAGATTAATGGTGATTTGTTCAAAACTTTATAATCTTGAAGATACAGTTGAAATTGAAAAACAATTGCATGTGATTCAAGAGTATTTGCTTCAAAATGATAAGGATCTGGCACTAGGTTGTAAAATTATCCCTCTGGAAGCTCAAGCGCTAATTAGGCAAGGGTTGAGAAAGCTGGCGATGAAAGACTTGAAAACTAATTGTGATATTTTGGCTAAATGGTTTTTAGCTGATAATGTACATCAATTTAAATTTTTCCAATCAGAAAAACAGGAAAAACAGTCTGATGCCCTTGAGCTAAACTCGGTTATGGAGGTTAACCATAAAAGGGGTTTGTCGTACTAGTTTGGAACACAAACGGAGCGTTTTTGGGGTGGTGCATCAAAACTCTTGATTCAGACATTTCTCCCGAACTCAGAAGTGAAACGAACCCAGGTTTTATTCTTTGAAGCGGCTTTTATGCCGCTTTTTTTATAGAATTCCCCCTTTTTTACTCATATTAAAATGTTTGAAGTTAATTTCATATATTCATTATCCTAGAAAAATCAGTTAAAATTTGAGAGATTTCGTCAACTTATTGATTATCTGTGAAAAATTGATGAAACTACCTGCATTATCGGTTCACCCAAAAGTTGAATTGGAAAAACCGAAAGAAAAGTCTATTTATTTGTCAAAAGGAGGAGTGGCTACTCGAAAAGAACAAAAAATTTCCTAAGAAAAGATCACATAGTGTTTGCTCTATTTAATTTTATTAATATACTATTTCTCAGATCACGACATTTGTTTAAAATCTCATCTTTAGCATATAATTCTATTATTTCTTCATCGCGACTTATTTTTTCTATTAGGTCTGAAAACTCATTAAGTTCAGAAATAATTAGTTTTATTCGTTCTTCTACATTTTGATTGGCCAAGTACCGTTTTCTTTTATCGATCATATTTATATAATTGAAATTATTTTTATAGGCACTAACAATCGTACTCATACTTTCAACCAGTAAATTAAAATTTTTTAGCTCAGGCTCTAATTGCTGTAATAAATGTTCTAGTTCAGATAAGGCGTTATTATTTTCCATTATCCTACCCTAGGATCATTAGATTTGTTCTGTTTATCAGATATTTCATTCTTTTTCGAGAGTATCTTCAAAAAAGTACCAATTGAATTAGCAACATTAGAAAGTGTTTGTATAAATTTTTCTTTTAAACTCGGCAAAGTCGAGTTTTTAGACAAACTTATAGTTTGTTTCAATGTTGATTTAGCAACAGAGCCTTTTTCGTACTCGTGAAAATTCGGACTAGAGAAACCTCCTATCTTGATCTTTTCACCATTTAAAGATTGAATTAAACTAGATATTTTTGGATCATTAGTATTCTTTTCTGTAGATTGATTTATTGCGTTTAGTATTTGTACAACAGCCATCTCTTTCTTCTGGTCACTATAAACTTCTTTGAAGATGTTATCCTTTGGTATTTTCTTACAATCTTTATCCGTATTATTAATAATTTTTCTGATCTGCCGAATTAATGGCGTACTCTTCAAAAATCTAAAAAAATCCACCGCTTCCTTTATTTCTTCGTACAGTTGAGACCCATAGCTCATTACTTACTCCTAAGACAAAAGAGAAAGAAATTAAATATACAGTTAAAGAAAAAATAATTCCTAATTTCTTCTTTCTGATACCTAAATAATAGATCATAAATCTGATTTTTTCCTGTTGGAGTCTCCCATGACACTATTGTGTGCAACTGCTTGTCTCATGGCTTTCGTAAGTTTGATGAGTTGCAGGCATTCTACCCAGAACATTGCCTGCCCATCATGAAGTGGCTTTCAATTCCATTTAAGATGGACGAGGAATCAAAACAACTTGGGCATAATGAACAACAGCGTCTAATCTATCATCAAAAGCACAGCAGACCTGTGATGATGGAAGCAAAGGGGAGAATCTGCTGTCCTCCAAACAAGTCGAGCCTAATGATTCCCTGGGTAAAGCCATAAATTACATGCTGAAGCATTGGGAGAAACTCACCCATTTTCTACAAATTCCTGGTGCGCCCATCCATAACAACGACCTGGAGCGGGGATTAAAAATCCCTATCAGAGGACGTAGGCTAAACAACAACTCTGTCTTTAGTCACGCTCGCTTGCCGAAAACTCGGAATGGATTTAAAATGAGGACATCCTTAAGTCCTGGAATTTATAACGAACTAACGTCAGGCTTATATGAGTAAATATGTTTTTCTTCCAGTTGCTCACTATAAGAACAATCAGCTGGTGCTATAGATGAACCACTGGAATTGAAAAGAGAGTATAATGAGGTTCCTAGAGAAGATAAGTCTAATTTATTCTTATCATGATAGCGAACATTAATAAGATCAATCTCGTTCGTTAAGGATTTAGTTGCATTTTCGTTTAGGTCTAATTGTATTTGTTCAGCCAAAATCAGCAAATGCCATAAGTCGTATCGCAAAATACCGTATGCGTCATTGATCAGCCCTATCTGCATCGCTTTAGTTTTAAAAGTAAGCCCCTCCTCATCTTTCATATCAGCAACTTTAGACATTCCACCCAGTTGATTAATTAGGTAGTAAAGCCGAAAAATCTCTTCAACGTTAACCGTTTCAATCTTTTTAGCTTTGATTAATAATTTATGAACAGCAGATTCAGAAATCGAGACTCCATGACGTACCAAATATTTGAGTAAGAATAAGTCTCTTATTTTGCATGCATGATCATCAGGTAAATCACCCGATGTATTAATAGAATAAGTAAATAAAACACCATGTTTCAAAAGAATATCCAACATAGTGTAATCAATTGTTTTTTTAGAAAATAATGTGGATAAAAGTGATTGATTTGTTGGAGTGACAATTCTATTAATAAAATTTGGTTTGTTCTTAAGACTCTCATCTACTTCTTGATAAGAGCTATTGTAAACTGCCTCAAGAAGATTGAGAAATATAGGTTCAATGACATTGTTTTTTATGTATATAACATCAGTATGGTTCCCCATTTTAACCCTCGACTTAAATGATAGATGATTATCTAGTGATCAAAAAATAGAATTCATAGTCGCTCTATCAATATAAACTATTTTTGTAACATTTATTCTTCTTTAGTCTCATGAAATTTTAAAAATAACCGCAGTCCATATCAGCATCTTTCCTTAATTTTTTCTTAATTTCCTCAAGGTACATTATGAAAATTAATAATCATATTGAATCATTTTTAACCATGAAAAATTATAGAGATATTGCTGAATTATTAAAAAGTTATGCCAAAGAAACAACTGAAATGGTCATTTCGTCGTCATATAAAACAACTGAATCAGTTAAAAACGTATCTGATTGTACAACAGTTTTAATACATCAATCAGTTAAAGAAACAAGAAAGGTACTTGAAGAGGCCTCAAAAGAGACAAGAGAATTACTTGAGAAAACCTCAAAAGAGACAAGAGAATTACTTGAAAAAGCATGTAATGGGACAGAAAAATATGGTACAAGAAAAATAAATTCAGACAGACGGAGTTTAACTCATGCCTCATCAACTGAGTTTACTCGATCAGAACAGATGCAAAATGAACCTCAACTCCTAACTGATACACTCGAATCATTATTTTCTCTTTTAATCAATAAAATCGACAGTAATAAAGAACAAAAGCAGCATTTGAGGGCTATATTTCTGAAAGTCATTCTTAGTAAGGATATCGCTCTTTTTAATGAGCTTCTACTAAAACTTGAGCTGGATAAATCAAATTTTGAACAGTATGAGAGACTTTTAGATTTACATAAAAAAGCGCCTCTATCTATTCTCAACTCCCCTGTTTTAGCTTATGTGCAAAAAGAACTTGCTAAAGAGAACATAAAATCTTTGATTTCTCTACTATTAAATGTATTTCAGTCCATCCCTGAATTATCAAATGAGAATACCGGTATTTGTCTCAGCATGCGTGAAAAAAAAGAATTATTACCAGCATTACTCGAAAAAACTAAAGCTTCAATTAAAATGTCAGCACTTTCTCAGCTTACAGATTTATCTTTTGACTCCTTATTGCCATCTTTTAGACCTTCTCTTGGTGATAAGAATTACATACCTATGATGTTAACTCACAAAAAATATCTTGAGGTTGTTACTAAGGGTGTCGATCAATCTATGTTCATTACAATGACTATTGGTTATTTAAGTTCAAATAAACTTGCCTCAAAAAATTTCTTACAGAAAGTAGCTGCTGATTATTTATTTGTAAACTATGAAGGTTGTTTAAATGCAATTGAGGCATATTTCCGAGATTTGATCCTACCAAAGGACTTTCCTAAGTACTATGAGAACCATTTTCGTTCTATTTGTAAATATGTTAAAGAAGTTGATTCTCTTAAAAATGATACTCGACGCTTTTTTGAAACACGTCTTGCGCAATACATTAATGGATTAACTCACTCAGAAGAAACATTAAACAGCCAAGATGAACCTTATGAGGGTTTATTTGATGACAGCAAGCTGAAATTAAAAACACTGAACGCAGCCAATAAAATATTAAATTTTTTCCTTGGATCGGAAGGACTTGTAAGTTCCCCCATAGACATGGAAAGAAAAATTAGTATTTTTGCTAATGGATATAAAGATAAAGAAAAATACAATCAAAAAAAGCTTTTGCATTTTATGAAATCTTGCCGTGCATATCAGGGAAGAGACCGCATTCCGAAAGCAAAAGAAACTGGAATTTTAGAAAGAAAATATGAAACATCAGCACAAAAAGTAGGTGCAGATACCTGGAATTCTGCTGGAGGAGTAATGCGTTCCACTTCTGCTACTTTTGTTGATGCGCAACGAAATCCTATGCGTAATATGCTCGTGGATTCCAGTGAGGTTTCACCTAAAAAAGATATAGACCCACCTCAATGGTTTTGGTCTAATAATCGCTTTCGGGCAGCTTATGTAGGTTCGATATCTGGCCATACTTGCCATATAGTATTCATGCTTAATTGCTATATGCAAGAAAACCGACAAGATCCAAATTTAAGCCAGGATATCAATCTATTTTTACTTCAATTGATAGCTGTATATGCAAAACGAGGTTATCATGGCATGCTTGAAGTTATAGATGTTTTACATGATTCATTGATTCAAGAAGTTTTTAAAAAAAATAATGTAACTCTTGATTTATTCAAATACTTCAGTTGTGATCTGGAGGTCGGTGCATTTCTGGAATACGCAATGAATGATACTTCAGTTTATGCTCAGGTTTTAGCAAACAAGCAACATGTGAAATACGAGTTAAGTAGGCTCTTTAATCCAAGCATGATATCTGTAGGAAAAGAAAGCGTCAAATTAGACAACATGGAAGATGACAAAATTATGGACATCATGTTACCCTCCAATAACTAATACTTTAGGATAAAAAATGGTGCTTATATCTCAACTAATAAATAAAGTTATTTTATTAACACCATTCCTTCAAATTTTTTTATCCATTTTTTCTTCGCTAACACCTAACATTAATCTTTTTAATTTAAGAGAAAATAATATGTATGAAAAGACTAGCTTTGATAAAGAAACAGTGAGTCACTATATTAATTCAATTAAATTCTTTAAATATCAATATCCGAAAGAACATTGGGCAATAGATTACACTAAGGCAGGAACATCTATTGCTCACGTGAACGTAAACGCTAAATACAATTACTCAATCATCTTGAATCCAACAGACTGTAGAGGATACAGAATTATAATAAGATATCTGAATGATACTCAATCCGATATTGCTTCAGCATTAAACCGCCCCTACACCGTAGCAGAAGAACGAGGATTAAATGAAGTCACTGCAATGATGGAACGAGTATATGAACATATGGGGCTTATTCCACAATTTTCTCAACTTGGCAACAACTCACAACACTTTGATGAAATAACGCGCGAAACCATCATAGGCAATGAAGAAGAGCCAGGTATGCTCCATCTTCATCTTTGGGGAAGAGGAGACCCTAAACATGAATTTATTCCTGGAGTCCCTTTACGCGGCCCTGAACCAGGATTAATGTTTGATCTGATTGCAAAATCGAAGTCTACGCCAACAAATCAATTTGCGATTAAGTGGGATCCTAAAGAACTGGAAATTGCTTTATCTGCAATTAAAAATGAGCTTAGTTCTTATATAAATTCTGAAGAATTTATACAAGAATTTAGTGACTCATTGGAAGTTTCAATTGATCCCGAATCTTATCCTGTTCCAATGTCAACAATTAGCTCACACTCACAACGCTAAAACAGGAATAAAAAAAACTTAATGATATCACTGATAATCAGAATAATGTTTACCTGAATCATCTAATTAGAACTTGGTAAAATAAAAAATAAAATACACATTCCCATTATTTTGTTGTATGGTTATTCACTGAATATTTATTACTCGGTTGCAATCAATGACCCTATATTTTTTGTTTGGTAAAACTGGCTCAGGAAAAAGTTATATTGGAAGGCTACTCGAACAACTAAACATCATCCATATCGATGGTGATAAACATATCACACCAAGGATGTTAGACTGTTTAATCGAAGATGAACAAATGACTCCAGAAATGATAGATGAGTTTGTCAATGTCTTGATTGATGTTATCAAGACACAAAAAGAAAAAACTCCGAAGCAGGATTTTGTTATCTCACAAGCCATGTATCTCGACAAGCATCGACTTAAGTTACTAAATGCTATACCCGAGCTTAAATTTGTAATGATTAATGTCGCACCAAAACTTCGAGAAAGTTTCATCGCCAGCCGATTTCAAAATAATGAAAGCAAAGTAAGTCCGCAATATGCTAAAGAGATGGATAAATTTTTTGAGAATCCCTCACATGAAATAATACTATTTGAAAACAACCAAGAAGCAGATGAAATTCTTATAGAACAAATTCATGAAAAAATGCCAGCTCTTTTTAACATAGTGGCAAAAGAAGAATTAAACTCATGTAGACAACTGCAATTTAGCTAAATTCAGCCACTTTATGATAATAGGATAATTGACCACAATGCCTATAATCATTACAAGGAATATGCAATGATAAAAAAAATAAGTCTCATCGTATTAGGCTTTATTTTAGTTGCTTGTACACGGAGCAAAGAACCCCAGTATTATCTATTAAATCCTATCGCTATGCCAAATAAACAGACGAATCACTATAATAACTTACGCTTGGGCATTGATGATGTTACCCTTCCTGCCTACCTTGAAAAACCGCAGATAATGATCTCCTCCTCCCCAAATCGGGTCGCATTAGAAGAATACCATCAATGGGCTGGAGCCCTTGATAAAAACATAAAAAGCGTCATTTCAACCAATTTAGCTAGTTTATTACCCGGCGCTATTGTCGAAACTTCTCCTTGGAACGTTAAATTCAAACCAACCTATCAATTACAAATTGATATTGAACAATTCACTATCGATATGCAAGGCAATAGCATATTGCGTGCTGAATTCATTCTTTATCATCAAAATGATATTTTGAAGAAAAAAAACGTTTATTATCGACTAAAAATTTCCAACATCACCATGGAAAATCTTATTGCTAGTATGAACAATAACTTGACGCATTTAACACAAGACATCGCTAAAGTTTTTGCTTCTTACCCAGATAAGTCATGATAGCAAATACTGTCAAAATTACTTAGATTTCTCACGATTTACCTCGGAATAAAGATTCGGGATGTCGCGATAAATAATCAGTTAAATTTTCAAATGAATTTGCAGCTTTTGAAAAATTTGTTAAAGCCTGAGTAAAATAAGCAATAACTGGTACGGTATTTTGATCAAGATTATCTGCTAATTTTTCAATACTATCAGCCATAGCTCTAGTTTGCTCAATTACTCGCGCAATTTCTTTAGATTGTAAAAAATTATTGATAGTATTTAACGTGGTTTTAAAAGAAGCTAAGGCATCAGAAAATGATGTCGCCTTTTTATTTTCTATCGTTGGAAAAATTGGATATGTATTATAAAAATTTTTTTTGGCAGTAAATATTTCTCTAGATTTTGTAGCTGGAATTAGTGCAATTTCTGCATCTCCGGTCAAAAAGTTAGTTTGGGTTACGGTAGCTGCGTAGCCTTTTTTTATTAAAATATCAACAGGATGATATTTTTTTTTATACGTCCTGGCCACATAAAAGTCGACGTAAACAGGTATTTCAACTTCGGTTTTATTTTTATTTTCTGCAATTTCTATGAGCTTTACTTCACCAATTTTGACCCCACGATAAGTTACTTTGGACGTAACCTTTAAACCTGTTAATGAACCTTGAAAAAACATTACATAAGTATCATGCCTTGCTAGTAAGTATTCTTTATATAAAAATTTGGCGGCAAAAAACATCAAACAAAGTGCACCTACAACAAAAATACCCACGAATGTATAATAGCGCTCTTGATGCATAACTATCCTATTCCAATTAATTCCAATAAACCCCTATTAGGGCGAGCCATAAAAAACCCCTCGTCATAATCCGTGAAACCGTTAATCTTAATGAAAGGTTTCTAACAACCATATCATAGTGGTAATACCCTATAGTCAAGCTAACAATGGTACAATACAGTGAGGTTTTTAAAATTGAGTAGACTACGTCATAAAGCGTTATAGCCGTTAGTATACGTATCATAGGTACGTATAGATTAGTGTACAAAAAATATTGGTACGTAACATAAATGCCTATAAAAAATGCAGCGACAGAATACGCATACAACAACCCACCCGCAATATTAATACCAATGAGAACAGGCAATATATGGTTAACAAGTACTTGCTGCGGTAAATTAAAGTCTTCTTCATTTTTCACATTAATTAAATTTAATGCGGATTGTATGCATAACAATACTCCAATGAGAAATGGTACTAAATCATGAGTTAAAATATTCTGTGCAATTAGCCGCCCATCACGTTGCAAATTATACGGGGTCAGAATGCTGTTAACTTTCATTACCATTGAAATACCTAAGACAGTACTGATTAACATTAAGGGGATCGCAAGCCTGGCACCTGAATAATATATTGTTCTTACAATATTAAGCCAGGAGAGACTTAATCGACCAATCAACATATGAACAATGCTGCAATATAAATGCCCCATGAAACGTAAAAATAAAATAAATGAATAAACAAACTCTATAACGTAAGCGCCCAATTTATTGAAAACATACATCATATTGTCCTTTATTAATTAGGATGATCAGGTAAACTTTATCAAAATAACGAGGTTATAGATACGATGCAATTAGAATACTTATATAGATAATTGACATCACGCTATCAATCTCCAGTTCTAACTGAATCTTTTGAAAAATGCATTTTTTAAGCTTGGAGAGCTAAGAAGTTACTCTTTGCTGAAGCGGTATCTCGCCTACGATTGTATATACTTATATACTAAAGAATACGGATGAAAATCTTTTGGAAAAAGAAATGCTAAACATAATGTTAGGTTTTTTACCTTGGATTTTATATTTTATTTTCTTAGGTTATAACCTGCATATTTTGGCTATTAGTGCTGCCTTAGCGGTTACTGTTCTTTTAAGTTTTGATGAATTAAAAAAAGGTTTTATACTCACTTGGGGTACTCTTCTATTTTTTTTATTATTGTTTGGTATAACATTTTTTACTTCTTTTGACTGGCTAACTCTGCACGCTGATTTAATAGCGAGTTATGCCTTAGCAAGTATTGCTGGTTTTTCTTTATTGATTAATAAACCATTTACCTTGCAATATGCACGGAAACAAGTCCCTAAAGAATTTTGGAAAAGCGAAATTTTTATCCGAATCAATCAATGGATTACTGGAGTTTGGACTACTAGCTTTTTGATAAACGCTTTCATTGATAGTTTACAATTCTATACAGCTTTTAATCCTTGGTTTTATCAAACCATTTCCTATCTGCCTATTGTGTGTGCAGTTTGGTTTACACAAACATTTCCTGACTGGTATAAAGAGAAAAAAAGTCGCCAACTCATTGAACAATCCGAATTAGCTCAAAAAAACAATCCCTTTTTACAACAAAACTTTGCTCCGATTACCCAGGAATTAGAAAGATGCAATTTGTCTATTACTGGCGTATTACCCAAAGACTTGCTAGGAATTTATGTACGTAACGGCCCTAATCCCCTCTTTCCACCTTTTAGTTATACCTATCCTTTCGATGGGGATGGGATGCTGCACGCCCTTTATTTTAAAGAGGGTCAAGTTACTTATAAGAATCGTTTCGTTGATACAGCACAATTACAAGTAGAACGACGGCTAGGGAAAGCAATATATGGTGGCGTAGAATTACCCTTCATTCGTGATCAAAAACTGTTAAAACCGACTGATCCTTCACTACCTATTAAAATTGGCCGCTTTATTCATGTTATTCGCCATGCTAATCATTATTTAGCCTTACATGAAGCAACTTCTGCTTATGAAATTGATGCGCAATTAAATACCATTGGGGAGTGGAATCCCACTAATGCTGCTGAAGCCATTGCATTAAATGCCCACACGCGCCGAGATCCCCAAACCGGAGAATTATTTACCATAGCCTATGGCATCCAATCGCTCATTACTTACCATGTGTTTGATAAAGAAGGGAAATTGATAAAACATGGCATCATTAACGTACAACACAATTACATGGTCCATGACTTTGTCATTACTCATCATTATGTCGTTATTTTCCTATGTCCGGTTATTGTCGATTTTATGGCTCAAATGAAAGGCAAACATTTTGCTACTTGGGAACCTCAACTTTCAACTCGAATCGCGGTTTTATCTCGCGCTCATTTAGATAAGGAGATTATTTGGATCAATTCAGAAGCCTTTTTTTGCTTCCACTTTGCTAATGCTTACGAACAGAAACAAAAAATAATTATCGATTATATTCGTTACCCCGACTTTATGATGGCAGATTTAAAACCTGCTTTTTTATATAGAACGACCCTTAATCTACTGCAAAAAACTGCTTACCATCAACAACTTGATGATCGAAATGTTGAATTTCCACGCATTAATGATCATTATACAGGGAATCAACATCGTTATATTTATACCCCTGTTTATTTACCTTCAGCAGCTACTAGCAGTGATATTTATCATGCGTTGATTAAATATGATTTAAATACTAATAGTTCAATTGTGCATGATTTTGGCCAAGACGTTGAAATTAGTGAGGCAGTTTATGTTCCCGCCAATCAATCCAAACAAGAAGATGATGGTTACTTAATGTTATTTACCTATCACAAAACAACTAAGAAGAGCTTATTTGTTATTTTAGATGCACAAAATTTTGCATCTAGCCCGCTTGCGATAATTAAATTACCACAACGTGTCCCTCATGGATTACATGGTTCTTGGTTACCGGGCTCCTGGTAAAGTTAACATTTTAAGAAAAATTTTACTAATTTAGGTAACGTCTCTAAAGTTTTTTATAGTTTTCTTTGTTAAAAAGCAAATATATCCTATATATCTGCATCTTGATTCATTCCATATGAATATTGAAGAGCTTTATCATTGGGTAGCACCCTCAAATTGCATCAGACTATTATGTTGGTAGTAAAGGGATCATTGTAAAAACGCGTGATTCGATTGGGTTCAAGATTGACCTGAAAGAAACAGAAATAAATATGGATATAGAGGAGATTAAACCCTTAAATCATTCATCCTGTTCGATAACGTAGAAGAAACATACTCTACATTTAGTTTTTTGTGAGCTCATTGCCAGTTTGGCCTGGATCGACGAAAACCCAGTATTCCTTTTTGTCATTACCTACTCATATAACGTTAACTCTCTTTTCTTAAACTAATAATAAGAGAATTATGTTAAAAGGCGATTGTATGAATTTGTCTCAGGCACAAATAATTCAAAATATTAATCAATATCTTGAATTGAATAATCTACCTTACGAATTGGATGAAGAGGGTATATGTAATGGCTTAGCTACTGTATATGCTAAATACGTATTGGAGGAAAAGGAAGAGAAATTTATTGAATTACTGGAATATGTTTCAGGAAATAAGGAAACTCCAAAGAATGAAGTGTCACGAATAAATAAATTTTTAATTGATGTGATTCTGAGTTTCATGCCTGAAGAATTTAATAAATCATTGAATCAATCACAGTCTTATTTAATGCAGTTTATAGATAAGAAGCCCTTAAAATCAACCTTTGAATTGGCCCTATTGACTGAAGATGAGAATTGGAACAAGGTAATTGCTGATATTGATTTGCAACGGGATGAAGTGATGTTAGTGTGTAGTAAGAGTCATGCCATTGCTATTTCCAAAAAAAATGAGCAGTACTTTGTTTATGATCCAAATTACATAAATGGCCCCAAATCTTTTACTCATATAAATAATATAGTCAAAGAGTTGCATAAAAATGTATTTCAATGCAAATCTCAAATGTGTTTGCGGATTAATATTCTCTTGAATCCAATAAAAGAGTCGCACAGACGAAAACCTTATCCCAAAGTAGAGGAAATTTACGATAAATATCTAAACAAAAAAGATCCAAGCAAAAGATATTTATTAGAAGAAAGTGAAATAAGTACCATAGAAATGGCTAGTTGCTTTAATAATACTGAAGTGATGAAAAAGTTAATCTCTTTAGAGAAGAATAAAGAGAATATTATCAAAGCAGCCCTTATAGCTGCGAACATGAATAGCACAAAATCATTAACCCCATTGTTGCCTATATTAGATAATCGCCAATTAGGAAAAGTACTCTTTGTAGCATTATTGTGTGGCCGAAAAGATGTTTTCGATCTAATCCTCCAAACCGAAAATGGAACGAAGATTTATAATTTTTTTAGTGAATATGCTTATTTTAGAAGTAAGCTATTAGGCTATGCAGCAGAAGGAGGAAATGTATTACTTCTTCAACAAATTATGGCCTCATTTGAGAAATCAGTAGAAAAAAAGATGTTAGTGAATGATATTCTTACGCTACATAATGGTAATGATGCAATAACACGCGCAATTATTGGTAAAGATCCAGCTTGTTTAAGGCTACTTCTAGAAAAAGTAGATGGAAATGATGAGCTCTCTAATTTAGACAATGAAGCAAAACGGCATTATTTACTCCTTGCAATCGAGTATAATCAACCTCAAATAGTCAAAGTTCTAATCGACAGAATGCCAACTCATTTATTAGACACACTGTCATTGGATCTCACTTTACTTGAAAAAACTAATTTAAGCATCTTAAAAAATCTTAAAGAGAAAGGAATAGTTTTTTCAATGCAAGCCGAAGAAATTGTGGCACGAAAAGAACATCATCCCGTAGGTTTCATGTATTCAATGGGTGTCGTTTCTACTCGATTTGTCGATTATTTCAAGGAATATATCTTGCAAATGGGAAAAAATACTACTTCATTCGATCATGAAAAATTTTTATATTATAAAAAAGCATTCAAATTGGAAAGAAATAAAGCTCAAGTTGATTATGAGGCACTACAAATAACATACAAAGATAGCTCTTACAGAGCTTGAAGATTATCATCAGGAACAATTAGAAAGGCCTTAAGTCAATGGCAATGAGGCTAGGCTGCCATGCATTCTGTAGAATAAAATCAGGCTCAAGATTCAAGAAATGATTGAAATTGCTCTATCCATTCCTTATCCACATAATTTGGCAGCAATGTATTTTCAGTTGTTCTTCCTGTTTTCTCGAAATGATTATATAAATAAGGGCGATAATAAGAGAGATTAGGCACATCTATACCCATTTTCTTTGCTTTTTCATCATTAACGCGCACGCGTAATATGTCTTTAAAATGAGGATTTTTTTCAAACTGAAACATTTCTTCATCGGTCATCACTCCTCCTTGAAAGGAAAGAGTTTGTTTACTTGCTTCTGATAAACGATCAAAATAATCTTTTTTCTTTCCCGCCAAATAGCGCTTGGCTTTTACATGATTGCCTATAAGCAAAGCAATTTTCGCAGAAAAGCCCAGGCTATAGGCTAATTTCGCGCCGATCCATTCATGGTGGACTACGCCTAAATTTGCCATGCTATTTTGTAGGGTATCGGAGGCAAAATGTCCTATGTCATGAAAGAGACAAGCGAGAATGACCTCCTGACTGTGTCCGGCTTGTTCGGCAAAATAGGCACACTGTAATGCATGTTCTAATTGCGAAACCGGCTCACCAATGTAATCCATATCTTGAGCTATATACAAGCATTGGAAAACCCTTTCGATTTGTTGGTCAATATTCATTGTTTTCATCACATGGCTTCACTAATAGGGTTAGCGACATTATAAATAGCAGCACCTGCTGAATAATCTTTATTGGGATCTCGCTCACAATCCGGTGGAAATTTTTCCCTCTTATCTTGATAATAAGCCGCACGTTTTATTCCGCCTTCAGAAAATTTGCTAAAGGTAATAAAAATTGCTCGACGAGGTTCATTACTCTGGTTCGCCTCAGAGTAATGAGGCAAATAGGAGTCAAATAAAATGACATCTCCAGTCTTACATTCAATTGGAGACCATTGAAATGCCTCAGCAATTTCTCTTTTAATAGAACCATCCGCTTCTTGGGGAAGAATTACAGGCTGATTAGCACCTCCTTTAACTACTTGCAAACAGCCGTTTTCTAAAGTGCAATTATCAATTGCCACCATCATCGTGATGTGAAATCGCTGATTAAAACTAATAAAGGCGGGAGCATCTTGATGAGGCTTGAATCCTCCCCCACCAGGAAACTTATAATTAATTTTTTCTTTAAAAATGGCTGCCTGTTCTCCCATTAATGAGGAAATTAAGTTTAAGGTACGTGAACTATTAGCCACTTCATGCATGCCTGAATGATAATCTATAAAATTTTCAACCCGGCAAAGCTGGCGTTCACCTTTAGTATTTTTTTCAAAATATTTCATCCACTTCCCTGGAGTTTCAGGCCAAGAAGTTAATTCATCACACCAGGTTTGCAAATGCTGCTTCAAATCAATACGGAGAAAATCACGCAAAAATACAAATCCTTGCTCTTTCCAAAAGCTATATTGTTCTTCATTTAATTGATAATTCATAATTTTCCCTCTTAATACGTTGATAGCAATCTATTTTCAGAAAAATGATCCGATTGTTCAGTTAGTTTACCTGTTTCCCGCTCCATCCATTTTGTTAGGAACCATCCTAGCAGAAGAGTACTGGCAAGAATTGCTAATGTCAGGTAGATACCTAAGCGAGTTTGAAAAATTGGTAAAAATACAGCTCCCAAAAACGCGCCAAACTTCCCTGTACCCGCAGCTAATCCATGTCCTGTGGCTTTGAATTCAGGATGATAAAGCATTGCGGGCAACAGATAAGTTGAAATCCCTGGCCCAAAATTTATAAAAAAATTGAATACTATGAAACCCGTAAAAATAATACTGGTGCTTGGAAAAAGAAAGCTGATGCTAAGAATTAATAATCCTATAAATGAAAATAAGAAACCAGTTTTCTGCAGTTTAATCAAAGATACTTGATTCACGAAAAAAATAACCGCAAAAGCGCCTAAGGAAACAAAAATATTGACCACTAAGGTATTTTTCAGTACCTCTGTTTGCGCCTCCAGAAAATTGGCCTCGCTCGAAAGATTAAATGCCTGTAGAACATAAGGAGTGAATAAACCTATTCCGTAATAAGATATGTCTAATAAAAGCCAGCAAAGACAAAGACAGACAGTAATTTTTATCAATCTGGGAGAAAATATAAATTGATAATGAGCGAGAAGCACACGTCTGGAACGTGGTTTTAACTTTTTATGGACTTCCCACACAAAACTTTCTGGCAACTTCGCTCGAAACAGTAATCCTATTATCGCAGGTATTGCTCCCGATGCGAATATCCACCGCCATACGTCGAGCTGAGGATGGAGTTTGAATAAAAGCCAGGCAATAAGTACACCTACTGGGGATGCCAGACAATTGATAAACATAGCAGCTGCAATAAATTTGCTGCTTTTATTCGGTGGAATCATTTCAGCCAAATAGGCGGCACAAATAGGGTAATCAGCACCAACGCCGAAACCCAGTAAAAATCGAAAAATACAAAGAGAAGTTATATTCCAAGCAAATGCGGAACAAAGAGCAATCACCACAAAAAATATAAGATTGATGATCAGCATGCTTTTCCTTCCCACCATGTCTGCTATTCGCCCAATAATGATAGCGCCAAACACTGCACCAAGAGGTGCTGCAGCCTGAGTGAGGCCTATCATCAGTGAGGAAGGATGATATAAAGCATTAATGAAAGGTTCCGCTACAGAGGTAATATATAAATCATAACCATCAATGAACAAACCCAACGCACAGACTATCCAGACATGCATAGTCAAGCCTTTATTATTTTCGTCCATGAAAATCTCTTTAAAAAAGGTAATTTGCTACTTTATTGAAGTAACTTCTCAATAAATCCGAGCAAATTGCTTTCTGATACGGTTTTGCCAAGACTTATTGAGAAGTTATTTATTGAATCATTAAGCAAATGATTTTTAACATAATTACCACCTAAAAACAAACAAATACGATTGCCTGTTTCTCAAGCAAAAAATCCAATTTTATAGGTGTGAATTATTCAATTCACTCTCCTTTTTAAGTTATAAATACTATTTTATAAGTAGCGAGGGAGTGTCTCAATTTTCTTGTGTTCTTAGTTCTTTTATCCTGAGTTCCGGTACTATTCGATATACGAATCGCAGTATTTTCAAAAAATAAAAATAGAGGGAATTAATCATTAAATCAACCAGTACATATAAGATTGCGGCTCCGGAAGGTGTAAACCCTATAGATGGGAAATGAGGATGAGCTCCTGTCACTCCATACCAAGACCAGGTATAAAATACGGTGCCCATCAATTCCAAATAGTACACAATCGCAAACATCAGTAAATAAAAAAGCGTATTTTTGCGAAAACGTAAAACGGCCAGGAATGCAAGATAACCAAGAAAACCGGCAACATCTTTGAGCATCAATAACGACAGGAACGCGGCTAGAAAAGCAAATTGAGCCAGACTGTATTTCACCATTGCTTTGTTCCGAATCATACAAGGGCGTTTACTGGTATAGTAAACCGCAGCATAGAGAAGAGCATGACAGAGCGGAATATAGACTGGAATATTTTTTAAGCGATACTCGTAAAGCGCTAGAATCAAGGAGCCAAAAATTTCGCCACACAAACCGCATAAAGTCATTAATAAAATCAGCCAATACAACTTTCCTCGAGTAAAAAGAAGGAAGAGGCTATAAGTGACGATACTGAGTAAATTGCAGATATCTTGCCCATGGTTAATGTATTGAGCTGCCCAAGGACTGTCAATTAATAAAAACATAGGAAGGCCAAACAATACAAAATTGACCAGCCTATACATTATTTGATCCGAATGAATAGTGCTATTTACCGACATATCCTATGTTTGTTAATAAAGAATGGTTCCTATGATAACGTAGCTTCTATTGTGAAAGCATTATAAAATATATTTTTTTAAAGGAAGTTTTTGATGAGCAAGGAAAAAAAAATTCTGTTATTAAAGAACTGGATTGAACAACTTGTTCGTAATCCTAATCTCTATGTTGCCCTAGTAGTTAGCGCACTTCTTGGGGGCATTAGCGGAGGAATCATTGGTTTTGTCTCCGGTGGATTCATTGGTCAGTCATTCTCACTTTGCAACAGCTGCAGTGGCTGTGTTTTGAATCTTAATCCCGTAATTATGGTTGGGGCGCTGTTGGGATTAATTGCTGGCATACTCTTGGGAGGAGGCATTACTATCGCTATAACTTTGTTTAAAATTTATAAGAAAACTAAAAATTATCCAGTATTATCATCAGATAATATTGCACAAGTGTTATCTGCATCTTTCTGGATAAATCTAGAAATTATCATCGGAATGGGTTTGGGAGCTATTATTGGTAGCTTAAAATCCAGGGGAATAGGTACTCTAACAGGGGCAGCTCTCGGTTTATTGATTATTTGGATGACCTCAACATTTAATCCTTCTAAAAAAGCGAAGAAGACCGTGAAAAACTGATTTCATTTTTATAATTGCGTAATCTTATGAACGTTTCTTATAAATATCTTGAATAGGATACTTTTGAAGTCGATGCCGTTTAAATTTCGCACATACTTTTCAAACATTAAGCACACGTAGCAACAATTGCTACGTGTGCTTTATTTTAACCAGAGACATCTGGCATCCGTTCAGATGAACACATACAGCGTGTCACTTAGCGCATCGTCATTACTCTATGAGCAACAGAAGTCGGTTCAGCAATTGCATAAAAAAGTGTGCCTCCAAAGAAATCCTCCAAATCTTGTTCTGAAAGTGAACCACCACACAAGTTCATTACGTTAGTGAACGCTACAATCTGGAGCGGTCTCAAAAGCGCTACAAATAATTTACCTAAGCCAGTTGTGGGGTGTCGTTTTCCTATCTCATCCACTAAAGTAACGATATCCTCTTCTTCAAGCTTATCACGCCCATTCAGGATTCTTTTTATCATATTTTTTACAAATTTATCATGGGCATTATTGTTAAATTTAGCCGGGTTCTGATTAAAAAGGGCAGTATGAGAGATAGGATGGGTTAAATCATGAACCTTTTCGATAGGTGGTTCTAATTTTTGGGTGCCTATGATACCTCCACCAATAACAAGGAAAGTATTTAAATAAGCAGAAAGAGTACCAAATCCTAAATCCTTAAATCCTTGCATGACATTCAAAAAGTTTAATTTTGAAGTATTCTCAGAGTCAAAAAAACTAACATGACGCATTAGGCCTGTCCTTTGATCTAATTTCTCTTTGAAATAAGTTTGAATAGCTTCTCGATATTCTTCTGGATGGATTTTTGCTTGCTTATTCAAATATTTTGCTAAATTCTCTTCTGATTTCATATTTTTCAGAGCAATACGAAAAATGTCGGGCAAAAATTTAGATTGTTTTTGCAAAGAAAATGATTCATCTGAACGTTGCTTTTTAACTGGAACACCAAAAAAGCTTAAAATGCCTGACATATTTATTCTCCTTCTATATAACTTTTGTTTCTCATTAATTCGATATTTATTTAAATTCATCAAAATGACTATTCAGATAACATAACATAAACTCTATGAGATTATCTACAATTCAAATCAAAAGGAAAAAGTAATCTATACTTAAAGATGAAATCAGCCAGTATAAGATGGATAACATGAAACAAACAGGGATGGTGCTACAAGGAGGAGGCGCACTAGGAGCTTATGAATTCGGTGCCTTAAAACGTCTTTATGAGAATCCTCAATTCTCACTAGATATTGTTTCAGGTGTTTCTATAGGTGCTATTAATGCAGTTACTCTAGTTGGAGCTAAAGATGAGCCTATAGCTACCCTAGAAGCAATATGGGAAGAATTTACTCTTTTTTCTCCCTTTCTGAATGATAAATTGGCTTCTTATTTGGCCTTATTTGGTAATCCATCCTTTTTTTATCCACGCTCTGATTATTGGAATTTAGCGGACTGGACTAGTTTTTATTTCACTAAACCTTTGCAACAATTATTAGAAAAGTATATTGACTTTAAAAAAGTAAATAATACCTCCATACGCTTAATTCTTACTGCAACAGATATTGCAACAGGAAAGGTGAAAACGTTTACGAATCAAGGTAATGATCGAACAGAAATTACGCCTTTGCATGTTTTAGCAAGCGGCAGCTTACCTCCTGGTTTTCCTATGACCCTAATAAAAAATACCCATTACTGGGATGGAGGTTTATTTGAAAATACACCACTCTCTCCTGTTTTAGAATGTCTTGATCCAAATCCTGCTGTAGAAAAGCAAATTATTGTCATTAATCTGTTCCCTAGCCAAGGCAAAATACCTACCAATATGATTGATGTTTTTGACAGGATTTTTGAAATTCAGTTTGCCAATAAAATCAGATTTAATAAAGAATTAACGGAAAAAATTAATGAATACATAGAAGTAATCAACGAAATTGAAAAAATAATACCTACAAATAGCTCTATCAAGCAGATGCCAGGATATCAGCGTCTAATAAATTACAAGTATATTGAAAATATTCTTTATATTGAAAATAAAGATCCAGAAAACGTAAACGCACCTTTTGACTTTTCTTCCAATACCATCAGAAAGAGAATAGCTGCTGGTTATCGAGATGCAGAAAAAGCATTAATATCGATTAATTAACGTGAATTCGAATAAATAACATAGACCATAGAAATGTGCTTTTTCTAGGACTATAAAGTCAGAATTATTGACGCACCAAAATCTCCTCCATTCGAAAAGGTTCCCAATGCTACACGATCACCTGCACGTAATCGCTTTATTTCTAAGGCATCAGCCAGGGTAACGGAGATTGAACCTGAAAACAGATTTCCGTATTTTTTCAGAGTATCATGCGCCTGCTTATCTTCAATACCTATTCGTTCCCTCCAGGAGCGAATAAAAAACTCATTAGGCTGATGCGTGATGAAACAATCCACTTCATTAATCGCCAGGCTCGCTTGTTTCAAAGCTTCTGCAATCATATTGGGAACAATACTCAGTGCGTTGCTTCTGATTTGATCCAGCAACTCTTTGGTAAAATTAACTGTAATAGGCCCGCAACCGCGTTCCCAATAATTGTAAAAAACACCCCCCACCATATCCGGCTCAAAACGCATTAATCCGTAATTTTGACCAAAAGAGCGTTCGCATACTGCCAAAATCGAATCCCTATTATCAAGCCGCATTAAAGCAGCGGTAGCTCCATCACCCAATACAAAGGAGCGCGGAGACTTTTGAAACTCGGGTAAACGCGAAATAAAATTGGTCACCGTAAGAACAGCCACATTGCGTGCCTGTCCGGATTTTATGTAAGACGCCGCTGTGCGTAGTCCTGTTATAAACGAACAGCAACTGGTATCAATATGAATAAAACTGGCCTGTTTTGCGCCGGTCCGAAATTGTACCGTGGAAGCAATACCTGGCCAGAAACTGTCATTAAAGATGCAGCTAATAAGTATCAAATCCAGCTTATCGGCCGCTAATCCAGTTTCGTGCAATAATTTTTTTAAAACACATTCCCCCAGATCAGCAGAACTGTAATCGGGGCTAGCAAAACGCCGTTCCTCAACCCCTTTAAAAAACGGGTTATCAATCAGGGCATCCTGTTCCGGCGAGAGAACACCTTCGTTTATCAACTGCTGCATCAATTGTGCGTTATTAATTATTCGCTCTGGCATGTAATGGACAACATGTACCAATCTGGCTTTTTTCATGTTTTGATGCTCCTGAAGCGTTGTAAAAATGGTACAAAAGGTGGAATTTCATGATAATCAAGATTAATCGATAACAATGCCGGTAAACGATAATCAGCCAGATCCAGTAAATGTCGGCGTAAATCACTTCGAGAATTAACATCGTGACTGTAAAATCCAGGAAACATATGCGCCATCCCAGTGCCATATTGACTTTTTTCAAATACATTGGCTTCGGTTTTTCCGCTTAAGTACAAGCGATCCCGGTCATAGCACATCGCATGGGCGTTGTTGTTAAACACGATGAAACGTATAGGCAAGCCATACTGAATGGCGGTGTGTATTTCCATACCATGCATCAGTAAGGCTCCATCACCCAGAACACACCACGTACGTTGCCCGCTTTTCAAGCAACTACCAATGCTCGCACCCAATGCATAACCCATCCCCCCCATGCCCAGAGCGATCGCGAAAAAAGACGCGCCTTTCAAATAATGAATGGCCGCTCCACCTGTATTTCCTGCATCAGCAAATACAATATCCTCATGATGAATTGCTTGATTAAGTAATGAAAAAACCGATTCAAAACACAGTTCACAGCTTTCAATTGAATCAAAATAATTGGTTTTTTCATAAATAAGGCCAGAGTTCGTCACCATTAGGCTGTCACTAACGGGTAATTGCTCTGTTAATGTTTGCAAATTAGTTTTCAATCCACCACTCAAAATATGGACATACTGTCCATTATTGGAGAAGTCATAGCAAGGAGCACTGGTATTCAAGTAAATAATTGTTTTTGAATCCAGATAAGGCTCTAGACCCAGGCGGCTCATTAACTGTAAACGCGTTCCGATAACGATGATCGTTCGGGATACTCGGGCTGCTTCGAGCACTGAATTATGTCCGGCGATACCACTTACACCAACAAATCGTGACGATTCGTTGCTCCAGGCTGATTTTGCCTCTGGAGTGACAGCCACCCGAGCATTCAATCGCTCAACCAATTTACATAGGTCATTCTCTAAGTTCTGACGATGTATTTCTTCACCAACTAAAATCAGCACTGATCCCTTTGACTTGTTACATATCTGTAACAGTGTCTCCAGTAGGGTAGAATCGCAAGTCTCATCACATGCTACGATTGGGATTTGGATTCCTATTTCCGGTTTTTCAGCTAGATGTTGCATTTGTAAATTTTTCGGGATCAGCAAAATAGAGGTACCAAACGGTGGTGTGAGCGCCTGTCTAATAGCTTGCTGCAATTGCTGCGGAAAATCATCCACCGACTGCACCCAGGCAAAATATTTGGATGCCAAAGCCGAAAACAAATCCTCTCCTCGCAAACTGCCGTTCAAGCCACTGGAATCCTGAAACGCCCCTTTACCTTCCAAACTCTGCGGTGGCATCCCTACTATGGCTAATACGGGTTGTTCGGATGCCAGAGACTCGCCAAGAGCAGGAACCAGATTCAAAGCGCCACCTCCGGAAGTACTCATCACCACACCCAAAGAACGAGACACTCGACTGTAACCATCAGCCATACAACCGGCTGAAAACTCATGCTTGGCCAGGATAAAACGTAAAGGCAAATCAAGTCTTGCAATAGAATCTAGAATGTCCTCAATATTAGCGCCACTTACTCCAAACACATGGCTTACTCCGTTTTCATAAAGATAGCGAATCAGATAATCAGCTAGAGTCATCATAAAAAACCTTGATGGGATGCTTTAAAACGAAACTCCAAAATACGTTTCAGATTATTCATCTCAATTTTATGGATGGCATCAAATTGATGCCAAAAATCTCCCACCCAGGATCGATTGGTTTGTTCTTGTCCCTTTTTAATGTAGTCAGGTAAATGGGCTGTTTTTCGATCATAATAAGGGTGCTTACAATTGGTCCAAAGCACCACAGTTCCTGGTTTATTTAGAGTTGGCTTAGCATCAATAAAACGAAAATAATAACGCATCCACAATTCAAGCGCTTGATCCCAAGCACACAAATAATCAACCACTCCTGAATCAGGGTAGGCGCATACTTTAGTATAAACAAAGGTTTGTTTACCTAGGCGCTCTTCCGAACGCCATACACCACCGCCAATGTATTCAAAATTCCTCATGCTGAAGGTCCATTCATTGAGACTTAAAACATTGGAGCAATATTCAAAAGCCATCTCGGGCGGACATTCAATGTACGCACCTAATTGACAAAATTGCCCAAAGATATCCTCGTGGGGGTAAACGTCCAGAGTCATATCCGACATCAAACGGGTGATCGCATCCAGATCATGATTTTCATTAGTAATAAGGCCTGGGATGGTTTTGACATCGATACCACAAGAAAGCAAATCGTTTGTTTTATTGTCAGACATGCTTCGCTCCTTAATAATCCACACGGATAATTATAGACCATTAGATGTCGTTTCTTAGCTTCAAGCAGCATTCCAATGCATTTGTACAAAAACCACTATAAATTCTTGCGCAGTAGGCATCGATTTGATAATTTTTCATCAAAGCTGTTGAATGAGATGGACCTATGAACCCAAGACATGAAGACAATAGTGTTGTTTTAGAAATGCAAGCAATATCACGCGAAACTCATTCAGCATATGAACGAGAGTCGAGTGTCACTTCTTTGCCAAATTATCACACTTTTGAACCAACCGATTTTGCAAATGCCATCCTGTCTAATACTCACTCTTTCACTGCCTTGCTTACCCGTTACCTGCCTTCGCCCTCCTCGTTAACCCGCTATTTCCCTTCTTGGTCAACCTTAGCTTATGGTAGTGCTGCTTTTGTGACTACACTCCCCTTTTTACCCTATGTGTTGACAAAGACTCCTGCTTCACTAGGGGCCGATTGGTGGGCCGGTATGGATCTGAATACTCAATTATATCTGATTGGTTCTGCAGCTATTTTTCTCGCTGTGGGTACGGGAACGCGTTTTAATTATTATCAGCACATGATGGAAAGCTTAAAAAAAATTGCTGGAAGCTTCTGTATCAGTGTCAGCAATTTTTTATCGAACTCCACCATCATGCTGATCTCAACCATTTCCGCCATACCTTCAGGAGCAATGGGATATTATGCTGCCAGCTGGGCCCCACAAGCCTTATCCAGTTTTTCTGCTTTATCCAGTTTTTGCATGACCTCTGCCGTACGCCTGGTCTTCCTACCAAATTTCTTTACCCTGATTAAAAATAAATTTGATGAAGACAGACAATTTCAGAAACAAATCATAGCGCAATTAAGTCTTATTAATAAGCAGCATCCTGATGCATTAACATGGATAGGCCCAGCGGATCAAACCTTTGATGAGGCATTAATTCAAAATAAGTTAGAACAATTTTACCAACAACTGGTAGAGCATCCTGATTTATTAGCACCATTTTGCTCTACTCGTCTTAGTGAATTTATGACTTTTCTAACCACGACAAGTACTGGTGCTTGGTTAAGCGCTGCATTTTTTATATTTTGCAGTCAAGCTGGGTATGATGGTTTCAAACTGATCTGCCAACTCTTGTTAGACAATTGCTCCATAGATGAACTGCATTATGCGGCTAAACTAGCCATTGCCATCATTCCTGGAATCACGGCGGGTATGGTGGCCTTCATGTCAGGATTTGAATTTCCCGATCACGTTGTGGGAAACGCTTTTGCCCACATCAAACAAAAGCCTGTTGATCTGCTCAAAGCATTGTTACTCATCGGCTGTTGCAGCATCACTGCCCTAGGGCTAAAAAATGCAGCTGAAAGTCTTGCAGCACATCCTAATTTATTCAACTTAGCACCGAATGGCACTGATCCGTGGGAGTACCTCTATTATGCATTCTACGTGTATGGAAATTATGGGACAGGAATAGTATTGGATTTAACTGCTTGCACCAAACTATTAGGATTAATCCAAAATATTTATCCGACTTCTGCAGATAATATGGTTACTTGGTTAGAACAAAACTCATTGTCGCATGAAGCCATCAGTGCATTAAAACAGCACGGATTTTTCAATCATAGAGAGGGAGTATCTCCTCCTAGAAATGAACTTACCATCGAACCAACGTTACCCTAGGTTTTAGGATTCATTGCTATGGAAACAATAAGCGGTCACGGGGGATGGTGATCTTGGCCAGAGCGGACAGGTTCAACCTGAGCTCAAACATGACCGCTCTCTGATACGGGCCTGTTACTGGAAACAAAACCGGATTACTCCTATCGATCTACATTGCTATTTATCTAGATCAATTATTACTGGGCAAATTTTGCAAACACTGTCTATATTTAATAATAAAATACAAGTAACAATAGATATGTTTACAAAAGAATTCTTAAATAAATATGCCCAGGAATTACAAACATATAAAAAAGCAACAAAAAACGATGCGGGCATTCCTTCTTATGTACAAGGCATCACCAATAGCTTAAATGAGTTTTTTGACAAACAATCAGAGAATCTTAATGGAGATACTTTTAAAAGAATAGCTGAAGCCTCAAAAAATGGTGGAGACTTATTTACTGACTTAGAAGAAAAATCTGGAAAAAAACGAACTTGGACCACAGTTTTTACAATTGGTGCATTAGCAAAACTCCGTAAAGAAAAAATAATAAAGGATAGCCCCGAACAAGAACATCTAGATAAAATCATTGATGGGTTGAATCAAGGTTGGGTTGAGGGATTTGGCGGTTTATCCCTGAGTGGCATATCAATTAATAAGGAAGTGATGAATAAATTATTAGGTGGCATAGAAGGATGGGTTAAAAGTATGGAGCCTAATAAGCCTAGTCCTGGAGAGTTTTCTAAAACTGTTATCGCAGCGATTACATTAGTCAACCTATTAGAAACGAAGCTCATTGAAAATAAAGCAAGAGTTGAGAATATACTTCCAGATGCATTTACATCTCTAGCTGAAACGAAAAAGGAACTCCTACTAAAAGCACCTCAATTAGCTATTAGTTATCTTGCACAAGATGACCGTTTATTATCTGAGCTTCTTACTCAACAACCCGAAGTTGCTCTAAACCTTTTTAAGGAAAAACCGTCTCTTATTGGCTCTCTATCCCTTATTGCGCGTATACCAGACACTTTTGCTAAATTTTTAGGAAATAATTCAGAATTTGCTTTAGAGTTGCTGAGTAAGAGTACTGATTTAAAAGAGCAACAAAGCTTTATCGTATCTGCTTTATTAAAAAGTAATCCCAAACATATTGAAACCTTATTGAATCATGCAGACTTAGTAAAACAAATAGTACAAGAGGATAGAGAACTAGTTCGATCGATACAAAGTTGGCTCGAATCAGAAGAGGCGCGATCAAAAAATCTGAAAGCTGTAGAAGAACTTATGGCGCCTTTTCAAGTTAAAACAACAGCAGATGTTTTAGCAAAATTAGGAACATCTCATGGTGCGGCTCCTAGCCTTAAATTCGCCTTAGAGAATATACAGCAAAAATATGATGAAGACAGAAAACCGCTACACGAGAAGCAAAAACGTCTCGCAATATTTTCTAAGTTTATAAATCAAAATCCATTAAATGCTGACCGATTTTGGATCAACTATCCTACCGAAGAAAAAATAAACCAGTTATGTGATGATCTTGGTTTAAAACCCGATTCAACGCAACGAGAATTCCTATTAATTCATGTCAGCAGTTCCCTAGGTAGCTATTTAAATAAAACAATTAATCCATGGGGACCACCTAAACTTTCAGATATAGTGCACAGTGAAGAGATAAAAAGCGCTCATAATTTGGTTACAGAAGCACTCCAGCAGTCGCTCAATCCTTTTAAAACTCAACACAGCATAATTCAAAGCTTGGAGGAACAACTGGAGCAACTTGATCCTACTTTAAAAAAAATCTCCCTCGATGAATGGATTGGGAGTCAGCAACAATTTCAGCAATCAATCGAAGCTAGAGATAGTGCTAATCCAATGCAAGAGATTCAGAAACAAGCCCAGGCGTTAACTCAAGCATTAACGTGCTATCAAAAAGAATTAGATAGACTGAATGCTATTGCCTCATCTATAAACAAACTTAAAGAGTCAGGGGTAGATGTTACAGAAATATCACGTTCTTTAGACCAATATGTTGAAGCGGTGTACCAACAAGGCGAAAAGCTCTATGGTGAAAAGCCAGAAAACTACAGTGATTTGAATATAACGCAAAAAATTGCTCATTTAAAGAATAAAATAGAAGAACAGATTAAAGCAACCGATACAATCAAAAACAAATTTAGTTGTCTACATAATGCGGCAATGGCCTATAATCAATTAAGTTATAAAACAGATATTAGTATCATTGACCATGCTAGAAATGTAATTAATAATTCAGGAGGCTTTATTCATTGGATTTTAAATAAATTTAGCTCCAGTTATAGAGAAACATTCCGTGCTCTTAAAGAAACAGTAACGAGCTATGACAAACTTTCAGCGGCTCAGAAAAATGAAAGTGTACTCGAATGCGCCGCAAAAATTCGAGGCATATTACTAACAACACAAAGCAATAACGATAAATTCATTACTATGAAGCAAGCGATACAAAATCTTCAACAACAATGCAGCTCAGCTCCCTTACTAATACACATTGAAGCCCAGCATAATCAAAAAACTTCATCATGAAAGAATAAATTTACATGATTTTTGTCTGCCGCACTTGTAGTGAGCGTTTACCTCGATTAAAGTGCCTCTTAAATGAGTTAAAAAATATGTTGTTTTTTCACTTTATGGCTTCCAGAATGTCTTTAAAAAAATTTAGTGTCTACAGTGAACGATGTCCATCACATAATGTTCTTGAGGGAATTAGCGATAAATGGTCAATTTTAGTAATTAACCTATTATTAAATCAAACTTACCGATTCGGGGAATTAAAACGTGAAATTGGTGGAATTTCTCCGAAAATGTTAGCACAAACACTAAATAAATTAGAACGTTTCGGGTTTATTGAAAGAAAGTCTTTTCCAGTATTACCGATGAAAGTTGAATATTCATTAACAGCATTAGGTAAGGAACTAGGTACTATTCTTAATTTACTTACAGCGTGGACCGAAAAAAATATGGATGCAATAATTACCGCTGAAAATAGATTTGCAGAAACACATGAATATCCATAAAATTATTCATAGGTGACCCAATAAAACCTTATTCTTGACTTACCTATTTAAATAGCCGTATGACATAAACGCATTCTGCCGCTATTTTTGCACCGCATCTTTAGGATGCAAAATCAAGTTTATAAATCTGATGAGATATGAACGCATTATTAACAAAAACTCGCCAATCAATAGAACACTTTAAGTGATCTGTATTAATCAAATAATAACTATTTTTTCCATCTTTAGTTCGTAAACAAGAGGTTGATCCAGCGTGCAAGAGTATGCATTGTTCACCTTGATTTTTGGTAATTAATGCTAAATTGGCATAATGCAAATGACCAGTACATACAATATGAATAGGACTTTCTCTTAAATAATTTATAAATTCTTCCGCATTATTTAAGGGATGGTGCATTCCTGAAAAATATTTAAGGTTGTGATGGAAAAATAGAATATTTAATTGCGTTGAAGTATATGAAAAATGATTTTTTATACGCTCTAATGTCTTTTGGCTTAACCGACCATCTTTAATCTGATATGGGGTAGCACTATTAACTCCCAGAATATTTACTTCTTTATTATTAAAACTGACCTCCAGCTGAGCAGAAATATACTTTTTGTATCGTTTAAATGGATATAAAAAACGGTAAATGGGATTACCTAATGGAATATCATGATTGCCTGGAACAACAAGCAGAGGAATAGTTAAGCGCTGCAAAAATCCTAATAATTGTTTATATTGCTCAGGACGCGCTCTCTGTGTTAAGTCCCCAGATATCATAATAACATCGGATTTCAATAAGGTTAGATCGTCCAGAAGAGATTCAATAATCATAGGATTATGCATTCCAAAGTGAAGATCGGAAATGTGTATTATTTTCATGATGAACTTTTTAAAAGATTTAAAGAGCGCGGGAGTGTTCGATAATACAATGGAGTTTTTGTTTTGATCGTATCGCCATCTAGAGAGATAGTCACTTCTTTATCATTATTAAAATGAATTTCAATAGGATGTTTTGATTGAATTCTTTCAAAACAACTTTTACTGCAAAACATACTTTGTATTAGTTTAAATATTTGTATTTTTCCCTGTTTAAAATAATAAAGTCCAAGCAAAGCTTTTTGAAAATTCTCTCTTTTAATTGTTGCTGGGAACTGATAAGAATAGAGATTATTACTGACCATCAAAAAAGAAGTGTGTAAAGATAAATCGAGATTTTTGCTTTTTACAGTTAAATTAAACACCGGATGCTTTTTTAAACTCTCAATGAACCCCGCTATATAACTTAACCATTTGTTATAGCTTTTATTATACTGCTCTCGTTTAACAGCAAATTTTGGATAAAAGCCAATGGAAGAGTTATTAATAAAAATAATATCATTGACCTCAGCTAAGTCGATTTTAATTGTATGAGATTTTTGCAAACAAGCAACTAGCTCTTTAACACTACAAGGTAAATCGAGTTCCTTAGCAAAATGGTTAAAAGTTCCTAAGGGAATTACCCCTAAAATTATTGAAGTATGGGCGCAATAATGAGCTGCTGTTCGTATCGTCCCATCTCCGCCGCCAATCAAAATGATTTTATGTTCACTAATACATTTCTTTATCGTCGTTGGCAATTTTTTTGGTGTGGTCTCATAGAGAGTATAAGAAATATTCGCGTCTTTTAAACCATCGAGATAAAGTATCGCTTTAGCGGGATTATTGGCCATTTTATTTATAATAACAGCAATAGTATCCATCTATTCTCCTTTTACTGTTAGAAAAGAGAAATGCGAGTTCTTATGATTCCATTTTATTCAAGAGCTGCCTTATCATTTAATTCTCATACCAGATGGATTAAAATCTGAAATAAATGATCTTCTATAAAGTAATAGATTTTTTTTTGAATTAGTCAATAATTTCGTTATAAATAAAATACATTTACTGTTTTTCAACCGTTCTAAAGTTCAATACTACGAAAAGTTTAAATTGATTGAATAAAATTATAAATGACATTAATGCTAGTATTTAAAATATAAAATAGAATGAATATATAAATTATTATAAAAAAAACTGCAGTAATTAAAAGAAACCCGTCTTTTTCAATTAATCCTATAGAAATCAATATAATAGCAAAAGAAGTAATAAAATTGAGATAAGGAATAGGTATTATTAACAAAATACTTAAAATAAATATAAAACTAATAAAAAAATATTTAATCGACCTTGAACTAAAAAAAACTGCTCTCTTTTTTATATATTTTTCTATAAATTTCACATAAGGCATGATTTTTAATATTCCTTCACTGATATTATGAGGAATTTGTTTATTTTTAATTTTTGTAGGCAACCAAATTTTATTACGACCTATTAAAATTTGACCAGTAATGAAAACTATAGATAATCCAAATAAAGCAGTCATTCCAGGAATAAAGGATATAGGAGTGATAGCAAGCAGAGCTAATAAAATAATTAAAAACAAATTATCCTTTTGTTGAAGTTTATTTAGTAAATGATTAAGAGTAATCTTCTTCGATTTTTCTTCCGAAACTAATTTTTTTAAACGAGTTGAAATTTTCATTAAAAATTCTAATTTATTTAATCTTTTACTAGCTATTTTATGCATTAAATAATCAATGTGAAGCGTTAAACCATTTTATTAATGTATCCTCTCCCAAATTGTCATAGATATAAGATAAGTATAAAGTTAATTCATCTTCATCATTTTTATCAAACATATTGTCATCAGAATTTAGTAACGGCTCATGGTGGAAGAAAACCCCATCAAGATAATGATTACAAAAATCATGGTAATCCCTAGTGAATAAAAGGAATGTATGCCACATATTATCTATGTCACTCATCTCTGAATGTATAACGCATGAAAAGTTAAGTGAGCTATCATTGGGACGAAGCCACTTTTCTGCCTTATGCTTCTGACAAAGCCAAATAAATTTCATTAATTCTTTCAGTGCTTCTTCTGCTTGCATTTTAGCAGCAGGATAGTCTTTATCATATCGAGAAATAATTTTATTATTCTTATAGCATGTCAATCGGTTTAAATCAGGTAGGTTCATAATTAAATCTTATTCAGGTCTATGATATTGTAATTCACGCAGTATATTTGTGAATATACTGCGATCCCGTGTAGTTAACTAATGCTAGTACAGGGTCTACACCAACCTTTGCTCTTCTTTAATTTTTTTTGTTGGACAATTTTTTTAATAATTTCTTCTTTCATAACATACTCCTTTATTAATAATTAAATTCATTTAAAGCATATAAAGTCATTATTAATCAGTCAATTAGTTACTTTTTAGTAACTATTCTACGCACACCAAAATTAAATTCGAAACAATGCCTTAGCGTTATCACTTAAGATTTTTAGGACAAGACTTTCAGGAAGATTTGCTTGCTTAATATACTCTACAGCCCTGACGTATTTATCATGATTTGCATAAGGATAATCTGTACCTAACAGCAAATGATCGGGCGAATAAACAGCAACGGCATTATGTAAGGCTGGGATATGTCCATGAGCTACGGTATCAACCCAGAATTTTTTTATAAAATCACTGGGCTTTCCTTGTATTTCACCCTCCCCCCAATCAGTGTATAAATTATCAAGACGTTGCATAATCATGGGCAAATAACCGCCTAGATGAGTACTAATAAATCGAATATCGGGAAAACGCGAAGTAACACCTGAGAGAATCAAATGCAACACCCCATAAGTATCCTCAAATGGTGCGCCAATCATCCAGGTCAGTCCATAGACCTTAGTTTGTTCGCCCGTGCAACACCCGGCAGGGTGCAAAAATACAATAGCTTTTCTGCGATTCAGCTCGGCAAAAATAGCCTCAAAACGGTTTGCTTCGACAATAGAATGCTGTAATACAGTGGTCGTCAAGGTAACTCCCAACATTCCCAACTCATCAAAGATGCGATTGATTTCATCTAATGATTCTTGAATATGGGGTAGCGGGAAGATTCCAAAAGCCTGAAATCGGTTAGGGTATTTAGCAATAAGCTGCGCATAAAGATTATTAGCCATTTTCGCACTAGCAACAGAATCATCTTTATTTGCAAAATAAGGAACTTGAGGGACGATTGAGAGTACTTGTAAATCCACTCCAGCATTATCCATCACACTAAAACGTGCTGCTAATTCTTGCTCCTCCAATCCAGCATTCATATAACGAGCCACATTAACCAGCTCTCCTCCTTTTTGTTCAATATCATCAAGATATGCCTTGGGAAAACAATGGGCATGAACGTCAATAATCATAGTCAATTACCTCCGGTGGAGTACTCATTAACTTTAATTATAGCTAGGCTCACGAAGGAAGAATGAACATCCCTAGTTTCCATTTATTTTATGTCAATTTTATTAGTGTGACGTTTTGGCCGATTCACTTTTTGAGCCACCTCAGTCGAGTAAGTCCCTAAAACAGGCCGTTCTGATAAATAAGTGAATAGCATGACTCTAAACCAAACTTGTCGTATCTTCTATTGCTAACAATAGTTCATGTGACTTGGCTAATTGCCCAGTCACATCATAACCCCTGTGGCAAAGGAAATGAGTAGTTTTTATTTTAATAATTTCTTAATATTTTTCATTCATAATGATTGGTTATAATTCAAAACGAATAAACATTTATATTTAAACTTAGTGAAACTCTATGAAAAATCTTATCTTAAGCTTTAATTTTTCAAAACTTACTGGTGAAGCCAGTCCAAAATTTACTTCATTTGAAGAAAAGCTGCAGTTGTATCTGCGTGCTTTTGAAGATGGATATAACTTAGCAAGACAAAAATTTCCCAAGCATAGAATTATCCTACTCACTCATGAATATGCAATAACTAAGACCAACCCTTCAAATTCGAAAATTCTTGATTATTCTGAGCATCTGAGGGTCCAGGAACGATTAAAAGAGTTTACTCGATTAAATCAAAATTGCGTTGTTATTTTTCCATACGCCTTCGCCAAAGAATATCATAATGAACATCAATTTCCTAAGTTGCTAAAAATAGCACAACGCTATCAAGAAAATTCGCACAAAAAAAGTGCTTATACGGTTGAACAAGAAGACTTTGAAAACTATTTAGATAAATCTCAAACCAATAACTCTGACCATACAATTACTGTTGTACGTAATGTTTGTTATCTGTTAAGCGGGGGGATAATATTGAATAAAGTGGACAAACGCGTTCCTTGTTTTGAATACACTTTACCTAATAGTTCAACAGTGAGAGCGCCCTTGGTACAAGGCAGTACTTTATTTCAGCCCGGTACCAATAGAAATATAATATCTTTAAACAAAACTCAATCATTAGCTATAGAGATTTGTGCAGATCACGCCAGTGGTTTATTAAAATCTACCTGGAAACCAAATAAGTCTCCGGCAACCTATCATTTGATCGTGGCAGACTCTACCCCTCTGAATACTAAAAACTTAATTGGAAAATTTAATATACTTTGTGACGCAATAACCGGAACATCATTAATACAACAAAAGGGCATGGATAAGAAGGAAGCTCCCATAGTAATAGCTATCAAACCGGAATTTAACGAAGGATTACTCGAATACACCCATAAATATGTAAAACCGGAGATAGTGACTGACAGCGCTATAAACCTATCTCCTATTTGAGACTCATTATAAGTCTAATATAGATTTAAACGAAGGCAGTGAGGATCCATACAAGTGGTAAACATTAATTGATGTCAAAAAAATCAAGAGGTATATCTCTTTCACTTTATTACTCACAATAGACTACTATCTGAAGAATGAATATTTAGGGAGAAACAGATGTGGCTCTACTATCTCGAGAACATTAATTCAAGTATGGATATTACTTATGTCCTTATAAGAACATTTATAATTTATATTTACGCTATTTTTTTAATCCGAATAGGTAACAAGCGCTTTCATTTTGATACGACTATCGATTTCGTTCTGATCATTATTATTGGAGCAGTGTTAAGTAGAACAATAAATGGACCTTCAACGTTGATACAAGCAATGGCAGGAAGCGCTTTACTTATTTTTTTACATTGGTTATTTGCTAAGTTTTCTTTTAAATATCATAAATTTGGTAAACTAATAAAAGGGAGACCAATAATTCTAATTAAAGATGGAAAAATTATTTGGAATGCGCTGGAAGAAAATCAAATATCTAAAGATGATCTACTAGAAATCATAAGAGATAGATTAAAAACTAATAATTTAGATCAAATAAAAAAAGCCTACCTAGAGCGAACTGGAAAGATAAGTTTTATTATAAAAAATAAGAAAGTATAGTCCTATTTAAAACCGCATAAATTTGGATGCATAAAAAATATTTTAATACCAGTCTGAATGCTCTTAAGAGGTATGTGTTCAGGGGATATACTTGCCTCTTGGTGAAAGGCGATATTTGACATGAACGCGTACCTTAAGAGCAAAAGTAGTGTAAATGAATTGTTAATAGTCTTAATTCCCTTACAAAAACGTGCTGCTCTTTCATAAAGATTGAGGGTTTTTATAATAAATTGACAGTTTTTTTATCATCCAGCCATTATCTGGAAAAGTTGTCCCAGGTACTTCCCAAACACCTGTTGCAAAAGCGCCAGCTCCCCATAAAATAGCAAATATATGTGCATCAACCGCACTTCTTAATTGAGTAGTATTATTATGAGCCCAATTAAAGTTGTTTAATGTCAAACACTGCGTTGCATTTTTGCCAGCACATAAGCTATAAGCAGCTGGTAAATGAGCAACATCATGATTAATCCAGGGAGCGATATTGCTTAAATCTTGTTGTAAGTTTGCATCACCAAAAAAGTATACCGGTGCAGTACCCTCTTCATGTGCATCGAGATCAGGCTCATCCTGTGTTGGGAGATGAGCAGCCGGTATTTGCCATAACATAGCAGGAATATAATTCTTGCCTGCTTGTTCTCCCAATCCCTCACTTATTTCTTTGGTCATAGCTAGAAAATTTTGCCATGCGACATCATTATAAAACGTCGCCTGATTAATCAATAAAGTAGGAAATTTGCTGCTGTAATCATCAGCACCATAACGATCAAAATAAATAAAATCAGGTTTGTAATTGCCCATGAATAATTCAAAACTTTTTAAATCAGCTAGAACCTTATTCACATAAGGCCTTACAGCAGTGGGTCCTTGATGAATCCACCAACCTCCTTCTGGAACCGCGGAAATATTTTCATGAACTCCAAGAGCAACATGGGGACCAAAATATTTAGCCATCCAGTTTTGCGCTTGTAGCCAACCATTAAAATTATCTGTAAACTCAGGAATGTCGCTCGTTGAATTTGATGCACTACACAGCGGTTGTACATATTCGTTAACGCAAGCAGCAAAAGTTTGCCCTGCAGTATAATTATCAGTTTTAGATTTGAGCCAAAGAAGTAAATCAGTCGGGGTACCTTTGACGAGTACCGGTTTATTATCCCAACCATAAGTACAGTTTGGCGTATTACTACTATTATAATCAACTTTTTTAGTCATCATACAATAAGCATCGGAAACAGCTTGACCAACCGGTATATTTAACGATTTAACAGTCTCCACGCGATTTGTATTGCCTAAATAACCAAGCATATCGGGGTTTAATAATATAGTGCCGTAGGTTCCAGTATTGCTATAAGCATTATCTTCCAGTGTTTTTGACAAGAACATAAGATTAAAAAAATGTTTTGTTAATTCATCCAACTGCGTCACACTATCAGTATTCCAACCGCCACTGAGTTGCCAACCATACTCCACTAAAACAGGATTAACAGAATAGCCCGTATTTGTTTTTATATTTTTAGCCATGTTAATCATATTCCAAATTTTATATGGGGTTTCTATTTTTCCAGGATCACCATCACCACCTGCACCATTGTAGGTAAATACAGAATCAACACGAATATTCGTTGGTTCTTGCAAGGATCCATTAGTTATAGTTCCCATTGCTAAATAATTTGGCCAACCAGGAATCAGAAAATTATTTTTATCTAGATCATAAGCAAAGGTTACAGTGCTCATTACACTTAGAGTCAAAAAATTAAGAATCATATTTTTCATTAAATACTTCCTAAATTTAGTCATTAAAATTGCAAATAACCATAACAAATATCATTTGCTGCTTATTGTTTTTACAGATTATATCATGATTACTCATATTAGCTAAAAACGAGAACACAAACTCTTTGAATAGATTAGGACTTGTCACCATGCCTTATTTTTTTAAGGTCGTTTCCGTAGTATTTGAGGATAAATTAGAAAGTTGCTCTTGAGTCCAATTAAATAATTTTTGGCCGACAGCCATTCCTACTGCAACTCGTGCAGTACCCCATCCAATCCTAAATTGCTGTTGAAAAAAACTCATCCGTCCTAGAAAAGATCGCTGTGAATCTTTTGACTCACTCCACACTTTCGTCAACACCTCCTGCATCGATGGTGGTTTAAAATTGGGAGGCGTTGCATATTGCATATTACGAACGTAATTGAATGGGCTTGATACAATTGTAGCCATTCCAGCCGCACTTGCATTATAGATAAATTCAAGAGCAGGTTGATTTGCATCAGACGTTTTATTCTCAGATTTTTTTGTCGTATTGTTCATAAGACTCCGTAACATTTCATAAGTACTTCCAAAAAACATGTCGCGTGTCATTGTAGCTGTGGTTCCTTTTAGAAACGGTGCAATTCCTCCTAGCCCCCACATCTCGCGAATACTTGAGCGAAAGGAAGCATTTTCCTGCCCCCAGGTATGGTACTTGATGGCAGAAATACTGTTGGTTAATACTCCTCCGATACTTCCCGCAGTCATACCTACAAAAAATTGAGAAAGTGTTTGGCTAACTCCTAAAGTATTACGCAAGTAAGGCAATAAATATCTATTTAGTTCCCCCTGTGCTACATAGTAAATACCTCCAAGAAAAGCACGTTGTACGAATGCTTGAGAAAAACCTTGATAAGGAGACTTAAAATTTTGAAATAATAGAAAAGGACGGTTATGTTTCACCGATAAATATAAAGCACGATCCCAGGGATTAAAAAGTCCTGAGTTTGATGCACCGGCAAGCAATCCACTTACAACGTCAATATTAAATTTTTGTTTGTAATTTTGTTTTGAAGTCATGAAATCACCTGTCAGTATAAATTCTCATTATGTTAATCAAAATTCGTGCATAACGCTAATCCATTAAAAATTATCACATATTTGCACAATATATATGACATATAAAAACAATCAATTGTACACATATTAGCCAAGATGGTTAAATGATAATAACAAATATATTCTAATGGTAATGTACATGCGAGACGATAACATACAAAAGTATTTAAATGATCTGAGAAATGGTGATTTTTTAGCAGCTGAAAATCTTTCTAATTATATCACTACAAAATATAAATCTTTTTCACCTATTTCAGCAGTTGATCTTATGATCTTTACTGATTATGAGCTTTGTAAAACAGATATAAATGAAGAAGATTTAGGGAAACTAAATTTTTTGGTAGAGTTTATAGCCCAATATTATCCAGAGGGGATTGAAGCATATACTTTAGCAAACTTGTATGTATCAGCAACTACTGTAATAGATATGAAAAGACATCCAGAATATAGCAGTGTAATAGATAATACAAACAATAAAGAACTTATTAAGAACTCTGATTTCTCGCAACTACAAAATAAAGTTATAGCAGCTAAAAAAAATAATAACGCCCCATTGTCAGATAGCTATCTACAAGATGAAATCGCAAAGATGAGGCATGAAGAAAAAAATAAACTGATAAAAAATGTCTCTGTCTTGAGCGATAGATATGAAGATAAATTTACACTTTTACAAAAAATAGCGAGGAATATTGATTTTCCTATAGTAGCAACAAATTCTATTCAAAAAATAGGAGATGCTGGATTCATAGCCCAAAAAATTCCAAGTTTTATGCTGGCGTTAATAGTAAAAAACTCCATGATAACAGAAGAGCAAAAAAACAAGGAACTTACACTTTATGATATAGCAATTCAATTTGGGCAGTTAGATGTTGCAAATGCCTTGGCAAAAAAATACGAAAAGTTGACGCTAAATAACGTATCTGATAATCAACCAAACGAGGGCCTCAAGCATTTAATATATTGTAATAACATACTGGCTGAAACAAATAAATTGAGCGTGATGGGCCAGCAAATGATTTTGAAATTAGCCAAGAATGAGCAACAACGCCACACCCTTAAAGAATTTTTTCAATCTTTAAAAGAAAATAAAGCAGGTAATATGGAAGGTTTTAGAAAAAATCTGGCTCTGCAGTTAAATATCCCTGATAATCATAAAGAATTTAATAAGGCATTTAATATTATACAAAAAGGGGATGCGTTAGAGAAGCTCATAAATCAGTATAAAATTAAAGACATAAGTACCTTTGGGATGAAATTAAAGGAATTTAAAAATAAAGCAAATGACATACTCAGCTCTTTAAAATCAAATTTACCAGTAAGTGCTGTTGGAATGAAATCAGAAGAATTTAAAAATAAAGCACATAGTAAACTCAAACCTTTAAAATCAAATCTGCTAACTCGTATTTTGGAGTGCATTCGTAATGCAATTAATCGGTCTCCTGATTATCTTAGTATGAAGCACCAAGACAAAATTAATTCTGCTCTCAACTCAACTCCAACGCAAAAAGAAATGAAAGCGTTTATTAAGCAAATAAGAAGGGAAGAACGTGAACAAAATAAATTGGCAGCTACATGCATTAGATGAGGGCTCTACACATCGATCTTAATAACAGCTGTAATCTTTTGAATCGATAAAACAATGACAGTACCAAATAATTAGTAACTAATCATTTGATATTGTTGTCACTCCGGAAGAGATACAATAGAGCCAAGGATCCTATCCTTCTGGCTTAAGGAGCATGATTTTATGAGTTTGATTCCATTAAATAAGGCACCATTCTAAAAACTCATCAAGATTTTCCGAGTTCGTCACTGGATGCAGCGGACAACAAGCCTATAATAAGTTATAAAAAAGCACAAAAGGAGGATTGCAATGCAACACCTGTTTTGGGAGGTTTTAAAGCACTTGGGTAAATCGTTGGATATCACATTGATTCATATGTTAAGCTTTAAAAAAAGCCCAAGTAATTTATTTTGACATAAATATAAGTAATGAATAACCAAATAGATCAAGAAAAAAAGCAATTATGGATTATTTTATTGATTGTTCTCATCAGTTTTCTTAGCTCATCCATTGCTTACCCGATTTTTCCACCTTTATTTTTACAATCAGGTAGCCATTCAATTATTGGAACCGAATGGAGTGAAACAGGAAAGCGTATTTTGTTAGGGCTTACTCTTGCAATTTTTCCTTTAGGACAATTCATTGGCGCCCCCATTCTAGGAAAAAACTCTGATCGATATGGTCGAAAAAAAATCCTTATTATTAGTTTAGCAGGGAGCTTACTCGGTTATTTACTCACCGTCTTATCATTTTGGATCAATTGTTTTTGGTTATTGTTATTCAGTCGTTTTTTAACCGGATTTATGGAGGGAACTTTTGCAGTTGCACGAGCATTTGCTTCCGAACTGACCACAATTAATAAATTTGTAAGTTTTGGCAGGATCAACAGTATGGCTGCTATTGGTTATATTATTGGACCTGTCATTGGTGGTTTATTATCCGATTCGAAGATTATTTCATGGTTTTCCTGGTCTTTTCCTTTTACTATTGCAGCCTTAGTTTCTGTTGTAACATTAGCACTTGCATGGTGGAAATTACCAGAGCATAAAGGACAGAGCATCTCGACCAAAGAATCCATATGGAACCAGCTGAATATTATTCGTCAATTTTGGCAATTATTTCAAAATCACCCACACTTGAAACATTTAATGCTCATCAGTACACTTTTTACCTTCGCAGTAGATATCTTTTATGAATTTGGCCCCGTTTATCTGGCGGGTAAATGGCTCATGTCACCAGCGATGATTGCCATTTATAATGCGGCTTTATCAGCAACCCTTGCTTTAGGTGCATCATGGCTTCCAAGGCATCTTTCAAAACACATCCCCATTCACAAAGTTATTACCCTTTCCATGATCGCTACGGTCTTGATTTTTGTCTGCATGATTGCTTTTCAGTATCGTGTTCCCATGTTTTTATTTTTCGCGCTCATTGGTTTTAGCATTACCAGCGTGACGACAACCATGACGATTCATATTTCAAATAAGGCACACTCCGCTATTCAAGGAGAAGTCATGGGTGCTCAATTAAGCTTACGAACACTGGGGGATGCCGTCATTTGTCTTTTTGGCGGTTTACTCATCGTAGTTTCTCTTATTTCGCCCATTATACTTTGCTGTGCCACAGCATTGGTGGCAAGTGTTTTATGTATGTTATATTTAAAACCGGATGTACAATAAGAAAAACTCCATCGCCTCCATACAAATAAGGCCAATAGTGTTATTTAAAGGGACTGCAGGATGCAAGAGCGAATTTACTCTCTAGGATTTAGAGGATTATTTTTATTACTGTTAATTTATCCTCATAGTTCTAAAGCGAATCAACCTTTATCAACGAACGAACTACCAAGCCGAGGGAATTATTCCTTGGTAACCTCACAACAACCAGGCCCGTTTTTTTCCTTTGGACAAAATATTGTTGATAAAAATCAATTGATTGTTTCTTATAATCCCAGTTATTTATACAGCAAAGGCCAAAGTATTTTAGAGGGAGATCCCGCCCTACTCTATGGAATTACAGATTCTATGTCGCTCTTAGTCACCTTACCTTATGCATTCAGCTATAATAATGGCGATACAACTCAGTCTGGGATAGGTGATCTTGCTATTGATTTAGAATACGCTTTTTATAATTTCGAAAACTCAAAATATTCCGATCAAGCAACTATTATATTCTCCCCTACGTTCCCTATCAGTAACTTAGATGCAATTTCTAAAAAAACCAATCCTAGCCAACGAGTATCAGGATTTTCAAGAAAAAATGTGCCCTCTAATTTCAATGCGATTAGTTATTTTATTGGCGGCACCTATTCTCGGATGCTCATTGACTGGTATGGTTTTTTGGCTCCCGGAGTATTACTTATCGAAAAACAAAATGCAATTCAGCAAGGAACCCAATATTATTATAATTTGGGTATAGGACACACCATCAAAAGTATAGAAAGAAAATACATATGTTCCGGATTACTCGAATTAAACGGCCAATACAGTGGCAAAACTATATTTGCATCAAATACCGTTCCTAACACAGGAGGAAATATTATTTACATCACTCCATCACTTTGGTTTTCTACGCCCAAAATAATTGTCCAGGTTGGTATTTCTTTACCTATCACACAGTATTGGTACGGTACTCAAAGCAAGATTTCTTATTATACAGGCAGCATTATCACTTGGACTATTCATTAGTGAATTAAAGGATACATTGATGCACTCTCTTTAGTCTCTCAAAGAATTATGTCTAACATTGTGCGTTGAGCTTTTTGGTTTTAGAATTATTTGTTGTTTTGAAATGGATTTCTAACTTTAAAAGGAATAAACAATGAAAATACCTTCTTATGTCTTATTACTAACAAGCCTATTATGTAACTCACTATATGCTTCAACAGAGATAGTTGTTCCCAAGTTAGCTACGCCTGATCATACAATCATCAAAAGGTATTCTAACACAGCAGATAGCGACTCTGGATTACCAAAAGCGCAAAGAACCTTAGATTACCCAACACATGTAGTACGTATGGAAGAAGTACAACTGCAAGACACTTCGCTAAATTGCGAACAAGTACACCAAAAAATTAATGAATTTTTTGTCAAGAAGCTACCCGTTGCCATGACTTATTATAACATAATCGCATATTGCAGTTATGATGGAGAAAACCCTAACATTGCTAAGAATTATACCATTAATGCCTATTTTGATCCTTTAACCGATCAAGCAATCGAATACTTAAAAAATTATATTCATGAATACAATGGACAAGATTTAATGGGAACCCCTTTCAATATAGAGGAAGCAAAAAAAGTAATCGTTTCATTAAATTTTGATGCTGGTATTCGAAAAGATGAGTACGGTCAAATTATTTTGCGTTATTATCATGAAAATCAAACCCATAGTTTTCAAAATTTCTTTGATGTCCGTAAAGAATTAATTACTGACATTCATCATCGTCTTCATTCCAATGAAAGTGCCACGATTATTCCTTTATTTACCAAATGGTTTTCTCCAGGTGGTGAGCTACTCTATACTCATATCTTAAGAAAATCGGATTATCTATTATTACAACCTGAATTAATTTTCCTTTTAGAGCAGGAACCAAATACATTTACATCTAAGTTGCGCATGTATTACGCGCACTACTGTGCAAATAATCCCAATAAGAAATGCTTATAAAACACACATCAACGTGCAGATACTTCTACTCATCACCCTCTGCAAAACAGAGGGTTAGGATTCCGTAATGACAAACAATCCGATGTAACTCAGAAAAAATAGAGTTCATTGAATCTATAAACTCTATATACGATTTTTATAACTGTATGCCCTACTATTTGCGACTAGGGCATTAGCACCTGTAAGATTAACTAAAGTTTATACGTTTACAGCCCTGAACTGACATATCTTCCTCAATCTCCAACCTCTGGGGGGGCAGATTCGTTTGCCAAAAAAGAACACTATTGCCTATAGGATCAAAATTATTATGAATGAAAAAGTGCTGATTTTCAGGAGATTCTTCCCAAGTTAAATAACAGGGATCTTTAGGCTGATAATCAGCTAAATAGGTATCAGGAAGCCATTTCTTTTTAAAATGATCTCCGTATAAAAAACATTGATATACAGAAATAAACTTTTGATACTCATTAAAAGACAGACGCTTATAGCGTTCATCTCGGTACTCGTAAAGAGCCAAAAACAGCTCATTGACTGTCGCTGTTGGTTCAAGATTTAAGGTTATTGAATCCACGCTGTTTTTTTTATTAAGGATAAATTTCATTTTTAACCATTGAATAAATGGGACCATAGTTAATTAATATATTTTAAACAGCGAGAAATCAATACATAACCTATAAATAATCAACGAACTACAAAGATACCAATACCTACATTTAACCTAGAAAAAGCAGTTGGCTCCTACTGTGCGAGCTACCGACCCAACTGCTTTTTCTAGGTTAAATCACGAGAAAATATAAACGTATTTATAAACAATGAGTTAATAGAGACTACGCATTTTTTGAAATTGTCTACTATAGTAAATTTAATAATAAATATAAATTTAGGGGATATCATGGTACTGCGATGGACAGGTGTAACTCTTTTGTTGTCTCTACTTAGTGTTCCATGTTTTGCTGAAGACAAAGAAATTGCAATTACAATTGATGATTTACCCTTTGTGGGCTCTGGATCCAGCACCCCAGCAAGCCTGAAAAGAACTGAAAATCGCTTCATGGCTATAGTCAAAGCACTTGTTGATAATCAAGTTCCTGCTACAGGATTTGTTATTGGTGAAGCTGTAGCAAAAAACGAATGGTATTTGTTAGAGACTTTCCGTAATCAAGGCTTCTCTTTAGGCAATCATACTTATACACATAAAAGTCTCGATAACATGAGCGCTACTAAATACATTGCAGATATAGATCGAGCTGATTCTGTTTTAGCACCTGTCATGACTGAGCCTAAATATTTCCGCTATCCTTATCTTGCTGAAGGCAAAGGTCAAAAAAAACAAAAAGTTTATAACTATTTGGCCGAGCATCAATACACAATAGCCCCGGTGACCATTGACAGTAAAGATTATGAGTTTAATGCTCGATTCTATAAAATACCTTATAGAAAAAGAGCACAAAATCTTCCAGAATTTAAAAAACGTTATTTGGCTTACATTTGGAAACAAACTCTTCTAGCAGAGCGCAGGGCCAAAAAAGTGGATGGACAGCCTGTAAAACAAATCTTATTGATTCACGCAAACCTTCTGAATAGTTTCTGCTTAGAAGACATTATAGAAATGTACCGAAAAAATGGATATAAATTCATCAGCCTCGCTGATGCTTTAGCGCAACCATTAAGTAACAGTGTAGAACCACCCGATAGCACCACACCTAAATCATTCAGCCACAATAACTGATGATGGTTCACTCTATTGATACTAAGGCATGAATATATGATGATTAAGCGAAGAGAAGCTCTTGACATGTCGAACTCACTGCAAACAATTCGTTTTATAATTTAGCTGATTTTTCAGAAATCAGCTTATTTTTTTCCAATCTCGAGATTGCTTGCTTGGGCAGAAGGATCCAGTAATGTCCTTCATTTTTCATATGGCCGGCAATTAAAGTTGCTTTATCACCTCCGCCCCAAAAAACATCACCTCGAACTTTGCCACGAATTGCTCCACCGGTATCTTGGGCAATCATTAAACGTTGCATGGGCCTACTCATATCAGGTTTTGTACTATCAGGTCGCGTCGTATTTAACCAAAGCGGAGCTCCCATGGGGATCCATTGTTTGTCAATGGCGAGAGAATATCCAGGTGTTAATGCCACACCTTGTGAACCAAGAGCAACGCCATCAGCCATTTTACTAAAAAATACAAATGATTTATTTTGATTAATCACCTTGTCCATTTGTTTTGGATGAGCTTCTAAGTAACGCTTAATTGCTTGCATCGATGCATTATGTTTTGTCATAACCCCTTGTTTGATCAACACTCCTGCAATTGCAGTATAAGGTGCTCCATTTTGAGCATCATAACCAATATAAATATCGTTACCTTCTTCAAGTTCAATAAGACCTGAACCTTGAATTTCTAAAAATAAGCGATCTATAGGGCTGTTAATCCAAACAAGAACTTTTGCCTTTTCTTCGATAGCTCCATTATTAATTTGTTCCCGTGTATAATAAGGAACAAATTTTTTATTCTCTATTCGACCTACAATACGACGATTTTTTAAGTCATTAAAAAATAACCCTAAATCGACTGTCACTAAATCATTAGGTGTTTCATAAATAGGAACCTGGAATTCCTTAGACTTAGTATAACTGCCTTTAATAGCAGGCACATAATAGCCGGTGAAAAGGCCTGGTTTTCCATTGTTATCGGTAAACTCTACAGGAGTAAACCATTCTTCAAAAAATTGTTTGGCTTGTTTCTCTGCAACAGGAGTAATTTTTAAAGCTGCCTCACATGCAGGCTGCCAATCTTTTACTTGCAGGTCAATATGCTCGGTACCAACAACTTGCTCTGGATTCTGCCGAATGAACGCACGGCAAGATACCTGAAAAGTCTGCAAAGATTTTTTTAAATCCGCGGAACTCCAGCCGGGTAATCGTTCAAAATCAGCCTCCTTAAACATAATCTCAGGCTGCTTTAGTGGCTGCTGTTTGATGAACCAAAAGAACCTGACCAAAATGCTAAAGGTGATTAAAGTTAGAAAAAGTAGTGTATAAAGTATTTTCGTTTTCATAAGCAGGATAATTTTTACACGTTATGGAATATATTGCAACAAAAATGAGTCGTTTTCACATTTAAGTCCATTTGTCTCATCAGATGAAGAAAAAAATTGGATTAATAGTCTTTTGATTTTAAACGCTTTTTAAAAATTGTAAATAAACCATAGACATGTTGAAGTTTATTGGTCACCTCGCTGAATTAACTTAAGGATAAGTAGCTCCAACTGCTTATCCCTATAGGAGCAATATGTTCTTTAACAAAACAATTTGCCAATTTACCAACAGCAATCGATCTAACTTGTAAAAATGATAAAGGCTCACCTTTATCGAGTTGAACAATAGATAATCGCTGATGATGTGTTGCATACTTCCGATTCTTACTCCAAGCAACAAGGCAAGAAAACTCACCTAAATCCTCAATAAGATACTCATACTGTAAGCCCTCATGAGACAAAGAACAACCTTGGTGATGAAGCAATTTATGGAGTACTTGGTTTTGTGACTCCTCTTTAATAACACAGTTGAGAGTAGACGATGTCACGTATTTTTTGGATAATTGCCTGGCTACATTTTCCAAATTATAAAAGTTCTTATGTGACTCTTCTTGTCTGTTAATGACCTTGTGGTACAACAAAATATGTTGCATAGAAGCCAATAAAAGCAAGCTAATCACCATAATCATCAACAAGGTTACCGTAAAAATGAATCCCTTTTCCTTTTTCATGATCCACGTACTGCAATCATAAGTTTATACGTCTTATCCTCTTCTAAGCCTAAAGTTACTTCAAGAAACTGCTTGTTTTGAATATATTGTTTTTTAATAGATAACGAATGAACTAAAGGCGTCACCTCTTCAGTTTGTACCCATTGATAATAAAGAGCGTTTTGTCTTTTAGCATTTTTCTTAATAAACCAACGCTCTTCTAAAAACTCGCCAACGTAAGTAGCTGTCTCATAGACATGCATCAAGGGTTTACTTAAAATAATCCTCGTTTCGTTAATGTGCTGATTAATGGCTAAGAGTTCATGTATTTCTGCATAATTACAATCAGCAATTAATAAAGGTCGTTTTTCATTTAGTGAACCCAGATGTTGCACTAACAGAGTGGTTGGACTTTCTATTTTAATTAGTTTTGCAAAATTCACGTTCATCCGATTCACCTGAATAAATTGAGAGGGTTGATTTTCAATGTTCAATGCACGAATAGAATTATGATAATTCCTGTGATCAATCACCTTTAATTGATCAAGACCTAAACAAGGGGTAAAACCTGCACGCCTAATACTGTCACTTAATAAATCATCTACCCATTGCACATCAAAGCCAGCCTCTAGAATTTTTTCTATTTCCATGTATTGACGCTTACTGACTAAATAAAACTGAATTAACGGGGTCATAATCACACTGGCTAGAAAAAGACTGATTAATACTTCTGAAAGACTCAGACCTGCTTGTTTTTTCATTTACATTAGCTTAATAGAACTGTGTTTCCGAGTTATAGAGTCTAAATGCTCATGCCAGGAAAGTTTTACTAATATGTCTTGTTCTTTATGCTGTATCACTAAATGGAAAAAAGTAGGCCTTGGTGGAGTTTTTTTAATTTGGGTCGTTAATGTTTCTTCAATTTGATTCAGATAATGAGTCGCTTGTGTCCGTATCACTAACTGATTTAACATGTATTTGCTCTGTTCTTGTTGCTGAAGCAGTGTAAGGACCAATGTTGTTACTAACAATAAAGACACTAATACTTCGACAAGGGAAAATCCCTTTTGCTGATTCATAGTCCATTTCCTTTGGTTGGATTGCCCTTCAAGGGTAATGTCATAGAATAAAAAATTCAAGAAGGACATCGCTTATTTTTTTATTAATCATTAAAATAAAATCAAAAATTTATCATTCTGATTTTCTAGGATAATGAACGATACCAATACATCGGTCACAAAAGTGCTTGAATGAGCTTGCTAAAGCAGTGTAAAGTTTGTTTTGAAAAAATGCATGCAAGAGAATACTTAGTTGGATAATATTAAATTATAAAAGGCAAGGAACGAGTTATGGCAGTTAATTTTCAACAATTACCTCATCCAGGAATACGCGCTTTAGTCCCTTATAGACCAGGAAAATCGATAGAGGAATTAGCACGTGAAAAAGGAATCAACGACATTATTAAATTGGCGAGCAACGAAAATCCTTTAGGATGTAGCCCATTAGCCTTAGCTGCATTGCAAGAAATGTCCACCCATGTACTTGCTACTTATCCTTCGCCAATCAATCATCCTTTAATGATCAAACTGGCAAAAAAACTTAAAATTAACCCCGACCAGATTTTTTTAAGCAATGGATCAGACTATATCTTCAATATGTTGCTGACTTGTTTCGGTTTACATAATGAAAAGCATATACTAACCCATGATTTCGCATTCAGCACTTATGCCATTCAAGCACACTCACTCAATATCCCGGTTCGTTCGGCAGCAATTCATCCAAATTGGCAAGTCAATGTAGACAACTTAATTCATGCCTGTACTCCAAAAACCAGTATCATCTTTCTAGCAAATCCCAATAATCCTACAGGAGTGCTCATTGATCAAAAAGAAATAAAACGTCTCTTGGATCATATACCCGAAAGTACTTTATTAGTGCTTGATGAAGCTTATTTTGAATTTGCAGAATCGCAACTGCGTTACAATAGCATTGAGTGGATAGCCCAATACCCTAACCTAATAGTGACGCGAACTTTTTCTAAAATCTATGGATTAGCTGGAGTGCGTCTTGGTTATGCCATCGCACACCCTTCTATTATTGAAATTTTACTACGGGTGCAATTACCTTTTACCGTTAATCAGGTAGCACTCACTACAGCTTATGCAGCCTTAGATGATGAAGATTTTTTACGATTAAGCTTACAGACTAATGCAGATGGAATGAAGCAAATACGCCAAGGATTAGATCAATTTGATATTGATTATTTACCTTCAGCATGTAATTTTCTTACCTTCAACTGTAAAGAAGATGGAATGGCACTCTATAACTATCTATTAGATAAAGGTATCATTGTTCGTCCTTTACATCCCTATAAAATGAACAGTTACATTAGGGTCACCATAGGAACCCAGGAGCAAAATTCTCGCTTTCTTGAGGCATTAAATAATTATTATAAGTAAGGAAATGAAAATGACTAGTGACTTAAGCAGCAAACATTGTGAATCATGCGAAGGCATAGGATCTGCGTTAAATGCAGAGCAAGTAAAAAACTTATTACCTCAATTAGATAAGAATTGGACAGTCAGTGCGGATAACCGCAGCATCAAACGCAGTTTGTCCTTTAAAAATTTTTATGAAACCATGGCTTTTGTCAACGCTCTTGCCTGGATAGCCAATATTGAAAATCACCACCCTGATTTAGAAGTTGGCTATAACTATTGTCATGTTCATTTCATGACCCATGCACTAGATGGTTTGAGCCATAACGATTTCATTTGCGCCGCGAAAATGGATAAATTATTAGCTGATTAGAATAAGACTTTGTAAGCGCCGCGATGTGATCAAGAGGCAAAGCTGCGCTTGGGGATGCTGTGGTAAGTGCTCATACAAGTAATAAAATAATTAAAATCAGGAGAATTACACCTACTCCACCACTTGGATAATACCCCCATGCTCTACTATAAGGCCATCTAGGAAGTAATCCTATTAAAAGTAAAATTAGTATAACAAGTAAAATTAAGTCCATCATTAAATTCCTTTTTAAGAAGACTCTAATCTAATTATAACCATTGAATAGCAAAAATGCTGCTCAGATTCCTTCTTTATTGGAATGAGTGATCAATTTTAGGCCTATAAAGTACTTTGAGATTAATATCTTATGATGACTTTATCCTCACCTAAAAGATTCGCTAAAAGCCCAAGCAATTCATCACTAGGTAAAATCTGCCATTGTGGTGCCAAACTCAATTGTGCTTTTGCATATTCGTTAGAATAAGAAAATTGAACGGCACAACGTCCAATATGTGCTTTTAATAAAGCTTGAAGGGAGGGTAAAATGCCTTGATTTCCAGCATGCAACCGCAACTCCAAACACCGAGCAAATTTTGTACGCGCAGCGGGTATATCATAAAGAGAGCTAGCAGTCATTTTTACTCCCCCATTATAATCATCATGCGCTACTTCACCTTCAACAACAAGCATATCGCCAATTGCTAAAGTAGAAGCAAATGATTCGAAAAGCTCATCAAAAATAACAATATCTATTCGTGCTGTAGAATCCTCCATGCCTAGAATCACGAGTTTCTTACCTCGTTTCGTTATAATCTTACGAATTCCTACTACTTGAGCACATAAAATTGCTTTTTTATGCATTGATGGATTTAATTGACTTATTGGTACAATAAAATCACTAAATTCACGTCGATACTGATCTGCGGGATGGCCCGTCAAATAAAAACCCAATACTTCCCGTTCACCTTCTAAACGTTGTGCTTCAGACCAAGATTTGCATAAAACATATTCTTGTTCCGTAGCACCATCATCTAATAATGAAAATAAATCAAATTGACCACTGGATTGATTCTGATGTTCTTTCTCTGCTACTTTTAACGCTTTTTCTAAAGAAGCAGTCAATACCGCCCTTTCTACCTTCCAATCATCAAAGGCACCACTTTTGATCAATGCCTCCAATACGCGTCGATTCACTTTACGTAAATCCAACCGTTGACAAAAGCTAAATAAATCGAGATAGCTTCCTTCTGAACCACGTGCTTCGATAATACAATCGATTGCGGATTCCCCTACCCCTTTTATAGCACCAAGACCATAAATAATGGTAGCATCGTCAATAACGGTAAAGTGATACATTGAGTGATTGATGGAGGGAGGCAAAATTTTTAACTTCATATGCGAACATTCATCAATAAACGTGACTACTTTATCGGTGTTATCCATATCCGATGACATTACCGCCGCCATAAATGCTGCGGGATAATGGGCTTTAAGCCAAGCAGTTTGATAGGCTACCAAAGCATATGCTGCTGAGTGAGATTTATTAAATCCATAGCCGGCAAATTTTTCCATTAAATCAAAAATATGAGTTGCTACTTTTTCATCAACACCTCTTGCCGTTGCTCCCTCAGTAAAAATTTCCCGCTGTTTCGCCATTTCTTCAGGTTTTTTCTTTCCCATAGCGCGACGCAACAGATCGGCAGCGCCTAAGGTATAATTTGCTAAGACTTGGGCGATTTGCATGACCTGTTCTTGATATAAGATCACACCATAAGTGGGCTTTAAAATAGGCTCCAAATCAGGATGAGGATAATCAACCGCTGCTCGTCCATGCTTACGATCAATAAAATCATCCACCATTCCTGACTGTAAAGGACCTGGTCTAAATAAAGCAACTAAAGCGATGATATCTTCAAAACAATCGGGTTGTAAGCGATTAATGAGCTCCTTCATTCCGCGTGATTCCAGCTGAAATACTGCTGTAGTTTTACACGCTTTTAACAAATCAAAAGAGGCCGGATCATCCGTTGGAATTTGGCTAATATCAATTGGAGACAGTCCTTCGCATTCGCGTTGCTTGTTTACCGTAGTTAAAGCCCAATCGATAATGGTTAAAGTTCGTAAACCCAAAAAATCAAACTTAACTAAGCCTGCTGCTTCTACATCATCTTTGTCAAATTGACTTACAATTTGTGTAGAGCCCTCTTCACAATAAATGGCTGTAAAATCAGTCAACTGAGAAGGAGCAATTACTACGCCCCCCGCATGTTTCCCTGCATTACGCGTGATGCCTTCGAGTTTTAATGCCAGATCGATAAGTTCTTTGACTTCTTCCTCTTCAGTATAGCGTCGCTTAAGTTCTTCTTCTTGTTCTAATGCTTTGCTTAAAGTAATGCCTAACTCAAAAGGGATTAATTTGGCTAACTTATCAACAAATCCATAAGGATGGCCTAATACACGTCCCACATCGCGAACTACAGCTTTTGCAGCCATAGTACCAAAAGTAATAATTTGTGATACGCTTTGTCTGCCGTATTTCTCGGCTACATACTCAATGACTCGATCACGTCCCTCCATGCAAAAATCAATATCAAAATCAGGCATGGATACTCGTTCTGGGTTTAAAAATCGCTCAAACAGCAATTCGTATTCCAAAGGATCTAAATCTGTAATTTTTAAAGCATATGCAACCAATGAACCTGCTCCAGAACCACGTCCTGGCCCGACAGGTACTCCATTTTTCTTTGCCCATTGAATAAAATCCGCAACAATCAGGAAATAACCAGCAAAACCCATGTTATTGATCACATCTAATTCAACTTGCAGTCGTTTGTCATACTCTTGTCTCGAGATCAGCAATTCTTCTGGTGATGCATTTTTAAACAGTTGCTGAAGACGTTCTTCCAAACCGATTTCTGATAAATGAGACAAATAATTCTCAACAGTAGAATCATTAGGAATAGGAAAATTAGGTAAATAATTATTCCCTAGGTCCAATTTCACCGTGCATCGTTTGCTGATTTCTACAGTATTAGTAAGTGCAGAAGGCAAATCAGCAAATAAAGCGACCATTTCATCAGCTGAACGTAAATACTGCTGGGCACTGTATTTCTGCTCTCTTCTGGGATCGGCTAAAGTATAACCTTCATGAATACAAACACGTGCTTCATGTGCATCAAAATCCTCTTTATCCAAAAAACGTACATCATTTGTTGCAACTAATGGCAACTTCAATTCATTGGCCAAAGCAATTAGCTTTTCATTGTAACGCGCCTCATCAGGTCTGCCAGTTCGTTGGATTTCTAAATAAAAACGATTGGAGAAAAGTTCCTGCCAATATAACGCTCGACTTTTAGCCAACTCTGCATCATCTGCTAATAAAGCCTGTCCAATATCGCCAAACTTTCCTCCTGATAATGCAATAAGTCCGGCTGAATATTCTGCTATCCACTGATGTTGTACCCTTGGTTGACCTTGATGCTGCCCTTCTTGATAAGCTTTTGAAATAAGACATGTTAAATTTTTATATCCCTCTGAGTTGAGGCATAAAAGAATCAAAGAAAAAACACGACCAGGATGTTCAGAATTATGCCAGGGCAAGTCACTACCAATAATAGGTTTTATTCCAGCTTCGACGGCACATTTATAATGCTTCACAGCAGCAAATAAATTACAATGATCAGTCAATGCAACAGCGCACATTCCTCGTGAAGGAAGAGCCTTCATCAAAGGTTTTACCCGCACCAAACCATCAACTAAAGAAAACTCTGTGTGAACACGTAAATGAACAAACTGATGCCGCATAAGGAAAATAATCTCATTTAGATTAATTGAAGAACTTTAACCTAAATCACTAATTTTGCATATGGTATTACGCATAAATCATCGTTCGACTTACGATTCAGCCTAGCATTATAAACGAAACCTGGACTAGTAATTAACGTCAGTTCGATAATTTCTTAGCTGTTTCTGTAGCTTCCATACTCAGTTTTCCCACGTTGAGTTTATCAAGCAGTAGGTTATTAGAGAACAGAACTTTTTGTAACTTTTCACATAAAGGAGAATCATTTTTAAGAATATCATCACGCTCAAGCAAAGGAATTTGACTCATCGCTTCTTTAATTGCATTCGCTTTATTCTGACTGATCCGAGAACCAAAAAAACCTGTAGCATTGTACTCAAGAACTGTAATCTCGTGTCTAATAGCTTGCATTTCCGGTGAAGTTACTACTTTATTTACTTCTGTCAGATCATGGAATAACGACAATAGAAAAATATAGTCATTTTGATTACCATGAACTAATTGTCTCATCGTTTGACAATAATCTTCTATCTGACTGTCCATTGGGCCCATACCATTTGCTTCAATCTGTTGAATTAACTTCTCAATTTTAGAAAGTATTGCTTGGTTTCTTGGTTGATTGGATAAAGCATCTACATCTTTTAAATAAAGAGTTGCTATTTCTTTCCTCTTAAACTCTATAAGTAACAAATAATTAATTGCGTCATCCCAACCACGTTGTTCAACAAGCAACAAGGCATTACTCAAATGTTTCCGACATTCTTCAAGCGATTTTACATTTCTTTGTCTATCAAGCATACATTGATAAGCATCTATCAGCTGATCTAATTTAGATTCACTATCTGATTTCTTAGCAATAAGAGCCATTACTTTTGCAGTATGAGTCGTTCCAAAAAGTTCATGAGCTTTTAGTAAACTACTTAATTTCACTGCTTTATCAGAAGCCTCCATAATACGCGCATAACTTACTATGTATTTTGGATGCTTATCGAATAGCTTTATCAATTGATCCAACTCTTTTATGTTTGATTCTGTATTTGACGAAGTATTTAATAATAGATCTGATGTTGTTTTTTGAAGCAATTGTAAATCACTCAACTTTAATGAACTTAGATTTCGTTGGTTTATTTTTACTATTGCGGAGATACGTTGTTTACGGATTTCTATGTTCATTGAATCAAAAGGTTTTGTGAGATCCGCAAGTTCTGATTTCAAATTAGATGTTACAACAGTCTTATTCTTTGCTGTAACAGATTCCTTACCAACAGCTAGATCCACTTCCCCAAGTGATGGATTTGAAGGAATGAGAAAATCTTTTACAGCCAAATGATTATTTTTTTCAGCAACCTCGATCGCCTTTTTTAGTAAACTTGGAGAGATGTTAAATGCTCTGTAATGACTCATTTCCTGGATTAAAGGAAGATTACCTAAAGCTACTTGTCGTATAAAAAACTCTTCTTTCTTTGCTGTATTAGCCTGTGAAAAAATCTTTTTCATCCTTGTACTTTCACGAGCCACTCCACCAACAACATCCATTTTCTCAATAATAGAGTCAACCGCTTTATCAATTTTTGCTCCATCCAGTTTTTCAACACCAATTTGTCCTTTCTCAAGTTGCTCAATGTTCGTTAACGGCAAAGCTAATTTAAAAAAATTAACTAACAACTCTTTTTGATATACTTGATTTTTTTCCTGATAAACATCGCCACCTGAATCTTTCTTTCGTATCCGTTTTCCATTGCTGTCAAGAACAGCATTTCCTTTAGAGTCAAGTTCATAGGCAATATTTTTAGTTTTATCATAAGGAAACGCTCCTTTTCGCAAGAGGGCATACGCATTCTTAAGATCTTCCTTAATCATTGCCTCAGTATAATGATAGGGTTGCTTATCTTGACTTAAGATTAAAAGAGGCACATCGTATTGGTATTTCTTTTTAATTTCAAATGCATGAAATGCAAGATTAAGACGATCAATGAGTTGGTCACGAGTTGCATAAAAAGCCTGCGTAGCAGCTTTAGTGTTTCCGGCTAAAATTTCATTATGCCCTCCTGCCTCCGTGCTCTTTTTCTGCAACTCAATCAACCTCTTGAGATTAATTGAATACTTAGTACTTTTTCTTGCTGCTTCAAGGTTAATTCGTTCCTCTATCGCCGAATAGAGCTCCTTTATTTCCTTTTGTACTTTTTTATTGCTTTTAAAACGAGCAAGATATACGCTACGCTCTTGTCGGATCAACATTTTAAAATCCTGCAATACCTCATCACTCGGTCGATAACCTTTGGTATTAAGCACCTCAAAAATCTTTTCCTTCCGGCTTTGTAAATGGTGTATCAACTCGGTTGAGGTAGTACTTTCTTTAAGAAGCTTACTCTTATCCAAAACAGCAACATCAGTTTTAGCATAACGCTTTGGCTCTCCAGATTTTTCCAGCTGCGCATTCAAAAAATCATAAAATTTTTTGTGAATCAATGAAGGATCTTTTATCCAGAATTTGGTAACAGTATCCATGTTCTCAGACCAAATATAGCGCTCACCTTTCAAATCAACCTGACGCACATCAGAAAGAACACCTATAGGAAAATAATTCCACTTTTTTTCAGGATAGCCCGAAAAGGGAATAATCTTTCCATGTGAAGGCAATAGAGTATGAGCCAGTTTTTTAGTATAAATAGTATTTTGAGGAGCCCCTGATTTTCCTACAACCCATCCATCTGCTATCTTATCCTCAAACTTAATTGGTTCAGTTATAGGCTCCTGGAAGCGAACTTCAGTGGGTGCTGTAGTCACTACTTTCCGCTCATAAATTATATTTGTTCTTGGATCGGTGTATTTGGTACGGATTACTGGAAAATGTATGTTCTCTTTAATAGGAGGAGTATAACGCTCATGTACTGGGTCCTCAAAAGCCCTTAAAAGATAATCATAATCAGGAAAAGTCTCACCACTTAAGGCTGTTGTAGAAACAAGACGCACTAAAGCCTGGCTATTTTTTATCAAATTTAAAGCAGTGATATTACCTTCAGAATCAACTAATGATTCTTCTCTATGAATCACCTTAGGAACAGTAACTTGCTTAAATTCAACTAACTTACCATCAAGCAATTTCTTATAATATTCTCTATTCACTTCAATAGAAAATTCTTGGGATGAAAGTGAGATACTACTCGGCTTAGCCCCAAAAAGCGTTGTATAAGTTTCTTTAAAAAGTTCAGCTTGTTTCTGATTTTCAAAAAAAACAGTAACTTTATTTTGCAATCTATCATGTGTTACAGCAGAAATCACAGGTAACTCAACCTTAGATACCCCTTTAACTGGAGTAATTGATTGTAATCCATGAATCAATTTGATCGCATTTTTGTAATGATCAATTTTATGAGGATTACCTTCTTGCGTATTTTGAAAATCAAACATTCGTTTATCAGTATGCAATTTAGAAGCAGCTGTTACATGTTTTACGATTTCCTGAAGAATTAAATACTTACGATAAGCTTCAAGTGTCGGATTACTTTTTTCGTCAAGTGTCACATCCCCTTCTAAATTATCGTCGTAATTATCTTCTGCACGAATTTTCTTAATTTCCTCAACCAGTTTCCGACGTCTCTTTGGGCTCATAGGAAACTCGAATCGTTTGTTAATATCCTGAATGCCTGCCAAAATATTATTTTTTTGACTGTCAAAAGTTTCTTGAGAAATCAATCCAAACGTTGACTTCTGACCAGTTAATTGGAGGGTATCAAAACTACATCGTAAGATTTTAAAAACTGATTCTAATTTTTCTATACTTACAGAATTTAATGACTCAGAAATACCTGATAAGTTGACATAGTCCTCTATGACACCAATCGCGCTCGATCCTCCTTTTTTTGAAGGATAAAGAGAATAGCAACGTGTTAAATCAATCCCATGAGCATCATTCATCATTCTTAATTGTGCATCAGCACGCGTGCGAACCTCTCCTTCAGGAAAAAAAGTACTCAGAGTGTATTTAGGTGATTTATTCCAAAAAGATTGTGGCTTAGTGATCAAATTTAGTGCTTCTTCGCGAGAAATATCGTTTCCTAATTGCTTTTCTTTTTCAATAATATAATCAATAAAGAGTTGGGGTGGGCCATCTTCTCTTCTATCTATTCGATCTTGAATATCAGAATAACCCATGAGTTCTACAATAATGGCATCTCGATACATAGCCTCCAGATTATTTTTATAAAGATCATTTAAATGACTGCGGCAGTATTTAAGAAAGTCTCTTCCTGAGGTTGTTCTAAAATTTTCATAAGTTTCACATCCCTTAACATTATCACCTGTATCATGAAAGCCCGTTTCATCACGACGACCAACAACACTAAACAGCATCATCATCTGCAATTTTTCAAGTTCTAAGTCTTCGTCAAGCTCACTTGAATGTTTATTAAACTCTTTTTTAAAAGCATGAATCCCAGTCACCAAATAAGAAACTCTAACTGAATGAGTTAAACCATGATTTGGACGGTGAACAATATGAGTTATTTTTGAACCAAATTTTTTTTCTAACCGCTCTTCATTTAAAGAGGATATACCCCGTTCAACAATCTTCTCATAGAGTGCTTTTGCTTTTAATTTATTTGCATCAAAATCTTCTAATTTTTTTTCTTCTGCTTCTAATTTCTCGGAAACTAATTCACTCTTTTTTTGTAGCGCTTTAATTTTTTCTACTAGAACAGCTCGTTCTTTTTCATGTTCTGATCGTTGAGAATAGAATTGAAACACGATGGCCAAATCTTTTTTATCAACAACTTTTCCATCCAATATAATGTCAACATAGTCAATCGCTTCTTTACCCGTGATATGTATTATATCCCCATTGGCCAGATGAACCATTGACAATTGATTGAACCATCTATCAACCATAGGCGATATTGAATAAGGCTTCGAAAAATGATGTTCACTAGCATACTCTATTGCCTTAAGAAAACGATTTTGATTGATTAGGGCCTTCATTTACATACTCACCTATTAATTATTTATATATCCAATATATGCTTCTATAATATTCTTATTGAGTATTTTATAGTCATATATTAACATGGTCTAGTGTATTTTTTCTTTTTTTGTCTTTTAATACATCACATCAAGGTATTTGGATTATTTTTCGCAATTTTATGAGTGATTTTTTGACAAAAAAAAGGTTCAAGCCTATGATTCGAGTCAAAGTGTACTAAAACCAGGAGAAAGTAATGCCTAAACTAGAGAGAAATAAAAGAATTGATAAATTTATTAAGACTTCTTTTCAGCCTATTCGCAACGCCATGAAAACATTATTAAGTAAAAAAGAAGATGGGACCGACCAAGAAAGAAACTCCATATCTCTTGAATACAATGCTCTTTTTGCCTATGAAGAGAAAGTTGTTTCTGAATTTAGAACACTTCAAATTGAAAGTGCTCCATCACCCACCTCAGTGCAACGTATTTACGAATCAGCTACCGAAGCAACTAAGGAAGCAATTACAAAATTAAAAGAACATACCACAAGCAGTGAACTTATATTAAATAATTTAGAAGCGGTAACTAATTTTTGCACCACTGTACTTACTCAGGATAATGGAATTAAGTTCTTTGATGTGAAAGGATTGGATATTGAATCAGTCAAACAAGTAAACAGTGAAATACAAGAATCATGGGAGTATTTTACAAAAAGCAATAGCAGTGGTTTAATTTGATCATAATGATTTTGAAGAGGTTTCTATGAGCACTATTTTCTAGTGCGTGCTAAATCTGAATAATTACCGCCAATGTTGGTATGTTAAGGTATGGATTCATAGGAGATGTATATGTCCAAATCTGCTATTGAAATGGCAAAAGAGCTTTCATTTTTTAGAGATGCAAAACAACTTCAAGACTTTACTGAAAAATGTTTAGCAAATCCTAGTTTAACTGCAAAACAAAAAATCCAACTTATCCATTTAAATCAAAATAATCGTTTAAATATCATTGCTCAAGTACAACAGCATACCTTTGAACATCTTTTTAAAAAAAAGCCAAATGAATTTTTCACGAATAAATACCACTATGATTGGTGGATGTTTCCCATGTATGTTCCAAAGGAATGGGGATGGGAGCAAAGAAACTATGACTCCTCTATCAATTTATTAGAAGCACAAAGCTTACTTCGTAACAAACCATTCATTGATACCTACATTGATTCAGTTGCTCTATATCTCACAGCACTTAAAGAACATGGATGGAATAATTATCCCGTACGTTATGCAAGAATGCTGCATTCATTGTCTCTTTTTCTTCGAGCAGCTCAAAAAGAAGGAAATCAATCCGAAGTATATGAACGTCTTTATGAACAAACTAAAAATGCTGTTGCTTATGCAAAGCACTATGTTCTACCAAGCAATAACGATTATGAGTTATTACACATAGGATATAAGGCTACTGTACAGCACATAAAAAAATATGAAGAAGAATCGCTTAACGATGTAAAAAAATGTAACTACCTATGACTTCGTAAGTACCCCTGTCTCTTGATTAAGCGTTCACCCCTCCTTAATGGATATATCAAAAATGTTGAAGATGGCTTTTTTACAACTTCAATTCCAATAATGTAATTAATCCAGACCAATTTTCAGTCCACTCAAAATTGTAAGGATCATGCCCATCTTTCCTCTTTAATAAGATGCCATGGTCTACTTTAAATAAAGGTGAAGTCTGGTTTAGTTGCTCAACTTCTTCGTATAGCGGTATTAGCTTTAATTCACTAAAATGTTCAGGAAAATTACCTGATTCAAAAGCAGCATAAATACTATCTGCAGAATGCTGCATGGCTTGCAACAGAATAATACGCTGTACTTCTGCTTCTTCTTTAAAAAGATAGTTATCACCATAAGCCGTCCAAAAAGTCCCCTCCTGATTGACTACATTTACCCCTAGTCGATTATCTTCATCATGCATTAGATTAGCGAGCAATAAATTCAGAATAGAAGGTAAGAAGACTTGTTTTTCTATTTCACGTCGAGGTGTTCGTATATGACCCGAAGCAAAAGAATCACTCAAAAAGTGATTTGCAAAAGCATTTTGAGCATAAGCCAACTCCAGTAATTGCTCCGCCTTTATAACATTACCTTTAATCTTTTGTTGATAGCCAAGGATCGCTGTATCAAGAGCTACTTGATGGCCAATTTCATAAGCAATTAATGAATCAGGTTGATAATGATCAAAGTTAACCTCCGAAAGTTTGAGGTAATTACCAAAGGGAATATAATCACTAATAAAACTACCACCACAAGTCAAACGATTTAGTTTCTTATTAATTGTTGAACCATATTCCTTATAAAACTCTGAGTCCGACTTCCCTTGTGATCGCCAATCCATTAAAAGTTGTACAATCTGTTCATGATGTTTAATAAGGTTTTCCGCTTGTATGCGAGGTTTTTGACAATTGCTGTTGTCTTTGTCTCCAGCCAAAGCATAAAACTGAAGATTAAAACATTCTTTGCGTTTGCTCACGGTACACGTTGAGATTGGATGCTGCGGATCGCCAAACAGATCTCCTGCTAACATTACTATTTGACCATAAGTGAGCATTAATCCATTGGGTAAATGCAACAACTTATCTGGATTACTATCATAAAAGCGAAGATTAATCTGATCCCCAAAGTACTGGTGCTCAAATCCTGAAAAATTTTTCATGTTTCGTTCCAGAAGTTGAGTTATTAATTCTTGCGTAAAATCAGATGAATTAGCATAAGAACTCTGAGCTAGAGTTAATAAAATTAGTAAAGCGGTAATAATCTTCTTCATTCAGTTATTCTCTATAAGGTTTAGCAGCAGTCACAAGCCCTAAATTTGGAATTATTCATTAAAAATAATGAGGTTTTCTAAATACAGATAATTTTATTCTGATTAAGCAATTGAAGGTTCAGAAAAGCATTGTAAGTATATAATATCAATGAAAAATTAGTCGATGCAAGTCTCCTCTTTGTTAAAAATATACTCCTATAAATAAAAAAATTAAAGAATATTATGATAAAATTCCCACAAAATCGTCACAACCATTGAATTGGTATCAATAATCATTAACATCCGTGTTATAATTGCCAATGAAATAGGCACACTGAGCAATTATATCAAGTCATTTTCTTCTTTCACAAATCGATCAATAAAGGAAACAGCATGAGTTTTAAGTCATTAGGTTTAATCGAACCATTACTTCAATCCATTGACGAATTAGGTTACAAAGAACCTTCTTCCATTCAAACTCAAGCCATTCCAAAAGTATTATCAGGTAAAGACATACTTGCTTCAGCCCAAACCGGAACAGGAAAAACTGCGAGTTTCGTGTTGCCTATTTTGCAAAAGCTCAGTGCAAAACCTCCAGCTAAAGGTAATAGAATACGAGCACTGATTCTAACTCCAACACGTGAACTAGCCAGTCAAGTACATGAAAATATCCTCCAATATGGACGTTATCTATCACTTCGTTCAGCAGTGGTCTTTGGTGGCGTAAAAATTAATCCTCAAATGATGAAACTACGCTCTGGAGTGGAGATATTAGTGGCTACACCGGGACGTTTATTAGATTTACATCAACAACGTGCCATACAATTTGATCAAATTGATACTCTGGTACTGGATGAAGCCGATAGAATGTTAGATATGGGCTTCATTCATGACATGAAACGAATTATTAATTACCTACCAAAAAATCGACAAAATCTTATGTTCTCAGCCACTTTTACTGATCAAGTTCGTAGTTTTGTAAAAACCATTCTTAAACAACCAGTAGAAATTGATGTTTCACCTCGAAATACAACTGCAGTTAAAATAAAACAAACGGTACACCCTGTGGATAAAAACCAAAAAGCGGCGTTACTTAGCCATCTAATTCATAGAAATAAATGGAACCAAGCTTTAGTATTTTTGAAGACGAAACATGGTGCCAATAAATTGGTGAAGCAATTAGCGGAAGCACAAATTCATGCTGCGGCAATCCATGGCAATAAATCTCAACCTCAACGTACTAAGACTTTAAAGGATTTTAAATCTGGGGAGTTACATATTTTAGTGGCTACAGACATTGCTGCTCGAGGAATTGACATTGATCAATTACCTTGTGTCGTTAATTTTGATTTACCCCAAATTGCTGAAGATTACGTACATCGCATTGGTCGAACCGGCCGTGCTGGCGCAATGGGATTAGCGATTTCACTAGTAAGTGCGGATGAGGTAAACCAATTGCAGGCTATAGAAAAATTGATTCAGCACAAATTAAATCGTGTCGAAATTGAAGATTTTGAACCCAAACACAATGTGCCTCAAACCAATGTTTCCTCTACCTCTAAAAAACATTTTCCACAAAAGAAAAAAACAACTTCCATCAATACTAAGTTTAAATAGCGTGAGTTCGACATAAAAGGCATAGGAAATGTCTTTTATGTCGCTAAACGAACGTTGCTTCGTAAGAAGAGTTAGGTCCTCATTTTACATATGCTTACGTTGTGCAGGATGAGATTCTTTAAGCAAGAAAGCAGCAATAAGCAAACTGGCTAAAAAGCATATGGGCATAATCATCAGAGAAACTTGGTAGCTTGCAACACTGTACACATGTACTCCATTAACCAACCGCCAAGAATGAGTATGTTGCAATATATAACCAACCAAGGGTTGAAATATTGCTCCACCAATCAATACAGAAAGATTATTAAACCCTGAAGCAGTACCAACAAGCTCTGGAGGATTATTTTCTTTAACTACCGCAAAGCTCACTGTTTGTCCTCCTGCCCCTAGACCAAGCACAAACAAAATAAATGGAGTCCATCCATAAGATAATCCCGGAACATACAATAAGACTAATGTTGCCAATAAACCTAAAGCAGCGCTAAGAATCAATGCGATTCGACGACTTTCAATTCGATCACTTAGCCAGCCTAGTAGAGGACTTCCTATTCCTATGCCAATCCAAATCAAACTGCATAACCCTGAGGCGGCAACAACACTAATTTGAAATTTTTCTTGTAAATAAGGGACACCCCAGAGTGCAGCAAAGACAGCAATTGGAGTCCAAATCGCAAAAGCATATCCTCCGACTATCCAGGTATAACTATGTTTGCACACTGAAACAAGTCGTTTCCATTCTTCACGAAGATAGTGTTCGGGGATAGTTTGATTTTGCTGATGAGGATAATCACGAATATAAAACCAAAAAAATAGTGCTAATACAAAACCAATCACAGATAAAATAAAACTTGCATTACGCCAGCCTACTCCTTCAATCAAATAGGCTAATGGCATTTCCCCAAATATAGCCCCTACTGAGCTCATAAGCTGAGCAACCCCTGCCAAAATGGCAAAATAATAAGGAGGAAACCAACGAGATAAAAGAACTAAAACGCCTATGAAAGAAAAAGCAGAACCAATTCCAATAAGAAATCTACCAATACACGCAGTAAATATACTGTCTGTTGATGCAAAGAAAGCGGAACCTAAAGCACATAGAATAATTGCAAAAGTCATCAATTTGCGGGGACCATATCGATCATACAATACCCCTGCTGGCAATTGAGTTGGAGCGTACGCATAAAAGTAAAAAGCAGAAATAAAACCAAATCCCTGACCTGTAACACCAAAAGTCTTCATCATCGACTCAGCCATAACACTTGGTGCTACTTGTAGAATAAATTCGTATAAATAAAATGAGGCTGCCAGAAAAAAAATAAAATATGCTGTTCCAAGTCGAGCATTCGCTCCGTGAGGTGTATTATCAATATTATATGAGCTCAATTTAAGGTCACTCCGTTTGAAATTCCACATTTAAGCTTATACATATTTACTTTGTCAATATGGTTTTAGTATATAAACCTAGAAAAGACAATTATCGGTTAATAGATATTAGAATAATACTGTAATGTTTTGACTAAAGTAAAACGCCTCATCGAAACAGTTTGCTCAGGCTTATTTTGCCACAGGATAAATTGCACCTAATAGAGTGGGATGAGCTGAACCTGTTATCGTTGTTAAGTCCACAGGAATATGATTTATCGTTTGCGCAGCAAACCAGGCAAACATCATTGCTTCTAAATGATCAGGACTTATTCCTACTTCTGCAATACTCTTTACTACCGTTTCAGGCAATAACTGGCTAAGCATGTCTAATAAAGCCAGATTATGAGTACCGCCTCCACATAAGTACAATTTTTTTACGTAGCTCCTTTCGTTTAAGAGACTATGAGCAATCGTTTTTGCAGTAAATACCAACAGCGTTTTCTGTACATCTACAGGCCTATAATCATTCTTTAAATGACCTTCCAGCCACACTAAAGAAAAGTACTCTTTACCAATACTTTTTGGCGTTGGGAGATGAATAAACGGATCTGCCATTAAGGTTGTAAGCAGAGGCTTAATAAGTTCACCCTGTTGCGCCCAATTACCATGAACATCATAAGCTTTTCCTTGATGTTTCATAATCCATGCATCCATTAAACAATTTCCAGGCCCAACGTCCCATCCTTTGATGGGTTCATTAGGATGAATCAATGTAATGTTAGCAATACCACCTACATTAGCTACGGCTATATGATTCTTTTCATGTTTAAATAGTTCTTGGTGATAAATGGGTGCAAAAGGAGCGCCCTGCCCTCCAAGAACTATATCTCGAGTTCTAAAATCTGCCACCACAGTGATACCGGTTAACGTAGAAATAGTGTGAGCACACCCTAATTGTAATGTATATGGAATCGCGCAATTGGTATTGTGACAAACTGTTTGGCCGTGACTTCCTATAGCACAAATATCACTGGAAGATAATTTGGCTTCTTGTAATAGTTCATTGACTGCTCGAGCAAATTCTTTTCCAATTAAAGTATTTAGCTGACAAATAGATGCGAGACTTAAATTTGAACCATTCAGCAATGCATGGATACGATTTTTAACCTCATCACTATATCTTAGGGTATTGCCCAAAAGTAGCTGATTTTTAGAGATATCGACAAGTGCTGCATCAATACCATCCATACTTGTTCCAGACATTAAGCCTATATATAAACTCATTAACTGTTCCTCAGGTTGAAACAATTATAAAAATTTTCTGTTGTTATTGCAGCAATTTCTTCAAATTTCATGCCACGAAGCTCTGCTAGAGCTTCTGCTACATATTTCACCAAAGCGGGATGATTTTGTTTGCCACGATAAGGCACTGGTGCTAGATAAGGTGAGTCTGTTTCTATTAATATTCTATTTAATGGAATTTGTCGAGCAACTTCTTGCAGAGCAGTTGCATTTTTAAAAGTAATAATACCTGAAAATGAAATATAAAAATTCAGATCCATGGCTTTACGCGCTATATCTAAACTTTCTGCAAAACAATGCATTACCCCGCCAATTTGATCTGCATTTTCTTCCCTCATCAGTACTATTGTATCTTCTGCTGCTTCACGAGTATGAATAATCAATGGCTTCGACGTTTTTAATGCAGCTTTTATATGCTCTCTGAATCGATTACGTTGCACTTCCCGTGCTTCCTCAGTATGGGTTCGATAATAATCCAAGCCTGTTTCGCCAATCGCAATGCATGCAGGATTCACAGCTAATTCACACAACATTTGAGACGTAATAGGAAACTCCATTTCACTATTTGGATGAACACCAACAGAAATACTGATATTAGAGTGCTCCATGGCCAGTTTCTCTAATTGTGAATAATCAGCCAGCTCTACACAAACGCATAAAAAATGCCCCACATCATTGGTTTTTGCTTGTGATAAAACATTTGTAATATCATGATTAAAATCAGTTAAATCAAGAAAATTCAAATGACAATGCGAATCAACTAACATGGGATGACCTCATTAAATAGAATAAAATGGCTTAGAATAACCAAGCTTCTTCTTTAAGAAGCTCTTTTAACCCAGAAAAAGCGATTAGGTTCAAAACCAAATTAAATTGTATCTGTTAATTGAGATGATTTTAACATGCCTGCTAAATAGGTCTCTATTTTATTACACAAATTACGGCTATCTTCTCTCAAGAATTGTACCCCTATTCCGGGAACCTTATTGCCTTGAGCTCCTTGAGGCGTAATCCATACTACTTTTCCATCAACCTCATAAGACTCATCTTCATCCATTAATTTTATTGATAAGCTGACTATTGCGCCAAACTCTATCTTGTGATTCGTGCGAATAAATAATCCACCATTTTTTACAAAAGGCATATATGCTGCGTAAAGAGCCGATTCATTAGGAAATATACAGTTAATTTGTTGTTTATCCATACTTGATTTCCTTATTCACCGTGAACAGCCAACAATAAATCCTCTAATGCTAAAGTTTGATTCACATGAATATTATGGCTCAATTTTCGCTGCAATGCATTTATTCTATCGATTTGAGCAAAAATCATAATTGGACTTAATAAAGTGGCTAAGCGTTGCAATTGATGAAGTGCAGGTCCAATATCTAAAGTTCCATTAATTTGTATTACTTGTATTTGTGAATAAGTCAAATACAAAAACCACAATAAAGTATTAAGCTCAAATTGGCTCCACTGACTGGCTACCATACACGGATACACTTCTTCTTTAATCACAGAAATCAAACCATCTAAGATAAATTCTGCTTGTTTAACAATCATTGCTTGTTCCGAGTCTCGCGGGTAATATTCCCCCAATCGCAGCAGATTTGTGGTGAATAGATCAACACATGATGCAAAATGCAGTATCTGACAACGACTTAAAACGGTAGGTAATACAGTACTCAATTGTTGAGCCACCAACAAAAACAGGGTATGTTGGGGAGGCTCTTCCAAAATTTTTAATAATGAATTTGCTGCTGAGATATTCATTCGTTCAGCGGATTCAATAACAATCAACCGATGGCTTGATCGCTGCGGCGCCAAATAAAAATAATCGTGTAACTCTCTTATTGGATCAAGCTTGATTGGCCCACCTTTTTTTTCGGGTTTAATCCACTGCAGATCAGGGTGCTCAGAACTAATAATCAGTTGGCAATCAATGCATTCACCACAAGGTTTCGTTTCTTTTTTTTTACAAAAAACGAATTGAGAAAATTTTTGAATAAAATCAATAAGAGCAGAATCTAATGAACCAACAAATAACATTCCTTGAGGCATACGTTCATTTTGCCATGCTAATTGAATTTGCTTCCACTGCGACAGATATTTTTCTTCATATAAAGAGGTTTTGGAGCTATGAGTATTATCGATCATAGCTGATGCTCTATAAACTCATTTATTACATTTTGAATTGCCAATTGTACATCCTGTAAGGGAAGTCTTGCATTAATACTCACGATATTAGCGTTCATGCGGATATGGCGAAGATAACTTTCATGCACTCGATGAAAAAATTCGATTGATTGTTGCTCAATTCTATCAAGAGAACCCCTCGATTTAACGCGCTGCATTCCTTCCTCAGGGCTGATATCTAAATATAAAGTCAAATCAGGTTTTAGTCCTTGTAATGAAAAAGAAGACAGATGCTTAATCATCTCTTGATCCAATCCACGACCACCACCCTGATAAGCCATAGTGGATAATTCAAATCGATCAGCAATAACCCAAATACCTCTTTGCAATGCAGGTTCAATAACTTGTTTCAGTAATTGGATTCTTGCTGTATAAAGGAGTAATAATTCACTACGATCATCTAAAACATCACGATAATCAGGATTTTTTATGAGATTACGTAAAATCTCACCAATAGCAGTACCTCCAGGCTCACGTGTAGTGATTGTTTTAATCCGTCTATTGGCTAATAGGTCGATCAATGTATTTACTGCTGTGGATTTTCCAGCACCTTCTAATCCTTCAATAACAATTAACTTCCCATTTGAAGATGGCATTAGGAGTCCTTTCGTTTGTATTGGTTAATTGCTTGTTTTTGTTGCTGATAAGTTTCTGAAAACTGATGTGTTCCATCGCCTTTAGCAACAAAATATAAATAATTAGATAGTTGAGGATGAGCTGCTGCATCCAAAGATTCTTTATCTACCATAGCAATAGGAGTTGGAGGTAAGCCTCTATAACGATATGAGTTATATGGTGAATCAATTTGCATATCATCATGGGACAGTTTCCCAGTGTATGCCGTGCCTAAACCATAAATGACGGTGGGATCCATCTGTAATGGCATGTTTTTATTTAAACGATTAATCATTACCCCTGCAATGAGCTTTCGCTCTTGTGGAATAGCAGTTTCCTTTTCGATAATCGAAGCTGCTGTGAGTAATTCATAAGGGTTTTTATAAGGCAAGTGAGGCGCTCTGTTAGCCCAGCACTTATTCAAATAGATAATTAAATTACGATTTGCCTGTTCTAATAAGCTCTTACTACTACTTCCACCTTGGTATTGATAAGTATCTGCAAGCAATAATCCTTCAGCATTAGAATAATTACCTTGGATATCATTCCAATCACCCGGTTGATAATTTAGATAAGCTGCTTTCGCCAAGTCTTGAGTTACTTTTTGTTGGGTAGTTCCTGCAATAATTGTAAAATTTTGTGTTAAAACATCCCCATCTACAACTCGATGAAGCAATTGTAGCGCCGTTTCACCAGGTTTTATTTGGTATATTCCAGCTTTAAGTTTTGAAGAGAGGCCTGTGAATCGAATCACCATGAGCAGAGGAGATCTTGATGGAATTAAATTTTTTTCTTTTAAAGTGTGTACAAATTGTGAAGCCGTAGCAGTACGATCAAGAGTGATAACCACCGGAACCCCTTGAATAGGAATGAGCGGTTTTGCTATCTGAATATAGATATTCACAAGAAAAAACATGCCCGACATAAAAAACAGCATTGCAATAGAGAATAACCACTTTTTATGTCTTAAAAATACCATTTAGATCCGTTTAAATATGAGACTGCCATTAGTTCCGCCAAAACCTAATGAATTGCTAAGAACATAATTGATCTCTCGTTTTTGGGGAGTATGAGGCACATAGTTCAAATCGCATTCTTCATCTGGATTATCCAAATTAATGGTCGGTGGAATAATTTGATCCCTTATTGCCAAAATGCTAAATATCGCTTCTACCGATCCAGCAGCACCGAGCAAATGCCCAGTCATTGATTTTGTAGAGCTCACAGCTAACTCATAAGCATGTTGCTTGAAGACACGCTTAATGGCTTTCGTTTCATTTAAATCGTTGAGATAGGTCGATGTACCGTGTGCATTAATATAATCAATTTGCTCTACATCTATATGCGCATCATGTATAGCCGCCTCCATTGCACGAGCCGCGCCATCGGCATCTTCATCAGGCGCAGTGATATGGTAAGCATCTCCAGACATACCAAAACCAACAAGCTCTCCATATATTTTTGCACCACGAGCTTTTGCATGTTCATATTCTTCTAATACTAGAATACCAGCTCCTTCTCCCATGACGAAACCATCTCTATCTTTATCGAAAGGTCGCGATGCTTTCTCAGGTTCATCATTGCGTTTGGATAAAGAGCGTACTGCAGAGAATCCAGCTAAACACAGTGGAGTTAAAGTCATTTCAGCTCCGCCGCATACCATAACATCAGCATCGCCATAAGCAATCATTCGTCCAGCAAGACCAATGTTATGCGTTCCTGTAGTACACGCAGTAACTACAGAAATATTAGGGCCTTTAAGCTGATGTCTAATTGAAATCTGTCCGGCAACCATATTGATAATACCCGCCGGAATAAAAAATGGAGAAACTTTTCGAGCTCCACCTGCCATAAGTTTATCTTGGTTATTCGTGATGGTTTGAATACCGCCAATACCTGCACCCACTGCGACACCAATACGCCTTGATAAATCAGCATCAATTTTTAAACCCGAATCAAGTATTGCTTCGTCAGCAGCAGCAAGACCATATTGGGTAAACACATCCATTTTACGAGCATCTTTAAGCGGAACATAGTTTTCAATGTTAAAATTCTTAACCTTAGCCCATATTCGTGTGCTGTATTCATTTGGATCAAATTCTTCTGCTAAAACTACACCACTCACACCGGCTAATATATTCTGCCAAGTTTCTTTTACATTAAGTCCAACAGGAGTAATCATACCCATGCCAGTAACTACTACACGCCGCTTATTCAATGAATGCTCCTTAAAACAAACTCTACCTCTTACACAACGGCAAGAGAAGAGATAAAAGCAATTATGCTTCTTCTTTATTTAAATTAGATTCAATATAATCAATCGCTTCTTGAATTGTGGTAATTTTCTCAGCTTTTTCATCAGGAATTTCTGTTTCAAATTCTTCTTCAAGAGCCATAACCAATTCCACAGTATCTAAAGAATCAGCACCTAAGTCATCAACAAATGATGCATCATTTCTTAATTCCTCTTCTTTAACACCCAACTGTTCAACAACAATTTTGCGAACACGCTCTTCAACTGTACTCATAACTTGATTTTCCTCTTTCGGTTGATAGAAATATTAAAAACTATAGGTATTTTACCATACTACTTCCACTTAATTTTAACTGCTTGACAAGAGCGTCAATAAATTACATTGAATTTGTAAGTATTAACACATTAAATCACTAAACTAATGTCAGTTCATTTAGCGATGTAAAAGGCACAGAAACACCTTTTATGTCGAACTCACGTTAATTATTTAAATTTAGCATCTATTCCCACAAAAAACAGTCAAAGTTAAATGGAAGTGGTATAGTTTATTCATTTATACAGATAACGCAAGTGCATTAACTCATATACATGCCACCATTGACATGAATTGTTTCACCTGTGATATATTTAGCACTTTCCGATGCAAGAAAAGCAACCGCTTCAGCGATATCAGATGGTTCGCCAAGCTTTCGCATGGGGATTCTTTTTAGCATTTCTTCTTTTACCATATCCGGTAATGAAGCAGTCATATCGGTATCAATAAAACCAGGTGCAACAACATTAACAGTAATCCCTCTGCTTCCTACTTCCTGTGCTAAAGATTTACTGAAACCAATAATACCTGCTTTAGCAGCAGTATAATTGACTTGGCCTGAATTGCCACTTGAACCAACAACTGAGCCAATGGAAATAATTCGTCCCCATCGTGCTCGAAACATCGATTTTATGCAAATTTTAGTCATCTTATATATGGAATTCAAATTGGTTTCAATGACCTTATACCATTCATCATCATCCATACGTAACAATAAGTTATCTGAGGTGACTCCAGCATTATTCACTAATATTGAAGGAGATTGATGTTCATGATTCAATTGCCCTATCACCTCTTCTATTTGCTCTGAACTAGTTACATCAAGCACTAGACCTTTTCCAGATAATTTTTCTTTCTCAAAACATGCATTGATTGATTGAGCACCTTGTTCTGTAGTTGCCGTACCGAAAACAAAAGCTCCTTGTTGTGCTAATTTCAAAGCAATTGCTTGACCTATTCCTCGGCTTGCCCCCGTAACTAAGGCAATTTTCCCCTCTAAATTGATCATTTAATTTCCTCTAATAGAAAATGTTCATCTTACACCCGTCCCGCCTATGTTCATGCTTGTCTGAGAAACATAGTTTGTTGAGCACTCTGTTACTTGGCAAAACTTGATTATTTTTAAGAATTTTCGCCGATTATGCAAATTGCTCCTCAACTTGTTCAAGGCTGATAGTATCGTAAACACTAATAGTATTTAAGCTTCTATCTATTCGTTTAATTAAACCACTAAGCACTTTTCCTGGCCCGCACTCAAGAACAAGCGCTACATCCTTCTGTTTAAAAAATTGTATCGTCTCTACCCATCGCACAGGACTATATAATTGCTCTTGCAGTTTTTTACGTATATGTTCTGCTGAATGATAAATACTTATATCAACATTACTAACAACATCAATTTTTGGCTTTTTAAATTCTACTTTAGCTAAGTATTCACCAAAAAGCGTCGCTGCTTCAGACAATAAAGGACAGTGACATGGGACACTTACAGGAATTATTTTAGCTAGTCGAGCCCCAGCTTCTTCAGCTAATCCCAAAATTCGTGTTACTGCTGGAGTATGACCGGCAACAACAACTTGTCCAATTGCATTATAGTTTGCCGGAGTAACTACTTCATTGGTTCGACTTGCTTGGTCACATAAGTTTTTTACTTGTTCATCGGTTAAACCGACAAGAGCCGCCATGGCTCCTAAACCTAAAGGCACTGCATTTTGCATTACTTGTCCTCTACGGCTGACCAAGCAAGCAGCATCAAACAATGATACAGCATCGGCACAAACTAACGCAGCATACTCACCTAAGCTATGACCAGCTATAATGCATGGTTGAGTAATATTTTGTTGCATCAATAACCTATAGACAGCGACATCTGCTGTAAGCATTGCAACCTGAGTATGCTCTGTTTGATTGAGCTTTTCTTCAGGTCCATGTTGTATAAGCTTCCATAAGTCATAGCCTACAGCCTCTGATGCTTCAGCAAAAGTCTTAACAATAATAGAATATTGCAGCTCAAAATCAGCCAACATCCCTATTGATTGTGATCCTTGCCCAGGAAATACAAATGCCGTTTTTACCATATTAAAAATAGCTCCGAACTAGATTTTAAATTTATAATTAATTAATAGCGAATAATCATAGCTCCCCAAGTCATTCCACCACCAAACGACTCAATCAATAATAACTCATCTCGCTTTATTTGGTTGGTCTTAATAGAATGATCTAGAGCCAAAGGAATGGAAGCAGCTGAGGTATTACCTTGACTGCCTATTGTAACAATTACTCGAGACATAGGTAGGTCTAGCTTCTTAGCTATAGCTTGAATAATGCGCATATTTGCTTGATGAGGAATTAACCATTGAATATCGGATTTTGTCAATTGACTAACCTCTAAAACCTCATCAACAACATCGCCCATATATTTGACCGCAATTTTAAAAACCTCATTACCACGCATACTTATCATGGCACGTTGACTATCAAATGTAGCATTACTCAAGTTTAATAATTTTTCAGCATCGTAAGATGCATGTAATACGCTTCCTACAATGCCTTGTCGATCACTTGCACTTAAAACTACAGCTCCGGCACCATCACCGAAAAGAACACAAGTTCCTCGGTCAGTCCAATCCACTGCCCGAGACATGCTTTCACTACCAATGACGAGAATATGTTTTGCTACACCAGTCATAATGTATTGTTTAGCAATATCCATAACATACACAAAACCACTACATGCAGCACCGACATCAAACGCAGGTATGGGCTTTTTAATTTTTAAAGCATGTTGCACGTAGCATGCTACCCCAGGAAAAAAATGATCTGGAGTACAGGTGGCAACCACTATTAAATCAATTTCATTAGCATCTAAACCTGATGCATTCAAGGCTTGCTCAGCAGCTTGAGCTGCCATATATGATGTAGTTTCATAAGGTTGTGCAATGCTACGACTGCTTATACCTGTTCGGGTAACAATCCATTCATCAGTGGTATCTAACATTGATTCCAATTCAAGATTGGTAAGTTGTTTCTCGGGAATATAACTTCCAGTGCCACTAATTACAGCATTTTTCATAACAGCAACCCTTGATTTATAAAATCATTTATTTGAGCACGCACTAAATCAATCACATTATTTTTTACTTCAAGAACTGCTTGCTCTATCGCATGTTGAAACCCGAGTTCATTCGCACCACCATGACTTTTAACGACTATGCCATTTAAACCGAGCATACTCGCTCCATTATAGCTGGAAGGATCAAATCGTCTTTTAAGATGCCTTAATGCCGGACGTGCAATTAAAGCTGAAAGTTTGGTATACCAGTTTTTATTAAATGATTCCATAAGTAAACTTACAAAAAGCTTTGCAAGCCCTTCACTGGCCTTCAAAGCAACATTACCTACAAATCCATCACAAACTACTAAGTCTACGTCCCCGGTATAAAAATGATCTCCTTCCACATAGCCCACATAATTCATTACTGAACACTCAGCAAGCATATGTGCAGTACGCTTGACTTGATCATTTCCTTTCATTTCCTCCACGCCAATATTGAGTAAAGCGATTTTAGGTTTAGGCTTATTAGCAACTGCTTGTACCAATGCAGATCCCATAACTGCAAACTGAAACAAATGTTCCGCACATGAGTCAACATTAGCACCTAGGTCAATGACCCAAGTTCTACCCGTTTTCGTTGGCAATTCAGAAACAATCGCAGGCCTATCAATACCGGGAAGTGTCTTAAGGACAAACCGTGCTGTAGCCATTAAGGCACCTGTATTTCCAGCACTAACACAGGCTTGCGCCATGCCTTCTTTAACTAAGTTAATTGCCACGCGCATGGAAGAATCTTTTTTATTACGCAAGGCATGAGAAGGCAATTCGTCCATAGCGACTACTTCTGATGCATGAACTATGGAAAATTGATCTGAGGATGATACACCATATTTTTTAAAAAAAGAGTGCACCTTGTCGTGAACCCCAACAAGTACTAGCTTCAATTCAGGATTATTTTTTGCCGCGCGAACACAGGCAGGAACCACTACACTTAACCCATGATCCCCACCCATCGCATCAATTGCAATGGTAATATTTTTCAAGAAAATTACTCTTGTTCGTATACGGTATCAGTATCAATAATCTTTTTACCACGATAGTAACCATCTGGTGTCATGTGATGACGAAGATGTGTTTCACCAGTAGTTGCATCAACAGAAAGTGTGGGCTTAGTCAAGGCATCATGTGAACGACGCATATCACGACGTGAGCGTGATTTTTTATTTTGCTGTACAGCCATTGTATTACTCCTAAACAATTTGCATTCATAAAGCGTGAATATTAGTGTTAATTCGATAAAATTTCAATAAAATTCACTTTCTTCCCATCAAAATTTGATTTATTTCACTGCTGCAATCACTCATTTCCGCATGAAATTGTGGTGCATAAAGATGTAATTCATCAATAAGTATGTCTTCTAGACTTACTTGTAAATTAGCAGAAACAATACACTCATAATATTCCAGTATTTGCTCTGCGCGCTCATCATTACGACATACAGCAACCACTGTCTTATTATCATATGGAAAATTAAATTCGTCTAGACAGCGCTGACATTGAAGAGGTAATTTACCTGTAACATGAAGATAAATGAGGTAAAAATCCTCCTTGGCTTCAACCCAATAAGTCACATCTAAAGAGCATGGAGCAGTTATAAAATTAGGCAAGCGTTCACTGAGCATTATTGTCCTATTTTGCGAACCGTGTTTGACCATTTCTTGTAAGTGAAGCATTATTATCATATCCTAGAATGTTATATTTTTTGCTTTAACAATGGAAAAGCAGTTAAACTCTACTGTAACCCTAGAAAAAGTTTAAGTCTGGTAAAATTAAATTTTTTCACTTTTTAAGTTTAATATTAAGCGGTATCTCAATTTTATGAAAGCTAAAGTTATTATTGGAATGTCTGGAGGAGTTGATTCCTCAGTTGCAGCATGGTTATTACAAGAAGCAGGCTATCAAGTCGAAGGCTTGTTTATGAAAAACTGGGAACAAGATGACAAAAATGAATTTTGTCCGGCAGCACAAGATTTAGCCGATGCTCAAGCAGTATGTAATCAACTGAGAATTCCTCTACATACCGTTAATTTTTCTAAAGAATATTGGCAAAATGTATTTACTTATTTTTTAAGTGAATATGAAAAAGGAAGAACTCCAAATCCTGACGTACTCTGTAATAGAGAAATAAAATTTAAAGCTTTTTTAGATCATGCATTAACCCTCGGTGCAGATTATATAGCAACAGGACATTATGCCAAAAATGTAATAGACGGAGATATTGGCTATCTATACAAAGCAAAAGATAGAGATAAAGATCAAACCTATTTTCTTCATGCCGTAGATCCCAAGGCTTTAGCAAAAACCTTATTTCCCATTGGGGATTACACAAAGCCTGAAATTAGAGAATTTGCTCAAAAGTTAGGTTTAGTAACTCAAGCTAAAAAAGACTCGACCGGGATTTGTTTTATTGGTGAAAAACGATTTAAATCCTTCCTACAAGAATTCATCTTAGCTCGACCAGGAGAAATCAAAAGCACCGAAGGAAAAGTATTGGGAAAACATGATGGCTTAATGTTTTATACCTTAGGACAACGACAAGGATTAGGTATCGGTGGACTACAAAACGCAACGGATGACCCTTGGTATGTCGTTGATAAGGATATAACGAGTAATACTTTATATATTGCTCAAGGAAATCAACATCCGATGCTTTATGCACACGGTCTCGTATGTGGTCCCATTCATTGGTTAGCCGATTGTAAGGACCAATTACCTCTTACCTGTTATGCAAAAACAAGATACAGACAAGCAGAGCAAGGATGTATGATCTCTCCAGAGGATGTAAATCAGCATTATGTGATGTTCTCAAATCCACAACGAGCGGTTACCCCAGGGCAATATGTCGTTTTTTATGATAAAAACCAATGCTTGGGGGGTGCTATTATTGAACGCATTATTAGATAATATTCAATTCGACAATTGAATTTACGTTATAATTAACGTGAGTTCGACCTAAAAGGCTTTTTCTATGCCTTTTAGGTCGCTAAACGAACGTTATCCCGTAAAATGCGCCGCATTTATACGGGATCCAGATCTAAATAAAAACAGTTCGATATAAAAAATTACTTTATTTTTTATATCGAACTGACGTTATAATTATATGATACAACGGGAGTTAAAATGGCTGCTATAGATATATCCCCTACTACCAGTGATATCCGCTTTTCTGTTAATGCCGCAGATAAAGTAGCTGAGTTGATTAAAGAAGAAAATAATTTTAACTTGAATCTTCGTATTTCTATTACGGGTGGAGGTTGCTCTGGATTTCAATATGGATTTAGTTTCGATGAAGAAATCAATGAAGATGATACAGTCATTGTGCAACAATGCTCAGATGGAACATCTTCTGTAAAACTTCTCATTGATTCAATGAGCTATCAATATTTGCATGACGCAGAAATTGATTATACTCAAGGCATACAAGGCGAACAATTTATTATCCGCAATCCGAATGCAAAAACCACTTGTGGATGTGGCTCGTCATTTAGCATTGACAATGATGAAGAATAAAAAAGACCATCATCTAAGTACGATGAAAAATTAAGTTTAGTTTTGCTAAATTCAATAAGGACGCACAATTACTTTAGTTCCTATTTCAATGAAATGATAACGTAGCCACTTAGCATCGCTAGGAGTCACACGTATACATCCATGACTGGCATTATAATTAGGTACGTCATACGAACCATGTATTGCATAATATTTTGAAAAAAACATGCAATATGGCATAGGTGAGCCGCCTTTACCTACGGGATACCGGCTTGAAACACACCCGGGACCACCTTTACTCCAAACTGTGAAAACGCCAGATGGGGTCTTACAACTGCGATGTATGTCTGGGCAATATCGTTTACCTCCCGAAGCTCTTCCTGTACGAACCACTTTACCTTGTGAATTAATAGCTTTCCATGAATGAGTATTTGGATTAAAAATAAAAGTATTTGCAACTGCGGGAGAAGAACAAAACAAATACACTAGTGGAATAAGTAAAATGAACGTTAGTGATGATAAAACAGGAGTTTGCTTTTCCATAATAATTCCTACGTATTATTCCTCTTTACTCTTTATTTTAGATTAATTTTTGATCAAAACAAAATATTTTTGAGCAACAGTGTAATAATTGTTCTACTATATTAGTTGAGCACTATTAAAAGGATTAATCATGCGTAGACTTATACCTGCAGTAACCTCTATTTTTATTAGCTGCACTATAATACCGTACACGGCACAAGCGGATAGCCCTAGCACCGCTAGTACTACAAGCACTGACACTACAAGCACGAGTACATCTAGCACTTCTCCAAGTCTTTCAAAAGATGAATGGTTTAAATCGATTACTCCTTTACTACCAGAGCTTATTTGTAAAGGATTCGAGAATGATGCTCAGTTGAAAAAACGACTTGATGATATCAAAATGACTCATGAGCAATGTCTGGCTGCAATTCCTGAAAGTGTCAGTAAATGTCAACAACAAATTTATGCAAACGTACCCGATAAACTCACTGATGAAAGCGCAGCCACTTGGGGAAAAAATCTAGGGGAATGTATAGGCAAAGACTTTGCAATTAAATATTTAATTCCAAAAAGTTAACCAGATAATGCACAAAAAATTGAATAAGCTGAGATAAAGGCTAGAAAATTTATTTTTAGCGTAGCTCGACATAAAAGGATCAGATGCCTTTTATGTCGGTTCTATTAGTTGTCTTCCCAATAATTAATCCCTGTTTTTTTGTGCAAAAACGCAACAAATGCTTGATGTGATTCAAGCTCTTCAGTGCTGGCTGCTAAGACTACTGAATGTTCTAAACTAAGCGCAGCAATTTCTTGATTCTTTGCTTTCACACGGACAGAGGTCTCTTCAGCTTCTGCAAATAAGCTGGTTTGACCACCAGTCATTGCCAAATAAACAAATGCCAAAATTTCAGCATCGAGTAAAGCTCCATGCAACTCACGATTAAAGTGATCAATTCCGTATCGCTTACATAGAGCATCTAAACTATTACGTTGGCCTGGGTATTTCTCTCTTGCTAAAACTAAGGTATCAATAATCTTGCAATAAACGTCAAGCCTCTTATTCCAGTTAATAAGCTGTAATTCTGAATTTAAAAAACCGATATCAAAAGGTGCATTGTGGATAATTAATTCTGCACCACTAATAAACTGCCAAAACTCTTCAGCAACCTCTTCAAATATAGGTTTGTCTTGTAAAAATTCGTTACTTATTCCATGAACACGAAACGCGCCCTCATCAACAAGACGTTGTGGATTAAGATAAACATGAAAATGATTTTTGGTTAATTTTCTATCAATCAATTCCACGCAACCAATTTCTATAACACGATGTCCTTGCTCATGTCCGATACCTGTAGTTTCTGTATCTAAAACAACTTGTCGCATGCTTTACTCTCTTAACTCTTCAATAGCTTGATTAGCCAAAGCGTCAACAAGCTCATTTTCCAAATGGCCTGAATGACCTTTAACCCAATGCCAATTTATTTGATGACGAGAAGCTAATTCATCAAGTAACATCCAAAGATCAGCGTTCTTTACCGGTTCTTTTTTGGAGTTTCGCCATCCCTTCATTTTCCAATTAGGCAGCCAGTCCATCATTCCTTGCCTTAAATATTGAGAGTCAGTATATAGGTCTACAGTACAAGAACGCTTTAGAGCCTCCAAGCCTTTAATCGCCGCCATAAGTTCCATACGATTATTTGTAGTATGTACCTCTCCGCCGTGTAAGGTTTTTTCCTGCCCCTTATAGCGGAGTAATACTCCCCAGCCTCCAGGCCCTGGATTTCCTTTACATGCTCCATCGGTATAGATTTCAACAATCACTTTGGATCCTCAATATCCCACAAGTGAAAAAAAGGAGTTGCAAACTCTCTGGCTAAAATTTTCTTTTTAATGAGATCAATATCAGGTGCAAAAAAGCGATCACTGTCATAGGGTTCTACATAAGTTCGTAGGCGCTGATACGCTTCTTCCAATAATCGAGATGATTGTAACGGCTTATGAAATTCTATTCCCTGACTTGCTGCCAATAATTCAATTGCCAAAATGGTTGCGGTATTATCATTCATATTGTGTAATCTTCGTGCAGCGCTTGTGGCCATGGAAACATGATCTTCTTGATTAGCTGAAGTAGGTAAACTATCTACTGAATGCGGATGAGCGAGTGCCTTGTTTTCACTCGCACATGCAGCAGCAGTCACATGGGCAATCATAAAACCTGAATTTAAGCCACTTTCTTTAATTAAAAAAGCCGGTAACCCACTAAAGTTTTTATCAATAAGTAATGCAATACGACGTTCCGCATTAGAGCCAATTTCAGCTATAGCTAATGCAAGATTATCGGCTGCCATAGCAACGATTTCGCCATGAAAATTACCCCCTGAAATAATCTGCCCTTGCTCACTAAAAACAAGAGGATTATCAGAAACAGCATTCACCTCAACTTGTAACGTCTCCTTCACAAATTGAATTTGATGGAGTATCGCGCCCATAATTTGTGGTTGGCATCGTAACGAGTAGGGATCTTGTACACGGGCACAATCAAGATGTGACTCTCTGATCTGACTTCCTGCTAATAATTCTCTATAACATGCAGCCACACTTCTCTGCGCATCATGTCCACGAACCTTTTGAATTCGATCATCAAAAGGCACATCACTGCCATTGGCAGCATCAACGGTTAATGCACCTGCTATCAGTGCTGTTTCAAACAGATTTTCCGTAGCAAACAAAGCAGTTATAGCAATTGCAGTTGAAACTTGTAATCCATTTAGAAGAGCCAACCCCTCTTTAGCTTCTAATTCAATTGGTTTTAGACCCGCAATTTTTAATCCTTCTACCGCACTTATTTTTTTCCCTTGATAACGTACTTCTCCTACACCCAATAAAGGTAACGACATATGGGCTAAAGGAGCTAAATCACCTGAAGCACCAACAGAACCTTTAGATGGAATACAAGGGTAAATCTTATGATTGTATAAAGAAATTAAAGTTTCAATCAGTTCCAACCGCACTCCAGAATAACCTTGTGCTAAATTATTTATTTTTAGTAATAATATTAAAGCTACAATTTCATCGGAAAGTAATTCACCTGTACCACAAGCATGGGAAAGAACAATATTTTTTTGTAATTGCTTTAAATTTTCTGAAGAGATGGTTTGATTGGCTAAAGATCCAAACCCAGTGTTAATGCCATACACCGTCTTTTTATCAAGAATTACTTTTTTGACAGTTTGATGGGATGCGTGAATCTGCGCAAATACATTTTCAGCTAAAGTGCACTTCATTTGCTGATTTAAAACTTGCTTAATTGACTGTAAAGTCAACGTTCCAGGTTGAAGAATAAAATGTTCAGACATTCAATTAACTCCTTGCTATTTCAAGAACATATCGCTTGGATGCAACGAAACGAACCCAGAAAATTCGTGCTCTATAAAACCTGGACCCCACCTCGCTTTACCCTGAATCTTCTACTCTAAATCTCCATAGGCAGCCAGAGCGAATTTTCTTTAGCGCATTTTTTTGCACTATCGTATCCTGCATCTGCATGCCGCATTACCCCAGTAGCTGGGTCATTATGCAAAACTCGTGCTAATCGCAGTGCAGCTTTTTCTGTTCCATCAGCAACAATAACAACTCCTGCATGTTGTGAAAAACCCATCCCTACTCCCCCACCATGGTGAATGCTAACCCATGTTGCACCACTGGCACAATTGAGTAGCGCATTGAGTAAGGGCCAATCAGAAACCGCATCGCTGCCATCCATCATTCCTTCTGTTTCACGATTAGGGCTTGCTACAGAGCCTGAGTCTAAATGATCACGACCGATCACAATCGGTGCTTTAACTTCACCGTTTCGAACCATCCAATTAAACGCTAGTGCTAAGCGTGCTCGGTCTTTTAAGCCAACCCAACAAATTCGGGCTGGTAACCCTTGAAAAGAAATTTTCTTTTTCGCCATATCTAACCAATGATGCAGATGGTGATTGTCTGGAAGCAGTTTTTTTACCATTTCATCAGTAGCATAAATATCCTCTGGGTCTCCTGATAAAGCCACCCATCTAAAAGGCCCAATTCCTTCACAGAATAGTGGGCGAATGTACGCTGGAACAAAGCCTTCAAATGCAAAAGCGTTTTTTTCTCCTGCCTCAAAAGCCATTTGCCGTATGTTATTTCCATAATCGAAAACAGGGATGCCCTTTTTTTGGAATTGCAGCATTGCATGAACTTGGAGTGCCATCGATTTCTTAGCCGCGGCCACAACGTCTTCAGGAGCAGTTTTCCGCAACTTAGCGGCATGTTCTAAAGTCCAGCCAGCTGGAAGATAACCGTTTAATGGATCATGAGCACTGGTTTGGTCTGTAACTAAAGCTGGAGAAGCCCCTCGCTCTACCAACTTCGGAAAAATTTCTGCCGCATTCCCTAAAATAGCAACAGATAAAGGAGTTTTTTTCTGACAAGATTCGTTTATCCAATTTAAAGCTTCATCTAAATCTGTGGTATAGCGATCTAAGTATTTAGTTTTAAGACGCTTTTCAATTCTTGCTAAATCGCATTCAACAGCCAAAACACTCGCTCCTGCCATTGTCCCAGCTAAGGTTTGTGCGCCCCCCATCCCTCCTAGACCGCCTGTTAAAATCCAACGGCCTTCTAAACTGCCTCCATAATGCTTACGAGCCGCAGCAACAAAAGTTTCATATGTTCCTTGCACAATACCTTGAGATCCAATGTAAATCCAACTACCCGCAGTCATCTGCCCATACATCATCAGACCTTTTTTATCTAATTCATTAAAATGGTTCCAATTAGCCCAATGAGGAACTAAATTAGAATTAGCAATGAGAACCCGAGGAGCATCTTCATGAGTAGTAAACACCCCCACTGGTTTTCCTGATTGAATTAATAATGTTTGTTCTTCATTTAAGACCTTAAGAACCTCAACAATTTTGTCAAAACAATCCCAATTACGTGCCGCTTTCCCCAATCCTCCATAAACAACTAAAGAATCAGGATCCTCTGCTACTTCGGGATCAAGATTATTGCAAAGCATTCGTAGCGCAGCTTCTGTAAGCCAACTTTTAGCTTGTTTTTCAGTGCCTCGATTAGCTTTAATTATCCGATTTTTAGTGTTCGCATTCATACAGAATCCTCCCTTATAGAGAATCAAAATAGAAGCATGATACACTAGAGAAATTTAAGAGCATAGACATCAATGTAAGTTATAAAATAATAAATTTATTTTGCAAGCATGGAATCCAATCTCTTATTATCTTATTTACAATGTGTGACTTATAAAAACACTTTGTATAAAAATATAAAAAATGATATCTTATATAAATTAACGAATTCAAAGTGTATCTATTAAAGTGCAAAACGAGAAACATCCAAAATCACTCCGTATCTTTTTCGCAACTGAAATGTGGGAACGTTATGGCTTTTATGTAGTTCAATCCCTTCTAGCACTTTATTTGGCATTGTATTTCAAATGGCCGGATAAACAGGTTTATGCTCTGGTTGGCTCATTTACCGCTTTAACCTATCTTTCTCCAGTAGTTGGTGGTTGGATAGCTGATAAGTTAATTGGCCAAAAAAGAGCTGTCTTATTGGGCGCTGTGGTTTTATTTGTGAGTTATTGTCTCTTATCATTAGTAGATAATCCCACAGTGCTTACTGCAGCACTTGCTGCTATTGCCGTAGGAACTGGTTTGTTAAAACCAAATATTTCATCCCTTTTAGGTAATGAATATCTTACCGGATGTCCTCGCCGTGAAAGTGGCTTTACCATCTTTTACATGGGAATAACAACCGGTATTATTTTAGGTACTACTTTACCAAGTATTTTACATGACCATTTTGGCTGGGTTGCTTCTTTTACCAGTGCAGCAATTGGAATGATCATCGCTTTTATTGTCTTTTTATATGGAATCCGAAAATATAACATACAGGACTACAATCCTTTTGTTTTTCAATATAAAAAAATCATAGCAGCAATTGCTCTAATGATATTTCTTTGGTCTTTGTCATTTTATATTTTAAATTCTCCCAAATTAGCTAATCTTATGTTTGGACTGGTTGTCTTATTTTCTGCTGGTTATATTCTATATTCAGTGAGCAAAGAAAACGCTAATCAATCGCGACAGACATTGGTTATTGGTTTATTATGTATCATTTCAGTGGTATTTTGGGCTTTTTATTTTCAAATGTTTATGTCACTGACTTTGTTTATTTCACGAGTTGTTGAGCCCAAATTTTGCGGCATTGCATTTCCTCCTCCTTATTATGTTACTATCCAAAGCATAGGCATGCTCGTTATTGGTTTCATTCTGTCGCGGAAGAATCTTAAACTTAATTTAATTGAACGCGGACTCAACATTGGAAAGAAATTTTTGCTGGCAATATTTATTACTACTCTAGCCTATGCAGTAATCGCTTTGGTCAGTAACTTTACCGATAAGAGCACCTTACTCTCGCCGCTTTTAATTATTCCCGCTTATTTAATGTTTTCATTAGCCGAGCTCTTATTATCCCCAGTAGGATTATCTGCAATCACACTTTTAGCTGATAAAAATAAAGTCAGCACCATGATGGGCATCTTTTTTGTTTCCTTGGGAATTGGAGGATTCTTATCGGGCAAGCTCGCTGCATTAACCGCAATTCCTCCTGGCGAAACGAACATTGCTGTATTAAAAACACTTTACGCTGCTGCATTTGCGCAACAATTAGGTATCCTTTTTCTTGCCGCCTTGTGTTGTCTGGTTTTATTTGCGGTTATTAAATTTTTATTAACCCATGTCCGTTTAACTGAATAAATCAGATTAAGTATTTCTAATACTAGAGTTTCTTCTTATAACTCTTTTTATATAGAAGAAATACTGTTATCATTCACCGCTTTTTTATAAATAACTACCTAAGATATGTCAGAACAAAATCCCATGTTAGACAAATTATTGCAATTGCTTGATGACAACCAAGCAATTGAAGTTAAAGTTATCGATGTCCGCAAACAAACAACGATTACTGACTATATGATTATTGCTTCAGGACGTTCATCACGTCATGTCAAGGCAATCTCACAAAAAATAATGGAAGAAATGAAATCCTCAGGAATTCCAGCGATGCATTGTACTGGCTTGGAGACAGGAGATTGGGTGCTAATTGACTTTAGTGACATTATTGTTCATGTGATGCAACCTGAATACAGACAATACTACAATCTTGAAGGTCTTTGGGAAGAACATCCTTAACAAACACTATGCTAAAAGTTACTATCATCACTTTAGGCAATAAAATGCCTGCTTGGGTAGTTCAAGGTTCCCAAGAATTTGCGAAACGACTTCATGAAGGGATGCAACTAAAAATCATCGAAATTCCTTTAATTCGTCGCAGTAAGTCTTCTGATTTAACCCGAATATTAGAAAAAGAATCAGCATTGATTCAAGAATCATTACCGCATAATGCACGAATTATTGCTTTAGAAATCGAGGGAAAATCATTCGGCAGTGAAGAATTAGCAATTAAAATTTCTCAATTACAACATACAGAGAGTCATCTCTGCTTTTTGATAGGTGGGCCGGAAGGACTTTCACAAGAAACTCTAAGACGATGTGATGAACGATGGTCCTTATCAAAACTTACCCTTCCCCACCCCTTAGTACGAATTATTTTATTAGAAGCATTATATAGAGCCTGGTCTATTATTCATAATCATCCTTATCATAAGTAACGTGAGTTCGACATAAAAGCATAGAGATGGCTTTTATAAGGCTAAGCAAGTAAATCTGTAGTAAACCACTCCATTTTAAGTTACCATGCGATTTTTTGTGTCCAACTTAACTGACTGTAAGTCATGAGTCGAAATCAATCATTTAAAAATTATCGAATCGAATCTCAGCATCAACTGTTCCGAATTAACTTGCTGGTCGCTTTTCTTATTATTTTATCTTTAATCCTGATTTTAAGGCTCGCTTTTTTACAAATTTCTGAATTCAAAAAATACCAAACTCTTTCACTGAAAAATCAAATGAGTATCATTCCAATTGCGCCACCAAGAGGGGTTATTCTTGATAGAAATGGCGTATTGCTTGCAGAAAATATACCCGTATATGTTTTGGAAATTATTCCTGAGCATTTAAAGAATATGGAACGTACATTAGCTGAATTGCAGAAACTAATTCCTTCGATTACTGAAGACGATATTGAAAATTTCAAGCGAATTCGAAAACAAAATCGTTCCTTTGTCCCTATACCCATTAAATTAAAATTAACTCAGGAAGAAGTCGCTCTTTTTGCCATTAATCAATACCATTTTCCAGGGGTAAGCATTAAAGCTCGTCTCATGCGTCACTACCCTTTAGGCGAAATAACGGCGCATGTTCTTGGCTATGTAGGTAGAATCAATATTCAAGAATTAAAAACAGTAGATCCAACTAATTACCGTGCTACAAACTTTATTGGCAAAGCTGGGATTGAAAAATACTACGAGGATATCCTCCACGGCAAAGTAGGCTATCAGATGGTAGAAACGGATGTTAGTGGCCGTACGCTTAGAACAATTAATAAAATTAATCCACATTCAGGAGCAAAACTCTATTTAAGCCTTGATATAAGACTGCAACAAGCAGCTTATGAGGCCTTAAAAGAGAAACGTGGAGCAGTCGTAGCAATGAACACTAAAAATGGTGAAGTTCTAGCTATGGTAAGCTCCCCTAGTTTTGACCCCAATATTTTTGTGGGTGGAGTCAGTTCAAAGGAATACAAAAAACTGTCTAATACCTTACAAAGACCATTATTTAACCGTGCCGTTCGCGGCGTATATCCTCCAGCATCAACAATTAAACCGTTTGTCGGTTTAGCAGGCTTGGAGAAAGGATTTATAACTACAGCGACAACAATTTATGATCCTGGTAAATATAAACTACCTAACTCCAGCCATATCTATAGAGACTGGAAAAAAACGGGTCATGGAATGATCAACTTTAAAAGAGCAATTACGGTTTCTTGTGATACTTACTTTTATCAACTAGGCAATAAAATGGGTATTTCCAATATTGAAGACATGCTGGTCAAATTTGGCCTAGGCCATTTAAGCCAAATTGATCTCCATGAAGAAGCTTCTGGTATCGTTCCCAGCATACGCTGGAAAAAACAAACTAAAGGCGTCCCCTGGTATCCAGGTGATACATTAATTACCTCAATAGGACAAGGATTTATGTTAGCTACACCATTACAAATGGCTAATGCAACAGCGTCTTTAAGTCAACATGGTCGTCGATTCAGGCCTCATTTATTAACAAAAACTGTAAATAGTGACAGTGGTGAAGTAAAACGATACAAACCTGTAGAAGAGTACCCTATTTATCTCAAAGATGAAGCAAACTGGGATATAGTTGCAGATGCAATGCATCATGTTTTAATCAGTAATGAAGGGACAGGTTATCGCTTTGGCCGCAATCCACCCTATCCTGTTGCAGGAAAAACAGGAACAGCCCAAGTCTTTAGTGGTAGACAGTATGAAAAGACCAAATATGAAGATATCCCTGAAGCATTACGGGACAATTCACTGTTTATTGCTTTTACTCCTGTTGAAAAACCAGAAATTGCAATCGCTGTGGTGGTAGAAAATGATGTTGCAGCCTCAATAGTTGCTCGCAAAGTACTTGATGCTTATTATAAACTTTATCCGATGAAAAATACCAATGAACAGACTCAATAGTAAACCCGTTTATCGTTTTACTGCGAAATCATTACATCTGGACTTTCCTTTATTAGGCTTATTGCTTGTCCTGATCAGTTTTGGTCTTTTGATTTTGTACAGTGCATCTAATGCGAATACAGGAATGATCTTACGACAATCGATGAGACTTATTTTTGCATCACTCATTATGATTGTACTTGGTTTTATCCCCCCACATAAATATAAAATATGGACGCCATGGATATATAGTGTAGGGTTAACTTTATTGATTGCAGTGATGCTCATGGGTAAAATCGGTAAAGGAGCTCAACGTTGGCTCGAATTAGGTTTATTCCGTTTTCAACCGTCTGAAATCATGAAATTAGCAGTGCCCATGATGGCTGCTTGGTACTTTGACCGTCAAGCTCGTCCCAGTAGTTTGAAAGCAATTGCAGTTGCAAGCCTCATTATCTGTGTTCCAGCATTATTGATTGCCAAACAACCTGATTTAGGTACTGCAATTATGGTTTCGGCTGCGGGATTATGTGTTGTATTTTTAGCAGGAATTCGCTTTAAAGTAATTCTCTTACTCATGCTTTTGGTAGGCTCGTCCATCCCTGTCATATGGCATGTTATGCATGATTATCAAAAACAAAGAGTATATACATTGCTTGATCCGGAACAAGATCCACTGGGTGCAGGATATCATATTATTCAATCAAAAATTGCTATAGGTTCGGGTGGGCTTGCTGGAAAAGGTTGGTTAGAAGGAAGTCAATCTCACCTTAATTTTTTACCGGAACATGCCACTGATTTTATTTTTGCTGTGAGTAGCGAAGAATTTGGCTTTGCAGGGGGATTCGCTATTATTGCTCTTATTGCCATGATTGCCCTACGTAGCCTTCACATTGCATCTAATGCCCAAACTACATTTACTCGCTTATTAGCAGCGAGTCTTGCTATGTCTTTCTTCATGTCCGGTTTTGTTAATATTGGTATGGTCATGGGAATTATTCCTGTTGTTGGCATTCCATTGCCGTTGGTGAGTTATGGAGGAACAGCAATGGTTACCTTTTTAGCCAGCTTTGGTATCTTGATGTCTATTAGCTCACATAAGATTTTATTTAATAGTTGGAATTAAATAAAAACAGTTCGATATAAAAAATTACTTTATTTTTTCTGGCGAACTCGTATTAAAGTAATTCCCCTATTAATGCAAAGCTTTTTCGATGGATCTTACTTGGTCCAAGTCGCTTTAACGCTTCTCGATGAGCAACTGTCGGATATCCTTTGTGTCCTGTAAAACCATAGCCCGGGTAAATTGCATCAAGCGCTTCCATTTCCGCATCACGATACACTTTAGCGAGAATAGAAGCAGCGCTAATTTCAGGAATTAAATCATCACCTTTCACGATTGCCTTACACGGAATATTTAGCTTAGGAATATGTATACCATCCACTAATACCTGATCGGGTTTAATGGGTAAGGCCTCTACTGCTCGTTGCATTGCCAATAAAGTTGCATGATGAATATTAAGCGCATCAATTTCATCGACTTCCGCCCGACCATAAGCATAGGCAATAGCTTGTTCTTTAATAAGCAATGATAATAATTCTCGTCTTTTTGCGCTTAATTTTTTGGAGTCCGCAAGCCCTTCTATAGGATCTTTTAAAATAACTGCAGCCGTTACAACTGCCCCAGCCAAAGGTCCCCGTCCTACTTCATCTACACCAGCTATAAGCATTATATTATCCATGATTCTTTTTATTAAAGGCTAATAATATCCTTTTAAAATTGATTTATCACCAAAGAAATGCGATCATGCGCACAAATAATTAACAGATAAACAGAATGAGTAAAATTCGTTGCGCAGTAATTGGTGTCGGTTATTTAGGTAGGTTTCACGCACAAAAATATCAACTCCTTTCTAATGCAGAATTAGTTGCCGTTTGCGACCTAAATCCAAAAATATTAGAATCAGTATCGGATGAATTACAAGTTCCTGGTTATACCAATTATCATGATTTATTTGACAAAGTTGATGCAGTAAGTATTGCTGCAACAACGAACAAGCATTATGAAATTGCAAAATCCTTTTTAGAACGAGGAATCCATACTTTAATAGAAAAACCAGTCACTGAAACAATAACGCAAGCAGCAGAATTAATACAACTTGCAAAAAAACACCAGGTTAAATTGCAAGTTGGACATTTAGAGCGTTTTAATTCAGCTCGATTAGCTTTAGATAAGTATTTAGATAATCCCTTGTTTATAGACTCACAACGTTTAGCTCCATATAATCCACGCGGAGCTGATGTTAATGTCATACTTGATGTCATGATTCATGATATTGATTTAATTCAACATATGGTTAAAAGCCCTATTATTTCCATTTCCGCTCAAGGAGCTCCAGTACTTACAAACGCAATCGATATTGCGAATGCGCGCATTACTTTTGCCAACCATTGTGTCGCCAATCTAACAGCAAGCCGTATTAGTTTTAAAACCGAACGCACGACACGAATTTTTCAACAAGATACTTATCTTTCAATAGACTATCAAAATAAAAAATTTGCGGTTTTTAAAAAAGGTACTGGTGAATTATTCCCTGGAATTCCTGATATCACTCATGAGCAAAAGGAATTCGCCAAAGGAGATGCTTTATTTGAAGAAATAAAAGCGTTTATAAAATGTATTGAAGAAGACAGCATCCCTCTAGTTACTGGCGAAGATGGTCTGCATGCGCTTGAAACCGCAGAAACAATTACTTCGCTTATTCATGCTAACTTGATAGAACGCCATGCAAGAATCTAAACGAATTGTCATTATTGCTGGTGAAGAATCAGGTGATATTCATGCCTCAGTTTTAATTCGACAATTAAAAGCTGCCTATCCCAATGTAGCGATTAGTGGCATAGGTGGTAAACATATGCAAGAAGCAGGAGCTGAATTAATTTCTGATTTAGCACGCTTTGGGGTAACAGGTCTTACAGCGGTCATTCGTCACCTTAAAGTAATTCGTCAAGCATTTCTTGCAATAAAGAAACATTTGAATCAACAAAAACCGGATCTTCTCATTCTGGTTGATTATCCAGGATTTAATTTAAGATTAGCGAAATATGCAAAGTTAAAACTAGGCATTAAGATTCTTTACTACATAAGCCCTCAAATTTGGGCATGGAAAGCCAAACGCATTCATCTTATAAAGCAATGTATTGACCAAATGGCAGTTATTTTGCCGTTTGAAAAACCCCTATATGAAAAAGCTCAGGTTCCCGTAAATTTTGTGGGTCATCCTTTAGTAGAAAAAATATCTTCTGCTGTCAACAATACTCAAATACAGCGTAAAGCACTGAAGCTTCCTTCAGACAGTCAGATTATAGCTCTTCTTCCTGGAAGTCGTACTAATGAAATTGAGCATCATATGCCAATCTTGCGCGATACGGCACTACTGCTTCAAGAACGCTACCCTAACTTATGTTTTGTCATTCCTATTGCAAACACAATTAATCCGGAAAAAATTAAACATTATTTTTCCAATACTCACTTATCTATACGATTTGTAGAAGGACAAGCACTAAATTGTATGGCTGCAGCAGATTTCGTTATTGTTTCTTCAGGCACCGCTTCTCTTGAATGTGCCTTGTTAGAAAAACCGATGTGTATTATTTATAGATCATCTTTACTCAATTATGTTTTAGCAATGAAGTTTATTAAAGTAAAATTTTTGGGCTTGTGCAATCTTTTAGCAAATAGAATGATTGTCCCTGAATTTTTACAATATGATTGCAATGCCCATGAGTTAACCCGCTATATTGATCGCTTTTATAATGATCCTGAACAACCCCAAAAAATGCTCACTCAATTAACTAAGGTGAAGCAATCGTTGTCTTCAGAAAAATCTGATCGCACATTGTTTGATCTTGTGGTGAATGAATTGTACAAAAAAAATGCATAGTTTTATCTTAAAAATATAGAATATCAATTATCCTTCATGTACAATTAATTTTGCTTTCATTGTGAATGCAAGCAATTGGAATGTATGATTTAATTTTTAATAAGGAAGTTAAGATGACTGTCATTGAAACACCTGAAACAACCCAAAGTATCATTAAACAAGATCAAGGTCTACAAGATCTGGTCTATAATTTAGTCTCCCGTTTTCTTGCTGAAAATAAAAATAAAAACATTGATGATCTATACGACATGATATTATCTGAGGTTGAACCTCCATTGTTGCAAGCAGTAATGGAAAAACGACGTGGCAATCAACTACAAGCTGCTAAAATGCTTGGCATTAGTCGCGGCACAATCAGAAAGAAACTCCAAAGATATTTTGGAACAAAATATTTTCGTTTAACCGATGAATAGTTTTAATTTGGAATGATTTCCGATTAGAATAAAAAGGCTCGAGGAATCGAGCCTTTTTTTTACAGTATGTTTTAAGGATTTATTTGATGAAAAAATTTATGTATCTAGCACCCATGATTGGTCTACTTGTAACTTCTTGTGTCACAGATAAACCTGATGTTATCGCTGATGATGCAGGTCAATTACATTACACAACACCCTATCAAGATGATACACGAGGCCAAAAAGACTTCCCTGCGACATGGAATGTAAAGGGTAAAAAACTTTTTGTTTTTGATCCAAATGTTGATGCATGGGCAGCCTATGATGCTCAAGGTAATCGAGTGATGACAGGCAGTGCCTCAGGAGGAAGGGATCGTTGCCCAGATTCTAATGAATCGTGTCGAACTGTAGTTGGAACTTTCGCTGTATTTAATAAAAAAGGGGCTGATTGCAAATCAAATGAATATCCTCTTGCACGGGATGGTCATGTAGCCGGTGGTGCCAAAATGCCTTATTGCATGCATTTTCACGATGGCTACGCAATTCATGCAGCTTATGAAGTTCCCAAATACAATACCAGCCATGGCTGTATTCGAGTTCTCCCAGGTGCCGCAAAATGGCTCAATGAGAACTTTATTGATGTAGGAACAACTGTATTAGTTCTTCCTTATGCCTAATGCTTTCTTATTAATAATCCTGAAAAAAGAATCAGATCTTTTTCAGGATCTTTTTTAAGTATAACAGTTGACTCTTTAATATCCTTCGATAAAATGTACAAAAAATTTTCATGGAGGGATTCAGTTATGTCATTATCAACTCTAAATATAGGTACTTTACTGGAGCAAGTAACAGATAAATACCTTAGTCGATCAGATTATGCTGCTCTACGCAGCTCCTGCATTCTCCTATCGCCGGTATCTGATGTAACAACTGAAGTTCAAAAAGAACTTCACCGCCTCCTCGAAATAGAGAAACAAACTACCGCCGCTCAACTCACATTAGAGGCTTGTGAAAAACAAATTCAACAAGATTTACAAGAAAAAGAACAAGACTATCAAGAAAATCAAAAAGATTTAGAATTAATCTCTCGATTGGAAAATGAATTAATTTCGGTTCAAAGACAAAAGCGATTGATTGATATCGAACTTAATGAGCTTGAAGTAAATATGTTACGTCATGAGTCACTCATTATGGAGATTTCGCGACAAATTGTATTAGCATCTCATCCAGAGTCAACGCAACACACACATACGCATCCAGAACCAACGCAACACACACATACGCATCCAGAACCAACGCAACACACACATACACATCCAGAACCAACGCAACACACACATACACATCCAGAACCAACACAACACACGCATACGCATCCAGAACCAACACAACATACACATTCCCATCCGAGCACAACAGATCAACTACCGAAAATACCACAGATTCAACCCGATACAGAACATCATCATGACCATGAAAGGGAATCATTAGAGCTTCGGAAACGCACTTTTTCTCAAGAACTTAACCAAATAAAAGAAACCTTAAAAAGCAAACAGATATTGAGTCAAAAACAACAAAGTCGCATAGAAGAAATAACAAACAGGTTAAATATAGAGTTGCCTGAAAAACAAAAACAACGAAACGATCGAGCAAATGCTCGTGCACTACGAGCCCAAGCTCGTTTATATGATAAGACTCCTGAAAAGGAATTGTCCTCAACAAATTATCGTTCATTACAAAAATCTATTGCTGATGCACAGGAAAAGCTACAAAAAATGCAACATCAATTAATGCAAAAAGCAACAGAAATGAGCTATCAAACATTCTTAACTCGACTTGGATATTGTTTACAATCACTAAACTTAAGTTATCAAGAAAAAGAAGCATTAAAGCGAATCGTCAGTAACATGGAAGATTATCTTTTAACTCAAGCGGAAAAGCAAAAGCAAATTTCGATACGTCATTCAGCTTATCTTGAAAAGGAAACACTCGTACACGATATTCATCAAAAAGAAAACAGGGTAGCTCAATTAAAAAAAACGAATCCCCAGCTCCATGCTCAAAATCAAGCTCTTGAAGAAGAAAATCAACAATTAGCACATACCATAAAAGAACGAAGCACATATAGAGATTATCTGCTAAAAATTGGGTTATTTGGCCTTCTGGGGTCAGGAATTTCCATTGCCGGAGGGTTTTTAGGTATGTATATGATGCCTATTGCTCTAATCTCCATATGTTTTGCGCCAGCAGCAGTAATAAGTTTTATTACTGTAGGCTTCTTCATAGCTACTTTGGCATATACACTTAAAAACAATAGTGATACCAATCAACAGGAACGTAACAAAACAACGATTCAGCAAAATAGAACAGCCATTTCGAAACAATCTGGAGAAATTATTTCCCTCGAACAAGAAATACTCCCTTCAATAAAAGAGAAACTCAGCGAAGTAGAAAAGAGTCTTAGTTTACTTGATAAGAAAATTAAGAAGTTACAACATCAAGCAGAGTCGTTGCATCATCAAGCACAACAAGTCATGGTCACACATGCAATTAATAAACCGTTCTTTAGCAGTGAAACAGAAACTCGAGCAACAATTAATTCAACAGCCATACAATTGGAAGAAGTTCAAAGAAACACACGTTCGTGCTAACAGCATGAGTTATATAATAGCCTAGCTTGGATAAAACACAGCAGAACCCCAGGAAATTCCCAGGGTTCGCTATGCTTCATTCAGACCATAATTAAACAGCAGATGATGCCAATAACCTATTGACTCTACTTACAAAATCCGCAGGATTATCTAATTGACCACCCTCAGCTAAAACGGCTTGTTCAAATAACATGGTTACCCATAACTCAAATTGATTGTCATCTTGAATATCATGCAGACGTTTGATTAATACATGCTCGGGGTTGATCTCAAATACAGGTTTAGTCATTGGAACTTGTTGGCCAGCGGCTTGTAAAATACGTTGCATTTCCAAACCCATATCTTGTTCATCAGCAACAATACATGCTGGAGAATCAGTTAAGCGATTGGTTACTACAACATCTTTAACTTTGTTCTCTAAAATTTTCTTAATATGATTGAGTATCGGTTCCAGAGTTTTTTCTTGTTCTTTAATTTGTTCTTTAGACTCATCATCTAAATCGACTTTTCCTTTGGATATGGACTGCAGTTTCTTACCCGCATATTCACTCAAATACCCCACTAACCACTCATCAACTTTGTCACTTAATAATAATACTTCAATTCCTTTCTTCTTAAAGATTTCTAAATGTGGACTATTTTTAGCCGCATTATAGCTGGATGCAGTAATATAGTAGATTTTATCCTGCCCTTCTTTCATACGACTTATGTAATCATCCAGTGTTGCTTCTTGTTTCTCTGATTCAGTAGCTGTAGTAGCAAATCGCAATAATTTAGCAATTGCTTCCTTATTAGCAAAATCTTCTATTGGACCTTCTTTTAATACTAAACCAAACTCATTCCAAAACTTTTGATAAGTTTCTTTATCTTGAGTGCTCATTTTTTCAAGCATGGATAATACCCGTTTTGTACATGCAGAACGGATGCTTTCTACCTGTTTGTTATCTTGTAAAATCTCCCGTGATATATTCAATGGCAAATCACTTGCATCAACAATACCTTTTACAAATCGTAAATAACGTGGTAAAAATTGAGTCGCATCATCCATAATAAATACGCGTTTTACATAGAGTTTCAATCCATGTTTCGTTTCCTGCTGCCATAAATCAAAAGGAGCATGAGAAGGAATATAAAGCAAGGAAATATAATCATGCTTTCCTTCAACATGATTATGCGACCATGTAAGCGGATCCTGATAGTCATGAGAAATGTGCTTATAAAGCAATTTATAATCTTCATCGGTGATATCTGATTTTTGCATCGTCCATAAAGCAGTTGCTTTATTTACTGTTTCATATTCAACGGACTCTTTCTCCTCAGTTGATGCTTTTTTCATCACTATAGGCCAACAAATATGATCGGAATATTTGCTGATGATACTGCGTAGACGCCAACTACTTAAAAACTCATCGTTATCTTCTTTAATGTGAAGGATAACCTCCGTACCACGAGAAGTTTTTTTCTCATAGTCAATAGTAAACTCCCCTTCTCCATTCGACTCCCACACAATACCTTCTTCAGGTTTCAAACCGGCGCGGCGACTTTTCACTGTGACTTTATCAGCAACAATAAAAGCAGAATAAAAACCCACACCAAATTGACCAATTAACTGAGAGTCTTTCGCACTTTCACCTGTTAAATGACTCATAAATTCTTTAGTACCTGATTTAGCAATCGTACCTAAATTTTCAACAGCCTCATCCCAACTTAAACCAATCCCATTATCACTGATGGTAATAGTTTTTAATTTTTCATTAAAATCAATACTGATTTTCAAATCTGAATCATTTTCATAAAGTGCACTATTAGATAAAGCCAAAAATCTTAATTTATCTAAAGCATCCGATGCGTTAGAAATTAACTCACGCAAGAATATTTCCTTATTGCTATAAAGGGAATGCACTACTAAATGCAACATTTGTTTTACTTCAGTTTGAAAGCCCATCGTTTGTTGCTTGCTTGACATTTTAATCTGGTCTCCTGTTTATGCATTGTCTAATGATTTAAGTGATATAGGGATCAGTTAACAAATTTCAAGGGAGACATGAAGAAAAATTAGAAAATCGACACTCTTGGGAGAGTCAATAAATACCTGAACATATAAGATGAACTCATCTATAACTTGGGCGTGATGATTCATCAACGCCTAAAAGTAATTGATTATTTCGCAGTACAGCATGGTATTAAGAAAACAAACGCAACTAAGTTATTGAGTTTTAGTCTGATATCAGTGGTGTATAATCAAATGCTGGCATACTCAAAGTTCCTCCAGAATGAATAATTAAAACATTACCTTTTAATTGCTCCGTTTGGATACGTTTTCTCGATTCATAAAATAATTTAGCAGCATAAATAGGATCAGCTAAAATCCCCTCCTCTCTTGCTAAACGGCACACTTCATTTTTAATCGTTCGATTCACCGAACCGAAAGATTTGGCAGTAGTTGGATAAAAACAGGAAAAATTATTAGGAATTAATCCAATCCATTGATTTAATTTGCTGTGAAATAGTGCTTCATCATCAGCCAATAAAAGTACATGAATTTGAGCTTGATGGCTTAATTCGGCTAACCTCTTAACAAGAGCTGCAGCAGAAAAACCCGTTCCGGCATCAATAAAAATATGTTGAAATGGTACTTCTAAGGTATGTTCATTTAAAATAATATCTTCAGCTAAAGTTGAAGCTCCCTTCAGTGCCTCAGGAACACTAGCTCCTTCACATAATACAAAACCCGACTGATTGAGTGTATTAAGATAATTATTGGCAAGTTCATTTACCTGTGGCCAATCTTCACGATCAATCCAGATAATTTCTTGCTCCTCGAGAAATAGACGGCTTAATTTATAATTTCCTTGCAACTCTACTTTCCAAGGTCGAAGCAAAAAAACGGTTACTTTAAATTGAAACTCTCTAGCTAATTGTAAAACAGCAAGTAAATTATTAGATTGAGGTCCAGCAATAATAATAAGATGACGTATTTTCTGATCCATCAAAAAAGGCAAAAGACTAGCATATTTACGTAATTTCGAACCGCTAATCCCACAACCTAATTCATCATCTCTTTTGACATAACAAACTGTCCCCTCTTCAGGAAAATGATTTAAACGATGTACTCTGCTGGATAAATTCCACATCAAGATCACCCAGGCTCCGATAATTTACGCTGGAGAACTTCTGACAAAATCAAGATGTTGTTTCGAAGAAGTTGATTCATGAAACTTATAGCCTAGATCGTCAAATTCCTTAAGAGATGACACATCATCAATTTGATTTTGCATGAGAAATCGTGCCATGGCGCCACGAGCTTTTTTAGCATGAATACCAATCATTTTTAACTGCTCATTCTTTTTTTCATAAAAATTAATCGTAATAATTGGATAATTTAATTTTTTTTCATCAACTGCGTTAAAATATTCAACAGAAGCAAGATTAATTAACATCGGATTTTTCTGAGCTGCTAATTGTTCGTTCAGTGCCTGAGTTACCGTATGTTGCCAAAAAGCATATAAGTTTTTACCGGCAGGATTTTCTAAACGAACCCCCATTTCGAGTCTATACGGTTGAATTGCATCTAGAGGCTTCAATAATCCATAAAGTCCAGACAAAATTCTTAAATGATCTTGGGAATAATGCACTGATTTTTGGTCCCAACTTTTTGCTTGCAAACCTTGATAGACATCTCCTTGGAATAAAAATAATGCAGGATATGAATGAAATGACGCTTTATCATCCATACGAAATGCTTGATAGCGATGATAATTTAATTCAGCAAGATCTTTGGATAAACCCATAAGCGCTGCAATTTCATCTACAGTTTTTGTTTGCATTAACGTTACAAGAATGTTCGTTTTGTCCAAAAATATCGGCTTAGATGTGTCAGCTCCATACGGTTTAGAAATTTCTAATAGTTTTTTAGCTGGCGATAATAAAATAAGCATCAATCATTCCCATTTATTCTTTAATGCGGTTTGGTACCCGGGACCATACCCACTCGTGGTCTGAAAACATAAATTGTTACTGGATCAGTGCTATCAATTATATTTCCTTCTTCATCTAGGATTTGGACTGCTAAAGTATGTGATCCTCGATTCATACCATTTATTTCAAATATAAGATTTTTTTGTGGCTCTCCAAGAGCAGCATTATCATAAAGCAATTGTGCTTTATCTCCTGGAAAAAGATCAGGCTCTGTGAGTACTGTTACTGTCACAAAACCCTGATTATTACGAATCGTTGCTCCGCTTACAGGTTTGACAATTTCAATCTTGTCATAAGAATGTTTTAATTTTACAGGATTATCATCCTGTAATTCCCCCTGTTCTGTAGATATTTGAGATGTTGCGGCAGGTGGTGATGAAGAACTTTGTTCCTCAGGAAGAGTAATGACTTCAGCCCCTTTATGAGGCGTATCACTAAAATGCACTCCCCCCTGACTGTCTACCCATTTATAAATTTGTGCATATGATAAGCAAATAACCATCATCAATGATAGGAAGACAACAATTTTATTCATCACCATGATTCCTAGAGACTGTAATATAACTCAAACTCATAAGGATGAGTCATGCTTCTAATTGTACTTGTTTCTTCTTCCTTCATGTGAATGTAGTTCATAATGAAGTCCTTAGTAAACACATCACCTTCTAACAAGAAATCATGATCCATTTTCAGATGCTCCATGGATTGATCTAAAGAAGCACATACAGTAGGTATATCAACAAGCTCTTCTGGTGGTAAATCATAAAGATCTTTATCCATTGCCTGTCCTGGATGAATTTTCTTTTGAATACCATCTAATCCAGCCATCATCATTGCAGAAAATGCAAGATAAGGATTTGCCATAGGATCAGGAAACCGTACTTCAATCCGACGTGCTTTAGGGTTATTGACATGAGGAATACGAATAGCCGCTGATCGATTTCTTGCTGAATAAGCCAAAAGAACTGGGGCTTCAAAACCGGGAACCAGTCGCTTATAACTATTCGTTGCTGGGTTAGTAAATGCATTTAATGCACGAGCATGTTTTATAATGCCGCCAATGTAGTAAAGTGCAATTTCTGAAAGCCCTGCATATTGGTCTCCAGAAAATAAATTAACTCCATTTTTGGATAATGATTGATGACAATGCATTCCATTTCCATTGTCACCTACCAAAGGCTTAGGCATAAAAGTAGCTGTTTTACCGTAATTATGTGCTACATTATGAACTACATACTTTAAAATTTGTAATTCATCTGCTTTTTGGGTTAATTTATTAAAACGAGTTGCAATTTCACACTGATTTGCAGTAGCCACTTCATGATGATGTGCTTCGACGGTCATTCCTAATGATTCTAAAGTTAAACACATTGCTGAACGTATGTCATGAGAAGAGTCTACTGGAGGCACTGGGAAATAACCGCCTTTTATTGCGGGTCGATGACCAATATTTCCACCTTCCAATTCTTTTCCGGAGTACCATTGAGCTTCTTCTGAATCGATTTTATAAAAAGCACCACCAATACTTGTTTCCCATTGTACGCTATCAAAAATAAAAAACTCAGGCTCAGGACCAAAAAAAGCAGTATCTGCTATTCCAGTAGATTGTAAATAAGCCTCAGCACGCAAAGCGAGTGATCTAGGACAACGTTCATACCCCATCATTGTTTTAGGATCAACAACGTTACAACGAATAAATAGGGTATTGTCTTGAAAAAAAGGATCCAACTTCATTGTATTTAAATCAGGTAGTAACGCTAAATCTGATTGGTGAATTTTTTGCCATCCTTTAAAAGAAGATCCGTCAATCATTTTTCCATTTTCAACAAAATCATTATCCACAGCTGAAATTGGAATGGTAATATGTTGTTCTTTCCCTCTTATGTCAGTAAATCGTAAGTCAATTAATTTCGCCTCATGCTCTTTAATTGCCTCAAGTATAATATTTTTGCTCATTATAGGTCTCCAGGATAATCTGGTTGTATAGTGTACCTTAAGTGACTTCTTAAACCCAATAGATTAAACTCTATGTTTTTATCAAAACCCTAAAAAAGTATGGGCGCGTATCAATACCAGGCACTACAAAAAAATGGCAACACGACTAAAGGAGTGCTCGAAGCTGACTCTGAACGTCATGCGCGCCAACTTTTACGCGATCGAGGACTTATCCCCACACAAATTCGTGTTTTAACACAGCAACGCTCGGGAAATCATGCCAAGAGCAAAGTTTCCGCGGCAGATCTCGCCTTATTCACTCGTCAGCTAGCTACATTACTTGCTGCTGGGATCCCTGTAGAAGAATCATTACGAGGTGTCAGCGAACAAACAGAAAAAGATAAAGTTAGAGAATTAATTATTGGAGTGCGGTCAAAAGTACTTGAAGGTTATGGATTAGCACAAGCAATGGCTCAATATCCCTATGCATTTCCCGAATTATATCGTGCAACAGTAGGTTCGGGGGAACAAACTGGGCGCTTGGATGTCGTTTTAGAAAAATTGGCAGATTACACGGAAAATCAGCAGCAAACAAAACAAAAAGTTCAGCAAGCGTTGATCTATCCAATCATCATGATTATCGTATCAATTGGAATTATTTCCTTTTTATTAAGTTTCGTAGTCCCCAAAATCATCGAAGTATTCACAAGTAGCGGACAAACACTACCTGAAATGACGGTGCTCTTAATCAGTTTGAGCCATTTCATTAAAAATTACGGTCTTTATACCTTACTTGGACTTCTTCTTCTATTGATTGCATTTAAGAAAAGCTTAGCTCATATTAAAATTAAAACCTTCTGGCATCGCCTATTACTTAGGCTTCCTATAGTGTCTTATTTGGTAAAAACAATTAATGTTTCACGCTACATTCATACTTTTGGTATACTTTTCGCTGCCGGCGTAAACGTTCTTGAAACCATGCGTGTTGCAGCAAGTTTAGTGACTAATGTGCTCATGCGCCAATCATTTGATACTGCTGCAATAAAAGTCAGAGAAGGATGCGGTATCAATGAAGCTCTAAAGGAAACAGGCTATATCAGTCCTATGGCTATCCATTTAATTGCCAGCGGCGAAAAAAGCGGCCAGTTAGCAAACATGATGGAGCGTGCCGCCCTTCATCTGGATAATGAAGTAAAACGTTTAATCGATACCTCACTCACGCTATTAGAACCTATGGTTATTCTGTTGATGGGCGCAATTGTTTTATTTATTGTTTTAGCTACTTTGCTGCCTATTTTCTCAATGGAGCAATTAATTACTTAAGATTAAATAATGCTAATACCCCAGCAAATAAATCCCTAAATGAGATATAATATGGATTTCCTGAAATTTGCTTTATAGTAGATAACTCTAGCACCCAGGTATATTTAAACGGAGTAAAGATGAATAGACAAAAAGGCTTCTCATTAATTGAAATTATGGTTGTAGTCGTTATATTAGGTATTCTTGCCTCTATAGTAGTTCCTAAAATTATGGGTCGTCCTGACGAAGCCCGAAAAGTCAAAGCAAAACAAGATGTACTTGCTATCCAAAATGCTCTTGACTTATATAAACTTGATAATGGTACTTATCCAACTACCGATCAAGGTCTATTAGCACTTGTTGAAAAACCTTCTTCCAACCCAATACCCAACAATTGGAAACAATATTTAAAATCATTACCTACTGATCCTTGGGGCAGAGATTACCTCTATTTAAATCCTGGACAGCATGGTGATGTGGATGTATTTACCTACGGTGCGGAAGGACAACCTGGAGGTACAGGAATTAATGCCGAGATCGGTAATTGGGATGAGAAAAAATAATCGAGGCTTTACTCTAATTGAAATTTTAATTGTTCTAGTGATTATAGGCATAACCTTTGGTTTTGCCTTAATTAGCTTTGGTGATTTTGGAGAAAGTCGGCGTATTCTCTTTGCCGCTGAGCAACTACTAAATACACTTCGTTTAGCACAACAGCAAGCTATTTTAGAGACTAGTACATTAGGCCTACGTATTAATAATGATAGCTACCAAATTCTTCAACTCCAGAACAATTCACAATGGAAACCCATTTCGAATAAAGGAGTATATAAAATAACCTATTTTCCCGAAAATACACATATTACACTAAAAACTCACCATCGTACTCCAGCAGGAATGCCCTCTATCATTCTTACCTCATCGGGAGATATGACTCCATTTACTTTGCATTTTGGGAGTGATAATGAGCACAATGTTGCTTTAATTGTAGGTAAATCGAATGGGAGTTTAAAATTTAATGTGGTTCATAGTAAATGATAAAGCATGATAAAAAAGCCGGGTTTACCCTAATCGAAGTATTATTAGCCCTTTCTATTATTGCAATTGCACTAACAGCTTTACTCAAGGCAATCTCACAAAATGTAGAAACAGCGCGACGTATCAAAGAAAAAACAGTAAGTCATTGGATTGCCATGCAAGGAGTTGCCATGATTCAACTCAACTTACTGCAGGTGAATCAAAGTCAAGAAACGACTCAAGATACAACGATGCTCAATGAACATTGGTACTGGCGCGCAAAAATCAGTTCAACATCACAAAAAAATATTCAAAAAATAATTATTTCAGTCAGCACTGAAAAGGCTGGTCCTTTTAGAGAAGAACTACAAGCATTCAGGTACGTATCATGAAAAAGTGCTTAAAGAAGCAAAAAGAATTTAAGGGATTTACTCTAATTGAAATTTTAATTGCCCTGGCAGTATTTGCTATTCTCGCCACAATCACTACATCCGTTTTATATAATGCATTTACAACACGATCTCGTGTTAATGCACAAAGTAATCGTTTAAATGAACTGCAACTTGCAATAAGTCTGATTCAGCAAGATACGAGTCAAATCGTAGAACGCGCTATAAGAGGTAATGAAATGCGGCTATTTTCGGCTTTTATAGGACAGACAAATTATCTAGAATTCACTCGTGATGGAGTAGTAAATCCAGGTAGCATTGAGAAACGAAGCACACTCAAACGAGTAGCTTATGTCTGTCAAGAAGGAACTTTAATTCGTAGATCCTGGAATACACTTGATACCCTAAATCGAAATGAGTATCAAGATAAGCTTTTGTTGTCTCAGCTTACTGATTGTCATTTTGGTTACTTAAATCAAAACTTGCAAATACTCACTGAATGGAGAGAACAAGCAATAACCTTAAATCAACATAAAGAGCCATTTCCCAAAGCCATACAAGTGAACCTGACTTTGCGCGATTTAGGCGAAATTAATTTATTATTTACACTACCTGGGGCGCTTTATGCCCCAAGTTAGAAAAGTTAAAGTACCATTTGGAAAAAGATCTACCGCAGCGTTTCGTAAGAGGCTAAATACCGGTAGCGCCCTTCTTACTGCTCTTTTTATCATGACTTTAGTTGCCATTGTTGCTACGGCAATGAGTACTAAAATCCAATTAGATATTTACCGTACAAAACTTATACTCACTCATGATAAGCTTTATCTTGCTGCCCAAGCAGAGACATTTTGGGCAATGGGAGAATTAAGTAACCCAAAAAATAAGTTCATCAAAGCGAATGCTCAAGGTGTAGTACGTCAGTATCCTATAAATAGGGAAAATATTGATAAAACGGTTGGATTAAGCGGTGCACTTTATGATTTACAGGCTCGATATAATCTCAATAATTTGACAAATAGAAAAGCAATGATGGGATTTGTTAATCTGATTAGCGCCACCATGCCGCAAATTACGGAAGCAGAAAAAACCCAATTAACTCTTGCAGTCAGTGATTGGATCACATCCTATGATCTGGCGCGAGGCAAAGATAATTACTTATCTTATTACACAAGTCAAAAACCACCTTATTATCCAAGCCATCAACTCATGAGTAGTCCATCCGAATTACGATTGGTTAAAGAGGTAAGCGCACCTCTTTATTTAGCGTTAGAGCCATTCATCAGTGCATTACCTGAGTCCACGCCAATTAATATCAATACAGCTCCCAAACAAGTGCTTAAATCACTGAGCAACAACATCAATAATGCCCAACTTAGCGAACTACTTAAGGAAAGAAAAGAAAAGGGGATCACCGACTTAAAAAAAATTGCTGAATTACTCAAAAAACTTGATATCGCTAATGAACAGATCACACTGGAAAGTAGTTATTTTCTCAATGTAGCTTCTGTCACCAGCGATAATATTAACTTAACAGTGTACACTTTGTTTAAAAGAAATCGAGATAAAAAGGGGAAAATCACAGTCACAGTACTCAGAGAAAGCTTGAATATTTTCTAGTTTTGAGACTCTTGGCTCATATTCTGCGATATTTCTTTAATCAGCTCTTCAGCTGCTTTAAGATCATCTGCAGATAATTTTTTTTGGAGCATATTTAGCTCTTTTTTTGCTTCTTGATTTTTATTTTCTGATGCAATTTTAAATAAAGCATAAGCTTTAATCCAATCCTTTTCGACACCTAATCCAGCAAGATACATATAGCCTAACTTAGCTTGCCCTATTGTGTTTCCTTGTGCAGCAGCTTTGGTAAACCAATAGAAGGCTTGCCCATAATCCTTATCAATCCCTATTCCTGTAAGAAGTAATTGACCTATTTCAACTTGAGCTTCAGATTGTCCATTCTGAGCAGCAGCGTTATACCAATAAGCTGCTTTTTGTGGATCAGCTTCAACTCCATAACCTTTAAGATAGTAATAAGCCAAATAAGTTTGTGCTTTAGGATGACCTTGATTTGCTGCTTGTGAAAACCAATAAAAGGCAGCTTTATCATCGATAACAACACCGGGTTGCTGTCCGGTATATAATAGCCCTAAACTGTATTCTGCTCTCGCATCACCTTGCTCCGCCGCTTTTTGATACCAATATAAGGCCTTGTTCACATCTTTTGTTGTTCCCTCTCCCATAATATAATCATAAGCGAGATTCACTTGCGCTTTACTGTACCCTTGCTTTGCTGATTTTTCGAACCAATCAAATGCCATTTTTTTATTGGCTGTGACACCATCTCCGGTATTATACATCAAAGCGATATTCCTTTGCGCAATAGGATTACCTTGTTTTGCCGACTTCATATACCATTTAAACGCTTCAGAGAAATTTTGTTTTACTCCATCACCCAGATCATACATGAAACCTAGGCTTAATTGGGCTAAAGCATAATTTTTCTCTGCAGACTTTTGATACCATTTGAGTGCTTCTGTGGGATTTTTTGATACACCTTGTCCATATTGGAACATGCGTCCCAACAAATACATCGCTTCAATATTTCCATCTCTTGCTGCTTGCATCAAGTAAGGATAGGCAGTAGTGTAATCTCCATTTTCAAATGCTGAAAAACCAATGATCTCTCCATCAGCAAAAGCAGTATTGACAACCAGCAATGCCGCTAAAATCAAGCTACGCACATGCCGTCTCCAATTGAATCCTCTTATCTAAAGCGTAGGATATAGAATGAACAAAGCAAGTAATTACCTCTATTTAACGTGAGTTCGACATAAAAGGCATTTCTATGCCTTTTATGTTGCTAAACGAAGAACTATCTCTGCTCAGAGTATGTTGACCCTTATTTTTAAATTACCCTATTATTTTCCTGCCACCATCATTTTTTCAATGAGTACAGAACCACATCGGGTAGCAATATTAGGATTAATATCACTTCCCACCGCAAGAATCGCTTTAAATATATCTTTTAAATTTCCTGCAATGGTCACTTCATCAACTGGATACTGAATCATGCCATTTTCTACCCAATAACCACTAGCTCCTCGTGAATAATCTCCTGTAACTCCATTTACCCCCTGTCCCATCAGGGCGGTGACTAATAACCCCTTATCCATTGTTTTTAATAAAGCAGCAAGATCACCTGCTGTTGGATCAATTGTTAGATTATGCACTCCATCGCTATTTGCCGTCGTATTTAACCCAAGTTTACGCGCAGAATAACTTCCTAATACGTATTGCAGCACCTGTCCTTTTTCTACTATAAGATTAGGACGAGTTGGCACACCCTCACCATCAAATGGCGAACTCCCTAAAGCGCCTAACAAATGAGGTTGTTCATAAATACGAATAAACTCAGGAAACACTTGTTGTCCTATTGAATCCAGTAAAAATGTATTTTTTCTATAAAGATTCGAACCACTAATTGCATTAATAAAACTTGAAAATAAGCTACTAGAAATTCGTGATGAAAAAATAACAGGAGTTGTTTGTGTCGCAATTTGTTTTGCTCCTAAACGACTAACAGCTCGTTCGACTGCATTTTTCGCAACTAAATGACTATCTACTAAATCCCTTGCATTACGAACGATTGTATAATCATACTCGCGTTGCATTTCCTCACCTTCTTTAGCAATTAAAGAACAGCTTAAACTATGGCGTGTACTATGAGTGAATCCACTACCTCCCTGTGTATTTGCAAATCCATTATGGGATTCATATGTAGATACATTAACTCCATCTGAATTTGTAATTCGTTTATCCAGTGACAAGGCATAACTTTCACATTTTAAAGCCAAATCAATTGCTTGCTGAGGATTTATGTCCCAGGGATGAAATAAATCCAGATCAGGGTGATTGGTTGTCATTAATTCCTTATCTGCTAACCCAAAACAAGGATCTTCAGCGCTCACTCTCGCTATCTCACAAGCTGCTTTAACCATTGCCTCCAATGCGGCAGGTGTAGTATCCGTACTACTTGCACCACCTTTTCGTTTACCAATATAAACAGTCAAACCAATTCCTTTATCTTCACTAAAAGCAACGGTTTCAACCTCTCTCATACGTACATCAACTGAAAAGCCTTTGTCATTATTCACAGCAACCATAGCGTCTGTTGCGCCCTCTTTTTTGGCCAGTTCGAGTACCTCAGTCATTAAACGAGTTAAATCTGTAGTTGACTTATGTACTTCACTATTGTTATGTTGCGTTCTAATTTGCATAAAAGATTCCGTGGTGTTGAATGATGTACATAAGGATACAATAACATGTCTTCGCAAACCAATGTTTATCATGCAAACAAATTACATTTGTTCTTTTTATTATTTTTTATAGCTATTTTTTTAGCTCCATTTCAATCATATGCTGAAGGAAATTGGCAAAAATTAAGTCCAGGTATTGAGTATCAAGATCTAGCTGGTGGGATACTCGCTCCATGGTCGCATGTCTATGTTTTTCGTGTTGACCTCAATAAAAACAAGTTAGGCTTAGTCAATGCAAAAAATTTAGCATTAAAAAACGCGTCTGTGAACCAATTTGCAGTGTATAGCAAAGCACTTGTAAGCCTTAACGGTGGTTTTTTTGACCATGAATTTAACTCTCTTGGACTAAGGATCACTAATAAAAAATTAAAAAATCCTCTAAAACGAATCAGTTGGTGGGGAATTTTTTTTATAAAAAACAACAAGGCGCATATTTCCAGTCTTCGCCACTTTCAATATGATAGTGATATTGATTTTGCCATTCAAAGTGGTCCTCGATTATTGATTAACCGGAAAATTCCATCACTAAAACCCGGAATCGCGGAGCGTTCTGCTTTGGGAATCACTGCAGACGGTAAAGTTATCCTTTTAGTCACGACCAATGCTGCAATGACTACCAATAAACTTGCTCATTTGCTTCGCTCACCACCTTTATCTTGCATTGATGCCCTTAACTTAGACGGAGGAAGTTCAAGCCAATTGTATGCTCATATAGGTTCTTTCTTACTAAATGTTCATGGGTTTTCTAATATCAGTGATGCAATTATCGTAAAAAAAATAGGTTTTTAATTGAGAACGAATTATTCTAAAAATAATCACACGTTATCCACAAAATATTCCCACTTTATTCTCTTGACAAAAACACACTACCGCTCAAAAAACACATTATATTGTTGCAACAAATAAAAAAACCCACAACATATTGATTTCTTTTGTTGCTATAATTTAATATATTCATCTAGGAAATTAATAATAAAAACCCAGCGGAGGAAAAATGTCTGCAACTATTGATCCGGTAAACGATGTACCGCAAATCAGTCAATTGGAATTGACCGCTAACGCCCCCGGTTTATTAAAAACCATTAAGCGCAATGGTAAGGTAGTAAATTACGACGATACAAAAATCAAAATAGCAATTACTAAAGCCTTTATTGCTGACGAGGGCGGCACAGCGTCTACATCGGATCGCATCCATCAGCAAATTGAAGAACTTACCCACCAAATCACCCAAGTATTCAAACGCCGTTTACCCAGTGGTGGTGCAGTTCATATAGAAGACATTCAAGATCAAGTCGAGTTAGCGTTAATGCGTAGTGGCCATTATAAAGTTGCCAGAGCCTATGTGTTATACCGCGAAGAACATCGTAAAGCGCGCGAAAATGAATTAAAAAAACAAGCGAGCGACAATAAACTTCTGTTAATTACTATGCCTGATGGAGAATTAAAGCCATTAGATACAGAGCGTATGAATACGATTGTTCATGAGGCGTGCCGTAATTTAGAACATGTTGATGCAGAACCAGTTATTAAAGATGCGTTGCGTAATCTGTATAATGAAGCAAAATTTGCAGACGTGCATAAAGCATTAATTATGGCGGCACGTACTTTGGTTGAAAAAGAGCCTAATTATACTTATGTCAGTGCACGCTTGTTATTAGACAACTTGCGATTAGAAGCATTACATAAATTAAATATTCAAGCAGACGCAACCTTTGATGAAATGAGTCAACTCTACCCTACTTACTTTAAAATCTATGTTGCTCATGGCATCAAACAAGGAATGCTTGATGAAAAAATGGCTGATTTTGATTTAGAAAAATTGGGTAATGCGCTATTACCTGAACGTGACATGAAATTTACCTACCTAAGCTTACAGACTCTATACGACCGTTATTTTATTCATGACCAAGGAATACGCTACGAACTACCCCAAGCTTTCTTCATGCGCGTTGCGATGGGTCTGGCAATACGTGAGAACGATAAAAATGAAAAAGCGATTGAATTTTATCAATTGCTGTCTTCTTTTGATTACATGTCATCCACACCAACCTTATTTAATTCGGGGACAATGAGACCACAGTTATCCAGCTGCTATTTAACTACAGTCCCTGATCATTTAGATGGTATTTACAGCGCCATCAAAGATAATGCATTACTTTCTAAATATGCGGGAGGTTTAGGCAATGACTGGACGCCTGTACGCGCAATGGGTTCACACATCAAAGGAACCAATGGAAAATCACAAGGAGTGGTTCCTTTTCTAAATGTTGCTGATGCAACAGCAGTCGCCGTAAACCAAGGAGGAAAGCGTAAAGGTGCGGTTTGTGCTTATTTGGAATGTTGGCATAAAGATGTAGAAGAGTTTCTAGAATTAAGAAAAAATACCGGGGATGATCGACGTCGTACTCATGATATGAACACCGCATTATGGATACCTGATTTATTTATGATGCGTGTACGTGAAGATGCTGATTGGACTTTATTTTCTCCTGATGAAGTTCCCGAGTTACATGATCAATACGGTAAAACCTTTGAAAGGTTATATGGTGAATACGAAGAAAAAGCACGCAAAGGGCTGATGAAAAATGTAAAAGTTGTGTCTGCAGTCAAACTGTGGCGTAAAATGTTATCGATGCTTTTTGAAACTGGCCATCCATGGATGACATTTAAAGATCCTTGCAACTTGCGCTCACCACAACAACATGTTGGCGTAGTTCACAGCTCTAACTTATGTACTGAAATTACTCTTAATACTTCGGAAGAAGAAATTGCTGTATGTAATTTGGGCAGTATTAATCTTCCTGCACACATCAAAAATGGCAAACTTGATGTTGAAAAATTAAAACAAACCATTAAAACCGCTGTACGGATGTTAGATAACGTGATTGATATTAACTATTATTCTGTACCTCAAGCACGTAACTCTAACTTAAAACATAGACCTGTCGGACTTGGTTTAATGGGCTTCCAAGATGCCTTGTATGAATTAAAAATTGATTATGCTTCCCAAGAAGCAATCGAATTTGCAGACTCATCTATGGAATTAATTAGTTATTACGCTATCGAAGCTTCCTGTGATTTAGCAAAAGAAAGAGGCAGCTACTCCAGTTACGAAGGTTCCTTATGGAGTAAAGGCATATTACCAATTGATTCGATCAATCTGTTACAACAAGCACGCAACAAATACTTAGAACAAGATCGTTCACAACGCTTAGATTGGGAAAGCTTACGCGTTAAAGTTCGCACTCAAGGAATGCGTAATTCAAACGTGATGGCTATTGCGCCAACAGCAACTATCTCTAATATTTGCGGTGTAGCACAATCCATTGAACCTACCTATCAAAACTTATATGTAAAATCCAATTTATCAGGCGAGTTCACTGTAATCAATCCCTACCTTGTTGCTGATTTAAAAGCTCTGGATCTTTGGGATGAAGTCATGGTTAATGACTTGAAATATTTTAATGGCAGCGTCCAACCAATCAGCCGTATTCCTGCTGATTTGAAAAAACGCTATGCGACTTCCTTTGAAATTGACCCAATTTGGTTAGTGGATGCTGCTTCTCGTCGTCAAAAATGGATCGATCAAGCCCAATCGCTCAATATCTATATGGCGCAACCTTCTGGTAAAAAATTGGATCAACTCTACATGCATGCGTGGATACGTGGATTAAAAACGACTTATTACTTACGTAGCATGGGTGCATCTAATGCTGAGAAATCCACAGTCACTGATAGTGCACTCAATGCAGTTAAAATAATGACTGAAGCGCCAAAAGCATGCTCTATACTCGATCCAGACTGTGAAGCATGCCAATAATTAGGGAGAACTTAAATGTCAGAAAACATCACACAACAACAAGACATCATTCTTACAGGTGCTACAGGCTATGAGTCTCTTGAAATGGGGGCTGCGCGCATTCATGTTGATGATAAACGTATTATCAATTGTCGCGCCGATTTAAATCAACTTGTGCCCTTCAAATATAAATGGGCTTGGGATAAATATTTAACCGCTTGCGCCAATCACTGGATGCCCAATGAAATCAGTATGAGTGCTGATGTAGCACTCTGGAAAGATCCTAATGGTCTTACAGAAGCGGAACGTTTAATTATCAAACGCAACTTAGGCTTTTTCTCAACAGCCGACTCTTTAGTTGCCAATAATCTGGTTCTGGCTGTTTATAGACATATAACCAATCCAGAATGCAGACAATATCTCTTGCGACAAGCCTTTGAAGAAGCTTTGCATACCCATGCGTATCAATATGTTATTGAAAGTTTGGGACTTGATGAAGCAGAAGTCTTCAATATGTATCGAGAAATCCCTTCAGTAGCCACTAAAGCCGCTTGGGCATTACCCTATACCCAAAGTTTAGCTGATGAAACATTCCATACGGGCACCTTAGAAAATGATCAACGTTTATTACGTGACTTAATTGCCTTCTATGTAGTATTTGAAGGAATCTTTTTCTATGTTGGTTTTACACAAATTCTTTCTATGGGTCGTAGAAATAAAATGGTCGGAACCTCAGAACAATTCCAATACATTTTGCGCGATGAATCCATGCATATGAATTTTGGTATTGATGTAATTAATCAAATTAAGATTGAAAATCCGCATTTATGGACCCCTGAATTTAAAGAAGAAATAACACAGCTCATTCGCCAAGGAGTAGATTTGGAATATCAATATGCCAAAGACACCATGCCACAGGGAATCTTGGGAATGAATGCAGAAATGTTTGAAGAGTACTTACACTTCATTGCAAATCGACGCCTCACCCAAATTGGCTTAGCGGAACAATATCCAGGTGCCGTAAATCCATTCCCTTGGATGAGTGAAATGATGGATTTGAAAAAAGAGAAAAATTTCTTTGAAACTCGTGTGATTGAATATCAAGCTGGTGGTACTTTAAGCTGGGAAGATGAATAAAAATTAAAGTGAGCCAATGCCCGCCCAGTTCGGGCATTGGTTTGTACATGCTCTACAATCGTTAAAAATTACAACAATAACCCCATAACTTAACCACATCACAAATATTTTTTTTACTATCAAAGAGTGGCATAATACACCTCCACAGTTTTTGCAAAACCATCTGATGGTTTTGAATTTCGTTTTTGTAATAAAACATAAAACTGTCAAATCCAAATAAACTAAATAAAACAGGATGTTTCATATGAAAAAATTTTTTTGTTCCATTGGCTTAAGTTTTTGTCTTGTATCCAGTGTATTCGCAAGTGATAACGCGCTTGATCTTTTAAATTCAGAAATTACAAATATTCTAGCGCCACTTCAAAATCAAGACACTGTTGCAAGACTCAAATTTGACACAGTAGAACTCAATAGCGAACGTGCCGAAAAAATCGCCTTAAATGGGCTGTATAAAAAATTCGGCTCAAAAAACAGTTTCGAAGTAAAGGTGGACAATCTAAGCTATGACTATGGCGATGGCAAATCTCCAACCACTGTTTTTAAAGGGTCCCTTGGACTTGATTTCACAAAGTTTTTACCACGTGAAGAAAGTAACGAAATGATTCCTAGTGCGATTGAATATTTGCAAGAAACTATAAGAGAGTACACTGAAGAATATGGCGATGCCATTTTTATCAAAGGAGTGCTCACTTCAACAACCAAAGATATGGATGGCAATTATACAGGGTTAACTGCATTGCTTTCAGCAAAAATTGATCTCAATAAACTCCCTGAAGATCTTTCACGTACTGAAGTTATGGCTACAGATGCTTTTATCTCAATCACGTTGAATCTTAAAACTGGGTTTTCTATAGATGGCTTCGTGGTAAGCAATCCAGAATATTCAGGATTTCAAGAAGACGAATTAGGATTAAAAGAAGTCCTAGAACATTTCCTCGCTCGTGATAAAGAAACACGAGATCTCATTGAAGGAACTTTCATGTTTTTAGACTATGTAGCTTCTGATATCGTTGAAATAGACAACTCATCATTCTGGAAACTCATTCCGAAAAAATACTCCTTAAAACTCAAATAAAAAATTGTCATTTATTATTTTGAATTGATATTCCACAGTAGAAATTAAAAATAATTTATGTGAATATCATTTTTAGGGATCGTCACCCTCCGCTTCGCGGAGGGTTGATCTATCAAGGTAAGCAACCAAGTATAGTACCACCCACTAGGTTTTAGACAAGGCGCAAGTGAACGAGGTGAAGGAGTTTACATAAAGTAAATGACTGAAGCCGAGTGAGTTTGCAACGCAGTATAAAACTTAGTAGGTGGCGCTATAGTTCAAGGAGTAACTAATGACAAAACACCATAAGAAACAGGAAGACAATACCAATTACAGTTTTTTACTCAAATGCATGGCTGCACTCACAGCGGCTGCTGTAATCACTGCAGGGGTAATTGCAGCAGTAAGCCTCAAATCCGCCGCAGCAACCACTACCGCGATAGCGGCTAAAATGACGTTAGCATCCGCTTTTATTTTTACACCAATAATTCCAATTGCACTGGTTCTAATTGGCCTTGTTTGTGTATTACCCTTTTTATTTGGGCGCAATAACAGTACTTATATACCGAATCGCGTCGTTACAACTGGTTATAATAATTTTGGTTTTTATTCCACACCCAGTTATTCTACTGCGTCAGTTTATACAGATTCTCACTATCATGATCATGGTACAGGAACTGTTTATACCACCAGCAGCCATGTCCATGGACACGATAACCCTACGCATGGCCACGATACTCATGTCCATGGACATGATAGCCATACACATGGGCATACCACTGGTGTACACATGCACGGTCACCGTTAAAATGCCCGCTCTTCTCCCTCGAGGGGAAGAGATTTAAAAATAATTGAACAATACTTCCTCAAAAGAAGCTCTAATCACATATAAAGTTAATTTAATAACCAAATAGTGCTATATTTAATCATAGAATCACTGATTAACGTCGGCTCAATATACAAAATAAAATAATTTTTTATATCGAGCTTTTTTAGAGCGTTATCCCATACAGGCATTTTGCTCAGTATGCCTGTATGGGATAACGCCCATTTAGCGACGTAAAAAATCATTTCCATGCTTTCTACGTCGAACTCACGTTAGTTAAAGATACTAATCATCCATTATGAAATACGCACGCAGGGAGGATGCAAATGAAAAACATATTCCTTATCATAGTACAATTAGCAATAGCTATAGCTGCTTTTGCTGATACCACTATAATCACAGAAACCAAGACCTGGAAAAGCGTTCCTATTACAGTTAACCCACAAGCACATACTTATATAACAGTTGAAGGTCCCATACCACAAGGTGAATATTATTATACATATCCGGGATATCGATGCGTAAAAGAAAAAGTAGCTGTTGTAGGTGGCAATGTAATTATATATCATTCAGGAGTACCTGGTGGAAATGATATCTATTGCTATCCCGAATAATAAGTCATACGTTAACGGCACTAAGTTAAGCGTTTTGAGTAAACTCTTCACCTATCGACGTCCCGAGGCTTGTCTGCGGGATCCATAAATCTGTTAGAATTAGATCCTTGGATCCTGTGGACAAGCCACGGGAAGTAGGCATGAGGTCTTAACTGAGTGCCATTAGAGCGTACATCCGTATGTGAGCTTCCGAAGTTTTATTTTCGTGCAAGATGCGCCAAATACAGCTTTACGGTGCATGGAAACTTACGATAATAGTTGTACTCACTTAAAGGAAGAATATGTTAACAGGGGCATTTATTTTTTTTGTTATCACTATTATCATGGCTTTTTATTTATACATTGGAACTAACCCCACGTTACTTCTTATTGCAAAAATCTTTTTTTATTTTTCGTTAGCTGCTTTTTTGATTTTATTAATTACTCATTTCTTAAACTCAGCCCCGCCTGCTCCTGAAGAAAATAAAAATCTTCCTATATAATGATTTCTTAGAACTGAGATTAAACAGGATTCTCACTGTCAATAAATAAATGCTCAAGCTCAAATTGAGATGCCAGATAATTACCTAAAGTCTGGATCCCATATCGCTCTGTTGCGTGATGTCCGCAAGAATAATAATGGATGCCTAATTCTTTTGCTTGATAATAAGTTCGCTCCGAAATTTCTCCACTAAGATAAGCATCTACACCCAGTTGATAGGCATCTTCTATAAAATCCTGAGCGCCTCCACTACACCAAGCAATATGTGTGATCGGTTTATCACTACCTACAATAAGTAAAGGAGTCCGTTGTAACTTTTTTGCGAGAAACTCTAAAAATGCTGTATGACTCATTGTTTGAGATAACTTACCTGACCAAAGCAAATTATCAGTGCTGCCTGCTCGGTGCATATGAATCATATCTGCATCAAGCAGTTTAGCTAAACAAGCATTATTTCCAAGCTCAGGATGACAATCCAACGGCAAATGATATGCAAACAGATTCATGTCATTGCTTAAAAGTTTGTTAATACGCTGTCGCTTCATTCCGGTGATCGTCGGCGCCTCACCACGCCAAAAATATCCATGATGAACTAAAAGCGCATCTGCTCCCCACGAGATTGCTTGTGAAATAGCATCATCAGAAGCAGTCACTGCAGTGCAAATTCGCTTAATCTGTAGTGCACCATCAACCTGTATCCCGTTAGGTGCATAATCACTGTAACGTTCACAACTCAATAATTGATGCAGGTATAATGAGAGTTCGTCTCTAGTAATCACCGGTCAGAGACTCGCTTGATATCAGCACCCAATAAAGATAATTTTTCTTCTATGCGCTCATAACCTCTGTCTACATGATAAATACGCTCAACTGAAGTCTCACCTTCAGCAACTAAACCCGCTAAAATCAAACTGGCTGAAGCACGTAGGTCCGTTGCCATTACAGGTGCACCAGTTAATTTTTCAACACCATTAATTATTGCAGTATTACCATTTAGTTGAATCTGGGCTCCCATACGCTGCAACTCTTGCACATGCATAAAACGATTTTCAAATATAGTCTCAACTATAGTCGAAGCTCCGTCCGCTATTGAGTTCATTGCCATGAATTGAGCTTGCATGTCTGTGGCAAAAGCTGGGTATGGAGCTGTGGAAATATTCACCGCTTGAGGACGTTGATTATTCATATTAAGACTTACCCAATCCTCACCAATTGTTAATTCCGCACCTGCTTCTTCAAATTTGCACAGTTGCGATAATAAAGTATCGGGACGTACTCGCTTGACGGTAACATGTCCTCGAGTCAAGGCTCCGGCTGCCAGATAAGTTCCAGCTTCAATTCTATCCGGCATTACCGAATAAACTCCACCTGAAAGATCTGAAACACCTTCAATCTCAATGATTGAGGTTCCAGCACCTGAAATTTTAGCGCCCATTTGAGTTAAAAAATGCGCCAAATCCACTACTTCAGGTTCACGCGCAGCATTTTTAATAATTGTAGTTCCTTCGGCAAGTGTTGCGGCCATTAAAATATTTTCGGTACCTGTAACTGTAACCGTATCAAACATGATGCGTTTGCCTTGCAAACGACCACGTCTACATTGTGCATTTATATATCCATTTTTAACGGTGATATCAGCCCCCATAGATTTTAATGCTTTTAAATGCAGATCAACAGGCCGTGTTCCAATAGCACAACCTCCGGGTAAAGATACATCTGCTTTACCAAAGCGCGCTAACAAAGGCCCCAACACTAAAATTGAAGCACGCATTGTTTTAACTAAATCATAAGGAGCAACAAATTCATTTACTTGGCTAGCATCAACTTGGACATTCATTTTTTCATCAACAATTAAATGAGCACCTAATTGACCTAATAATTCCATCATCGTTGTAATGTCTTTAAGATGGGGAACATTTGAAATCGTTACATGATCTCTTGCTAGTAAACTCGCTGCCATTATTGGCAAAGCTGCATTTTTCGCTCCAGAAATAACCACTTCACCATGTAATGCTTTACCGCCATTAATTAATAATTTATCCATGTTGCTTCCCCCATTCTTCTTTTGTCCACGTCTTCATGTTAATTGCATGAAGCCTACCAGTGGTAATCAATTCTTTCAGTTGCGCATAGACCCACTGTTGTCTGGCTACTTTGGGTTTATTTAAAAAGATATCACTTACTACGGTTATCTGATATTGATAACCATCCCCCTCCACCTTCACGTAAAAAACATCTTCTATAGCTTTAAATTTCTGTTCGATTTCTTCGTTACTCAACATTAAAATTAGCTCACAAATTGAAATAAATACAAATCGTTAGGTTTCTAAAATACTCTTCACACCACAAAATTCTGCCAAAGATCGTGTTTCAGCAGGCATTCCAATAACTTCAAAAGCTTTTTGATTCTTTTTGCATAGTCTCCTGGCTTCAATCAACAATGCTAAACCTGCACTATCGCAATGTCTTACGTTACTTAAATCAAGAGTAAATAGATCACTTTTATCTTCCATGAAAGCGTGACAAAGCTTTGCACGTACTTCTACTACTGACTTAAATGTCAGATCTACTTCAGGTTTAAAATAAACTTTATTCACAATTATGAAGCCCTTTTAAGCTGTTTCTTTTGCATCAGTTTAATCACATCATCAATACTGGAATTTTGTAAGGCTTGGGCAAATTGTGATCTGAAACTTTGCAGTAAACTCACACCTTCAACACTAATGTCATATATTTTCCACTGACCATTTTTAGCAACAAGACTATAAGACAAAGGAATATTTTGACCTTCTGTACGAACTATAATACTGTTAACTCGTATAAATCTGGAGTTTAAAGAACCTCTTAAAGGTAAGAACTGTACACTCTCGTCGGCATATTGTGCTAAAGGGCTGGAGTAAGTACGAATCACAAGACGTGTAAATGCTTTGGAAAATTGTTCTTTTTGTAAACTTGTTGCTTTATTCCACGCTTGTCTTCCTAAAACAGAACGAGACATTCCAGCTACATCTACAATAGGCAGTAAGTGTGTTTCCACTGCTTGGTAGATAATGTTAGGGTTGCTTTTCAAGCTGGTCTTATTTTCCTTAAGGGTCGCAATAATATTATTTGCAGTCTCCTCCAACATAGGAATAGGAGAGTTTTGTGCAGCACTCATTACTGGAGATACAATTACACCGATAGCTAATAAGATTGTTTTTATTATTCTCATGTCTGTAACCTTTTTATTTTTTAATGTTAAACAGTAATTGACCAATTAAATTTTCTAGGATGATTGCTTCTTGAGTTTTACCGATCACGTCCCCATTTTGCAAAAAAGGATGATCGTGACTGTCTTCGTCTTCGAAACCAGGGACAATACTAATGTAATTTGAACCAAGCAATCCCTCAGTCAAAATTCGTGCTGAGGTATCTTCATAAGGAATTTTTTTATCGCTTCTCAAACGCATCGTTACTTTTGCATTAAGCTCTCCTGGCTGCAATTCAATATGAGTCACTTCGCCAATTTTAACTCCAGCCACTGTTACTGGCGCCCGAACCTTTAAGCCACCAATATCAGTAAAATCTGCGGTCACTTGATAATGGTCCTGAGACATAAAATTAGAGAAATTACTCACTTTCATGGTCATGACTAATAAGGCCAACACACCAAGCAACATAAATAGGCCAACACTAAAATCTACGTAACGTTGCTTATTCATTTACCAATCTCCAATCATCATTGCTGTCAACAAAAAATCAAGCCCTAATACTGCAAGCGAAGAATAAACCACTGTTTTAGTCGTCGCCTGGCTGATACCTTCTGCAGTAGGCATACATTCAAAACCCTGGAATACTGATATCCAGGTTACAACAAAAGCAAAAACTAAGCTTTTAATAATACCACTGAGTACATCAATCCGAAAATCAACAGCCGCCTGCATGTTAGACCAAAAACTTCCTGCATCCACACCTAACCAATGTACTCCGATAAAATATCCGCCAAAGATTGCAACAGCAGAAAAAATTAATGCTAAAAGAGGTAACGCAATAAAACCTGCTAAAAATCGAGGATAAATAACCCTACCTAAAGGATCAACACCCATCATATCCATACTAGATAACTGTTCCGTTGCTTTCATTAAACCAATTTCAGCAGTCAAAGCGGAACCAGCACGGCCAGCAAATAACAAAGCACTGATTACTGGACCAAGTTCTCTTGAAATACTTAAGGCTAATAATTGACCTAACTGGCTTGAAGCACCAAATTTTTGCAACGTATTATAACCTTGTAAACCAACAACCATACCAATGAATAAAGCAGAAACAACAATAATCAAGCAGGATAATACACCCACAAAATAAATTTGATAACGTACTAAAGGCCATAACCTTGAAACGTCAGGCTTCCTAAATAGCATAAAAAATAAAAATAACCCGGAACTACCTAAGTCTTGTAAGATTCGTAAACCGCGATTACCTATACGCGTAATGAATTCAAACATCTAAGAGCTCCTCTGTATAGGGTCTGGCAGGATAATGAAAACGTACTACTCCGTCTGCCTCGCCATGCATAAACTGCTTCACCTGAGGTTCGGTGGATTGTATTAACTCCTGTGGGGTTCCTTCTCCTATAATTTTTCCACCTGAAATAAGGTACATATAATCAGCAATTGAACATGTTTCTTCTACATCATGAGAAACAATAATCGTTGTTGTATGCAATAAATCATTTAACCGTTTAATGAGACGAACCAAAACTCCTAATGAAATAGGATCTTGTCCAGTGAAAGGTTCATCGTACATCATCAGTTCTGGATCCAAAGCAATTGTACGTGCTAAAGCAACTCGTCTTGCCATCCCACCCGACAACTGAGCGGGCATCAAATCAGCAGCGCCCCGCAAACCAACAGCCTCAAGTTTCATTAATACAATGTTACGCAACATTGATCCATGTAATTGTGTATGCTCCCTTAAAGGAAAAGCGACGTTTTCAAATACTGAGAGATGAGTAAACAAAGCAGAACTTTGAAAAAGTAAGCCCATATCACGTCTTGCTTCATATAAAGCTTTACGAGGTAATTGGTGCATATTTTGCCCATTTACATAAATAGCACCACTATCAGGCTTTAGCTGTGCACCAATGAGCTGCAATAAAGTCGTCTTTCCAGAACCACTTGGTCCCATAATGGCAGTAATATTGCCTCGTTTAACCTCCATATTAATACCATCAAATATGCGGCGACGATCACGAGTAAATATTAAATTCTTTATTTCAACCCAATTTTCAGGCATGCTCTCTTTATCCCGATTTAGCCAAAAGTAGAAGTATATACTGGATCACAAAAAAAAATGAGTTATTTAATTCTATTTATTCAAATGTTTTTTTGTTAGAATCAAAATTAAACAAAAAAACAAAAAATAAGCTTATGAATTTTTGTAATCTAGGACTTGCTGTCATTGAGACCGAAGCACAAGCCGTATTTGAATTAACCCAGAGAATTGATAGTCGATTTGAAAAAGCCTGTGAGTTACTACTTGCCTGTAAAGGACGAATAGTTGTAACTGGCATGGGAAAATCGGGCCATATCGCCAATAAAATTGCCGCTACTTTATCAAGTACAGGCAGCCCCTCATTTTTTATGCATCCAGGTGAAGCAAGCCATGGTGATCTGGGCATGATTACTCGGCAAGACACAGTGATCGCAATATCCCACTCTGGCAATACTGTTGAATTGGTAACCTTACTCCCTTTATTAAAGCGATTAGAAATTCCACTCATCAGCTTAACCGGTAATTCTGAATCTGCTTTAGCGAAAGCATCCAATGTGAATTTAGACGTCAGTATCAAACAAGAAGCATGCCCACTTGGTCTAGCACCCACAACCAGTACTACAGTTGCATTAGTGATGGGAGATGCACTAGCAATTGCACTTCTGCAAGCCCGAGGGTTCAGTGAGGAGGATTTCGCTTTATCTCATCCTGGAGGCTCCTTGGGTAAGCGACTTTTGTTGCGTATTGACGCTCTCTGTCACCAAGGAGACCAGTTACCGCTCGTTCATGAAAATGCGACCGTTAGTGAGGCACTTATTGAAGTAACCGATAAAAAACTAGGTATGACTTGTGTTATCGATAACAAAGGATATCTTACTGGCATCTATACCGATGGAGACATTAGGCGAACTTTAACTCGTCAATATGACATTAATACTACTCCAATTAAAGAGGTAATGACCCCTAGTGCCCGTACTATTTATAAAGGAATGCTTGCTGCTGAAGCCTTAGCTATGATGCAAAAATACAGTATAACCTCACTCATTGTAATTGATGAAGAAAAAAGGCCGACTGCCGTACTTCATCTTCATGATTTGTTAAAGGCTGGTGTTTTTTAATGATTAAATTAATAGAACAAGCAAAAAACATTAAATGCCTCATCTGTGATTTAGATGGGGTGCTCACCGATGGCTTTTTATATATAGATACTCACTTTAATGAACTGAAAACATTTCATATCCACGACGGTGTCGGTTTAAAATTACTGATGGCAATAGGTATTGAAGTTGCTGTTATTACCGGCTCTTGTAATCCATTAGTTGACCATCGAATGCAACAATTAGGTATTCTTCATTATTACAAAGATCAACTAGATAAAAAAGAGGCTTACAACCAACTAAAAAAAACATTAAATCTAAAAGATGAACAATTCGCTTACATAGGTGACGATATTCCAGATATACCTATTATGCAACAAGTTGGCCTTAGTGTCGCTGTTGCTGATGCAACACACTTAGTTAAAGAAATTGCCATGTGGCAAACAACTTTACCGGGCGGTCGTGGGGCTGTACGTGAATTATGCGATCTCATTCTCAATGCACAGAACAAAATGGATTTAGCTATAACAGGTTATTTAAAACAATGAACGCAGTCAAACAATTCATGTGGCTTTTTTTTACATTAATTCTTCTCGCTTGTTCCGGGTGGTATTACAGCCATTCAACAACAATCATTCGCCTTGATCACGAAACTTTAGCAAATTCAGTAGATACTATAATTTCTCACGTAACCGTACGCCAGTTTGATCAAAAAGGTACTTTAGCGAATCTATTAACCTCACCACTCATGCAACATATTCAAAAGGATAATGTTTATTTATTTGAAAATCCTCATATTATTGTAAGTCAAGACGAACAATCGCCTTGGGATATTCGCTCAACAAAAGGCCGTTCATTTGAAGGAGGGAAACAAGTTACGTTTATGGGTAATGTAATTGTACATCAGAACAAGGGAGCTAAATCCCAAGAAAGCACCTTAAAAACAGAAGAAGTCACCTACTTTCCAAAAGAAAAAAAAGCAATTTCTAACGTTTTAGTGACCTATGAACAATCAGGTAACATCATTCAATCTACTGGAATGAATGCTTATTTAGATGAAAAACGAGTAGAATTACTTCATCGAGCCCGAGGAAGTTATGTTCCAGCACATGGCTAATTACAGCTTGTCAGACCACTTTAAGTTGTGGTTGAGTCTATGGTTTCTTTTGACATTTGCGTGTGCTTCATATGCATTGTCTGAAGATAAAGAAAAAGTAATGCATGTAATGGCAGACTCAGCAGATTTGAGCCAACAGCAACATAAGGGTGTTTATACTGGCAATGTTGAGTTGATACAAGGGACAACAAACTTACGCGCAACTAAAGCAATTACCTTAGGTAACGAAAAAAATCAGCTTGTTGTAGCCATAGCCAGCGGAGCTCCAGGACAACAAGCACATTACTGGACAACAACAGATCCTAAAAAACCGCCCCTTCATGCCTATGCGGATACTATTCGTTATTATCCACTACGGCATTTAATTGAATTAATAGGGAATGCTCACGTCGAGCAAGGAAATAACTCATTTTCTGCAGCGAAAATAAGCTATGATACTGAAAAACAACATGTTTTATCTCAGGGCAATGGGAGTAAACGAATAATGATTATTTATCATCCAGAAAAGAACCCATCATGAGCATTCTAGAAGCACGAAACCTCAAAAAATCGTTTAAATCGCGAACGGTTGTCGATGGTATTAGCATTCACATAAAAAAAGGAGAATGTGTAGGTTTGCTAGGACCTAATGGTGCTGGAAAAACAACTTGTTTTTATATGATAGTAGGACTACAAGCCTGCGATGAGGGGCAAATTTTCTTGTCTGAAAGAGACATTACATCAAGCGCCATGCATCAACGAGCTCGCTTAGGAATCAGCTATCTCCCTCAAGAGGCTTCTGTATTCCGCAAACTGACTGTTGCAGAAAATATTATGGCTATACTGGAATTAAGATCTGATTTAAGTGAACAAGCTCGAGAAGAAAAGCTCGATCTGTTACTTCAAGAATTTCATATTTCCCATCTAGACAAAAGTCTAGGCATGGCCTTATCTGGAGGCGAGAGACGGCGAGTCGAAATTGCTAGAGCTTTAGCCATAGAGCCTTCTTTTATTCTACTCGATGAACCTTTTGCTGGAGTTGATCCCATTTCGGTCATTGATATTAAAAAAATTATTCAACATTTATGTAATAAAGGCATTGGAGTTCTAATCACAGATCATAATGTAAGAGAAACATTAGATATTTGTGAGCGAGCTTATATTGTCAGCCAAGGAAAAATATTGTGTGAAGGAACACCAGATATTATACTGACTAACCAACAAGTAAGAGCTGTTTATTTGGGTGAAGACTTTACCTTATAAGGGTGTAGCCCCAAGAGAAGGAGAGCTCGGAGAAAATATAATGCTACTGCTTTAAACTACGATTATTCATTCATATTTTAATTTAACATGCTACTCATCATCGATAACTACGACTCATTTACTTACAATCTAGTACAATATTTTCAATGTCTAGACCAGGAAGTAACTGTTTTCACTCATGATCAAATTAGTTTGACTCAAATAAAGACACTTAATCCTACCTACTTGGTGATTTCCCCTGGCCCCAAAGCGCCCAAGGACGCCGGCATTTCTATGGAGGTAATTCATTCTTTTTATCAAGATATTCCTATATTAGGGATTTGTCTGGGACATCAATGTATGGCCCAAGTTTTTGGGGGTAAAATCATATCTGCCCCGGAAATAATGCATGGAAAAACATCGACTATTACCCATAATCAGCAAGGAATATTTAAAAATATACCCAATCCATTCAAAGCAACCCGTTACCATTCCTTAGCGGTTGATAAAGACAGTCTTCCTGATTGTTTCTCAGTTGATGCATGGACAGATAATACCATTATGGCAATTTCACATCGCCAATACCCTATTTTTGGTCTACAATTCCACCCAGAAGCAATATTAAGCCAGCATGGGCTAAAATTATTAGAAAATTTTTTAAAGTATGAAACCTAATCTTCTCTTTGAACACCTGATTGCGAAAAAGAATTTAACCGCCACGCAAGTGCGTGGTGTCCTACATGCTTGCATGTCTGGCCAATATAGTGACGTGCAAATTGCTACCTTTTTAGCACTAATGCGCATGAAAGGTGAAACCACCGAGGAGCTAATCGCCGCCGCAGAGGTCATGCAGCAATTCGCTCGTACTATAGATTTAGGAACAAACTTAATTGACATAGTAGGTACTGGTGGGGACGGAAAAAATACCTTTAATGTTTCTACCACCTGTAGTTTTGTAGTGGCAAGTGCAGGATTTCCTGTTGCAAAACATGGTAATCGCTCCATCTCCAGTCGTAGTGGTAGTGCTGATTTATTAGAGAAAGCAGGCTTTATATTAAATCTCACCGATGAACAAATGCGAATCTGTATGAAACAATGTGGTTTAACTTTTTTATTTGCTCCACATTATCATCCAGCGATGCAACATGCTCGAACAGCTCGCCAACAACTAGGAATTAGAACCTTATTTAACTTACTTGGCCCATTAATTAATCCTGCCCATGTAAAAAAACAAGTTGTTGGGGTATTTTCAGCAACGTGGCAACAACCTTTAGCTTCAGTTCTTGCTCATTTAGGAAGCGAAAGAGCGTTAGTAATCAGTTCACAGGATGGTATGGATGAAATCAGTATTGTAGCCCCTACGAATGTCGTTGAATATCGAGAAGGTAGATATGAACATTGGATTATTAATCCTAAAGATTATGGCATCAAACATCACTCTTTAGATGAAATTATTGTGAACTCACCCAGTCAAAGTTTAGACTACATTCATGCGGTACTTTCCGGAAAATCAGGGGCAGCACGAGATATAGTGCTGTTAAATTCTGCAGCTGCCATCTATTGTGCTGGCAATGAATTATCTTTTGAACAAGCATTGGAACAAGCTAAAATCGCCATAGACAGTGGTAAAGCCAATCAATGCTTTACCAAACTTCGCCAATTAACTCAAACCCTAAACAAAGAATCAAATCATGAATAGTATACTGCAGCGTATTGCTCAACAAAAACTAGAAGAAATTAGTTTGGCTAAGCTAGAAAAGCCTTTAGAGGTACTAAAACAACAACCAATCATGGAACGAAGAGACTTTCTTACTGCCCTACAAGCTAAAGAAACACCAGCCATTATTGCAGAAATTAAACGAGCATCTCCAAGCAAAGGCATAATTCGAGAGAACTTTAATGCAGCAGAAATTGCAGCAATATATGACCAACATGGTGCACGCTGTCTGTCTGTACTTACTGATATTGAATTTTTTCAAGGTCATCCCGATTATATAGTCCAAGCAAAAACACATTGTAAATTACCGGTATTGCGCAAAGATTTTATTATTGATACCTATCAAATTTATGAAAGTTTGGCTTTAGGTGCTGATTGTATTTTACTTATTGTTGCGTTACTTGATGACGTTCAGTTAGTTGAGTTTTGCCAATTGGCTCAAGAGCTTGGCATGGCTGTTCTTGTAGAAAGTCATAATCAAGAAGAACTCGAGCGTGCTTTGCGTTTGCCTACCCCATTAATAGGAATCAATAACCGCAGTCTTCATACATTTAATACAAATATTCAATTGAGTATTGATTTAAAACCCTATATACCCAATGACAGAATCACCATTACTGAAAGTGGGATTAACACTCATACAGACATCCGTTTGATGCAATCTCATGGAATAAATGCTTTTCTTGTTGGAGAAAGCTTAATGAGGGCTAAAGATATAGGTAACGCCTTGGACCAACTGATAAATGGAATCTAATGACTATAATGAAGGCAAAGTATTTTGCATTTGCACAATTACCTTGCCAATAGGGTGTGAGCGATACAATTACTATTCTAAATTGGGTTCTGTGGGTTGTACTGGCTCAGGCTCAGGCAGTCCAGGCTCATCTGGCTCATAAGGCTCTGGATTTTCTGGATACTCATCCGGCACAGTAGGATACTCATCAGGTTCTGGTATTTCGTCGCCGTTTTTCAAAATAGATCCTTTATTTTGTTACGAATATAGAAAATTATAGCAAAGGAAATAAAATGAAAGTAGCTGTAATCACTGGGGCTGCAAGTGGAATTGGATTAGCATTAACCCAAGTCCATTTACAACGAGATAGCTTTGTAGTTATGGTGGATAAAGATAGTGTGACGCTTAAAAATGAAGCCACACGATTATTGGCGTTATTTCCAGGAAAAGTCTTGGAAATTTCCTGTGATGTAACGAAGCCTAACCAAGTAACGCAGCTGGCTCAACAAGTTCAGAACCAATTGGGACGTATCGATTGGATTTATAATAATGCAGGTATTATAGGCCAATTAGGTCCAATTTGGGATTTATGTCCTGAACACGTTCAAAAAGTCATGGACGTTAATTTACATGGAATGATTTATATAATTCAAGCATTTATTCCCTTCTTATTTCAACAAACGTTTTATTCGCATATCATCAATATAGCCAGCTTATATGCACTTTGTACTGGTTCGCAGACAGCCTCTTATTCCATGTCCAAACACGCCGTTTTAGCTTTATCTGAATCGCTATATTTTGATTTAGATCGTATGAAGAAACCGGTAAATATCTCCGTAGTTTTTCCTTCATTTACTGATACAGCGCTTTTATCTCATAATGAGGATACCTCTTCGCAATTCCAAGAAATCTTAAAATCACTTTTATCTCATTCACGTCCCGCCCTTGATATTGCTGAGTATATAATACGTGAAGTAGAACAAAAAAAATTCTATATTTTTCCAGATCCAGAAGTTAAAGGATATTGTGAGGACCGCACTAAGGCGATGATATTTGAGGAAAATCCTCACGTTACTAACATTGAAAAATTAATGAGCACACTTATTAAACGGCAATCTAAAAACCCATCATAAAATTTAAATTATCCATTTACGTCAATAAAAATAAAATCGTAGGTTGGGAATGAATGATTGGATGTTCAACCAGAGCTGAACGTCCACCAGGTAGGTACATTTCATCCTCATATCCAGTAAATGTTGTTCCATTATTTGATGCTTCTTCTCCATGCTCATTGAAATCGCCTTGCAAATAATCATCCTATATTAAGTACATACGCGTTTTTTATATAAGAGTCCCTCACTGTAATCCCCTGAAATTTCCAGGCAAATTTTTATTTATTTCTAATCTTCTCTTAATTGCCGCTTTTCTGTGGGAAGAAAATCATTTAACTCCTCATAAAAACACAACTGTATAGTGATCATGCTATGCTTAAATGAGTTACTTTTCTTAATTTATGGCAAATTAAGGTAAAAAAGACAGGAAAAATCACAAATATAAGGAGATTACTTTGAATTTCTCACTAGAAAGCCCAGCATTTAAGCACAATGCTTTGATTCCTTTGGAATATACTTGTGAGGGGGATAACCACCCACCACCCCTTATTTGGCACAATCCACCTCCGCATACACAATCGTTCGTTTTGATTATGGATGACCCTGATGCACCAATGGGGGTCTGGGTTCACTGGGTTTTATTGAATTTGCCAGCTGATTACAGGCAACTTAGAACAGGAGCGACGCTACCTGCTTCAGTAATCACTGGTAAAAACAGCTGGGGGAAATCAAGTTATGGTGGTCCCTGTCCACCATCTGGCACGCACCGATATTTTTTTAAGCTCTACGCGCTTGATACGCTGCTTTCGTTGGATAAAACAGCGACGAAACAGATAGTAGAAAAAGCGATGCAACAGCATATTCTTGAGCACTGTGAACTGATTGGCAAATATACTAAATCTTAAAATATTTTCCATAGCTTATTTCTCGAGAAACATATTTTTTATTCGGAAGTGGCAGTAGAACCTGGAACTATTAATTTGGCTTATATGGCACGGAGTAGAACGAGTATGAAAAAATCTATTGCTCAAATTTTACTTTATATCTCTTTTAGTATTCTAATAGTGCCAACCTGGGCTAAAACTACAGAAGCTGAAACAACTTCGATTTCTTTGCCCTATCCTGCGATTACTGGTCCACTTGTTGCCAATTCCAATCCATTTAACATCGAGGCAGGCCCATTCGAAAAAATTTATATCACTGGCGCTTTAAGCGGCTTTGGCCTGCGGCAGAACAATCCTGTAATGGGAAATCCGAACTCACTACTCGATTTAGATAATGGTCAGCTATTTATTCAGAATACCAGAGGTTTGTTGCAATTTTATGTTCAGGCAGGTGGTTATTCTTTACCCTCTCTTGGTACTCCCTATCTGCGCATGGACGATACGACTCGTGATTTTTTCGGCCCCGTTCCAGTGGCTTTTATCACATTGGCTCCTAGCGATAATTTTTCGATAATGGCAGGAAAGTTATTCACGCTCATCGGCGCTGAAAATACTTTTACCTTCCAAAATTTTAATGTTGAGCGTGGATTGCTTTGGAATCAGACCAATGCGGTGAATCGCGGTGTCCACGTACACTACACCCATGGTCCTGCCAGTGTCTCGGTTTCTTTAAACGATGGCTTTTATTCTGGGCGGCTTAACTGGCTTTCGGGACTAGTAACTTATACTATTAATTCAAAAAATAGCATAAGCGTAGTTGCTTCCGGAAATATCAAACATGACAACCAATGGAGTCTCGTGACTCCATTGGCTCAGAATAACAGTCAGATTTATGATTTGATTTATTCTTATACCTCCGGTCGATTGATTATTGGTCCTACATTACAATTTACTCATGTTCCTAAGGACCCTGGTATCGGGCTACTGGACTCAGCTTCTTCTTATGGAGCTGGCTTAGCGATAAAATTTTCTTTCAATACCCATTGGAGCCTTACTGGGCGTGCCGAATATATTGATACAACAGGCGGAATTAATCTTGCCTATGGCCCTGGCAGCAATGCATGGTCATTAACACTAACACCAACCTATCAACGAGATATCTTTTTTGTGCGCGGTGAGGCGTCCCTTGTGGATGCAAATAATATTACAGCCGGTTCAGCCTTTGGTCAGGATGGTACAAAGCACTCACAAGAGCGATTGCTTATTGAAACTGGTGTATTGTTCTAATACATTGATTTTTTAATTTTGTCCCTCAATGTTAGTGGAAGAAGTTGAAGTGATTAAATAAATACCTATTATTTTTTGAAGAAGCTAATCAAGGAGGAAGAAAGTGAGTTGCTTTAGTAACAGGTGGTATTGGAACAACCATATGGCAGAAAAGGATGTGAGGTCTATACCAAAATACTAATAAGTTAGAAGTTTCGTCAATGAATTTATGCTATAATGCACGAATTTTTTTATATTGATCACTTAATGATTACGCCAATTTTAGTTGCCAAAGAAATAACTGTGCATGCTTATTCAATTAATGCCATCAATAATGCTTATTTTGGAAAAGGTCTAATTGATGGAAATAAAGGAGCCTTTGCTTCTTGGGAAAACGCAATCCAACAGACTATTTCTAGAGGGAAAATACCCGTCACAATAGTTAATGACATTTACAACAGGGCTGCCAATAACTCCAAGAAAATATTGGCTGATTTAAAGTCAAGTGAGACAGAAGAATTTACTAATAGCTCTTTTAGTTGTTTTTAGGAAATATGATTTTATGAATTATAATTTTTTAACCGAAGGCAACGGTATTATTGCATGTTACGACATGTATCCCACGCAATTTCGCTCTATTGAAGATATGAAAAATTATTTGCCGAAATTGAAACAATATGGATTCAATGCATTATGGATTAACCCCTTGCAATTACCTGGTGACATTAATGGTTTTTTCAAAACCGATAAGAATTTGGGTGTAAAAATAGGTAATGAAGTCACTCGTAGTTTGTATGCGATGAGCAACCCCGATCTTATTAATCCTCAATTTAGCCAGGGGACTGCTAACGATTCATTAGAAAAGATCCAGCAACTTAATCGAGACGCCTTAAAATCATTTACCCAAAGGGCGAGAGAACTGGACATTGTCCCTATGTTTGATCTGGTCTTGAATCATGTTGCTATTGATTCTCCATTGTGCAAAGAAAAACCTCATTGGTTCAAAGGGGCACATGAAGATTTTAAAGATGTCCGCGGATTTAATTATGATGATGAAAAAATCAGAAAAGAAATAATGAGGGAACTTTGGCAGCCCTATATCCAACGTTATATGCTTGAATATGGATTTGATGGTGTACGTGTAGATGCTGTCGGATATGTACATCATGAGATTAGAAGAGAGGTATATGAATATATCCATACCCTTTCTAAAGAACATAAAAAACCAAAGCCAGTCATCATTGATGAAGCTTTATTTAATAAACGGGAACTTGCTGAAGAGGTCCGTTATTTGAAATTGCCTGGTGTAGGACCAACTCATATCACTACCGAAGTATATAATACTGAATTTACACTTGCTAGCACTGATATCCCAAGCAAAATATTGGAGGAAGAGCAATTAAAAGCATCTGTCGTTTTTTATCAAAAAGATGGCGTTTTACGTGAACAGGCCAAAGGAGGCTGTATTAATTTTTGCGGTAACCATGATTACCGTTCATTGGCAATGACTATCTTATTTCAAATGGCCAAACAACGATTTCTCTCTGATCCTTTATATAATGATTTTATGAATAGTTATCAGTCATTCTCTCCTACGCCCAAAACTGCTAAAGGTAGCAAACAAGAGCTAGTAGATCCTTTAAAAACAACATTATTGTATTCTTATGTGAGTCAAATTAAAACAGAATTGGAATGTAAAAACGAAAAAACGCTACACGATTTTCAAACATTAGTATACGAAAAAATGGCTCTTACAGCACTTACAGGTAGTGGAGGCTGGTTCTTATTAAGTGGTGATGAAACATGTGATGTGACTGCTAAAACGGTCTTTCAAAGAAAGGATGCTGTCGATAAATCTTATTATCCCCAGAGAGAGCATCACATATTTAGTGATAAGCCTGATATTGCCAATAAAGTATTAGAAAAAATGGCTGAAGATAATTTTTTTGAAGAAAATAGTGCCAATAATTGGTTGGTGGATCTATATCATGAATTATCAAAACACCCTGAACTCCAACAACGTCTTTTGCTCCCTCATATTGAGAATATTAAACATCAAATTAATGCAGGTATCGCAACCGTACAATATAAATTTTCTTCATTACTCTCTGCTGAAAATTGTAGCATTGGCTTTGAGGCAGAAGATTTTATTGCTAAGACAAGAAATTCAGACAATGGTTGGCAAGGATTACACGATAATGTTGCATTTATTAGCCAACTTAATTCCTTATTAAAAAAATTGCCAGCATCAGTTGCTGGTTTTTCTAGTGCTCTGGTACGTCTTCCAGAGAAACCAAATTTAGTAATTATTGTTAGAAAAAATGGAAAGCAAATAGACGCACCCATTGATATTGTGGCGGTTAATCTTGATCAGACGAAAAATACTATATTAACAAAAAAAGACCTACAACAAATTGCTAAAAATTATTGTAATCAATACCTCTTATACGGAACCCTTGATGAAAAAAATCATCTATTAAAAAATCTATATAATCGCATGCTAGAGACTGTTGGTCCTAATCAAATCCATGTGGATAGTAGCATTGTATATGATAGTTCTGAAGGGTTTGATTTGAGCAATTCATCGATTAAATTCTTCAAATCTCAACCAGAATCAAGAAGTTCGCAAGATGACGCATTGAATCCCAAAAATACCATCGTGAAGCAGTAGAAAATCTCAAGATGGTCACTGGTAAATGACCATCGAAAAAGTAGATTGGGTCGTTTCGCCCAACATTCAAACATAGGCCAGGTAGAGCAATTATTTAACAAATTTTTTTGTCTCTATTGGATTTGTGTACTCTTTAAATGCTTGTTCCTTTTGCTCCACATCCTCGAGTAGATTAGTATCTTGTGTCGATAACTCTTCAACTTTATTCAAATCTATTCGCGAAGATTGTTTATGGTGGAACAGACTAAATTGAGATGTTACATGGTGGCTAGGAAATTTTGTTACAATTGAATCAGAGATATGTATCTTTTGACCTTTGATACAGGACATAATTGTCTGATAAGCCAAGTTAAACTCTGGTTGATTAATAGTCCAGTTGTAATGCTTCTCTTTTCCGTCATTGTAATAAGTATATTCAGGAATAACTCGTTTTTGGAAATTACACGCTATTTGATGAATATCATTTTGAGTTAATGTTTCTTGTTGTGATGGCTCTAAATTAATAATCACAAGCTCCGTTTCAGAATTTAGGCCCTCACCATTTTTGCGAACCACTGCCACTAAATTAGGCTTGGATTGAATAGGAATTACTTCGCTCCAAAAATGAAAGTTAGAAGAAGGCATAGCGCTTAATATCTTATTAATTTCTAACATGAAATCTTTCATATCATGTACTCCTTTCCAGCCACTTGCAGAAGTTCTGGGATCAGGAACATAATCATTTTCTATAAAATGAATCGTAATATTTTTTTCAGCGAGTCTTTTTTGTAACTCGGCACAAACTATTGTATCACCACAATTTATCTGATTTTTTAATGTCTCTAAATAGGGAACCAATAATCTTTTTTGGGATTCTTCAGCATGAGATAACTCTCTAAATACAATTCCTGGATTTTCCTTATTGATATTTTCTATAGCCATTTGAGTTAATACATCCATAGTCTCTTTAAAGTGAGAATGTTCTGGACTAAAAAAATTATGGTTACGTTGAGCATAATAAGTTTGCTCAACTGCATGTGCATGTCTAAAAACAGGTTTTGCAAGTAAATCACCGGTTTCATCGCCAGAAAGGGCATACCACCCAGCACTAGACGTTAATGCGCATATCACTATTTTTTCCCTCATTTTACGTTCTATTTCGGCTATTGTGCTCTTATTATTTGCTAGAACTTCATTTTGGATATCTTTAACAAAAGAATAAAGAAAGACAGAAGATACTGCTTCATCATATTCGTCACTTTCCTGTTGATACTTTTTATGAGCATAATACAGTGGGTGATTTTTTATGCGTTGTTCTGCCATTTCTTCCAAAATGGTCATTGCTAATGAATTATGATCATGATTACCCGAAAAAGCGATGCATCCTCCATGCATATCAGGATGAAGTTTTCTGTTTCGATCTAGAAAAACTGCTTGTGCTTTGATACCCTCCTCTTCTTTGCTCCAACTTGGAAGACCGCCGTATTCATCTCTATGAGCATAGTAAGTTCCCCGGGTAATATGGGTTGGACCATGGTCGGGAAGAAGTAAATTATCAACAACATCCGATAGTTTTTTCTTTTTATCGTTAAAAAGAAGCTCGTCAAGTATTACGGGCTTAGGCTTTTTATAAGTTTCAGCAAGCTCGTAGATGTATTTATAAATTTTTTTGCGTAATTCCGGTTCTAGATATCCTACAGCATCAACACGAACACCTTCAAAACCATAGTTTATCATGTATTTGAAAATATAGGGTTTCCAAAATTTCTCAATAATTTCATCACGAATTTCAGGTTTTCTATAGTCAAAAGCAATTGCATCCTTAAAATCGGGATGTACCTTTTCATGAAACCAATGAGGTTGCTCTGTTCTATGTCGTGAATCAGCGGAAACATGATTTAAAACTAAATCAAACATGGGCACCAAGCCACAGTGTCTGGCCTCATCGGTGAACTGTTTCATGATTTTCTCATCAAAATCTTTTTTTGCTTCGAGAGACATCTCGGAGGAAGCAGAACTGAAATAGGGACTTATTGTCTCGCTATCAGTCATGGCATATAAGCTTCGCGTCACTTCATTAAATGCTCTAACGCCATTTGTTTTATCCCGTTTAAATAAGTCTTTAACATCTCCAGCGGTTTGGATTGGGTTTATCCAAACTGCATTAAATCCCATTTTACTTAACACAGGAAGATAGCTTATCATCTCTTCTATGTTTTGAAACTGAGTAGGAAACATGTTATAGCATCGTAAGATACCATTGCTATCCATGACTACACTTTTACTGCGAGAAGTCGTATTAGATGACTCAATTTTATTATGTGACATTTTAAAAAATCCAAAAATTACTCTTGTTGATCACATATTATCATAATTGATTTATTATTTTACAAGAAAGTTTTTGGATTCGCTTACTCTTAATTTTCCTGCCACATTAATATTTCATTAAGGTTTATTCTGAATCACTTTCTATGAAGGCCTTCTTATGCGAGGGAAAATTAAAATGGCAAAAATAACTGTATCAAATTCTTCAAATTTACCATCAGTAAAATAAACTCGCTTACCGTCAAAATGAGTAATTCCTGGACGAGGAAATATTTCTCCATGACGAATAAGATAAAGAAGTTCCGTATTAATCGTTGGATGAATTTCTAAGGGACCACAATCCGGCTTCATTAATTTATATTTTGCATAACGTCCTTGAAGAATACGCGCAAAAAAGCTCAAAACTTTCTGTCTTAACCAAGAAGGCATCCATCGAATTTTTGCCATAGCATATCATCCGTGGGCTTTCCAAAAACAAATTTAGGAAGCGAAAGAGCGTTAGTAATCAGTTCACAGGATGGTATGGATGAAATCAGTATTGTAACCCTACGAATGTCGTTGAATATCGAGAAGGTAGATATGAGCATCGGATTATTAATCCTAAAGATTATGGCATCAAACATCACTCTTTAGATGAAATTATTACCACATTGTCGACGAGTACCTTTCAAGTTGTTGGCACGGCGTAAAAGCAAATAAAATTAAATTGAAACACGTTATCCCTATCCATTTTTCTTCGTTCACGCTCAGTTATAGATTCCCGCTCGATAGCTTTGACTTCGTCTATAGTTCGGATCGGGCGGGAATGACGTATTCTCGAACCGTGAAAACCGAAAACTCATTGGCGTTGGGTATATCAAAATAAAGCTTTAAATCATCGGAACAACTTCCGATTTTTTTTCGCTTTCCATCTTTTCTTTTATTAGATTCTCTATCATCTTGTTACCAAATAATATTGTATTACTTTCTACTTTAATATCGAGAGGCAATTTAGAACAATCAATATTCAGCGTAGATTGGGCTTTATATACATAACTTTGACCTTTATCAGGTTTAATAGCTGCCTCAATATTTTCCAGTGAATTAACTCTATTTTGAGTGACAATTTCTTGAATTTTAAATCCCTTCTCTGTTAGTGTAAAATTAATCTCTCTTCTTTGGGCAGGGATATCTTCTTCATCTATATTACGAGCATCTGCTGGGGGATAACCTAACTCGTGCATATATCTAAAGGCAGCTGAACAGACAGGATTCAAGACACCTCCTTGATGAAAAATCTCCATTAATTCATTGGCCACACTCTCTTTTTGTTCTTCTGCTATGTTCTTTAATAGTTTATTTTTAAAAAAAGCTTTTAACTCATCAGTATTACTGAATAACTCTTCACTTGTTGGAAGATCATGTAACCTTTTATCTTCTTGTATTATTTTTTGAATGGATTCTCCATTGATATTTACTGGGCCTGCATCCACTCTGCACCAATCTCTCAAAATATTATTATCTCCATTGCTTATCATATCAACAGCAAAAGGGCTTGGTTCTGCTTTCATTTCACGCAGAGCATCTTTGAAAAAATGTACTGATTTAGCCAGTCCTTTTTCACGACCATGATACAGTGCCGCAGCCCCCATTGCCCCTGTTGCAGCAGCACCTGCACCAACACCAATAGTTGCCGCTAACCCCACTCCGCCAAGAACAGAGAGCAATAAACTGGTACCTCCAGTTGGTATTGCTGCTAACACACCAGCGGTTACCAATACAGCACACGAAACAACCAACAAACTGACTCCAAGCGCTTTCCAAGCAGTGGAAGATTTTCCAGATACGCGAGTTGATAAGTTTGCTAAATCTTCAGCATTCTTTTTTGATTTCTCGGGTTCAAATCGCTCAATTAAGGCTTTATTAGTAGAGGATAATACTTGAATTAAATCACTTTGGTTGTTTGAATCTAGTTTTTCTTTACGCACAATTTCTTTGACATTGTTCAAAATTTCTGTGCCCTTTTCAAATAAATTTTTTTCTTTTTTATCTATCCTATCTTCTTCATTTTTTTGTAAATATTCGTTTAGAGTATTTTCAAGTCGATTAAGCTCAATTTGAACCAATTTTTTAATTGCGATATCATATTCATTTGCATTTATCTTATTTTTATTGACATGAATTGTAGAAATAGGAATAGCTGGAGCTTTACGTTCTACATATTGCTCAATACTACTTATAACGGCTGCGTTGTCATCAGCCATAATAATGCCTTTTATCCAAGCGGGTTTATTGGTCATAAAAGCTTCTAGCAAAAGACCTTTTGAGTGTGTATAGTTTGCACGCCAAGAACGTTGATCAGCCAATAACTTAGCTACAATTCCTCTTTCATTCATGTCATGAGACAATTGAAATCCCGACTTTGCGACTTTACCTTTGCTTAAATCAGATTGATAAACAGTCACTGCTTCATTAAATGCACTACCCATAGTCATTTGATTTAAGGGCTTTTCAAGTATCTCTTTATAGGAAGGGAATTGCTTTGAAAGATTTAGATCACGCAAAATAGAGTCAAAAGCATCTCCCGTTAATTTTTTGCGTCCAAATTGAGGTAAATATAATTGCTTACTAAATGTCTTTGCAAGGCTTCCCGCTTCATCTCTTTGAACGTTATTTTCTGAATTGATCCATGCCAAATCCAAAGGAGTAATAAATCCATGCACTCTAAATCCTTGTTGTTCGATTTGTTCCTTTATTTTTAAACGATGTTCAATATCCGAACTTTGAATCAGCATATCCGTAATAAAGTATATATCCCTAATGCCATTATTTTTTAAGCTATCGAGTAATGCCTGGTTTAGACCGTTTTCAAACTGGACAGTATCATCAATATCAAGGAATGCAACAATGCCATTATTTATTAAGCTATCGGATATTTCCTGGTTTGAACCATTTTCTAGCTGAACAGAATCATCCATCTCATTATGTTTAGTCATTTTAACTCCCCATTTTCTAATAGGACCAATTGATTGAGTCCATAATTAGAAACTTTATCAAATCAGTCTTATAGGCAACTGTTGATCGCAGTCGAGTAGAGAATGAAATAAATTACTAAATAGAATATCGAACAAATAATTTCTGATTTTGCAAAATATAGAATATTTTCGAATGCTACAATTACAACAGAATAGGCACTATTGTCCTTAATTTATGCATGAATTTGATTCATATTGTTTTGATAAAGCATAACCTACGATTTTTATGACTCTCTATGCAACAACCCCAATTGTACTGAGGATCAAAAAAGTATTAATCCTCATCCATAAATCAGGAGAGGGCGAGAAGATTGAGAATCATACCGCATAGGAGAAAAAATGCAGCTGGTCATTCCCTATTATGAGCCTAACATATCCAATAACTCTTTTCGGAATTTATGATAATCGACCTCTAAAGCATGTCGAATATGCGATTTAAACCGGTAATGTGGTTTGTTCATTTCACGCTCGATCTTTTCATGTAAATTTTCGGGACGCTTCAGAGTTCCCATAATAATGCGTGCTGCAATTTTTGATTGATAATCAGCCAAGGGCCAAATGCATCCTTGTGGTTGACACAAACCAATAAAATACAATGTATCAAAATTAGGATGCATCATTTTTCGGTAAAGTGGAATCTTAGTGGAATTACTAAAATCAGCCACTGCCTTATCAAGAAACGGAAAACTTATTTTATAACCTGTAGCAAAAATGACTGTATCAAATTCTTCAAATTTACCATCAGTAAAATAAACTCGCTTACCGTCAAAATGAGTAATTCCTGGACGAGGAAATATTTCTCCATGACGAATAAAATAAAGAAGTTCCGTATTAATCGTTGGATGAATTTCTAAGGGACCACAATCCGGCTTCATTAATTTATATTTCGCGTAACGTCCTTGGAGGATACGCGCAAAAAAGCTCAAAACTTTCTGTCTTAACCAAGAAGGCATCCATCGAATTTTTGCCACAGCATCATCCGTGGGCTTTCCAAAAACAAATTTAGGAAAAATATGATACCCTCTGCGCATGCTGACACAGGTATTAGGAGAAACTCTTGCTATTTCAACAGCTATATCACAAGCAGAATTACCCCCACCTATCACTAAAACACGCTGCCCTTTAAATACCGAAGCCTTTTTATATTGATGTGAGTGCAGTATTTGGCCAGAAAATTCACCAGGATATTCAGGCAAAACAGGATCCCAGTGATGTCCATTGGCCACTAATAAATAATCAAAATACTCTTCACGAGTGCCCTGAACATTTTCAAATTCAACTTTCCATTGGTTTAGATCGGTAGGCACAGCACTTAAGACATTGGTATTAAAATGAATGTACTTAGTTAAATCAAAATGATCTGCATAGCTTCGGAAATAATCTAAAACCAGACGATGCGAAGGATAATCAGGATAATGTGGTGGCATTGGAAAATCTTCGAACTCAGACCAACGCTTTGAACTGATAATATGGGTTGTTTCATAAATACTGGAATGAGCATTTTCTTCATCATAAATCCAATTACCACCAATTTGATTATTTTTCTCAAAAACAGTGATATTCGTTATACCTTGTTCTTGCAAATTTTTAATTGCAGCAAGCCCACTTGGACCTGCTCCTATCACACAGACACGAGGACAATGGTCTTTACCCATTAGCTTTATTTGCATTACTTAACACCTTTTTCACTTCTTTCATTATCATAGCTTGTACAATAGGATCTTTATCAATAGTGAAATGATTCACTTCTATTCCTTCTATCGTAGTAACATTGATGTTATCTATACGAGTTTGCTCAGGAGCAACCGCTTTAAGTTTCAAACCACTAAACATAGGTACAAAACTAGGCTTATAAAAATTCATTGCATGCTTTACATTAGGCGGAACAATCGTTTGTGATACCGCATCAACAGTAACTAATAAGTCAACAGGAATACCCAATTTATTAAGATTACGCGCAACTTTGATTTGCTCGTTTGCACCCAAAGAATGACCTACAAGAATAATAGGCCTATGTTCCTTATGCGTTTGATAATAAGAAATAATCTTACGGCTCACATTACCAGCATTATACCACATATCGCTGGGCGCAGAAATGTTACACTCGTCTACTACAGTATCACTAAGTGTTCTCATTCCGGTACTGAACAATCCAAGTCCACCCAACATCGTATGTACTTCGCCATTGTAAGGTTGAGACTTACCTATCTTCTTTACTGCTTTTTTTGATGGTTTCTTAGACTGATCAATTACTGACTGCGCAGACTTTGGTATTGGCTTTTTAACTGAAGCCCTACCTCCAGATAAGTCAACACATCCCATTAAACTCATTGTCACGAGAAAGAACCCAAAAGATATAAAAAGATTTAATTTTCTATTTTGCGAAGAGTTCATTTTATTTTTTATTTATATTTTTAGGACGAGAATAATAGCTTATTCTTACGATATTTGCCAAGATACTCCTGTATTGCATTACAATTATTAATTGGGGTAAATGATTTTGATCATATAAAGGTTTGTTTATGAAAACACAAATTGCGATACTCACAGTAAGCCAACTTAACCGCCAAGTGAAAGGTTATCTTGAAAATGAACTTGGCATCGTTTACGTTGAAGGAGAGCTCTCAAATCTAAGCAAACCTGTATCTGGGCATTATTATTTTACTTTAAAGGATAATGGCGCTCAAATTCGCTGTGTTTATTTTAAAAACCGTCACAATATACTTACAACTAAGTTATCTGATGGTCAGCATATCATTGTGAGCGGCAGATTAAGCTTGTATGAAGCGCGTGGCGATTATCAATTGATCGTGGAGCAAATTACAGAAGCAGGTCTAGGAGCACTTTATCAACGTTTTGAAGAATTAAAAAATAAATTGGCTGCAGAAGGATTATTTGCCTCAATAAACAAGCGCCCTATTCCATGCATGCCTCGCACTATTGGCGTAATTACATCAACTACTGGGGCAGCAATTCGTGATATATTAGCAACACTTGCACGACGATTTCCTTTAGCCCGTATTTTAATCTACCCCAGTGAGGTTCAAGGAGCTGGGGCGGCACAACAATTAATCCAAGCATTACAACGTGCTAATAAAGAGAAACGGAGTGATGTACTTCTTCTTGCTCGTGGTGGCGGATGCATTGAAGATTTGTGGGCATTTAATGATGAGCAGTTAGCTCGCCAAATCGCCAGCAGCTCCATTCCAATTGTATCCGGAGTGGGACACGAAACTGATTTTACCATTGCCGACTTTGTTGCGGATTATAGAGCAGAAACACCAACAGCTGCAGCTATTGCAGTAACTCCTGATTGTCAGGAGTTAATCAAATTATTAAATCATTCCATAACACGTTTGCATGACGCAATGCATCGATTTTTGCAAAAATCTCAAATAAAACTGCATCATTTGATGGATAAAATATCATCACCACAAAAAGCTATTTCTCGCTACTGGCAAACTACAGACTATTTAGAAAGACAACTTCTTTCGCATATGAACTCCATTATCAAACAAAAAAAACACCAGCTACATCTACATATAAATCATCTAAAAGCGAGAAATCCAAAAACAGAAATCACTCAAACACGGCTCGTTTTACAACAAATTTCAACACAATTAATTCAACTCATGCAAGCCAAGTTAAACCAACTTAAATATCAATTGCACACCCAATTGTCCACCTTGCATGCAGTAAGCCCATTAGCTACTCTGGATAGAGGATATGCGATTGCAACTAGAAAAAGTAAAGTGCTGCTTTCAAGCCAACAAGTTCATATTGGCGATACAATAAATGTGCGTCTAGCAGTAGGAAATCTGACCTGTGAAGTCACTCAAATACACGAGTAATATATGCTTGAAGAATTAAATAATAGTCTAGCTTTGATTATCATTCAAACACAAAACAATAGCTCAATCCTAGCTATTATTCTTTTAATTCTCTGGTTTTTCTTTTTTGTAAATCGATTTATTTACAGAAGAATTTTATTATTGGGTATTATCCCCAGGCGTGTCCGTGGATTGCCTGGTATTTTTTTTGCACCTCTTTTACATGCAGATTTCAATCATCTATTTTTTAACTCAATTCCTTTAGTGGTTTTAAGTAATTTTATTTTAATTAATGGGCTAAACTACTTTCTTTTTGTGACTTTGATGATTACTGTATTAAGCGGCATTGCTATTTGGTGTTTTGCTAAACCTGGTTTACATGTAGGAGCAAGTGGTCTCATTACCGGTTATTGGAGCTTCTTAGTGAGTAATATCTATCAAAGTGGGACGTTAACAAACTTAATCTTAGGTGTAGTTAGCCTCTACTATTTTGTGGGTATATTCTTTGGAATTTTTCCCAAAGGAAAGGGAGTATCCTGGGAAGCCCATTTATTTGGTTTGTTAGCAGGTTTAGTTACTAGTTATTTATTAAGACTGTACCCTAATTTCCTAGAGATAATTTAATTTATCTAGGGTCTATTGACAATTCGCTAGACTGAGCCAAAATAGCGTGATTTTAAAGCACCGAAACGCAGCATACTCGAAGTATGTGAGTATCGGAGCGGATAAAATCACGCTATTTTGGCTAGAATAGTAGAATTGTCAACAGACCCTAATAATTTTTAAACCAATATGCTATCCTAAAATTAAAAAATAAAAAGAGACATCAGATGCTATCATTTAAAAATTTATTTTACGCCAGTCTATTTTGTTTGCTCACCACGCCTGTATATGCCAAATCAGGATCTCAGTCTGGATATGTATCTGGTTGTTGCAGTCAAATGGGTGGTGTCAGTTACTGTGACTCCTCTGCAGGACGACTTGTCTGTAAAAATGGCTTCTACTCCGCATGTTATTGTACACCCCATGCGGTAATGGATTTACAACTGTTTAGAGGCTGTTGCTTATGGAAAGGAGGGGTTGTCACCACCTACAATACTACCGGCTTTGTTGTATGTAATGATGGCTCCATTTCAGAGGAATGCTCTTTGCGACCTGAAGAAACAATTGCTGCTTGGTAAGTGATGTAAGTTCCATGCGATATAAAGCTTTATCAATTGCAGGATTTGATGGTTCTGGTGGTGCCGGAATTCAAGCCGATCTGAAAACTTTTTCAGCCTTAGGTTGTTATGGAATGACCGTTCTTACAGCACTACCCATACAAAACACTCTTGGTGTCAGACATTGTTACACCCTCCCCCTGCACGCTATAGAAGATCAATTAAACGCATTATTTGATGATATTAGACCAGATAGCATCAAAATAGGCATGTTATTCAATAGTGAGATTATTGAATTAGTTGCTTCATTTCTTAAAAGAAAAGCAAAAAATATCCCGATTGTTCTTGATCCGGTAACTCTCGCTAAAAGCGGTGATCCTTTATTATTACCTGAAGCAATAGATGCATTGGTCACATTACTGATGCCTCTGGCAACCCTAATCACACCCAATATTCCTGAAGCAGCTACATTTACTGGATTAACTGCGCAATCAGAAGAAGAAATGCTATCTATAGGGCAAAAGCTACTTGAGTTTGGCCCTAAGAACGTTTTGTTAAAAGGAGGCCATTTACATTCAAAAGACTCCAATGATTTACTCATAGGATCTCATGGCGAATCTCATTGGTTCATGAGACCAAGAATAAATACGTCCAATACTCATGGTACTGGCTGTACTCTTTCAGCAGCAATTACAGCATGCCTCGCACAAAAAATTGATTTAATAAAGGCGTGTGATATTGCAAAAAACTATTTATTTAACGCCATTCACGCTGCTAAAGACGAACGTTTAGGTTTAGGAAATGGACCAGTACAGCATTTTTACCATCTTTGGCCCATTCAATTATTGAATCTCTAAAAAATGCGAATGAACCTAATCTACACTCTTTATTCCAGACCCTAGAGTACTCATAACCTCTGTGATGAATACTGATGCTCAACCATTTCTATTAATTCACCAAAACACAGGGCGCTAAAAATAATTAATAAATAACCTACTGTTGAATAGCAAAATACCGTATCTGTACAGGATGAAAGGCAAAAAGAAAGTAACAAACCTAAAAGAATCGGTTTCGTTTCTTTAAGCTTGAAAAAAGTAATGAATAAAGTGCCTAAAAATAAGAACAAAAGTACAATACCAACTATGCCTTGTTCTGCAAGGGTTAACCAATACTGACTATGGGGTTCATTTAATTTTTTTCCCCATGCTGGTATAGGTTGTTCTAAGGAAAAACGGTATGGAAAACCACCTGTGCCGATACCTATAATGGGATGTTCTTTAAATAAAGACTCTGCGTATTGATGAAATTGTATTCTAAATCCTAAGGAATTATTTTCCTGATGTTGTTGTAATGCTTTAATATCATTCCACAACACATGTGTCGTTACTTGCATCCTAAGACTAAGCGTATAAGTTAAAAGAATCGTGCAAAAAAATAGCATTACGCCTACAATAGCCTTTTTCAAAGACATTTTCTGTACCATAAGCATTATCATTAAGAGTGTATATATTAAATAACCTGTTTTTCCTGTGTTTAAAAACAAGATTTGATAGCTTCCTAAAAAAAACATACTTAAGTAAAAAAAACGTTGCAGTCGACTCACATCAACTTTAAAAATCTGCAACCCTGCTAGATAAACACCTAAAGCGACCATATATCCAGTAATGATATGGTTATAAAATACTTCTCCAGGATCAGAAACATTATTCAATTCTAATAGATTTCTTGCTTTTAAAATGGAAAGAACACAAGTTAATAGCATCACTGATATATAACTATCTAAAACCCATTGCCTTGTTCTGGGTTTAATAAAAACTACAGTAAGAATGGGTAAAAAAATTAATTTAGAATATTTATCAACTGTATTATAACGCATCGCAAACGGTGCATCAGACCAGAAGCAAGCAATAATAATATAAAGAAAAAAAACCAAGCCTACGCGCGCCCATGAGGTATTAAAAGCACACGATAAATATTGTCTGTAATAAGGGGTAAATACTATTGCCGCCAGGCTAAGAACCATCAAAATTGATTTGATGCTGGAGCTAATAGGAATTGAAAAAACTAATAAAGCAATTAGAACCGGAGCCAATAAATTAATTTTTTCTTCTGAAAAAAAATCTCTCAAATTAGCTCCTCTCCATTTTGAGCTAAGGATGGTAATTGATCTAAATTTTTGTCTCGATATATTTGCTTAATACCACGATAAAAAGTGCCTTGTGCATTAAATACAGCAAATAAAAAGCCCCTTTTGCCATCTAAAAATCCTCGTTGTACTACATAGCACCTAAAAAACATCCATATACTACCGGCTAATGTCTTACTAAAACTTGGCTTTCTTTGCTTTGAAATATATGTTTTTGCGCTGTAGGATGAATATTTATTCAATTTATAAAGAACGTGACTCACATCTTTAAATGAATGATGCATAATCGGATTTTTGATTTTACCAATACGAGCCTCTGCTGGAAGAACTATTTTTTCATGCACAATATCATTACTGAAATGAGCATTAGCTCGTTTAAAAAGACGAGCATGCCTTTTAGGACTGGATGAATACTTTAAAGGTTGATTGTAGAAATACATTTGAATTGCAACTCTAAAAGCATCTGCTGAGTCAGAAGCCATAGCCTCGAGCATTTCTTGTTGTAATTCTTGGCTTACTGATTCATCTGCGTCAAGATTCAATACCCAGTCACTCTGTGCTTTTGATAAAGCACGCTGCTTTTGAGCACCATAACCAGGCCAGTCTGTGGAATAAACATGTTCAGTATATTCTTTAGCGATAACGACTGTGTTATCCGTACTTCCCGAATCTAACACTATAATTTCATCAGCAAACCGGACTGATTCAAGGCATCTCCTGATATTCTGTTCTTCGTTTTTAGTTATTATTATTACTGATAACGTCATTTAAAAAACACCCTCACGGTGATCATGACTATCAAAGTGTAATTTACCATCTTTTACTTTTAAAGTAACGTGCCCCCCGTGCATTAACTTACCAAAAAGAAGTTCATCAGCAAGAGGTTTTTTCACATTTTCTTGAATGAGTCGAGCCATAGGACGGGCGCCCATTACTTTATCATAACCATGTTCAATTAGCCATTCACGCGCCATTTTATCCACAGTAAAAGTCACACCTTTGTGACTGAGTTGCTCATCTAATTCCATAATGAATTTATCGACAACCAGACCAATAGTTACTGCATCTAATGGAGCAAAGTTAATGATTGCATCCAGCCTATTTCTAAATTCTGGACTAAATTGCTTTTTAATTACTTCAAGCCCATCATTGCTGTTGTCTTGTTGCGAGAAGCCAATTGAGTTACGCACCATCTCACCTGCTCCAGCATTAGAAGTCATTACCAAAATAATGTGCCTAAAATCCGCCTGGCGGCCGTTTGTATCGGTTAAGGTTCCATGATCCATTATTTGTAATAGCAAGTTAAATACATCAGGATGTGCTTTTTCAATCTCGTCAAGCAAGAGTACGGCATGAGGGTTTTTAGTAACGGCTTCTGTAAGCAAACCACCTTGATCATATCCTACATACCCAGGAGGAGCTCCAATCAATCGGGAAACCGTATGTTTTTCCATATATTCAGACATATCAAAACGCAACAGTTCGATACCTAGAACATTAGCTAACTGTCTGGTAACCTCAGTTTTCCCAACACCTGTAGGTCCAGCAAATAAGAAACAACCAACAGGCTTTTGTGGATCTCTAAGACCGGAGCGCCCTAATTTAATTGCAGAAGCCAATGCGGTTATCGCTTGATCTTGTCCATAAACTAAAAGTTTCAAATCACGTTCTAAGTTACGTAATGTATCTTTGTCACGGGCGGATACTTTCTTAATGGGTATACGCGCAATTTTCGCAACCACGCTTTCAATTTCAGTAACACTAATTATTTTTTTACGTTTACTTGCTGTTAATAAATTCTGATAAGCACCCGCTTCATCGACTACATCGATCGCTTTATCCGGCAAAAATCGATCATTAATGTATTTTGCTGACAATTCTGCTGCTGCTTTTAGTGCAGGTATCGTAAATTTTACACCATGATGTTCTTCCAAACGACCTTTTAATCCTTTCAAGATTTCAAAAGTTTCATCAATTGTAGGTTCAGGAATATCAATTTTTTGAAAACGTCGAGCCAAAGCTCTATCTTTTTCAAAAATGCCTCGGTATTCCTGATAAGTTGTAGACCCTATACATTTCAATTCGCCATTTGCTAAAAGGGGTTTAATCAAATTAGATGCATCCATAACACCACCTGAAGCTGCACCGGCTCCAATAATGGTATGAATTTCATCAATGAATAAAACAGCACCATCTTGTTGGCTGAGTTGTTTTAACACTGCTTTTAATCGTTTCTCAAAATCACCCCGATACTTTGTTCCGGCAAGTAACGCGCCCAAATCCAGTGAATAAACAATGCAATCACGAATAGCATCAGGTATTTCACCATCAACAATACGTCGTGCTAAACCTTCAGCAATTGCAGTCTTACCAACCCCTGCTTCTCCTACCAGTAAAGGATTGTTTTTTCTGCGTCGGCACAATACCTGAATAGTACGTTGTATTTCTTCATGTCGTCCGATTAAAGGATCGATTTTGCCTTGTTTTGCACGTCTATTAAGATTCGTACAATAACTTTCCAGAGGTGACTCATTACCTTCAGACGCCCCCATCTCATCTTCCATAGAATTCATGTTTTCATGCATGTCATTATTTTGATACTTAGAGACACCATGCGAAATATAATTAATTACATCAAGTCGTGTAATATTTTCACGACGTAAGAAATATACAGCTTGACTTTCTTGTTCACTAAAAATAGCTGCTAAAACATTTGCCCCTGTTACTTCTGTTTTTCCTGCAGATTGTACGTGAAAAACAGCACGTTGCAGTACTCGCTGAAAACCAAGTGTTGGTTGAGTTTCTCTATCTACTTCATCTTCAGGAATTCTTGGGGTAGTCTCATCAATAAATTCAATCAAATCTCGGCGTAGTGCTTCTATGTTTGCATCACATGCCTGCAATACACTTCCAGCTGATGGATTATCAAGCAAAGACAATAGCAAATGCTCAACTGTCATAAATTCATGACGCTTTTCTTTTGCTTCCTTGAAAGCGAGATTCAAGGTAAATTCAAGTTCTTTATTTAACATTGTCGTTGCTCCTCTTCAGCCCACAGCAAATTACTCGGGTTCCATGCTTGAAAGCAATGGATGCTGATTTCGTCTGGCGTATTCATTTACCAAAGCTACTTTTGTTTCTGCAATATCTCGTGTAAATACCCCACACACGCCTTTTCCTTGAAAATGAACTTGCAGCATTATCTGAACAGCCATTTCCTCATTCAGATGAAAAAAATGTTTCAGAACATCCACTACAAAATCCATTGGTGTATAATCATCATTGAGCAACACAACTTTGTACTTTCTAGGCACTTTGATCTCTGAGCTCATTTCTGGTTCAGTGACCCTATGCCTTACAATTTCCTCTAGACTTTGTCCGCTCATAACATACAACCTCTATACTATTTTTATAGACTCCCCGCGCGCTTTTGGCCAGTAAAAACTGCTAATTTTAATGAAAAAAAACCTTCGAAATAATGAAAAACATATTGATTAGATAACATTCATTATGAATCCATTGTTATGAAATTACTGCCTAGGGTGAACGAAACAGAATCCTAGAATTCTCTACTACATTATTCCAGGTCATATCCACTCCATTCTTAGTAAGCGTTCGCACTCATGCACCGAAAGGCTTTATTTGGCACATACTTATGCGAAAATAAAGCACTTTCACCATGAGGCAAACATACCTATGAACGGATACCATCCCTAAACGACACTCATACAATAGTATGTAAAAGTTACATATGTTTAATTACTTCGTCACCAAAACCAGAACTACTTACTAAGGTTGCACCAGTCATGCCACGCTCAAAGTCATAAGTTACCGTTTTGGCTTCTATAGCACCTTCCATACCTTTGATAATTAAATCTGCTGCTTCATTCCAACCCATATGACGTAGCATCATTTCGGCCGATAAAATAATTGAGCCAGGATTTACTTTATCCTTACCTGCATACTTTGGTGCTGTTCCGTGAGTTGCTTCAAACACTGCAACTTTGTCACTTATATTAGCACCAGGAGCAATACCGATGCCCCCTACTTGAGCTGCCAATGCATCAGAAATATAATCCCCATTCAAATTCAACGTTGCAATGACACTATAATCTTCAGGTCTTAAAAGAATTTGCTGTAAAAATGCATCAGCGATAAAATCATTGACGATAATTTGCTGACCTGTTTTAGGGTTCTTGAATTCCATCCAAGGCCCGCCATCATACTCTTTAGCACCAAAAACGTCACGCGCAACCTGATAGCCCCAGTCTTTAAATGCTCCTTCGGTAAATTTCATAATATTACCTTTATGAACTAAAGTTACCGTTTGGCGATCATTATCAATTGCATATTGAATTGCTGCTTTTACTAAACGAGTTGTTCCTTCTTTGGAAACTGGCTTAATTCCTATGCCGCAATGCTCAGGAAAACGAATCTTTTTAACCCCCATATCTTTCATCAAAAATTCGATCATCTTTTTAGCTTCAGGAGTATCTGCTTGCCATTCAATACCCGCATAAATATCTTCTGAATTTTCTCTAAAAATGACCATATCCGTTTTCCAAGGTTCTTTAACAGGGCTTGGAACACCATCAAAATAACGGATTGGACGTAAACAAGTAAAGAGATCCATTTCTTGACGAATAGCTACATTTAAGGAGCGAATTCCACCACCTACTGGAGTGGTCAAGGGACCCTTAATTGAAACCACATACTTTTTCATTGCATCCAATGTTTCTTTAGGTAACCATTGATCTGCACCATATACCTTAGTCGCTTTTTCACCTGCATATACTTCCATCCAGGCAATTTTTCTCTTATCACCATATGCTTTTGAAACCGCAGCATCAACAACTCGAATCATAGGGGGCGTCACATCAACACCAATACCATCTCCCTCAATGAAAGGAATTATAGGATTATTAGGTACACGAAGAGATAGATCAGCAGCTACAGTAATAGCTTCACCATGTGAAGGCACTTTGATTTTATCGTATGTCATTGACAACTCCGTAAATTTAGAGAGGCTCCAATCATAGCATGTGATAACTTGGAATCCCAAGCATGATTTTATTTAATTTGCAGCTTAATGTAATGATGTAGCATTTAGATGGGTATCAGTACAAAAAATCTATGTTTCACAGGACAGAATTTGCATGAAATGAAGTGTAATGGAATGATTTTTATCGGAACAAACTTTAGGAATGTCACCCTATAAATAATGACGCATTTGCTTTAGTCTCTTCTTAATATTAAATTTAACGAATAAATTATTTATTTAACGTTCGACTTAAAAAGCATGGAAATGCCTTTTGCACCGTTAAACCCAGAAAAAGCGGGGATACTAGCATTTATATTTAAAGAGATTATTATGGAAAATTATCAAATAACACGAATGACACGTGATGAAATTTCAACTGCTGTGGAATGGGCACGTCAAGAAGGTTGGAATCCGGGATTAAACGATGCCGAATGTTTTTATCACACTGATCCCCAAGGTTTTTTTGCAGGTAAATTAAATGGCCAAATCATTGCCGTGGGATCAGCTGTAGTTTATGACGACCACTTCGCATTTTGTGGTTTTTATATCGTAGACAAAAACTACCGCGCACAGGGGTATGGGATGCAGTTAACCCAAGCTCGACTTGCTTATACAGGTGATCGTAATGTTGGAATTGACGGGGTATTAGATATGATCGACAATTATGCACATATTGGTTATAAATTTGCGCATAATAATGCGCGATATGCCCTCAAGTACAAACCACTTCCTCTCAAGCCAGACCCGTTGGTCGTAAACTTACAAACAGTACCCTTTGCACAACTCACACACTATGATCGTCATTTCTTTCCAGTGCCAAGACCTCAATTTCTTTCAGCATGGATCCAACAAAATACCGCTTTAGCGCTTGGTTATGTTCAAGAAGAACAATTAAGAGGTTATGGAGTTATTAGAAAATGTTTTACGGGTTATAAAATAGGCCCTCTCTTTGCAGACACCCCTTACATAGCAGAAAAACTATTTGAACAATTATCAGAATTTGCTCAAGACCAAACAATCTATTTAGATATCCCTGAAAATAATCCTTTGGCTATTGATTTAGTACAAAAATTTAGAATGTCTAAAGTATTCGCAACTGCAAGAATGTATTTAAAAGATGAGCCTAAACTCTCTATTCAAGGAATTTATGGCATTACTACTTTTGAATTAGGATAAATCATGCGCGATTTAGTAGGTTACGGTCCTGAAGGAAAGGATCTTTTTTGGCCAAACAAAGCAAAAGTGGCCATTAATTTTGTAATTAATTATGAAGAGGGCTCTGAATTAAGCCCAGCCAATAATGATTTAGAAGCTGAAACAAGTGGGGCAGATTTTCCTTTTATACCTAAAGCTAAAGGACAACGTAATCTGAGTATGGAATCATTTTATGAATATGGGAGTCGTGTAGGATTATGGCGCCTTTTACGTTTATTTGATTTTTATCAAATACCACTTACATTTTTTGTTACTGGATATGCCTTAACTTTCAATCCTCTACTGGCAAATTATTTAACGCAACGGCATCATGATGTGGCCGGCCATGGATGGCGTTGGATAAACTATGCAAATGTTCCAAAAAAAATAGAAAGAGAGCACATTCTTTTATGCCTTGAAACCTTGGAAAAACTAACCGGACAAAGACCTAAAGGTTGGTATTCTGGTAGGCGAAGCGAAAATACGCGAGACTTATTACTCGAAATAGGTGGTTTCCTTTATGATTCGGATAGTTATGCAGATGATTTACCTTATTATGTTGATAATCACCTCATAATCCCCTACTCTCTTGATTGTAATGACTTTAAGTTCACAACAACTCCAGGTTTTTATAGTACACAGGAGTTTTACGATCGATTAATGAATACCTTTAACTATCTTTATCAAGAAAAAAGACCTGCTATTATGAGCGTAGGTTTGCATCCTCGCCTCAGTGGAAAACCAGATCGATGTATGATGCTAAGGGACTTTTTAAATCATTTAGTACAACATAAAGACATTTGGATAACGCGACGAATCGATATTGCTCATTTTTGGCTCGAATTATTTCCTCTATAAACATAGAACTGCATTATTATTCCTCTATTTTAACGTTTGTTTAGCGTCTCGTCCTTTAACCTAAAAAAGCAATTGAAGCTCAATTGCTTTTTTAGGTTAAACGGATATTTGTCTTACGCGATCTAATGATATAGACCCAATTCCGGCAACATTCAATTTTAATCCTTCTCCATTTTGCCCGAGGCTTACACTATTCACATTTACTAAAATCAGTGTTTGCAAGGGCATGTCTTTGCCTTCATAAACAGCGTACGCCTCAACCTTATATCTGCCTTCGTTAACCTTCTTGCCATTATCTCCGATTCCATCCCAATTGATCTGAAAAAAACCAGGTTCTGGTTTTTCTAAAGCAATTGTTTTTATATGCTCTCCAGATTCTGTATAAATAGAATGACGCAACATAGAAATACCCGGCAAAACATCAATGACAATCCTCACACAATTTTCAGTATCCCATCGAAAAATACTACTATCAACCAACACTTTACGTCCTACTAAAGCAGAGGCTTGTAATGCTTGATTTGACTGTAATGAAGTAGTCAGTTGTTGCAATGACTCTTGCATTTCTGTGCCCTGTTCATGAGCGGCAAATTGTGCCAATTGAGACAAAAACTCATAATTAACTTGTGGTTGCATAAAATCGTGATCTTGGATTTGCTCCATCATTAAATGTAAAAAATCCTGTTCTCTCAAAGTTTTCTTTATTGAGGAATCAATTTGTTCTAATGAGGAACTTAATGTATCCGTTTCATTAAATGAATTTTTTGTCATTCTTTTCCCCCTTTATTCACTTAACTTTAAAGCACGTCACATTAATTAACGTGAATTCGACATAAAAGGCATAAAAAATACCCTTTTATGTCGCTAAACGAACGTTATCCCATACAAGCATGCTGAGCAGTATTCCTGTATGGAATCCAGTTCTAAATAAAACCAGTTCGATATCAAAAAATCACTTTATTTTATATCGAACTGACGTTAATTAATAAAAAGCAAACGTTGTGCCAACTTCAAATAAATGAGAAAATTAATTGCTATCAATTGGAGTACTTATCCATGTCAACAAACAATTCTCTTCCTGGAAATGCAATAGCTCAAGTAAAAACTTATTTATTGCAACTGCAAAATACCATTTGCTCAAGACTTGAAAATTTAGATAAACAGGCCCGATTTATTGAAGATGCCTGGCAACGTTCTGCCGGAGGTGGTGGAATTACCCGTGTTTTAACGCAAGGCCTGGTTTTTGAAAAAGCAGGCGTTAATTTTTCTCACGTTTCAGGAACCCACCTTCCAGCATCAGCAAGCGCACATCGTCCAGAATTAGCGGGTAGAAATTTTAATGCTCTAGGGGTATCACTTGTTATTCATCCTGATAATCCCTATGTTCCTACTTCTCATGCCAATGTTCGTTTTTTTATTGCTGAAAAAGAAAATGCTGAACCAGTTTGGTGGTTTGGAGGGGGATTTGACTTAACACCGTATTATGGATTTGAAGAAGATTGCCAACATTGGCACCAAACTGCATTTGAGGCTTGCCAACCTTTTGGTCAGTCCATTTATCCTAAATTCAAGCAATGGTGCGACGACTACTTTTTTATTAAACATCGGAATGAAGCACGAGGAATTGGCGGATTATTTTTTGACGACTATAACGAAATAAGCTTTGATCATAGTTTTTCATTGATGCAAAGTATAGGAAATCATTATATTGAAGCCTACGCTCCTATAGTATCTCGCCGAAAAAACCATCCATTTAGTGAACGAGAAAAAGCGTTTCAAAAATACCGTCGAGGACGTTATGTAGAATTCAATCTCGTTTATGATCGTGGAACTTTATTCGGTTTACAATCGAATGGCAGAACAGAATCCATTCTCATGTCATTACCTCCTGAAGTAACCTGGGAATATAATTGGCATCCAGAAGAAAATAGTGCAGAAGCTAAACTTTATACTGACTTTTTACCACAACGTAATTGGCTAATATAACTTAAGTTGTTTTGATTCAACCCGTAAGCAATGAAATGGACTCATACTCCCTCGCTTCTCTCTTCGCTTATTGAGAATGTTCTCTTACTCCGCTATTTATTGGTAAAACTACTTTCTTTAAACAAATCTTTGCTAACAATGCTGCAAAAGCATTTAATACACTCAAAATTAAAAAAATTTGTGGAATTGCTGCAGAAAAATGTAATAAAGCAATAACCAGCAACGCTCCCGCGACCATAAACATAGAGTTGTATATATTATTGGTTGCAATCACTTGCGCCCTTGATTCTGGAGGACTCGCCACTTGTAAATAGGTATATAAGGGAACAATAAAAAGGCCTGCGCTAAAAGCTAGCATAAATAAATCAAATGCAATGCGCCAATGAACAAAGTGATTAAAAAAATTAATTAGAGTAAATACATTTTTCGGCTCATTTAAATGAGGTGTAGCCCAATAAAGATCCATTGAAAAACAAGTAAAAGCAAACATAGCCCAAGGAACGATAGGAAGATGTATTTGTCCTTTAAATATAAAATTAACGGTCAACGAACCACACGCAATCCCTATGGAAAACAACGCGAGAAATAATGCAAAAACTGTGTTATTAGCTCCTAAAACATAGTTTATATAATCAGGAAGCTTAGTAAGTATTACTGCCCCTAACAACCAAAACCAAGATAAAATCAAAATTGCGATTAAAATACCAAAATGTTCAGTAGCCTGCTTCAACATCCTATAAGTCACCCGCCAAATTTGTTTGTCTACTTCAATATTTACCGACTTTGAAGGAGCTTTGGGGATAAACAAACTTGAGATAAGCCCTGCAAGAGCAACTAGTATGGTTAAAAAAACAGCTATATAGGGTTTAGGACCATGGATCCCTATAGACAAAGTACCCATAGTAGTGCCCAATAAAATAGCTATAAAAGTACTGGCATCAATTAAACCTGTTGCACCCAACAAATCTTTTTTAGGTAAATGATCAGGCAAAATAGCATATTTTATGGGTCCAAAAAAAGTTGAATGAACTCCCAAGCCAGTTAAAGTAGCCATCATCAAAAAAATACTTTCCCAATAAAGGGCAAAACTACCAATAATCATTAAAAATAATTCTAAAATTTTAATTACACGAGTCACTAGAGCTTTATCATATTTATCAGCCAATTGCCCTGAGGTCGCTGAGAAAAGAAAAAAAGGGATTATAAATAAAGCACCCGCTATTGCTTGGTAAAACTCAGATTGAGCTTGATTATGAGCGAGATGATAACTAATTAAAGTAAGCATTGCTAATTTAAAAGCATTATCATTAAAAGCACCAAAAAATTGAGTCAGGAAAAAAGGCAAAAACTTACGTTCTTTCAAAAGGTAAAAAGTACTCCTACCCATGTATAAAACTCCATTAGTCACACATAATCGCCCATCCCATTGACTAAAAGATAGGAACGATTATGCTATTCTCACTTACGATATTAATCAATAAAATGAAGGTTTGGTCTATTCACCTAGAGTGTGGAAGAAACAAGATGATTAGGCTTTAATATCAAGCGCCTAAGTGTATCATGAGCCTCTGTTTCACGTAAGAGTTTAGATAAGCCTATCTCAGAAATTTCATTATCTGATAAATCAATATACTTGAGATTGGTGTTCCATTTTAATGCATTGGTAATGAGATAAACTCCTTCATCACGCAATTTATTGCTTTTAATATTTAGATAGGTTAAAGCTCGAGATTCCTTAATCATAGCAGCAATTTCTTCTGCACATGCCTCATTCAAATTATTATATGATATATCCAAAACTTCTAATGAAGAATGTTTCACTACAAAATGATGTAGTGCTTTCATTCCTTCTAAGCCAAAATCATTACAGCTTAACACCAGTTCTTTTAATTCCGTATTTGAGCTAATCGATTCTAATAAAAGCTGAACTCCGGAATCACGAAGCCAATTTAGTGATAAATCTAAAACCGATAACTTCTTCTTTTTTAAACATGAGAAAAAATCAGCAGGTATTTTGTCTCCGATCCAATTATCAATAAATTTAATGGTATTCAGTTTTCTACGGGGTAATGAATCAAATAAGTAGCGAATATCTTCAGTATCAATATGATTACCATAAAATGAAATTTCATTAACTTTTGAAGCTAACTTTAAAATATCGTGTAAGGCTTCATAATCTTTATTATTTAAGTTGGAATGATCAATACTTATCTTTTTTATAAATTTGCAGCGCCTCTTTCCTTTTGATCGTAAGTACTTATTAAGATGAGAAAGAGCTAAATGATGCTGTACTTGTGCAAACTCTATTGACTCCAATTTTCCTTGTTCATGTCTTAATCTGATTGTCATATTCCCCCCCGCTATAAATGGAACTACAATTTTAATTGTAGATGATATTCTGGGAGGGATCCGCTGATTATGAATTTTTAATAAGTTTCGTCAATTAAATCTGTGCCATCAAACGGGTAAGTACATTTCCTGGTCCTACCTCTATAAAAATGCGCTCACCTTGATTTTTTAAATAGCGAATGGTATCTGTCCAACGGACCGGATGTGTCATTTGTTTCACTAGGTTTTCTTTCGCCCTATCATTGGTATAAGGTTCTGCGGTAATATTTGCAATCACTTCGATTTGCAACGGTAAAAACTGAAAAGGTTCGATAAATTGTTTAAACTCATCCGCAGCTGCTTGCATGTATCGTGAATGAAATGCACCACTGACTTTTAAAGGGACACACATCAAAGCTTCTTGAGCGAGTATTTCATTTGCCCTAGCTATATCTGCTGCGAGTCCTGAAAGAACAATTTGTTTCGGTGAATTAAAGTTAGCACAATCTATAGAATCTAATCCATTGATTTGCAACAATGATTTAATTCTGTCTTCTGCTAAATTAACCACTGCGAGCATCCCGCCTCCGCTGGCTTTGGCCATCAACTCACCACGTTTTTTCACCAGCTTCAAACCAGTCTCAAAATCAAAAACACCAGCAGCAAACAAAGCGGTATACTCCCCTAAACTATGGCCTATTAGATAATTAGGTGTTGGTTCTTCAGAAGCTCGAGCTAGAAAAGATAAAGCCTCGATAACATATAGTGCAGGTTGTGTATACTCGGTATTATTTAATTGCTGTTGTGGATCATCCAAACATAATTCTTTGAGAGAATACCCTAAAATTTCATCGGCTTGCTTGATTTGTTCGGGAAAATATGAAAATAATTCAATTCCCATGCCTTTTATTTGAGAACCTTGTCCTGGAAACATATAAACAGTCATTAATGCTCCTTTTCAAACGATAAATCCAAATGTATAAGCCATAATAAAATAGAATTATCCATATTGTCATTAAATAAATTCGCCTACCCCTATCTGGTATTTGCCAGGAATTGCTCCACTTGATAAAAATAAAGTGGAACTCAGTCAATTAATCTGTCTCTTGATCCTATCTCATCAAGAGACAGCTGCTTGCGCAGAGAGGGAGGGATTTCTCAATACCGTCGCCTTCCGCAAAAGCGGGAGGTCTAAAAGTAACCTATCTTTGCTCTAAACTTCACCTTGCAGTCATATGCTTACGAGACCCCCTGCTTACGCAGAGGGTGACGATGCTCTCAATACCGTCTTCTGAGCATAAAGGATTAATCGCTTATTCCATGGGTAATTTTATTAGTGATATGAGTAATCCTTTTACTCGAATTGGACTCATCCAAGAATTATACGTTTGGCGTAACTCGCAACAGACGACTCAATGGACATTGAGCCCAAGCAGGCTCACTCAAGTAGCAGATATAAAACATCCACGTACCGAATTACTTAAAAATCCTCCACCAAAGGATCTTTATAAAGCTTATACCTACTACCAGCACTCTGTAAATGTACCATTTTTAGTAGGGAAGACTTTCGTTTGAGAAACTCAGAATTGCATCAATGATTTTTAGGGCAAATAAATTGTTCCTTGCAAATAAAGATGAGCTGCTCCATAGAGAATAACTCGTTCGCCTTTGACCTCACATTGCAATTTTCCTTGCCGCGCTCCACCTTGCACTGCATTAATTCGAGATTTTTGCAGTTGCTCAGACCAATAAGGTGCAATCACACAATGAGCTGAGCCTGTTACTGGATCTTCAGGAACATTGCATCCAGGGTAAAAACATCGTGAATAAACATCAGAATTTTTTCCTGGCGCCGTTAAAATCAAGCCTCTATAATCTAATTGAGCAATAGCATTCAAATTAGGTTCCGCCTCTTCCACCTCTTGTTGCTTTTCATAAACAAACATTAAATCAAACTGGCTTTTCAAAATGTGTAACGGTTTTTTTAAATTCAGCGCATGTAATTCTGGAAAATTTTCAATGGGAAAATAAGGTAATGCCGGAAAATCCATCATCAGTTCATTTCCATTTTTTCGAACAACAAGCTCACCACTTAAACAATTAAATTTTATCTCTTCTCCTTTGAATCCTAATTTCTCAAAAATAATATAGGCACTAGCAAGAGTTGCATGACCACACAAAGCTACTTCTTCATTTGGTGTAAACCATCTGATATAAAATCCGTTTCCTTCGGGAATAAAAAAAGCAGTTTCTGAAAGATTGTTTTCTAAAGCAATATTTTGCATTTCTTGATCAGTAAGCCAACTCGTTAATGGACAAACGGCGGCAGGATTTCCCTCGAAAAGATTTGTAGCAAAAGCATCGATTTGATATATAGATAAATGTCTCATGAGATCCCTTGAAAAATGAATAACAAGGAATACATATGAGGGATAATTTTAGAAAATTCAAGAGCACAATAAGTTAGCTTATAAAAAAATGGCACAAGCATACACTTTCGATAACAAACACATCCCTGTGACAGCTATTAATTAAGGCACAGCACGAACCGTTTACCGAAATAAAGATAAAATTCTATTCAAAATAGCTTTTCCTCTCCTTCGTTGCATGAAAAATAAACACCCGGGTTACGGCTGTCCTTAGCCCAGGTTTCATTTAACCGGCAGCGAGAGCTGAGAATACTTACGTACCCCTTATTACTTATTCAGTAATAATAGTAACGTCTTGTGCTTTTAAGCCTTTTGGTCCTTTATCAAGCACAAAGGATACAGGATCATTTTCATGAAGTGTTTTAAATCCAACACCTTGAATATCTTTGTAATGAACGAAGATATCATCACCATTCTCATTAATAATAAATCCAAATCCTTTTTTCTCATTGAACCATTTTACATGGCCCGTTTCTCTTTGCGACATTAGCGATCCCCTTTGTCTTAAGCCTTTACAATCCAACTAGTACAGATGTTTATTTCCAGCATAAAAAATACGTACTATTCCCAAGCTGGGTTATAATAAACATTTTCTATATGTACGAAATTCCGGTACATATAGATTAGCATAGCAGTTTTTTATTGATTGTTAAGGATTTTTTTAAAAAATTGCTATCTTTATCTTTTTTTTTTATATTGGAAATACATAATGAATCATACAAAATCAGCTTTTATAAAATTAGCACTTGATTGTCAGGTATTAAAATTTGGTGAATTTATATTAAAGTCAGGGCGAAAAAGTCCCTATTTTTTTAATGCAGGTTTATTTTATCAAGGAAGCACTTTACGACAATTAGGTCAATTTTATGCAAAAACCTTGATCGAACATCATGCCCAATTAGATCATTTATTTGGCCCAGCCTATAAAGGCTTACCACTGGCTACGGCTACAGCTATAGCCCTCTCTGAATTAGATAAAGAAGTAACCGTTACTTTTAATCGTAAAGAAATAAAAGATCATGGAGAAGGAGGCCAATTAATTGGCGCCCCTCTTACAGGTAAAACGGTGATTGTTGATGATGTTATAACCGCAGGCACTGCTTTTAGAGAATCTCAAGCTTTGATTAAGGAGCATGGTGGTCAGCTGACTGGAGTTATCATTGCTTTAGATCGTTGCGAGCGTGGGTTAACAAACGAATCAACACTTTCTGAAATTAAAGCACAAGGTATTGAAGTTTACTCTATTATTACTTTATTTGATTTAATTGATTACTTAAAAAGCACAAATCAATACGAACAAGTAAAAAAACTGGAAGAATATCAATCAACTTATGGTTGCTAAAATGACTAGATAGATAGATATCAATTCATCTTCAACTGTGAATCCCCCTTTAAAAACCAGTGGAAATCCTTCTTCTGGTTTTCCATGTCGCATCAAACAGAAAATAAAACACCCCAAAAGATAACTAAATTAACAAATTGGATATATAATTAACAATAGAAGTATGTTGTTTATGAAGTCCATTATGAAAAGCAAACATGATTCAGTTTTAGATATATTAAAAAACCTCCACGGTGAAAAACTCTCTGAACAAATACAAAAGACAGCTAAAAACTTATCGGATAAAATATCTCCTACACTAAAAAAGAGTCTTCAAGAAAAGTTATCAGAACCGCCATTTTTAGATGATTCGAAAAAAACGAAACCACCTGATAAATCAGAGTGTCCACATCCAAAATCTCATAGAACTCATAAAGCAGACGATGCTATTAAATGGGCTAAAGTAGCCGAACATTGTATTAGTAATTTTGAATTAGCATTTAAAATACAAACTCTCGAAGCTGAAACCGGATTAAAATACCCTCATTGCACCGAAGAAAAGAAGTTTTACTGTGACAACCGCTCTCAATTAGACTCGATTATAAAAGAAGCTGGATCTGCTTATGAACTAGCTATTGGCCCTGTAAATAAGGGACATGACTTAGCCAAAACACCATTACATGATGCACCATTAGCTTCAATTTCATCACAGGTCTCTGAAAGCACCAAAGAGTCATTGAGTCCATTTCAACCCAATAAATATTCACTTTTTCATGAACTAGAAAATGCAAAAGCATTTATGAAAGCAGCCCAAGACCCAGATTATCGTGAATATGCAAATCAAAATTTCGCAGGTGCATTTATTCATCTTTTTAAAGGTCTTGTAGAAGGAGCAATCGTACATGCTACGCCCTTTGAAGATGCAATTGTTAGTTGGGGTCCTCTCGAATTGGCTACCGATAAAATCAAAGGTACTAAAAAAGATGATGAAAACAATTTATTAATATCGAAACTATATAGAGCCATTAAGAATTCATTTGCTAAATCTCCAGAAAGTGAATTAGTTGCTCAAAATCCATCATCCTCTTTAATGGATACCTCTTTATTAGCCGCTACCCCAATCACAACAAAATCTGATGAGACTGCCCCAAGTATAATAGAACCCTATTCGTTTGAGGATACATTAAAAACAACGGCAAAAAACATAGCAGAAACTATTCCTGAGCTCTCGAAAATTATTGAAGAACAAATTCTCAAATACATCCTCGAATTTAACACCGCAAAACTCGAAAGCAGCGAAGAGACATCTATTTTCAAAACAATTCAAGAAAATAGCTGGGTATTTAAATTCATTGAAAAAGATATCTCCAAACATCCACGTTTATATGCAAAAGCAGTCATTATAAATCCTAATGCAAGTACCTATCTTAGTGAGAAACAGAAGAACGATTTTGATTTTATGCTGGAAGCCGTAAAAGCAAATGGATTAGTGTTAAAAGAGGTTGGAGAAAAACTTCATCATCATAAACGCTTTAAAGAGTTAGTCATTTGTGCTGTTCAACAAAACGCAAGAGCCATTGAATATGTAGACACAGAACTTAGGAATGATCCCGATTTAATGTATAACTTGTGGGGAACATCTAAAGGAGGAGGCTTAACCCATGCAATGATTATTCAATATGGAGGTCCTGACGTTCGCAATAACGAATTATTTTCTGATAAAGAGTTTATCAATGTAGCAGTGCGTCAAAATGGTCTTGTTTTAGAGTTTTTACCTAAATACCAAAATGATCCCGATATTGTTAAAATTGCTGTTCAACAAAATGGTCTAGCCTTAAAATTTACTACACTGCGTGACATTTCTATTGTCTTTCCTGCGCTGAAACAAAATGGACTTTCCTTGAGATTTGCTGGCAAAGTCTTTCAAGATGATGAAGAAGCGGTAACTCTAGCAACAACAAGTAATCCAAAAGCCATTTTATTTGCCAGTGAAAAACTAAGAAATAATGAATCATTTATTCTCAAACTCATCAAGAAAAACCCGCGTATTTCTAAATACATCCCCTCTGAAATGAAAAATAGTCCAAAAATACTAACAGCATTGGAAGACACATTAATCCTAGAAGATAAATTAAGAAAAAATAAAACAGATATGGTCTTTTTCGGTTCCCCTAACTCCAAAACCACTACTAAAGAAATAAAGGAACCTGAAAAGAATCCAAAGAAAACACCTTAATTAACGTGAGTTCGACCTAGAGTATTAATACCCAATGCCAATAAGTTGGCGGTGAGTATACATTGTTTATAGAAACATTTTATAACAATTTAGCAATAAAAATACCGACTCCCATTGACAATAATTAAATAAATAGATTAACATTTTATTAATGTTATATCACGCTAATACATTAATATGAAAATACATACTTCAATAAAGCATTCAGCTCTGCCCAATTTAATGCAAGCAATCAGCGTACTGGAAAACAAAGAGGAAGCGTTGCAATTTTTTACTGATTTATGTACTCCAGCAGAATTGGAAGCAATGGCAGATCGTTGGCAAGTGGTTCCATTATTGCGACAAGGTATTCCTTATAGAATTATTCATGAGCAAACTGGAGTGAGTGTAACCACTATAACCCGCGTTGCACGTTGTTTGAGTTTTGGTACAGGCGGTTATGAATTAATCGCGAAGAGATCGGAGTTATCGTGAAAAATCGTTTACGTTTAGCCTTACAAAAAAGGGGGCGCTTATCTGAAGAGTCTTTAAGTTTGTTACAACAATGCGGTTTAAAGTTTCGTATTAAGCCTAATAGCTTACTCACCCACGTAGATAACTTCCCCATCGATCTACTTTTTGTTCGCGATGATGATATTCCTACTTTAGTTTTTGATGGACTATGTGATGGAGGCATCGTTGGTGAAAACGTACTTTTGGAAAGTGCCCTTGCCAATCCCGAAAAACTCTATAAAACCATAGTACAACTGGGTAATTGTACCTGTCGCTTATCTATAGCTATCCCCGAAGCCATGAATTATCAGGGACCAGGAAGTCTCGATGGAAAACGAATTGCTACCAGTTACCCTAACTTACTGAAGCACTATTTAAACAAACAAAAAATATGTGCGGAAATTCTTGTTTTATCAGGCTCCATTGAAGTTGCTCCTCGTATGGGGATGGCCGATGCAATATGTGATTTAGTTTCAACAGGGCAAACCTTAGAAGACAATAAACTGTATGAAGTGGATACCCTATTGCAAAGCCAAGCAGTATTAATCCAAGGCGCTCAAAAAAAATCGCCCCTATTTCAAGATTTATTTGAAATGCTAGCGCGCAGAATACTCGCGGTACAACAAGCCCAAGAACGAAAATATATTGTCTTTCATGCACCAAAATCAGCTCTTGAAGCAATAGCTGAAAAACTTCCTGGAGCTGAATCACCGACTATTTTGCCCCTACCTGGAACTATTAATAAAGTCGCTGTCCATGTTGTTTCCAGTGAGCGAATTTTTTGGAAGACATTGGAAACCATTCAAACACTGGGCGCCAGTTCTATATTGGTTTTACCCATAGAAAAAATGTTGGAGTAACTTTATGTTAACGATAAAAAACTGGCAATCTTTATCCCAAACTGAAAAAATGCAATGTCTTACTCGCCCCTTGCAAACCTCTTCAGTAAAAAATCAGGTACAAGAAATTATAAAAAAAGTACAATCTTTTGGCGATAAAGCATTACTTGCACTTACAGAACAATTTGATGGAGTTCGCTTAGAAAATCTTCAAGTTTCAACACAACAAATAAAAAATGCCTGCATCAGTTCCCAAGCTTTAAATGCCATGAATGAGGCAATAAAAAACATCGAGAATTATCATCAAGCGCTGTTACCAGAGAATAAACGGATAAATACCACTACAGGAGTAGATATATACAGTACTTATAGACCAATTCAGCGTGTAGGATTATATGTTCCTGGTGGTAATAAAACGCCTTTAATTTCTTCATTACTCATGCAAGCAATTCCTGCAAAAGTTGCCGGATGTCCTGTGAAAATATTGTGTACTCCACCTAATAGTGATGGTTCTATAAATAAACATCTTCTTGTTGCCGCACAGTTATGCGGTATTGAGACTATTTATACTATAGGTGGTGCGCAAGCAATTGCCGCTATGGCTTATGGTTCTGAAACCATCACCAAAGTTGATAAGATCTTTGGCCCGGGAAACAGTTATGTTACCGAAGCAAAAACTCTTGTTTCATCTGATCCTAGTGGCGCAGCTATAGATATGCCAGCAGGACCTTCTGAAGTAATGATCATCGCTGATAAGAAAGCAAACCCCGCATTTATTGCTGCTGATTTATTAGCACAAGCAGAACATGGAACTGACTCACAAGTTATTTTAATTTGCGATAATCTACAATTTGCAGAACAGGTAAATCAACAATTAAAAGAACAATTAAAAGCCTTATCAAGAATACACATCATGAACCAATCATTGGCAAATAGCATGATTATTGTCTGTCCTGAAATGGAAATGCAATTGAGTATTATTAACACTTATGCCCCAGAACATTTAATTATAAACCGTGAAGACGCAGAGTTATTGATCGATTCAATCAATACCGTAGGTACCGTATTTCTTGGTCCTTGGGCAGCAGAGACTCTTGGTGATTATGTAACCGGATCGAACCATGTTTTACCAACCAACGGTTTTGCTCGAAATCACAATGGATTAAGCACACTGGATTTTCTCACTTGTTTTAATGTGCAATCCATTAATCAGGAAGGAATCAAAAATATAGGTCCTGCAGCGATCACTCTAGCACACCTTGAAGGATTGGATGCACATGCACAAGCGGTAGCAATCAGATTAAATTCACTGGAGGTTTAAATGTCAGTACTTAACTTAATACGCCCTGAACTATTAAATAACCAAGCTTACATTCCAATTAGTGGTCAAATCAATCATCGTCTACACGCAAATGAGCTTCCCTGGTCTGCATTAAACACAGAGATCGATTTAAATTTTTACCCTGAAAAAATGGCTCAACAGCCCTTATTGGAACAGTTAGCAAAGGTGTATCAAGTAGATGTAAATCAACTTGTTTTGACCCGTGGATCAGATGATGGAATTGATTTAATCACTCGTTTGTTTTTAAAAGCGAGGCAAGATGCATGCATGCAATTTCCACCAACCTTTCCTATGTATTCATTTTATGCTCATTTACAACAAGCCCAACTGATTGAGTGTCCTTTAGATTCCTTAAATTACTTTGAAATTTCAGGAGAAGAGATTCGTAATTGTTGGCAGAACAATTGTAAAATGATTATTCTGTGTAACCCTAATAATCCTACCGCCAGTTTAATCGACCTCGCTCAAATTGCAGCACTATGCAAAGAATATAAAGACCGCTCCATAATTGTTGTTGATGAAGCATATATAGAATTTACCCAGAATCAAAGTGCAGCATGTCTCATTCCTCAATTCGATAATTTAATCGTCTTGAGAACTTTATCCAAAGCCTATGGGCTTGCGAATCTTCGCTTAGGGAGCGTTCTAGCTCAAGCAAATGTTATTCAAGCATTAAATAAAATCATGTCGCCTTTCCCACTTTCCACTGTTGTAATTGATATCGCGCTAAAAGCATTGGCAACACCGGAATGGTTTTTCGAATCAATTAACAAGATTATAAAAGCGCGCACTCAATTGATTCAAGAATTAACACAATGCCCTCTTATTGAGAAAGTTTACCCAAGCCAAACCAATTTTATTCTCATTAAAACGTTATATGCTCGTGAGCTCGTCTCTTGGTTTGCTCATCACGGTATAGCAGTGAGAGATTTTTCACCCCATTCCTCTTTACATGATCATTTACGTATCACCGTAGGAGATGAAGCACAGAATAGGTTTCTTCTGAATACCCTATCTTCTTTTCAACCTAACTCATCCTCAGAGGGATGCAAATAATGCTTTAGGATTTAAAAATGCAAAAAATTTTATTTATTGATCGTGACGGGACTTTAATTGAAGAGCCTTATGATTTTCAAGTTGATTCATTGGATAAAATCAAACTTACGTCCGGCGTAATCCCCGCTTTACTGCAACTGCAGAAAGAAGGGTTTCGGTTCATTATGGTAAGCAACCAAAATGGTATAGGTACACCTGCTTTCCCCGAAGATGCTTTTTTAATGTGTCATGAATTTACTTTGGATCTCTTTTCATCCCAAGGTATTTATTTTGATGAGATTTTTATTTGCCCACATATGCCCGAAGATAATTGCTCGTGTCGTAAACCCAAAACGGGTTTGTTAGACCAATTTATGAAAAAAACCCTAATTGATAAAGTATCTTCTTGGGTCATTGGCGATAGAGAAACGGATCGTCAGTTAGCGGACAATTTAGGAATAAAGTTTTTACCGATTAATCAAGAACATGGATGGGAACAAATTACGAGCACGATACTTAATCACAAACGTACTGGATTTATTCGAAGAAAAACACAAGAAACAACGATAGAATTATCAGTGCTATTGGATTCTGACCAGACCAGCTCTATCAATACCCCTATACCTTTTTTTAACCATATGCTCGAACAAGTAGCAAAACATGGTGGATTTAATCTAGAGCTCTATGCTAATGGTGATGTAGAAGTTGATGATCATCATTTAATCGAGGATACTGCGATTGCTTTAGGAGAAGCACTGAAAGAAGCACTTGGAAACAAATGGGGCATTAATCGCTATGGGTTTACTTTGCCTATGGATGAGTCTATTGCTTCTATCGCCATAGACATAGGTGGTAGAGGTTTTTGTGTGTTCCAAGGGCAATTCACTCGTGAATTTGTTGGCGGTATGGCCACAGAAATGGTTCCTCATTTTTTTAATTCGCTGGCCAATGCTTTAGGCGCAACGATTCACATTGAAGTTACCGGTAAAAATCATCACCATATGATCGAAGCCTGCTTTAAATCACTAGGTAGAGCATTAGGCCAAGCGTGCGCAAAAACAAATCATTCTTTACCGTCGACTAAGGGGGTTTTATGATTGCTATTATTGATGTGAGTGGCACTAATCTAACTTCCTTAACGAATGCATTACAACGGTTAGGATTTAATTATCAACTCACTCACAATGCCCAAGAAATCAGTAACGCAAGCCATGTGATCCTTCCTGGAGTGGGTACAGCATCTTATGGCATGAATGCATTGCATCACTATGGATTAATTGATGTCATTACCTCATTAGAACAACCATTATTGGGTATATGTCTCGGTATGCAATTATTACTTGAAAGCAGCGAAGAAGGAAACGTGCCATGCTTGGGACTGATTCCTGGAAGAGCCCAGCGGTTACCTCGGAAAGAGGGTTATCCAGTGCCCCACATGGGCTGGAATCAATTGCAATGGTGTAAACAGACACCCTTACAGTTTGGATTAAATGAAAATAATTATGTTTATTTTGTGCATAGTTATGCACTTTGCACCACTGAATATGCTTTGGCTTATTGTGAATACAATGAATCTTTTACGGCAATCATTCAAAAGAACAACATTTGGGGTATGCAATTTCATCCCGAAAAATCAGCTGAAACTGGAATGACATTGCTTAAAAATTTTTGCAGTACATAGATTTAAATTATTACTACGTAAGCTAGAACTTATTATTATCGGAGGCTGTATGATCCTTATCCCAGCAATTGATTTACAAGCAGGTCGTTGTGTGCGTTTACGCCAAGGACAGTTTGATCAAGTCACTCAATTTGATATATCACCTATAGAACGTGCATCGTATTTCTCCAAATTAGGAGCAAAACGATTACATGTTGTTGATTTAGATGGAGCTAAAACTGGAACCATGCAACAACTCTCGTTAATTTGCGCTATGCAAAATAGGGGAATTACAGTACAAGCAGGTGGTGGAATTCGCTCCTTAGAACAAGCAAAAATCTGTTTTTCTGCAGGAATATCACTCTTAGTGATAGGGAGTATAGCGATTACTGATCCTGCATTAACCGCACAAATTATTAATGAAATCAGCCCCCAAAATATAATCCTTGCTCTCGACATTCGCATGAAGAACAACATCCCTTTACCTGCTACTCACGGCTGGCAAACTACTTCAACTATGAATTTATGGGAAGTTGCTTCCTATTATCAACAATTGGGTATTACGCAAATCTTATGCACTGATATTGCCTATGATGGCATGATGCAAGGACCAAGTTTTGATCTTTATAAAGAAGCGGTAGAACGTTTTCCCAATATTGCTTGGCAAGCTTCTGGAGGCATTCGTCATCAAGATGATCTGACCAAGCTGCACGCACTAGGTATTAAAGCAGCGATCTTGGGACTGACTATGTACCAAGATGCGTTTAATTTGAAATCAATGTTATCAAACCCTGTAATGACAACGGAATGAAATACCTAAACGACATTTTATTAAAGAGTACACATTATGTTAACTAAACGAATTATTCCTTGTCTTGATGTACGCGAGAATCAAGTCGTCAAAGGAGTTCAATTTCGCAACCATCAAATTGTTGGTAATATTCTCGAACTCGCTGCCGAGTACTCCGCATCCGGAGCAGATGAACTGGTCTTTTATGATATTACAGCAAGTTCAGAACAACGTTCTGTTTGCCCTAAATGGGTGCATCAAGTTGCAGCAATAATTAACATTCCATTCACCGTTGCTGGTGGAATTCGCTCTCTTGATCAGGCAAAATCACTATTAAATGCCGGAGCCGATAAAATATCCATTAATAGCCCTGCATTGGAATCTCCTCATTTAATTAACGAATTAAGTAGTAATTATGGAAGCCAATGTGTCGTTATTGGAATTGATAGTCAATGGATAAATGATGATTATTATGTTTATCAATATACGGGAGATGAGAAAAAAACAATTAATTCCAAACGCAAAACATGTGAGTGGATTAAAGAAGTTCAAGACAGAGGTGCAGGAGAAATTGTATTAAATTGCATGCAAGCGGATGGCGTACGTATGGGGTATGACTTACGGCAGTTACACGTGATGCGGTCTTTATGTGAGGTACCCTTAATTGCATCGGGAGGGGCTGGAGCGTTACATGATTTTACGCAAGTCTTCCTTAAAACCAAAGTAGATGGAGCTTTGGCAGCTAGTGTATTTCACAATAAAATAATAACAATCCACGACATTAAATTAGCATTAAAGAAAGAAAATATTGAGGTACGATTATGAATCATATGGAAATTAACGCTTTAGATTGGAAAAAAATGAACGGCTTGTTACCTGCCATTATCCAAAATGCAGAAAATGGTAATGTTTTGATGTTAGGTTATATGAACCAAGAAGCTTTAATTGCGACATTAACTACAGGTCAGCTTAATTTATACAGCCGAAGCCGTAAACGATTATGGCGTAAAGGCGAAACTTCCGGCAACAGCATGTCGGTTCAGCATATTAGTGTTGATTGCGACAATGACAGCTTATTAATTCAAGTGCTACCTAAAGGACCTGCTTGCCATTTAGGATATGCTAGTTGTTTTCAGCCTACAAATAACACCAATCTTGGTTTTATACATGAATTAATTGATCTCATCAATGAACGCGCTGATTCGCAAAATGAAAACAGTTACACAGCAAAATTATTAGAATCTGGGCTCAGTAAATGCGCTCAAAAAGTAGGTGAAGAAGCTGTGGAAACAGTCATCGCTGCTGTAAACAATGATCGTGAAGAATTAGTGAATGAATGTGCCGATTTAATCTTTCACTTATTCGTTTTATTAAAAGCTTGTGAGTTAAATTTTTATGATGTATTACAATGCTTACAAGATAGGAATACGACTGTCCATAGTTGAAAATTTATGTACGTCGTGATGGCACTACGTTAAGCGTTTTTGACTAAATTTTTCTCATCTTGATAATCCCGTGGCTTTGGCCACGGGGCGTAGGCATCCTTAACTTAGTGCCATTAATACATGCCTAATTCATTGACGTCTTTATCGAATAGATCTTACACAACCGCCAACAAAACCGCTGTCAGATAATTTCCTTCAGGAAAAGATGCTAATGTAGGATGGCAACTTGCTGGACCATAAACCCCTAATATACGCGCTTGTTTTCCTACAGCTCCTGCTTGAATACTCACCAAAGAACAAAACTCTTGAGATGAAAGCGCCGCGGAACAATTACAGGTCATTAATAAACTCCCTGTCTTCATATGCTTAAATACTTCGCGATGTAAATAACGATAGTAATTTTTCGCACGTTGTAAATGCTGTTGTGAAGGAACTAACTTGGGAGGATCCAAAACAATGACATCATATTCCCCTGCTTTTGTTAAATAATCACGGGAATCAGCTTCGATAAACTCGATTTGTGTTAACTCATTTAATAATGCATTCTTTCTACCTTGAGCAATAGCCTGAGCAGAACTATCTACAGCAGTAACTTTTAGTGCACCTGCTTTAGCAGCATGTAAGGCAAAACCACCGGTATACGAATAAAGATCTAATACATTTTTACCATGAGACAACTGAGCAATACGCTGATGATTCTCACGTTGGTCAAGAAATAAGCCTGTTTTTTGAGCTTGGGCAAATTCAACTTCATAAATTATCCCTGCTTCGAGAACGTTTGCATGATGATGTGTTTCTTGTTCACAACTTTGTTGCCATCCATCCTGACTTAAAGGTTTTTTTTGGGGCATCCAAATCAATTGATCCGTAGGAAATAATTTTTGCAGTGCCTGGCTAATGATTTCTTTATTGAGCTCCACCCAATAAGCGGAACTCGCAATAACACATGTTTGATTAAACCGATCTATGGTTAGACCAGAAAGTCCGTCTGCTTCGCTATTAAACAATCGATAGGCAGTAGTTTCTGTATTAGGTAAATTTAAACACTCTCGTATTAACTTCGCTTGTTTTAAGCGATCAATAATTAAAGAGTTTAAATTACTTGTATTAATAGACTCCGTAGTAAGTGCTAATACTCTAACCCGATAAAGCGAGTACTCATTGAAAACTCCCACCCCAATAAGTTCTCCATCTGCATTATGGATATCAACTAAATGACCTGTAACTAATTTTCCATTTGTTTTTGCAATAGCTTTGGGAAATATCCATGGATGTCCGCGTAGGACAGTATTTTGTTTTGCTGCAAGCAAAGTAATTTTTGCATTCATTTATCTATTTCCCCAAAAACAAAAATCGGCTAATCTACACAAAGACCGAAAGACCTGCAATAATCTTTATTTCATAAATCTGAAAAGCGGAGTCTCGATCATAATAAACTAATTGAAAAATAAAAATACAAGGCCTATTATGCCACAAAAAATAATACCACTATTTGATGGAGATCATAAAAAAGGTCTTGCTCTGAATCTAAAACATAATTTTAATTTATCTATTATGGTTATTCATAGTGAATACATTCCTGCTTTAAAGAAAAATACATCATGTTTAGCAATTAATTCATTCTGGTAAAAATATGGAAAAAACACCCAAATTATCCTTTGGCCTTACTCTAGGTGCTTTAGGGGTAGTATTTGGCGATATTGGTACAAGTCCATTATATGCTTTAAAAGTGACAATGGATAATCTACCAATCACTCAATCAACAATTCTTGGGGTTTTATCCCTCATTTTTTGGTGTTTGATAATTATCATTTCGTTCAAATACTTAATCATGATTTTTCGCGCAGATAACGATGGAGAAGGCGGAATTCTTGCTCTTTTAGCGCTAATGAAACATAAAAGTACTAAATATGTACCTTTATTTTATATCGTAGCCATTTTCGGAGCAGGTTTACTCTTAGGCGACGGCATGCTTACCCCTGCTATATCCGTGATCAGTGCTGTTGAAGGCCTTAGCACGCTTTCACCCGCATTTGAACCTTATATACTTCCTATTGCTGTAGTGATTCTGATATTCATTTTCATGTTGCAATCAAGAGGAACTGGGCGGATAGGAAATCTCTTTGGCCCCTTGATATTTATATGGTTCCTTACTCTAGCCATACTTGGTGTTGTACAAATTGCTAAAGCGCCCATGGTTCTTACTGCAATAAATCCTTATTATGCCTTTTCCTTAATACAAAACACTGGATATAAAGGCTATTTATTATTAGGAGGTATTTTCCTGGTTGTTACTGGAGGAGAAGCACTTTATGCTGATATTGGACATTTTGGCAAAAAACCAATTCGTATGAGCTGGTTTACTGTGGTCCTTCCTTCCCTAGTTTTAAACTATTTTGGACAAGGAGCTAACTTACTGTTACACCCCAAAGCCATTGACAACCCTTTTTATATGATTGCACCTAATTGGTTTTATATTCCTTTAATTATTCTTGCTACTATTGCAACCATAATTGCATCACAAGCAGTGATTTCCGCAACCTTTTCTTTAACAAAACAAGCGGTTTTACTGAGCCTATGTCCACGCATCCCTATAGTACAAACATCCAAAGATTATTCGGGTCAAATTTATGTACCCCAAATTAACATCATCTTGTTTATTGGAACCTTAACATTTTGCTTTACGTTTAAAACATCAGATAATCTTGCCCACGCTTATGGGATTGCAGTAAATACATACATGCTCTTAATTGATGCTATGGTTGCCTATGCTGCTCTATCCATTTGGAAGTGGTCAAAATTTAAAGTTGCGTTGATATTTGGATTGTTTTTAAGTATCGATTTCGCATTTCTGGGTTCAAATGCTCACAAATTTCTCACTGGCGGTTGGGTTCCAGTGACATTTGCTTTGCTTATAGCGACCATTATGTATACTTGGAAATTTGGCTTGGAGTATCTACAACAAAATTATTATATGAATAAAGATGATATTTCTAAAATTATCAAGCAACTCGAATATAAAAGTTTAAATCAACTTACTGATTTAACAGCAATTTTTATAACTGATGTTTACGATAAAAGTGGCGGAAGCTTTCTCCATTTCTTAAAACTATGCCGAGCAGTTCCTAATCGAGTACTTATTCTTAATTATATTGTAGATAATATTCCTTATGTACATTACAGCCAACGTTATGAAATCACTTGCTTACACGAAAAAGTATTTAACTTAACTTTGCATTACGGATTTATGGAGACAATTTCCATACCCAGAGCATTGGAAAGAGCTTCGAGCAAAAATCTTTTTCCCTTTAAATTAAATATTGACCGAGCTACATATATGGTGGAAATTCCCAATATTTCAGCATCTAAGACAAAAAAATCATTGACTTTTTTCTGGCAGGAAAAATTATTTGCTTTTTTAATACGCAATTACTCAACTAATTTGAACATAGATTTTTATAAATTACCGTACAATAGAACTATGGCTATTGGTACTTATTATATTATGTAATTCAGGAGTTTTTATATGTGGTTTAACAACGCTCTTATCTATCAATATGAACTGGATGACACTTGTGATCTCACTGCTTCTTTGACTGAAAACAGTCTAAAGCCTTGCCCTCCTCATGCACGATTTGTTTATGGTTGGCTCCCTACTTTTGGGGATGAAATGATTCAGGAGGTTGCTGCTAGTTCCCTAATTTGTTTAGGTAAAGAAGAACGCCTACTTCCTCGTGGTGTCATTAATAAAATGCTTGCTGAGAAAATACAACGGCTCGAAGTACAACAAGGACGCATGGTAAAACGAGCTGAAAAAGCGCAAATGGCAGAAGATATTGAGTTTGAACTGTTGCCAAAATCATTTTGTATCCAAAAAAAGCTTCTTGCTATTCTGGACAGTGCCAGTAAAAGAATCATTATTAATACTTCCAGTTCAAATCAAGCATCGCAACTCACTTCATTCCTACGTAAATCAGTGGCAGATATCTCTATTGAACCTCTTGCCCATACAGAAAATCTTGCTTTACGATTTGCAGAATGGATTTATTCTCCAGAAACACTTCCTCAACATTTTCAATTAGCCTCAGATTGTTTACTCTTCTCTCTTGATGATGAAAAAAAGCGTGTGCATTGTAAAGGCTATGAGTTACCCGCCGAAGAAATCGTGACTCTCCTCTCGCAAGGCATGGCTACTGCGGAAATCTCCTTAATCTGGAAAGAACGAATCCAGTTGACCTTGACACATGACTTTACCTTTAAAAAGCTGAAAAGCCTTGATTACCTCATCGATGATTTTAATGAAATCAAACAACTCGATGAAGAATATCAACAACGTGATGCGGCACTTGCTTTGCTATCTGGAGAGCTTCGAGAGTTAATTAATGATCTTTTAGCAGCACTGATAGTAAAAGAAACAGAGTCTGTTGTATTAGAAACCGCATAAGCACTCTAAAAAGCGTCCCAAAAGAGTTTACGGTGGCCCAAAATAACTGCCCTCTTGGCTAGAGTTCATCGTATTAATCTTCACGCTTCTGAATAATGCTTTCTTACAATGACGTTGGTGGAAGATTTAGCCTGCCAACTCTATGAATAAAGGTAATATTATGGGATAATTATTAGCCAATTTTAACAAAATTAGTCTACCCATTATGAAAATAAAAGCAATTTCTTTAATGATCTTTACTTTTTTTCCTGTCGCTTTATTCGCTAATACTGCGACTTGTCCCTTATCAAATGGAATCAATGTACACACCACACAGCGAATCTTAAATATTTGCCAACACGGCACTGTAATTAAGACTTTTAAAGTAGCTCTCGGAAACAAAGGTGTCGGTAAAAAGAAATCGGGTGATAATAAAACTCCAGTTGGTCTATATAGATTAGCTCATCCAAGAAAATCCAATCAATTTAAAGTATTTATTCCAATTCTCTATCCGACTACAAAGCAATTAGCCGCAGGATATACAGGTAGAGATGTAGGGATCCATGGGCCAACTCAATCATCATCTAGTCGATTTGGTTGGTTAAGCAACTTACCCTACTCAACGCGTGGATGCATTGCTGTTGGCAAAAATAACTATATCGAGTATGTAGCTAATTGGGTAAAAGCCAATCCTGGAGCTAAGGTTTTAATTATTTAATTTATATGATTTGTAGAGGACATTGCATCGCAATATTTTTTCGTCGTTCAACTTTTAGGATTTGAGCTCTGGTTCATTTTCTGCCAAAGCTTATACACCTCAATACCCTCGGGATCGGCGTGATGCTCCATAGGCATGTTACGTTCTTGCCATGATTTAGCAAACTCCCCATAGAAATTATCTAGGGTAAAATATTTGCGATGATCCTCGTAATATTTTTTGTATTCATCTCTTGTAGTAATAAAGGTCACTTTCAATGGGCTACAATAATACATTGCCGCCAAACACATTGGGCAAGGATGAGCTAAAATAAAAAACTCACAATCTATTAAGTGTTCTGTCTTTAGCTTAGCAGTTGCTGTGCGTATTGCTACAATTTCCGCATGCGCAGTTGGATCCTTAGTTTGTGCAACCTGATTGGTGCCTTCGGCAACGATTACATTGTTTTTGGTAATAATACAAGCGAAGGGACGACCTCCTTGTTTTACATTCTCTGTTGCCAATTGAATTGTCCGTTTGATGAAATTAGTCATGATTTTCCTTAGGTATTTTTATCCTAATTATAGCGCGTAATCGAGTTGCAACACTTTGGATATAGTCCTACAACACTTTTGTTTCAGGATTTTAACCTCCGCATTGAATCAGAAGAAACGATGGTCCATTGAGTCATATGTGGAAACAGCAATCGTTTTTATGATGATGTACACTTTTGGCCTCGATTATTTCTCATTATATTTTCAACACGTTAACCGCAAGAACACCGAGAATTAGCGCCCCAATAACGTTAAATATCACTGATAAATGTTCAGGTATTTTTCTCGCTATCCCCATACCCACTATCGTTGAGAAAAAAGCCCAACCTCCAATTGAAACCAAGTAAGGAACTAAGGGTTTATTGGAAACGCCTAAACTAACTCCAATAGCTAAAGCATCTAAGCTCGTCGCAATCGCAACGATAATTAGTTTGGTAAACCTATGAAATTCTACAGATTGAACACTATTATTGCTGTTTCTCCAATCTTTAAATCCTTCATAAAGCATATGGATTGCAACAATAAACAATAATGAAAAAGCAATCCAGTGAGCAATGGAGCTAAACTGTGAAATAATTGCTTCACCAGCCACAGCTCCTATTAAGGTAGCAATTAACTCCGCTCCGCCCGATGCAAAGGCAAATTTTAAGGAATCACCAAATCGATGAGGCCTAAGCCCCATCGCTATCGCTGCTGAAAAGGAATCAGCACTTAAAACTATTCCTAATAGTATTGGTTCAATAATACTCATGTTTTTCCGATCTACTAAACGTTTTATAACATTTATTTTTGTACTCACATTATATACAACCTTGGCATGAGGTCGTTAGAAACCAAGGCTTTTTTCGAATAAACGTTCAGAAAACAAGCTATAGTGATATACATGCAATAAAGAAGTTGTCCAAATGCCTATCACCTAAGGAATTAGTTATGAACACGTTAATTATTAAAGCATTACCCATTGTTTTGTTGAGTTTTACCTTGTCCGTATCGTTTATACCTACAAATGCGTCCGCTCAAAATGCTCATGTTGCCACAAAAAACGCACAGGAAAAAGAAATACAGCGAGCCACAAAATTTGTTGAACGACTATCAACTCAAACAATGGTTCCACTAAAATACACTATGGTCGGATATTTAGAATCTTGGGGAACGATAAGCATCGAAGAGGCAATCGCTAATAACTATAACGTAATTGTCATTGCATTTGGTACTATTGATGGCGATAAAGTAGGCATGAATCTAAACTGTGGTCCAACTATACCTGATGGTTGTTTTTTGCCTTCTGTGCAATGGTGGCCTGAACCACCTGAGTGGATAACGAACTTTACAAATAGTGTCTCATTTGCTCACAGCAAAGGTGCCAAAGTCTTACTTTCTTTTGGTGGTGCTAACAACACCTTTAAACCGGGAATAACTAATAGTGCAAGCCTCGCACAGAGCATAGTACATTATTTAGAAAGTCTTAATTTAGATGGCATAGATTTTGACTTAGAACATATCTCAACAGCTGATTTTCCTGGAAACGCTACAGATCGACAACAATATTTATCTGCTTTAATAAAGCAAATAAAACTTCTTAATAACAAACTAATAATAACTAGTGCACCTCAAATAAACCCAGTACAAGGTTCCTCTGGAACAGAAATACAATTTGTTAACACTGGATCTGAAACTGTATATAACGACGCAATAAGTAATAATCTCTTCGATTATATATTTGCACAAGCATATAACACTCCAGGTTTTACGGTTGACAACCAATGTGTTGTTCAATGGCAAAACGTAGGTGATGAAACATACCCTGCGTTTATTAGTAAAATTGCTCCATGTTTAGAAAAATTATTGCCTAAAGGTTCGAAAACAAAAATCATGGTAGGAGAGCCTGCTAATTCGAGTGAAAGCGCAGGACGTGGTGCATTAGAACATGGAACATACAATGACATAGCAAATGAATATAAAAACATTAAGGGATTACCGTCATTTGGTGGTGCGATGACTTGGAGCATCAATGAAGATAGCAAAACTTACGATAATAAAGGTCCTAGAACACCCTATGCATTTTCTAGCGCTTTATTGCCAATATTATCAAATTAACAAATTTGGGTTATTTTGCCTCAATACAAAGTCACAGATAACACTGAAAACCTTATGAGATGAGTCATGCTAGAAAATTTGTTACTAAATATAGGCAACCTCTCACAATGTGGTCGGCATTGGGGAAAAGAGGTAGATTTAAGTCAAATAACCCACTTTTCTGGAAAATTTGATTCATTGGAAACAAGCATAAATGGAGTCCTTGGACTCAATGGCAATGAACCTGGCCAAGGACCTTTTTGTATCTTACATAATATTGAAAATAGTCCGATTGATATGATTTGGACTACAGGACTTACTGGTTGCATGGGATTAGCCATTACTGGCAGAGATAGTTTGGGTCAATTAAATGTTTTCTTTAGCCATGCTCGACATTATGATAAAGCCGACGCAGCTCATGATGAAGAAAATCCCATTTATTGGGCACGTCGTTTTATTCAACAACACCAGGATGTACGTATATTTTGGGGAAGTGATTTTTTCTTTGGTACTCGCTATATGTATGAAGGGACACATCATCGCCAACAAGCACAAATAAAACTAAGCAATGCGTTAGGGTGCTGGGTTCGTTTAAATGATTCTGTTATATCCAAAGAGTTGGTGTTCTTACCTAAATTAGGTCTTTTAAAACCAGGAAGACCTTCTGAAGTTTATGTTCAATTAGAAAAAGAAAAAGACTTGCAGCACAAAATCGCGTTTTCTCAAAGTAAATGTTTGCGACAATTTGAATTTGATAGAGCGCTTAAAGAAAATATTGATCAACAATTACAGCGCGCAAAAAAAGCTCGGAATAAATCAATTAGATTTTATTTTCAAGATCAATTTCGTGACACTCAAATTGCTGTTTTGCAACTTTTATCAGACGCTTATCATGTGGGTAATTTTGACATTATTCAATACCTTGCTGTTTTTGCTCGAAAAAAAGAATCACCGTTTTCTGGCCCGAAAACTGGCATTAGCTCAAATACTGCAAAGCTCATACTCGCAGCATTTGAAGATTCACTTGAAAAAATTAGAAATATGAATCAAAACGGATGTGGTTTAGCAGAAAATGGTTTTCAAATAAGTTATAAGCAATTTCTAAAACTCACTAATACAATGGATTCTAGTGAATTTATTTCGTATAAGGGCTGAAAAACCAGCTAAAGAGTATTCATAAACTAAAATTTTCTTGAATGGAAAAAAATCAGTTTTTGCAAGCAAACAGACTAGGTGCACATCTTAGAGACGATTTTTAGATGTTATTGATTAAATTTAATAGCCAAACAAGCTATAATCTATATCAATAAAATGTTTGGAGTGGATTATGAACTATCAGTACCATCATGTTGGGATACCTGTCAAAGAACCTCGGCCTGATGAGCGTTATAGTTCGGTGATGGATATGTATACATCTGGTGGAGAGTTACCTGGAAGAATTCAATATCATCGATTTGGTCCAAATTGTCCATTACACCCGCTCATTCAAACAATTCCTCATATTGCCTATAAAGTGGAAAACCTAAGCGAGGCAGTTAAAGGTAAAAATGTCTTATTAGAGCCCTATTTTCCGATGAAAAATTTTAAGGTTGCTGTAATCGAAGAAAATGGAGCAGTGATCGAGTTTATAGAAACAAGTTTATCTGAAGACGAAATATGGAATACCTCCAAACATCAAGAGTCAATTCTATACCCTGATCTTTAGGTCATTTGTTTTAGCTGTCCTGTCATTACTTAACGTTTTTTTCGCGAAAGCGGCAATCCATTTCGCTTTTCGCAAGGACGAGAACAAATTTTTTTAAGTCAATCAATCCACTAAACACACATTTATCAAAAACTCTTTCTTTGTAAAATTATATGCAAATTAGTACAAGCATCAATTATAGCATCGATACACTCGTGATGATCCTCTATGTTTTGTATGGAAAAATCCATTCGACCAAAGTTCATATACACATCATGATGTGCTGTATTAAGCATACATTCAGTATAAGTAGAAGAAGCAATATATTTTACATCAGAAATTTCAGCTTTATAAAAATAGTCAATTTTATAAAAATAATTATTATTTTTATAAATAATACATTTGGTACTTTTACTATTTTCAAATGTAAGCTCTAAAAAAGCATTATTAAAACAAGGACAAGCAATCGCTTCACTCATACTAATACAAAGGAAAAACAACACTCCAAAGAATTTAACGCCATACTTATTTTTGATATGCATATCCTTCCTTGTTATGCGAATTCTTCTTAGTGTAATTGTAGACTAATATTACCCAATAATTTTCATCCTCCCACTTGCCAACTTAAGGAGATCGCTCTTTACGCGAAAGCGGAAATCCATTTCTGCACAAACGTAAATTCTCCCACAGATGGGGACGCTACTCCAAGTAGTGATCAAGCTTCTGTGTTAGCAAGAAAAAAGCAAACGATATAAATTTAAGTTGCAAAAAACAGCAGTTGTATTAATATATTAGAATATAATAACATTCGAAATATACTATGCCCTCTAGAAAATTAATTTCCGAGAAAATGGCGGAATTTTTAAGTGCGATAGCTCATCAACACCGCATTCGAATCATTGAAGAACTGCATGTATGCGAACAAAACGTCAACAGTCTGCAAGCCATTTTAGGCACGAGTCACTCAGTAGTATCACAACATCTGTCTATTTTAAGAGCCAAAAAGGTAGTAAAACAACGTAAAGAAGGGAACCAAGTTTATTATCAATTGACTCAACCAGAATTAGCAAACTGGCTACTTCAGGGGCTAGCCTATCTTGAAGGCGGGTTGCAGTCTGATGAAGTTATCCGCTCGGCAGTTAATGAAGTAAAAACTATCTGGACTCAAACTCCAGATAGTCCTTTTAAGGATAGTGGATCAAATATATAAAAATATCATGCTCTAGATACTTAAAAGGTCTAAACGTTGCACTAATTAGTAAGCAACATGCGTTTATCTGTGGAGATATAGGATATGTTCAAAGAATTTAAAAGCGACCTTATGGCAAGTATCGTAGTATTCTTTGTCGCTCTGCCATTATGTCTTGGTATTGCTCTGGCATCTGGCGCTCCTTTGTTTGCCGGTATCATAGCAGGGATAGTTGGTGGGATCGTAGTTGGTATAGCCAGTGGCTCACCACTAGGGGTTAGCGGACCTGCCGCGGGATTAGCAGTTATTGTATTTACCGCCATCAATACATTGGGGTCTTGGTCCGCATTCTTATTGGCTGTGATTTTGGCTGGTATTATTCAAATTATTATGGGCTATGCAAAAGCTGGATTTATTGCTTATTTTTTTCCTTCTTCAGTCATAAAGGGGATGCTTACTGGTATAGGACTATTGATTATTTTAAAACAAATCCCCCATGCCGTAGGTTATGATCATGATTTAGTTGGAGACCTTTCATACTTTCAAACAGATGGTGAAACCACATTAACCTCGATTAGCAGTGCATTCAATGCAATTACACCAGGGGCAATTTTAATTTCTACCTTATCAATAGTAATACTGATATTTTGGGAAACTGTTTTAACCAAAAAACATAAAATTTTTCAATTAATACAAGGTCCTATTGTGGTTGTTTTATTAGGAATTGCAATGAACCTAATGTTTCAATCGAATATATTAAATTTTAGTCTAGCCCCAGATCATTTAGTGAAAATCCCAGTTGCGAATAATTTAATCGAATTTTTTAAACAGTTTACCTTCCCAGACTTTTCTGCAATAACCCATCCCCAAGTCTGGAAAACTGCTATTGTTTTAGCCATTGTTGCAAGTCTAGAAACACTCCTTTGTGTGGAAGCCACTGACAAGTTAGATCCTTTTAAAAGAGTGACGCCAACCAATAGAGAACTAAAAGCACAAGGACTTGGTAATATAGTGTCAGGACTATGTGGTGGATTACCTGTTACCCAAGTCATTGTTCGTAGCTCTGCAAATATTGCATTTGGAGGAAAAACCAAGCTTTCTACAATATTTCATGGTATTTTCTTATTAATCAGTGCCGCTACCATTTCTCAATTTTTAAATTTGATTCCTCTTGCAAGCCTTGCAGCTATACTGATTATAGTAGGTTATAAGCTAGCTAAACCTGTATTGTTTAAACAATTATATCAATTAGGCTCTGAACAATTTATCCCTTTTATAGCCACTATTGTTGGCATTTTGTCCACTGATCTACTTAAAGGAATTAGTATTGGAATGGCATTTGGTATTTTTTATACCTTACGCCACAGCTATCGTAATGCCTATTATATGAAAGATACAATCACCAAGGAAAATGAGCATACGGCTCATCATCTAGTATTGGCAGAAGAGGTATCTTTCTTTAATAAGGCAAGCATCATTCAGGCTCTTGATGCGATCCCACCTTATTCAAAAGTGATTATTGATTGCTCAAACTCAAAATCTATTGCCTATGATGTAGTGGAATATATACGTGATTATAAAGTAAATGCAAAACTAAAAAATATTGTTGTTGAAACAATCGATTTTATTGAACCTGCTTAATACTCAGACCCTACTTAGGAGTATGAAAAATGAAAACATTGACTAAAGAAATGCAAAAAGCGATAACGCCTGCAATTGCATTGCATTTATTGCAAGAAGGTAACAAACGGTTTGTAAATAACTTGAAAGTTAATCGCAACCTGCTACAGCAGGTTAATGAAACCTCTGATGAGCAAAATCCCTTTGCAATTATTTTAAGCTGCATCGATTCTCGGACCTCTGTTGAGTTAATTTTTGACCAGGGCTTAGGGGATGTATTTAGTGCACGCATTGCAGGAACCATCATTAATGAGGATATTTTAGGCAGTATGGAGTTTGCTTGTAAAGTAGCCGGGGCTAAGTTAATAGTGATTTTAGGTCATACAAAATGTGGCGCAATAAAAGGTGCATGCGATCACGTGGAAATGGGCAATTTGACGGCCTTATTAAGTAAAATACAACCTGCAATTAATGCTGAAAAAACTATAATCGAAAATCGCACTTCAAGTAACGAGGAGTTTGTGGAAAAGGTTACAGCTATTAATGTGCAAAGAACGATCCATGCCGTTATGGAGCGAAGTCCCATTCTAAAAGAGCTTATTGAAACAGGTGAGTGTGGAATTGTTGGAGGCAATCATAATATTTCAACAGGTGAAGTAAGTTTCTATCAAAATACTAAATTTGGTTTCTTTAGGACTGAACCTGATATTACCAAACGTTCTGAAAATATCCTCTCAGTAAAAGCAAAACTTTAGAGGATACGTTGGTTTAATTTAGTTGTTTTTTTGAGGTCTTAAAACGGCATTTAAGATGTGATCAAGAGACAGGGACGAGCAAAAAAAATTATTTGGACCCTTGAAAGAAAACCATCACGACCCTATTTTTAGATTATCCAAAATACTAATCAAGGAGATACTATGAATACTTTACGAAGAACCTTACCTATGTATCAAGAAATGAATAGCTTACTGGAGAATTTTTTTAATACACAACGAGATGATGCCTCCTTTATTGAAACAAGTACGTGGTCTCCTCTTGTGGACATCAAAGAAGAAAAAGACCGCTTTGTTGTGCTTGCTGATATTCCTGGTGTAAAAAAAGAAGACATCGATATTTCTTTGGAGCAACATGTGTTGACTTTAAAAGGAGAGCGCCATTTTGAAAAGTCAGAAGAGCGAAATGGTTATACACGCAGAGAGCGAGCGCAAGGCCAATTCTATCGCCGTTTTAGTTTGCCACAAACCGCTGATGATTCAAAAATCACAGCACGTTATGCGCACGGAGTACTTGAAATTTCAATTCCTAAAAAAGAAGCAGCTACTGAGAAAAAAATAGCAATTACCTTAGAAGAGTGATTGTTCAAGCAACGTAGGTAAAGCCTACGTTGCTCCATGGTATAGAACCTAAAGGTTTATAAATATGATTGAATGCTATTTTTGATATCCCATTTAGAAAGGAGATTTAGATGAAAAAGAAACTACTTCCTATTTTAATCTCTGTTCCTCTTATCACTATGATATCAGCAGGAGCCATAGCACTTGAGACGAACCAAAATAATCAAGTGCAAAAGAGTAATCAGCAAGTAACCGTGGATTCTTTTGATAATGACCCCTTTTTTCAATCTCCTAATGATATTTTAAAGCAAATGGATCAAATGCAACGAGCTATGGATCAATTTATGAAAAGTCAATTTTCACAAATGCAACATAACTTAGTGAATCAACCCAATCAAATGCCATTTGGTAGTACCAATAACATTGAAATCAAAGAAAGTAAAAATGAGATCATTTATAAAATAAAACTACCTAAAGGTGCTGATAGTAAAGTCGATATCTCTGTGAAAGAGGGACAATTAATAGTGAGCTCAAACGTAACGCAAAAAATTACACGTGAACAAGATAATAGCAAAAGTGTAAGCTATTCTCAGAGCAATTACAGTCAAACATTTCAACTACCACAAGGTTATGATCCGAACTCTATGACTACAAAAACGAAAGATTCAAATTTGATTGTTACATTCAAAAAAATAATATCGACATCGTCAATCCTCTAAGAATAAGCGTTCACACTTTTTTAGGGTAACGCCAGCTTTGTAGCGTTACCCTACTCGTTTCATTCCTATCAATGCATTAGAGAAATTTGATAAATTGGATACTTAATCAAAGTTCTTTTAAAGAAAGAGTAAAATCAGACTCAATTAATAGACTATGATTTCGAGGAATAATTTCCCATTTAAATCCTTTTGTAGAAAGTTTTTCAGATGCGATTATGATGTATTCTGAAATAGAATTATCCCTACAAAAATACATAGTTTCCGGTTTAGCCTGAGAAGAAGGGCAATAACGAAACGCTACTATATGTTTTCCATTAGTAATACAAATATTAAAGTAGCATACAGCTCTTTTATAATTTTTTCTTACTAAGTTATTAATAAGAGTTAAGACTTCTAATAATACTGTATGTATATCCAGAGAGTTTCTAATCTTTATTTGTTTGGACATTTGCAAAAATAAAGCAAATATCAATTCTGAATCAGTTGTTCCTTTTATCCAATTATAAATATCATCCTCCAACAAATTATGAATTTGACGTCTTATTTTTTCAAAATGGGGAATCCAACCATTATGCATGAATAACCAATTTTTATAGATAAAGGGATGACAATTAAATTGGGAAATACCTCCTGTACTTGCAGCACGCACATGGGCAAAAAAAAGTGATGATTTTGTTTTTTTTGCCAAATAAGATAGGTTTTGATCATTCCATGCGGGAAATAGTGAAGTAAATAATGCCGGTTTTTTATCAAATGGGGTATACCATCCAACCCCAAAACCATCTCCATTAGTCACCGTATGGGACTCCTGAGAAATAAGGCTTTGTTTTACAAGAGAATTTTTTGGTCTAATTAAAAGATCAGATAATAAAATACTTTCTTTCCCTATATAGGCAACAAATCTGCACATGTTCTTTACTCAAAATAGGTATATAAGTATTTTAGGAAATAATAATTAGAATTTCTAAAATACCTGGCAAATTAGTGAACATATTTTTTAAAAATAGATTGTGTTGACAGTTGAGTACCCACTGTCAACACAACCTATAAATTTATTTTTCTCATCTAAACTGTTCCAATGATTCTATTTACGAGGTGTTTTCTTCGCTAATAATGTCTCTATCTCATGATGCATCAAGGGCTTGCTAAAATAAAACCCTTGGACGTCCTCACAATTCTTAGATTGTAAGAAAAGAATTTGACTTTCAGTCTCAACTCCTTCCGCAACCACCTGAAATCCGAGAGCTTCGCCCATGGATATGATTGCCTGGATAATTTGTTCATCGCGATGATCGATATTAATTTTATCAATGAATGATTTATCTATTTTGAGTCGATCAACCTCAAATCTCCTTAAATAATTCAAACTGGAATAACCTGATCCAAAATCATCTAAAGTGAGTTTTACTCCCAACTTTTTTAATTCCATAATATGTTTATTTTGAACTAAGTTGATTAAAGCATTTTCTGTCAGCTCAATTTCAAGATATTTAGCTTCAAGACCTGTTTCATCTAATATTCTTTTTACCATCTTTGGTAGTTCAGGTTGTCTAAGCTGCTTGGTCCCCATATTGACTGCAACTGCAATTTTAGATAATCCCATATCTTGCCATTTTTTATTTTGTACACACGCTTCTTTTAATATCCAGTTTCCCAAAGGAATAATAAAACCAGTCTCTTCTGCTGCTTCTATAAAATCAGTAGGAAGCAATAACCCTTTCTTTGGGTGATTCCACCTAACTAATGCTTCAATAGCGTGTAATTTTTTTGTATTCAGCTGAAACTGAGGTTGATAAGTCAAAAAAAATTCCTTATTTTTTAATGCCTTATGAAAATCAAATTGAAGCTCCCAATTTTTCTGCCTGATTTTGAGTTTTCTATTGTAAAAGTTGGAGCGATTGCCACCGATTTCCTTAGCTGTATACATGGCAATGTCTGCATTGGCTAGTAATTCCTCTGGGTTATTTCCGTCCTCAGGATACAATGCAACGCCGACGCTTGTACTCATAAAGACTTCATGGCCTTGGATGATAAAAGGAGCATCAAATTGTTTTAGAATAGCTTTCACAAACTGTTTGATGTGCTCCATTGTTTTAAGAAGCGTGACTACCATCACAAATTCATCACCACCAATTCGAGCTATTGTATCTGTTTTTCTCAATCGAGACTGCAATCTTTTGGCGATATCAATAAGCAATGCATCACCAGCGTTATGGCCTAAACTGTCATTAATTAATTTAAAATGATTCAAATCAAAATAGAGAACGGCAAAGAAAGTACCCTCTCTTTTTGCCTGGCTAATCGCATACTCTATTCTGTCATATAATAATATTCTATTGGCCAGCTTGGTAAGTGGATCATGTGTCGCTTGATACCGAATTTTAGCTTCCATTAAAGCACGGCTAGTGATATCTCGGAAGCTAAAAATATGCCCGATATCATGTTCCCCCATTTTGTATTCTTGTTGAATAAGCTCAAAGACTTGGTGTGTTCGCGTCGTTAAGTTAATGGTTTTATGAGTTTTCTTGATCTTATCCTTGGTAATTCTTACAAAATTCATAAAGTGTTCTTCCTCTTGAAGTTGCTTGGAAATAAACTCCAAAATAGGTTCCACTTTTTTTTGCTCGAGCAACTCTGAAGGAAGTTTCCAAAACTTAATTAAGTTCTGATTGTAATCAATAATATTATAATCATGACTAAACACTAAAATCGCATCGGCTGAAGATTCCAATGTTCCTCGAGTTACTGATAAAGAGGCCTGCAAAGATTGAGTTCGCTCTGAAATACGTCTTTCCAATAAACTCATATTTTCGCGTGTTTCATGAGTAAGCTGCCATTTTTTACTTAGAGCAGACGCTATTTGACGTATGGCAATGGCATCGAAGGGTTTTTTTAAAATAAGTAAATTATCCTTTTCCCCAAACTCTGCAATAATTTGCTCCCAACTGTAATCTGAATAAGCAGTGCAAATGACAATTTGAATCGTTGGATCCACCTCCCAAACACGCTTGATAGTCTCAATACCATCCCATCCAGGAGGCATTCGCACATCGATAAATGCTAGCGCGTAGGGTTTGCCCCTGGCAATGCCTTCTTTTATTTTTTCAAGCCCTTCCTGACCTTGCATCGCACTGAAAATTTGGAAAGAAACTAACGCTTCACCCATTTCCTTTTTAGGCTCAGGGCTTTCAAAAAGCTCTTTTTCGAGCTTGCTCAACTCATCGTTTTCGGCCTGCTTCTTGGATAAAATTTTCAGAAGAGATTGATGAATTTCTGGCATATCATCGATGATCAAAACTCTTATCGGGTCATTTTTATTGACAGCCATTATTCTTCCTTTATCTTATCTCTAGCTTTAAAAGCTCGCTGTAAGCGTACAAACTAGCTTATCGCCTCCATACCATAAATAAAAAGCCCTTTCACTAGTGTTGCTGTATTGTAAAGCCAAGTTATAATGCTTAAAATCTTTACTCAAAACCACGGTATAATTATTATAGCTTATTCCTGCTTCATCTGGAAAATCTTTAGGCAGTTCATAACGCCCAGCTAGTGCTAGGATATTGATGCCTTCTATATTAAATAGATATTTGGCGGGGACAGTGAAATTAATACCACCATCATAATAAACCCCTGTACGGTTAACATTATAGACATTATCTGAATAACCAAAGTTGAATTGTAAAAATTTAAAGTTAAATTGTCCTATCCATTCATTATAATTCCAAATTTTATCGGAAGGAAAAAAATAACGATAAAATGCTATGTCCAAATTAACGTCTTCCTTGATTTCTTTATAGAATCCAATTCCAGGATCCACTTCGAGATTAATGTCAGTGCCTATAAATTTGTTATTAGATGCCCATACGGTTGCATAGAGACCAATAGGTGTCGTGTAGGTAAATCCTCCCTGCACAGCAGGCAAATTTTCAGTTTGTGTTAACCCTCGAAAGACATAATTTGAGGTTAAATCTATCGTGCCTGTAATATTATCCACAAAGGTATCAATAATTCCTTTGCCTTTTACTGGTTTTGTTTCGGGTTGTGCCTCAGCTCTCATTGAAGGAGACCGTGACTTTGTTTCAGACTCTGAAGAATTGGCTGTAGATTCTACAGCAGAAAACGCTACAGCAGTGACAAGATAAAAAATCAAAAAAAACAGTTTAAGAACAAAACGCTCCATGCTTGCCTCTTCCTTTAAAAAAGGAGAAGTTAGAAAATTATTGCCTCTCAGTCAATCATTTTGTTCGGGTATTTCATGAGGAATATCAAGAGTAAATGTTGCCCCCTTACCTTCTCCTTCACTATAGGCTTTCAATGAAGCGCCAATTTCTTTAGCTAAAATTGAGCTACTGTGTAATCCGATTCCGTTGCCATCTAATTTCGAGGTATGGCGAAATAAAAAAATGCTTACCAGCAAATCCTCTGCAATACCAATTCCATTGTCAGTGATTTTCAACCGTACCCCGGTTTTCGTTTTTTCAACATATAAATCTACAGTAGGGTTCTTAGGTTCCGCTGCATTGACTGAGTCAATAGCATTCGTAATGAGATTATTCAATATATGCCAAATTTTAAAGCGATCTTGCTCAATCAAAGGCACAAGTGCGTAATGCTTTAGCAACCTAATACCGTGTTTTTTTAATCGATTTATATGAATATCGAGCACACTCTCTAATAATTCAGTAATATCTATTTTTTCAATTACAGTAGCGGCATGGTGGAACTGAAAATTTCTTATCACCGCAATGATCTTGTCAACACTATCATTCATGGATTTCAACTGGACTAAATAATTCTCACTGTCAATGCCCCAATATTCACCGAGCAAAACCATATACTTTGGAATTTTTTTTCCTTTTTCATCGTGAGTTAAAAAATCACCAATATTATCAATATGCTGCTTAAAAAGGTCACTAATCTGTTCTAAATAATTCAACCTGGAATTCTTTAATTCATCCTGCATTAGGGACAAAGTGACCAACACGCTATTTAAAATGTTGCCAATGTTATGCAGCAACATTCTTGAAACATCGGACATCCCTGCTTCTCTGGCAATCATCATGAGTTTTTGATTAAGAAGAGCCAATTCTTTTTCATGTTTTTTTCGTTCTGAAATATCCCGAAGAATGTATATCTTGGAATGATTATCAAGCAATGAGGTTTTCAATTCGATAGGAATCGATTGTTCTTTATAAGTAATTAAGTACTCCTCTCCTAAGCGTGTACCCATTTGCTCTGAAAGTGGCGTCTTCTCCACTTCCCCTTTTATATTAATTGCTTTCAGTGAAAAAATTGTATCAATGGATTGACCCTGAATTTCCTCAATCTGACATGAAAACGTTTTTTTAACTGCGTGATTAATTAATTTTATAACTCCTTTACCATTGGTGATAATAATAGGCTCAGGAGTGTATTCAATAATATTTCGTTTTTCCAACTCAAGTTTTTCTAATTCCTGATTAACTTTGTTAATGATTTCCATTCTATTTTGCAATTTTTGTTGCGAAGTCTGGATGACATCGAGCAAAAAATTTACTTTTGTCGCCATGGAGGTCAACTCATCATTGCTTGCGATGTCAACTCGTTTTTTATAATCACTTTCTTCAGCAATTTTTGTAATTTGGCTGTTAAATGATCGCACGCGTTTTATGATAGTAAAATTAATTAGCAAACCTAAAGCACTCAAACTAACAAGTCCTGTCAAAGCAAGAAGACCAAGGAAGAAATAAATTGCAGTGACACTATTTTTATAAATAGTTCTTAGCATTTTAAACGATATAATAGCAATAGGCTTATTCTTAACGTCATGTATTAATAATTTGATAGTAATACTATTCGGTTGAATGTTTACCAACTGTTTCTCTTTTAATAACTCAGAGCGGATGGATAATTTTTGAGAATCGGTGAAATAACTGATGCGAAGTGGCAATTCCAGATTTTTGGAAAAAGAAGCCAAGTTTTCCCTAGTGAATTCGCGTGTTAATACCAGGTATCCAGCTATTGGTCCAGTTTTATCACTATGCAATATCTTAGAACTGGCAACAAAGTGCAATTTGTTATTAATTAGTATCAACCCACCAACTTGCTTTTGTATGGGTTCACCTGAAAAAAAATAGCTGCCTGGATAAAAATAGTTGTTAATGCTTGCTTGCGGCATAGGCATTATTTTATTTGTTTCAAGATCGTAACCTTTGCCAAAAAACAACTTAAATTTGGGATTAAAAATAAAAAAATAAGACCATTTATTATCAAAGAAAGTTTCATCCATTAAATTTCTTTCTACATAATCAGACTCTTTTCCCAGGCTAAAAAAATAAGTGTCATCCCAATGCCCCCAGTCACTCGAGGTGATTTTAAGGCGTCTCACCTCTTCATTAAATATATTGCGGACTCGGCTAATATTCTCATTAACCAATTTCTCTTCAGTTTTTAAAGCAGCATCCAATAAAATGCTTTTGGAAATGATCAAACCTACCAAACCTATTGCCAAAAAGATGGTTATAAGAATTAAATTTGTTTTTAGACGAAGAGAAAATGGAACGGTTTTTCTTATCTCCATAGCAAGAAGTCCTTTGGGATTCTACTCCCTTAATCATTCCTAAGCACAACAAACACCAATAATTTACAAAAGAATCATAAATGTAAGCATTACATATTGTTAAAAAAAATCCAATAAAAAATATTGAGACAACCCTATTACCAGCAGTGTCATCCGCAGTATATTTAAACTCGCGTAGTAGGAGCCAACTGCTTTTCCTAGGTTAAAATATCCTAAATTTCTATTTGCCGTCCTACTTCAAAGACTGATTCTGAGGGTAAATGAAAATAATTACTTTTTGGAAGAGCATTACGATGCATAAACGCGAAAATAGTTTTAATGTATTTTAATAGGATATTATTGCCCTGGATAATTACTGTCTCATGACCAATATAATAAGTTATCTCTTTGAGGTTAATATCCTGACCATGGAGCGATAAGTTTTTTAGCAGTTTAGGTACGTTAGGAGACTCCATAAAGCCATAATTAGCAATGACATGCCAAATATCTGTTGCCACTTCTTCAACTTGTAATTGTTCACTGCGTTTACACCATGGGATCGATAAGCTGTTAATTTTTAAAATAATCACTTTATCCTGTAATACATAATTTTTCTTTACATACCAAATCATAAATGGAGGGATATACTGTTCTCTGGAGGTAAGAAAAACAGCGGTTTTGGACACACGTATCACTCCTTCCTTTTGAACATTCTCCAGAAAAGTACTGATAGTGATATTTTTTTCTTTTTGTTTGTTTGCAATGAGTTGATTTCCTTTATGCCAAATATACATAACAAAATAGATTAGAAGCGCAAATGTGATTGGAATGTATCCACCCGTGGTAAATTTAGTAAGGTTGGCCACAAAAAAAGCAGTATCTATAATTAGGAATACTCCAGCGACAAGTCCTGTTTTAATAATATTCCATTTCCATAGTTCACGTAGAGAAATAAATAAAAGCACGGAGGTTAAGAGCATGGTAGTAGCAACTGCAATACCGTAGGCAGCAGCCAATTTTTCAGAGCTTCCAAATCCAATAGTAAGTCCAAGTGTCGCCAACATTAAAAGCCAGTTAACGATTTCAATATAAATCTGGCCATACCCCTCTGATGAAGTTTGTGTTACTCGTAATCGAGGCAGCCATCCTAACTGCATCGCTTGCCTAGTCATAGAAAATGCCCCAGTAATAATCGCCTGACTGGCAATAATTGTTGCGATTGTTGCTAAAAATATTAATGGTAATAAAAAATCCTTTGGACACAACATATAAAAAATATTATGCTCTGTGGATATTCCTTCCAAAACCAAAGCGGCTTGTCCTAAATAATTTAAAATAAGACTTGGGAAAACTAAACCGAACCAGGCATAACGAATTGGAGATGCTCCAAAATGTCCCAAATCAGCGTATAACGCTTCTGCACCAGTAACACAGAGAAAAACCCCACATAAAATTAAAAATCCTGTTACTCCGTTTGAAAATAAAAAACTCAGACCATAGATAGGATTAAGAGTCGCCAATATAGAAGGATGTTGTATAATCCCCCATCCACCTAGAACACCAATGATTACAAACCACGCTGCCATAACAGGGCCAAATGCTTTGCCAATTTTAGCTGTTCCTTTAGGCTGAATAGCAAAAAGAAGAATAAGAATTGTGATGGCAGTAGGTAAAATATAATGTTTCAGCGATGGGGAGAGTATCTCCACTCCTTCTATAGCAGAAAGTACAGATATAGCTGGCGTAATTGCACCATCTCCATAGATAAGCGCTGCTCCCATAAGCCCAATCGCAATGATGATAGGTCTTTGTTTTCGCTTTAAACTTAGAAGAGACATTAAAGCAAGAATACCTCCCTCTCCATCATTATCAATTCTGAAAGCAAAGCTAATGTACTTAATAGAAGCAATCATTACCAAAGTCCAGATAATCAATGATGCTGAACCCATAATAGCATTAACATCTGGGGTTCCTCCTCCCGCGAGTAAAATAACTGTTTTAAACGTATAAAGAGGGCTTGTTCCTATATCTCCAAAAACTATCCCTAAAGCCGACAAACTCAATGCTTGCAATGTAGGGTTAGAGTCTTGGTGTTTTTCAACTTTTTTTGATCGCATATCGTTTAACGCTTTGTATTTATTTATTCTATTTAACCATGTCCCAATAAATAAAATCTATGGAGATAATAATGAGAATATCTAAAATCGCTGATAAATTAACGTGAGTTCGACTAAAAGGCATTTCTATACCTTTTACGTCGCTAAACGAACGTTATCCCGTAAAGCTTGTCCCAGTGAAAACGGGAATGCATTGCATTTATACGGGGTCCAGTTCTAAATAAAAACAGTTCGATATAAAAAATCACTTTATTTATGTCGCACTCACGTTAAATTAGTGATTGGATTTTAAAAAGAATAATTGTCCATTTAAATTTATTAATTTATTTCTCATCTAAACTGTAATAGTAAAAGAACGTTTTACAGGAGTTAATTTTATTCTCTTTTGAGAGACAATGATGAAACAATTAGACTTTAATAAATCCTCAGAAGTTTCAATTGGAGTAGAGTTAGAGTTTCAAATTATTGATCCTAACTCATTTTCGTTAACTTCTCGTGCAAATGATGTTCTAGAACATATTCAATCAAGTGATTATAAGCGAAAAATCAAACCTGAACTTACACAAAGTATGATTGAAATTAACTCTTCGATTCACTATGGAATTAAAGAATTATATCAAGAATTACATCAATTATATAATTTTTTACTGCAGATAGCGTCACATTTGAACATTTTTTTCTGTGGTGGAGGCATTCATCCTTTTCAAAAATGGACAACCCAAAAGATATTTCTTAACAAGAAAGAATATAAAGATTTTGGGGAAAAATACGAATTTCTTGCAAAAAGAGCCACTGTATTTGCGCAACATATGCATATAGGGTGTACTAATCCAGAAGATGCTCTTTATCTTGCTCATGCGCTGAGTCGTTTTGTTCCTCACTTTATTGCTATTTCAGCTTCCTCACCCTTTTATCAGGGAGTTGATACAGGATTTGTCTCTTCAAGATCTACTATGTTTAAAGCTTTTCCTTTCAGCGGAGCAATGCCCTTTCTCAAAAATTGGAACGAGTTTTCTCGATATTTTTATGAAAGGCATGAATTAGGAATTATAAAAAGTATGGATGATTTTTTGTGGGATATTAGAATACAACCTAAATTCGGAACGGTAGAAATTAGAGTGTGTGATACACCTTTAACGTTGGAAAAAGTAGTATTAATAGCTGCTTATTTTCAATCCTTATCTCTTTATCTTTTGAAAGAACAACCCATAAATATTAACCAAGATTTATATTCTTTATATGATTACAACCATTTTCAGGCAAGCCGATATGGATTTAATGGGCATTTAATCGATGGATCTAAGAAGCGAATCAGCCAAGATATATTAACCACTATAAAAAAAATAAAAAAATATACTCAAAAATTACAAAATAACGAATTTATTGAATTACTAAGAAACGTAGTAAAAAATAAAAATAATGATGCTGAACATTTAAAAGAAATTTTAAATCGTACCAAATCTTTGCAAAAAGTTGTTTTTGTTCAATGTCAAGAATGGGCAAAACTTGTTTGAAGTTAAAGTTCCCTCTTTTCTAAAAACACATTGGAAAATGATAAGGCATCTCTTTAACCTCCAATTATCACAAAGAGTTTGACAACCTATAAACAGACTTATCCACAGAAAATGTGTATAACTTAGAGAATGAGACACTATCAAAAATAACGAAAAACCTAGATAAAACAAGAGCTGGTTAAAAAAATTAAGAAAAGAGTCAATCTTTAGGTGAAGAAATATCCACAGATTAGATATTTGGGAATAATTAAGACATAGCTATTTTATACAAAGAAAAATTAAAAAAACAGACTTGACTCGAACTATTTTTCTTAAAAAGAATCCCTAATTCATTGCATGATCAACTGATGGAGCATGTGTCTGTGTTTATATCATCATTGTTTTTTTGGATACAACATGTATCAATCATCAAAAAATCAGGTGCAAATTGACGAGATAATCGGGAAACCCGATAGTAAAACCAAGAAATTTAAAAAAAAAATCGCGCAAATAGAGCGACTTCCCGATCTTGTGATACCTGAAGATTACAAATGTCCTCTTTCCAAATGCCTTATGATAGAACCTATCCAACTTGACGATGGGCATTTTTATGATCGAAGTTCTATTATAATGTATTTAGAGAATAACCCGCGTGCTGTTTGTCCGTTAAATCGTAATTATAAAGTAGAACTTCGTTTTTATCCTACGAATGTTTTCATGAAAAATGAAATTGAAAATTATGTTAACCAACAATTGCAGACTTTATCGGAATCAGTAAGCCCAAGGTTAAATTAGGCCTGATGCTGGTGGCAATTTTTCATGTTAAAATGGAAATGGATTTCCGCTTTCGCGAAAATGACGAAGCACTTAAGTCAATGGCAGTGGGGATGACCTTTTACGGAGAGTCTTATTTTAAAATTAAAGACGTCCACTAAAATGGGTTCGGATCATTTTAAAATGATTTGATTTTAAATGATTTTTTAGAAATTAAAAATAAATAAATTTAAAATTAATAACGTTGAACTTTCATATCAAGACTTTTAACTATAAAGGATGATTTATTAGTAGTTCCTATCTTAGTAATGAGCAATGAAAAGGCAACATTCATATGCAACTCAGGAATATTGTAAGTTTGATTGACTCTCCAGCACGGCGACCCAAAACAAAGATCTTCTTTAATTAAGGTTGGGGGATTTAATGGTTTAGGATGAAGTGTAAGTTTGTAATGCTTAATTATTTTGGATTCATTAAAATAAAAGTCATTCATGGGTTCCCAAGCAGAAGGAGAGAAGTTTTTTTCGGCCTCTTTTTCTTCATCGGGTGTAGTTTGATAACTAATTGACATGGTATACATTAATACCTTCTGGACCCAATCTGTTACTTCATTAGTAGTAACAGCATATACTAGCGATGATGCAGAAAGTGAAATAAGTACTATTAAACGAAGTAGTAATAATTTGAACATACACTTATCCCTTTAGTTAAGCAGGATCTATAAGACATAAATCTATTATTTATATAGTACAATCAACATCAAGTAATTTCCAGGAAAGCGATTTTTGAAGGGTACGGTTGACTATAATAGGATAAAAATACCTAAGGAAAATCATGACGAATTTCATCAAACGGACAATTGAATTAGCAACAGAGAATGTAAAACAAGGAGGTCGTCCCTTCGCCTACGTAAACCTTAAATTACGTATCATTAAAACTTACTGATAAGGAATATTAGTTTTACACTTCTTTTAACTAAAGACGATATTTAGTTATTAAAATAATAAAATAGTTTTTTTTCCTACTATAATCAATACAAGCGATACAGGAGAAATAACATGAAAAAAATAGAATGTTCCAAAATGAGCACTTGTCTCTGGACACTGCGCTTCGAAGTACTAGGTGTCATCTTATTGATTATCGCAACCTGCTTAACTATCTTTACTGGCGATAGTCTAGGAATAGCTGCTTTATTTGCTGCAGGCGTTATCTTGTGTCTATTTAATAAATTTTGTTGCTATGTTTGCTCATCAAAGCAATCATCTTGTCCTGTTTGTGATACACCGCATTCTGATCACCCCGAAGAATCCGCTCAAATACAGGAAAAAATAGAGATTGAAGCAAAACAAACCCTGGATAATGAGGGTGGAAATCAAATAAAAAGAAAAGGATAACCTTCGCATTGTTACCAAATAAAAACTAAAGAAAGTGTTCCATATTTACCTAACTGATATGCAAGACAAAGTAAAAATGAAAAGCAATCTCAGCTTCCTGCTTATGCTTTTCATTTTTGAAACAACCTAAAAGGCCATTAGAAAATTACACCGGCAAGGATCAATTGTTCTATCATGTTCCAGGAATAGTTGCCAGAGTAAAGCTAGAATTAAAATATTAGTGAATTGCCACGCTAATATATGATGCTAATGGGCTGGTTCAAGAAGCATTAACTCTCTTTAACGAGTTCAACTTCTTCTGCCTGCGGCCCTTTTTGTCCTTTACTTGCCTTAAACAGAACAGTTGCTCCTTCAGGTAAAGTTTTGAAGCCACTACTTTGTATTGCACTGAAATGCACAAAATAGTCCTTGCCACCACTTTCAATAAAACCAAAGCCTTTGCTTTCATTAAACCATTTTACTTTACCACGAAGTTTGTCTACCATTTTTGGTTTCCTTCCAGATGTTTGAAATAAGCTACACTAACTTTATTCAGCAAGTCTCATTGTGTCAAGTCGCTTATCTCATTATCTTTATAACAAGCATCCATTTCGACACAGTGAAAAGAAATCGTCAGTATTAATCAAAATTGAATCAAAATAAATTGTCTCATGTTATACTAAAAAAATTAGTAACATAGAGCTCCATGGAAAACTCAGCTGCTTTGCAGATTTATGCTAGAGCATTTACAAAAATGGATAACATGGTTTATCTCATTGATAAAGATGGTTTCCTTATTGATTGTAATGCTCATTTAGTACGTTTTTAGGTTACGCTCATATTGAAAATAACTCAATAGGCTCAATTTATAAAATGATGCGTAGACAAGGCTTGTGAACCACCCTTTAAATAGCAAAGTAATCTTATTTTAATTATGAATTTTTATAATTAAAAATAGGAACTATTGACAATTGGTTGGTTCCCATTACTTGCAAGGTTGATTGGGAGAGAAAATGAATAAATTCGCTATATTATTTGTGCAACAAGAACAAAGTACATTTAAATTTGACATGAAACACAACTTTATTGATTAATTTTTAGTTAATTAGTATAATTAAAGATCTTTATAAGTATTTAACGATAATTTTTTTATGATCCCTAAGAAACTCTTAACCTATACAAAAACAATTTTTGAATATTCACATAGTACCGTATACATCAAAGATAAAAATTGTCATTACCAGTATATGAATAATAATGGGCTCAAGCGATTACAATTACAAGAACAAGAGATTCTCTGCATGCCTGATAAAGTGCTCCCTTTTGGAAAATATGCTGATTTTTATAATAGCCATGATTACTCCGCAATGGAAGAAAGCATTTATTTTCAATTAGATGATTGCATTACTAAAACTGGTGAAAAAATCTTTGCGCTATCGCACAAATTACCGCTTAAAGATGAAGATGGAAGAACACATGGCGTTATTGGTTTTACAAAATTTATGGATTTCCATGAACTGATTAGTAATATTAATTCAAAAAATACTTTTTTAGCGCCTAATCTTAAAATCAATATTAATGTTGAAGATTGGTTAAAAACAACGATTAATTTGTCTCGAAGAGAGATGGAGATCTTGTATTATTTTTTACAAGGAAAAGCTATTAAGATTATTGCTGCATTGCTTAGTATCGCTGAAAGAACGGTTATTTTTCATCTTGATAATATAAAAAGCAAATGGGGCTGTTATCATAAAGGAGACATTTATACTAAAGCCTTCGAAAAAGGCTTGAAGAATCTTACTATTATCTGGGATTTGCTAGCAGTGCGTTCCTAACAATCCCTGAAGCTTATACCATCTCTAAAAACCCAATCTAGCCCTACTCTCCGACCTTGCGCAGCATGTTCGCGGAAACCTCTGTGCTAAAACACTGGACCCTGCAGATATGCCGCTGGGTATAGTCAGAGATACGACCAAGAGACAGTAACAATCCCAATATAACAAGTAAATAACGTGAGTTCGACATAAAAGGCATAGAAATGCCCTTTTACGCCGCTAAACGAACGTTATCCGTAAAGCTTGTCCCCAGTGAAAACGAGGATGTACAGCATTTATATGGGATCCAGATTCTAAATAAAAACAGTTCGATATTAAAAATCACTTTATTTTTTATATCGAACGTTAAAATAGATTATAAGTAATAACCTAAGTTTTCGTATTCTATATCTTCTAAGAAGACTTTTATTTTTCTTATAATATTAGCTTCGCTTACATTCAAAAGTTTATTCTGATGCTGATTAATAAAATCGTTTAATGCATGGGGTATGTCTTGAGATTCTTTCTCATTCATTATCCGTTTTAGTTCATTCATCATTTGTTGTATTTTTGTAAAACGACCAACTGTTTTTTTAAAAATGGTATTATTACGATAATTAGAATACTGACTAGGAAGATATTTAAGTAAATCCTTCAAGTCTTCTTTGATATCACGCTGAATATTTAATTGTTTTGAATAAGAAATTTTTTCGTTTTCAATTGGATTTTGAAAAAATAGAAGATTAGTAGTATTTGAGTGATGATCTATTGGATGTTGAGCCAATTGAAGCATCGGCACGTTAATGGACACAAGTTGCGTAAATTGTTTTATTGCAGAGTCAATATCTATTCTATCTGCTTGCATTTGGGCTAACATTTGCTTCAAAAATGGTTCTACCCATTTGGCATTCTCAGGCAACTTAAGTTTTTTTGCTGCATGTTTACTGTTATAAAAGGGAGAGCCACTTAAATAGCTTTCTGTACTTTGCCCCCATAAAAAAGCAATTATTCTTCCCATTGAAAAAATATCAGCTTTATTATCGTGCGGTAAATTAGTAAATAGTTCAGGCGCTGCCCAAAGAGGACTTCCAGGGAATAGATTATCTTCTTCACCTGCCTTTTTTGCGAGTCCGTAATCAAAAATATTTACTGCCATAGGTTCATCTATTTTCACATGAATATTCTCAGGCTTTATATCTCGATGAATGATCCCTTTATCAATAACTTGAGTTTTTAACGCCAATAATAAAGCATAGGTTAACTTAATTTTTTGGCTCTGCGTAAGATAATTAGAACTATCCATTAATTTAATAAAGACTTTTTCTAAATTCTTCCCTGGCATTCGCTTCATGGTAAGGTAACATTTGTTATTATCATAGACGGGTGGTTTTATACTTAAATGTCCTGCTTTTCGACAAAAATCAAATTCTTTTTCAATTAAATTTTCTATATTCAAATCACTATAGTTTTTTTTAAGCTCTTCTAAATTAAATTCCTTTGTTACAAAGCGCTTATGGCGGTTGGATTTTTTAGCTACTCCAGTTTCATCTTGTCGATATAGAGTAGTAGGATAAACAGACGCAAATCCGCCTTTTCCTATCAGCTTCTCTTCAATAACTGAAAAAAGATATCCTTGTTTTTCCTGCCCTTCTTTATCAAATTGATTCCGAGAACCTCCAATAATTTTTCCAGCATGGGGAAGTAAATTTTGTTCTTGTAATTCATTGATTATTTCGTTTATATTGCCATCAAGCATGTTTTAATTACTCCACAATAATTATCAATATGTATTGGTTATCTCTTACAATTGAGAAGATAATGTAATCAAACTTTACTCATTTTGACTTAAAATAGTAACTGATAAATTCTAACAGTTATGAGTCTTATTAGTTTCACCTATAATCGCCCGGCATGACAAAGAAAAACAGAACCTACAATGCTTGACTCCTTTCGTCTCATTTTTTACAAGAAATCATTTCTGCATGACTGTTAAAAAATGACAGTTATTTATCTCATTTTAATTGTGTATAGTTTGTTTATAATTTCACCTTAATGATGTATTTTTCAATTACCTGAAAAGATTTAATTCTTCAGTATTGTCAGATAACACTACGAATGCCTTTTTTACTAAAAAGCGACCCCGGTCAATGTATTTAGAAAATAATTTGACCGCAAGTAATGATTTTCTTCCTATTGAGGTGGAAACAGAGACTTCAATGAATACACTAACCTGGAGTTAATTATGGCAAAAGAAGTAATTTTTATTGATTGGGATGATACTTTAGTAAATAGAGCAAATGCAGAAGAGTTTGAATCGGTTGTAGACGAAAATGAGAGCGTATATCAAATGTCTCCTATGTTCATGGGAGCAATTGAAGCGCTTAAGGAACTGCAAAAAAAATACCATGTCGTAATCCTCAGTTCTCGAGGCGAACTGAACAAATTAAGACAACTACAATTACAAAATTATGATCTAGAATCATCAATCATGCCATTAGACAATTTCATGTTTGATGAGGATGAGACTCGTTTATTCTTTACCCAATATGGTGAAACAAACTTTCCTGATAAGGCAAGTTTCATTTTATACGTACAAAAAATGTGTGGTAATAAAGTCAAGGTATTTATCGATGATGATCATACAGAAATAGAAGCCGCGCATGCAGTAGGAATTCCCACTATTCACGCAATACATAAAAATGATTTGGAAAAATCCGAGCAATTTTTTGCGGGCTTAATTCATCAAGTAGATAATAGGGACCTTTGTTATGCGTTGAATGAACTAGCCGCTGAAATACGTAGCAATTCTCGTTCACTATCTTTTGGAAGCAAGATTGCTGGTTTCTTTTCAAAACACCTTCCATCAGCAAATAATTTAGAATTTTTTGCATCCCAATTACAAAAAAAACCTGCCAAAGACGTTAGCGAAAAATTTAATCAATATCTTGAAAAGATAAATTATAATCCAAATAAAAAAGATAATCTAACAACAAGTTTTACTAAAGCTAAAACAGTAATAGATAATCATGTTACTACCCTGATTGAAGCGAAACATGATCACCAACAATTTTCATGTAACGTTTAATAGAATATGACCTCACATTAAAGAATGAAAATTGATTCTTCAGTGATTCTAAGTTAGGTTCAATTTCGCAATACATAAAGGCCGGTTGTAGCAAAAGCGATTGGTATAGCCGGATCCATCAATGATCTCGTTTCGGAGGAAATCTGAGGACAAACCACAGAAACATCACTTTTTCTTTTGTCTAGACTTATTAAGCATTTCAGACTAAGCTAATTAAAATGCCACTTGATTTAGAGCCAACTGTATAAAATACTATGGGATTTTCTCGCAACGACTGCTGCTTAAAATCGTTCAAAGGTAAAATTTGTCCCAGCATTTGTATCGATAAACTTACTACTAACTCACTATTAAGATCTAAATGCAAAGCATATATGAAAACTTAATTCATGCGTTAGCACCCTACTCACAACTATTATTTATCATAATAGCAACCCTATTTACTCTTCTGGCTAGTCAGTTATTTTTAGCTAAGTATTTCCCCAAATCTATATACTATTGGAGAAACCTTCCTTACCTTTCACTCTGGGCATACACAATAGCGCATAGTCGTTTTATAAAATATCCTTTTTCTTTAGCCATCATATTTTCTGTAATGCCTTTATATCCTAGGGATTATTGGTTAATTTTTCGGAAAGCCGTGTACTTTTACCATTTAAAAAAACTTTTTAGTAAATTAGATGATATTGTTGATAATGCATCACCTGAAATGATTATCACTTTAGGAGATGCTTCTTTAGGTATTCACTTAAATACTTTTTTAAAAAAATTATTAGATCACGATGATTTATCTGTACTTAATCAATTTATCGATCAAAAGTTAATTACAAAAAAGGAATTACATGCATTCTGCAATTTATTTGCTAACAGATTAGCATTACAAGCTCGATTAACTTTGCAATTTATTTCGAACCAGAATATAAAATTAAGAGAAAAAATTGCGCAAACAAATCTTGAAATATCCGGAGCCTATCTCGCTTTGTTGATCCACTTTATAAAAAAAGATCCTAGAGTTCTTGATTCTATCGAGCGGAATAGAGGATTAACTTATTCTGCACTAAAACTCATATACCCTAAAGCCACTCAAGGCGGTGAGCTTATTCAAATTACTCATGATATCGTAGATTTTCGATATGATTTAATTCAACAGCCCAAAATTGGTAAAATTTGTGCCAACGTATTTTTAGCAAAACTTGCTAAAAATCACAATGCTGATACTGAATTCTCGTTAATTTTAAGTTTACCTCCTAGGCCTGTTGGTATTTTTGAATTATCAAATACCACCAGATTCCAATTATTTATCATGGCACGTGACTTTAAGAGCAACTCATTTAAAATTAATATAGTTTTTGGCCTACTCTACATCTTGTTCTGGGAATATATCAAAAGAGCAGGTTTTAATGCTGATAAGCTAAAATACCAAAAAAGCGAGTTATAGTAGTGTAGGCATGTCTATTTCAAACAAATTCATACCATAGTCATAGCAGCAACAAGTGGTTTAGCGCCTGCATTCATAAAGGTCCTTACAACCTGGAAATCGAAATCTTTTGAACCCGGTCCCTGGTATTTAAGATAATGAGCTAACCCCTTCGTAAAACAATTAGGTGTTACTTCTCCAGCTCTGCATATATCAATCAGTTTCAACCATGATTCAGACTTCCATCGATTATACGATGCTATTTCAAACAAATTCATGCCATCGCCATAACGGCTAACAAGCGGATCAGCACCAGCATTTACAAAAGATCTTACAATTTCAAAATTAACACCGGTTGATCTTGGACCGTTATATTCAAGATACCGAGCAAGTTGCTGAGAAACATCATCTTTATAAATCATATTTATTACTGTGGTCATTATTTAGTCTAAAATCATCAATCTAATTGCTTATTATCACATCATTATGTTAACAAATTATTATTAAGCTCCTCTAAATTACGAATAGCTCCTTCGTTAATTGAGAGAACAAACTACTTTTTGATGATAAAATTAATACAAGTTGTTTATTATATTTGAGAGATTATTATGAGATGAGTTTACAGTAATCGTCGTTAAGCGTTGTTATGTGACTAGGGCGAGTTTATTGGCGTTAGAGTATAGCCGATTATCTCAGATTTGGCGGTATAGTAAGTAACAAGGTCTAACAGCTTAAGACCCACATGATTTATACTGCCCTTATAAATTCCTTTATTCGGATCGAATAATTCGAATACGCTATGGCCAGTCTTTTTAATTCCTAACCTATGCGTAGGATAGGGTGATTGTGGCGTGAAAACTGCGACCTTTTCAGCCCTATTTTTAATACAACATCCTGATTAAGCTCTAACATCTTAAATAAAGCAATTAAATGGTTCAAATCAATAGAGCAGTAAAACAGTCTTGGCTCGATACCTGGCAACTTATATGTATTATACTCTGGACTTTCAGAGCCATACTCTCGATAAGCTTCGCCATTAAGTTGAAAACTAAGTCGGCGTACAATTGGTAAAATCACTTTTAAATTATTTTCCTTAAGCGCTACTCGTGTATTATCGTCTCTTAAAAATGCCAAAACAAGCGCGTGACATTCACCAGATTTATCGAGCCCTTTTTCTCCTTGTTGTTTGGCAAATTCTAATAGATCATACTGACGAAATGGATAAATAGTTAGCGGATTAGCAAATAAAGTCTGTGACTGTTTATTGTTAGAGAACATAGTATTAATTTATTTTCAAAGTGCATTATTATAATTCATTTTAAATCATCCACACAATTAAAATTAGGGGGGATACCTAAAGTTGTTTTTATCGAGTATTTAATTTTTGCTTGCAACGATTAATAAAAGTAAGTTAAGTGATAAATATGCGAGACAGGGTAAAGAATTTATAATAGGAGATGTTAATGAGAGAAATGAGCTTGATAATGAATTAATGATGTATAATAAAATACTAGATATAGTAAATAAGACCCTTGATGATCTGCATAATTCCAGACCAGTTGATATTGTTGATAAAATGAATGATTTACTTAAAGACGATAATAAAGATAACAAACAAATTTATGATATATTGTATAATAACATGCCAAAAGAAATTCAAGATAAGCTTCCACCATCACCAGAAAAAAGTAATCAAATGAAATAAGACCTTTAAAAAAATAATGCCATCTAGCCAGCAAGGCAACGAAATTCAGGGTAAATACTATTAATACGTATACTGTATTTTGCTTTTGCACGATGAAGTGCTGCGAGAGTACGGTTTGATAGTTCCAGCTTTGACTCGTTGCTCTCACCTAACAAAGCCGCCATGCATTCAAGTAGCATCTAATTTGCGAGGCAGAGAACCTATCGATAACCATAAGACTAACTTGTTCACGAGGCGCCTATTTTAAGCATTTTGAGCAATCCAATTTACAGCATGATCAACATCAGCAATTTTTTCTTCGCTTGTGGTTTTGCTCTTCTGGAAAAAGAACAATGCGCGATTTTCTGTTACTTTTGAGTGAATTAATTGCCCAGCAATGAATAAGAGCCCGATACCTGTCAAAGCAATTGCGATATTTCCAATTATTGTTCCCCATGAAATACGGTAGGCACTCATTTCTTGGTCTTTGCTGTGTAGTAATGCTGAAAATCGTGATTTAAATTCTGTAAAATTACGTTGTTCGGGTTCCTGGTCAAAAAATTCATTTGCCATGATCGTCAGTTTATTAGCTAAATCAATCGCAACTTGGCCTTTCGATGCACCTTGATCTCTAAGCAGTACGCCATAATCATACATAGCTTGAATTTCATGCAAAAATTCAGCCTTAGGATTCTCTAAATAAGGAACTAAGTCATAATATCCCTTTAAAGCAGCAAGTACAGATGCTCTGAGGCCACTATTATTTTTAATAGTGAGATCTGCTCCATTACGAGCCAACAATTCAACCATCACACGGTTATTTTGCTTGCTCGCACGATGCAATGCTGTTTCACCATATTGATCTTTTGCATTTATATCTATTTGTTTAGTATCGATCAACCATTGGATCAGGCTCACATTACCAGACGACACAGCACAATGAATAAGAGTCTCATTTCTGTTTGTTAATGCAGTTAAACTCAACCCTTTGCTAACAAGATAATCAACGGCTGGTAAATTTCCAGAATAACATGCAGTATGCAGAAGCGTAGCTCCCTGGTTGTCTACAAGATACAAATTAGTTTCTGAAAGTAATTGTTCAATAGCGTCTATAGTTGCATTGTGATTTTCCGACAATAATAAATGAATTGGTGTGCGGCCGAAATAATCTTTGCCTTCCAAAACTGCCGCGTTTAGACCCACTAGCTCAGCGATCTCGTTATTATTTGCACCATTCTGATTATGATGAACAAGAATATGGAGTACAGTAGGTTGAAAGCCAGAGCGACCTCGCGCTGTAATATCGGCTCCCTGTCTCGCCAAGGTCATTGCGGATTGTTTGAAACTATCAAAGCTACATAGCTCAAGTTCGATAGCATCCAGTAGTGATTGCCATGCAGTTTTATTAAAATAATCTTTAGCTGTTAAAACAGCGGCGTTTAAACTCACTAGCTCAGCGATCTCGTTATTATTTGCACCATTCTCATTATGATGAACAAGAACATGGAGCAAAGTAGGTTGTGAGCCAAAGCGACCTCGTACTGTAATATCTGCCCCCTGTCTTGCCAAGGCCATTGCTGATTGTTTGAAATTATGGCTAGTCGTTCCAATCGATAATAATTCTTTTAGCTGCTCTGTTGGTCTAGGCATAAAATAACCCCGCTGAAAAATCAAAGTGCGCAATAATAACACAAAACTTGCTGTGAAATCCATTTATTAGAATTCATCGAACCTCCAACCCCCTGGTTCTTGGCGTTCTACTTGTTATTTAAAATATCTAATAATCAACATGCTGGAAACGGGCATTGGCTTTACCCCAGTCATGCAGTAAAGCTGCCATGCAAACCAATGCTCGGATTACGGGAAGTAGTCGCCAATCATACGTATCATCTCGATGAACCTGCTGATTTGAAGTATGGTTCACTGGCACCCTGCATTCACGATCAAATTTATTCTTATCTACCACCACCCAAACCAATTCTGTGCTCAATCTTGATCTAATCCAATGACAGCTCACCGCTGTATTTTTACTGGCGGTTTTGCGCAACAGCTTTTTAACTGCGAGCAAACCTTCCTGAGTGATCATGGTTTGCCAAGTATGTCACCGATACGATCGGCAAAAGCATCCAAGACACGGCGGGTTCTAGCGAGTGCTTTCTTCTCGCATTGGGAAACAAAGACAACCATCATAGCAAACCTCCCTTATTTTTTTCGGTTTCCCAATCTGTATTTAAGGCCATGGCTTTTACTTGATCAAACATAAAGTCCAGTGCTTTATGATCGATAAATGCTTGTAAACACTGCTGACGAAATTCTTGTTCGTTACTGTTCTTCCTTAGCACAGATAAAAGCCCAGGGTAGAATAAGAGCATCCTTGATTAAATCGGCCACATCAAATACCAGTGCACCGCGACGTGTTTTACCGTGCATTACTGCAAGGCCATGAGGAATTCCACAAGTACCCACAACGTCGTTGCGGCCAATCCATAGGCAAGGTAGTTGCCATGATTTAAAAAAGTATTGGCTTTATCTGTGGCCTCTCGTTCACGATTAAATTTGCCATACTGAGTTCGATTTGCAGCATAGCTGTAAAGTTTTTTAGTTAACTCAGCCTCTGCTTGCATGAGTTGATTAATGTCTTTCGCATTTTTGATTTTTGTGACACAGAGTAACAACTCTTGTTGCAAATCGTTACAATTGAACCCATCAAGAGTAAGGTCTCTGCTTTTTTTCCAGTGAATTTTGAGATATTCGATACGGGAGAGTTTCGCGAGCACATTTTGAGCAGCAATTTTAAGTTGCGTGTCAGTCCGTTGAGCCACCCAACGAGATCCTAGTACCATAGCCTCTATCTCATCATCTGAAAACATCAAAGGAGGTAATAGAAACCCAGGTTTAAGTACATACCCAACTCCAGGTTCTCCTTCAATAGGTGCACCAAAGGATTGCAAGGTACTCATATCTCTGTAAAGGGTACGCAGACTAATGCCTAATTCCTCCGCAAGACTCTTACCACTAACAGGCAAACGATGACGTCGTAATAATTGAATTAAATCGAATAAGCGTTCAGTTCGTGACATTATTGCACTAATGCTACTGCCAAATTATGGCAGTAGTATAGCATAAGAGTTGAATCATAGTATTTTCCCTACTGCAGTATCGCGAACATCACCTTCATAGCCATCGGGATCATCAAATAACATATCGATATAACCATTGTTTCTATAAAATTTAAGAGCATTAGGTGAAGACTCTACATGCAAACTTTGATAACCTTGGCTTCTGAGCCATTTTTCACATAAAGTTAAAAATTGGCTGCCATATTGATGATTTCTTTTTGCCTCATCAATAACTATGATGCGCAAAGCAACTCGCTTTTTTGACCATAATTGCAAATGTGCATAACCTATGATTTCAACGCCCTGATATAAAACAAAATGAACATGAGCATCATGTGCAAAAGTCCAAGTGTACGGATCAGAAAGCTCTGCTTTGTCAAAAAAGTAAAATTGTCTTAAATGGCGAGCAGCATTCCATTCACGTGTTGTTAACGCCTTAACCATCCTTAATCCATTAAACCCTGCTCTTTTGTCTATTGCGACAATAAAATCCTCTTTACCTAAACAATAGGCCGTGATGTCGCTAGGATATTGGCGTGCCAAGTCTTGTTTTAGACGCGCATAGGCATCTCTATCCTCGGGATGAGTTCTCATCCAATCCCTAAATTTTAAATGCCGTTCGATTTCAGGATTGCCCAGCTCAAAAACATGTGCATGATGTGTTCTTTGATTACCTCCTTTTTGAAAATAGCGTCGAAAAGGGATGCCGTACTCTCCTTTTGCTTCATAACCAAGTATTTGCATGGCAGCATTAGCCCTATCCACGTTGCTAAGATCCAAAACAACAGGAATCATATCGATGACCGGTTTCGCCGCTAAACCAGATACTGATGTTGACCCTATATGATAAATTTCAATACAATTATCACCTAATACCTCTTTAATTCTCCCCGCTTCTTGCAAAAATTGCATAGGCCAATTGGCATCATAAGGACACACTTCGATGAGTCGTTGCTCTTGTTTGACTGGCATGATTTATTCTCTCTTTTGAATATGCTGAACGAAATAGGAGATCAATTAAAGTATATAATTTATTCATTGCTGTCCCCATTTACTAACGACTCTCGGTACTCTTCTTCCTGGTGATCTGGCAAAAAACCACCGACCTGAGCATCCCATAAGGTTTTGTATAAACCATTAAGATTGAGAAGTTCCGTATGTGTGCCGTCTTCCACTATATGCCCCTTATCGAATACTAAAATGCGATCCATATGAAGAAGGGTTGATAAGCGATGAGCAATAACCAAAGTTGTTTTTCCCTGCATCAACTCCCAGAGACTCTCTTGAATGTTGGATTCTGTAATAGAATCCAACTGTGAAGTAGCTTCATCCAGTATTAAAATTGGAGCATTTTTTAATAGTGCGCGGGCAATTGCAATTCGTTGACGTTGACCTCCTGAAAGCTTAACTCCACGCTCGCCTACTAAAGTTTCATAGCCTTCTGGCAAAAGACTTATGAATTCATGGGCATGTGCTTTTTGAGAGGCAGCAATCACTTCTTCATCAGAAGCTTCAAGTCTTCCGTAATGTATGTTATCCATTAAGCTGCGATGAAAAAGCGTTGGGTCTTGTGGAATCATCGCGATGGTTCGTCTTAGACTTTCTTGGGTCACTGCGGATATGTCTTGGCCATCAATCAGAATTTGACCATCCACAACCTCATAAAGTCGTAAAATCAAATTCACAAACGTTGATTTGCCACTTCCTGAATACCCTACCAAACCAACTTTCTGACCTGCTTCAATAGTCACTGATTTATTTTGGAAAAGAGAATACCCACCGTGGTATTGAAATTTAACCTTGGAAAACTCAATTTTTCCTTGAGTCACTATTAATTGAGAGGCCTTATTTTTATCCTTAATTCCATGGGGGAGCACCAATGCGTTTAAACTTTGCCTTGCCTTACCCAATGCTTGGTTAAACTGATCTACTTGGTACATGGTGTACCACATCATATGGCCCAATTCCATAGACAGGCCAAGAATCAAAGCAAAATCACCGATGCTCACAAGACCTTTGCCATACAAATGAATCAAAGCAAAAGAAGCAAAACCCATCATCACCGCAATCATTCCACCTTGTACGCAGCATAACAAAACAATAAAGATCTCTTTTTTTTGAAATGCCTGCTGCACCACATGAAAAAAGCGATTCATCCGTTCCACTTCGTATTTTTTCTGTGAAAAAATACGTATATTGGACTGGTTAGACAGGCTATCAACCAATTGTCCAGAAAGCTGCGATTCAGAGCTAGCATGGTTATCAGACAGTTGGACTAATCGTGCGGACATCCAGACACTAAATGAGGAAAAAGCAATGAACCAAAAGAATAAAATATAAAAGAACAAGGCATTAACCGAATAAGCTGTAATAAATGATACCATCAACAAAGAAGCGCCACGAAGAAAATCCACAGACACTCGATGCAAGATAATCTCGAGATTATCAGCAAGTGTTGTAATTTGATCGGCGATTCTCCCCGATAAATTATCCTGAAAAAATTGTGCACTTCCTCCTAACACATACTCAAAAGTTTGGCCAATAATTTGGTTTTTAATACGTGCTTCGTATTTATAGTTCAAAAATCCAAGTGTTCGCCAGGTTATATTGTCAAAAACAATAAAGTTCAATACCAATAATCCAGCTATCCAATACAAAGAGGACATGTCTGTATTTGCGTTTACTGCCAAAGTATTGATGAACGATTTAATTAATAAGCTATTAAATGGCCCCCAAAATCCAGCCAATAAAGCAAGCAGGATAAATAAGATAACTATGGCTCGATACGGTTTTAAAAAATGCCAAGTAAAACTGCCCAAATGATTAGGCAAATAATTAGCGTTCATAGTTCATTACCTCTATGTGCCTCATTAAAACACTGTATTTTTCCTTGATAAATCTGATACTTGGTTTCAATGTGAATGGATTCTAAAAAGTCATGATCGTGGGATATAACAAGCAGTGCCCCGGGAAATTCATGTAATACCTCAATAATATGAGTGCGTGTTTCCAAGTCTACATTGTTAGTTATCTCATCTAAAATAAGTAATTTAGGCGGATTTGCAGCAATTAATGCCAAAGAAAATCGTACCTTTTCACCACCTGAAAGATTTTTGATCTTCATTCCTATTTCTTCATTTTTACGAAATAAAAAATTATTTAAATGAGTACGAATTTCAGTATGAGAGGCATGCAGCATCTTACAGCGCATCAAATCCAATACCGTTTCTTCGGAGTTCAAGTGCTGATAATGCTGATCAAGGTACCCTATAGTCTTGCCGTTAGGAACAATCCATTCACCCGTCCTATTAATTTGAGAAGCTCCTAATATCGCTTTGACAAAAGTTGACTTACCTGATGCGTTATCCCCATATAACGCTACTCGCTCGCTGCCATTAAGGTGAAAATTAATATTATCCAGAATCAAATCCCCATACTCATAACTAATGGAAGCATTTTGAATTCGTATCAAGGGTTTATGATGCTCCAGACCCTTTAATTTAAATTTGTGCTTGATAGCCTCAGGTTGGTAGAGAGAAGAGAGCTCTTCTAGTACTTGTTGTTTCTTATCATTCATGTAACTTAGCCTTTTATCTCCTGTAGTCATAGCCTTAGCTAATTTAGTATGAGAGCGAATTGTTGGCCATTTTCGTTGTGCTATTTTCTTCTCACCTTGAATCCGCGAACGTTTATTTCGTTCTTGCTCTTTCATTAATGCAAGATGCGTCTCTTTTTTCTGCCGCGTAAGCGTTGCTAACTCGTGATCAATAGATGTTTTTCGCTCTGCAAGCAGCCGTTGATAATCAGGATAAGCCCCTCTAAAAGCGGTTATTTTTCCTGACTCAATATGCCATAAAGTATCTGTGACTGTCTTGATCAACTCTGTATCATGAGAAGCAATAACGAGTGTTCCCGGATAATGTTCGAGCATGCGCATTAAAGAACGACGATTGCGATTATCAAGATGATTTGTAGGTTCGTCTAACAAAAGTACATTAGAATTTTCGGATAAAACTTTTGTCAATAACTGGTTAAGTTTTTGACCACCACTTAACGTTGGAAAACCCTCAATTACTTGAGGTAAATAACCAAAATGAACGTCATGCGGTACCTTAATATCGCCTTGAGAAGGCAGACAAAGACCACAAAGTATCTTTAATAACGTTGACTTTCCTGCTCCATTACGACCAATCAGTGTAATGCGATCACCAAAATGAATTTCGCCATTAAAGGCTTCAAAACAAACTTTGTGAGAATAGATAAGGCTTATGTCGTTAAATTGAATCGGTTTATGGTACATGATTTACTCTTAAGTATGTCTTTTCAGGACAATAAAAACAGAAAGTCAAAAATGACTTAGTTCACTTTGCCCTATAGATGGGCGCACTTAAGCTGTAATTTTCATGACGCTTTAACCTACCTTTGTGTTATTAAGAGAAACGACATCTTATTTTAAATTAAAGTATTAAAAAATGTCAATGCTCTCTCTACAATTTGGTTTTTATGAATGCATGCATAGAGGGAAATAAAAACTAACTTATAGGACTTTTAAATCGTTTAGCATATGTTAGTTTTCCAAATAAAACAGCAATTATAATTAGGGTTGACAATTCATGTTCACCGACTACATGCCTTGGCTTAATTGAATTTAAAGAACAGAATAGTTATCTTAATAACTTAAGCTTATTGAGAATTCGAAATGTCCAGATCTCTGTTTTTAATTGTACAAATTATAAGTATAATAACTGGCCTTGTCTTTCTATTTATTGCATTTAATATGCTTCGCCCCAAAGAGAAAGAACAAAGACTTATTCAAGATCAATTTTTATTTTATTTAATCTTAGGGCTCTTTTTTATTTTTTTCACTTTTTTACTCGAATATTTTGGATAAATGAAAAACGACAAAAGCGCTTGTCTGTTTTTATAGATTCTTTTATCGAGAAAAATGATACAATTAGCCTCCAAAATTCACTGCATTTGAGCTTAATCATTGATAGGATTTAACATATGAGACCTGCATTAACCAAGATTATTCTAAGTAGTATTTTCTCCGTGATTTTTATAAGTCCAACATTTGCACATTCTAATAAAATAAGCTCGGTAGGAAATCCCGTGGATGTAACAAAAACCACAAAAACTATCTATGTGATTGCTTCGGATGATATGCGATTTAATTTTTCACAAAAATTAAAATTTCATGATGGTGAAATTATCACTTTTAAAGTAACCAATGTAGGAAAAGTAGTTCACGAATTCTCGATTGGTGATGAACAAGAACAAAAAGCACATCAAAAAATGATGCGTGATATGCCAGGAATGGTTCATGAAGATGGTAATACAATTACGATTAATCCGGGTGAAACTAAAACATTGACTTGGAAGTTTAAATCAAATCCAACCCAGAATGTTGTATTTGCATGTAATATCCCAGGCCATTTTGAAGCAGGTATGTATCAAAAAATGAAGGTTTTGAATGCTTAACCTAGAAAAAACACACTGTCTTGCGGAGCATGGATATGCATAATTACTTTTTAGAATTGCACAATTTATTTAATGACGCAACAGGCCTTTCATGAGAACAATAGCTTATCTAAAACATCATTCAGACAGTATTCCAGAACTTGCCAAAATTTGGTATGAAGTATTAGGACAAATTTGGATCCCTGATGTACCTATTTCACGTGTAGAAGATAATTTACGTAATCATTTAAACACAGAACAAGTACCACTCACCTTCGTTGCTTTCGATGAACATAAGCCTGTTGGAATGTGCTCATTACGAGGCAATGATGGTATTCGTCCTGAGTTAACTCCATGGCTCGGTTCTTTAGTGGTTTCGAAAAATTATCAAAAACAAGGTATCGCAAAGCAACTTATTGATATAACTAAAGAAAAAGCGAAAACTTTAGGCTTTAAAAATCTTTATCTTTTTGCTTTTGATCCAACTATCTCAGAATATTACAGTCGTCTTGGCTGGTGCAAAATTGGAATGGATGAATTTAAAGGACATCCTGTAACCGTCATGGAGATAATGCTGTGACGATTAGACTCTTTTGCTTGATTTGAGTTTTTATCGCCTATGCTCGCATTTTGATGAAGCACAATGCTTCAATGAAAATCGATTTTCGCTTTTGCGAAAATGACAAGACCCCTTAAGTTAACGTAAGTTCGGGATAAGAATTTTATTAGATCCATACCTGGTTTCGTTCGGTCGGGTGTGACCTCAGATTAATGTAAGCAAACAATGACACAATTCACTCAATAGTCATTTTACTTATCACCCAAAGTATTCTTATTTTGCCTTCTATAAAGACCAACCTATGATTGATAAAATGGTTAAAATGACCAGCCTTTACAATTAGGATGCGCGTGGAACAAATCATTAATGGT
>NZ_LNYE01000029.1:848199-851813 GCF_001467695.1 Legionella gratiana
ATGTCAATATAACGATGCGGGAGTATTTTATACCCTTTGGTTTCATAGGTGCTTCTAGAGTGAAAACTGTATAGGGTGGCTTTCTTCAGACCTTTAATTCTGGGTGCAAAATAAATCCCAAGCATGTTCAATATCCCAAAAATTGCTTCAGAATAACCATGTGTATCAGGGAATGGATTGTGCTCTTAATCGAAAGATTATGTAATAACCCATCAGCTACATAGGCTGCTTCTCGTTCAGAGCTACTGATTGACGTAGTATAAAACAGACGATTCAGCTCATCAATAAAACTGTAAAGTGAAGATCCTGAGCCGCTTCCAAAGTATTTGAATGATTTATTGGCATTCAATGACTCAACCACTACACTGACTTTTCGCCCATCGCTAGATGTATGTAATTCACCAGGATTTTTTTGATAAATGCTGGCTAATGATAACTTGCCAAGCAAGTCAAGAATACATTGATTGGCTGCGTTAATATTATCAAGACTCATATGCCAGTTTACAAAATTTTCAAGGGCATCTTCTGTGATTCCTTTGGAGACGTTGGCCATCTTACTGATGCCAATATTGCATCCCATCCCTAAAATTGCTGCATAAAATATGGATGTTTTGGGCAAGATCTTTTTGTCTTTAACGCTGTGATGGCGAAAGCAATCAAGGTAACCAGTTAACCGCTGAATATCACTCAATATTTTTAGTACCGATGTGTATTTCTGATCAGCAAATAAAGAAGATACAGATTGCGTATTTATCTTTTCGACTTTAGGTGTTGCCAACACCATTCGTCCTTTTGGATCAAATTTGATGTGCTGATTTTTGTCTGCTTTAATACGGCGATTGGTTTTATGATATGCTCCATGAAGCTTTTTTTGAAAGGTTGCAATTAATTGATCAATGTCTGCAAAGTCGAGCAGCCCTGCTTCTTCCAGTAGCCGGTTTTTGTTAGCCTGCCAATGTTCTTTTGGGTGTAAATAATTTTCCAGAGACAGGTAGCGATAGGCTGGTTTCAAACTGATAACACCTGCTTTTAAAGCATCTGCCGTGTAAAAATACAGCAGAACCTTATAAAGGGATACCCTGAATTTACCTTCACTGGAATAGAGTGCCGCCTGCTCCTTTTCAGATAAAAAGCTAACAGGCGCCTCTTTCCCCACATTCCCTGTTTTAGCCTGAATTGGCAACAACTTAAATTTCTTAATGCGCAAGAAGCCAAGGTAGTTAGGCCCGAAATTTTAGACACTTTTTGGGTAAATCGAATTGAAAACCGTAATGAGCGATCAATTGATTTGATTAAAGGGTTTCTCAAAGAACGTCCACCTATCCAATGGAATAATACACCTGTTGATAGAGATCAATGGTCATCTATCATTGACAATGAGTTTCGAGAAATAGAAAGCAATCTCAATAAAATGAAATTTTTAAATTTATTTGAACACATATCCGATATGGATATTTTGAGTATTGATAAAGGGGAAGGGTTTGGTATAGCCAAACAAAATGCACTAAAAGAGGAAATAACAGTACAACTATCTAGAGAGGATGAGAGAGATATCAGCGATTACATGACGGATATGAATATGTCTGCTTCAGTGTCGATATTGTCTGAAGGGAAGACAAGTACGATCTGTACAGAAGGAAACGATGAAAAATCAATTTTTTCAACACACTCGGTTGGAAAAATTTTTACAGGGGTGCTAATTTTACGTCTTGTAGAGCAAGGGATTTTAAAAGAAGAGGACTTAAACAAGCCAATACAAGTTAGTGAAAGTGCTAAAGCAAAATTACCTGCTAAAGTTGTCGAACGATTAAAAGATGTGACATTGCATGATATGATGACTCATAGAGGAGGATTGGGGGATTTCGTTGGCAACTATGTAAAAGATGTTAAGAATTCGCTTGAAAAAGAAATCAAATTACCAAAAATAGAAAACCTTGAAGACTTTCTAGTCTACGCAAATGATGAATTATCCGATCAAGGAAAAACAAGATATAGCAATTTAGGATCTTTATTAGTAGGTTTGGCAGCCGAATATGCCTATGCTGAATATCAGAAAATACATTCTGAACTCTCACCGATGCACTTTAACGAGATGCTTCAAGAATTTATTCAGAAACCTTCAGGTATGATTACTTTAACTGATAGAAGCCCATCTGGTGCAAAAGTAAATACCAGTAAAACGATCACTGAACCCACCCCTGAATCCCCACATCTTATAGCAAACCCAAGCGGAGGCTACTGGACTAGTGTTAGCGATTTGCAAAAGTTGGGACAATGGCTTTACAATAAAGCGCAACAGAATGATTTTGCTCGTCTTATTTCAAAATATGGCCAAGAATTTCATCTTGATGATAATACATTAGGGCATAAAGGTGAAAACCCCTCTGCTAGTGCTATGCTTTCTGTTTCTTTAAGTAATGGAAGAGTTATTGCTACCTTGTCAAATAGTAGTCGAACACACGCTCATGATCTAGAAGAGTCAATAAGAGAAAATATTTTCTCAAAACCAGTTAATGCAATAGTCAAAGATGAAGCAACACATCAGTTCAGAGACACCTTAAAGCAAATGAAAGGCCTAGCGCCTACTCCTACCGAAGATAATGAGATAGAAAATAAAAACCCCATTACTCCTTTTAAAACAACACCTAAACCTCCATGGGAGCAATAATAATTTCTATAGATGGGTAATTATCTATGCACAGTAAAGGACTATAGGCCGTTTTGAAAATGAGATACCCATAACGCGCGTATTCAGTCTTACCCTGTACTGGAACAAATGATTAACGATTAATCAATTAAATCTCATTGCCAGTTTGGGCTGGATATGCGGTAAAACCCAGTTGACACTAAAGCAGACTATGGTTGTTTAAATGATATTTCAAATCATAAAATTAATGAGGCATCTATACGAAAACACTGGGAAGATATTTTACGAGTCGCTGTTTCATTAAAGTTAGGCCACATCAGCGCTTCTGATTTAATACGATCCTTATTTCGTAAAAACAGACCATCTGGTTTAGCCAAAGCATTAATGAATTTAGGTCGTATTATCAAGACACTGTATCTGCTTAATTATATCGATGATGAAGAATATCGTCGCCATATTTTGATTCAGCTTAATAAAGGTGAAAGTCGCCACAGTTTAGCACGTACTGTATATCATGGTCGGCGTGGTGAAATTCATGAAAAATACCGAGAGGGGCAGGAGGATCAACTCAACGTACTTGGATTGGCTACCAATGCGATAGTGTTGTGGAACACAGTTTACATGCAGGCCGCATTAGATTATTTGCGAGCAAAGGGTGAAATAATAAACGAAGAAGATGAAGCAAGGTTATCACCATTGGGACGAAAACATATTAATTTTTTGGGACACTTTTCATTTATGTTGCCTAAAGTTGTGTCAGAAGGTCAACTGAGACCACTAAATGTTGTTGAAAAACTAGAACTGGCTTAGTAAGTTTTGCTTAGAGTAACTTTTAGTTCCAATGATTGTCACAGGCCAAATACTGCGCATCCCCGCTTTCGCTCTGTCTCTTGATCCTATCTCATCAAGAGACAGCTGCTTGCGCAGAGGGGGAGGGACTTCTCAATACCGTCGCCTTCCGCAAAAG
>NZ_LNYE01000029.1:851937-871684 GCF_001467695.1 Legionella gratiana
ACGCTTACGAGACCCCCTGCTTACGCAGAGGGTGACGATGCTCTCAATACCTTCTCCCTCTGCAAAAGAAATAATTTGATCCTGTTTTATTTGCGATAGACAAGATGTGTAGAAGATTCAGGCTTTCTCTGGGGACAAGCTTTACGGAATAACGTTCGTTTAGCGATAAAAGGCATAAAAAAGCCTTTATATCGAACTCATGTTAATTAAAAAAATGTTTAATTATCGTCTCAATAAATACATAAATAAAACTGGCATAAAAAAGGAAACCAATATAGCCTAAAATAACAAATACGCCGTCTTTTTCTATCAATCCCAAACTAAAAATAATAAGTAATATCGCAAAAATAAAATTACTCAAGGGAATAGGTAGCATCAACAGTATCGCCAAACAGACAATAAGGAGCCCGTTGATTATTTCCATCAAAGGGCAAGTCATAAAGGACCATCGAGGTTTTAAAAAATATTCAATTTTAATCAAATACGGCACTGTTGTATGAATAATTTTTGAAATGGTTTCTTGGTGAATAGTATGCTCTGCAATAAATTTTGGTAACCATAGTGTTTTTCTGGCGAATACCATTTGGCACGCAAATAGTAATATTGGCACACTAAAAACAAGGGACACACCAGGGATAGTAGAAAAAGGCAATGCACTTGGTAGCGCAAAAAATAACAGTACAACGCCAAATGCTCTATCTCCAAGTGTTTGTAAAATACGCTGAAATGTTAACTCTCCTTTTAAATCTTCATGATTTATAATCGCTAGAAGGGCCTCAGAAGAACGATTAACGTTTTTATTCATAAGTAACTCATGGTAATTAATGTTTATCAGGTAATTTTTTAGGATAAATTCTTACCTGAAGAATTTTTGAAGCAATTGCTTTCTCTATCTCCGCATCAAATTCAGGAAAATCAATATGCTCTCCTATCTTAGGTACATAGCCTAGTCGATGAAAAAACAATCCATTCAAAATGTCAATGTTATCATCCACATCAATATCACGATCAATAGCTTGTTCTAAAGAGTATATAGAGCAATTTCCTAATGCGGATATACTTCCATCATCATTTAATACCCAATCCACTTTAGTGCGATGGAATTCATCCTTAATTCGGCCAATAAGTACCTGAAGTAAATTATCCAGTGTAACAAATCCCAAAATAGTTTTTTGGCCACTGTAAACAAGAGCAAAATGAGGCATCCCTTGGCGAAATTTATGTAATAAATCCAATGCAGGGAGACGGCGTGACACTTTTAGCATAGGCCTGAGTAGGGTGCGTAATTCTTTGATCTCACCTTGTTGATAAAGAACAGGAAGAATATCTTTTACATGGATAATTCCAATTACATCTTTTTTAACAGGATCATACACTGGGTAACGACTATAGCGATGTTCCATAATTACATCCATGATTTCTTTAATAGGCTTATTGATATGGATCATAACCATTTCCTCACTAAATCGCATGACTTCAGTAACTTTAAGCGTAGCCAAATCAAAGGTATGCTCAATAATTTCAGCTTCCTCATCGGTAAGTTCTCCATGAAAATGGCTGGCATTTAAGAGCAGCTTAATTTCTTCCGTTGAGTAAAAATGTTCCCCTTTATGGACTGCATCGAGATTAAAAATCCTTAGCAAAAAATTTGAACAACTATTGAGGAACCAAATTGCAGGAAACATGAGCCAATAAAATCCATATAAAGGCAAAGCAGTCCATAGAGATACTCGTTCCGATTGTCGGATAGCAAGTGATTTAGGCATTAATTCTCCAACTACGATGTGCAGAAAGGAAATAAACGAAAATGAGACGAAAAAAGCGATTATCGTGATTAGTTGAGGTGAATTAATTCCAATAAAGAACAGGAACGGTCCTATAAGATGAGCAAAAGCAGGTTCGCCTATCCAACCTAACCCAAGGGAGGCAAAGGTTATTCCTAATTGGCAAGCAGATAAGTATGCATCAAGATGTTTATGGACATGAAATAAAATTCTTCCTCGTAAACCATAAGTATTTTTAATTGTTTCTACTCGAGTTACTCGAAGTTTTACCATACCGAACTCAGCAGCTACAAAAAAAGCATTGAGTAAAACCAAAATAAAGGCTAACAAGACTAGTAAAAAATTAATCACCTAATTTTCCCTATATATTAAATTTTGAATGCCTAGCTTGGCATCATATGCTTATGTAAAAAATCAGATAATTCCTGTTCTGAGAAATGCATCACATCATTTTTTAAATTATGAATGACTAAATTATTCACATGTTTATTAGTATGGTGAAATAAAAGTCCATTCATATGAGGTGGCGCAACTACAATCAGTTTTTCATAGGCATGACTTTTTCTACCATTATCTAATTCATCAGCGATTGTTCTTGCAAAATTATCGATCTCTACTTCTTTAGGATCAGATTGTGGTGTATAAGTTCCTTGAGTTGTACTACTGGTGTTGTAACGACCTGCTTTACCTGAAGTGAGATCAATATCTTTAAGTTTGCTTTGAGGATGAATTATTTCCTTAACCAAGGTGAAATCTTCAGGTTTTGCTTTTGATTCATAAATGCGGCAAGTAGTTGTATCTGCAGTAATAATCCAAGTATGTTGATTAAAGTTCATTACGATGCTCCTTATAATAATTATCTTTATTCCTAATAGCCCTTAAAACATTATAGTAATACACTACAAATATGATTATATATAAATTATTCTATCTGCTCTGTTCTATTAAAACCAATATGGGTATTCTCTAGTTTGCTAAGCAATAAACTTCCGCCACTGATTTAATGCTAGGCACAAGTAGAACCCAAAGATTATCTATGGCCTGCCATCATATATTATAGGTAGGATTTAAATTATTTGGCGAGATAAGGTATGGATCCTGTTACTCATGCTGCATTAGGTGCTTCTTGTGCACAAGCAATTTTGGGAAAATATAATAAAGATATTCCCTGGAAAGTCGGCGCATTAGCAGCTATGGCACCAGATCTGGATATTTTTATTCGTTTTAAAAATAATCCGCTGAGTTTAGAGCTGTGGCATCGTCACTTTACTCATTCATTCTTGTTTATTCCCCTGGGCGGCATATTGGTAGCCTTATTCTTTTTGTGTTTCTCTCGTTATAGAACATATTGGAAGATTACTTTGAGTGCCGCTCTTGTGGGTTATGCTACTCACGGGCTTCTTGATGCACTCACTTCTTATGGTACTGTGTTACTATGGCCTATAAGTTATAAACGAATCAGTTGGGATATCATTGCTATAGTCGATCCCATTTTTACTATCCCTTTAATATTAGGCGTTGTCTGGTCTGTTCTTCATAAAGATCAAAGGGGAGTTATGTTAGGTTTGTTATTCGCAAGCCTTATTTTGCTCTTCAATAGTATTCAACATCAACGTGCTCTTCAAAGCATACGAGCATTCGCCATACAGCAAAAGTTACGCTTAACAAGCATCCGTGCAATGCCTAAGTTAGCAAGCTCTTTCTATTGGCGCGTAATTGCAAAAAATAAATATTGTCTCATTATCAAGGAAGTTCATACTTCAATTTTAAAAAGAAGCTCTATAATGCCTGTGGCACAAATTCCTCTTTTTTCTAACCACATTAACGCAGGATTTACTCCTGGACAACAACATGATTTGGCTATATTTTCGTGGTTTAGTGACAATTATGTGATTATTGCCAAACACACACCATTAATTCTTGCTGATGGCCGTTACAGTATGGGTAATAATCCATTATATTCATTATGGGGAATAGAGTTTTTGCCCCAAAAAGAGCATATTAAAAGAGTATCTCCCGTTTTACTTAGTGCGGATTGTGTATAATAGGGTTTTCCCGCGTATACAGTCCAAACTGGCAATGAACCCACTAAGCCACCTTGAGTGATAATATTTTATCCATTCCGAACAATATTCTCAATTGGTCAGTATCTTCAGTGAAGTCATATTCCCCATGTAGATTTACATAGTGCCAAATTAGCGTTGAATCATTACGGATGATTGTTAAAAATAGCTTTCCTTTTCTCTTCATCCTCCGTTGTAGCCAATTTTGTGACAAAAATCTGATTTTTTTATAGGTAATAAGGTTCCTAGCTTTTAGGTAAGGCTTATCAGGAATGGCCTTAATTACAAATCAGACTGTCCGTTTAATACTACCTTAGGACTATTAATTTACAATGAATTATAGATAAAAAATGAGGTATGCAAAATGGCTATTAAGAATGTAGAAAGAATGGAAGTGAGAAGGTTAGAATCAAATCCGAAAAAATCATCTCTAACAAGTGTAGGATTTGAAGATACCGACGTGAAAACCCTAAATGGGTTAATAAACGAATATAATGATTTGGATCAAAAAACAAAATCGGAAAAAAGAATACTCCTGCTTCAACGAATTGATTGTCTTAGCCAGGATATATTTAAAAAGTATTCTACTGCAAACACTCGAGATACAGAAAAACTTAAAGATGCCAATGCATTTTATAGCTGGTTTAAGTCTGATCCATTGCTTTCTGAAGTAACAAAATTTTGTAAGGAAAATGATGATATAAATGTCTCTTTAAATAATCAGCGTATATTTGAATTACACTCCCCTAAAATTAAGAGTGGTGGTTGTACAGCATTAAGCAACAAAGTTAATGAACAATTAAAGATGATTGGACTCATCGATCCGGAACTTAAAGAAAGTCTTGGGGTAATAAACGAGCAATTATTGGATCTCCATCGTAATTCAATAAAATTACATAACCATTTTAATGATTCTATTTATATTGATAACTATTATCAAAACTTATGTGAACTTCAACAGAAAATCGCATCCGTTAGAAACAATCTTTCTTCTAAAACAGAGGCAGATGTATTTACTCAGTTTGATAAAATGCTATTACTTGTTAATTCCGAAAAGTCTTTATTTATTAAGGAAAAAAGCCTGCATGAGAAAGATCATTGCAAACGATATAAAAATCCGATTGAATCAATTAATGAGCTTCTGTGTCAAGGAGAAACACATCAGATAATTAAGCTATTACAAGAAACTAAAGATGCAAATGGTAAAAAAACATTTACATTAGGTGATTATACTTTTAAGGGGTTGGGAGGGCAAAATAATAAAAATTGGATGGTAACTGATAAATCTGGAACTACATACGCTGTACGATTAGAAAATTGTTCCAATTTTCCTTTTCGAGGCATGGATCGGGAAAAAATATATCAAAACTGCAAGCAACATGTTGAAAAAAATATTGAAACAATAACTTTAGGAAAACACAAAGTTCATCAAGATAAACAAGAAGTTGAATACGTACTAGCTATAGGAGAGTATTGTCCAAACGGAAATATTCTTGATGCTATGTATCAGATAAATCTCAAAGACCCTAAAAACTTTTCTAAAGCTTTAGAAAAGGCTATACAAGTTGCTGAATTTAATTTAGAACTAATGGAGAAAGGTTATATTTATAGTGATAAAAAACCAGAAAATTTCTTGGAAAGAGTAGATGGAACTGTAATAACATCCGATCTAAAGAGCATTACTCCACTAGATGCCGATGGAAATTTGACTTGGATATTTAAGCAAACACCTGCAACACCATTTGATCTTCCCTTGTCAGAAGATTTAATGCTTGCAAAATATGATGCAAAGAAGATAGATCCCAATTTGTTAGCATGCCATCTTATAGCTACTTTGTTGCATACCATGATTCGTGCTGATAAAGAGATATTTCCTGAAGGAACCCATAGCCGTCAGGATTCAAGTAAACAGTATAAATTTACTTACAACTTATTCACGCTAAACGAGGCCACCGGGAAATACAAGGAGAGCAATGATGAAGATCCCATTTTTAAGACACCTCAGGGACAGAAAATGAAGAATTTGATAGAAACGATTGAATCTTCTGTTATCAATGATAAGGCAAATCTCGCGCAAACTATAAAAACAATGAAATCTACGCTATTATCATTAAATACACAGAATCTTCGCGAGGGAATGAATGAGTTTAGGGCACAATATAAGGCACAAAACCAAGAACAACCGATGGAACAAGACCAGCAGAACCGTTTTGTCCTTTGACCCCGACGAATCTCCATTAGTTCAACGTGATCTGGCAGTAGTCAATTTTAAAAAATATCTGTCAGGTCACTTGAATTTACTGACCTCGTTCTATATTGGGTTTTTGGCATATCCAGCCCAAAATGAGACTAATTGGCCATTTTAGTTAACGTAAGTACGAGGTAGTTACTTGAATAACAAATAAGAACATGACCATAAAAATACTATTTATTTAATTAAAGAAGTCGTTGTGAGTTTTTGTGCAGCCAATAATAGAATATATCTCATAAGGTCTGATTATCAGAATAATCAGACCTTATGTAATGAGGTACAGTACAGTTGACCTCATGAGGTCAAACACGTCAAACGCCTTTTTTAGGATTGCATTGGAGCATCCATTAGTTAACTTTTTCATACATTCGGCTTACTCCCCAATGCTCTATCCCACAACTCGAAGAGTGGTTGCATTATATTAATATCATCTACAGTACAATATTTTCTTGAAAGAATGTAAGTGATTTTATCATCTGAAAGTTCATTCTCTGAATCATCTGCTTCTAATGCCCCTGTTTTTTCAATATAATTTATCCTTTTGTTTATAACATCCCAAAATGTTGGATCATCTGAATAATACTTAGTAACTATATCCTTACTTAATTTAACTAATTCTTGAAGTGTTATAGTTTCCATTATTTAAATCCTCTATAAATTTTCCAGCTAGTAAAAATTCATGCCACGACTATCTTGAAGTCGAGTTATTTCATGATTAATGCCTTCTACTTTATTAGCGATTTCAACTAAATTTTCGTGTGTTAAATCTCCTGTGCCCCCATATGATACGCACAATTTATTTACTAGTGTTGGCTTACATTCAGGAACTACCACACTAATATTCAAAAATGGGGCATTACTGTTTACTTTAACTTGTCTTACTTCTCCACTATCAATATCACGAATAGGATAACTACATCCATCCTGAAATTTCTCTATAGTTCTATCTGTATTTTTATTATTAGGAGGTTCCTTAAAATAAACCTCATCAGCAAAAGGATTACCATTTCCTCCTGTTGTTTTACTATGACATAATTCAGTACCTTCTTGTGCCTCAATGGTCAATATGTAGCCATTGTAACCATTGTCCGGTGGGTTTTCATAATTTTCCATCCAGCTATTATAGTCATTTTCACATTTTGGATCTGGTTTAATCCCCAACGCCTTATCTTGTAAATATTGATACGCATTTGCAAGTTTCTCTCGGTCTCTTAATAAAGCATGGTTTGGCCCCACTGAAATATTTAATAAATAAGCAAGTTGTACAGGATGTATCTCAACATCTTTGCAACCGTTTAAACCACAAACAGGTAATCCAAGACTATAAAAAACACCTATTTTATCTTCCTTAAATTTCTCCAATCCACGCTCTCCTTCAAAGCGAACCAATGTCGTTTTCGTTTTAATTTTTTCGCTATTTGCTAGTGCATTAGGGCATCTATATTCAATTTCATCGAGTAAACGGGTAGCACTTGTATACTGAAAATCATATATATTAACTGTATCTGGTAGTAAAACGATATCGTCTTTTGTTAAAACGTTAGGGTCAAGCTTTAGTCCTTGTAATTCTGCTGCTTTAATCAATTCACCAATGAAATCTTCATAACTAACAGCCTGCTTATTTTGTTTCTTACAATACTCTTCATAATCCAAATACTTTTCTCCTAGTGATTTTACCATATCAACTGACGTCTCAAAGGTACAATTTCTAAAGCCTTGAATAATATGATCAAAATGATGAAAATGATGTTGTAAAAAATCATCGTGTGAATGCCAACTTATATGATTAAAAGACTCTTTGAATGATTCATTATCTACTCCCATAATACCATTCTTTGCGTGCTCTATTACTTTTTCTAGTTTTTTAAAGTATTGTTCTAATTTATTTGTAACAGTATGATTTGGTATATATATCCGCCTGTTCACATTATCGAAATGTGATTGATAATGATAATGTCGTCTCTGAATATCATTTTTACCAATCTCTTGATTTGCAATCATTGGATTCTTTCTTGACTTTGGTAGATTTTTCTTCAATACTTGCTGTCTTGTAATTATTTTGCTCTTGTCAGTGGTAATTTCATTGAATATCTCTGGGATTGGATATTCAAATTTTGAGCTCTTTTCTTTAATCCCTAGGCTTTTTCTTGCTTCCTTTATACTTTCATTAATTATTGGTCTTAATTGTTTATTATTTATCGAACTTTTTTGTATTTTTCTTATCTCTTTTAGTTCATCGCGCAGCTGAATATTATATTTTGGTAATGGAATTGCTTGATAATCATTATAATCGTTTGATTTAAATTTCATTTGATGCTTAAAATTGGGTAGTTTTTCCTTTAACATTTTTGGATCATGGATAGATTCGCTTAGCATTAATAAGGCAAGTTTTTCATTGAGATCTGTTATTTCCGTTCCATTGAATTTAATAATCATCTTATCTAGAATTTCTAGCTCTTTCCTTGAAAAATCAATATTATGAACCTCCCTTAAGTCCTTATACTTACCTATATAACTCTCCAAATTCATATCTATATTGATTACACTTAAATCATGCGAAACATATCCGGAGTTAAAAGTCCTGTCCCACATGGCACCAGAACCGTAAGGACTTGAACCTTTATTTTGATTTTCATTGATAACTTGCGTTGTATTTTTTTCATCGGAACTATTATTGCTTGTTATGCTTGTATCTTCTTTTAAATGAGACATTTCCTGCTCATTTTCTTTTGAGGTTGGTTGACTTCTAATATTTTCACGCTCATTTTCTTTTGAAGTTGGTTGACTTCGAGTAATCAATTCATGAGAAAGCTCTCTTTTTACTGTTTTATCTACTAGTATCTCCACTCCTTTACTTACATTCTTGCTTAGTTCTTTTAATATCTTACTTTTCATTTTAGTTCTCAACTGACATATTGGGGCTCAATAAATTTAAATTTTGATCCATTTGCATAATAGTAGTATAGTACAGCTATGCTTAAGGACCCCTTAAGATGAAAAGTTTGAATTGGGTTGGAGGAACTTTTACGACTCCGACCGTTAACACACCGAACGTGCGATGTCGTATACGGCGATTTCAGATTTGCAGGTTTGCAAATCTCCTTCATCAAATGCTTGTTAGAGCATCATCTGTAGACGCCGTTAAGGTTTGTTGCTCATCTCAGATGAAATAAATTTTTCTTTTTCAGGTCATGATCAATGAAAGAGCGTTTTATCGTAGGAAATTTGAACGTTAATAAAAACATCCTGATTTGGACACAATTAAGCTGTGAGTAATGAAGTTACTCAAAAATTAGTATGGTGTTTGAGGCTCTGACACCATGCATACTCTTCGTTAGTAAGCGTTTCAGGCTTTCAACAAAAGACAAGCATATCCCTGAACAAATACCTTCGTTATTACGAGAGGACTTAGTTCGCCAAGTGCTCAATAAAATGGAGTATTTTTGAAAGGCCAGTTATCTGCTTTATTTAATGTTGAAAGCAATGGATTGAATTCTATAAATAAATCTGGAAAATCATAAGCTCGCAATAATGTATGTTGGATTTGCTGTAACCTTTCAATGTCCTCAGAGAATAATGGGGATTTATTTTTTTCAGCATGTTCAATTTTTTGTACCACCTCTTTTATTTCCCCCCAAAATCTGGGATCATCAGTGCAATATTTTTCAATTAAATTATAACTTTTTTCATAAGAAGAGTCAGAAATAAATCGTTTCCCGAAAAAAGCAATCTTGCGGTTATTTTTAAAATTGTTAAAAAGATTTGGAATTTTTTTCCGCATATTCATGAGCTCCAATAATCTCGGCATTTCCCTGGAATCTCTAGGTCCTGGTCAGTGATGCGCGGTGGCAAGATTTATCACATTGCCCCAGTATTATTCCCAATCCTCTTCCCGAAAAAAGTTATTATCTTACTCTTAAATTCTTTGATCAGGAGAGAACTGAGCGAAGCAAACTGAAAATCAGGTGCATCGATTAAAGTTGAGAGTTTACAAAAAAATGTAAGGTTGTTACCTATTTAAACTGCCATTAAATCTTTTTCTTTTTCAGCTAATAAAGCGTCAACTTCAAGTATATACTTATCAGTTAATTTTTGAATTGCTTCTACTGCGCGGCGTTCATCATCCTCTGAAATAGATTTATCTTTCACTAACTCTTTTAATTGACTATTCGCATCACGTCTAATATTACGAATAGAAACTTTGCCTTGCTCCCCTTCGTTACGAACTACTTTTATCAATTCTTTTCGGCGCTCTTCTGTCAATGGAGGCATTGGAACACGAATTGCACTACCGGCTGTAGAAGGATTTAGACCTAAATCAGATGTTAAAATTGCTTTTTCTATGGCTGATACCATAGATTTTTCCCATGGAGTCACTAATATAGTTCGTGAATCACTCGCAGAAACATTAGCTACTTGATTTAATGGAGTTAAATTTCCATAGTAATCAACTTGTATGTGGTCAAGTAATCCAACATTCGCCCTTCCAGTTCTAATTTTTGACATATCGATCTGTAAGGATTCAATGGTTTTTTTCATTCGCTTTTCTGAATCTTGCTTAATCTCATTAATCATGATTAGCTCCGACTATAGTTCCTACACGCTCTCCTAATACAATTCTTTTTAAGGCATTAGGCGCAGTCATATCAAAAACCTGTAAAGGCATCCCCTGATCCTGACAAAGACAAATGGCAGTAGAGTCCATTACTTCCAGTCCTTGTGTTAATACTTCAATATAAGTTAAATAATCATATCGTTTAGCATTTGGATTTTTTAAAGGATCTTCTGAATAAACACCATCTACTTTGGTTGCTTTTAAAACTACATCAGCACCTATTTCAATGGCTCGTAAACAAGCTGCAGTATCCGTTGTAAAAAACGGATTTCCTGTACCAGCGGCAAAAATGACAACATGACCAGTACGCAAATGGGTGATCGCTTTACGCCTATGATAAGAGTCCACGACCCCCAACATAGGAATGGCCGACATAATTCGTGCAGGCATATCAATACGCTCTAAAGCATCTCTCATCGCTAATGCATTCATTACTGTAGCCAGCATTCCCATATGGTCACCAGTTACACGTCCAACACCTGCTTGAAAAAGCGCTTTACCACGAAATAAGTTACCACCGCCTAACACAAGGCCGACTTCTACGCCCATTTTAATTAATTCTGAAACATCCCTCGCCAATGTATCTAGTACAGAGGGATCGATACCGAATTGTGACTTACCCATAAGGGCTTCGCCACTGTACTTCAGTAAAATACGTTTATACTTTAACTTAGAGTAACTTTCATTCATCATGTACGGACCTGAGCCATCACTTCTTCAACAAAGTTATCTTCTTTTTTCTCTATACCTTCGCCAACTTCATAACGAACAAAAGAAAGTACTTCTGTGTTTTTCTCTTTTAAGAGTTGTCCCACTTTGATATCAGGGTTTTTCACATAAGGTTGTCCCAATAAGCTTACTTCATCAATAAATTTATTGATACGACCTTCGATCATTTTATCGATAATATCTTGTGGTTTTCCACTTTCTTTTGCTTGAGCTGTAAAAATCTCACGCTCATTCTCAATAGCTTCAGCAGATACATGATCTCTACTTACTACAATTGGTTTGCTTGCTGCAATGTGCATCGCGATGTCTTTAGCAAGCTCTTCGTTATCGCTTTTTAGAGAAACCATTACTCCAATTCGTGAGCCATGCAGATAGCAACCAATAACACCGCTATCACAACTCATACGCTCCATGCGTCGCAATTTAATGTTTTCACCAATTTTTGCTACTAATTCTTGGCGTGCTTGTTCCACAGAAGTGCCGGAAGCAAAGGAAAGAGCAGATAACTCTTCGATAGTGCTTACTGAACTGTTTAATGCCACTTCTGCAACCGTATTAGCAAAATTGGTAAAGTTCTCATCACGAGCAACAAAATCAGTTTCGCTATTAATTTCTAGCATTACTGCAGTACGTCCATCGGTAGAACGAGCAATAACCACAATACCTTCAGCGGCAACGCGATCTGCTTTTTTATCTGCCTTTGCTTGACCTGCTTTCCGCATTTCAGTGATTGCTGCTTCAATATCACCATTGGTTGCTATTAGAAATTTTTTACATTCCATCATGCCTGCACCAGTACGCTCACGTAACTTCATGACTAAACTTGCACTAATTGACATTTTCATTTCTCCGTATAACAAAAAGGGGGCAAATCAAGGGTTCATACCCCTAGCCCCCTATATTATAAATTTAATTATTCGCCAGCTTTTTTTGCATCACTAGCTTGTTCAACTAATTCAACAAATTCTGCATCAGATGAGCCTACACCTACTGTATTACTGCCTTTACCATCTAAAATTGCGTCAGCAACACAACGAACATATATATCAACAGCTCGCATAGAGTCATCGTTACCAGGAATAATATAATCGATGTTTTTGGGACTGTTATTCGTATCAACAACTCCAATAACGGGAATTCTTAATCGGTGAGCTTCTTCAACGGCAATATGCTCAAATCCAACATCAACAATAAAAAGTGCGTCAGGTAAACCACCCATGTTCTCAATACCGCCTAAACCACGCTCCAATTTTTCCAATTCACGTGTCAGCATCAACGCTTCTTTTTTAATCATATCATTGAACAATCCTTTTTCTTTCATTTCTTTGAGCTCTTTTAAACGAAAGATGGATTGACGTACTGTTTTGAAGTTAGTTAGCATACCACCTAACCAACGATGATCAACATACGGCATACCACAACGTTTCGCATGTTCGCGAATACTTTCTTGGGCTGCTCTTTTTGTGCCTACAAAAAGAATTTTTGCTTTGTTAGATGCCAACCGTCCGACATAGTTCACTACGTCGTTGAGCATCACCATGGTTTTTTCGAGATTGATAATATGTATCTTGTTTCGAGAACCAAAAATATATTCACCCATTTCAGGATTCCAAAACCGAGTTCTGTGTCCAAAATGAGCTCCTGCTTCGAGCATTTCACGCATGCTTATATTCATTATTTATCTCCAGGGTTATTCCTCCACGCTTCCCAGACGAAACCCAAGCAAAGGGACCCTATCGTCTGTGACGAAACGTGTGTGTATTTAAAGCGGGCTATTTATAACATATTAGCGGAGGTTCATCAATTTAAATTTGCTCAAAAATCATTTTTTCTAGATTGTGCTAAGCTTTAATCAAGAGCCATTTGATATGCACGCTTTTTATTCCTCGTGACTCTTGTAGTTACTTATTGAACTTAAAACAAAGAATAAAAAAATGTATCAATATAACCCAAGTTTCCATGTAAAAATCTGGCTAAGTAATGATCCAGCCGTATTTATGAATTTGGAAAATCAAATTCGTCTTATTGAAATGCGTGAGAAAAACCCTCATGACCTAATTCACTTAGTCTTTGACTCAACATTATTGACTCATGCGTCAGTGCAAGCGCTTCACGAATTTAGCAAAGAAAATAATATTGCTTTGATTGATGCACATACTGTTGATGAAAAACTCGTGTTAGGAAATGAGAAAAAATTATATAGTTTTTATAAAGAAGAAGTTTCCAATTTAAATGCAGGAGGAAATCTAGGAGTAGCTAGCGATATATTAAGATGGCTTTCTCCAGTCTTTAGGAAAGGAACTTATACTGACTTTGATGTTCCAATTAATACCCAAAATATTCCTTCACACATATCAGTTGAGATGCCACTACTACTTAATATAGGTAGCTTAAAAATAGGAAAAAAGGAATTTATTCTTGCAAATAATGATTTTGTAGCGATCGTTGATGAAGTCGCAGCTAAAAATGAAATCGATCGTGTTCAAAGTGGTCTTTTAGCAAAACTAACTCGATACGATACTGATTTTATAGAAAGAACAGAAAACGAACTCATAGCTGATAGTTTTATCAATCGCTATCTCATTAAATTAATGAAGAACCGTTCTGAATCACTTTATATATCAAAATCCAAGGAAATTGTTTCGCCTAATGCTTCTAATTCTTCATTAAACCTTAGAGCATATATTCATGAAGTGATGACTAACAAAATTGCTTTTTTAAATTTTAAAAAAGCAACTCCTAAAGAAACGTATCAAGAGGTTATCAATCGATTGAGAAAAGAACTTCAATCCCAATTGAGCTTGGTAAAATATCTTTTTTTTAATAAAGAATATTTTTTGATTAAACATATCCTAGAAGCTAATGACGATAAATTTTTAAGTTATTTAATGCAAAAAGAACACGATCTCTACTTAAAGTCTATTGTTATTTGTACTACAGGACCAATACAAATAGCCAGTGCATTATTTAATGGGTATGTTACGAGTATCGATAAATTTAGAAAAGACATTCAACCCATATCGTTTAATCACTATGGGTTACAAAATGCATTTTGCTCTCAAAACTCAATTCCATTGCATGAAAATGTTTTTGGAATGTTAAAGTTTCTTGGTGTTGAAGACGGTGAGTTAAATGATTCTTCCTGGCTTAATACTGGGAAAAAATTACAAGCATCACGCATCAAACAACTTTCTATGCGCCAGCAAGAACTTGCATTAAGCTTGCCTGTATCTTTTTCTGCAGTAAAAAATAACTTGGAAGCATACCTTATTAGTTCTGATAGAGTTTTAAATGAAAAAAATCAAAGAAAAGTGAACACTCTTAAGCTTATATTAAACTGCTTTCAAGAAAATGAATTTGACATTCTGCAGTTTAAAAAAGTTTTACTCAACATCGAACACCAGTCAAAAGATATTTATACACTAGGATTAATTGAAGATTTAAAAAAACTTTGTCATGAAGCGGTTATCTTTAGTCTCGTAAAAGATAAAAAATTAAAACTAGCCCCCTCTTCGAGTCAACCCATTCAATCGTCACACAATAATATTCGTACTATTAAGCAATATGTTCATGATCTTATTACATGGCCAAAATAAACTAGGCTGATAAAGGGTAATATGGATGTCTTGGGAAATTTCGTACTTCCTAGTTCACACCCATTAGGATGCCTACTTTTTTGTCCTGTGCAAAGCTTAGTTCATTGAAACAATTTCTGGCAAATATCGATAGCTTGGATGTCCGCTGTTATTCCAATTTAGCTTCATCCGCAATAGCTTTTTTCACATCCGATTAATCTAGATTTAACCATTATGTATATAAACTAAGCCATTAAAGCACTAAAAGAGAGGGTTTTTATGCTAACGACCGCCGATATTTTGTTCTCAATAAGTCAAATTTATCAATTAACTCAACAGGCATTGAACTCTAAAAAAGGAGTTGTCTATACTGAAAACATTAATGCACAAAAAAAGCAATTAACTGAAGAATTAGTTTTAAGCGTACAAAAAGAACATGGAGATGAAGCTGTTCACTTACTGAAAGCGGCTTTAATGGGGCTAGGATTATCCGATTTAGTCACGTCCACAGAAAAATACAAAAATATTGAGATAAAACCTTATTCTTTATCCACTTCTTATCAAGGTTTTTACAATCATGACCTGTATCAAAAGGTGCTTCCTTTATGTCAATTAGCATATCTGCTTGAGCAAAATGGAGAAGCAGAAGAGCATGCCTTTAAATTAGCCACGATATTGAACGATGAAAAAAAGATACTTGATTATTTGGTTAATTTTAAAAAATTCAATAAATATCTTTATCTAGTTCATGATGCGTGCTTGTTTGCCTTACCTGATGTAAATAGATGTGATTTTGAGACCTGGAAAAAAATGGCCAATACGACTCGTTGGCAAAACCCTCGTTTTCGCGAATTGTTACCTCATGCCCAAGCCCTGGAAGAAATTGGAAAAACTGGAAAAAGTAAACGCAAGAACCAGCAAAAACTTGAGCGCAGTGATATGGAGCAAATCAAAAGTGGCCTAATCAAGGTGAGCAAGAACTTTACAGAATTATCTACTCATGGATTAACCCGCCCTACTGAAGCGCAAAGAATTGAACGAAATAACGCTCTTAAACAATTAAGTATACAAAAATTTAATCTTCAGAAAGAGCTAACAGAGATTTGTCAAGGACTTTTTCTTAACGAAATGGATATGCCTATTCTGGAAGCACTCTATGCTTGCTATCAGAATCAAAATCATGAGGTCGCACATCAGATTCTCATCAAAAATGGCATAACCGCAAAACACATCGCTCAATTTGATACCCTGATACGACGAAATGACGATAAGGTGATCCCTAATTGCCTACTGGATGGGAAAGACCTAGGCTATCCAGGATTGTATCTTAAAAAATTGGATGTTTTAAGCGATAAAGGTGCAGCTATCGCTGCATGTTTAGGTAAAACAACCAACTGTTGCCAATACTTAGGTGGTGTGGGAACAGAGTGCGCCATTCATGGCATCACATCCCTTAATGGTGGTTTTTATGTCGTATGTCAGGGAGATACCAACAAACCTTCCTTAGATGACCCAATTGTGGCGCAAGCCTGGGCTTGGAAAGGTACAAATGGTGGCCTGGTTTTGGATTCTATTGAAGCTGTTTCTAATGCAAAAATAGAGGCTATTGTCGACCTTTTCCGCTGGTTAGGTCATACGCTTTGTAGCCCCAAATACAGCATCAGATCTATCAATACAGGGGCTCAAAGTGGCATTACTACCAAAATCGCGCTTAAGGATTATCCCACCACTAAAGAGAACTATTTAGATTACAGCGGTTATAGTGATTCTAAAGCCCAGCTTTCCTTAGCCGATCAAACCATGCCTTACTTGTTTTATAGCAAAGTTAACTCCTCTATTCTCCAAGATAAGATTGCTCAAGAAACTCAGATTTTCTTTGAAAAACTTTTAAAATCGGATGGTCCACTGAAAGACAATGAACCCTTAAAAAAAGCTATAGCATTCGCTATTTATACTCAGCGAAATGAGTTGTTGGAATTATTGCGTCGAGCAGCCTCCCATCGATCAGAGGAATTTGAAACGCTTTTTGCAATCAACCAGCACTTCTTAGATCAACTAGATGAAGAGGTGATTGAGTTTGAAGACATCAAAAAAGGGGCCTATGTTAATGGAATGAATAGCAATGGACAAAGTGCTCTTCATATAGCTGCATTAAGCACAGATAAAAATGCCATAGAGCAACTTATTGCGTTACACATTAATTTAAACATTCAAGACAAGAATGGGAATACACCTTTACTGCGGGTGCTGGAAAAAACCTTGTATAAGGATACAAACGAACAAGGACGATCTATTGCCCAACAGCTCATTGAAGCAGGCACTGATGTGAACCTAAAAGATAAAGATGAAAATACCCCACTGATTATTGCTGTAAAAAATAACGATTTGACGATGGTGAACTACCTGCTGAAAAAAGGAGCTGATAAAGAAATCTTAGATGGCGACATGAAAACTGCTCTGTTTTGGGCTGCAGAGATGGGCTATGAGGAGATTTTTAATGTGCTTCATCAACAAGGCGCTAAACTCAATATAGTCAGCTATCAAAAAGAAAATACTCCTCTCATAGCCGCATTACAAATAAATCCAAAAACAAACATAGTCAACATGATCGTCGAAAGTAACCAATGTACGCCACAGTTTGTGACTCACACGAATAAAGAAGGAAGAACTGCTTTAAGCTGGGCTGCACAATACGGTCATACAGAGTTTGTTAACACATTCCTGAACGGCGAATACTGCACTCCAGAATTGGTAACTCACACGGATAGCCATGGAGAAAACTGTTTAATTTGGGCTGCAAAATACGGTCATACAGAGATTGTTAACCTATTGCTGAACAGTAAATACTGCACTCCAGAATTTGTGACTCACAAGGATAGAGATGGAAACACCGCATTGACTTTAGCGGCTAAAAAAGGCTTTATAGATAGCACCCAAGCACTCCTGAATAGCAATCATTTGACTGGAGAGTTTTGCATTAATGGCATTGAGAACGCATTACAAAACAAAAGCATTAACAGTGAAGTTATACTCGAAATAATCGAAGAAAAACTGCCTCAACTTATTAAAAATACTAAGGATTTTGAGGGGTTAATGAAAAACCTTTACTGGAGAACAAAAGCAATTGTATTTGAATCAATAAAAGCAAAAATACCTGCAATAGTCACTAATTATGATGACTATTTGGATATACTGTCTTGTATTGAGTCAGATCAATTCTTGAGTGTGTGGGATAAAATCAAAGCAAAGTTACCTGAGCTCATTAAAAATACTAAGGATTTTCAATCGTTAATAGCATCCACTCCTATGCAACAACGTACAATCGTATTTGACACAATAAACGCAAAGTTATCGCTGTCTGAATTCATTAAAAGCACTTTTGATTTTATAAATATACTGAATTATTATCCTCTAGAACAACGCCGCACTGTATTTAATACAATAAACGCAAAATTGTCTCTGTTTGAGCTCATTAAATGTACTTTGGATTTTAAGCTATTACTGAAGTATTTGAACTTGGAACAACGTATCACCGTATTTGACGCAATTAAAGCAAAGTTACCTCAACTCATCAAAGATGAGAACGAGTTTAGTGAGATACTACCATTTTTTGCTAGCGATCAATGCACTACTATTCGTCATGAATTGGAATTGATGAAAAAACAACATGAAATTAAAAGAGAAATTGAAATCATATTCAGTATGCAAGCGTTTATTCCTGCAGAGACTTTTGAAATTATTTTAAAAAGCAAGCTATCTGAATTAATCAAAGAGGATGAACTTTTTAAGATCGAAGAATACCTAACTCCAGAACAATGCGCTGTCGTACGTAAAGCAATGAAAACCGACGAAGTAAAGCAACAATCACGTTTTTCGTTCTTTCCTCATCTTAAATGCGATAGAGAAACTCAAGATTTCAACGATACTCCTGATCAAACAAAGGGTTTTAATAATTAACTAAACAATGAAATTAGAAGGCTTTCTTTATTCATGCTTTAGTCTATACTTCATGAAGTCATTAATAATCCTAAATGACTCATGTTAAAGCAGGAAAGTTAATTTAATTATGAGGAACAAAAATAATGAATAAAAAACTTATCTGGTTATCCGCTATTGCTTTGATAATCACTTTAGGACAGCCTAGTTTTGCATGTTCTGGGGATTCTAAACACTGTAATTCCCATCATCGATCTGATAAATTAGCAAAAGAGCTTAATCTCACACCTGAACAACAAGCGAAACTTCAAACATATAAAGAGAAAGCTCAAGCCACCTTTAAAACAAACTACGCGCAGCTTCGATCATTACGTACTCAAATAAACACTTTAGTGCAGGCTGATAAAATGGATGAGGCAAAACTTGATTCTTTAATAGAACAAGTTAATAAAATTAGAGGAGCTATGTTAAAAAGTAGAATTATGATACAGCATCAAATGTTTGCTCTTCTGAATGCAAAACAAAAAGCTAAGTTTCTTGAGTTAAAGAAAAAATGGTATTCGGATAACAATGTCTAATTTCAGGTACTACTTAGCTTTAAAAACAATCGTTTTTTAAATCAATTGTGCCTTCATAATAAGAATCTCGTCACCCTCCGTGAAAGCTGTCTCTTGATCCTATCTCATCAAGAGGCAGCTGCTTGCGCAGAGGATGACGGACTTCTCAATACCGTCGCCTTCCGCAAAAGCGGAAGGTCTAAAAGTAACCAATCTTTGCTCTAAACTTCACCTTGC
>NZ_LNYE01000029.1:871794-875743 GCF_001467695.1 Legionella gratiana
CTCTATACCGTCTCCTTCTGCAAAAGAAATAATTTAATCATGTTTTATTTGCGATAGACAAGATGGGGTTAAATTACAGAAACGGGGCAAATGCGAACTAGGATCTTAATTTTGTATAAAATAAGATCGTTATCGCTAAGAGCCCCAAATTTTATCTAATTAAAAATCCCTTTAAAAATTGATTGCATTCCTCTATAGATAAGGATTTTTACGAATAATTGTTCTTGCAATGCGATGGTAACTCGGTACTTCGATCTTTTTTTGTCGTAATTGCTCAACAAGGATATAGAATAGTTTGCGTGGATGCATTTGCTTATCTACCATGTCTCCAATCATTTCATCGAAGATAGGAAGAGCATGGTTAATATCAATATAACCACAATGTTCTAATGCGTATGCGATGTTTTTGTCGAGTACGGTCATGATATTGATTCAAAAAGTCTTCAGGAACATCGGTGCCAATCGCTTTTGCAGCCGCTTTGATGTCAGATGCTCTGAACGTTTTTGTTGTAAAAAATTTACCACTTACCTTGAAATAGCCGTATTGAACAAGTAATCCAATTTGATTGGCTGCTTGTTTTGTCTTTTGACTAAGCTGACTAGATAAAGGATCGGGTTTAAAAACTATTTTCTTTCATCCGAACTGAGCACAGGTGGGCGGCAAAATCGCTTGGCCTCATAATCTGGCAATACTTCAATTAAACGCATTAGTCCAGTTCTCCAATTTGCTCTACCGCCTCGCTCAAGTCGGAAAAAGAAGGTTGGCAATATAATTTTGTTGTATCCAATCGTTCATGGCCTGCAAGAGAAGCCACTTTTTCTAAGCTAATGCCAGCATCAACCAAATTTTTACAAAATGTATGTCTCAATTGATGGGGGGAAATCATGCCTAACTCCTCTGGGGTGCGTAATCGCTTCAGCATGAGCTGAATTCCTCGAGGACTCAGTACCCCTCGTTGACCATTAAAAACAAATGCATCGCTTCCTGCATGTAAAGCATAATCTAAAGTAAGAAACGCAAATCGTGCTTCTTTATTTAACGGGACCTCACGATATTTACATCCTTTCCCTGCATTGATCGTCAGCTGTCCTTTACGTTCACTTAAAACAATATGACTCCATTTTAAGTTGCATAGTTCACTGACACGAAGCCCTGTATTTAGTAAGATTTTTACAATCGCAACATCCCTCTTGCAGCCATTTTGCTCAACATGGCGCAGTAGCTGATTTTGTTGATTGCGATTCAACCATTTTGGCATTGATTGAGATTGTTTCACTGTTTTGGGTAATGGGAATCGGTATTTGATTTTTTTTGTTAGCCATCCCCACTCCAGAAAATACTTTAGAGACAGTAGTCGACGATTAATCGTTTGAGCTTTAAATCCTGAGTTAATTAAATATTTTTTGTATTGGCGTGCATCAGTCGGTGTGATGTTAGCCAATTTCATGTCTACTTTATTAGCCGATTCAAACCAGGTTGCAAATTGAAGCAAATCGCTTTGATAACTTTCCAAGGTCAATGGTGATTTATCAGTCGATTTTTGATAGGTGATATATGCTTCAATTTGAGTGTTTTTGGCCATTACTAATTATGCGATTAGATTTTATTGAGATAATCTAACATAAAAAAAGGGATTATGCGATTAGTTAAGAATTAGAGCAAAGGATTTAAATTAACCAACATGGTTATTTTTATGATAAAATGTCTTGGCTTTTTAAATCTAAGGGTGGTTCACTAATTTTAGCGAATCAGAAATATCACTGAGTAAGGTCATAAATGAGATATTCCATTCAAATAATAGATAAAATTCTTTTAATTACTCTTATTCTTTTTATTTCACATCTTGGCCATGCTTATAATAGACCACAAACTCACCCCATCATTCTTAATGGAAAAAATCTAACAATAGAAAAAGTTCTAAAGATAGCAAGACAAAATACTTTGGTAAAAATTGACGATACAGCGATGGAAAAAGTCAACCGTTCTCATCAATTGTTACTATTAGCCGCAGAAAAAAATTTGCCTATATACGGATTAAATCGAGGTGTTGGCTTAAATAAGGATAAAACGATTTTTCAAGGAAATGTTCTAACGTCTGAAGCTCGACAAGAGTCTGAGAAATTTAACATGAACGATATTTATGCGACGAGTGCGGGAATAGGACCTAATGCTTCTCGTGAAGTAGTACGCGCAGCTATGGCAGTTAGACTCAATACACTATTACTTGGAAATGCTGGCGTTCAACCTTCAGTTGTCGAAATGTTCGCTGCTTTTTTAAACAATGATATTGTCCCAATTTTACCATCAGGTGGCTCAATCGGTGAGGCTGACATTACTATCCTTGCACATATTGGTCTTGCTATGTCAGGTAAAGGTGATGTTTTGTATAAAGGAAAAAAAATGTCCGCAAATGAAGCTTTTAAAAAAACTGGCATTCAACCTTTACACCTTTATGCTAAAGATGCACTCTCTATTTTTAGTTCAAATGCTTATACAGCAGGGATGGCTGCTTTAGCAACTTACGATGTTGAACAGCTAATCAATAAATACGAATTATTAGTAGCGTTAAGCTTGGAAGGAATCAACGGAAATATTGCCCCCTTCCTTAAACCAGTATACTCTATACGTCCTTTCCCAGGCCAAGGTATTTCTTCACAAAATATCATTGACTATTTGCAGGGAAGTTATCTTTTAGGTGCATCAGAAAAAAGAGCACTTCAAGATCCTCTTAGTTTCCGAACAGCTAGTCAAGTTATTGGTGCTACTCGTGATATATTGAAAGACCTAAAACATGATCTTACTACTCAATTAAATTCTTCTGACGATAATCCTGCTGTTGTAATCGATATTGCTCCTCCAAAAAATGCTTCCATCCAGGAAAAATCTTATTATGTTAGCAACGGCCCATTATCCGGAGCGGTGATTCCCACTGCTAATTTTGAACCTATTTCATGGGTATTAAATATTGAAAGATTGAACATCGCTTTAGGGCATTTGTCCGCAAGTAGCACACAACGCATCGTAAAATTAGGTTCATTTTGCATAAATCAAATATCACGTTTTCTTTCTCCTGATCAGGCAACTATTGCGTTTGCTGCTATCCAAAAACCAATTATGTACTTAAATACAGAAGTACAGCAACAAAGTATTCCTGTATCAACTATTTCCTATCCTGTAGCTGGAGAAATTGAAGACACCGCTACAAATTCCCTTCTAGTAGTGGAACATTTAACTAAAATAGTTGATAACCTTTATCAAATCATGGGATTTGAGTTGATGCATGCGAGCCAAGCAATCGATCTAAAAAAATTACAGATGCCTGAATTAAAGTTAGGAAAGTCAACAATGGCTGTATATTTAGATTTCCGTAAGTTAGTTCCTTTTTTGCAAAAAGATAGGGAATTAACACCCGATATTAAAAAAGCATACGAATTTACACGCACATATGATATTGAACAAGTACTGACCAACAAAAACTTACATTAAAGGATTTGAGTAGCACTTACAATAATTCTTGGGAATACGCGTAGTTCGTATTTGCCCCGTTTCTGTAATTTAACCCAAGATGTGTAGAAGATTCAGCCGTGAAAGAGGGCGACGATTCTTTCGAAAGTTTAGAATTTTTGAATAAGTGTATTGTTAAATTCATCCAAGCTCTTTTTAAGATTCATTGGGTGTGACCTCAGATTAATGTAAACAAACAATGACACAATTCACTCAACAGTCATTTTACTTATCACTCAAAGTATTCTTATTTTGCCTTCCATAAAGACCAACCTATGATTGATAAAATGGTTAAAATGACCAGCCTTTACAATTAGGATGCGCGTGGAACAAATCATTAATGGTGTTTACAAAAACAATATGATCAAATATAATACTACATGTATTTTATCAGCGCCATAGGAAGCCTCATGCAAAATAAATTTACAAAGTTACCGAGTGTAC
>NZ_LNYE01000029.1:875753-875913 GCF_001467695.1 Legionella gratiana
ATTAAATATAATGCAAAGCTTAATTATCTACAGGAAAGGTCATGCACGATAAATTTGAACATTTTAATCAGTTGCCCAATGTTATAAAAGGTGAAATCACTAAGTTTTTACCCACTAAAGAGTTTCTAGCCCTTTCTATGACCTCAACAAGTAATCATAA
>NZ_LNYE01000029.1:875923-876094 GCF_001467695.1 Legionella gratiana
ACTTAATTATCTACAGGAAAGGTCATGCACGATAAATTTGAACATTTTAATCAGTTGCTCAATGTTATAAAAGGTGAAATCACTAAGTTTTTACCCACTAAAGAGTTTCTAGCCCTTTCTATGACCTCAACAAGTAATCATAATTTGTTCCGAACAAATCAACACTTAGCG
>NZ_LNYE01000030.1:0-233 GCF_001467695.1 Legionella gratiana
AAGTAACCGATTTATCAGGCCGCAAATTTACCAATATTAGTGGATTTGAATATTGTTTGTGGGCTTTAGATAAGCATATGTGGACGAAGATGCTTGATTGTTTACCAAAAACAGAAGAAGGTGAAAAAATCAAGGTAGTATTAAGGACACAATATCAAAGGATAAAAGAAACCGGTGTAACCTATGAACATCATGGTGTCATCACGCAAACGCCAGAAAAGCATTTTGATTTT
>NZ_LNYE01000030.1:243-322 GCF_001467695.1 Legionella gratiana
GCATATGTGGACGAAGATGCTTGATTGTTTACCAAAAACAGAAGAAGGTGAAAAAATCAAGGTAGTATTAAGGACACAA
>NZ_LNYE01000030.1:332-513 GCF_001467695.1 Legionella gratiana
AAAGGCACTATTATTAAGGAACTTCAGGAATATGTTGATAAGAACGATGATAATCAATGGCGAACTGGTGTTGGCAGTGCTCAAAAATTATTGCCTATTCATGTTGTTTATGAATACTGTAGTGACATGCCCTTTTATCCGGTACCTGATTTTAAAAAACAACCCAAGTCGTCAAAAGAAT
>NZ_LNYE01000030.1:523-1865 GCF_001467695.1 Legionella gratiana
GATGATGATAATCAATGGCGAACTGGTGTTGGCAGTGCTCAAAAATTATTGCCTATTCATGTTGTTTATGAATACTGTAGTGACACGCCCTTTTATCCGGTACCTGATTTTAAAGAACAACCCAAGTCGTCAAAAGAATTTTATAATTGGTTAAATAATGGCGAGAAAGAATCTTGGTTTTGCGAGGGGTCTAAGTTAGGTATTGATTTTGCGATATATAAAGGGGCGCGCGGGGGCGCTGGCGTGGCGGGCCTCCCCGGGTTTTTTGGGCGGCCGGGTCGTGTCGTTTTAAATGCCATAAAGGCGTTGTATGAAGTCAGAACAAACGATTTTCTTGCGCTAGAAAATGATCTCAAACCATGTAACTTGCCGGAGCATCAGTATAAGAACTGATATTCATTGGGCGCAGGGTATATTGTTGTAGCAGTTCGGCGGCATATCCACTGTCTCTTGATCACATCTTACGCAACTCCTAGGGATTGAGCGAGAAAAAAGCCTTCAACTCGCTCAGTTAATCTAAACCAACCATCCCAGAGAGTAGCCCATGATGCTTTTCCAGTTCTTTTAGAATTACTCCAACCACCAAGTTTAGCGATAGCTTGATATGCCCATTCAGCCGTTGGCATTTTTGATGGTAGTTCTTTTTTTTCAACTGTTTTCCATAAAACCTTCCACTCAATCTCGGTGAGTAGTTCATTGCATGGGATACATACAGCATCTTCCTCTAAAACCAAGCTTGAGGGTTCAAAATACTCTTTTAACTGAAGTAATCTAACAGCCAAAAATGACAAGATAACAACCATTTTTTCTAAATTATTGGGTGATTGCATGCGCTGCCTTTCAGCACCTACACCTGATTTCCATGCCTTATGAAAATCCTCTATTCTCCATCTTAACTCATAATATCGTGTAATTTGCCGAATCTCATCAAAGCTTGTTATCGGCTCTGTTGTTAATAATATCCATTCTAATATTTCTTCGGTATCTAAAGGATTTTTCTCTCTTGCAATAACTACATTCAGTGTTATAGGTCTTAAATCAACAGCTAGCGCTTTTAAGCTACGCTCTGCGGGCATAAAAGTAACTTGCTTGGCCATTATTTCCAATTCTACAACACGCTTTTTCCTCTTACTTTTTTGTGCAATCTCTATAGAATAACTTCCCATAGGCTTGAGATTAGATAAATCCTCTAAAAGTTTGACTGAGGTGTTAGCAAGTTTCCTATTATGTTTTCCTCTGACAATAAATCGTTGGTTATGCTCCAACTTGTATTGTATATACTCATAAATATCCGCTTCTCTGTCGCATACAGAAATCACATCTTTTATCTTTTCCCCAAGAC
>NZ_LNYE01000030.1:1875-2947 GCF_001467695.1 Legionella gratiana
GACGATGATAATCAATGGCGAACTGGTGTTGGCAGTGCGCAAAAATTATTGCCTGTTCATGTTGTTTATGAATACTGTAGTGACATGCCCTTTTATCCGGTACCTGATTTTAAAAAACAACCCAAGTCGTCAAAAGAATTTGATAATTGGTTAAATGACGAGAAGGAATCTTGGTTTCGTGAGGGCTCTAAGTTTGGTATTGATTTTGCAATATATAAAGGTGGCCATTGGGGCTGCTCGCGGGCGTCGGGTGTTGTGCGTGGCTGGGCCACGCTAGATTTAAATGCCATTAAGGCCTTGTGTGAAGTCAGAACAAAAGATTTTCTTGCGCTAGAAAATGATCTCAAACCATGTAACTTGTCTGAACACCAGTATAAGAACTGATATTCGTTGAGCGCTGGGTATATTGCTGTAACAGTTCGGCGGCATACCCTCTGAATCTTATACACATCTTGCAAAAAGATGTTTTGCATGATCAAATGTCTTTTATTTTTACGTGTAAAAGCCATGGAATTAGAGATTGAAAATGCAGTAGTCTGGTCAGAAGCTATATTTGGTCGTTGTGATTTAGGTGATAAACGTCTTACAGGACGTCTGGTTAAAATAGGTAGCCAGTTATCGAAATCTCAAGGGGCCTCACTAGCTAAAAGCTGCGAAGGAAAAAGTGCATCAATTGAAGGTAGCTATCGTTTTATTAGAAATTCCCGTGTTTCAGCGAAACAAATTGCAGAGGGTGGTTACCCTGCTACAGCCTTATTGGCTCAAAGAATACCGGTATTATTGGCGATTGAAGATAGCACCTCACTTTCATACAAACATGAGGTTAGCGAGAGATTAGGACATACAAGCAATAGTCTCAATACAAAAACGCAAGGATATTTAGTTCACTCAACAATGCTAATGGACGCTCAAAAGGAAAAGACCATTGGTTTAATTGCTCAAGAGCGGTGGTGTCGAGACAAATCATCCTATGGAAAAAATCATCATCGAAATAAGATTCAATATAAAGATAAAGAAAGCTATAAATGGGTAAAAAATACTCATTTTATGGAAAATTGTCTTGGGGAAAAGA
>NZ_LNYE01000030.1:2957-28395 GCF_001467695.1 Legionella gratiana
AGAAAAGACCATTGGTTTAATTGCTCAAGAGCGGTGATGTCGAGACAAATCATCCTATGGAAAAAATCATCATTGAAATAAGATTCAATATAAAGATAAAGAAAGCTATAAATGGGTAAAAAATACTCATTTTATGGAAAATTGTCTTGGGGAAAAGATAAAAGATGTGATTTCTGTATGCGACAGAGAAGCGGATATTTATGAGTATATACAATACAAGTTGGAGCCAATTTTGGAATAGAATGAATCAAATGGGATTTGTTGGATTAGCAGAAATCGGCTAAATTTTTATAAGGGGATAGTACATCAATTGGAGGTCACACCCGTTCGGTCTGAGCAGCACTGCCATTGACTTAAGGATTTGTTTTTCTCTGTCTCATACCACAATATCTGGATATCGCGGACAGCGGTACGTAGGCATGAGTGTTTTTCCTTAAGTCAATGGCCCGAACAGTCCGTGATAATGAGCCGATCTCCTTATCCGAAACTCAAAACTTTAAGAATCTAAGATGCTTTTAAGCCAAGCTTTTGCCTGTGTACTGACCTTATCATCATTTAAAGCAATTTCGGATATAGTATTTTTACGTGAATTTTCTTCGCCATACATATCAACAAGCATTGCATTCCAAAGTGATAATACAGTTGAGGAAGGTTTTTTACCTACTTGTTCAAGAATTCCATAGATCCGATTTCTCCAGTACGCATCCATCGCTTTATCCATCCATGATACAATTTCAGGCGTCAATCCAACCTCATCAAGACCTTTTCCTTCACCAAAACCTTTTTCAAATTTTTTGGTTCTTAAATGGGCGTATTTTTTACCGTATACTCCATTTACCCAATCCATAATCTTTTTTCCTAAATCGATACCTAGTATTGAGCTAGGATCTTGCTTAAGATTATTTTTTACTTCTTCTACTAACTGATGCCAATTGTTTTCAAAAGCTGCTTTTTGCTCAGATGTTGTATTAGCTTTCAGTTCTTTTTCAAACTCCACGTACTGCTTTAGCTCATCAGGAGTGAATATTTCTTTAACCCAATCATGTTCAAGATGTTCTGTCATTTTATATACCTCTATAAGTTGAATAATGGTTTCCCATGGAATGGATCGATCGGTATCAACAGAGTCAATGATGCTTCTCAAAGTCTTAGCTCCCTCAAGCAAAGCAGCTGCCTTTTGTTCTAACACTTGAACTTGATTGTTAAAATGTTTGAGCGCACTACTTTCTTCAGTAAGTAATGTTTTAATTTGTGACAATTCAAAACCGAAAAACTTCAAAGCAATAATCTGTTGTAGTTTCAATAAATCCTTCTCAGAGTAAACACGATACCCATTGGCACGCCGCAATGAAGGTGTAAGTAGACCTACACGATCATAGTGATGCAGTGTCTGCACTGAAACACCAGTTAATTTGCTTAAGTCTTTTACAAACCATTGGGTCATTATGTTCCCTCCTTAAAAACAAATGTAAGGTATATAGCAACAATAGGGTCAAGCATTTTTTACACTTTTTATTTAGAACTGAATCCCGGAATAACGTTCGTTTCGCATTAATTATTTTTCCAACTCATTAATCAGGTAAAATAATTTAATAAGCGCATCATTTCGCGCTTTTAAACCCGCAAAGCTCTCTTTGCAGCCTGTAATATGGTTGACAAAGGCAACTTTGCGATTATCTTTCTCAATCCACCCCACAAACCACCCCTGTCGTAAAGGTAGTTTTTGGTTTTTATCTTTTGTTAACTGTTCACCAGTTCCGGTTTTTCCATACAGTTTCCAACCACCAGCTAATTCCTGGATATACAGAATCTCTTTGGTCCTATTAAAAGCCCTTTGACTTACAGGTAATTTTCTAGTGACCATTTTTTGCAGAAATTGCATCTGTTCGATTGGCGAGATGGCAAGGGAACTTGAAAGCCAGGCATGGGTTAATCCGTTATTCTGACCTTTGTCACCCGAAACATCCTCATTACCGTAATGAAATGAATTAACATACTCCTTAAATCGCTTCATGCCTAATTGTTGTGTGAGTACTTGGGAATACCACACACAAGAATCTCTCATCCAAGTGTGCGGATTTTGAGGATATCTCCATACATTGAGATAAAGTTCATACTCTTTTTTATAGGGCCATTCTGGATGAAAAGCATCTTTTAATATTCCTGCATCAAACCCCATAAGACTCAATGCAATTTTAAAGGTTGATTGCGGTGCATAACGTTGATTGCAATCTTTGCCTTCGTGTTTTAATACAGTTTGATTTTCTCTTGCTAAAAAACAGTTTTTTTGAGCCCAAGTAGTGGTACAAAATAATAGTACCATAGATGAAAATACACTTATTTTCTTCATAAACAACTCCAACATCGTTTCAATTTATAGCGATATGGGTACAGCAGCGCTGCTGCACCCATAGGTGGTTATCGATTCATACTTAAACTATTCATAGCGACTTTACGAAATACAGGAGCAGCCAATTCGCCACCCGAAGTAAAAGTCTCACCCTTATTGTTTAAGTAACCTTCTTCAATCACAACTACCATCACATAACGAGGAGAATCAGCAGGCACATACCCAGCAAATAAAGCAAGATGTTTCTCATTATTTTCGACTACTGTTCCTGTCTTCCCTGCTACAGCAATACCAGGAATTACTGCGAGTTTCCCAGTGCCATTGGCAACAGCATTCTCAAGCATATGATTGATTGATTTTGTTGTTGTTTCTGAAATAAGTGGCCTATCTCCTTTATGAAACGGATATCCGTTATGAGCAAGAATGGCATAAGATTTTGTTAACGACCCAATAGTGACAGGAATATTTTCACCAAGTGAGGCCCTAGCAAGTTGTAAGTCATCACTTTGATTTGCTTGCCACCAACTGTTCGCGTCAAAACCAAATTCAGTGAGTTTTTGACGGATTGCTGGTGCTCCAGTCTCTTGAGAAACCTTGATAAGACAAACATTAATCGATTTTTCAATCGCTTCTGTCAACGAAGCAGAACCCACATTGGGATTATAGTTGGTAAATTTTTTACCCTCAATATAATAAGGCGAGTGACAATCATAACTTTTTGTTTCAGAACTTACACCCGTATCAATCGCTGCAGCAGCAATAAATGGTTTTATAGTCGATCCGGGTGAGAAAACACGAGACCGCCAACTCTTATTCCCATTTTTATTTGATTCAGCAAATGCGAGGATAGTACCGGTCTTTGGATCGGCTATTGCAATCACTCCTGATTTTGCGTGATAGTGTTTGACGGCAGCATTAATTTCTTGCACTGCAATTTTTTGTATTTTAGGATCCAAATGAGAAGTATCAACTGCCTTTGCCTGAGTACTGGTCAACGATCCCGCTGCTGAATAAGCGACACATATTGGTGCTAAAATTGAAAACCCTGCAAATGCTATTCCTAATAAGGGCTTAGATGCATTGGGTGGATAAGTAGACAACATTGAAATTCTCCTTATGATAAAAGTACTGTCTTCGTTTTTTTTGCCCAAAGCCATACCCACCGTGCATGCAATTTTTCGGCTAGATGACAGAGAACGTTGAGATACTGTCTGTACTACATCAAACAAACAGTGGCCATAGTCATATGGTGAAATTTTCGGGTGGCCAACCAACACTTCATCACATGAAAATTCTTGTAATTCGCTTAAAATCCTACGCCATTGCGTAATACCTGGATTTCCAAAGAAAATAATGTATAAGGTTTCAACAAAATATGCCCATAAACAATCCCCATTACGATGGTGTTGTCCTTCATGAGCAATCGCAATCTTCACATTTTTAGAAGAAGAAAATAAGGATACAGGCAATACGATATAAGCTTTATTCAACAAAAATACTGAGAAAGGAATGTGGCAGCGATGGGAGATTTTAATAACCAAATTACCGGAAGTTCGATAAGGAATTGCCTCATCCAGCATTGTGCTTAAACGATATAAACCTAACATTAAGCGATAAGCACGAACCAAAATAAGCACATAGAACATGATAGAAAAAAGTTGGAGATAATTCAGATCGCTCATTGAAAAAGCAGATGCTGGCTCCTGAGTAACGCTTGGAAATTCGTTCCTTAATATAGGTTGCTGCACATATTCTTGCAAAGCATCCAATGATACATAGTTAAATCGCTCCAGCTTTTGAGTAGGACTTATACAGTGAACAATTAATGGAGAAACCACACAGCTGACTAATAAAAGACGTGCAAGTTTCAGTTTAAAGGACGGTTGATTCGTTAACCAACGAGTTCCGATAATCCATGAACTTACCCAAAGCAGGCAATGGATACTCAATAAAATTTCTAGGAATAACATGACTACTCCCCTCTTTTAGTTTCGGCAGTGATAAACATGAGTTAGATATAAAAAATAAGGCAATTTTTATATCCAGCTATTTGTATTTAGAACTCACGTTAATTGTTTTAGCGCTTCCTCTATGGCCTGAATATCATTGTCTTGTAACTTTTTAGCCATCAATAGTCTTTGCACAAGTGCTACTGGCTCACCATCAAAAACATTAGTCACCATATGCTCAATACACCTACTTTCATACTCAGCCTTGGTAACGATAGGGACAAAAACATGGGCATAGGAATTTTTTTGACATTCCAGGAATCCTTTTTGTTCTAGCACTTTTACTACCGTTGCTACAGTGGTATAGGCTAACGGCCTCTCTTTAGATAAATGCGAAACAACTTCTTTGATAGTTACTTTATTAAGGCTCCAAATGATATTCATTAATTCAAGCTCTACCTCGGTAAGCAAACGATCAGGAGCAAAAGCTTGTGGTCCTTTTTTTGTAGGCATTTTTTCTCCAGAAAATGAAATATAGATACTCTACTATTTTTTTAGTAGATCCTACTATAAACATAGTAGGATTGAAATAGTCTTATAGAAGAAATGAAGCCTGCCGATTAAACGCCCTATTCTATTCTTGCTGCAGTTGAAGAAACATCAATGCAATCACAAGCCTTGATTAAAACGACGACTTGCTTAATTATTAATCAAATAGGTTTGACGATGTCCAGCTTATGAACCACAATTAGAGAATATGAAACGTTATAAAATTACGGTTTCAAGCTATGGCTAATAATAAAGAAATTAATATGCAGACCAAGGTAGATTATTGCGAATTTGATCAAAAACTATTGGCTGAAACTGCGCTCCTGGAAAATTGGTTTATTGACAAGTTCTTCATCGAGCGAGGACTGGAAATTGGTGCGGAAATTGAGTTTTTTCTTCTCGATAAGAACTATGATCCTGCACCAGAAAATTTAAAGTTTATTAATTTAGTCGCAGAACCTTATTTAATTTGTGAGGTAGGCGCGGCACAGCTTGAAATTAACTCCGGCCATTTCAATTTTGGCGCTGATTGTTTAACTCGCTTGCATGAAAATATTCTTAAATATTGGCAAAAATGTTGTGAACTTGCCCGACAAAATAACTATCATTTGGCCTTGATAGGATCTTTACCCACAGCAAATGATAAACATCATCAATTGGACTTCATGACGGATAAAAAACGCTATCATCTCATTGATGCTTGCATGGCTGAACAACGAGGTGGCAGACCAATTAATATTAATATTGAAGGGGTTGAACGACTTGTATTACAACCTCAATCAGTAGCGATGAATGGACTTGTTTCTGCCTTTCAGATGCATATGCAAATTGGTCTGAGCCAATCTGTGCGTTATTACAATGTAGCTCAGGCAATAGCAGCGCCTGTTCTAGCGCTTTCTTGTAATAGTCCCTTTTTCTTTGGCAAACGGGTTTGGAGCGATACAAGAATTGCTACCTTTGATCAAGTAATGACTTTGCAGCATTTTGACAAAGCACGGGGATTTAAATGTTGCTTATTTGGTTTAAATTATCTCAAAGACTCTTATTTTGAATTATTTGAACAAAATTATCAGTTTTTTCCGCGTTTGCTACCTGAGATTGCACCTGAGTTTCCTCCAGAATTAATGTTTCATGTAAAAAGACAGAATGGTGTGGTCTATAGATGGAATCGCCCAGTTATCGATTTTAATGAACAGAATCAACCACATTTGCGTATTGAACACCGTGGACCAGCAACTGGGCCTACAGTGATTGACATGGTTGCCAATGCAGCTTTCTTCTATGGGCTGTTAAATTATTTTGTTGTACAGGATACCGCCATTGAATATTTGCTACCGTTCCATTTTGCCAGGAAAAATTTTTTTAATGTGGCGCACTATGGGTTGGATGCGCAGCTCAAATGGTTTTTAGGTAGAGATATTTCTGCATGTGAATTAATAAAAGAGCTTATTCCTCTGGCAAAAAAAGGATTACAGATTTTTGATATACAAGCTGCTGATATTGATTTATACCTCGACTTAATTGAGAGAAGAGTTCATGCAAAAGTAAATGGCAGTAGTTGGCAGTGTAAGTTTATTAATAAATACGGGATGAATTTCCATAATATGATGTCCGTTTATTTAGAAAATCAATATCAGGAAATCCCTGTTTCAGAATGGAAAATTTAGGATCACAGAATGGAAATTAAGCATGATATAGATTTTAAAAAAATACCTTTTTTTCAAGGATTAACCTCCGAAGAAGTTGCATTTATTCTTCCATTTATGGAAGAAAAGAAATTTGCACAAGGGAAAGTAATTTTGCCCCAGGGAAGTCATGGAGGAAATTTATATTTAGTTATATCCGGTCTTGTTGCAATTGACATTATTCTTCCTGGCGATCACCAAAAGCGTTTAGCAACTCTAGGACATAACGCGCTTTTTGGGGAAGTAACTTTTCTTTCCAATGCGTTGGTCACTGCGAGTGTAATTGCGATAGAGCCCTGTTCATGCATTATTTTTCATCATGAATTGCTCGAAATGCTACGGACTTCAAAGCCTGAGATTTCCTTTAAAATCGAAAAAAAGATTGCTTATCAATTAGCAAATAAAATAGTGTCTAATATCAATACTATTCTGAAAATAATAAACACCATCCCCCAAGATTTGCAAATACCATCGGAGCATTCGCTTTATTTAGAGAGTTCTTCAGCAGGTCAAAAAGAACTTGATATTAGCAAATTAGATTTTAAACATCTCAGAAAATTAAATTTCTTTTGTCATATGTCTAAAAAACAAATCTTGAAATTACTGCCTTTAATGAAAGCCCAAAGCTACGATAAAGGCTATCGTTTTTTATCAAAAGATAGAAATCTCAATAAATTAGGGATTGTTTATTCCGGAGCAGCTATGCTTTTTATTAAAGAAAATAATCAATTAAAAAAGTCTATAGCTATCTCAGGAATAGGCGAGATGCTTTTACAAAACTTTATTTTCTCCGAATTTCGTCAAGTTGCTGATTATGTAACCTGTGAAAAATGTATCCTTTTAGAGCTTGATATGGATGTTTATAAAAAGCTTAAACATTCTAATCCGGATATATTTTATATTATTAGTGAAATGATAAATCGGGAAATTGCTGGTTCTGTTTATATTACTAATCGTCAATTAGTAAGGATTAATAGTGAGTACAATAATATACTTTCTTGAGGATGCTAGAATAGGATATTGAAGGAGAAATTATGTGCAGAGTGCTAATGTATTTGGGAAAACAAGAAGTCGCAATTTATGATCTAATTTATGGCCCAGATAATTCTCTAGCTCACCAAAGTTATGCGCCGTTATTGATGCATCATATTCAAAATCTTGCGGGTCTGGGTTTTTGCGCTTGGGCTCCTAATTCACCGGATCCCCAAAAGCCTTTTTATTATAAAACAGCTCAATTACCTTTTTTTGATAAAAATCTGTATCGATTATCACAAAAAATAAATACTAATTGTCTATTGGCTCATGTTCGCGGGGTACAATACAGTACAAAGGAAACTGTTTCAGAACAGAATGTTCATCCCTTTATGCTTGAGAATGCAAAAATCGCATTGGCACATAATGGTAATCTCGAACAAATGTCCTTAATGAAATTGACACTTACTGATATTATTAAACCAGAAATTTTAGCTCAGATTAAAGGAACAACGGACAGTGAGTGGGTTTACTCGCTTTTTTTAACCTATTTATCTGATTACACTAAAGAGGTTTCCCTGAATGAAGCTACCGAAGCCCTTATTAATACGATTAAAACATTAAGAGAAGTTCGTCAAACACTCGGCATTGAAGAAGCTTCTCCACTCAATCTTTTTGTAACCAATGGCAACTATTTGATTGTTACCCGTTTTGTATTTGACTTTGGTTGTAATACAAGTCTTATTCACAAAGCATTTCTTGAGTATCATAGTCTTTGGGTAACTTTTGGAGAAGTTTATGGAGTATACGATGGGATGTATAAAATGCATGGTTCAAAGAAACGGAATAATATTCTATTTGCTTCAGAACCTCTGACTAACAACCGCACTACCTGGATAGAACTACCCGAATATTCACTCACAAAAGCCTGGATTGAAGATGATGAAATTAAATTTAGAACTAGTGATTTATGTATGTAATGTCTTCCGGGAGAATAAAAATGTCCTTACTCAAGTTAGAGAGTGAATGCAGAAATCTCAAAGAAACAATTATTGAGTTACGCCTGAGATTAGAGACTATCGATTTAGAAGCGAAAAAAGAACTTGAACATCAACGCATGAAACAACATCAAGTTATTAATCAATTAGAAAAAACAATTATTGAGCTTCGAATGCAATTGGAGAATCTTACTTTGCAAAATTTAAGGAAAACTGAAGAAATTGTGAAAATAAAAAATAATGAAATTCACCAATTACAAAAAACAATTAGAGAAATGAGAGTATTATTAGAGAAGAACTTGGTTAAGTAACATCCTGACTGCTATTTTTCTGGAGAAATTGCATGGATAATACTTTGTCGATTAAAAATATGGAATCAAAAAATTTCTATAAATTGCTATTTCAAATTTATAGAGATGCAGGACACACCTCCAGTCTTAAAGAGATCTTAACCATGCTTATTGATGTAACTTCCTGCGTCATTGGTTGTGAACGAGGCACGATCTTTCTAAATGATCCAAAAACAGGCGAACTTTATTCGTTTATAGCCCAGGGAGATCTAAATTTTGAGATACGAATACTGAATAATTCAGGTTTGGCGGGTTGGTCGTTTACACATAATGAATCACTCTGTATTGATCATCCTGAACTTGATGAACGACATAATAAAAATATTGATAAAATTACCGGTTTTCAAACCAAAAGTGTCTTATGTGTCCCCTTAAAAAGTATGGAAGGAAAACTACTTGGCGTTACGCAAATGCTGAATAAGATTGATTCGGATTTTAATAGTTCTGATGTGCGAATTGTAGAGGCGTTGACTGAACACGCAGCTATGGCGATTCAAAATAAATTGACAATAGAACAAATTGAAGAGTCGCACAAACGAGACATGCACTTATTAGAAACTATATCAACTGTTTCTACAGAAATTAATCTCTCTGCACTCTTAGAGAAAATAATTGACACCATAACCTTGGCTTTGGATGCCGAACGAGCTACTTTATTTATCAATGATGATAAGACAAATGAATTATATACAGAAGCGAGTATTGGTTTAAATAAGATGGAAATTCGCTTCCCTAATCATTTAGGAATAGCAGGTTCTACATTTACAACAGGCAAAATAATAAACATTCCTCATGCTTATGTAGACCTTCGCTTTAACCCTTCTTTTGATAAGAAAACTGGTTTTTTCACACGATCAATACTATCAGCCCCAGTTAGAAATAAAAGTGGAAAAATAATCGGTGTTACTCAAGTTTTAAATAAAAAGCACGGCGAATTTACTACTGATGATGAATATCAACTAATTGCTATTAACTCGCAAATTTCAATTGCTATAGAAAACGCTAAGTTATTTGAAGAGGTGCAAAATATAAAAAATTACAACGAAAGTATTTTGGAAAGTATGACGAGTACAGTTATTACTCTTAATGAAACTAACCAGATTGTAACTTGTAATAAAGCAGGGATGAAATTATTACATTTATCTAATATTGAGGAGCTGGTTCTTAAGCATGTTTCCATTCTTTTTCAGGATGATAAAAATAATTTGATTGAGCGAATTACGACGATAAATAGTCATGATTCGCAATTAAATCATGATACTTTAATGGATATAGAATTGAATATTCTAGGAACTAAAATTACAGCCAATGTCAATATAGTGCCCTTAATTAGCGTGAATAAAGAGCGTTTAGGTGTGATTATGATTATTGAAGACATCAGCTCTGAAAAACGTATGAAGACAACAATGTCACGTTATATGAGTTCTGATTTGGCAGAAAAGTTGCTGCAATCCAATGAGTTTTCTCTTGGTGGTACTAATACTCTTGCAACGATTTTATTCTCAGATATAAGAGATTTTACCTCCATATCTGAATCATTCGGTGCTGAGGAAACAGTTAAGGTATTAAATAAATATTTTTCACTAATGGTCGATTGTATTCATGAAGAAAGTGGTATCTTAGATAAATTTATTGGTGATGCCATCATGGCTGTTTTTGGCAGTCCTTTCCCCCATGAGGATGATCCTGATCGCGCTGTTCGGGCTGCTATTGCTATGATGAAGGCGTTAAATAATTTCAATCAGAAACGGAATAAAAGGGGATTAATACCGATTAAACATGGCATTGGTATTAACACAGATAAGGTTGTTGCAGGAAATATTGGTTCCGAGAAACGAATGGATTTTACTGTAATTGGTGATGGGGTTAACCTCGCTTCACGAGTAGAAAGTCTATGCAAGTACTATGGCGCCCATATTTTAATTAGCGAATTCACTTATCAACAATTAAAGTCTACTTATAGAACAAGACAAATTGATAAAGTTATCGTTAAGGGCAAAGTAAATCCTGTTTCAATTTATGAAATTATTGATTTTCACGATAAACACTCATTCCCAAATCAGATTGATGTTTTGAATCATTTCAATAACGGGATTGAATTTTATAATGAGGCTTTATGGGATAAGGCCATTTTATCGTTCCAGCACGCTTTAAGATTATACCCTGAAGACAAACCCTCCCAACTTTATATTAAACGTTGCAGGATACTTAAGGAGCACCCTCCTGAGCCCAACTGGCAAGGGATATGGAAAATGAAGAACAAATAGGAGTGTTCCGCGATTGCGGATTGGACTACATTGAGTCAGCGCTTTATATTGAAACATGAGGGAAACAAAAGCTATAACCAAAGGAGCCCATACTAAAAGTACGCCAAATCCTGGTATACAAATGTTCAATTGAAAGTGGTGTACAATAACAATTTGGAATAAAATGTGCAGAACAAATCAAACTCCCAAAATTAATGCAAAGCTTCATTACTGATTCATAATATTACCCTTTATGAGCAAAATGATGACTAGGAATATAAACATCTTTTTTAGATTATTTACTTATTATTTTTTTTAGCGAATAGTCGTATTTAATTAAGGCGGGAATTATTTGACTTAATGATTCACAGTTCAACTTCTTTTTTATGCTTTCGAAATGCCTCTCCACAGTGCGTTTTGATATTTCAAAAATTGAAGCAATACGTTGTAGATTGAAGTCATTGAAATATAAATATATCATTTCTTTTTCTCTATGAGTCAAGTCTTTAGAAGCCAAAAAAGTAAACGGAAGTTGGTTATAATCAAAAACCTCATCTCTCAGAAGTTCCACCATATTTTCATGAGATGATTTTAAAATAATATCTTTAAGATTGTTCTTTGTTACAGAACATTTATTAATTTGTTCATTCATTTTAAAAATGCATTCTTGCGGGAGAATTATATAATTATCTTTTGTGTGCAGCCTCCTAACTCTTTGTGAAAGATTGTTAGCAATCATATTTAGAAAATCAATATTATTAAAAATAAAATTATTTGTTGTATTAGGATTTTGTGAGGAAGCAAAAGTCACCATCTCCACTCGGTTTGAGTCTTGACGTATAATGTCGAAAAAATAGGTATAATCACGATTGAGTAAACAGTTTTTGATACCTGTAGCTATAACCTTATCACTATCAACATTGGATACATAAAAACAATCATGTTGGTAATTTTTTTTACATAAGTTCTGCTCAATGAATAATTCTTTTGTCAAAATCTCGGTTATTATCGAATTTTCCGAAATAATTTGTAAATAGCGTCCTTGAAAATCGAAATATAAATATCCCCAAAAGTCTATTGGAGTATTTATAAAAATATCCTGATAACAATTAAATAAATACCTAGAATAGGATTTCATTGCAGATACAGCGTTCACCTACTTATATTTCCTAAACATTTTAGATAATTATAGACCATATTGTTTCACATAAATACAATAACGAATTGCCTCATAAAAAATGTTACCCAAAATAGGGAGTTTTAAAATGGAATCAGTGATCGGGATGGAGTGGAATATGCACTTCAAGTCAGAACGCAAGCGGTTAATTAACCGCTTATTAAATTTATTAAATAGGTACTGGTGTTGAAGCATGAAACTTTTTGAAATAATCTAAGGTTTTTTCATTATGAAAATTTTTATCTGAAAAAAGATTTTCTATACTACAAACTATATAAAAAATCTCAGATTTTAATTTAATTAATATTTGCATTTGTAATTGTATTTCAATGAGTCTTTTGCTAATTATTAACAAATAAGCATATTTTTCTTTATGTACGGTATCTTGAATATGTAAATAATCAACAAATATATTATCGATAAGTTTTTTAAAATCAGAAATAAAAAAACCCAGCTGCTCAATAAAATGATCTAATCGATTATTTTCTTCAGGATATAAGTTTCTAATGCTATTTAATAAATACAAAATAGATAATTTCCATTCTTCAAATTCATTCAGCTTAATTTTTATCATAGTATATCTTAATAAAAAAAAATCGAGACATTCCTTAATTTTTAATTCCCTATTATTCTTATGATATTGCCTTATTTGATCAAATTCTTCCGATTCGATTTTTAACAAATTTTTATTAGAAAACTCTTTAAGTCCTAATAAAAAGTTACTGCTATATTCAAGTAAAAGCAAAAAATGTTCATTGATTATTGCATCTCTTTTTGTTTTCTCTTTATTACTAATAGTAATTTTAGGAACTATTTTATGTGTGAATATATATACAAATCGACTAATCTCAATATTAAATTTATCTAATTCCGTTTTATAAAATTGTACATAGTCAACTAATAGGTTATTAGCTAACTCTTCATGCATCCTTAATTTTTTTTTCCTGATTCTTTTATGAAAATAATCAATTCCTTCTTTCATCTCTGAAATATTCTGTTTATTAGGAGCATTTATTAAGGACAGATATTGGTTTGTAAGATTTCCTAATAATTTATCAGTATCATCTTTGAATGACTCCGGATTAACTCTAATATCAGTGCATAATTGAACCAACATATTAGTTAAGAAAGATAATAGAAGATTGTGAATGTTAATATAATTTTTTTCCAAGCCAGGATTGTCAAAAGGTGATAATTTTAAAAATTGCTTTCCTTCCAAATTTGAAAGAAAAATTTCGATTCTTTTTTTTATTTTATTTAAAGTTTGATCTTTATTTTCCAGTTGAGAGGAATTGATCATCTTTAGGATCAACCCTAATTTATCTAAAATATAAGAAACCCTCTGTAAAGGTGATAAAGTTAATTTTTCTTTATTAAACTCAAAAAAAAATCTTTTCTCTGTATTTTGGATCGATACAATGTTTTGATAATAAAAAAGACTTTTTTTTATAAAAGCTATCTTGGTTAAAATTTCTCTTATTTGTTCCATTTGTGTAGGCATATAACTAAGCTCCCAAATGACCTATTGTCTCTACTTCTTCCAGGTTCTTCGGTGTTAAATTAATTTGGGGTAATTCAGTCATAAAATCAAATCTTATATTTTGACTCTTTATATCAATTTTTTAACTTAATAAAAACCCCTTATCATATAAAAATTATTTAAATTTATATAGTTACGTGAGTTCGACATTATTTTTAAGCACTAATCAAAGCAGTTTGGTGTGAATTAAGTGACTGTTTTTAGCTGCAAAGCATAAGTAGCTAATCTTGCTGATAGATTAATTTTCGACAGGTTCGGTTCTAACCAGGGATCAGCAGTTTTTTTTAAATAACGATCCCCTCGTTTACTAATTCTGGTTCTAATGTAATAAATCATTACATTAGAACCTTAATACTATGGGTAAGTACTAGTAAATTCTGTATGTACATCCAAATGTTGTTTCAAATCTAAATTTTGTTGAATTAAAGTATCTAACAATTTTTGAGTTTCATTAACTAGATCTAATGCATCTTCAGATGATAACCAGGATAAATAGGCTGTTTCATGGATAATAGGAAGAAAACCTGTTTCATTATAACCAGTTGTAGATTTTATCTTGTTTGCAAGTAACCCATAAGAGCTAAGAAGTTTTGCTGATGAAGGAGGACATAGCAATAAAAAATTATTCATTGCCTTAGTGAGCGTTTCTAATTCTCTTTGATAGTTTGCAGCATCATGCTCACACCAATCTCTTTTGTCATGAAGATTTGCAGTAAGTACATTGAGCCTTGATATTTTTGACATTAAATCAGTAACATATATTTTGGCTTCCTCGGATATTTCAATCTGTTCTACTGCAATGAATCCATACGCTCTTGTAAATCTAAAAGGATTATCCAGTTGCTCATGAGCGCTAATCTCTTGAGGCAAATTATAAAATAAATTTGCCTTATGCAAATAAAGCGATATTGCATTTTCAATGCGGGTTAAGATATCTAATGTATTTAATCTAGAGTTTTCGATCATTGACAAGGACTCGGGTAAGGTTAAAGCGGCAAATTTTAACACAAAAAGTATATTTTGCATATCATCATTGCTTGCGTGTCATCATTGCTTTGCGTAGGGCGAAATCATCAGTTCACAAAGCCCATTTTAATTTTGACTCTCATACTATCTTTTTTGGGATGTAATCGTACCAGATTCAATGCAAATTCAAAGATTATTCATTATGGGATGATCTGCCCCTCAATGATCGTGTTCATCTAAATACATCAATTAAAAATTTTATACAATTACGAATTCGTGTGAGTTAATAAGATCTCTTTGGGTTTTGCGCTAAGGAGTTCGAGAATGAGCTCTATATAAGAATAATTAGGATATTTAGTTTTTAATAAATAGAGATGTCGTTCTACAGTACGACGTGAGATATGAAGCCTTTCTGCCATTTCTTGCGCAGACTCTCCTCGTGTTAGTCCATAAAGGACTTGTTTTTGTCTACGGCTCAAGTTTGAAAATAATGGGGAATTTAAGGTAGGACCCAACGAAAAATGCTGCTCCTCCATGAGCTTGCGTTTCGTCTGTAGCGTTTGTTGTTGTTGCAACGATAAAAGAATGGCTTCCTCACCCCAAGGCGAATCTTTTCTTTTCTTGTGGCGCTGGAGTCCTACCGCATATGCTTCATTAATTAATGATTGTTTTCTATTCCAAAAGCAGTTAATGAAGCGGTCCAGGAAAGAGAAGTTATTGATAAAAAAATGCGGTAAATAATGACAAGTATGTGAACCCGCAAAAAAATAAAAAGCACTGTAAGCATCTCTTCTATGACATATTGTGACACCGTAGCGATTATCATAATAATCAAGACCATGTTTCAGAATTGGCTGATCTAAATGTTCCGGCCACAGTGTGTATTCATCATATTGAAATAAAGAAGGTTTGTTGTCGTATAAGCTGCACTGATGTAATTCATATAAATAATAATCGCAAACCCATTGAGGATTGTTGCATAAATAAATCTGTCGATTGTCATCATAGTTAATCAAGACATTAAATAGATGAATTCCTAATTCTTGCAAGGGATAGCAAAGGTCCGTTAATCCCTCAGATAAACTAATCATCTGCTTTATGGCGTCATCTTGTCTCATTTCTCATTATAATGGTCAAAAATGATAATAAACTCACGTGAGTTCGACCTAAAAGACATAGGAATGCCTTTTAGTCGTTAAACTATAACTTGAAATAGGCGAATTTTGAATACGTATAAATACCCAATTGATAAATAAATGCTGTCTAATCTATTTAATTATGGACTGTAAATATTCATTTAAATGGATATTTCTGTCTGGATTAATTGGTGGATGTATCGGGAACCCGTTACTTTGTTTAGACAAAGTTTTTCTAAGTTTTTATTAGGGCGTGTAAACACGCCCTAGAAAATTGCGTATTTTTACGAAATTATTTTTTCTCATTGGAACAGTACACTAAATAAACGTGAGTTATCGGATAGGAAGTTTGGTCGATATCTAGATCCGTTTGCTGAGGAAGCTGCATAAGCATTGTCTCGAAGCCCTTAACAGGAACGATGCTAAGGCCTCGAGATAACGTAACGTCTCCTCAGCCCAAACGAACTGGGTAATGATTCGTCTTTCTTATCCCGAACTGCTTTTATTTAGAACTGGCCCCCTATAAATGCTGCGCATTTTACAGGATAACGTTTCGTTTAGCGACCTAAAAGGTATTTCTATGCTTTTAGGTCGAACTCACGTTAATTAACATGCTCTTTATTACACATTAGGTAACATCAGGGAAACATTAATCTATTAAAAGGGAGTTTTTATGAGACAAATTCTGTATTTGGCTTTGGGGATGTTTCTTATTTCTTCGAATATTTTCGCTGCAGAGTGGATAAAGATTAATAATACTAATTTCAATTCCTATTTACAGGTCACACGTCAGGGTATATCAGCAGATAAAAACAATCAATTTGTATTAGAGAAGAAAATTACTTTATCTAACAGTGTGATAAAAAATAAATATACTCAATATTATAAGGGGGTTGCTGTTTTTGCATCCCGACTTAGCAGTACTGAAGATGCAAATGAGCGTTGGTGGGGTGTTTATTTATCGGGTATTGAGCATGATCTTCCTGATGTTGTACCAGTAATTACTTCTCAAGAGGCAATAAATTTAGCCAAAAAAGCGAAAGCAATTAAAGACTCTACTGAATTGGAACAAGTACAATTATATGTGATGTTGGATAAGGAAAATAAAAAAGCTAAATTGGTTTATCTTACATCATTTATGGTTCATAAAACCTATCCAGAGCGTCCCTATTTTATTATTGATGCTTATAGTGGAAAAATAGTGGATCAATGGAACGGACTTGCTACTCGTGATGCACAAGGTCCAGGCGGTAATGAAAAAACAGGTGCTTACTATTATGGCCGTGATTTTAGTCCTCTTCTTGTAAGTAGTGCTTGTGAAATGAAAACAGATAATGTTGAAACGTATAATCTTAATGGCAAAACGAGTGGAGAAGTATTATTTAAATTTACCTGTCCTGAAAATACGTACAAAGCTATTAATGGAGCTTATTCTCCTTTAAATGACGCTCATTATTTTGGCAATATCGTTTTTGAAATGTATAAAAATTGGTATAATATCAATCCCTTAACGACCAAATTAAAATTACGAGTCCATTACGGACAAAATTATGAGAATGCCTTCTGGGATGGTCAACAAATGACCTTTGGTGATGGAGGCCGCTCATTATATCCATTAACAAGTTTAGATGTGGTTGCTCATGAGGTAAGCCATGGTGTAACAGAGCAAAACTCTAATTTAATCTATCAATATCAGGCAGGAGGAATTAACGAGGCTTTTTCTGATATGGCAGGTGAAGTTGCAGAATATTATATGCAGCATCAAAAGGGCAAAGAAAATGATTGGATGGTTGGAGCTTACATCATAAAGGGGGCGAATGCTGCTATGCGCTATTTTGATCATCCCAGTAAAGATGGTCAATCTATTGAGCATGCAAGAGATTACAATGATTCATTAGATGTTCATTTTACTTCAGGTGTTTACAACAAAGCTTTTTATAGTTTAGCAACTAAAAGTAATTGGGGCATAAAAAAAGCTTTTGAAGTTTTTCTGGTTGCTAACCAAGTATATTGGACTGCTGATGCAACCTATGATTCGGCTGCATGTGGCGTGGTAAAAGCTGCTGATGATTTAAATTATGAAGTTAACGATGTTATTTCGAGTTTCAACTTAGTTGGTGTTAATGGAAATTGCATGACCCCCGATCCCGATCCTACTCCCGATCCTAAGGAAGTTGAGCTTAAAAATGGTCAAATTGTTAGTCCTTTAACTGTCAGTCCTAATCAAGAACGTCGCTTTTTGATTCACGTACCGAGCGTACGTACTTATCCTTATACTTATAAATACTTAATGATCCACTTATTCAATGATGTAGGAAATACTAAAGAACTGAGTGAGTTGTTTGTTCGGTATGACTATGAGGGGGTGTCACAAAAAATTTTTTTAAGTAACATGGAGAACAAAAATGAACTTTTCTATCTACCGTTACCTCCAGCAGGTTATTATCATATTTTAATAAAGGGTAAGAAAACAGGAGTATTATCATTGCAGGCTTATTACGGAAATTAATGAGCCTCTAATAGTTAATCTTTTACTTATAGGGTGGTTCTGTTAAGAACTACCTTTTTATTAATCGGAATACAGTAAATTAACGTGCGTTATGGATATGAAGATAGAATATACTCCCCCTCTCCACCGCGTTGTGTGCGTTGAAAGGGGATCGAAATTGAAATTCTTATCCATAACTGACGTTAAATTAAGGTGATTTGATTTTGGGAAAAGAAAAAACTGAGCTTAGCTCATATTTAATTGATATAACTCCTATAGTTTATCCAACTGTGAGATGTGAAGAGATTGTTGATCGACTGAATAAGAGATTAAGAGAGCATTTATGGCATACGGCTTATGATAACATTGGTATGCTTTTTCAACGACGTCAATCAACGTGCTCAGCTTTTAAAGTGGATTCTTATGCATATTACCAACAATTTTCTTCAGGAAATTGTATTGGGCTTACACTTGGTTTAATACAAAATATCCTCAATTATTGCCGCAACTGGGATGAAATAATGAGGCTACCTCCCCTTTATGTTATTCCAGCGACATTACCTCCTCATTACGGTAGAGCAGATGATTTTGGACATGTTGCTTTATTAGTTCTTTGTTCAGATGGAGTAATCCTTCTTGACTCAGGGTTCCATATTCCGCAAGCAATTGTATTAAAAAACAGGGAGGAAGTAACTGTAACTGTTGGGGAAAAAATCTGGCGTTTTCAACTAGAGCAAGAAATAAAACATGAAGATAAAGTTCATATTTCAGGAGTAATTCACGCCTCTGTAGAAACACCTCTTTTTGGCCGAGAATCTTTTAAATATTTATTGCGTCATATTTCTAATCCTGATGGTATTATTTTAAGAACTAATATGGCGGACGCACGTAGAGTTTCGTATGTAAGAAGAGATTGGGATGGAGTGCAAACGAGCCATATTACTATTTGTTTCGGTGAACAATTAATTAAAATGGCTGCTCTAAAAAATGACTCAAATTTATATTATAAAGCAGAGATTCATTTTTCAGAGTGTAAAGATGATATTTTAGATATTTATCTTAGTCTTTTTGGATGTCCTTCCAATCTAATGAAACAAATTAAGTACCTTGTTAACTCGGATATTGATGAGCATGAACGATGTAGTATTAGTTAGGTGAAATAGAGCTTATCATTTCATTTATTTTTTCATCTGCTATTTTCAATGCTTTTAAATTTTCTTTAGAGGGATTTTCTCTCATTTGTTTTGATAAAAGACTAAAAAATAGCAATTCATTTTCCAATTTTTTATTTCTCGGTATTCTAATGTCTTTGTCTGAGTTTTTAAATCTATCTTTAAGTGACGTATTAGTTGCGTTACTTTTATCTAACATGATTAAATCCTTATTAAATTGATCCGATATTAAGATACATGATTGTAAAAAAAAATAAAGAGACTTCATAAAAGAGGTCTCTTTATTTTTATACTTTTATATTTCTAACCGCTGTTCAGCAGCAGGAGCCTCATCCGTTTCTTGGGTTATTTGGTTAAAGAACGAATAACCCCATTTATTTTTTAGCTGCGACTGTTTGTCCTCCAGTTTTTCTCCAATTTGCACCACCTGTTCTCCAACTACATCTAACTTCTGTTCAAGCTGAGCTATAGTATTTTGGAGATTATTACATTTTTTGTTAATTTTGCTTACGTGTTCTTCAGCTACCATTAAGGCTACATCAACACTAGCCCATTTATCGATTTCTTTTACAACCGATGAGTCTTTATTTTGTTTTCTCAAAAAAGATTTTGCTTTCACTTTTTCATATCCATCCGAATTTAAAATCGAGAAGAACTGATCCTTAATCCTTTCTATAAAATTTCGATCTTCTGCTTCGTTCACAATTCCCGCTTTAGCCTCTTCGAGTGCCTCCATTATCTCCAAATACTTTGCTAGTTGTTCATTTTTTGCAAGAAGGTGATTTTGCTTTTTTATAATTTGCTCCCGGATATCACTGTGTGTGAAATTTTTAGCGGTATATTGCTTCTCCAGTTCTTGAATTTCCTTTTCTAATTTTGAAATTTCATCTTTATAGGATGTAATTTGTTCATAAATATAGAGACTGGCAAGAGCAGCAATCAAATATAAACCATACTTTGAACAATTATTAACTAAATCTTTATCAACTCGACCATCTTTCGCCAAATATGTAAATATCTTCTCAAACTTAGGGAAACTATAGGAACGAAGAGGATGCTCAATACTGTTAGTAAATGAATCTCCTAAATGCTGTCTCATATTACTAAATGCGTCATCCAAAACTTTACCTGCAGCTTCTTTTGGACTCATTGTCTGCTTTACTGGAGGCTGTTCAGAAGCTTGTAAATCAAGCTCGTTTTTAACTTTACTATAGGTATCACAATTTTGTTGCCATTCGGCCTGCTCAATACCCTCGAGTCGTGCAGCTTCAACTTGATTTTCCAACCACTTAGGGTTATTCATCGTTATGTGCGGGATTTTATTTGTATAAGTACGGACAGAAACTCTACTTAAAAAACGAGGTAATTTGGTAAACATGATTTTTCTCCTGATATAAATTTAATACTATCAGGTTATATATTAACCATATTGCATTAAAATTAAATGAACCTTAATGTCGTAAATACGACATTCTCATTTGATGAATGTTCTGCAAATATGATTTGAAGAATTGCGAAGCCTGGTAAAAATAAGCCCATTTTAATTTTTAAAGAAGACCTCCAAATGAAAAATCTTAAGTCATTGCGCCCACAAATTCATTATAGCGATAACCTTCTAGACTCGTAACGAGTTCACTACTCTGAAAGCGAACAAGGTCGGCGTAAAGTGTTTGTTTTGCTTTTGCTGCCAATTGAGGAGGCAATTCTTTGCATCTTTGGACAAGTATATGATACTCTGTTGGTCAGCAGTTTTAGTCTTCAATATAGTGAATGTGGTGTTAAGCCCTTTTTCCTCCAAAGAAGCATTCATTTGCTCTAATTAATTTGCCACCAGCCTACTTTTCTTGGTGTAATGTTAGGTGCAATAACCGTTGTTTGAGTTCTATCAGATAGTGTAATTAGAATCACCAAATTGTTATTTTTATCGGGTCCTAAAATTGTTGGCGCGTTCGCATAACTGTTCGACAAACCAATACCTACAGGATATACCCCGTTGTATTTATCAGCGACATTAAAAGCACTATCACCATTCAGATCAAAACGAGCATATTGGAAAGCGCCTCCATTTAAGAAGTTCAATTCTAAAAGCATGGATGAAAATCCAAATCCGCATGAATTAAGAGGTGGGGTATTTAACGTCGCAATAAATGCTCCATTAATGAGCTCAGGAGCACTTACCACTCTTTGGCCTGCTATAGGCAAATCGGCAAACCACCCTACTTTGTTATTCCAGTTTATGGTATTAGCAGTGGCTGTAATAATGTTTGTAGATAAACCTGAAGTAGATGAATTAACCACCGTTAATATTTGTTGCTGTAGATCAGAGCGAGTATAAGTTGTAGAAGAAAGTGGTACATCCCAGATCCCATAAATTGTTTGAGTTTGGTTATTGGCTAAGTCAGATGTTGTCAAAAGTTGGCCTGTGCCAAAGAGAACGAAAAGTCCTTGACGCCGCGGAAAATTTGGATTTAAAGTGACTATAGGAGCTGTGGTTATAGGCTGAGAAACACCGGTGGAATCTTTTGCTTGAAACAGTAATCGAGTACTCCAACTGGTAGGATCACTCGATGCAACATCAATTGCCCAAAGATTACCTTGTAAGTCGCCTGCATAAACTACCGTAATAGGTTCCGCTTGCAACCCATCTTTTTGAGCTAATGCAACTGTTGATAGTCCTTGCGGTAAATTAACATCGCAAGCTGTAGGCACAGCGGCACAAAGATCTATTTTTCTAATTAATGATCCTGTTTGTGGATCGACTGCATAAAGTACCGCCGTATTATTTAAGTTGTTATAACCATTACCAAAAAAGACAGCAAACTTTAATGAAGAAGAGCTCACTCCTCTTATTTGACCCACTTTGGGTATACTGTAAGTAAGTCCTAAATCAGTATCAGTAAATTCCCACAGGACAGCATTTGCCAGTGCGGATTCAGTACTCAAGTATGTCGGATGAGTAATATCTATAGCATAAATACTCTGACCACCTGCATTTTCCCCTCCCACAAGAATGGTGTGCCAAGAACCATCGAGAAATTGCACATCACTACTTTCTGGTGAACCATTAACAAAAAATAAATGGTTTTGATTATATAAGGTAGAGGTGAGCTGATCGAGATTTTTAAATACAGCATTGGGCACAAAAGAGAAAAGCTCTTGACCCGTAGTTGTATTAAAAGCATGAAGCATTCCATCGTTTGCCCCCACGTAGACAGTGGGCAACCGATTAACGTTTGCTTTTGCAAAATCAATATAACTAGTTGTTAGATAAGGAGCTTGGGGTGAAGCAACGTATATGACTTGGCTGTCAACAATATCTCCCAGTATATGCGAGCGATTGCGGAATGTTCCCCCATTTCTTTTTTCCAATGTGGCATTACCCCGTATATACTCCAATCGCTGTTCCCCTAATTGATCGGAAGATTGTAATTGTCCTTGTTGGATTGTATTAATATCTGTCCATCTAAAGGGAACTCCAACTGCGGCTAAGGGATCCCAAGTCGCTATTTTCCGGTTTGTTGACCATCCAGTTCCAACAGTTAGAGAATCAAGTTGTGATTGTGCTGACCATAAGATGGTACTTGTTGGTATACCCGTGTTTGGATCAAGTTTTATTGCTATCAAATTTCCAGTCCAATCATCATAAGGCGTATCTTTTGTTGTAAAATTAGCTTGATACGCTACCGTATTGGTATTGATTCGGTTTGAACTAACAGTCGATGCGGTAGTTGAAAAAGAACCATTTTGAATATTAGACAGAATGGCATTAAAACTATTGACTAGTTCTTCAGGGTTTGTAGCAGGATAATAATTTTCTGAACCACCTGCTACTGCAAGTGCTGTTAGAGTTGCAGCAGCTTGTGGATTAACTGAAGGATCAACTCCTGCTCCTAGACCAATAACGAAAGTTGTAACCTTATTATTTTTTAGATTAATTATTTCATTAATTGCATCAGACAAAGCTTGATCATTGGTACTATTGAGCGTTCCATCCGCATTGAATGTTGCCGTAACGCCATATCCTACTGCTGCTGCACTCCCTAATGGCGGCCAATATCTTCCTTGGAGATCCTGCGTTGGCAACCCATCTGAAATTAAAACAATATATTTTTTTTGCGGACAATTGCCACTCGTTGTTCCCACAGTCTTCATAAAGCTATTAGCCCTGGTTAACAGTCCACCAAGAGGAGATTGGGGAGCAGATGCTTTTATTTCCAGGGTAGATGTCGAGTTTGTTTCCGGTGCTAATGATGGCAAAAAAGCATTCAGTGCATTGGTAACACTTGTAGGGGTTGGATTTATCCCAGCGCTAGTCATATTAATGCGTATATTACCAGTGTTAAAAGCATTGTTACTGTAATATGCAAAACCACGTTGCGCGTACATAACCTGCGGTGAAAATGGCACAAAGCCAGCATTCGTAGGAGAGGTAGTAAAATTACCAATAGAGGGTCTTGTATTAGCGTAGGTCATCCTGATATTCCCTTGATTATAATTAGAGAGGGTATAATTAGGAGGATAAGGGTTAGACGGTGTTGGACCGTTATAACTTACGAATACTCCAGGGAGGCCACCTGAAGCAAAAAGAACATCATTAATCAAGGGATCATCACTGGAAGTTCCAATTTGCATATATTGGCTTGAAGACAACACGCTACTACCATAAAGCGTAGCGAGAGATGAGCAATTACTTGCCACCGTAGAGGTGGCCGAACCATAGTTATAACAAGGATTAATGACGTACCGATTGCCTTCGATTGGCGTATTAGTGAAAACAAAATTACTGCTCTCAGGCGACATGTAATAAACCCACGTACTATAAACACTGATATTACTGGTACTGTAGGTTCCCAAAGCAAAATCGGTTGTAGCTATATAATTCTCAATAATGGCCTTGACAGCTGCTTTGGCTACATTTAATCGACTTGGACTATTATCAATTTTCATTCCTCCCTGAATAACAGTATAAGGCGCCAATCCATTTACATCTGGTCCTTGTACTGGTGGAGTAAAACCTGCTGGGACTGTATAATTAATAGGTGAACTCGAATTGTAAAGTGAGGTTAAACTGCTTGATAGCGAACCCGTACCCGTCATAATCGCCCCACTAAAGTTACCATCCATCGATTGAGAATTTCCTATGAGTATCAAAACCTGAGGATGAGTGGGGCTGGCTATGACAAGTGGAATTTGGGGAATAGCTAATGACGCGGCATAGAGTGACACAGGAGGATACAATAAAGCAGCGATGATCGCCGCGCCTAATAGAGATCGCGTAACCCCGCATTTGCTATATCTGCTTAAATTCCTAGCGTTTAACCTAAATTCGGCAGTTGAATCGTAGCGAAAGGGCCTAATGTGCTGATTTTTCTGATTTTTTATCGAAGGCTTATCATCCATACGGCGAGATGAAAAATTAGAAAAAGAGCCAGAAAAATCAATGCAGTTGGCACTCGTAGTAGCTTCAACTACCAAATTTAGGTTTAAGATGTCCATAATAATCAAACTCTATTCTTGAATTTTAATGCTAATTCAAAGAAAAAAATTAAACAACCCATCCCCCCTCTCTTCGATCTAGAAATAAACACCAATTTTGGCAGATACTGTATCCGAAGTTCCCCCTGTGCCTAAAGTAGGTGCATTTACAAGACCAGGAGGAGCTGCCCCATTTGCAAATTGCTCTGCTCCATAGTCAATTTCATGCCGATACTCAATACTTTCGATGGTGTCTTTCCAAAGAGAAATGCTCAATACACCGATAAAACGATGTTGAGGTAAATTGAGCGCCAATGCATCTTTAGTCCATTGATAACCCACGCCAATAGATGAAGGTCTATTGAATGCTCTAAAGGTCATATCA
>NZ_LNYE01000031.1:0-23078 GCF_001467695.1 Legionella gratiana
TTTTGCAGAAGGAGACGGTATTGAGAGCATCGTCACCCTCTGCGTAAGCAGGGGGTCTCGTAAGCGTATGACTGCAAGGTGAAGAGAGCAAAGATTGGTTACTTTTAGACCTTCCGCTTTTGCGGAAGGTGACGTTTGAGCTGAATCGTCTACACATCTTGTCTATCGCAAACAAAACAGGATCCAATTATTTTTTTTGCAGAAGGAGACGGTATTGAGAGCATCGTCACCCTCTGCGTAAGCAGGGGGTCTCGTAAGCGTATGACTGCAAGGTGAAGTTTAGAGCAAAGCTTTGTTACTTTTAGACCTTCCGCTTTTGCGGAAGGTGACGTTTGAGCTGAATCTTCTACACATCTTGTCTATCGCAAACAAAACAGGATCCAATTATTTTTTTTGCAGAAGGAGACTGTATTGAGAGCATCGTCACCCTCTGCGTAAGCAGGGAGTCTCGTAAGCGTATGATTGCAAGGTGAAGTTTAGAGCAAAGCTTTGTTACTTTTAGACCTTCCGCTTTTGCGGAAGGTGACGTTTGAGCTGAATCTTCTACACATCTTGTCTATCGCAAATAAAACAGGATCCAATTATTTTTTTTGCGGAAGGCGACGGTATTGAGAAGTCCGTCACCCTCTGCGCAAGCAGCTGTCTCTTGATGAGATAGGATCAAGAGACAGCGCTTTCACGGAGGGTGCCGATATGCTGAGAGACGAAGATTCGTCCCTTAATTGACGCCATTGCGTAAACACTTACTGCAAAGTTTCCACCAAACTGAGAGTTAAGTGTTGGTGGAACCCAATTTTAGGAATTATTTAGTTGATTTTTCTGACTGTTCTAAGAATATAGCTTTCCTTACAGTAACTCTATATATCCTTATATTTTGCACGAAAAAGAGGACAACTTACTCATTTTAAAATGTATAACATCCACAGCTCTTAAATCTTATCCAAATTTTACCTCATGCAACAGCCCCCTATCTGAAATAATTTTCACACACCACAGGTATACAAAATAGGATAGGGGATGATTTATTAGCGTAGGTAATCCTACGATACTGTAATTCTTTTCACTAACAACTCATTGGAGACATCTGTCTCTTCACAGGGTAAAAAGTTAGGGGCTTTTACTTGACTCTTAAGCATATTCTTAAGAGAAAAAAAATGATGAGGATTTAATGGGACACCTGTATCTGTAAGTTCAAGTTGCGCTGAATTCTTTTTTATCTCTGACCAATTTTGTATAGAACTTTTCGATGCTAAATTAGTTTCAGACTTATCCCCTAGCACTTCAGTTTTTTTGAACATTTTTGTTACCTCTTATTGTTATCAATCAATTCATTAAAATACAAAACGCACTAACCGATTCTCAAATCTGATTAAAATCAGATAAAAGACCTTCACCTAATACCAAAACTCTATCCATTTGTTTTGCTAAATGATGATCATGAGTAACAATAACCAAAGCGGTATTCATTTTTCGATTCAGTTCGAGCATGAGTTCAAAAACTTTTGTTGCAGTGACCTGATCTAAATTACCAGTAGGTTCATCCGCCAAAACACAATAAGGCTGATGGACTAAAGCTCTTGCTATGGCTACCCTTTGCCGCTCCCCTCCTGAAAGCTGTGCTGGTTTATGAGTTTTCCTTTCTTTAAGTCCGACATCATCAAGCATTTTACTTGCTTCTGTCTCTGCATCTTTAACCGATTTTTTTGCTAAAAGTAAAGGCATAGCAACATTTTCAAGTGCAGTGAACTCAGGCAATAAATGATGGAACTGGTAAATAAACCCTAAGCCTTGGTTGCGTAACTGACAACGTTTTTTTTCATTTATTTTTTGCCAACTTACTCCATTGATCCATACATCCCCACTTGTTGGTTGATCTAATCCACCCAGTAAATGTAACAAGGTACTTTTACCAGAGCCTGATGGACCAATAATTGCCAGACGCTCTCCTTGAGTGATAGATAAATCAATACCTCGCAACACATTAACTTTAGAAGCACCATCATTATAAGACTTACAAAGTTTTGTAACGTTTAAAATAAGATTATTCATAGTGTAAAGCCTCCGCAATTACTGTCCTTGAGGCTCTCCAAGCAGGATAAATAGTTGCAATAAAACTCATAAATAAAGCCATGAAACAAACTTTCCATAAATCACTAAGCATCACTTTAGAAGGTAAGTAATCCACAAAATAAATACTGGATGATAAAACTTTAAAATGGAACCAAGTTTGTAGATGATTCACAATAGTTGTTGCATTTTCTGCTAAAATTAACCCGCCAATCAATCCCAAAAAAGTCCCCACTATGCCAACCATCATTCCCTGCACTATAAAAGTCCATAGTATCGTAGAAGGAGTCGCACCAATAGTTCTCAAAATTGCAATTTCTGCTTGCTTATCATTGACAACCATAACTAAAGAAGATACTAAATTGAATGCTGCTACAGCGATAATCAGTAATAAGATCAGAAACATCATTGTTTTTTCCATTTTAACCGCCTGGAAAAAAGCGCCATATTGCTCCGTCCAATTACCCACTTGGTAGTCTTCACCTAATACATGAGCTAATCGAGAAGACAACTCCGGTGCCTGGTATACATTATTGATTTTCATCTTGACGCCGGTCACTTCATTGCCCATTTGTAATAATTTTTGCGCATCTCCGAGATTAATAAATGCTAATTTTGTATCAAAATTAAATCCCGTTCCTGCAGAAAAAACACCTACAACAGTAAACCGTTTAAACCGAGGAATCATTCCGGCAGGCGTCACTGTCGCCTGAGGAATCATGACGGTTACTTTATCTCCAATCATGGTTCCCATACTATCCGCCAAACCTCTACCAAGAATAATGCCAAAATCTTTTAAATTATTAAGACTTCCAGCAAGCAACTTATCTTGTAGGTGACTCATTTTTTCTTCTTCTTCGGGTAATACACCAGTTAGGACAATCGGTAATACCTGTCCATCATGAACCATTAATCCTTGGCCTCCAACAAAAGGTGCCAGTGCTTTAATTTCAGGAATCGTTTGAATTTTTTTAGCAACTTCTGGCCAATCATTTAATCGTTCATTTGGACCTGAGACTGTAATTTCAGGTGCCATGCCAAAAAATCGCTTATGAATTTGTTGATCAAAACCATTCATCACCGATAAAACAGTAATAAGAACCATCACCCCCAAGCCAATGCCAAGCATCGAGCTAAGAGAAATAAAAGAAACAAAATGATTTTTCTTCTTAGCGCGCGTGTAACGTAAACCCATAAAAAGGGCTAATGGTTTATACATAATTACTTTTATTTTGGTTAAATCCCTATTGTAGAGAAAAAATCGCCCAAGGGATATAGTTCTTGTATCGATTAAACCTCTTTTTGCAGTGAAAATACTTAGGATAAAGCGTGAACCCAAAACGGTTATATGAGACTATTCTTGTAGTATTGATTGCAATCATTCTTCTATGCAATAGAATTTCGAATCCATTTTCTTTTTTTCATCAGATAACACACATACTTATCCACAGATTTTGTGGATATTTTCAAAAATCACTAATTAAGCAAATTGTAAATTTAATTTATCCAAAGTATTATATTTCACCAAACAGCCTGTTCTCAAAATAAAAGGTATTAGTATGTCTTTATCTGAATCTGAAGTTAGGAAAATCTCATTTATGGACAAGGTTGCTCGCTTAGCTCATAAACCTGGGATTCAAGTTAATGAAATAGAAGCTCTGTTGGACGAAGAACTTAGCATTGTATCTGCAGGAAAAGGACTTACCTTACTCACCGATCTAATCCATTTAGTTTCATTTGTAACAATGAAACATTTCTCCAATCCAATTTCAGCTATTCAACTATTTGTTAACGAGAATACAACCCGAGAAACACGAAAAGCACTGATCACAGCAATACGGATGGCGCCCAAAGAAGAGGACAAAATTTATGATTTCATTTGTCTTCTAGCACAAAAAAATCAATTATCACGATACACTGAACTTGCCCGTGTTTCTCCACTTCGCTTTTACATCAGTGAGGAAGAGCGGTATGAATATAACGAATGGTATTTAATTTTTGACCTATTCGGTCTCTGTAAAAATATCCCTCATGAATTAATTCCATTAATTGCCCGTAACTTTACCATTACTACTCCTTCAGCGGAGGATCTCTTAGCATTAAGAACATTTTTTGAAATGATGAGTCAATTCCATCTTTTAAAATTGGAAATTATTGAACCCATGTTACCTCATCTTTATTATAAAGACAGCATAGAAAAACTCCAAGCGCTCCTTCTCAAATTAAGCCGCATGGAGTTACTTAAACCGGATGTTTTAGCAGCAGCTTTCCCTCTATTAAATCATATGGATGCCCTCAATCTTTTTTTCACCATCTATCAAGAAGAACTTTTGTTAGACAGTTCGCGTCCGGCGATATTAGAACAGCTATCCACATATTGCCAATTATCACTACCTAATAAAGACAGTTATGATGATGTAGTGCCAACTAATACTCCTTTGCATCAAGCAATTATCGATCGCAACTACGATAACCTAAAACGCGCATTAGATTTAGCGAATACAAAGCTTCTTTTGGCAACTTCCTATGAAAATACAGCGCTTACTCTAGCGTGCAAATTAGCAGATGAAACAGCAGCAACGCTTATTTTGACAAAAATGCACGAATTAGGCTGTGATGTCGATCAAGCAGATCATCATGGAATGACTGCACTTCATTGGGCTCGATTTTATCGTTTTAATAATTTAAGTATTGATCTCATTACTGCCGGGGCAAATCCGGAATTAATGACTCTAAATGGAAAAAATAGTGAGTACTTTGCGAAACACACTTTTTTACTTATGGATTTTCAAATAGAAAGTGGGCGAGAGATTATTGAAGATTATTTCAAATTAAAGAATAGCGCCTTGACCGATGTTGCTTTTCATGCTGAAAAAATAGCCTTAAATTTAAAATTAACCTCACGTGACGAAATTATGGCTCTATACCATGCTGATGACACAGCACAGTTACGTTCATCAAACAGATTTTATTTATTTTTTAAAGTATTCCGTACCCGATTAGTCGAATGGTTAGCAAGACAAAACGAACTGGAACTATCCCCTCAACATTCTATAAGGTAAATTCAATAAGTTAAAAAGAGAACACTTAGTAGTATTATTTTGATCAACTACCAGTTATCCTATGCCAATAATATAAATATGCTTACAAGGTAACGTATCGGTATGAATCCTAGTTCTTGGTATTATCCATCTTTAATTGCCTTATGTCTTTATGGTGCTTGGGGATATTGGGGCACAAGAGCATCCAGTTTTATTAATCCTCTTTCAATCACTTTCTATTCAAGTATAGGTGTGCTTATTTCGGGTATTATTGCTTTGATATTACTCGACTTTAAGCTGGATATTTGTCCTAAGGGGGGGGTATATGGTTTATTGAATGGTTTGGCCAGTGGCATTGCCTGTATTTTTTTCATTATGGCATTACGAAATGGGCCTACAATGCCTGTAGTGTTAGTCACCTCCATGTATCCAATGATTACTTTATTGTTGTCTGTCGTATTTCTCAAACAAGGGCTCAGTTTAAAACATGGATTAGGAATGATTTTTGCGATTCTAGCTCTAATTTTATTTGCTACAGAATAATTATTAATTGGTGCCCAGGGCCGGAATCGAACCGGCATGGTGTTACCACCGAGGGATTTTAAGTCCCTTGCGTCTACCTGTTTCGCCACCTGGGCAATCATTTTTGGAGGCTGAGGCCGGAATCGAACCGGCGTACACGGCTTTGCAGGCCGCTGCATGACCACTCTGCCACACAGCCTCATTTTGATACTTCTAAATCGACACACTCTAAAAAAAAAGCGACATGGTCGTCGCTTAATCTGGAGCGGGAAACGAGACTCGAACTCGCGACCCCAACCTTGGCAAGGTTGTGCTCTACCAACTGAGCTATTCCCGCGTCTCTACGGGGTGTGATTCTACCTAAAATTAATTCCCTGTCAATAATAAAATTAATTTTTTTTCGTTAATTCTGGCCAAGCAATTGCCAAGTAAATAATCATCGACCAAATAGTTAAAATTGCGGCCACATAAAGCAACACAAAACCGAAAATGCCACCCCAAGAATCCAATGAATTAAACGCTAATAATAAAAACAAAGCGATCATTTGTAAGAAAGTTTTTATTTTACCCACATAACCTACAGTAACACTTGCTCGTCTGCCTATCTCAGCCATCCATTCGCGTAATGCTGAAATCACAATTTCACGGCCAACAATAACAATTGCGGGAATCGTAATGTACTGAATATTGTTAGCACCCACTAATAACAATAAACTCGTAGAGACCAATAACTTATCAGCAACAGGATCAAGAAAAGCGCCAAAAGGTGACATCATTTGTAGCCTTCGTGCTAAATATCCATCCAACCAGTCAGTAAAACTTGCTAAAGCAAAAATACTTGCGGCCGAAACATAGGCAAATTTGAAAGGCAAATAAAACACCATCACTAGGACTGGGATCAAAACAATGCGCAGTAAAGTTAATAAATTGGGCAAACTGGTTAATGTACTCAACGATTGATACTCCCTTTTACATATGACTAAATAGAACGCACTCTATCCAATGAGCAAGCTCCAAAATAATTAGGTACTATGACTTAACTAACGTGAGTTCGACATAAAAAATAATGTAATTTATCGAACTATCCCAATTTTAAAAGTGGATCCCGTATAAATGCTACGCATCCCGCTTTCGCTGGAGACAAGCTTTACGGGATAACGTTCGTTTAGCGGCATAAAAGACATAAAAATGCCTTTATGTCGAACTCACGTTAATTACCTCTCGTTAAATTTAAAAAATCAGCTAACTGTTTATAATCATCAAATACAACCAAGGCTCCTGCTGCTTTAAGTACTACAGCCTCTTGCTGATGGTATATATCTATTCCTACAGCAGCTACTTGAAGATTTCGTGCCATTTCCATATCAGTAGGTGAATCACCTATCATCAACGTTTTATCCGGAGTAACACCAGCCTCTTCTATAATTTCTTCCAACATCTTCGTGCAAGGCTTTGCTGGTACTTGTCCTGCAGAGCGCGTCACCTGAAACACTTGATCAAGCCCTGTAGCTTGCAAGGCACGCAATAAAGATTGATGTCCTTTATTCGTTGCTATAGCTAACTCTATCTGAGCTTCATGTAATTGAGAAATGAGTTCACGCACACCAGGCATCAAGCACACATCTAATGGACGAGAATACATTGCTTGTTGCACAGCATGCAATAATTGTTGGTGCTGTGTCGAGGATAAGTGGGGGTATGCTTTCTTTAATGCTTGTACTAAACCCAAATCTACATATTTTCTCGCCTCAAAAGAATCAAAATCACCAAAACCCAGCAAATTTGCTTCTGTAGAAACCACATGTAAAACTACTCCTAAAGTATCTGCAATAGTACCTTCCCAGTCAAATACTACCAATTCATATGGATTGCTCATTGAACACTACGCTCCTGATACGCAATTGTTTTAGTGTAGTAGAAAATTGATCGTCTGCATCAGCTTGAAACAGAAGCTTTTTTCCATTCAATTCAAATTGAATGGATCGTGCATGTAAAAAAAGACGATGTTGCTGATTATCTATCCCTTCTACTTGTCCTGCAAGTGCTCCATATTTTTTATCTCCGACTATAGCATGTCCTAAATGAGCACTATGTACGCGGATTTGATGGGTACGACCTGTTTTGGGACTAGCCTCAACCCAACAGGCTTGTTTGTAATTTTCAAGAAGCTTAAATAGTGTTTCGGAAGCCTTACCTTCTTCGTTAACCTTAACGATGCGCTCACCTGATTTTAAAATATTTTTTTCAAGAGCAGCCTGAACAATTACTTCTTTTTTTCCTTCCCAACGATGGTTTAATAATGCCCAATAAGTTTTTTGTACCTCCCGCGCTTCAAGCAAAGCATGTATTGCTCTTAAAACACTGCGCTTTTTTGCTAATAAAAGACACCCTGATGTTTCTTTATCTAAACGATGTATTAATTCTAGATAAGCTAAGTCAGGCCGGGTTTTTCTCAAAGCCTCAATCACACCAAGACTTAAACCGCTTCCTCCATGAACTGCTATGCCTGCTGGCTTATTAAGTACCAAAAGGCTGGGATCTTCAAAAATAATCGATTCGTTCAATCGCTTTGCTAAGGTATCACCAACAAACACATCTTTGGGTTCTGATAGACGAATTGGTGGAATTCGTACCCTATCACCAACATGCAATCTTGAATTAATTTGAGCTCTCTTTTTATTAACTCGAACTTCACCAGCACGTATTATTCTATAAATGTGGCTTTTAGGAACACCTTTTAAAATGCGAATCAAGTAATTATCCAAACGTTGCCCTTCTTCTTCATTGCTAATTTCTTTATAACTTACTTCATTCATTGTCAATAAACCTGTTTGCGGTGTGCGATTTTTTTGATATGATCGCCAATAGCATGGAAAATTTTCATGCAACCGAATTATAACGCATAAATAGAAAAAAAGCGTGACTATTTACTTTTAAAGTATATATAGATCATTGAGGAAATTGGACCATTAGCCCAACCTAAATATACTTAAAATGTAGTTACAAGAAAAATAGCGCTTCCATTTAAGCTTAAAGATATAAGGAAGCGACCCAATGCCAGGGCTAAATTGATCATATTTTTAACAGAAACCTATGCATGCCAGACATGCTTTATACCGATTACGAATTATTTCAGGGCTACCACACGCCATTGGCTTACTTTTTCAACCCGCTTGACTCGTAACCAGTATATTTTACAGTATGCACCTCTTATTAGACCTCTTTCGAAACTCTCTGCAGAGAAGAAAGCGCAAGAGGACGCGGAATACCCGATGAGAATGTTCATGAAAAAATATGAGAATTGGGGTACCGTGTCGACAAAGAAATTCACCTTTACATTAGAGTTTCGAAAGAGGTCTATTGTACAGGAAACATGCATGAGGTCTGTCCACAAGGCTATGGGTTCGCTTAAAGATCACCTCACTTATTGTTCAATCCCAGGTGCCGCTGCTCTATTACCGGCTTATGGTGACATGACTGGATTTTCAAGCGATTGTAATAAAGCATACCTTTCTATGCAGCAACACAGTATGGAAAATTCAGCGCACCGCCAAGAGAATAGAAATACCAGCCACCACATTGAACCTCTAAGGAGTTTTGAGCCTTATACTCGGATCTGTTTACAATTCGCTAGCTTGAGTCAAACTCTCTTAATTTTCAAGCAACGTAGCAGAGCACATATGAAGCATGCGAGCCTCTTAGTGCAAAAAATCAAGGCATTTTGGCCAAGATAGTAGAATTGTAAATAGACCCTATCTCATCTTAAATGACAGCGCCCAAAATATGGGGTAATAGATGGAAAAAATGTTAATCAATGCAATGCAAACGGAAGAAGTTCGTGTTGCACTTGTTAAAGATAATTATTTATTTGATCTGGATATTGAATGTCCTGGTGAAGTGAAAAAAAAGGGTAATATCTACAAAGCAATAGTTACCCGTAGAGAACCTAGCCTCGATGCCATTTTTGTAGAATATGGCGCTAAACGCCAAGGGTTTCTACCTCTAAAAGAAATTGCACCTGAATATTTAAGTAAAAATCCAGAGGAATTTGGCGATGAAAAACCACCGATCACATCATTAATCCGTGAAGGTCAAGAATTATTAGTTCAAGTTGATAAAGAGGAACGCGGTAGCAAAGGTGCTGCACTAACCACATTTATTACTTTAGCGGGTTGCTATCTGGTTCTCATGCCCAATAACCCACGTTCTGGCGGCATTTCACGACGTATAGAAGGTGAAGATCGTGATGAACTTCGGGAAACACTCAATGCGCTGGTTCTCCCTGAAGACATGGGACTTATTATCCGAACAGCCGGTGTTGGTAAAAGTCAGGAAGAATTGCAAGATGATCTGAATATGCTCTGTAATCAATGGCAATCAATTAAACAAGCCTATAATACAGAACTTGCTCCTTGCCTAATTCACCAAGAAGGAGATGTGATTATTCGTTCCATTCGCGATAATTTACGTAAATCAATTAGCGAAATCATTATTGACGATCAAATTTCCTATATTAAAGCAAAACAATATATTGAACGTGTAAAGCCTGAGTTTTTACCAAACTTGAAACTCTATAATAGCAGTATTCCGTTGTTTAATTTCTATCAAATTGAAAGTCAGATAGAAACTGCATTTCAACGACAAGTCATGTTACCCTCTGGAGGTGCATTAGTTATTGATAGAACGGAAGCACTCGTATCAATTGATGTAAACTCTGCTAAAGCTACTGGTGGCTCTGATATAGAAGCAACTGCCTTAAATACAAATATTGAAGCAGCCGATGAAATCGCCCGTCAATTACGTCTACGTGATTTAGGTGGTTTAGTAGTAATTGATTTTATTGATATGAGCTCCAGTAAAAATCAACGCGAGGTTGAAAATCGCTTGAAAGAAGCATTACAAGCTGATCGTGCACGTATTCAAGTTGGTCGTATCTCTCGTTTTGGGCTTTTGGAAATGTCTCGCCAACGACTAAGATTGTCTCTTGGTGAAAGTGCTCAGGAAGTTTGTCCTCGTTGTGAAGGACGTGGTACTGTCCGTAATATTCAATCGCATGGCTTATCCATTACACGACTAATCGAAGAAGAAGCATTAAAAGAAAAAACTGCTGAGATACAAGTTCAGCTTCCTCCTGAAATGGCTACTTTCATTATGAATGAAAAGCGTAATTACATTAGAGATATTGAAAAAAGGCATGGTGTTGCCATCATGATCATTGCAAATCCTTATATGCACTCACCTCAATACTCGATTACTCGTCTAAAAGAAGATAACGTAGGTAAATCTAAAAAGCCAAGTTATACCTTAATCCAACAACCTGAATTACAAATTTCGAGCAATGAAACTGACATTTCCCAAGATCAGCCCGCTGTCAAATCCTTTGCCGAACATCATCCCGTTAAAAGCACTCAAGCTAGTTTCATCAAGCGATTATGGTCCAGTTTATTTGGTGGACATGCTGATTCAGCTGCTCCGGTTACTCAGAGCCAATCCAAAAAAATACAACCTCGTGGCCAGGCTCAAGCTAAATCACCTAAAAGTTCTACGGGTGACAGAAAATCGTCAAATCGTAGACGTCGATCGCTTGGTTCGCAACAACGAGCAAACACAAGTAGCGGTTCAACAAGTTCTAACATGCATCGTAAAAAAGCGAGCCAGCCGCAACAGCAACAATCGAATAACAAAGCCCCTGTTGCTCGAACTGAAAACAAAAAAAGAGAACCAGCGATAAAAGAATAGAGTGTAACCGTGGCTCGGTTATTCCGCAGTAGAATGTGAGTGGGATAAAAAAGGGAATGATTACCACCGCTCGTTCGGGCTAAGCGCTCCTCAGCCCGAGCGGTTCTAGGTATAAAATCCTTATCCTGAACATCAAATTAAATAAAAACCGTTCGCTATAAAAAATCACTTTATTTTTTATAGCGAACTCACGTTAAATTAAGAAAAAATATTCTTAGATACTAACATGGAGAGTTTGAAATGATACCCGTCAAAGGCTATGCCGCTCAAAGTGCAAAAGCACCTCTTACTCCTTACTCTTTTAATCGTCGTGATGTTGGAGAAAATGACGTTTTAATTGATATCCACTATTGTGGCATCTGTCATTCAGATATTCATCTCGTTAGAGGTGAATGGGAAGGTAGTATCTTTCCAATGGTTCCTGGCCATGAAATTATTGGTATTGTCAGTAAAATAGGCTCATCCGTTACTAAATTTAATGTAGGCGATCGAGTAGGAGTTGGCTGCTTTGTAGACTCCTGCCGCCAATGCGACAATTGTCATGAAGGATTAGAGCAATTTTGTGACGAAGGTATGACATTAACTTATAACGGTACAGAATCTAATGGAAACAATACGACTAAAGGTGGTTACTCTACTAAGATCGTTGTTGATGAGAATTACGTTTTAAAAATACCATCAAATTTGCCCTTGGATGCAGCAGCACCTTTGCTCTGTGCAGGAATAACTTTATACTCACCACTAAAGCATTGGCAAATAGGCCCTGGAAAACGTGTGGCGATTTTAGGTTTAGGAGGCCTTGGGCATATGGGTGTTAAACTCGCTCACGCAATGGGGGCTGAGGTAACTGTACTTAGTCATTCACTTAATAAAGAAATTGATGGCAGACGTATGGGAGCAAGTCATTTCTTTGCAACTTCCGATGCAAAAACGTTCGAAAAATTAACTAATCATTTTGATCTCATCATTTGTACTGTCTCAGCCAAAATCGATTGGAATGAATACCTCAAATTATTAAAACGTGATGGAACTATGGTTATTGTTGGAATTCCAGAAGAACCTACCCTGATTAATTCATTTTCTTTGATAGAGCGTCGTCGAAATTTATCAGGTTCATTGATTGGTGGCATTAAAGAAACTCAAGAAATGCTTGACTTCTGTGGTAAACACCACATAGTTTCTGATATTGAATTAATTCCTATTCATAAAGTCAATGAAGCTTATGAACGTGTCTTGAAAAGTGATGTTCGTTATCGCTTTGTTATTGATATTGCATCATTTTCATAGAACTGGATCCCGTATAAATGCTGCTCCTTTTACGGGATAACGTTCGTTTAGCGACATAAAAGGCATAGAAATGCTTTTTATGTCGAACTCACGTTAAGTTAATATGTATGAATGCAACAGCGGGCACAATTGTTCAAACAAAGAACAAACCTATCTATGATGCCAACCCTCTTTTCTGCTAAGGAACTGGGGCCATTGATGCAGTTCCAAATAAACTTAGAATTAAAAAAGCTAAAAAAATCACTATAAATAAAAAGAAGAGTACTTTAGCAATACTCGTAGCTGTGGATGCAATACCTCTAAAACCAAACAAACCAGCCACTATAGCAATAATTAAAAATATAAGTGCCCACTTTAGCATAATGCTCTCCTTATTGAGAAAAATAAGTATTCTTTAAAATCCTTCTCATTACTAATTTTTTATCTCAAAATCTGCGTCCTAATGTCCTAATGCCATAGAGAGGAATCTCCTTGAGACATGTAGAGCACCTTATTTTTGAGTATAGCTGAAAAAAGAAATAACCCTAAAAAACGCTGTGAAATCATATAGTACACCCACTAGGTTTTAGACAAGGCGCACATGAACGAGGTGAAGGAGTTTACATAAAAGTAAATGACCGAAGCCGAGTGAGTTTGCAACGCAGTATAAAACTTAATGGGTGATGTTATAGCATGACCCTAGGGTGGGGCGGGTTTTATAAACCAGTAGCAATAGGATTGACACCAATATTAGGATTTATACCACAGTCATCGAGAATTTTAAGTAAATTATTTCCTCTTTTGGTTAACCGTTTAATGCAATATTCTTCAAGATAACTTTTTAAAATATATTCATATTCAGGCAAGGTCAAAACATTAAGTATTTTTTCGGCCATTTCCAAATGCCGCTTATTCCCATAATCGCAAGCTTGAAATAAAACACCTCCTAACATTGCAGCAAGACTTGCCTTACGTGTTGGGTCTGCCAAATAAAAACGCTGAATGCATTCATCAATTGCTCTCTCTTTATCCCATACTACCCACTCATCATAAAAAGCCATAGCTGGATTAGGATTAAACTGGTTCGTTTTCTCCAATTCTTGAATAGCATACGCCACTGCTACTATAGCTTGGATATTAGCCCAGGAACAATTACCACTGATCTGCGAACTAATAGGCATTTTTGCTACAGGAGTTAACCCTAATTGTTGGTTGATCACCTGATGAAAATAAGTTCTTGCTTGTTTTTTATATAAAAAATCTTGCAAAAAATAACTATCAAAAACTTCTGGTCTCGTGATTTTATAAATAGTAACACTACCCTCTTTCAGACTGTTTTCACCTCTATCAATTTTAGCCCACCACTGACCAAAACGGATAAAGCCCATGGCATGGCCACGACTTGCTGCAGGGAGAATTATCATGGATGCGTTTAAAAGTGTCTGCAACCGGTTAAGGTGTTGCCTCTCCAAAAATGGCAAATGCTGATATTGCAAAAGTTCTTCAGCAATAGTAAATGCATCAACGATAATATGAGCAAATGGGAAATACTCGCGTAAATGTCGTGTTGAAAAACTACTAATAAAGCGCCTTAAAGCATCTTTTATTGCAGAAACAGTGAATTCTAGAATAAAACCCTCATAATCCAGTTCAATGAATTCACCCTTGGCATTTACTATATCTACATCTCCTTGCAATTCGAACCGATGCCCTAAAAGTTTGCCATTAATGAAATCCAGCGCAAAATCAAGCTTTGCCCCATAATTATAGAGCAAGTGTTTGAGTACATCCTGACCACGGAGTACTGGGTAGACCAATACAGAAAGTCCATTGCGTGTATAGGCATTAGGATCTGCTCCATTGTTTAACAATAAACGTGCAAACGCCACATCGTTATTATCTACAGCCCAATGCAAAGGAGTACGTCCAGTTACATCAGCTTTATTTACATCTACTTTACGAACAATCAATTGCTCAGCAATTTCAATTTGACGAGTAATAGCACTCTCAATTAAAGGCGTAAAACCATACTCATCAATGTCATCTAACGACTCTCCAGCTCGAAGATAAGAGTCAAAATCAGGCATTTGATGGCCGATTATGTCACTTGCAATTGTCATTGAGGACCTCTAGGTCTAGGCGTATTAGTAAATTTTGGCATATGCCCTAAACGTAGTTGCTTTTCTTGCTCTTGGTTGCGTCGTTCGTTATCAAACTCTCGTCGAGCCTCGGTATTTAAAGGAGGTTCAGGATTTAAAGGAGAGTCAACACCATCAAAACGCTGGCTGCTTAATTCTGGATGTTGTAAAATGCTATTTTGCAATTCACCCTCAGGACTAGGCGGGGCTTCTTGATTGGAATGTTCACGCGCTTTCACCGATGCTAACCGCCGCTCACCTTGCTGTTCAGCTAAACGTCTTTGTCGTTCCATTGCCTTAGTTTCTGCAACTAAAATGGATTCTTTTTCGATACGAGTAAACTCAGGCAGATCATATATTTTTTTAAGCAAAACATATACAGCGCCAATACCACCATCTTTAGGATTTGCACTATGAAAAGCAGCTACCTCCGCAATTTGCGGTAACCAATGATTGATCAAATTCTTTAACAAAGGAAAAGCATTTTTACGACTTTCTGTACCATGGATAATCAATAAGGAATTTTTCCTATTGTTCACCTGTTTTTGAATAAATTTCAATAAAGCCTTACGGGCCTCTTCTATCTGTAAACCAGAGAGATCCAATTTTGCTTCCCAATGAATTTGTCCTGTTTTTAGTTCATGAAGTTGCTTACCCGATACACTCGGTGTAACGTAAGATAAAACAGCATGAGCAAGAACCGGCTCTTCAATATCATCGGTTAAATAATATTCATTTAGCATATACTTCAAAATATCCAATTGCGTTAATCAAAGTATAACTTAGGTTATAAAAAGTAGGAGGATTTTTTAAGCGTTCTACGCCAATAGATATTTTTATTATAGCATTCATTTATAGGACTTGGGCGTGCATTACAGCGTTGCGCAACCCAAGTCAAGATTCTTAATAAAAATCAAGAAACAAGGACAATAAAATAATTACAGAAATTCTCTTTGTAAAATTTCAGCAATTTGCACTGCATTAGATGCAGCACCTTTACGAATATTATCCGCTACTACCCACAAATTTAATCCATTTGGATGTGAAATATCGGCACGAATTCGACCTACAAATACTTCATCATGTCCTATAGCATGTTTTATCACAGTTGGGTAACTTGCTTTATCTATATTATCAACTACTTTAACACCAGGAGCTTTAGAAAGAATGGTACGAGCCTCTTCTGCAGTCATTGCTCTTTTTAGTTCTATATGAATGGCTTCGGAATGTCCATAAATAACAGGGACACGTACCGCTGTAGGATTCACCATAATATGCTCATCCTCCATAATCTTGCGTGTTTCCCATACCATTTTCATTTCTTCACGGGTGTAGCCATTTTCTTCAAATTGATCAATATGCGGAATAGCATTAAAAGCAATTTGTTGAGGGTACACATGGATACGAGGAGGTTTACCATTCAATAAATCACCCACTTGCGACACAAGCTCGCTAATCGCTTTCTTTCCAGTACCTGAAACAGACTGATAGGTAGCTACATTAATACGTGAAATTCCTGCTGCATCATATAAAGGTTTTAAAGCAACAACCATCTGGATGGTGGAGCAATTAGGGTTAGCAATGATACCTCTATTTTTATATTCGGCAATACGATGCGAATTCACTTCTGGAACAACAAGAGGAATATCATCTTCATAACGAAAACATGAGCTATTATCAACCACAACACAACCACTCGCAGCGGCTTTGGGAGCATACTCCTTAGATACAGAACCTCCAGCTGAAAATAAAGCGATATCTGCCTTGCTAAAATCAAATTCAGCCAGATCTAAAACATCTAATTCATTGTTTTTAAACATTACTGTTTTACCAACAGAACGAGAGCTCGCCAAAGGATAAAGAATTTTTATAGGGAAATTTTTTTCTTCCAATACCGTTAAAAAAGTTTCTCCTACAGCACCTGTAGCACCCACTATGGCTACATTTAATTCTCTACTCATTATCACCTCTCTCTATTGTATTAGTTTAGACTTCGTTCCAAACTCGCTGTAGTGAGGGAAGTACGAGGAGAAACGGAGCACAGAACCGGAGCGTACTCGCCAGTACATGAGGATTCGAGCACCGTATCGACGTAGCAATTCTCCACTACAGTAGCGTTTGGAACGAAGTCTATTGTAGACTATCTCATTATCGCCTTATGTCTCAAATAATGATCCATCAATACTAAAGCCATCATTGCTTCAGCTATAGGCACTGCCCTAATTCCCACACAAGGATCGTGCCGTCCTTTAGTTACTATCGAAACCTCTTCCCCAAAAACATTGAGTGTTTTTCCTGGACTGGTAATACTTGATGTAGGCTTTAATGCAATACTTACTTCAATATTTTGTCCTGTAGAGATCCCTCCTAAAATCCCACCTGCATTATTACTAAGAAAGCCTTGATGTGACATTTGATCTCGATGCACTGAACCAAGTTGATTCACTGCCTTAAAACCAGCACCTACTTCAACACCTTTAACAGCATTGATTGACATCATCGCATAAGCTAATGTCGCATCCAGCTTATCGAACACGGGATCACCAAGTCCTACAGGTACATTACGAGCAATAACGTTCACTCGAGCTCCAACTGAATCCCCTTTTCTTCTTAGTTGCTCCACTGCATCCGCAAGTTCTTGAACTTGTGTCTTATTAGGACAAAAAAAAGGATTATTAGAAATCTCTGCCTCATCATCAACGTTTAAAACCAACTCCCCCATTTGTTGCAAGTAACCCACAATCTCCAGTTTTAAATGATGCTGTAAATACAAACGAGCGATTGCACCTGCTGCAACTCGTGCCGCGGTTTCACGAGCTGAGGAACGACCTCCGCCACGATAATCACGATGACCGTATTTATGATGATAGGTAAAATCTGCATGTCCTGGACGAAATAAATTTTTGATTTCCTCATAATCTCGTGAGCGTTGATCGGTATTTTGAATCAACAAAGCAATAGGCACGCCTGTTGTTTTTCCTTCAAAAACTCCAGAGAGAATTTGCACTTTATCGTCTTCTCTTCTTTGTGTGGTGTATTTGGATTGGCCTGGTTTGCGTTTATCAAGAAAAGGTTGGATGTCCTCAGCTTGCAACGGTAATCCTGGGGGGCAACCATCTACCACACAACCAATAGCTGGGCCATGGCTTTCACCAAATGTAGTTACTGTAAATAAAGTTCCAAAAGTATTACCTGACATTAAAATACTCATCGAGTTGTTGTTTCGTTAACAAAAACACACCTTGTCCACCATGGCTCATTTCCAACCAAGTAAAAGGAACATGTGGATATGCCTCACCTAAAGCGTCTTCACTATTGCCTACTTCTACAACCAAAACACCATGTTCACTTAAGTAGGCATGGGCGTTTTGCAGAATGGTTTCCACAATAGCTAAGCCATTATTTCCAGTTTCCAAAGCTAAAACAGGCTCATGGCGGAATTCATCCGGCAACGTTTGCATCTCTGCTTTACCCACATAAGGGGGATTACTGACAATTAAATCATAGCTTATTTGCGGTACTTTGGTGAAACAATCCGATTCAATTAAGGTAAGTTGTTCTTCAACCTCTAATTGTTCGCGATTAATTGCAGCAACAGCAAGTGCTTCACTTGAAATATCAGCAGCATCAACTTGGGCATCAGGAAAGGCATAACAGCACGCAATCGCGATACATCCACTGCCGGTACATAAATCTAAAATCCGGTGTACCTTATCCGCATCTATCCAAGGAGAAAATTCATTCTTAATCAGTTCTGCTATAGGAGAGCGCGGAATAAGAACCCGTTCATCCACATAAAAAGGTAAGTCACAAAAATAGGCTTCTTTTATTAAATAAGGCACGGGGACACGTTGATTAATACGTTTCTCCAGTTGCTGACATAAATATTTTTTTTCACTGGTAGTCAAGCGAGCATTTAACCAATTAGACTCAATCTCATAAGGTAATGAAAGACTCCTTAGAATTAAAGAATGCATATCGTCCCAAGCATTATCCGTACCGTGACCATAAAACAAATTAGCATTCATAGCACAGGACACACTAAAGCGTAAAAAATCTAAAATAGTAATTAACTCTTCCGTTTCCTTAAGTATATAACTGCTCATAGGGGTTCATTCCCATTCAGAAAAAGCACAAATTGTACCCTATGTTAAATAACAAATGTAGCCCAGCAAAGCAACATCCGTACAAAGAACTTTTAGCATCCCTCAACTTTTGTCTTGCTTCTACCCACCTAAATTTCAAGATATACTTAAATATAAACTTTAAATTCTAGCAAAAGATGGCTGATAATTTTGTGTCCGATGAGGACAAAGCGCTATTTCGTGAATGCATGCGCTCAGTAAAACCACTTCATGAAAAAACAAGACGTGTCACATCAAAGACTAAACCTCCGAGGCAGCCTCAAAAAAGTACATTAAAAGAAAAAGAAGTGAAAAAAGAATATTATTTATCGGATATAATTATCGAAACAGTTCTTTCTGAAACGATTCTTTCGTATTCTCAATCAAGCCTTTCCCATCAACGATTCAAAGCATTAAAAAAAGGGCAAATCCCTTGGGAGGAGCGATTAGACTTACATGGTTTACAAAGTGAAAAAGCCAGAGAGATGCTTTGCCAGTTCATTCAAACACAGACAGAACAAGGGAAGAGATGCTTATTAATTATTCACGGTAAAGGAGGCATCCAAGGCGCACCTCCTATAATAAAAAACCTGCTTAATCGCTGGCTTCCCCAAATAAATGAAGTTATTGCTTTTCATAGTGCGTTACCTAAAGACGGCGGCAGTGGAGCAATCTATGTTCTTCTGAAAAGAAAAAGATAAGTTCCATAAGAACCCTCATCCTTTACTTGCGTTCATTCTCTATTCTGGGGATAATTCGCTACATTAATAAAACATCAAGAGCGGAACATGGAACATTTAGGTCAATTTATCATGAATCACTGGCAACTATGGTTAGCCCTAATTGTGATCTTACTGTTAACCTTTATTAATGAATTAATCACTCAAAAAAAGAAAGCTAAAGAACTGACGCCTCAAGCTGCTGTTAATCTAATCAACAATGAAAATGCTGTAGTAATTGATTTGCGAGACAAAGAAGCATTTAAACAAGGTCATATTATCGATTCTATAAATGCTAAAAGTGATGATTTTGAGCAACAAAAAATGGACAAATATAAAAATAAACCTATTATTTTAGTAGGTACACGAGCTCTGGATACACAAGCCATAGCGAAAAAAATTCAGACTCAAGGTTATCAACCTTTAGTGCTTAGTGGAGGAATTGCTGCCTGGCAAGAGGCAGACCTACCCTTAGTGAAAGGAAAATAAAATTATGACTGAAATAATCATGTACAGTACTGGGTATTGTCCTTACTGTGCTAGAGCAAAAGCGTTATTCCAACAAAAAAATACTTCATTTACGGATATTCGTATTGATGTACACCCCGAATTACGTGAAGAAATGGTAACCAAAAGTGGCGGCAGACGTACCGTGCCACAAATTTTCATCGATGGCCAACATATTGGTGGCTGCGATGACTTATATGCCCTGGATGCCCAGGGAAAACTCGATCAATTACTAAGAGGATAGCTATATTATGAGCGAACAAGCAAACCAGGCGCCACAAAATAATGAAACTCAATTTATGATTCAAAGAATCTACATTAAAGATTTATCTTTTGAAACACCCAATACTCCTGCAGTTTTTCAACAACAATGGGAGCCTGAACTCAATCTTGACCTAAATACCAGTACAACAAAACTAGAAGAAAATGTTTTTGAAGTTGTATTAACAGTAACAGCTACAGTAAGCAATCAAAAAAGCACTGCATTCTTAGTTGAAGTCAAACAAGCAGGTATTTTTACCATTCAAGGCGCTCCAACAAATCAACTGGATCATTTACTAAACAGCTTTTGCCCCAATATCTTATTCCCTTATGCACGTGAAGCGATAACGTCTCAAGTGATTCGTGGCAGCTTCCCACAACTCGTATTGGCACCTATTAATTTTGATGCTTTATACATGCAACAACTTGCAGAAAAACAAAAGTCAGGCGAAGCTAAAGAAGAAACTACGCACTAAAACAATAGTGTGAAGAAGTAATAGTCCGCTGCCATTAATTTAATGAAGTTGTCATTCCCACGTAAGCGGGAATCCATTTATAAAAGTGGAACAGTTTCCTATAGAAAATGGATCCCCGCCTACACGAGGATGACACAACGGCTTCTTAACTGAGTAGTAGCAGTGAAGCAAATATAAGGAAGTTCTATATGAGCCCTTAGTTTTGCTTATGAGACAGAGTTGCAACTTGTTTAAGAACGTAAAAAATGAACCAGAAAACGATTGCCATATTAGGTGCAGGATCTTGGGGTACTGCCGTTGCAATACATCTTGCTCATATAGGGCATCGTGTTTTGTTGTGGGGACACGACCCCCAACACGTTGCGCTCATGGCCGAAAAAAAAGCAAACCCTCGTTATTTGCCTGATATTAATTTTCCTGAAACCCTCTTTCCTACTCATGATTTGGCTTATTGCTTCAATAAGGCAGACTACGTGATCATTGCGGTGCCATCCCATGCATTTGCTGAAATTATTGCGAAAATCCCCAAACCACCTCAAGGTCTGGCTTGGCTCACTAAAGGAATTGATCCCCAAAGTCATCAGTTATTAAGTGAGTTAGTTTCTAAGACTTTCGGCCCCTCTTTTCCGCAAGCCATTATTTCTGGCCCATCCTTCGCCAAAGAAGTAGCTTGCTTATTACCAACTGCAGTGACTTTAGCCTCCAACAATTCAGAATATCAAAAAAACATTCAAGAATTACTGCATCACCGGAACTTACGAGTGTATTTAAGTAATGATCTTATCGGTGTTCAAATTTGCGGAGCAATTAAAAATGTATTGGCAATTGGTTGCGGCATAAGTGATGGCTTAGGTTATGGTGCAAATGCTAAAGCGGCTTTAATCACACGTGGTTTAGCAGAAATGGAGCGTCTAGGATTAGCTTTAGGGGCTCAAGCAGATACTTTTCTTGGCTTAGCAGGTGTAGGGGATTTAGTATTGACTTGCACGGATGATCAATCACGTAATCGTCGTTTTGGCTTGCTTTTGGGGCATAATATCAGCATTACTGAAGCCGAAAAACAAATTGGTCAGGTTGTAGAAGGAAAAAGTAATGCATCACAGGTCTGTTTCATAGCAAAGCAACATCAAGTTGAAATGCCTATCTGTGAACAAATCAATGCACTGTTACAAGGAAAAATTAGTGCTAAAAAAGTAGTACAAAACCTGATGAGCCGCCCCCCTAGAAAAGAATAGTGTTTAAAGTGAGTTCGATATGAAGGATTCAATTATAACTCTTTATAAATCAGAATTAGAAAAACATTACTTAGACAACAACGGAAGTATGGTGTCGTATTTAATTGAAAAAATGTCCACCGTCACCACCATTGAAGAATTAATGAAGCTTTTTTCAAATGTTATTCAATCAGATAGAACGCACTATGAAGCAATTAGCTTGAGCTCGAAATTGTCTACTTGGAAAAAGGAACTTGAGAATCTAAAATCCGCTCAACAACAAACGCTTGTTGATCTAGGTAAAATAACTATCACGAGCAAAAATAAAAATCTGCTCTTACTCCTTAAAGAAATCCTCTCTGATTCTCATTTGCTGTTGCATAGTTATATGCCTCTCTTACTGAGCATACTTTGTAATAACTCCCTCTCGGATCTTATTGATTACATTGTACAGTTACCTAGTGCCTCAAAATCCATACATTCTCTGCCAAGATTCTTTGCCGCTCCAATACCTAGAAGTGAACAACATGCAGAATGCCTTTTTTTATTAAATAATCTAATGTCAGCTTATAGAGAAAAAGATCGTCTATGGGAGACCACAAAGGGCTTATTACAAACATCTCTCATTATGTATCAAGAGTTGGAGTTCTTGGAAGTGAACCTTAATGATGAAAAAGATACGCAAAACATAGAACGAAGTTGTTGTTCTCTAATGTAATGCACCATTGCCACCTGCGTAAAAGTGGAAGGTCTTCTCAATACCGTCACCTTCCGCAACAGCGGAAGGTCTAAAAGTAATAAAGCCTTGCTCTAAACTTCACCTTGCAGTCATACGCTTACGAGACCCCCTGCTTGCGCAGAGGGTGACGGACTTCTCAATACCGTCGCCTTCCGCAACAGCGAAAGGTCTAAAAGTAACAAAGCTTTGCTCTAACTTCACCTTGAAGTCATACCCTATTAGACCCCCTGCTTGCGCAGAGGGTGACGGACTTCTCAATACCGTC
>NZ_LNYE01000031.1:23190-23371 GCF_001467695.1 Legionella gratiana
GCTTTGCTCTAACTTCACCTTGAAGTCATACCCATTAGACCCCCTGCTTGCGCAGAGGGTGACGGACTTCTCAATACCGTCTCCTTCCGCAAAAGCGGAAGGTCTAAAAGTAACAAAGCTTTGCTCTAAACTTCACTTTGCAGTCATACGCTTACGAGACCCCCTGCTTGCGCAGAGGGTG